>NZ_WBWE01000016.1 GCF_008932435.1 Brucella pseudintermedia | reverse complement strand
CGCGATTTCTCGATCATGGCCAGATCATACTTGCCCTTGTTGGCATTGGCCTTCAGATGGGTCGAGTCGGTATAGAGCACTGTGCCATCGACCAGCCCATGGCCAATCGCCTGTTCGACGATATGGTCGAAGATGTCCTGGGCCACCGATGCGTCGTTGAAACGCCGGCGGCGGTTCTGCGACAGCGTCGAGGCATCGAACACACCATCGGTCAGCTTCATCCTCAGAAACCATCGATAGGCGACATTGACCTCGATCTCGCGCACCAGCTGACGTTCCGAGCGGATGCCGAACAGGTAACCGATGAACAAAGCCTTGAACATCAAGGTCGGATCGAGCGCCGGGCGGCCGTTGTCGGCGCAGTAAAGTCCGGCAACGCGGTCGTGGATGAAGGAGAAGTCGATCACAGCATCGATCTTGCGAAGCAGGTGATCCTTCGGAACCAGACTGTCGAGCGTTACCATCTCGAGAGCTGTCTGCGACGGAGCGGGTTTCTTCAGCATGACCCAATGAATCACAAACCCCTGAACAAGGCCAGGGGTTTGTCAGCAGTCTGAGCCGTCTCAGATGAGACGGCTTTTTATTTCAATCGTCTTATCGATGACGACCGGAAACGAATTACTTGATCTTCGTTTCCTTGAACTCGACGTGCTTGCGCGCAATCGGGTCGTACTTGGTCTTTGTCATCTTTTCCGTCATCGTGCGGCTGTTCTTCTTCGTTACGTAGAAGAAGCCGGTGTCAGCGGTCGACAAAAGCTTGATCTTGATCGTCGTAGCCTTGGCCATATCGAATTACCTGCTCTGTATCTTTGCCGGAGCATGATCTTGCCGAAAATCGGTTCCCAATTCTCGGGATCATGCTCAATGGATGGAAACCTCCAGCGATTCCGGCAATCTCATCCGGCAGCGGAAATTTGGCGCGACACTACGTATTGGTGGCGAAAAGTCAAGCCCGCTTCTTCCGCAAAAGCAGCCTTCCTGCTGCAAAGAGTGCATATGCGGCAAAAAACACACCGAGTGTCATCGGGAATCCCTTCGGTCCCAGCATATCCATGCCGACACCGACGGCCTGCGGTCCTGCAAGCATACCGATGGCGTAGCAGAACACAAAGGCAGCATTGGCCGATGCCAGTTCCCGCCCGGTCAGTTCAGAACCGAGATGTGCAAGGCCGATCGTATAGAGGCCAGCCACCACGCCGCCCCAAAGGAACAGGATGCCCGCCATGAGATACCAGTGCTGCATGAGATAGGGCAGGGCGATCATTCCGATCAGGCCGGTGGTTGCGCAGAAAAGCAGAAGCTTGCGGCGATCTGAAATGCGGTCGCTGACTATGCCGAGCGGAATCTGCATCAGAACATTGCCAAGCCCGATCATCGTGAGCAGGAGAGCCGCATCGGCCTCCGGATAACCGATGCGGGCTCCGAAGACCGGAAAGAGCGCAAAGCCACCGGTTTCCACAGCGCCGAAAACGAAGACGGCCATGGTTGCTGTCGGGACGGCAAAAATGAAGGGCAGAAACGGAACGTGTTCACCTTCCTCGAAATCGGGACTGTCACGCCACGCGATGGCAACCGGTATGAGGGCAATCATGATGATGGCGAAGCCGACATAGAAAGGCAATCCTCCCGTGCTACCGATTTTCGAGAACAGCCACGGACCGAGCGCAAAGCCGAGGGAAAGCGACGTTGAATAAATTCCAAGCACCAGACCGCGCTTTTCAGGCGGTGCCGACGCATTGATCCAGTATTCCGACAGGACAAAAAGCACGGTTAGCGCAAAATGCAGAACGATGCGCAGCGCAAACCAGGCCCAGAGCGGCTGAAAAAAGTGAAAGCCGAGAAACGCACCGCTTCCAATGACAAGCATGAGGAAAATCGCCTTGACCACGCCCAGTCGTGCCGCAATGGGCGCGGCAAGGGGAGCTGCAACGATGGACGCCAGGCCCGCAACAGCAGTATTGGCTCCGATCAGGCTCGCCGAATGGCCACGGCTCTCCAGAAGAACGCTCAGCAACGGGATGCCCAGGCCGATGGCGGCGCCAACCGCGCTGATTGTCGCTATGGCTGCTGCGAGCGAACGCCAGTGCATCCGGCCCTCTGCTGGCCCGCCGCCAGGTTCTTGCGGGACAAGATCGGCGGATTGAATTTCTTGATTCATGGAGTTCAGATCACTTCGCGGACAAAGCGGCCGTGCCGCTTGCAATATTGTACCACCGGCAAGGCGGCAGGTAACTCAAAGTCGGCATCTGTCAGAAGCGCCTGCGCTTCTTTCAGGATTGCCTGGGTGATGTGGGCGAGGTCGAGCCTATCGATTCGATCAATCGAAACCCAGTCCAAATCCTCCAATTCCCCGCTCGGAACGAGCGGTTGCCCGTCAAGTTCCGGTATATGATCGCGAAATGCCATAAAAAAGCGCGTGTCGAACCGACGGACGTTGTCCGGAGGCGTTACTGCACGCGCAAAATAACGCAGGCTGCTCAGCGCCGGTAGTGTACCGTTATCGAGGAATGCGGACCAGTCGCGATGCGTGGGGAAGGCAATTGGTGTCGACGCAGCTTGCCCTATACGAAGGCCGGTTTCTTCAAAGGTTTCGCGGATGGCGCATAGGCCGAGAGCACGAGCACGGCGCAGCGACGCGCGAGCGCCCATGCCCGCCAGCAGCTTGGCGACATCATTATCCCGCAGTTCGGTAGTTGCTGCTACAGCGCCATCTGCAGGGTCTGCCCGACCACCAGGAAAGACGAACTTTCCGGGCATGAAAACAAGGCTGGAATGACGCCGGCCCATAAGAATACGCGGCTTGCTGCCAGACCTGTCGACGAGCAGCAACGATGCGGCATCGCGTGGACGCAAAGCTTTTCCGGCTTTGATCGGGGAAGATGGAAGTTGATGCATGGCGGTCACGATGACGCTTAGGTCACGTCGCCATATTCGCCTTCGCCCTTCCCTCCGAAACCGTGCATATAAAGCGCCCACTGCAGCCCGATGGTTGCGCCCTTGATCGGCTGCAACAGCAGCAGTGACATGATCACGGTCAGAGGGCCCCAGATCGCCATATGAGCCCAAAGCGGCAGATTGGTGGTCGCTTCCACGCCCATGAAGGCGCCAACGACCACATGTCCGACGATCAATATGGTCAGGTAGGCGGGAAGATCGTCTGCGCGTTGTTCCGTATAGTCTTCATCACACACGGAACATTGCGCCACCGGCTTTACAAAGGCCCGGAACAGCTTTCCTTCTCCGCAATGGGGGCAACGTCCGCGAAAACCGCGCCACATGGCCTCGCCCAAAGGACGCTTTGGGTGTGTGACCTTGGGACTGGCGCCACCGAAAACCTGTACATTTTGCGCGGAATTGGCCTCTAGCGTGCTCATCAGCGACCTCTTCTCTTCTGACGCGGAATACCCGCAGGTTTACCCCTTCGTCCACGCATCGTCCGGCTTGCCTTGTGATGTGAGCGGGTCGACATTGGCAGAGGATGCGGTTCCGAAACCATCTCAAAACGAAGCGCACCCGCGACGGGGAGCGCTTCCACTAGCCGAACCGTCACTGTGTCACCGAGCCGGAAGCCTTTACCGCTCCGTTCCCCGGCAATCGCGTGGTTCGCTTCATCATATAGATAGTATTCATGACCCAAAGTTGAAATGGGTACCAGCCCGTCTGCGCCATATGTCGCAAGATTCACGAAAAGACCGGCTCTCGTGACACCGGTAACGCGTCCCTCATATTCATCACCTAGATGTGCGGCGAGGAAATGGGCAATAAGGCGGTCTACCGTCTCACGTTCGGCCAGCATGGCGCGACGCTCAGTCGAGGAGATCAGGGCAGAGATTTCCTCCAGATGCGCTTCTTCATCGGTCGTGAGACCGTCGTTGCCAAGGTTCAGGGCCTTGATCAGCGCGCGATGAACGATAAGGTCCGCATAGCGGCGGATCGGCGAGGTGAAGTGTGCATAGCAGTGCAAATGCAGACCGAAGTGGCCGATATTATCGGGGCTATATTCTGCCTGACTTTGCGTGCGCAGCACGACCTGATTGACCAGTTCCTGTTGGTCAGAGCCTTCCACGGCCTCAAGAATCCGGTTGAACTGTGCTGGTTGGAGTTCAGCACCCTTGGCGAGGCTAAGGTCCAGCGTGCGCAGGAATTCCCGCAGGGTTTCCTGCTTTGCAAGCGCCGGGGCGTCGTGGATGCGGAAAATCAGCGGCTGGCGGCGCGCTTCCAGTGTTTCAGCAGCGGCGACGTTCGCCTGGATCATGAACTCTTCGATAAGCTTATGCGCATCAAGCCGTTCCGGAACGATTACCTTGTCTACCTTGCCGTCGGGCGTAAGCAGGATTTTCTTTTCCGGCAGGTCGAGTTCCAACGGCTCCCGCGCGTCACGCCCCCGCTTCAGCACGGCATAGGCGTTCCATAGCGGTTTCAGGATGCTGTCGAGAATAGGCGCGGTCTTGTCATCCGGCGCACCGTCAATTGCAGCCTGCGCCTGCGAATAGGCCAGCTTCGCCGCGGATTTCATCATGATGCGATGGAATTTGTGCGATTTCTTGCGTCCGTCGGCCGCAAAAACCATACGGACAGCAAGGGCAGGGCGATCTTCCAGTTCACGCAGTGAACAAAGATTGTTTGAAATCCGCTCAGGGAGCATCGGCACAACCCGGTCCGGGAAATAGACCGAGTTACCGCGCTTCTGCGCTTCACGGTCGAGAGCGGAATTGGGACGGACATAGGCCGCGACATCGGCAATTGCCACGATTACAATCTGGCCGCCCGGGTTCTCTGGGTCCTTGTCCGACTCCGCATAAACCGCGTCGTCATGATCCTTGGCATCCGCCGGATCGATGGTGAGAAGGGGTATGTCGCGCCAGTCTTCACGCCCCTCCATCATGGCTGCTTTCGCAGCTTCTGCTTCGCTTAACGCTTCAGCCGGAAAAATATGCGGGATCTCGTGCTCGTGAATGGCAATCATCGACAGGGCTTTCTCGCTGTCGATTGAGCCCACCACTTGGCGAACCTTGCCGCGCGGCAATCCCTGACGACGCGAGGAAATCAGGTCTACTTCCACGAGGTCTCCGGCTTCGGCATTTTCCAGATGTCCGGGGTCGAGCTGCACTTCCGGCTGCTTTCGGTTTACCGGATCAAGCCGCCATTCACCATTACCGAGCTTGCGCACAACTCCAAGGACCGCATTTGTGCGATGCTCGAGGCGCTTCATCACCCGTGCGGTATAGTCCGGTCCGTCGCGATCTTCATTGCGGAATATTTTCGCCAGAACGCGATCTCCGACGCCGACTGCCGGACCACCTTCCGAGGCTTTGTTCAGGCGGGTGCGGCGGATAAGGACGGCGGGCGGCTTGCCGTAATTGGCCTCGTCCCATTCTGACGGGCGCGCGAGCAGACCACCGTCTTCGTCGCGTCCGGTAATATCAAGCACGGTTACGGCAGGCAGCGCACCGGGGCGGGACAATCTGCGCGCACGTTTTTCAACAAGGCCTTCGTCGGAAAGCTCACGCAGAAGGTCTTTCAGATAGACCCGCGCATCACCCTTGATGTTGAATGCTTTCGCCAGTTCGCGCTTGCCCGCCCGGTCGGGGTTGTCCTCGATATATTTGAGAACCTCTTCGCGGGTTGGCAGAAACGCGTGCTGATCACCTCTACCCTCGGCGGATTTTGCTTTAGCACGCCGTTCGGTCCGCGCGGACCGGCCGGTGTCGGATTTGGAAAAACGGCGTGCCAATTGCTACTCCTCTGCCGCCTCGGCCTTGGATTTGGCTTTCGGCTTGGCTGTCGACTTGGCTTTTGCTGGCGCCTTCTTGGTCGCAGTTTTCTTTTCCGTGCTGGCTGAAGCTTTGCGGGCAGGGGCCTTCTTGCTCTTGGAAGAGCCAGCCTTTTCCGTAATCAGCGTTAGCGCCTCTTCCAGCGTGACACTTGCAGGGTCCTTGCCTTTTGGCAAGGTGGCGTTGACCTTGCCCCAGTTGACATAGGGCCCATAGCGACCGTCTCGAACGGTGATAGCTCCACCGTCGGGATGCTCGCCAAGCGTCGCCAGCGCTGCGGGTGTGGAACGACCGCGACCGCCTTTCGATTGCTTGTCGGCAAGAACTGATACCGCACGGTTGAGACCGACAGAGAAGACTTCCTCGGCATTCTCCAGATTGGCGAAGGTGCCGTCATGGCTGACATAGGGCCCATAGCGACCGATACCGGCAGAAATCATCTTGCCGGTTTCCGGGTGCTGGCCGATGTCGCGCGGAAGGGATAGAAGCGCAACGGCTTTCTCATGATCGAGCGCGTCGACGGTCCAGCCTTTTGGAAGGCTGGCGCGCTTGGCTTCCTTGCCTTCACCACGCTGGACATAGGGGCCAAAACGACCTGTCCGTGCGGTGATTTCCTCACCGGTGAACGGATCCTTGCCAAGCGATTTCGGTTCGTCCGCCGCCGCGGCTTCACCGTTGGCATCACCGCCGAGCTGGCGCGTATACTTGCACTCTGGATAGTTGGAGCAACCGACGAATGCGCCGTATTTGCCGAGCTTCAGCGAGAGCGTGCCGGTGCCGCAAGTCGGGCAGGAGCGCGGATCGCTGCCGTCTTCGCGCGCCGGAAATACCAGTGGCGCCAACTCTTCGTTCAGTGCGTCGAGGACATTGGTGACGCGCAATTCCTTGATATCATCGACCGAACCGGAGAAATCGCGCCAGAAATCGCGCAGCACATCTTTCCATGAAAGCTTGCCGTCCGAAATAAGGTCGAGCTTTTCTTCAAGGTCGGCTGTGAAATCATATTCCACATAACGCTCGAAGAAGCTTTCGAGGAAGGCGGTAACCAGACGTCCCTTCGGCTCTGGAATAAGCTTGCGCTTGTCGATGGTGATATATTCGCGGTCGCGAAGCGTGGCCAATGTTGCGGCATAGGTCGAGGGACGGCCGATGCCAAGCTCTTCCATCTTCTTGATGAGCGAAGCTTCCGAATAGCGCGGCGGCGGTTCGGTGGAATGCTGGGTCGCATCGATCTTCTCGCGTGCCAGCGCTTCGCCGGAGCGAATTTCCGGCAGCTTTGCGCTATCCTCGTCGTCGTCCTCTTCCTCGCGATGATCCATATAGGCGGCGAGGAAGCCATCGAATTTGGTGACCGATCCGTTGGCGCGCAGTGTGGCCGAACGCGGGCCGTTATTGGCTTCGATGTCGACGGTTGTGCGCTCGATATCGGCAGCCTGCATCTGGCTGGCAATGGCGCGCTTCCAGATCAATTCGTAAAGCCGAGCCTGATCGTCATCGAGATAGCGGCGTACATCCTTCGGGTGCCGCGAGAAATCCGTCGGGCGAATGGCCTCGTGCGCTTCCTGCGCGTTCTTGGCCTTGCTGGAATAATAGCGAGGCTTTTCCGGCACATATTTTGCGCCAAAGCTTTTGCCGATTGCATCGCGGGCCGCATTGATGGCTTCGGGCGCCATTTGCACGCCGTCGGTACGCATATAAGTGATCAGACCGGCAGTCTCGCCGCCAACGTCGACGCCTTCATAAAGCCGCTGCGCCACCTGCATGGTGCGCGATGCAGAGAAACCGAGCTGGCCGGAAGCCGCTTGCTGCAAGGTCGACGTGGTGAATGGCGGTCCTGGATTGCGCTTGGTCGGCTTTGCTTCGACGGACAGGGCCTTGAAGCTTGCGCCTTCGAGCATTGTGCGAATGGCATTCGCCTGTTCGCCATTCTTGATATCCAGCTTGCCGAGCTTCTTGCCGTCTACGGCGGTCAGGCGGGCAGTAAAACTGTCATTGCGCGGTGTCTTCAATAGAGCGGCAATGTTCCAGTATTCCTCACGGATGAAGCGCTCGATTTCCGCTTCGCGATCCGCAACGAGGCGCAGTGCTACTGACTGCACACGGCCTGCCGAGCGCGCGCCCGGCAGTTTGCGCCACAAAACAGGCGAGAGCGTGAAGCCGACGAGATAGTCCAGCGCGCGGCGAGCCAGATAGGCGTCGACCAGAGGTTCATCGATATCACGCGGATTGGCAATGGCGTCGAGAACAGCTTTCTTGGTGATGGCATTGAATGCCACACGCTTGACCGTCTTGCCTTTAAGCGCTTTCTTCTGGTTCAGTACTTCGAGCACATGCCAGGAAATGGCTTCACCTTCGCGATCCGGGTCGGTTGCGAGAATGATGCCGTCGCTGTCCTTTAACGCTTTGACGATATCTGCAAGACGTTTGGAGGAATTGCTATCCACCTCCCACGACATCGCAAAATCTTCATCGGGGCGAACCGAGCCGTCTTTAGCTGGCAAGTCTCGCACGTGACCGAACGAGGCCAGAACCTTATAGTTCGAACCAAGATATTTATTGATGGTTTTTGCCTTGGCAGGCGATTCGACAACAACGACGTTCATTTAAAGCAGCCCAGATTCGCGTCCCATGGAGACAAAATATCTCCTCTCCGCGATAAATTCGTTGTCTTCACATGAACAGCAGGCAGCGTTTGGTCAAGAGCAGGACGACAAAAATAACGAAATACAACTTAAAATTGCTGTTAAGTTGAGCGTAACCAGTAGTAGCATAGAATGAAACGAAGAGAGATTTATCTCGGGGGAGATAGGTATGGTTGATACAACGAGTTTTCCGGACATGGAAGACGATGAGGATGTGCGAACCGCGACTCAACACGAGACGCTGACATTTATCGAGCAGATGCTGGAACAGCTCAATGCAATGGCAAAGAAGACCGATCGTCTGCTGCTGGCCTATATGATCGAGATGGCTCTTGTCGAAGCGCGAGAAGCACTTCACAGCGAGGCGAGGGTATAAAGACCCTAGTCGAGAGGGGCCAAGGCGACCTGGTTACGGGCATATCTGTGCAGTCTCCCGGCCAGGTCCAGTTCCAGAAGAATGAGCTGGATGGCGCCGGTATCCAGACCGGTATGGCGCACCAGCGTGTCGATATCGGTCGGCACGGGGCCAAGTGCATCGATAACAATGTCCCGTTGTTCTTCCGTTGCAATCGGTTGGAACGATTCTGGTTCTTCCATAGCCGATGAACCATGATCCGGCTGTATCGGCATATCCGTTGGATACGCGCTTGAACCAGCCAGTGGTCGGAGCGTATCGATAACGTCGTTTGCTTCCGTAACCAGCGTCGCGCCTTGTTTCAGAAGCAGGTTCGTGCCGCGTGCACGAGGATCAAGCGGTGAGCCCGGCACGGCAAATACCGTACGGCCCATATCGCCCGCCATCCGTGCGCTGATAAGCGAACCGGAGCGCTCGGCGGCTTCAACGACGATTAACCCCAACGACAAGCCCGCAATAATGCGATTGCGGCGTGGGAAGTCGCGCGCGCGGGGTTCCGCTCCCATCGGCATCTCGCTTATAAGCGCGCCGTCCTCTTCCGGTATGTTGCGGTAAAGGGGAAGATTTTCGGGCGGGTAGGGACGGTCGAGCCCGCCCGCCAGCACGGCCACGGTTCCCGTCTTCAAGCTCGCACGGTGCGCCGCAGCGTCGATGCCGCGGGCAAGCCCGGAAATAACGGCAAATCCGGCTTCCCCAAGATCATGAGCCAGACGTTCTGTGAAACGAGCGCCGATCACCGAAGCGTTGCGCGAACCGACGATGGCAACCGGGGGCTTACTGAAAACGGCGGCATTTCCCTTGATCGTAACCAGCGGAGGCGGGGCTTCACAATTTTTTAGCTGGGGTGGATAATCCGGTTCACCCATTCCAACCAGACGAGCGCCGGCTCTTTCAATGGCTTCAAGCTCGCGTTCTGCATCGTCCATGGACATGACGCGGATGGGACGCGCACTGCCGCCTCTTATATTAAGATCGGGCAGCATTTCTATCGCGCTTGAAGCGGAGCCGCAAAACAGAATCAGGTCGCGAAACGTGACAGGGCCGATATTGTCGGTTCGGATGAGGCGCAGCCAGTTGAGACGCTGGCGGTCGGAGAGGCGAATTCCAGTTTTCGAATCCGCGCTTTCCTTCATCCCTTGGCTCCGATCTTGCTCTCGGTGCCGTTCAGGAGGCGCGTAATATTGGTCTTGTGTTTGAAGAAAACAATGACCGTCATGATCGCGAACAGAATTGCGATTGCTGGACTGCCCTGAAAGTAAAGAGCGATTGGAACAATGACGCTGGCGATCAGTGCTGCAAGGGAAGAATAGCGCGTCAGGAGTGCGGTTACGATCCAGACGGCAGCAAAGACCAGTGCGCCGGGCCATGCCAAACCGATCAGGATACCGAGATAGGTGGCGACGCCTTTGCCTCCCTTGAAGCCGATCCATACGGGAAAAAGATGACCCATGAAGGCACCGAAGCCCGCGCCAATGGCGGCATCTGGCCCGTAGCGCGAAGCGATAAGAACGGCGGCCGTGCCTTTGAGGGCGTCAAGGATCAGGGTTGCTGCGGCCAGCTTCTTGTTGCCGGTACGCAGGACATTGGTCGCGCCGATATTGCCCGAGCCGATGGACCGGACATCGCCCAAACCGGCAAGACGGGTCAGAATCAAACCGAACGGAATGGAGCCAAGAAAATAGCCAAAGACGAGCGCTCCCAAGAGCGTCAAGCTGAGAAATCCCGATTCGGCCATGAATGTCCCCTGCTGCTTTTTGATTCCGCCTGCCCGGAATTTTCGATTGATTGTTCCGGGTTATGCGGTGTTTTTCAAGCCGAATAAACGGTCTTACCAGCCACTAAGGTGTGGACGATGCGGCCTTGGAAACGTGCACTTTCAAAGCAGCTGTTCTTTGAGAGCGAATGCAGGTCTTCCTCCCGCACGATCCAGGGTTCGTCCAGATCGACAATGGCAATATCCGCGTTGGCACCGGGTTTGAGCGTGCCGGCATCAAGGCCGAAAATGCGTGCCGGAGCTGTCGACAGGACCTCGACCAGTCGCAAGAGCGGAATGCTGTCATTGTGGTAGAGGCGGAGTGCAGCCCCCAGCAATGTTTCGAGGCCGATGGCGCCGGCTTCGGCATCCGAGAAGGGCAGGCGCTTGGTATCGACATCCTGCGGATCATGCGCCGAAACGACAATATCGATGGTACCGTTTTTCACTGCTTCGACCATGGCAAGGCGGTCCTGTTCGCTGCGCAGTGGCGGCGAAAGACGGAAGAAGGTACGGAATTCTCCAATGTCGTTTTCATTGAGCGACAAATGATTGATCGACACACCCGCCGTCACCTTGGCGCCCAGATCCTTGGCGCGGCGCACTGCTTCTGCCGACATTTCGCAGGAAAGCTGTGCGGCGTGATAGTTGCTGTTGGTCAATGCCGCCAGACGAAGATCACGTTCCAGGGGGATTACTTCGGCTTCACGCGGACTGCCGGAAAGTCCAAGCCAGCTCGCGAACAGGCCCTCGTTCATCACGCCATTGGCGCCCAGATAGGGATCGCGCGTTTCGCAGGCGATAACCGCGTTGAAATCGCGAGCATAGGTCAGTGCGCGTCGCATGAGCTGGGTATTGGCGATAGTCTGCCTGCCTTCGGTAAAGGCAACCGCACCCGCATCGCGCAGCAAGCCGATTTCGGTCATTTCCTCGCCATGCAGTCCTTTGGTGATGGCTGCTGCCGGATGCACATTGACGACAGCCGTATCACGCGCAGTTCGTTTGACGAACTCCACCAGCGCCACGTCGTCGATCACCGGGCCGGTGTCGGGCATCATGATGATCGAGGTCACGCCGCCAGCCGCCGCCGCGCGGCTCGCCGAGGCAATGGTTTCGCGATGTTCGGCACCGGGTTCACCGACAAAGACACGCGCATCCACGAGACCGGGCAATACTGCCTTACCGTTCAGATCGATGATTTCTGCGCCTTCTGGTGCGCCCTGATTGCGGACATCCGCCCCAGCGGCAACAATCTTTCCATCGCGGATCAGAATGCTGCCGGTTTCATCAAGGCCGCGCGACGGATCAACGATGCGCGCGTTTTCAAACAGGATCGCGCTCATGCATTTTCTCCATTGCCCAGGTTGCGTCTTGGGTCCAGCAGGGCTTCCATGACGGCCATGCGCACGGCAACGCCCATCTCGACCTGCTGCTGGATCACGCTCTGCGGCCCGTCGGCAACGTCCGATGCTATCTCGACCCCGCGATTCATCGGGCCGGGATGCATGACAAGAGCGTCAGGCTTGGCGTGTTTCAGCTTTTCCTTGTCGAGACCATAGAAGCGGAAATATTCGCGCACCGAAGGTACGAAGGAGCCTGCCATGCGCTCACGCTGAAGGCGCAGCATCATGACCACATCGGCGTTTTTCAGCCCTTCCTCCATGGAGTTGAAGACTTCGACGCTCATATCGGCCATGCCCGAAGGCAGGAGTGTGGATGGCGCGACGACGCGCACCCGCGCGCCAAGCGCATTGAGAAGAAGAATATTGGAGCGAGCCACGCGGGAATGCAGCACATCGCCGCAAATGGCGACGATCAGATTTTCGATCTGACCTTTGGCGCGGCGGATGGTAAGGGCATCCAGAAGCGCCTGTGTCGGATGTTCATGCGCGCCGTCGCCAGCATTGACTACCGAACAGCCAACTTTCTGTGCGAGCAGGGCGGCGGCACCCGCCGAGGCGTGACGGATGACCAATATGTCCGGCTGCATGGCGTTCAGCGTCATCGCGGTATCGATGAGCGTTTCGCCTTTCTTGACCGATGAATTGCCGACCGACATATTCATGACGTCAGCGCCGAGCCGCTTTCCAGCGAGCTCAAACGACGATTGCGTCCGTGTCGATGCTTCAAAGAAGAGATTGATTTGCGTGCGACCGCGCAGCACGGACTTTTTCTTCTCGGGCTGTCTGGAAACAGCGATTTCCTGATCGGCAAGATCAAGAAGACAGAGAATGTCCAGGGGCGAAAGCCCTTTGATGCCCAGCAGGTGGCGATGAGGGAAAAGCGGAGGGACCGTTTGATTTGTCATGGCAAGTCACCCGTATAGGACCATGGGACAGGTCCCGCAACCGTCCTTATAATGGCTTCGGGCGATTCACCAAGAAAAACCTGTGCTGTCCTGACGACAAATTGCGCGAGGGATGGCAAAATTTTAGCAAATGCGGTGCAAGAAACGTAAACTGAATTGAATCGCACAATACGGAATGAGCTTTTGAAAACGCACGACGTGACCAACCAGACACCGCCCATGACGGGCAAGAATGCCTATCTGGGCGATCCGCTTCTGATGCAGATTGCGGCACGTTTCCCGAAGGAACTGCATACGGATCTGGAACAGACCGGACGTTTCGTCATGTCGGCGGAAGCACAGGACCTTGCGCGTCTGGCTAACACCGAGCTTCCGAAATTGCGCACGCACGACCGGCAGGGTAACCGGATCGACCTTGTTGAATATCACCCAGCCTATCACGCGCTGATGCGCCGTTCGATCGCGGCGGGGCTGCATTGTTCCATCTGGGAGGGCAATCCGCTGGAAACCGGGCGCCGCCATCAGGCGCGCGCATCGCGCTTTTTCCTCACGGCGCAGCTTGAGGCAGGGCATCTTTGCCCTCTGACCATGACCAGCGCATCGCTTGCCGCACTCATGGCCTCGTCTGAAATTTACAGGGAATGGTCGCCCATCATTCTGTCACGGAAATACGATTTTTCGCAGAAACCGGCATTCGCCAAGCAGGGCATTACGCTTGGCATGGGTATGACCGAAAAGCAGGGCGGAACCGATGTGCGTGCGAATACAACGCGCGCCACTCGCAACGAAGACGGCACCTATTCCATTACTGGCCACAAGTGGTTCATGTCCGCGCCGATGTCGGACGCGTTCATGGCGCTGGCGCAGACAGAAGACGGTCTTTCCTGTTTCCTGCTCCCGCGCCTCACTCCAGAAGGAAGCGGGAACGGATTCTTTTTTCAGCGTCTGAAAGACAAGCTCGGGAATAAGTCCAATGCCTCATCGGAGGTGGAATTCGATGGGGCAGTCGGTCATCTGATTGGCAATCCGGGTGAGGGCATCAAGACGATCATGGATATGGTCACGCTGACGCGGCTTGATTGCGCTGTGGCTTCGGCTGGACTTATGCGCTCCGGTCTCGCTGAGGCCGTGCATCACAGTCGTCATAGGCAGGTATTTGGCAAGGCTCTTGTCGAACAGCCCCTGATGCAGCGTGTACTCGCCGATATGGCCATCGACGTTGCCGGTGCGACCGCGCTTTCCATGCGACTGGCGCGTGCTTTCGATATGGCTGCAAGCGATCGGGCAGAAGCGGCTTTTGCGCGTTGCATGACGCCGGTGGTGAAATACTGGGTTTGCAAGATCGCTCCTGCGTTGCTCTATGAAGCAATGGAGTGTCTCGGAGGCAATGGCTATATCGAGGAAGGCAATCTCGCGCGCGCCTATCGCGAAGCACCGGTCAATGCGATATGGGAGGGTTCCGGCAATGTCATGGCGCTGGACGTGGCGCGTGTACTGTCCCGCGCACCGGGCCTTTTCGATGAAGTGCTGGAATGGATCGGCGGGCAGTTGGGTGCACGCGGTCAGGGAACGCTCGATGTGCTGCGCGCTGCATTGCAGCTCACTGAAACCGATCCGGGTGTAGCACGCCTTCTGACTGAGCAACTGGCCTACGCAGCCGCCGCCGCAGAATTGCGCCAGCTTGGGGCCGATGATGTGGCCGATGCGTTCATTGAAACCCGGCTCGGCGGTCAGTGGCGGTCTACCTATGGTATGCTGGATGCCCGCCACAACGCGGAGCGCATTCTCGATCAGCTTTATCCGGCGTCGTAATCGTCGGACACCGACCGCCTGATGCCGTGCAGGCGGTCGAGCGCACCTTGGAGAATGAACGCTGCGGCAGCCGAATCGATACGTTCGGCCCGCTTGCCGCGTGAGACATCCATGCCGATCAGCGCCCGTTCCGCGGCGACCGTCGACAGGCGCTCGTCCCAGAACACAAAGGGCAGGTCGGTCAGGGGTTGCATGGTACGCACAAATGCCCGTGTAGCCTGAACACGAGGGCCGGATGTTCCATCCATATTCATAGGCAAGCCAATGACGATAGCGCCGACTTTGTCGGCATCGAGCGCTTTCAGGAGTAGCTGCGCGTCTATGGAAAACTTCGTCCGTTTGATAACGGGGCGTGGATGGGCGAAGGAAAGACCAAGGTCCGACACTGCAAGACCGATGGTCTTGGTTCCCAAATCCAGTCCGGCAATGGTCTTTCCGGGCTGAAGCAGCGCCGGAATTTCCTCGATTTCAACGACGGCCATCGGTCCTCATCGGATTTTGAAGTGGTTTCTATTGCCTTCAACTTTATTGGCGTCATATCTGTTCGCAAACAGTAAATCGAGCCGGAAACAGATTGAGGAGAGAGTTTATGAAACTTACATGGCTTGGCCACGCCGCCTTTCGCGTTGAAACTGCAAAGGCCGTTATTCTCATCGATCCATTCCTGAACGGAAATCCCGGCGCGAAGGGCATAGATTTCAAGGAAGCAGCCAGGGGTGTTACCCATATCGCGCTTACCCATGGCCACGGCGACCATGTCGGCGATACTGTCGCGATTGCCAAGGAACATGGTGCAACGGTTATCGCCAACGCCGATCTTGCAAGCTGGCTTGACAGTCAGGGCGTCGAAAAGGTCGATCCCGGCAATACGGGCGGCACCTTGGCGCATGACGGCTTTACCGTCACATTCGTCAATGCACTTCATTCCTCGGCAATGCTGACGGAAAACGGCGTTTCACAGGCATTGGGTAATCCGAATGGTCTGGTATTCCACTTCGAAGATGCGCCGACACTTTATCACATGGGTGACACGGACATTTTCTCGGACATGGGACTTATCAACGAGCTTCACCAGCCAGAGATCGGGATCATTCCCATTGGCGACCGCTTCACGATGGGCGGCGCGGTTGCGGCTCTCGCGTGCCAGCGTTACTTCAATTTCAAAACCGTGTTGCCATGCCATTACGGCTCGTTCCCGATCATCGATCAGACGGCTGAAAAGTTCGTCGCCGGAATGGCAGATCATCGCGAAACCAAGGTACTGACGGATCCAGCCGGAACGGTACACAGCTTCTAAAGGCCTTTTGAAGCGCAAGAAATGTTGCGCTTCAACAGTCGCGCCGTTATAGCCGGTAGGAAACCTTTTCAAGGGTGGCGGTTCGCCGCCCAAATGCAGCATTTGCGGAGAACAGGATGTCCGTCGATATTTCTACCGTCAAGCGCGTCGCGCATCTTGCGCGCATCGCCGTCAACGATGACGATGCGGAACGCATGACTGGCGAACTTAATGCTATTCTGGGCTTTGTAGAGCAATTGAATGAAGTCAATGTCGACGGTATCGAGCCGATGACTTCCGTTACGCCGATGGCAATGCGCATGCGCGATGACAAGGTGACAGACGGAGGCATTGCAGCCGCTGTGGTCGCCAACGCGCCGGTAACGGAAGACAATTTCTTCGTCGTGCCGAAGGTCGTGGAGTAGATCATGGCCATTCGGGTTTCGGTCGAGACCCCGTTGCAGGACGATGTACGCGCGCTGGTCGAAGGGCTGAACGCGCATCTTCTGCCGCTGTCGCCGCTGGAATTTCAGTTCAAGATGACGGTCGAGCAGATGGCGGAGCCGGACACGACGGTCTTTGTGGCGCGCAATGAAGACGGCCGGGCGGTCGGCTGCGGTGCCTTGAAGATGCACGAAGATGGCGTCGGCGAGGTGAAGCGGATGTTCACCCTTCCGGAAGTGCGCGGCAAGCGCGTTGGCTCGATGCTGGTCGATGCGATTGTCGATCTCGCAAGGGCCAGGGGCGTTGCCCGACTGGTGCTCGAAACGGGAACCGGTCCTGGTTTTGCAGGTGCCTGGCGGCTTTATGAGAATTCGGGTTTTACGCGCTGCGGTGTGGTTCTGGACTATCCAGAATCTGAATACAGCGCCTTTTTTGAAAAGCGTCTCGCAGAGGCGCACTGACAGGATTTGACGATGAGCGAACTGACCGCACTGACCATTGCCGAGGCGCGCGACAAGCTGAAGGCCAAAGCCATCACCGCTACCGAACTGACCGACGCCTATCTTTCCGCTATCGACTCTGCGAATGAAGCCATCAACGCTTACGTGAAGGTGACGCACGATCAGGCGCGCTCAATGGCCAAGGCCTCGGATGAGCGTATCGCCAAGGGCGAAACGGGTGCGCTGGAAGGCATTCCGCTTGGCGTAAAGGACCTGTTTGCGACCAAGGGTGTGCATACGCAGGCCTGCTCCCACATTCTCGACGGTTTCAAGCCGGAATATGAATCGACCGTCACCGCCAATCTGTGGGCCGATGGCGCGGTTATGCTCGGCAAGCTCAATATGGACGAATTCGCCATGGGCTCGTCCAACGAAACCTCTTATTACGGCGCGGTCAAGAATCCGTGGCGAGCCAAGGGTTCGAACGCCGATCTGGTGCCGGGTGGTTCGTCGGGCGGTTCGGCGGCCGCTGTTGCCGCGCAGCTTTGCGCTGGCGCGACGGCAACCGATACAGGTGGATCTATTCGTCAGCCAGCGGCTTTCACCGGGACGGTTGGCATCAAGCCGACCTATGGCCGCGTGTCGCGTTGGGGAACGGTTGCTTTCGCTTCCTCGCTCGATCAGGCTGGCCCCATTGCCCGTGACGTGCGCGATGCTGCCATTCTGCTGAAATCCATGGCTTCGCTTGATCTCAAGGACACCACGTCCGTCGATCTGCCTGTTCCAGATTACGAAGCTGCCCTCGGCAAATCGCTCAAGGGCATGAAGATTGGCATTCCGAAGGAATATCGCGTTGACGGTATGCCGGACGAAATCGAGGAACTCTGGCAGAAGGGCGTTCAGTATCTGAAAGATGCCGGGGCCGAAATTGTCGATATTTCGCTGCCGCACACGAAATATGCGCTGGCCGCTTATTATATCGTCGCGCCTGCGGAAGCATCTTCGAATCTCGCCCGTTATGATGGTGTGCGTTATGGTCTGCGCGTGCCCGGCAAGGACATTGCCGATATGTACGAACAGACCCGCGCGGCTGGCTTCGGCAAGGAAGTCAAACGCCGCATCATGATCGGCACCTATGTTTTGTCCGCAGGCTATTACGACGCTTATTATCTGCGTGCGCAGAAGGTGCGGACATTGATCAAGAAGGATTTTGAAGACGCATTCGGCCAGGGCGTGCACGCGATCCTGACGCCAGCGACGCCATCGGCTGCCTTTGGCCTTGCCGACGAGGACCTCGCCAACGATCCGGTGAAGATGTACCTCAATGACATCTTCACGGTAACGGTCAATATGGCCGGTTTGCCGGGCATCGCCGTGCCTGCGGGCGTCAATGACAAGGGCTTGCCGCTCGGTCTTCAGTTGATCGGGCGCCCGTTTGAGGAAGAGACTTTGTTCCAGGCAGCGCACGCCATTGAACAGGCGGCCGGGCGGTTTACTCCGGCAAAGTGGTGGTAAAATCCAATCTTCTTATTCGCCGGGGCTTTCCCGGCGAATTTGTTTCTATGGCCGCATTAGCGGTCAGGGCCTGGCGGATTGCGGTTCGTGGTGTCGAACTGACCGCGGAGCGACGACAACTTCTGGAAGCCAAATTCCTGCGCGATCTTCAAGATAATGCGGAGGGTGTGCTGGTCGCCGAACGGACCGGAACTGTTGTGGGCTGGGGTGCGAGAACGCTGCAGACCAATTACGTTTCCGACTTGTGGGTCGATCCGCGCTGCCACGGACAAGGGATTGGCAGTCAGATTCTTGATGCCCTGATGGCGCAAATCCTGCTCAATGGCTTCGATGAAGCGGTGATCGGCACGCATGCGGATAATCTTCCCGCGATCAAGCTTTATGAAAAAGCTGGCTTCCAGATCGAGTGGTTGGGAGAGGAGTGGTCAGAAAGTTTCAGCAAAACGGTCGCGAAGGTGAGAATGCGCGCCAAGCTTTGAAGCCAGTTTGTTGCGACCATTGCCGAACCTTCTGTTGCGCCTATCCTTCTTGAGAGTGGATACATCAGGAGGAGGGCAAGCGATGTGGATCATGCTGACGGAAGTAAACGGTGAAAAGCTCGCCGTGAATTTCAATCACGTTCTATGCTACAATACTTATGGAACCGGTACGCGCATAGTGACGCTGAGCACGGACCAAACATTCTTCGTCAAGGAATCGATTGAGGAAATTGAAGCCAAGCTTGGCATTGATGTAAAAGCCTGATCTTGATTTATCAGTAGCTTAAATGGGTTTATTGAAAAGGAAAATGAACGGCACGGGGTTTGCAGTGCCGTTCATCCCGCAAATATACTTTAGATATCCAGTTCTTCGACAAAAGCCGCACGATCCTGGATGAAACGGAAACGGGCTTCCGGCTTGGTGCCCATCAATTCATCGACGGTGTTGCGGGTTTCATCGACATATTCCTCGTCCACCTGAACACGCAGAAGCGTGCGCTTCTTCGGGTCCATGGTGGTTTCCTTCAACTGTTCGGCGCGCATTTCGCCAAGGCCTTTGAAACGACCGATTTCCACCTTGCCGCGGCCTGTAAACACGGTACGCAGGAGTTCATCCTTATGCGCTTCATCGCGCGCATAGGCGACCTTTCCACCTTGGCTTAGACGAAAAAGCGGCGGCACTGCCAGATAGAGATGACCGTTGCGGATCAGGTCCGGCATTTCCTGGTAGAAAAAAGTGATGAGCAGCGACGCGATATGGGCACCGTCGACGTCTGCATCGGTCATGACGATCACGCGATCATAGCGTAGATCGTCTTCCCGATAGTTCTTGCGGGTGCCGCAACCAAGAGCCTGAATGAGATCAGCGATCTGCTGGTTCGCCGTCAGCTTTTCGCGTCCCGCGCTAGCAACGTTCAAAATCTTGCCGCGCAGCGGCAGGATAGCCTGATTGGCGCGATTGCGCGCCTGCTTGGCTGAGCCACCTGCCGAGTCACCTTCGACGATAAATAGTTCTGCTCCGGCTGCTGCGTTCTGCGTGCAATCGGCAAGCTTTCCCGGCAGGCGCAGCTTGCGCGTTGCGCTCTTGCGGACGGTCTCTTTCTCCTGACGCCGCCGCAAACGCTCGTCAGCGCGATCAATTACCCATTCCAGAAGGCGAGACGCTTCCTGTGGTGAGGCCGCAAGCCAATGGTCAAAAGGATCACGGATCGCGTTTTCCACGATGCGCTGCGCTTCCACTGTCGCCAGCTTGTCTTTGGTCTGGCCGACAAATTCCGGCTCGCGGATGAAAACCGACAGCATCCCCGCCGCCGACACCATCACGTCGTCAGTAGTGATGATCGAGGCGCGCTTGTTGTTGGTCAATTCCGCATAGGCTTTCAGGCCGCGCGTCAGCGCAATGCGCAAGCCTGCTTCATGGGTGCCGCCATCGCCTGTCGGGATGGTGTTGCAATAGGAGTGGACGAAACCGTCGCCGCCAAACCATGAAACGGCCCATTCAACCGCGCCATGGCCGCCCTGCTTTTCGGTCTTGCCTGCGAAAACCTCGCGTGTGACCTGATGTTCCTTGCCGAGCGATGCCTCGAGATAGTCTTTCAGACCGCCGGGGAAGTGGAAAACCGCTTTTTCAGGCGTTTCCTTCTTTGGATCGAGCAGGGAGGGATCGCAGTTCCAGCGGATTTCAACCCCGCCGAACAGATAGGCTTTCGAGCGCGCCATGCGATAAAGACGGTGCGGATCGAACTGTGCCGTCCTGCCGAAAATATCGGGGTCGGGGTGGAAACGTACACGGGTGCCACGACGGTTATGCACTTCGCCGACATCTTCCAGTCCACCCTGCGGAATACCGCGCGAGAAACGCTGCCGATAGAGACGGCGATTGCGGGCGACTTCCACCTCTAGCACGTCAGAAAGGGCATTCACCACCGAAACGCCGACACCGTGCAGGCCGCCCGAGGTTTCATAGGCCTTGCCGTCGAATTTGCCGCCCGCATGCAGCTTGGTCATGATGACTTCGAGCGTGGATTTCCCCGGCACCTGCGGATGTTCATCGACTGGAATGCCGCGTCCATTGTCCGAAACCGTGACAAATCCGTCGGCATCGAAACTGACTTCAATGAAATTGGCATGTCCTGCAACCGCTTCGTCCATCGAGTTATCGATGACTTCCGCAAAGAGGTGATGCAGCGCCTTTTCGTCCGTGCCGCCAATATACATGCCGGGACGTAGGCGTACCGGTTCCAACCCCTCCAGAACACGGATGGACGAAGCATTATAGTCATCTCCTGCCGACGAGGCAGGCGGTGCCTTGGCTGTTACCGGCTTTGGAACAGAGAGCGACGGCGCTGCCACCGGCTGGGCAACAGGTTGCGACGATGCTTGTTTTTCACCTTGCCGTCCCTGTTCCCGTTCTCGGGCATTGTTAACTACTCTCGAGAAGAGATCGTTGCTATCGTCCATTTGTTCCGAAAAGCTCTCTATCTGAATTTCAGGAGGCCACTGTCGAGCCTGCTCGCCAAAGACCGGAAAATACTGTTCGCGAATCACCTGAATGATGCCATGCGCGCTCGCGAAAGGCGACTAAAGTTCGCCTTACGTTCCGTTTGCGCACGGCTTTTTCAAGGGATTTCGTTCAGATCGGAACTGATTTGCACCGGAAAGCGGTCGAAAGTCAAACAAGCGGGTCGATTCTGGTCAAATTGGATGGAAACGCTGCGGCAGTTCGCATAGAGCGATAGCGGGGAACATACAGAAACCGAGAGTTTGAAATGCAGAGCAGCGCGACAGGCGGCATGGAAGCGCACGTAAAAGGCATGGCGATCATGGTGCTCTCGGTGCTTCTGCTGCCGCTGATGGATGCCATCGGCAAGTGGCTCGCCATGGCGGACCATTTGCCTCCGGCCACCGTTACCTTCATGCGCTTCTTCGTTCAGTGCTGGCTGATGTTCTTCATTTTGCTCATTGTCGGCGGTTTTGCTGCGCTACGCACGCAACATCTGGCAGGCAATCTCATTCGCGGCGCATTGATGGGGTTTGGCGGGCTCTGCTTTTTTACGGCGGTCAAGTATATGCCGCTGGCGGATGCGATGGCCGTCTTCTTTGCCGAGCCGCTCATCCTGACGCTCTTTTCGGCCATTTTCCTGAAGGAAAAAGTGGGCTGGAGAAGATTCAGCGCAGTCGGCATCGGCCTTATCGGCACGATGATCGTGATCCAGCCGAGTTTCGAGATTTTCGGCGCCGTCTCGCTTCTGCCGCTGGCGACTGCCGTAACCTTTGCGATCTATCTGATTTTGAACCGCAAATACGGTGCGAAAGAAAGTCCGCTTGTCATGCAGTTTTATGCAGGCGTGGGCGGCTGGATGTTTGCAGGTCTGGCCATGATTTATGGAACCGCGGCAGGGCTCGGTGACCTGAGTTTTGGCCTGCCGAACGGCATTCAACCCTGGCTGCTTCTCTTCCTTCTTGGAACTATCGGAACCGTTAGCCACCTGATGGTCGTGCAAGCGTTCAAGCTGGCGCCGGCATCGATGCTGGCACCATTCCAGTATCTTGAAATCGTCAATGCGGTTCTGGTGGGCCTGATCGTATTCGGCGATTTCCCGACGCCATCGAAATGGCTCGGTATCGCAATTATCGTCGGATCAGGCTTCTATGTTTTCATGCGCGAGCGCCGCGCGAAAGCGGCATGAACAAAGCTATCTGAACTGACGTGCACCAAAGACCGTCTCAAAAGCCTTTCCAAGCGCGACGTCCATATCGCCCATCGTCACCGGCAAGCCGAGATCGACAAGGCTTGTGACGCCATGTTCCGAGATTCCGCAGGGAACGATGCCGGAATAATGGCTGAGATCCGGCTCGACATTGATGGCAATGCCGTGAAAGCTTACCCAGCGCCTGAGACGGATGCCGATAGCCGCAATTTTGTCTTCGCACATGCCGCCATTGGTAAGGCGGGGTTTTTCCGGCCGCGTTACCCATACGCCAACGCGATCCTCGCGCCGTTCGCCTTTGATGTTGAACTCGGCAAGGCTCTCGATAATCCATTGTTCGAGTGCTGTCACGAAGGCACGCACATCTTCGCGGCGGCGTTTCAGGTCGAGCATCACATAGGCGACGCGCTGGCCCGGCCCGTGATAGGTGTATTCACCGCCGCGTCCTGTGTTGAATACGGGCAGGCTGTCGGGTGTCAGGAGATCGCTTGCATTGGCGCTTGTGCCTGCCGTGTATAGCGGGGGATGTTCGACCAGCCAGACGAGTTCGTTGGCAGTGCCTTCCCGAATGGCCTGCACGCGCGCTTCCATAAAGGCGAGAGCTTCCTCATAGTCGGTCAGCCCGTCTGCGATAACCCAATCTACAGGCGGCGCATCTGCCTGTTGGGGCAGGAAATGCGTCTCCAGAGCGTCGCGTTCGCGCGGCTCTGGTGAGGCGGTTTCGGAAACAGGGGAAGCGGAGCTATTCGTCATGATGGGACCATATGGCGGTTTTGCAGCGTAACTGCCAGATGGCAAAATGCCTCTGCAATCAATCAATCGCGAGCGGAACTTCCTTTTCGCAGCGATTACGGCCGCCTTCTTTGGCCCGATAGAGCGCCCGATCAGCGGCGTTCACAAGGTGGCTGTAGTCCGGATGGCCGTTGAATGCCGCGACACCGATGGACAGGGTTACAGACTGGTGTGCACCATCGGGCAGTTTCATAGGCTGTTGGGCTATTTGCCTACGCAGTTCCTCGCCGATTGCAAACGCCTTGTCTGCATCTGCTTCGACAAGCGCGACCAGAAATTCTTCCCCGCCATAGCGGAACACGAAATCGCTCGGGCGGCAGAGCGAAAGGATTGTTTCGGCCACCTGCTGAAGAACCGCATCACCACTGCTGTGCCCGTATGTGTCGTTGATGTTCTTGAAGTGATCAATATCAATCATCAGGAGGCTTAAATCCATGCCTTTCTGGGACGCCATGCGCACCTCGCGGGTCAGGATTGAAGGCATGAAACGTCGATTGAGCGCACGGGTCAGCGGATCGCGGCCCGTTTCCATCGCCGCTGCCGCTTGAAACAGTTCGGACAGCAGAAACTTCACTTCTCCGATTTTGGTCTGGAACAGCGACAGGGAGGCTGCGAGTTCCGTCGGGTTATCCTTGCGGGCACTGTTGATGGTCGGAAGGAGCACGTGGTCGATATGTTCTGCATTCCGGCGGATGTTTTCCAGGGTTGAGGAATTGGAGAACATGAGATCGGCCTTGTGCTGCAACCACAATCCGAAGTCCGAGCTTGCGAGCGGGTGAAGCGGGCTGTCGGGATTGCCATAGAGATTGAAAAGGAGCGACTGGCTCCATTCCATGAGTGCGGCGCGCTGTGATTCCCGCTCGAGTGGAAAATCATGGCTCAGCGTAAAGGCTCGATAGGCTTCGTCCGTCTGCGCGCTTTCGCGCGCGTCTTTCACGAAGGCCTGGCTCATTATTTCGATCGCAATATCGATTGCATTGCTGACATGCACGATGAGACGCGACAGAACCTCGCGTGTGGTCACTTCCAGCTTCAATTGACGAACGATCTCGTTCTTGAGCAGGCGCGCGCCCTGCATGACGACGTGGATCGGCACGTCGATACGGGCATGGACTTCGCCGACCTTGCGCTGTTCACGAATGAACGCGTCGACATCTTCGGCGGTTCTCTCGAACATTTTCATAAGCCAGTCGCTCAAAGAATTGTGCAGACGCTCCTGGACCATTTTCTGGGAGAGAAAAGTTACCGCATCGCGATTGTTCATCAATCGATCATAGAACACGCCGACGAACCGTTCGCGGTGACGACCGATCAGATCGCGGAGGATGAGCGAATGTTCTTTCGGTAAACCGCCGACCAGTTCGATCCATTCGACCTGAGTAGTACCCAGACCGGTTTTCTCCCCCCATGTAACGTCGATTTTAGAGGCCGAATGATCCATCTTCCTGCTCCTTGCGACAGCCGCAAAGCTCCGCCCGCTACCGGACGTGAATCGGCGCCGGATCGGCTTTGCGGATTGGAGATTCTGCAGCTCTTCCCTTGCTTCAAGGGATTGCGTGCGAATTCAATGGGCTTCTGATATCCAGATTCTCTAAAAAATGCCCCTGCAAAATTGCAGGGTCGTTTCGCGGTGGCCCGTTATGCGATGCGGGGTCGAGATTGATAGATAACCGTAAGATTAAGTGACTTTACCAATCGTCTGTACGGCCTAGGTATTTATGGGCAGGATATTCCAATTCTGGTCAGCTCTGAAGGGAGAATGGAATGAAGTTTAGATTGGTTTCTGCGGCTCTCGCGCTGTTCGCGCTAACGGCCGTTGCTGAAGCGGGCACGCCGGTTGCTCCGGCGACAATACCGGCTGTCGCTGCCAATGGCGCTGGTTCTGCCATTCAGGTTGATTATCGCTGTCCCCGTGGTGCGGTTCGCACGCGAAACGGTCGCTGTGTCTGGGATCGCCGCTGGCGCGATGATCGTCGTGGGTGGGACCGTCATCCGCCCCGTCATTATCGTGAGCGCGACCGTGATCGCTGGCGCCACGATCGTTATCGTCATCGTGACAGGGTCTACATCGAGCCTCGTCGGCGCGGCCCGCATAACTAATGAATGAAAAGAGCAGCTATTCCGCTGCTCTTTTTCGTCAGACCGACTCGGCTTGCGAATGTGAAATGCTATCGACGTGCGGGAATACATCCGCTGTCATGGGGGCGAGAACATCAATTACCAGTCCGCCTGGTGCGAAGTCGATGTCGCATTTTGCCTTCAATTCGCCTGCGAGAACGGAATAGAGCAGCCGCTGGCCAAACCCGCGACGCGCGGGACGTTTGACCGCGGGTCCGCCGCTTTCGATCCAGCGCATATGAAGTTTCTGTTCGCCCTGTCTTTGAACGACATCCCAATCGAATTGGACCGTGCCGTTTTCGTTGGAGAGGGCGCCGTATTTCACCGCGTTAGTTGCGAGTTCATAGAGGCCTAGTGAAAGAGAAACCGTCACACGGTCGCTCACCACAAGGGCCGGACCACGGGTGCGAATTCTATGGCCGAACGTGCTGTTAAAAGGGGCGAGGGCGGTCTCGCAGATCTGACTGATCGTGGTACCCGTCCAGTCTTCCCTCAGCAGCATGTCGTGGGCCTGGCTAAGCGCCCGCAGCCGCTCGCTGAACAATTCGTTTGCGGTCTGCGGATCGGTGGCATTTCGCAAGGTCTGATTGGCGATGGATTGCACCATCGCCATCGAATTCTTGAAGCGATGCGAAATTTCGCGTGTCACCAGTGCCTTGTCCGCTTCGGCTTTCTTGCGCTCGGTGACATCAATGACGATGCCCAGAAGCGTCGGCGACTTGCCCGTCAGCGCCTTGGCGCGGGTTTCTACCCAGCGCACCTGATCCAGCCTGTTTGTGATGCGATATTCCATCCGGAAAGACTTGCCGGTTGCGAAAGATTCCTGCGACCGCTGGATCAGTGAAATCCGGTCTTCTAGCACCACCATCTCGATGATCTTGTCGTAGTTGACCGGTTCATCCGGGGTCAGACCGAAAATACGCCTGTATTCCGACGAACAGCTGATTTCGCCGGTATGATAATCCCGTGTCCAGAAGCCAACATTCGCCGCTTCAATAATATATTGCAGCTGATC
This sequence comes from Brucella pseudintermedia, assembly GCF_008932435.1. Taxonomy (GTDB): domain Bacteria; phylum Pseudomonadota; class Alphaproteobacteria; order Rhizobiales; family Rhizobiaceae; genus Brucella; species Brucella pseudintermedia. The sequence goes on along the minus strand of NZ_WBWE01000016.1, from coordinate 51,632 downwards.
GTGGCTGCGCTGCTTTTCAAGCGAAAGCGTTTCGCGTTCTTTTTCCAGCTCAACCAGCCTGCCGAGCTCAAGCGTCACGTCGAGTTGTGATGAAACGAAATGATGAAGTTCGCCTGTTTCGGTTTTGACGGGGGAAATATGAAGGCGATTCCAGAATGGTTCGCCTGATTTCTTGTAATTGAGAATATCGATATCAATTGACCGCTGGGCTTCTATCGCCGCCCGGATCACCTCGACATGTTTCGGGTCAGTGCCGATGCCTTGCAGGAAGCGGCAATTCTTCCCAATGATTTCATCGGCCTCATAGCCGGTCAGATTCTGAAAGGCCTTGTTGGCAAAGACGATTGGGTTATCGGGCAGGCGTGGATTGGTGATGAGCATCGGCATGGGCGTCAGTTGAACTGCCGCCGTGAAAGGATCGGCTTCCCGGGAGAAAGATGTTCCCCAAATTTTTACGGACGGCCCTGCTTTTGTTGCCAATGCAAACCCCACTCGCTGAAAACGCTTACAAGCAGCCCTACTTCACGCAAGTTATCCGATTGTCTTGCAATTTGCTAACGAAAATAATGGAATAGCGAGAACCAATCATCGTCTTCTTCGTTAAAAGCCTCATAAAACCATGCCATGTTGCGAGGATAAAATTGGGAGATGGCATATTTTCCGGCAATATTCAGCGAGCATTCATAAACAGACGGCAATGATGGCATCATTGAAATGGAGAAGCACAGGATGAACACCTTCAAAAAGATGATGGTTGGCCTTGTCGGTGCGAGCTTTCTGATCGGCGCGGTAGTCCCGGTCTCGGCTGCGCCCGTCATGCCTGCTGCGCCTGCGGCGAGCAACGAGAATGTTCAGCAGGTTCGGGATGACCGCTGGCGTGGCGGGCCGCGACATGGACATTGGGGCGGATACCGACCGGGGCCTCGTCCGGGTTGGCACGGGCGTCCTTATCGTCCGGGCCCGGGTTACTGGAACGGCCATCGTGGTTATCGCTATTACCGCCACGGCTATCGCCGGCATAATGACGGCTGGTGGTATCCGCTCGCAGCATTCGGCGCGGGTGCGATCATTGGCGGTGCGATTGCCGCTCCGCCGCCTCAGCCGGTCTATCGCGCACCGGCTTACGGTTACAGCAATGCACACATCCAATGGTGCTATAACCGTTATCGGTCATACAGGGCCTCGGATAATACTTTTCAGCCGTATAACGGCCCTCGACAGCAGTGTTATTCGCCATACTGATCGTTTAAACCTGCTGAACACAATGAAGCCGCTCCTCAGGGGCGGCTTTGTTTTGTGGACTAGGTCTATCATCTCACCACCAGTAATTGTCATTCACGGAAGTGCACCCTAAAAGGCGGTCGGGGCAAGTTCCGGCAGCAAAGGCTTTCGTTTCCCCTGTTACAACCGAGCGCCAAAGGAGACGGGATGCGCGAGATTTTACCCAAAGCATTAGCCGGTGTAATTGTACTCGGCATATTGAGCGTAGTACTTGGCTCCTGGTATACAGTTGACGAAGGTGAGCGTGGCGTTGTTTTGCGCTACGGTGCTGTTTCCGGCGTTGCGCAGCCCGGCCTCGGTTTCAAAATTCCGGTGATCGACTCGATCGTGCGAATATCGGTGCAATCCAAAGCTGCAATTTATAACAGCATGGAAGCCTATAGCCGCGACCAGCAGCCAGCCACGATGAACCTGTCGGTCAACTATCGCATTCCGCCGGACCGCGTGGAAGAGGTCTACGCGACCTATGGCGGCGAAGAGGGGTTGTTGTCCCGTCTTGTGGAGCGGCGCGTTTTCGAAGAAAGCAAGACTGTATTCGGCAAATTTAACGCCGTCGAGGCCATTCAGGAGCGAAGCCGTCTCAATCAGGAGATCGCGCAGGCGATCCAGAACAGTGTGCGTGGTCCGGTGATCATCGATACGGTGCAGATCGAGAATATTGATTTTTCGGACTCCTATGAGCAGTCCATCGAACAGCGCATGTTGGCTGAAGTTGAAGTGCAGCGTCTCCGTCAGAATGCAGAGCGGGAAAAGGTGCAGGCTGAAATTACCGTAACGCAGGCAAAAGCGCAGGCAGATGCTCGCCGCGCCGAAGCGGAGGCCCAAGCGGATGCCGTTCGTCTCCAGGCAGAGGCCGAGGCTGACGCGATAAGGCTGAAGGGCGAGGCGGAAGCAACAGCGATCAAGGCGCGTGGCGATGCACTTCGCGATAATCCGGGTCTTGTTGCGTTGACGCAGGCCGAGAAGTGGGACGGGCAACTGCCGACCACCATGCTGCCGAACGGGGCAATTCCGATGCTGAACTTGAACAGTTCCCCGACGCCGCAGAAATCGCCTGATTACTGATCGGAGAATAAAGGACAGCGCGGCCTGCTCGTCCGGTTTGAGGGCAGGCCGGGCTCACACACTCTTGGCTCGAAAATGCTCTAGCCGCCGCGCTGTTCATAGCCCTCGACGTTCGCCCTATCCATTTTCTGGCGCAGATACTGCTTGAGCCTAGCGATATTGTCCGGCTTCCAGCCGGTTACGTCTGTAACCTGCAGCCATGCGTCGACATAGTGCTCGGGAGCATACACATGCCCGTAACCTATCGGCGTGGTTGTTCCAAAGGCCATATCAAGGGCGAGTTGAAGCATGGTTACGACAGGATACCATCGCAAGTCCGGTGACACGTCGGGGCCGCGCGGTGCGTGCATCCAGTCGGGCTGACGGTAGAAGGACAGTGTGTCGAAGAAAGTTACCGGGTCACTGGCATATTGCAGATAAACCACCCGCATTGGGCCCCAACGTGTTCCATTTCCGGGGGCTTCGCCATTCTGATTCATGAAACGCGCAAAGGAGCCGTCCCGGAATACGGGCAACCATTCCGGCGTACCGGGATTTCTTCGCCTCGTCATGGCTTTCCAGTCGCGGCTCGAGAAAGGAGGACCGCTCCATAGGGCGCCGTTGATCGGATCATCGAGCATTTCGAAAAGCTCTGACGAAATTTCCGAGTTCATGGCACCGAGGCTCAAGCCATAGAGATACAGGCGAGGGCGCCGCTCACGCGGCAGGCTTTTCCAATAATTGTAGACGGCGATGAACAGCGCCCGCGACGCTTCCGCTCCATATTCGGGCTGAAAGAGCAACGACAAAGGGCTGGAAAGATAAGAATACTGCACGGCGACACTGGCCACATCCCCATGATGCAGAAATTCAAGCCCGTCAATTGCAGCAGGGTCAACCCATCCCGTGCCGGTGGGCGTAATGACGACCAGTACCGACCGGTCAAAGCCGTGTTGCCGTTTCAGTTCTTCCAATGCAAGCGCAGCGCGTTGTTCCGGCGTTTCGGCGACTTGCAGGCCCGCATAGACCCGTATGGGGTCGATTGCCTTTTCTCCCGTCACTGCCGTGATGTCGGCAGCTGCAGGGCCGGAGGAGACAAATTCACGTCCGGCTCGCCCCAGCTCGTTCCAGTGCAGAAGCGACGCAGCGCTGCCTGTTTTGTTTGCTGCCGTCGGTTGGGGGCGGTCCGGCTCGATCAGAGCGTCATATTCGCGAAATGAACGGTCCAGAACCTTGAAAGCTGACTGGATGAGCAGCCCGTTGGCAATCGTCCAGACAAGCACGACCGTAATCGTGACGCCAAGAACGTTGGCTACTCGGCGAGGCATGACGAGATGCACTTTCTCGGAGACGAAACGCCCAAGCCGGATGAGAAGGCGGACCAGCACCAACAGAACGAGGAATGTCAGTACGGCCAAAGCTGACACGCTCGTCGGATAGGCACTTGGCACCGGCTCCATGTTCATGCCAGCACGAACTGAATTCTGCCAGCTCGCGGCAAAATAAAGCGCCACGACAGCCACTGCGAAACAGATGATACCGACGGCAAGATTGGCTTGGCTGCGCAGGCGGTCTTTGGGTTCCGGCAATTCGAGATAATGCCAAAGCCAGCGCCACAGCACGCCAATGCCATAACCTGCTCCGAACGCAACGCCGCCGAGAATGCCCTGCATGACATAGGTGCGCGGAACGAGACTGGGCGTGAGCGCAGCAGCAAAAAACAAGGTGCCCAGTGCTATGCCCACGCCGGATAAGGAGCACCGAAAATGGAAAAATGCCTTGGTGGCCAGAGACATGAAATACCGTGCCGTTAGAGCATTTCCAGCAAAAATGTGAGACGGTTCTGAGTCTGGAAATGCGAGAAAATGGATTGAGCGGTTCCAACGATTCCGTAAAGCAGGAACCGCTCTAGTTCATTCTGACGAAGCGAGGTTCTGGACCTGTTAACGAAGATGGCGTGAGACAATCCGGCAGGATACATCTCGCCCCTTGCTCCTCTGCAGCAGCTCGTGTCATCCCGGACGCCGTTTCCATCAAATTGATTGGTCCTGACCCTAGCCGTAGTATGTCCGTGCAGCAAGGTCCCGACCGGAGGCTGGGCAATCTTGTTTCTATCGCCATATGGCGCAGAATCACTGTTCCGTTAAGGCTTGGGAAGTGTCCCGAAGCGCATGGAAATGACCTATTGCGGGCATCTGGAAGCCTTTGTGTGACACGGACTATCTCCAACCTGTTATTTTTTTGAATTTATGTTGGAGAAACGTGATTTTATGGTGTTGACCAATCCGCAAGCCGCCCTTATGTTCCGCCGCACTTCCGGGGGCGATTTGCTCCACCAGGGAGCGCGTAGCTCAGCCGGTAGAGCAACTGACTTTTAATCAGTAGGTCCAGGGTTCGAATCCCTGCGCGCTCACCAAAATCATACAATGATATCAGACGTTTATGGGTGATGTGGTTCAATTGACCATGTGCCGTAGATGTTCAGGAATTTCCAAGAAAATCAGGCATTTTCAGGATTGCGCGGGGAATCGACGGCACATGATTTGACACATGGCACACGGTTTACGCTGCGTGCTCTGCCTCCAAGCCTTCCATCCATTTTTTCAGACTGGACCTGCGAGCGGCGACTGTGCCGCCAAGTTTGAAGCTAGGCATAATCTTATCGTAGACGAGCCGATAAGCTTGGCGCCTGGTGACGCCCAGATACTTTGCGATTGGCTCGACGCCCATTAACAGGTCCGCTTCGTTGTCGTTTTCGTGGTGCATATTGATTCCCTCATTTTTGGATTGCTTCATCCTCACTCCCTTTCCCGCAGTGCGGCGCGGCCTGCTAAGTGGCCGGTTCGTGGGTCATAAAATCCCGGCTCAGGAAGCGGAGTAGCGAGAACCATATCTAGGTAGGCTCGACCGCGTTCTGTGGAATGAACAAAGCCAAACTCTATTCTTTCCAGTAGCCCAAGCTTCACCAACTCATCGACTGTGCTTTTGTATGCGGGTGCCGTATCGCGTGGGAAGGCTGACCTACTGCAATGGTGGTGCATGAGTATTTCCAGCATGTACGGCGTCATCTACTCACCGCCTTTCAGGGCTTGGCGACCGGCCCATTTATCCAGACGGTCCAGCCGTTCGCGCATTTCATCGGTGAAACGGGCAACAGCAGTAACGTCTGCTTCTTCGTTCAAGCGCTCAGGCAGCGTCAGAGCATCGCCAGCCCACGCGGCGGCGTTCTTGGCGATGAACGCGCATTGCATCGAGAATTGTGAGGTCGTCAGCTTCATTCGCTCTGCTCCCCAAGTGCGGAGGCGGCGAGCATGGCGCGCCATAGGCCGGTGTAACCCTTGCTGCCGCGATAGGTGTAGGCTTCGGCGGCATTGATCATCGCAATGTCAGCCTCCGCTATCTCGGCGAGGATGGTGGAGATGGCGGCTTCAGCTGTCGGAGTGTGGTCCACGACTTTGCTGAAATTCAATGTCTCCATATCTTTGAGACGATTAATCTTCGGCGGGTTTTCGATTATGGCCCGCGCCACCTTCTCGATGAGTTCCTTACTCGGCATGGTTGGCCTCCTGCGGGTAATCGGCTGCAACGCCATATTCATCAAGGTATTCTTGAGCGACGAGCTTTGCCCGCTCTGGACTGATGCTTCGATATTCTTTGCCGAAATAGCTCCGTAGAAAGTCGCTGGCATTGCGTCGGGTAAAATCAGGCCATCCCTTTTTCACGGCCTCATGGAAGATTGCGACGATATCAGGCGCGTCTAGCTTGGAGAGGCGGTCAATTACGGTGCTCATTGCTTCACCCTGCGCCAAAGCACATTGCCGCTGGCGTCCTCGATTGAAATAACGTGGTTGTTGAGATTGCCGTGATCTTCGGGGCGGCATTTCTCGCTCGGTTGGATCGGATACCAGCCGTCAGCGGTACGCATGATCCAGACAGTGGGGAGAAGTTTGTTCATGACGGCTTCCCTCCCAGCACGGCGCGGGCTTCGCGAATGTCACTGGCGGTGAACAGAACATTCCCATCTAGATCAACCATATAAGGGTGTTTATCTGGAACGTGTCCCAGGCGACCTTCTGGAACTGTCGACACCGGTATTTTAGCAAATGGCTCCAGCGCCTTTTGAGCAGCCGCGAGCTTGGCTTCTAGGGCTTCACACCGTGCTTCTGCGTGACGTTGACGCGCTAGGACTGCGTTTTGCGCCCATTCAACATCTTCCTCCAACTCCTCAATCCGCGCGGCCTGCGCCGCGTTGTCGGCTATCACTTCATCAAGCTGTTTTCCTAAAATCACTTGGGCTTCTCGGTGCCTCTCGATGATGGCATCTTTCTCCGCCAATAGCTCATCAGCCTTCTCGGCACGATCTTGCCAGTGCCGAACTTTCCGTTCCAGATTATCGATGCTGTCGGCCTGCATTTCTATGACGGTATCGCGTCCCGCCAATAGTTCTTCAGCCTGCGAGCGGGTGACGTAATCGCCTTCTGGATCAGATTTCATATAAGGGTGACCAGACGGCGTTAATTCCACGCTTAACGTCTCCAGTCCCGTATCTGTAGCGGCTGGCGCGGGGCGGGTGCTGTCGAGGCGTTCCAAATCCTTCGTGTATTCCCGGGATGAAACTATGCGACGTTCCGGGCGCTCATCGTTGGCGTAGTTCTTCAAGTCCTCAATCGCGTTTAACGCCAGATCGCGATATGAGTTTATGTAGTGTTCACTCGCCATGACGGTCGCCTCCTGATGGGTGGGTGTCGTTCATGAAATAGTCCGTGACGGTCAATCCGCCTTCCACGCGGTCGACAGTCTTTCCAAACAAGTGACCATGAGGGTTGTCGAGGTAGACCCAATGACAAGTGTAAGGCCATTGCCCCTTAATCTGTGGATGCAGGTTCAATGGACCAACAGCAGCGTAGAACTCTTCCTCCGTGACCGGTCTCATTCCGCGCCCTCCGATGGTGCAGAGGGGAGCGCATCTGGTTCATTCTCGTACGGAACGCGTTCGGAAAAGGCTTCCAGCGCTTTGTCGAGCAGCTTAAACTCACACTCCGGCAGTAGCCATGTGTCGCAAGCCTCCCGCGCCGCAATGACCAGATTTATTACGTCCTGCGGCGTATTGCAGGATGGACAGTCTTCAATGATCGTGTCGCCGTGGCGACCTTTGCCAACAACAATTTCGCCTTTGCCGCCGCATCGTTCGCACCCACCCCCCTCGACCTTACCGGCGTCGGCATGGTCCGGGGAGGATAGGGCGCGGATGGCGTCCTCTATCTTGGCGAGTGCCTTCTGAGCCTCAAACGCTTGTGCGCTATCACCCTCGTAGCAATATATCATCGCCCGGATCGTGGCGAATTCTACATCCAACGCCAGCTCACGCGCTGCTGTTGGCTCAAGCGCGGAGAGGATGCGAGCCTCATAGTCGGCCTGTGCGGCGGCTTTGGCGGCTTCGATATCGTCTTCGCTTTTCCAGCCGGATTGCCCCTGCAAGAACCAACCGTTGTCAGTCGCGATGTAACGGCCAATGGAGGTTTCCGCGTCCTGCGCAAAGCTATAGTCTTCCGTATAGCGCAGCTCTCCCCACTCCAGCTTCTTCACAGCTACTTGCACGGGGAGGAAGGGGAGAGCTGCGGTGAGGGCGGCGCGCATCTCTGTTCTGAGACGCTCCGTGGCATCGTTGCGCCACGCAGGAATACCACCGAGCCAAGTGTTGAGGGCGATATTCACGGCCTCGTCCGATATGATGACTGTCATGGGCGCGTCCCATGTTCTTGAAGGTCTGCCCACAACTCCATGACGTCAGCGATACGTTCAAAGGCAACCAGCAAACGTGTCATACGCTCTTCCACATCGTCGTCACGATCACGAGCATCTTTGGCGCGCTGTTCATCGCGCAATAGGCGCTCGGTTCGCAGCCTCTTACGTTCGTCGTACTTTTGCTTCGGCGTCATCACACTGCCCTCCGCATCCGGCGGCGGTTGTCATTGGCTGGATTGCGACGCTGGCGGGGAGCGCCGTAGCGGAACCGAACGCCAGTAATGCGCGCCAATTCGAAAGCAGTGTCGCGCAGCGTCTCAGCTTCAGTGTGATAACCAAGAGCGCGCACGGCCTTCGAAATCGATAAGACCTGCGCGGCGGTCGTGCCCTGTTGCTGAAATTCAGTGGCGGTCAGGATGGGCGCCGTAACGGCGTGCGTGATGGATCTGGACATGGGGTCTCCTCGTGTTTGGTGGGTGCAAAAATGCCGTGGCGCAAAAACGCGCAAGGCTGTCATTCTTTGAGGTTCGGGGGCTTAAGCGCCCCGTCGCTATCTTTCGCGCCTCATGCTACAAGCCCCAATCCAACGCCGCATACAGCAACGCAAAAGGCTACAACGACGGTCATCTCGACCGCTTCTCGTGCCGCATAGCGTAGCCACGGCTGTGGGCGGCCATGTTTCCTAGCCTTGTAGTCAGGGCGGCGCATAGGCTCGACATTGCCGGCCTTCGGTGCGTCGGTTTCCGTTTCGAACTCATCGTCGGCGAGCATTTCCAGGAGCGCGCGGTTCATGCTGCTGCCCTCCGGTTTGTTGCGGCCCGCTCCGCCGCCACTACGTTGTCGTTTGCGATGGGTTCAAGGCAATAATACCCGTGATTGCCCGCGCCCCGATGGTTCATCGGGATCGTCCAGCCATAGGAAGGCAGGCGCTTGCGAAGATGGCTGATTTGCACTCGCACTGTATTGTGCGCGTTGTCCGGCCCGCCGTTCGGATCGAAAGCATAGACGTTGTCGACGAGGTCGTTGATGTAAATACGGCGCGGATAAATCGCTGCCAGCGCGTCGACTATGTTTTTCTGTCCGCGTGGGAGAGGCGCGGCTTCGAGCTCGGTGGTGGGGTTCCGCTCCATTTTAAGCAGCCTCCGCCAGCACTACCGGCGTGCAGCAAGCTACGGCGCCGCTCGTCTGGAAGACTTCGAAGGTCTCGCCGGGGCACAGGGCAGCCAAGCGTGTCGCCTCGGCTAAGGCTTGCTCAAACGAGCCGTGCTCGTACGGCATGGTGGTGAAGACACCAACCCGGCCAGTCTTCTTGCCGCGGCGGAATACAAAGAATCCGCCGCCGATGATTTCATTCAGGCGAGGCTTCGAGCTTCTTCTCTGACTCATAATGGGTTGCTCCTCGTGTTTTTGGTTGGTGGTCAGCAGATCGGCGTCGGTCGCTTCTTCGTGCTGCTTGTGAGGAAGAATATGCGATAATCGAATAAAGGCGTCAAGCGTTAAAAATGCGAAAATCAAATAAAAATTGTTGCGGCCAGTTTTGAATACCGCATAATAGCATCATGCCACGCAATGGTGCGGGCGCTATAGAAAGAGAAATGACATGCAGAGAATTGACAATAAAAAAACGGCCCACTTTCGCGGGCCGGATGCTTATCCTCTCAATATCGACGAGATGAATGAGTCACTTGTCGACTTTTTTAAATGGATCAAAGAACCCCTCGGCAAGCTGCCGAATCGCGTCGTCTTTAATGGACCCAATTATTTTATCAATGTCTGATTGATTCAGTAGTCCGCGATGGATCGCATTAGCGTAAAGGTGTTGCAATAACAGCCGATGCACACCGATAATTGCCGGTATTCTATCCAGTGGCGGCAGATCAGGAAAATTCCCCATTCCTATAACCCCTTATGGTTGTAACGGCGCCAGATTGGCAAGTTGCATCCATAAGGGCAAGGATTATCGCGCGAACTTACGCCAAACTCGTCGAGAAATACGGCTGTAGAACATTCGCGCCCAATCTACCGGCACATCAACGATATCCGGAGCATTGTAGCTGGTAAGGGTATAGAGGCCATCTTCTGACCCTCGGCGAATTGTTTTGATCAATAGCCGCCCGTCTGAAACCTGCACGATGCAGGTCTCCCCAAGCGCGTCTTCCGGTAATACGGTTTCGCCAGAGTAGGCGACCAGATCCCCATCCTCGAAGATGGGGAACATACTATCGCCGCGGACAATGGCTCCAACCGTACCTGGGGGGAGTGGGTATTCGATATTCAATGAATATAAAGGGTCGCCGTCGTCTATGGGATGAACTGCAGCTCCGGCGCCCACATAACCGAGCACGTTCAATGACGCGTTTTCTCCGGGCAGCGGGTACCCCGTCACCTGAGATATAAGCGTCGATTCATCGCTGGATAGCTTGCGAGTGCCGCGCTTAACATTGCTGATCTTATCTTGGCTCAGACCGATTTTATCGGCCAGCTCCACCTGCGTCATATGCGCGAATTTTCGCGCCTTTTCCATCCAGTCTGACCAGTCAATTTTCTTCATATGGCCTTTTCGCATAATCCGCTCAAAAAATCATTTGCGATTATCAAATAATTTTTGTTGACTTGTTTATTTGTTTATCGCATATTCCAATCATCAACCGCCCCAAAGAAGAGCGGACCCAGAAAAGGAGAATGAGTTGCACAAGGAGAAGCCGGAGCTTCCGCGACCGGACAGATAGTACCAACCCAAGACTGACCGACCAGGAAACACGAGGAGATTACGATGAGCACTTACGAAAGACAGAATTTCGCCAACGTCGAGTATATGCCACCGTAGGGCAATAGGGACGCTGCTAGCCTGAGATGGCTAGTGGCGCGCGACGCATGCTTATCAGCGGGCGTCGGTGGGGATTGAGCTGGTTTGTAACGCCAGCCTAGAAATCGAAGGCCAGTTGTCCCGGCCATGACCGCCAATGAGCACACACATGCTCAAGTCGGCCAAATCGCAGACGCACGTAAGCACGAACTGCGATCAACTTAGGTTTCAGCATAAGCCAATACCTCCACGCTCTGACGGTTAAAGTCCCCTCTCAGCGAACGCAGTGATGCGCCGCTTGCCCTACATGAGAACAGCCGAAGCTGCAGAGTGGCTATTTGCTCCCCACCGACGTCTACACATAAGCATGCCAAAAATTGAAACACAACTATGAGGAGAATGACATGCAAATAGTACAAGCCAGAGGCCGGGAAATCCCGGTGACGACCCGAAGCAAGAGATACACGCCAGAGCGCGCTCGTGCCGAAGCGCTGTTTAATAAGCCGGCCGCCATTGCGAAGCCGCGTATTTTGGAAGATGCGCCGAAGGCCAGTGTCGCTGTCCGCGCTCCCGGTCACGAAGAAACTGAACACGACAAGGTGTTCCGCCTGGTACGTGAAGGAAAGTTTGAAGACGCTGCCCGCCTTGCTGCTCGCCTGATCAACGTGGGGCAGGTAACTGGTTTCTTCATCTATGGCAAATCGCCAGAATTCACCAAGGCATCGGAATGGCATCAGCGCCTTGTTCGCGATGGCGATGCTCGCGCCAATGTGCATATCATTTCGCCAGAACGAGCACAGATCCTACTCATGCACAACATCGGCAACCGCCGCGTTAATGCCGGCAACCTTGCCGCTATTATGCGAGATATCGCAACCCATCGCTTTGATTTGAACGGCGAGTCAATCGTTGTCTGTCAGGACGGCACAGTGAACGATGGACAGCATCGCACTTTCGGCGTCTTGCTGACTGGCCAGCCAATTGAATCGGTCGTCTCGTACGGCGTCACCAAGGAATCCATGCGCACCGTTAATATCGGTCGCAAGCGCACCGGCGTTGATCGGTTGAATATCGCAAGCATTCCCAACGCTGTGCATATGTCCGCTATCTCCAACCTTGCGTTCGAGATGTACAACGGCCGCGCTGCTACGCCTGCAGAGGCGCAGGACTATTATTTCGAGAACCAAGAGCATATCGTTCTTGCCAATTCCCTTATTGGAAATCCCCAGAGGGGACTTGGGGCTGCTGCACCTGGTGTCGCCGCGCTCCACCTTCTTTCCTTGGGTGCGAACGAAGACGATATTCGCCATTTCTTCACCGCATTCCGCACTGGTGAAATGCTCAAGCGTCGTAACCCGATTTACACTCTTCGCGAGGCTTTGCGCGAAAAGACAGTCAAGTGGACACGCCAGCAATGGGCGCGTGGGATTGTGCACCACTTTCTGATCTGGCGCGCTGGGCGGTCGCTCGCGGTTGCTACTTCCCCTGCATCTTTGCCTGAGGTGATCTGACCATGGAACGTCGGCGGTTATTCATTGACGACATATTTATCGGCAATCGCCATCGTAATGCTGATGGAGCTAAAGTTGCAGAGATTGCGAAGAGCATTGCCGAAGTCGGACTAATGAACCCGCCGGCGGTCTGTATCCGTGACGAAATCGTCATGGACGATGGAGAGTTGTGCGATGGGGTGGCAGTTTTGATTTATGGCCGCCACCGCTTAGCGGCACTCAAAATGAACGGCGAGGAATATGTAGAATGCGTCGTTCATGACGTTGACGATCTTCATGCCGAGCTCATGGAGATCGACGAGAACCTGGCCCGCTCGGAACTGTCGCCTGCCGAGGAAGCGGCACATATCGCGCGGCGTAAGGTGGTTTGGGAGGATATAAGGTCTGGTCGTATTCAATCGGGAGAAATTCTCCCGATTGAAAGCAAGCGCGAAGATGGGCGCGGACACCGTCAAAAGGAATTTGCAGCCGAGGTCGCCGCGGTTGTGGGGGCTGGACGCAATCCGGAATCGGTAAAGCGCGACGTCAATCTCAAGATATCTCGCGCCGAAAAACTCGGCCATGACATTCAACGCATCGTTGGCACTAGCCTAGACAAGGGCGTCGAAATGGACGCGCTAATTGGCCTGCCTGACGACGAACGCGAAAACCTTATCAGCCGAGCAGAGCGGGGCGAAAAGGTCAGCGCACGCCCAGCGCCGGAGCCCAAGCCAATAACCGCCGATAAGGCACTTGAGATTATTGCCGAGGGCGCCGCAAAAGCAGTGGCATCAAACAAAGACAGAAAGCGTCAAGCGTTCTGGGATGCATGGGCCGCGCTAGACGAAACTGATCGGCAGGAATTCGCCGCGATTATCTGGTCGCAGTATAAGACGGCCAATTAAAAGCAGGCTGTTATGGGTCGGCACCACCCGTTACCCCAGCCTGCCCGTACGTCGCGGTTAACACGAGGAGGGCCGAAGCCGCTTCTACGCCGCGATTTCCTTCGCAGGTACCACCCCGCGCGACCAGACAGATGCCGTTAGACACGGCACTTGTCAACAGTCACCAACCACACACGAGGAGACATGCAGCATTCATCAAGGCACGAACTGCAGGCAACTGCCGCCGCGCACCGTAAAAATGGCGCGTCGTTCGGGAAGATTGCGGAATTGATGGGCATTACCAGAGGCCACGCCTGGTCGCTGCTTTCGGAAAGATCGCCCACGCTACCGCCGCCAGAGCCAACAGAGAAGACCGTTGTGCGCCGCACAACATATAATGGCGGTTATTCGGGAGGTTGCATGGACATCTATGTCTCGCTGCCCCGCATAACCATTCTGGACGGTCCATATACAGGCACAGTCCACTAGCCTTACGAGGCGGGCCGACCGCGAGGATGACGGGGCCGACGATTAACCTCCCGACGAGGAGGCAATCTTGAAAACGAAATATACACGAACGGGCGAGCGGGACATGACAAACCGCAAGCCTTACCGGACAGCTGCGCAAAAAGCAGAAGCACGTGCTTCGGCTCGCCTTATTGACGGCCGTTACGTTTCCAGCGCGCCTGTCACTTACCACCGCGCACCGAAAAGAGGTGCCGCATGACCTGTGATTGCGGTGAATGCTGGGATTTGCCCGGCGAAATCGTCGTCCACAAGCTGTGGAAATGGAAGGGCATCATCATCGAGGAGCGCGACAGCTTTCGCTGGCTGACCGTGCGATTCATGATCCCCGGCACCGGCCTTGTGCAGCTTGAGGTCTCGCGCTTCGAAGTCGAGCCAGACTTTGAGCAGGACGACGGCGGCTTCGAGGCTGACAAGCCTGAAGAGGACAACGTCATCCCGGTCGATTTCACCAAGAAGGTGAAGCTTACGAAAAACACCAAGACGAGGGGAGCCGCTTAAGCAGCCCACGGCAAACCGGGCGGCCAATCACGCTACGAAGCCCAGAGGGGATTCGCTGCCTGCATAAAGCAAAAAGGAGAGAAAATATGAGATTGAAAAAAGGCGACGAGGTACGATCGCATCGAGACTGTCCATTTGGTGGGTTTAAGACTGGTGATATCTTTACGATCACCGCAGTAGACGGCGATTTTATTATGTTCGTCGATAACTACGGCAATAGTCGCCTACGTCCTGATGATGAATTCGAACTCCTGCCCGTTGCTGACGCAACCGGCAAACCTGCCTTCAAGGTTGGGGATCGGGTGAAGGTCGGCGGCGACCACCCTTATATTCTTTCCAACAACAACACGACCGGCAAGATTATCGGCGGAAATAACGGACGACGCGGCGAGTGGGAAGTCCAGTTAGATAACTATGGTGGCAGCCTATCGTTCAAGACGGACGAGCTTAAGCGGTTGTCATCACCCCTCACCATCGAGACCGGCAAATTCTATCGTACCCGCGATGGACGGAAGGTTGGGCCTATGGATGGGTGGACATCGGACCAGTTTCGCGAGCGCGCCGGAGATGGACGTTACTGGACAGTGGACGGCATTGGTCACGGTGAAGCGAAGGGGGAAGACCTCATCGCCGAATGGGTCGACGAGCCATCCAGCAATGACAACCAGCCGGTTGCGGAGCAACAGGAGGGAAGCGTTTTTATCGACGTGTCCAAGGCTGGCCCTTCACAACTGCACTTAGCAAAAGGACGGCTTGTTAAAATCAACCAAGGCTATGGTTTCGAGTTGGCCCGATACGGCGATTACGTCTGGGTTGATACCGGCAAGAAGCAACCCGTCGTTGCGCATATCAACGAAATTAAGGAGGCCGCATGACCTCCACCACGTACAGCCACACGCGCAACTATGCGCCCAAAGACTACGCGGACGGCGACACCTTATATGAGCCGGAAACCACGCTCGGACTTGGTGACCGCTTTCTATGGGGCTTGGCAGTTGTAGCTGCGCTCGCTCTGACCGTCGGCTTTTACGCATGGGTGTTGGCATGATTTCCTTCGCCACAAAAGCCACGGCTGACATGCCGTTCATCGATCCCGGGCGCAAGCCCGGTGTCGGACGCATCGGGCAGTCCTTGGCGCTTGCAGCGTTCGCGCTGGCAATCGCCACGACAATTGCGGCCTTCCTGTTCTGGAACCTGCTGCTGCCGTTCTACGGGCTGCTTTATCTGTGGGGAGGATGACATGTTCATGAGAATTTGGGGCCTGTTCCTGCAGGTCGCTGCTTGCATAGCTCTATTCTACAGCCGACTGGACGTCGCCACGTATTTCATTGCGTTGGCCGCGGTGAGCTACGCCCACGAGGCGGCCTATAAATGACCGCCCTCACAAGCCCGCCAGCATGGCTTGTCGGCTGGCTCATACTTGCGGCTGTCATCGCCGCAATCGCTGTTACCCACCACACCTACTGAACACGAGGAGACCTATGGCTCTATCTCTTTCAAGCCTCAAGTCGACGAAGAGAAACGATCCGCCCGTGATCCTTCTCTACGGCGTCGACGGCATCGGAAAGACGTCGCTCGCGGCAGAATTCCCGGACCCGATCTATCTGGCAACCGAAGGCGAGCGCCCGCCGTCTGACATCGAAATGGCAACCCCTGGCACGATTGAATCCTTCGACGATCTGCTGAACGTCATCGGCGAACTGCTGACCGAAGAGCACGACCGGCGCACCGTGATTATCGACAGCCTCGATGGGCTGGAACCGCTTGTTTGGCGTGCGACATGCGCGCGCTTGGGCGTGGCGAGTATTGAAGAACCTGGATTCGGCCGCGGGTATGTTGAGGCCGACACCGAATGGAATGAGCTGATGAGCGCAGTCTCGGCTCTGGCGAGGGCTGGAATATATGTGGTGATGCTCGCGCACCCGGAGATTGTCCGCTTTGACAGCCCTATCACGGATCCATATTCGAGATATTCGGTCAAACTACATAAAAGAGCAAACGCACTGGTTCGCGAAAAAGTCGATATCGTTGCGTTCTTGAACTACCGCGTTTCGATCAAAGAAAAAGAGGTCGCCCGTCAAACGAAGGTCGCTCATGCCGAAGGTGGCAAAGAGCGACAGATACACCTGAACGAAGGTGCGGGGTTCGTTGCGAAGAACCGGTTCAGCATGCCGGATACCGTTTCCTACAAAAAAGGACAGGGTTTCGATGACTTGGCGCGGTACTGGTCTCTTGCCAATGACAATGGCCAGAGGGAGGCGGCCTAATGGAAAAAGCTCTAGCTGGCCTTGTAGCAATTGCGGCCATCCTTTTTTTCGCACCGCTCTTGGGTGTTCTCGGTGGCGCGTTCGTCGGCTGGGTCGTGGGCCTGTTTTTCGCAGAAACGATCCATGCGTTCCTTGCCGCCGTTGGCATCAACGCGGCGGACCTTGCGATGTGGCAGATCGGCGCTTCGCTTGGTTTCATCGGTGGATTCTTCCGCCCGGCTATTCATCGGGCGAAGGCTTAAATCTCGCCGTCACCACACCCCAACAACACGAGGAAATGACAAATGGCAAAACTAGCCAGCAGATTTGATGCGACTGCTCACGATACAGAGCAGCGCGACTACGAGGAACTGCCGAACGGCGACTATGAGCTGGAAATCGAGGCGTCGGAGGTCAAGGAAGGCGCAAACGGTACCGGCCTCAAGACAACAATGACGGTTCTTCGCCCCGAGGAATACAAGGGCCGCAAGGTCTTCAATTTCTACAATCTGGAACACAAGAACGCGCAGGCGCAAGAGATCGGCCAGCGTCAGTTCGCGAGCCTTTGCCGAGCGATCGGCGTCTCGGAAGTCGAGGATTCCGAAGAACTGCACTTCAAGGCGTTTACGGCAAAGATTGGTCTCGGAAAGCCTTCCAAGGACGGCCAATACCCGGCGCGCGCGGAGATCAAAAAATACTACTTCCCCGATGAAGGCAACGTTCCCCAGCCTTCGATCGACGCCAACCAGCCGGTAGCGCAGGCCCGTCCAGCGAATGACAACCGACCGGCTGCAGCGAACAGCAATAAGCCGGCACCGGCGGCTGCTGCGGCAGGCAAGAAGCGGCCTTGGGGCTAAGCTAAACAACAGGCGCGGTTGCCAGCCGCGCCTTCTACCACCGAACACGAGGAGACTTTGATGAGAGTCAGCATTGACCGCTCACAGCTCGCGCACGCCTTGGCAACTGTCAACCGTGCCATCGAAAGCCGCAACACGATTCCTATTCTTGCCAACGTGCTCTTGGCAGTCGAGGACGGCAAGCTGCGCCTGACCGGTACCGATCTGGACGTGGAGATTACGACCAGTTTACCGGTGCTCGACTGCCAACCGGGCAGCGTAACCGTTCCCGGCAAGATGCTTGCGGATATCGCAAAGCGCGCGACTGGCGACATTACCCTTGCCTTAGATGGAGGCCGCCTTACGGTCGCGTCGGGTCGCAGCCGGTATAAACTCGACGTTTTGCCCGCTGAAGACTTTCCGTCCTTCAGCGCCGGTAAGTTTGACACGACGCTTGAGCTTGATCTGGCTACGCTTGTCGCGCCGTGTGTGCACTGCATTTCGACGGACGAGACACGTTATTATCTGGCTGGCGTTTATCTGCATGCCGTTGACGGCCGCTTGGTTGCTGTCGCAACCGACGGGCACCGGCTGATGCGCAATGTCGGCCCTGCCGGCGGCTTGAACTACGGCGTGATCCTGCCGCGAAAGCTGGTAGGCCTGCTGCCGAAAAGTGCGGTTACGGTCGAACTGTCCCAGAACAAGGTGCGCGTCACCTCTGGCTCGACGGTGATCACGAGCAAGCTGATTGACGGCACGTTCCCCGACTACGTGCGCGTCATTCCAACCGGCAATAGCAACGTGCTTACCGTTGATCGGCAGGCACTCATGAAGGCGGTCGAGCGTGTCGCCGCGGTTGCGGATGACAAATCGCGAGCCGTGAAATTCGCAGTCGGCGATGTGCTGCGACTGATGCTGGCTGACAAGGCTAGCGATGAAGTTTCGATTGAATTCGAGGGCGAGCCTTTGGAAATCGGCTTTAACGCCCGGTACGTCAACGACATGCTTGGCGCGTTGGATGAAGCAAACGTGCGCTTTGCTCTCGGCGATGCAGGCTCGCCTGCCGTCGTCAAGGGCGAGGGCGAGTGGACGGGCGTGCTTATGCCGATGAGGGTCTAAGCATGGCAGCGACAATCCCCGAAACCGCAATCTTCAACGCCATTGAATATGCGCTGCGCCATGAAGGTGTGACCGAAATCGCGTTTTCAGAAGATGGCGAATACGAAGTCGAAATCCACGAGGCGTCCAACCTGATGCCGTTCGTCAAATGTCTGTTGCGCGAGTTGGAGGTGATTACGTGAAAATCAGCATCGAGTGGCTTGGCGACACTCACGATTGCGAAACCTGCGGCCCGTCCTGGGCTGAAGGCGCGCGCGTCTATATCGATGGGCTGCTTGTACTGGATTTGCAGCCAAGCGCCCACTGTTACGATGGTGTGTCTTACCAAGAAGATGACGTGTACCGGCACATTCTGGAGCACCTCGGCCATACCGTGGAGGACTACCCAGCATGAACAGCATCTTCATGGTCATGAAGCAGGTATCGCCGGACACCGCACGGCCATATCGCGTCATCGAGACATATCCGACTTCGGAAGGAATGCGTTCACGTATCGTATCTGGTGCGTTTAGCACGCAGGAAGCGGCGCAACAGTGGGTGGAGCATTTGCAGGAATGGAGCGCAACATAATGGCCGCCCTCCCAAAAGCCGAATCCAGCACCGTCCGCGCCATCTACGCTGCTTACGAGGCCCAGGCTAAGTCCTGGGACTCGTGGGGCATCAGCGTGGGTGAGGCGGGCACCGAATGCGACCGCGCGCTTTGGTACGGCTTCCGATGGGCCTCGGCGCACGAGGTTCATTCGGGCCGCCAACTTCGGCTGTTCGCCACCGGCAATATCGAGGAAGACCGCTTGGTAGCCGACCTCGAACGCATCGGTGTCGACGTCTATGGCCAGCAGGACAAAATCAGGCTGGTCTCGGGTTTTGTGCGCGGGAAGTGCGACGGCAAAGCAATCGGTGTTCCAGAAGCGCCGAAGACTGAACACCTGCTGGAATTCAAGTCGAGCAACGAGAAGGGCATCAAGGAACTACAGAAGCACGGCTGCCAGAAAGCCAAGCCCTTGCACTATGCCCAGTGCCAGCTTGGAATGCACGATTTCGGACTGACGCGCTGTCTGTATCTGGCGTCGTGCAAGAACACCGACACGCTTTATGCCGAGCGGATCGAATACGATGTCGAGTTCTGCTTGCGGCTGCTGGCGCGCTGCGAACGCATCGTGTTTTCGGACGAGCCGCCCAGCCGTATCAGTGAAGACCCGGAGTTCTTCGGCTGCATGTTCTGCAAGCACCGAGGCGTCTGCCACGAAGGCGTGCAGCCGCGCGTCAACTGTCGCACCTGCCTTCATGTTCAGCCACAGCATGGCGGTGACTGCCACATGTCATGCGCGCGCTGGAACAAGCCATTGTCGATCGACGAGCAGCGCGACGGCTGCCCTGCGCACCTCTATCTGCCGGGGCTGATAAACGGCGAGCAGATCGATGCGGACGAGGTTGCTGAGACCGTTACTTATCGCTTGGCGACGGGTGAGATTTGGGTGGATGGGGTGAGATGAGAGGCGAGTGGTTAGGACCAGTACTTGGATAGCCGGAGACGCTCTAATCCTATGATGTTTAATAGTGTCGCTGACGCTAGTTGGGCGTCCCTAAGGTGGTCTTCAATGATTTCGAATTTTTCGCCTTTAGTTGACGCGTCCATGGCGTTTCCAACGCGGGACCAAATGATGGCGGCGTAGGAAGTTACGCTGTCGGATAGCACTCCATCGAGGGAATCAATGTATTTTTTCGATGGTCGAGAAATGTAAATCCCTTTTTGTGAAGCAAGAGCCGCAACAATCGAAGCAGATGCAACGGAGGTTTGGAGAACTGCTTGAGCAAAATCCGATAAAATGTCTAATGCATCCAACTCCGTCTTGAGTGAACGTTTGATGGTCGCGACATGTTGCTTCCGATTAGCATCGAGCTGCTGTTTTGCAACAACGACTGCAACAAGAACAGGTATGCCAGTGATGATCGTCCCGTAATCCTTCATCATCTCTAAAAATGCGTCGCCAAATGAAGGCAGCTTGGCATAGAGCGCGCCAAAGACCATAGCGCACACACCGACGTACACAGCCGTCGCAACATACAAAATAGCCGAAGAAAACTGCTCGTTTTCTTTCTCGAGTTTTTCATTATCAGACAAGGTAACGCCCCCAAATGCTAACCTTACGCGATTATCAACGCGCCTCAGTTGACGGCCTGTATGACTACTGGCGCGAACAACCCGGCTCTCCTCTTATCGTGCTTCCTACGGGCGGCGGCAAGAGCCTCGTGCTGGGTACGATCTGCAAGGAATTGATTGAAGGCTGGCCCGACATGCGCGTGCTTGTCGTGACGCATGTACGCGAACTCATTCTCTCGAACTATCAGGAGCTGCTGAACATCTGGCCTTTCGCGCCTGCTGGTATCTTTTCGGCAGGGGTAGGCCGGCGTGACGCGAAGGCGCAGATCGTTTTCGGCGGCGTGCAGACCATCGCAAACAAAGCGGATCAGATCGGACATATTGACGTCGTTCTGGTCGATGAAGCCCACCTGATGCCGCGCAACTCCGAAACGCAGTATGGCAAGCTGATCGAAGGCCTGCGCGCCATCAATCCAGACCTGAAGCTGGTCGGCCTCACGGCCACGCCTTATCGTTTGGGCGAGGGGCTTTTGACGGAAGGTGACGGCGCGCTTTTTGACGACATCTGCTTTGAAAAGCCGATTGGCGAGATGATCGAGGAAGGCTATCTCTGCCGTCCTATCTCAAAGGGCATGGCGACTGCCTTCGACCTGTCCGGCGTTGGCAAGCAGGGCGGCGACTACAAGCAGAACGCTCTGCAGGCGGCTATCGATAAAGACGATATCACGGCTTCCGTGGTCGATGAGATCGTCACGTATGGCACTGCGTCTGGTGCGGAGCGCAAGGCTTGGCTGTGCTTTTGCAGTGGCGTCGAACATGCCCGGCATATGCGAGACGAAATTCGTAGTCGGGGCTTTAGTTGTGAGACTGTGACTGGCGACACCCCGACCGGTGAGCGGGATCGCATTCTGGCTGATTTTAAGGCTGGCAAGATCCGCGCCTTGACGAATAACTCGGTACTTACAACCGGCACGAACCTGCCGATCATCGATCTGGTCGCGTTCTGTCGCCCAACCTTATCAGCGGGCCTTTATGTCCAGATGGCTGGTCGTGGTCTGCGCCTCTACCCCGGCAAGGAGAACTGCCTGTTTCTCGACTTTGCAGGCGTCGTCCGCAAGCACGGTCCGATTGATGCGGTCACGCCTCCGGGGATGAAGAGGGGCGACGGGGAGGCGCCGGTGAAGCAATGCCCGCAAGAGCCTGACGATCGTGGTCTAGTCGGCTGCGGCTCGCTTATTCACGCCTCGCTACATACCTGTCCCGACTGCGGATATGAATTCCCGGTCGATGAAACGCCGAAGATATCTGCGCAGGCCGAAGACGTGCCGATGTTGTCGAAGGACAACGCCAGCACCCGCCAGGTGGAGCGCCGCACCTTCGCATACCATGAAGGCAAGGGCGGTAAGCAGGACAGCGTGAAGGTGTCTTACTGGGTTGGCATGTCGCCAATCAACGAATGGCTAGGCCCCGCGCACACCGGTTTCTTTAAGTCGAAATCGGACAGGTGGTGGCGAAAGCACGGCGGACAGGCGCCATTCCCGAAAACTGTGCTCGAATTCATGGAGCGTCAGAATGAATTGCTGCCGACCGCCGAGATCGTGGTCAAGCCGAACGGCAAATACTGGGAAGTGGTCGATGCCATTGCGGGAGCTGCAAATGACAACGTGCCAGAGGCGAGCAACGATAATGAGCCGGGGCACAGTGTCCTGACGGACGATGAAATAAACGACGCGATGTACCTGTAGTGTTAACGGGATGCGCCGCGAGGCGTGTTAACTTACCTACCGCTGCTTTGACGACCTACCAAAACCAACCACCGAAACACGAGGAGCAACAATGCAGAACAACGCCGACAACACGAAAGTACAGAACTATCTGGCCTATGACGTCACAGTGCTGGAACGGGAATTTGCGGACTTGGTTGCGGCATACCCCGAACTGGCAGAAGACGAAGAACTACGCGCCGACACAATCGAAGGCGAGACGGACGCATACCGCGTGCTCGGTAAGATCGTGGCCATCGAGCGCGATGCAAACAGCATGGTACTGGCCATCGGCGAACGCGCCAAGGAATTGGCCGCGCGCAAAGATCGATACACCAGACGCAAGGACGCCATGCGGGCCTTGTTGCTGCGCCTGTTGAAGGCCGCTGACCTGAACAAAGTTAGCCTGCCGGAAGCGACTGTGTCGGTCGGTAAAGGGCGCGCCGGGGTTGAGATAGTGGACGAATCCGCTGTGCCTGCGCGTTTTTTGAAGGTTGTGAAATCGCCTGACAAGACACTTATCAAAGAGGCGCTGGATGCTGGGAAGATCGTCAAGGGAGCCGTCCTGCGCGAAGGCCAGCCCACGCTTACGGTGAGGGCGGCGTGAACTACGCACCCGGCCTATAACCAACACCCCGCCAGCCACCAACTGGCGGGTTACCACCACGAAACACGAGGAGATGAGGATGAATGAACCGCTACCGAGCGGGCCTTTCGGCTGCGTCCTTGCGGACCCGCCATGGGCATTTAGAACCTACAGCAAAAAGAATGTCGCGCCGGCTAGAGGTCGCCAGCCTTACAGCGTGATGTCGCTAGATGATATCCAGGCGCTACCTGTTGAACAGGTATGCGCCCGCGACTGTTTGCTGTTCATGTGGACCGTTTCACACCTGCAGCGTGAAGCTTTCGACGTTGCTGCATCGTGGGGATTCCGTCCTGTCAGCGTGGCTTTTGTCTGGGACAAGGGGCGCATGGGAATGGGCTATTGGACCCGACAGGAAGTTGAAATCTGCCATCTGTTCAAACGTGGCAAGCCGCGTCGTCTTAGCAACGGCGTGCGTTCGCTGATCAAGGCACCCCGCCGCGAGCATAGTCGCAAGCCTGATGAGCAATATGAGCGCATCGAGCGGCTTGTCGATGGCCCGTATCTTGAACTATTCGCGCGCCAAGCGTGGCCGGGTTGGTCGGCTTGGGGGAATGAGGCGGGCAAGTATGTGGCCGCAAACGACAATCAGGATTTGCTGGGGAGGGTGGCATCATGACCGACATCTGCCACGTCTGCGCCCGCCGCGCCGTAGGCCTCGGCGTGCAAGCAGACCGCGAGCCGATCCGATGGCTATGCAAGGAATGCGCCGACATTGCCGAGCATATCCGGCACCGCAAGAGGCTCGACCCTTACGAGTTAAAAGCGCTTGATACCGGCGTCGAGGCGGTCGGGGAGTACTTGCAGTCCATACAGAAAACCGACCTTAAGGAAATGGACGAGCTCGAAGCACGCATGCTGGTGAAAGCCGCGTGGGAAGGTTGCGGGCGGGGGATGCGGTCGGCTCTAAGTGAAGCTCCATTCTGAGGTCGCCATGACAGCCTATTACAACGAATTTGACCCGAAAGCGGCCGCTTGGTTGCGCGAGCTAATCGGGGCTGGCCACATCGCACCGGGAGATGTTGATGAACGTTCAATTGTCGATATTCGACCTTCCGACCTTATCGGATACACACAATGCCACTTCTTCGCCGGGATCGGCGTCTGGTCCTACGCACTCCGCCGAGCAGGATGGCCAGACGACCGGCCGGTCTGGACCGGTTCCTGCCCATGTCAGCCTTTCAGCGCGGCAGGCAAAGGAGCAGGGTTTACTGACGAGCGGCACCTATGGCCGCACTTCCACTGGCTTATTGAAAACTGCCGCCCTCCAGTCGTTTTTGGCGAGCAGGTTGCGAGCAAGGACGGACTTGGCTGGCTCGACCTTGTACAAGCTGACCTGGAAGGATCGGGCTACGCCAGCGGGGCGGTCGATACCTGCGCTGCGGGCTTCGGCGCGCCGCATATCCGACAACGGCTCTACTGGGTTGGAAAAAGGGTGGAACACACCACGCGCGAGCGACGGGACGAACAGCGGGCCGAACCAAGCGGGTGGCGCGCTGACATCGGATGCGGCTTTGGCATCGTGGGTGACGCCCGCTTCACGGGACTGGAAGGACAGCGGGGCGGACATTCGTCCACGTTCGGACACGGGCAAGGATCGGTTCGACCAGTTGCCGAGGCAAGCGAATTTGGCGGGGTGGCCGACAACAACGACGACGGATGCTCTGCGCCATCCATCTCCGGATTTCACAACTCCGAACATCACGCTGAACCACGCAGCAGCATTGTCGGACGGTCCAGCCCGACTAGCGGCTTCTGGCGAGATGCTGACTGGCTCTTTTGCCGGGATGGAAAGTGGCGGCCTGTTGAACCCATCACATTCCCGCTGGCTCATGGGGCTGCCGCCCGAGTGGGACGACTGCGCGGTTACGGCAATGCAATCGTTGCGCCCGCAGCGCAAGCGTTCATCGAAGCGTACCTAGAAACCGAGATAGTGCCCGCCAACGACAACTATGCAAATAGCAGTTGCGTGGCGTGACGGTTACGAACCTTTCTTACCCTCATAAAGCGGTGCCCATTCCCCGATGAGTGCCGCTTCGAGGATATTCATTACTCTTTGGGGTGTTGTGTCAGGAAGTAAAAAGTCAATGCGTACAGTGTTAGTCCAGATCCAATCTTTAACATTCTCAGGGGTGATTGGCGCGCCGTCGAGTGGTGACGCAGCGCAAATACTCCTAGCGAGAGTACTAGGTACAGATGGGATTAAGTGATAATGGTGATAGCTATAACGCGACTGGTTCCTTTGACTTGCTTGGCCCACTTTCAATGTAATCAAGCTATCCCGTAAGTGGAATGAGTAAATAGCTTTCTGGCTTCTTGGTAGCGGTGGGATTGGTTTGTCATGCACCAAAATCCGCTGCTCAACCAATGCACCATCAATATCGCTGAAGTGCTGGATAAGCTTGCTTCTCAAAAAAGCCAGTGAAAGCTCAGCCTTATGCGACAATGGCTGAAGCGATCCGTCAAGAAACATACATCCCCCCTATTTCTCAGGGAGACTTTATGCAAATTTCGCAGGAACTCAATACCGACCCCATGCTCGACGTCGCGCTGTCCTACACAGCGCGTAACTGGCCTGTATTTCCGTGCCGTGCCGCCGATGAGGAGTTCGTAGACGAGGATGGTCTTATCGAAATCCTCGCTACCAAAACTCCGCTGACCTCAAACGGGTTCCGTGGCGCGACGCTGAATGAGCGAATTGTGCGTGAACTCTGGCGCCGCAATCCAGGTGCAATGGTCGGCGTGCCGACAGGAGCGCCTATCGGCGCGTGGGTGCTGGATATTGATCCGAAGCACGGCGGGCCGGATACGCTCACCGCCTTGGAGGCTGAGCACGGTGCATTGCCGGCCACGCTCACCGCTGAAACTACGAGCGGAGGCCGTCATTACTTCTTC
Source organism: Brucella pseudintermedia (assembly GCF_008932435.1). GTDB lineage: Bacteria > Pseudomonadota > Alphaproteobacteria > Rhizobiales > Rhizobiaceae > Brucella > Brucella pseudintermedia. The sequence continues at coordinate 25,753 of NZ_WBWE01000016.1, read as the reverse complement.
AGGCACAAGGCTGGCGTTCGCAATCGTGGTGCTCTGGGCGCTGGCATCGATGTTCGTGGCGACGGCGGCTATGTCATAGCGGCTGGCAGCGTGCCTGCTGTTGGCCAGCCTTACCGCTGGCTGGTCGATATGGATCCCGTCGATGCGCCGGACTGGCTGCTGGAGCTTGTCCTGCCACGGTCATACGACAGCACGACCATGTACCAGGCACCGTCGGTCTCGGGCACGATCAACGACCGGTACGTCGAGCGCGCGGTACAGTCTGAGCTCGACGACCTCGCCATGGAACCGATGGGTAACCGCAACAACCGCCTGAACGACGCAGCGTTCCGACTGGGGACCTTCGTTGGCGCTGGGGCCTTGGCGGAATCCGAAGCGCGGGCCTTGCTACAAGACGTGGCGCGCGGCTGGGGCAGGGACTTCCCCCGTTGCTGCAAAACGATCGACAATGGGCTGAAGGCTGGCAAGATGCATCCGCGTCAGGCACCAGAAGCCGTCAACGACAATACCAAGCTCGTGGACATTACACGCATGCTCGACAATGCGCGGGCGAAGGTGGAGGGCGGAGAGGTCAACCCAGAAGAACTGGTGACGACCGTCCAGATTGATCCAGAGAAGTTACCGCCCATCGAAGAAGAGGTCACCGAACAACCCATCCTCGCAGCTACGCCGTTCCAGTGGAAAGACCCGTCGACGCTGCCGCGCCGCGAGTTCGCTTTCGGTCGGCATTTCATCCGCAAGTACGTCTCGGTTACTGTTGCGCCCGGCGGGCTTGGCAAGACTGCCAACAGTATCGTGGAAGCGCTGGCCATGGCGTCAGGCAAAGCGTTGAACGGTGTTAAGCCCCCGCGCCGCCTTAAGGTCTGGCTGTTTAACGTCGAAGATCCGCGCGACGAGTTGGAGCGGCGCATCATGGCGGCGTGCATCCACTTCAATCTCAAGCCTGAAGATATTGATGGACACCTGTTCCTCGACAGCGGCCGAGAGCAGGAACTGGTCGTTGCTATCGACGACAAGAAGGGAGTCAAAATCCAAGAGCCGATCGTCGAGGCTGTTGCCGAAACCATCCTTGCCAATGGCATTGACGTGATGATCGTCGATCCATTTGTGTCGACGCACCAGGTCAATGAAAACGACAACGGCGCAATCGACAAGGTCGCGAAGCTCTGGGCGCAGATCGCGGATTACACGAACTGCTCCATCGACATCGTGCACCACCTACGCAAGGTCAGCGATCGCGAGGCTACCGTCGAAGATGCTCGTGGTGCTGTGGCTCTGATCGGCGCAGCGCGTTCGGTGCGCGTGCTTAACCGCATGTCAGAAGCGCAAGCTAACGAGGCAGGCATTCCCGGCATGGATCGGTTCGGCTACTTCTCGATCACATACGGCAAGTCGAACCTTACGCCGCTCTCACACCGGTTGGACTGGCGGCACATCGAAAGCGTGGCGTTGGGTAACGGGCGCGGCCTGACCCAGCCGCAGGACCATGCGCCCGTCGTGACCGAATGGCATTGGCCGTCCAGCGAGGAAGTTGCCGAAGGGCTATCGGACGAGCAGAAAGACGCAATCCGTGGTGCCGTGAACGGCGGCATGTATAAGCAGGCGCCGCAGGCCAAAGACTGGGTTGGTCACGCGGTCGCTTATGCGCTGGGGCTGGATGTCGACGACGAGGTGCAGAAGAAGCGTGCGGGCCTTATTACCAAGGCGCTGTTCAAGGAAGGGTTTCTCGCAAAAGTCGAGGAGCGCGATCCGGTGCAGCGGAAAACGACATCGTTTGTGAGGGCGGTTTAGGTACGCAGATCAGCGCCGGTAACGCAGCGCAAGGTAAAGGAAAGCGGGGCTTAGGCTCCGCTTTTCTTGTTATCGTGTTTTCAATGGACAATAGCATCAGATTTGAGCCACTTTTACCCCCCGGAGGGAACCGGGCAAGAAAGATCACCTTCTTCGCAGTTCAGATATTCAGAGAATTGCTTGTTTCTTTCCGTTGTCAGCTTTTCACGACATATAGCTACTGTCATCGGATGTACGCTACCGCCAGCGGTCCCCGATGCAGAGAAATTGCACTCAGCGTCGCGGAATTTGACCCAGGCGCGCTGTGAGGTGATCAGAAGCTTCTTGGCGTCGTCGTCGTCAGCAAGGCGCTTCTCGATCTCTCTGTAATGCGCGTTAAGCTGCTTATCTGCTTTCGCGAAGTCGTCGTTGGCGCACTTGTTCATTGTGGCCTGATCTTGCGCATTCTCGCACTCAGAGGATGCTAAAGCAGAGCCCGAGAAGAACATGGCTGTTAACGCTATGGCGATATATTTAAACATTATGCCCTCCGTTACTTTAAAGTGATAATAATGTAAGAAATACCGTAAATTATAAATCATGCATCTGGAATTGGAGGCGATGGTTAATGAGAAGGGGAACGCATTACTTATTAGAGAAAGCTGATGTTAGTGCCGGGAGGGCGGGAGAAACCCGTCTGCTGGATTTTCAGCCCCAGCTGATCAGCTTGCCAAGTCTTTCCTTCTGGTTTGGCTAAGCACGCGAAAAACTTACGGCGCGCTCGCACGGTGTTCAATACGCCCCGCCATCGAGCGGGGTTTCTGATCCATGATCGCCCTATCCTGTTGAGATATTAACTAAACCATTGGTTGATATTCCCTGTGCGTGTTGCACTTTGGCTACAGACATTGTTGGGGAAATGGGTATTTAGATCTCCTTGAAAGTTTTGATCTTTCTCGTCCATCTAAGGGGGTAATATGCGTTTGAAATCCATTCTTCTTGCATCCACCATTGCTGTTTCCTTTGTTTCGGGGGCGAAAGCTGCCGACGCAATCGTAGCAGAGCCGGCACCGGTCGCAGTGGACACATTTTCGTGGACTGGTGGCTATATTGGTATCAATGCTGGTTATGCCGGCGGCAAATTCAAGCATCCGTTCTCTGTTTATGACGAACTGTTTGATGAAACGCTTGTCTCTGGTTCGGTCAACTTCAACGCAAGCGGATTTGTTGGCGGTGTGCAGGTTGGCTACAACTGGCAATTCGACAACCGGTTTGTTGTAGGCGCAGAAGCTGACTTCCAAGGCTCAACTGTAAAGGGTGATGTCTCCGCCCATGCCGACGGACTTAGCGCGAACGCCGAAACCAAGATTGAATGGTTCGGTACCGTGCGTGCTCGTCTGGGCTATGCTGCTACCGAGCGCTTGCTCGTTTACGGTACGGGTGGTCTGGCTTACGGCAAGGTCAAGTCGGGCTACAGCCTGTCAAACGGTGTGGACAGCGTTGGTGAATCCACTTCGAAGACCAAGGCAGGTTGGACGATCGGTGCCGGTGCTGAATACGCGATCAACAACAACTGGACGCTGAAGTCTGAGTATCTTTACACCGACCTCGGTAAACGTACCCTAATCAACTATACGGATGCGGATCTGTTCAACTACAATCTGGAAAGCAAGGTGAATTTTCACACTGTGCGGGTTGGGCTGAACTACAAGTTCTAATAACGAGAATATCTCCAGTCGCTTGAACCGCTCGGTCTTGGCCGGGCGGTTTTTTGTTTGATCACAAAATGGATAAAATCTCGCCGAGTCGATGGCCTGCCTCACATTTGTAATTGCCCCCGAATGTGGGCCGAACCGTATCGTATTTCGCTCTCAATACAACCGGCTGTCACAATAGGAATACAACTTCTGATACTGCGTACTTCTTTGTGCGCACTTCTCGAAAAGACCTAAAAGAAGTTCGCAAATGCACGCTGCTTTTGGTGCGTAAGTGTTCTTATATAGAAACTTACGCACAAAGCGCGCGGCGCGCAGTTCTCGAGTTTTGAGAAGTGCGCACTTTTCCTGATTTTTACCAATTCCAGAATACAACCTGATTCAAGGATGGCCCAAAATATTTGCCGCGCTGCGTCGGCCATTAACACGACATTTATCGAGGCATTCCACACTCATCTTGCCGCTACCAACGGCACACCGCAATAAACACGAGGAGCTCACATGCCACGCAACCGCACGCGCGCGCCTTCATCTACGACCATGACCGCCACCAAAACACAAACCGTCCGCATCAACGGCGCCCGCGTCAAGATCACCACCAAGCCTGGCAAGGTGACGACCAAGCCCGCCTTGCCGCTCGAATGGGAATTACAGGCGGCACAAGTAGCCAGCCTGCGCCGCCTGCCACAGTACCAGCGCCAGTTCCTGCTGGCGGGAGACATGAACGCTAGCAAGCGTGGGCCAAGAGCACAGGCTCAGGCAATTGCGACGGGGATGACTAGCGGCGAGCCAGACCTTCGCATCTATGGCGAATACGGCCGGTTGCTGATGATCGAGAACAAGGTCGGGCAGGGAAGACTGTCGCCGGCCCAGAAAGACCGCCACGCTGCCCTACAGCGGCTGGGCTACACGGTTCTGGTCATTCGGGCCACCACAACGACAGAAGCCGCTGAGCAGGCCGTTACGGCGGTTCTGGGGTGGCTTGCACAAGAGAAGGGGAAAGCAGCATGAAGAACTCGAGACATGGATCGCTCGCAGAGCAGCTAAAGGCACTTATGACGTATCGCAACCGGCCAGAAGGTCAGCGAGAACCATTGCAGACCAATTGGTCTGTTGCGCCTGGCGCGAATGACAATGACCCGGAGGAAGTTGTCGACATGCGTTATGAGCGGGACTGGCGGCAAACGCCGTCCGTGCAAGCCATCATGCAAAACGTTGCGACCGGCGATATCGGGAAGAACGGGAATGGACAGATCGTCCGCATAGGCAATCTGCGGTTCAGCGATGGCAACCAGACAGAAGTCGGCTATGTACTTGGCATTGACGGCGAAGTTATTCAGGCAGACATACGAATGCCAGCTGGCGCAATGCTCGGCATGAAAGATAAACCCGACCGAGCGTCGGGCGGCGGATCAGACCCGAAGGATACCAAGGCGAGCAATCACTATTTTGAAGATATGCTTGGAACACTGCCGCATCGATATATTCCATCCGGCAAGCGCCGAAATGGTACGGATTACAGCACTGAAGAATCTGCACGCGTCCTCGCGGAGGCCTACGCAAATACCGACATGGAGAAGGTTACGTTCACACGATATCCAAAAGGGTTACCGTGTGGCTCGCCTAAAGTGGCTGACAGTTTTCTCGGCATGCGCAAGACAACGTGTGCGGGTGGTGGAGATGAGGCTTGGGAAGACACGCTCTCGGCAATGATCGATCGCGACCTTTGGTTTGAAGCGCTTCAAGAATTGAAGGATAGTGATCGCGACGTTCTGGATGCTGCGATGGAGGCCAAGACATTTACCGATGTTGGCGTGGCTGCTGGCCAGAGTCCAAAATACGCCACTTACAACGGCGGAGGAAGGCGTGCGTTACTGGCCGCAAACAATAACTTGGCAGCCGCAATCAAAAAATATGCTGCTTAGTGTTTAAATTCCGCGATCTCGTGCGGAGTATAGTGAAGGGGTTCAACCGCTGTGCGGTTGCCCCGCACTGTTCCGTGCGCGAGGCGACGGACGCTCGGTCATGTTGCAGTTGGGTGCAACCGCTGAACCGGGCGTAACTATCGGCAAGGCAGCAGAGCTGAGAAGGTTGCGGTTCGTTCGTGGCCGTTCCTTGCCATTTCAACAGCAATCGCAGCATCATTATACGGATGAACGCGACCCGCCTGCATTATGCGCAGGGACGGCGACCGTCACATCGTGGTCGGGATAACCATGGACACCCGGATGCTGAAAAGGCCACTGCAGGGCCGTTCGTTTGCTGCATTCAATCCAGCGCCGTTTCTCCTCCGGCTGCTGGTTCGGCGGGTTGAGTAGCCGGCGTTTCAGGTGCTGCTCCCCGCCGGCACGATTGGCTTGATTGATTGTTGGGTCCTCCTAATTGATAGTTGGAGGAGCCAGACATGACGTATTCCGCAACGAACAGTCCGTTTCGTACCGGTGTCCGAGGACTATGCCCGAGGTGCCAACAAGGACACCTGTTCAAGGGCTATCTAACACTAGCCAAGCAGTGCGAGGTTTGCGGTCTGGACTATTCGTTCGCCGATCCCGCTGACGGCCCCGCATTCTTTTCGATGTCGATCGCCGCGGTGCCTGCGCTGCTATTCGGTATCTGGTTGCAATCAGTTTTTGATCCACCGATCTGGGTTCATGCAATCACGACCCTGCCGATCATCGTGATTGCATGTGTTCTGTTGTTGAGACCAATTAAAGGTTGGTTGGTCTGCTCCCAGTATTTCCATAAAGCTGAGGAAGGAAGGATCGATACCGACTGGCGGCCAGGCCCGCGATAGTCTGTTTCAACTGGCTGGCTCAACGGAATCTACCGGTAACGACTGCCGCGGCCCTTCATGAGCATGAATGCAACCAAGGCCACCAGACCGACGGATGCCCACGCCGATGCGGTTCCGGGATTTTGTCGTGCGTATTGCACAGCACGCTGGCCATGTTCACGTGCCCCTTCGGCGAGCACATTCACCGCGTCCTTCGTGGACGCGAGGGCGTCGTCGGTTGCGCCGGATAGATTCCCGAGATGATCTGACAATCGGGACGATAGGCTGCTGATTTCCTTGCGCAGTGCGTCGATTTGTTCGGAAAGCATGCCTTCGGTGGTCTGTGCCATTTCATTCTCCTTTTCGATTACGAGGAGAGAACGGGCGTCATCGATTAATTGTTCCATTCAATTTCAGCGGGCGAGAGCGCTGGTGTGCTCGCCGGTCTCATAAGCCGGATATGATCGGTTCGATCCCGATGCCCGCAACCAATCGCCCGTGTAGCTCAGATGGGAGAGCAGCCGCCTTGTAAGCGGATGGTCCGGGGTTCGATCCCTCGCTAGGGCACCAGTTCGAAGGTAAGCATGGCCAGACGTGATCAGCGCAGCACAGAAGCCAGTGCTTACCGCAAGCTCTACAAGACATCCCGGTGGCAACGCTTACGTGAGCGACAACTGACCGCGCATCCTTTGTGCGCCTATTGCTTGCAGCAGGAGGGCGTCACGCCAGCAACGGTGTGTGACCATGTCAGGCCACATAAAGGCGATGAGGCGCTGTTCTTTGACCCAGACAACCTCCAAAGCCTCTGCGCACCATGCCATGACCGCATCAAACAGCGCGAAGAGCTCGGCCAAGACGTCGTTCGGTTTGGTCCCGATGGATGGCCGGTCGGTTGATCGACCCCGGGGGCATCAAAAAGTCCCAAGGCGCGGCAGCCCCGGACCGGCGGGGACCGACAGCGCACGCATCTGCAATTCAAAACATGACCCCATAAGGATTTCATTCCATGGCAAAGCCGAGAAATCCCCTCGGCAAAGCGAAGGTCGAGGGTCGCGACAAAATCAATGCCGGTCGGTACAAAAACCGCGCCGAACCGGCCGCAAACGGCCCTCTTGGGGCTCCTCCCGTTTGGTTGAAGGACAGCGCTGAGATCAAAGCGAAGTCAGCCTGGAAGCTTTTCGCCAAAGAGCTGCCGTGGCTGAATGAATCGCATCGAACACTGGTCGGAATGGCCTCGACTATTCAGGGACGCATCATGGCCGGGCAGGAGGTAGGCGTGCAGGCGATGAATTTGCTTCGACAGATGCTTGGCCAGATGGGCGCTACGCCTGCCGATGCCTCCAAGGTGGCGACACCTGACGAGGGCGAGGAAAAGGATGATTTGCTTGACTGATATGCCTGCGCTTGAGCGTGTGAGCGCTTATGCGCAAGCCGTCATTGATGGCAGAGAAGTTGCCGGCCCTCACGTTCGTAATGCCTGCCGCCGCCATTTCGACGATCTCGAACACGGTCACGAGCGCGGCCTGTATTGGGATGACGACGCAGCCGACCGCGTGTTTCGGTTCTTTGAAGGGCGTCTCAAGCTTTCTGAAGGTCAGTTTGAAGGCAAGCCATTCAAGCTGCATGCCTCGCAGGCTTTCAAGCTGGGGTCGCTGTTCGGCTGGAAACGTGCCGACGGTTCGCGCCGCTTTCGTCGCGCCTACATTGAAGAGGGCAAAGGCAACGGTAAGTCGCCATTTGCCGGCGGTGTCGGTCTGTACGGTCTGATCGCGGACAAGGAGGCTGGGGCGCAGATCTATGCGGCGGCCGCTAAGAAAGAACAGGCCGGCATCCTGTTTCAGGACGCAGTGAAGATGGTTCGCGCAGCCCCGGCGCTGGTCGAGCGGTTGAAGTTCAGCGGCGGCATGGGGCGCGAGTTCAATATCGCGCATCACAAGTCGCAATCGTTCTTTCGCCCGATCTCAAAGGATTCCGGCAAGTCTGGCTCAGGCCCGCGACCGCATTTTGCGCTTTGCGACGAGGTGCACGAACATCCCGACCGCTCGACGATGGAAATGCTTGAGCGCGGCTTCAAGTTTCGCCGTCAGCCTCTGCTGCTGATGATTACGAACTCGGGCAGCGACCGAAACAGCATTTGCTGGGAAGAGCACGAGCATGCCGTCAAGGTAGCTGCGGGTACGCAAACGCCGGACGAGGATTTTACCTACGTCGGTGAGGTGATTGACGACACGACATTTTCCTATGTCTGCGCGCTGGACAAGGGCGACGATCCGCTCAAGGACGAAACCTGCTGGAAGAAGGCTAACCCGCTTCTCGGCGTTATCCTGACGCAGGAATATCTGGCCGGTGTTGTCGCGCAGGCAAAGCAGATGCCGGGCAAGCTGAACGGCATTCTTCGGCTGCACTTCTGCTGCTGGACCGATGCCGACAAGGCATGGATGCCACGCGAGACCGTCGAAAGCGTAATGGATGACTTCGATCCTGAAGTCGAACACTTTGACAAACCGGTTTTCATGGGCGTCGACCTGTCGGGCAGCAAGGATATGACTGTGCTTGCATGCGTCGTGCCTACTGGATTCAAGGAAATGGAGCGCGAGGATGGGTCTACCGTCAATCTGCCGACGTTTGATGCGTGGGTGGAAGCTTGGACACCTGCTGATACGCTGGAAGCGCGAGAACAGGCTGACAAGGCGCCATATGCGCTCTGGGTAAAGCAGGGCTGGTTGAATGCCCCGCCAGGCAAGCGAATTCGATATGACTTCGTGGCTTCGCGGGTGCAGCAAATCGATCACGCCTTCGATATCAAGGCTATCGCCTACGACCGATATGCCTACGACAAGTTCCGCGAGGAAGTCGAAGCGCTCGGGTTGGACATTGAACATGTCGCACACCCGCAGGGCGGCAAGGTTCGGGCACGTCCCGAGCCAGCAAAGGTAGAAGCGGCGAAAGCTGCTGGCTTACCGCCGCCGCAAGGCTTGTGGATGCCGGGTTCGGTTTTGGCGCTTGAGGACATGATTATCGACGGTCGCATTCGCATGCGGCGCAATCCGGTGCTCATGACCGCCCTGATGGGCGCCACCTTCGATCATGACCCGCAAGATAACCGATGGTTCGTCAAGACGAAGGCATCAGTGCGCATCGACGCTGCTGTCGCTCTGGCAATGGCGGTTGGCGTGGCGATGGATACACCGATCGAGCCAGCCGACATCGACGACTTCGTCAACAACATGATCACTATAACCTGGTAGGAGTGCCCATGGGCCTTTTGACTTGGGTCGGGAAGCCTTTCGGGCTTCTTTCCGGCCCATGGCGCGCATTCTTTGGAATGTCGACGACAAGCGGCGAGACGGTCACTTATGAGCACGCCATGCAGCTTGATGCTGTCTGGGCGTGCGTGAACCTGATTTCGAATGCCGTAAAAACGCTGCCCTGCAATGTCTACAAGGGCGATGGCGTTGACGTTGATTATGAGAATCCGCTGTACGAACTGCTGCACGACTTGCCGAACTTGGACGATAGTGCGTCAGATTTCTGGGGTATGGCTGCCCTTTGCCTGTGTCTTGATGGCAATTTCTTCGCCGAAAAGAAGAAAAATGGCGGTCACCTGGTAGCGTTAAACCCGTTCAATCCGCTTTGCGTTGATGTGAAGCGGGATGACCGGAACAACCGCTACTACGAAGTCACCGAACAGTACAAGAACGGCAAGAAGGGCGGCGTCCGCAAAATCCGCGAAGAAGACATGCTTCATGTCCGCGGATTGGTCATGCCCGGCTGTGATCGTGGCCTTTCGCCTATTGCCGCGCAGCGCAATGTGATCGGCAATGCAATGGCCGGCGAGAAAACGTCGGGCCGTATGTTCAAGAACGGCATGATGGCTTCAGTCGTCTTGTCATCGGATCAGGTTCTGAAGCCCGATCAGCGCAAGCAGATTGCGGAATCGTTGCAGGCATTTGCCGGTGCCGACAAGGCAGGAGGGATTGCGGTGCTGGAGGCGGGTCTCACCCCGTCGCAGATCACCATCAACCCCAAAGACGCGCAGATGCTTGAGACGCGCCAGTACAGCGTCGAGCAGATTTGCCGCATCTTCGGCGTTCCACCGGTCATGATTGGCCATGCCGCGAATGGCACGACGACGTGGGGCAGTGGGATCGAACAATTGATCCTGCAGTTCACCAAGACCTGCCTGGCGCCACTGCTGAAAAGCATTGAATCCGCGATCTACCGCGACTTGCTTGATGCAAAGACCCGCAAAACGACTGTCGTGAAGTTCAATATGGAAGGCCTGCTGCGTGGCGATAGTCAGGCGAGAGCAGAATTCCTGCAGAAGATGGTCCAGAACGGCATTTACACACCGAACGAGGCCAGAGCTTACGAGAACAAGCCAAAAATGGGTGGCGGCGACGAATTGATTGTCAACGGCACCATGCAGCCTCTGTCCATGGTCGGGCATAACGGCGGGTCGCCGTTGAATGATGTGCAGCCAAGCGCTGGATAAGGGAAAATCATGAAATTCGAACACATTTTGACGGCCTTCGAGGCCGAACCGTGGGCGATTCAGCGCGAAAAACTGGCCGTACTGGCTGATGTTCTTGCGGCACGTGTGGCGGGCGACAAGCTCGTCACGCCTGAATTTGCAGCGGCTGTTTCTGATGCTCGTGCGAAGGAAATCGCTGAAATTGACGGCAAAGTCGCAGTGATCCCGGTTTATGGCGTACTGGCCGACCGAATGGACCTGTTTTCCGCGATGAGCGGTGGCACGTCTTATGCCGGCATCAAGCGCCAACTGCATAAGGCACTGTCCAACGAGGATTTGAAGGCCGTTGTTCTTGATATTGATAGTCCTGGCGGCTCGGTACCGGGCACGGACGAACTCGCAACGGAAATCCGAAAACTGCGCGGCGGTGAAAAGCCGATCATAGCGCAGGTCAACTCGCTCGCTGCGAGCGCTGCCTACTGGATCGCGTCGTCGGCTGACGAAATCGTTGTCACGCCGTCCGGGCGTGCAGGGTCGATCGGTGTCTATACGGCGCACGACGATATTTCTGCCGCGTTGGAAAAGGCTGGCGTCAAGCGAACCTACATTTCGGCGGGTAAGCACAAGGTCGAAGGCAACGAAACCGAACCGCTCGGAAAGGACACGATGGCCTACATTCAGGACAGCGTAAACCGCTCCTATGGCCGGTTTTTGCAGAGTGTTGCCGATGGGCGTGGCGTCACGAAATCCAAAGTAGAAGACGGATTTGGTCAGGGCAGGGTGTTCTACTCTGAAGCGCTGATCGACCGGGGTATGGCTGATCGTATTGCCACACTTGACGAGACCTTGGCCCGACTGGGCGCGAACACCGAGCCGGAATATGTCCGCCGCGTAAAGGCGGCCAACGCCGCAAAGGCAGAAGCCGCACAACTGTTGGCCCACAAAATGGCATCTGGCGAAGAAATCACCAAACGCGAGTTCGAAAACGGGATCAGGGGACTGATCGGCTTGTCGAACTCGGAAGCGGAGCGAGCCGCATCGCTCTACTTCAAGGAACATCAGGGGGAACCTGATGCTGATGCGGAAAACGCCGCTGTTTCGGCGGCCCTCGAACGGCTTTTGGCCGAAACACGCACTTTCACCATTTAGTATCAGGAGGACATATGTCCGAAGTTTCTCTTGCCGAGAAGATCGGCGAGCTTGGCCAGTCTTTGGCTTCTATCAAGGAAAAGGTCGGCAATCTCGCGACCGATTTCACCGCGCAGCTCCAGCAGCACGGAACTGTTTCCACCGAGCTGACCGGCAAGGTCGACAAGGCGCTGTCTGAGCTCGGCGATACCACGACCCGCATTAGCGAACTGGAAAAGCGCGCCGCTCGTGAACGTGAAGACGTTGCGCAGGGGCCGCAGGACGTCGGCGATATCGTCGTGGCGTCCGAAAAGTTCAAGTCGACCGACGTGTCCGGCGCCTGGCGCGGTTCGATCCGTGTTGGCATGGAGCGCGCTGACATTACCTCCGGCAATACCACTGTCGGTGCCGGTCGTTCGGCTGGAACCTCGCTTGTCCCTGGACAGCGCGTGCCAGGCATCATTGCCCCGCCTAATCGCCAGCTGACGATCCGCGATCTTATTGCGCCGGGCCAGACCTCGGCCGCAAGTGTCGAGTTCGTCAAGGAAACGGGCTTTACGAACAGCGCTGCGCCGGTCGCTGAAGGCACGCAGAAGCCCAAGTCTGACCTGACCTTCGATATGGAAACCACGCCTGTTCGCACGCTGGCCCATATCTTCAAGGCAAGCCGTCAGATCCTCGATGATGCTCCGGGCCTTGCAAGCTATATCAACGCTCGCGGCACGTACGGGCTCAAGTTCGTTGAAGAAGGCCAGCTTCTTAACGGTGACGGTACTGGTCAGAACCTGCACGGCATTCTCCCGCAGGCATCTGCCTTCGCTCCGGCGTTCACTCCGGAGAACGAAACGGCAATCGACCGCCTCCGACTGGCAATCCTGCAGGTCATTTTGGCCGAGTACCCGGCGAGCGGCTTCGTTCTGCATCCGACGGACTGGACCAAGATCGAGCTGACCAAAGATCTTGGCGGCAACTACATCGTCGGTAATGCCCAGTCCCCGATCGGCCCTTCGCTGTGGAATCTGCCGGTCGTTCAGACCCAGGCAATTTCTGCGGGCAAGTTCCTGACCGGTGCGTTCAATCTCGGTGCGCAGATCTTCGACCGAATGGGCGTCGAAGTGCTTCTGTCCAGCGAGAACGATAAGGACTTCGAGAACAACATGTTCACGATCCGTATCGAAGAGCGCCTTGCGCTGGCGGTTTACCGTCCAGAGGCATTCGTGACTGGCGACGTCAATCCGCCTGTAACTCCTTAATCGTTGATGGGGCGCTTCGGCGCCCCTTTCACGAGGAAATCATGAAAATCAAAGCGCTTAAAACGTTGGTCGGCAATTATGGCCGATTGGACGAGGGCATGGTCGCCGATCTGCCAAACTGGCAAGCCGGACCGCTTCTGGCGCTTGGTTATGTCGAGAAGTTTACGGAGGTTGGCGATGGCCGACACGAAGACACGCAAGCGCCGGGTGGCGAGCTACATCGGGGCGGGAATCGTCGATCCAAATCCGGCTCCAGAGCCAGAACCGGAGACTGAAACGCCGCCGGAGGGTGGTGGCGATGGCACTGGTTGACCTGGAGTTACTGAAGAAACACCTTCGCGTGTTTCATGACGACGAGGATGCCGAGCTGGAAGTCTATCTGACCGCAGCGGAAACGATCGTCATCGAATATGTCGACCGTGAGATCGTTGCTACCGGTGCGACGCCAACCCTGCCGGACGGCATTATTGTTACGTCGCCCATCACGGCAGCGATCTTGTTGGTTGCGGCTGATCTGTACGAGAACCGCGAACCTGACATGCAGGCCGAAGGCAACGCCGTTCTGCCACGTCACGTTCGGGCGTTACTCGCTCCATATCGGGTTTGGCGCACGTTGGCGGTGGAAGAATAATGCCTTGGCTCCGATTTATCGCGACATATGATTTCATCCCCAAGCCCGCGGTGACGATCCGCTATCCGGCAGGATATGTCGGATTAGTGACCACGCCTTGCGCTAACCGCGCCGTTGCTGCCGGCAAAGCCGAGCGGCTTCCAACTCCTACAAAAGACGAGGCTGAAGCATGGCGAAGCGCGCAGGTGCCGGCAGCCTGAATTGCCGTTTGACGTTTCAGGTCAGGCAGGAAGTGGACGACGGCTTTGGCGGAACACGCGGTGCGTGGGTTGACCAGTTCACTATGCCGGGAAGGCTGGAACCGCGTTACGGCAGCAATGCAGAAAGCATCATGGCGGCGAGAATGCAGTCCATGCAGCCGTACAATTTGACCATTCGCAGCAGCGAGCAGGCCCGCATGATTACGGCATCGTGGCGGGCTTACGATGCTCGAGCGGGTAAGAACGGGGACAAGCCTAACCGCGTGTTTGGCATCAAGACTATCGTCAATCCGGACGAGCGCAATGCCTATTTGGAAATGCTCGTTGTTGAAGGCGAGGAAACCTGATGGCGGTTAAGATAAAAGGTCTGGATCGCCTGCAGATAAAGCTCAAGAAATTCCCGGAAGTTGCTGAAACACTTGTCAAAGCCGCTATGGAGCAAGGCGCGCAGGACATCGTCAACATGATGCAAAACCTTGTTCCCGTCGATGATGGCGAACTGATGGAAAGCATCGGTTGGACGTGGGGCCAAGCGCCCAAGTACAGTCAGCGCATTGGCAGCGTTAAGTCGAATGACGGCAAGCTGACAATCACGATTTACGCCGGCAATTCCAAGGTGCGTTACGCACATCTGGTCGAATTCGGCAGTGCGCCACACGTGAACGGCGGCATGTTCCCCGGAACATTCAACCCTGGGTCAAAGGCGCAACCCTTCTTTTACGTCTCATGGCGAGCTAAGCGGCGAAGTGCACGGGCCCGAGTGTCGCGCGCAATCACCAAGGCAGCCAAACAGATCGCGGCGGACCGCTAATGGACCCGGTTTTAGAACTTCAGGGCGCAATTATTCAGCGATTGCGCAGCTTTCCCGCGCTTGTCTCGCTGATTGGTCAGCGCAGCTACGATAACCCGCCGACGAATGACCAAGGGCAAGTCTCACCCTCTATCTTTCCGTATGTCAGCATCGGCGCGTCGAGCGCTCAACAGGCAAACGCCGACTGCATTTTCGCTGACGATATCATTTTCCAACTGGATGTCTGGTCGATTGAGCCAGCCAAAAAGCAGATGCGCGACATCGCAAACGCAGTGCGTCTCGCAACACGAGGGTGGGAGCCTGCTTTGGCATCTAATGCCCTCGTGACGTTCGACTACTGGCGAACTGACTACATACAGGACGGCGCGATCAATCATGCGTCGATCCGTTACACGGCGATCATCGAGCAGCCCTAGGGCCTCCACGCCGACCACCCCGAAAACCAATTTTATTGGGCTGCCGAAGGGCGGCCTTTTTCGTATGGAGGCCGCAATGGCTCAAGCTACGACGATCAAAGGCGGCAAGGTCCGTGTCAAGATCGGCAATAACGCAACACCGATCGTTTATACCGCACCATGTGGCTTTACCCAGCGATCGATTACGCTAACCAAGAACCTCAATGAAGTCTCGATCCCGGATTGTGAAAATCCTGACAAGGTCGACTGGATTGGACGTGACGCGGCGTCGCTCTCCATGAGCATTAGCGGCGAAGGCGTGCTAGCTTCAGAATCCGTTGAGGATTGGCTGGATGCAGGTGAGAGCATCGACTCCATCCCGGTACAGGTTGAAATCGAGTTTCCTGCCACGACCTACACCTATACTGGCAAAATGCACGCTGAGAGCCTCGAAATCGGCGCCAACAACGGCGAGCGGGCTACACTCAATGTGTCGCTGCAATCCGACGGCGAGATGGTCCGCACCTCTGCTCCGACGGCCCCGTAATGAGCAGGGACGCGAAAGTTGAACTCGACTGGGCGGATGGTACTTATACCTTTCGCCTAGGTTGGGGTGAATTGGAAGCCTTGCAGGAGGCTTGCGACGCCGGCCCCTGGGTCATTCTGGAGCGGTTATTCACCAAACAGTGCCGCGTCGGCGATATTGCTCATGTTATCCGGCAGGGTCTGATTGGTGGAGGCTTGGAACCGACTGCCGCCACGAAACTCGTGCGAACCTACATCGAAAAGCGCCCGCCTGCCGAGAATATCGTCTTCGCCACCATCATCCTGCAGGCTGGCATTCAAGGCGTACCGGAAGAGCCGGTGGGGGAGCAAGCGGCGGCAAATCAGACGGAGAGCAACTTGACAGTCTCCCCAACGGAAAAGTCAGATTTGCCGCGGTCTACGGCAACGGGGCGGCGCTCGGATTCACGCCGCAAGAAGTAAGACGAATGTCCATGTGGCAGTTCATGGCTGCCGTTGACGGCTACGTCAAAGCTAACTCGACCGACGATGGCGGTTTGAGCCAGAAGGAAAAAGACGAGCTTTGGGAGTGGGTGAGCGAGGGGTAGGGTTGCTGGCGAAATATGGGTGAACGAGGAAAAATGATGCATAAAAAAGAAAAGGCGGGGATGAACCCGCCGCTTCGTTTTGAAGACGGAATTCTTAAACTCCACGTAGCTATTTTAACTGATGGGCGACGGCCTGCGACAATGCAGAAATGATAGATTGTGCAGTTTCTGTGATGGCTGCATTCTGTTGTGACCCGTCTTGAAGTCGAACATTTGCAGCATTTTGATTGGCTGACCTGGTAAATTTCTCTAGCCAGCTTTCGGCCTGCTCACCCTTTAGGAGTGCCAATTCCTTCATGATTTGTTGATGCAATGCAAAATGCGCAAGTTCACCAGCATTATAGCGGATTTCAAAGTCACTCATTCCAAGCTCCCGTTGTTAACGGGTGACATCAAGGCAGATTCGCGGCAGGGTTGTCTAGCCTTTGTCGGGATTCAATGCCCGCTGAATAGCTTCAATATGCTCGTCGAGTTCGCTTTCGCCACCAAGCGGGCGCAGCTTAACGAGCATCTTCTGGATATCCAGCAAAATTGGCCGCGCTTCAAGGCCGGTATGGATGAGACGTCGGATGGCTTCGTTCTCAGAAGTGATACGGTTTTTAAAACGAAAATCTGCGATGGCTTCAGCCATATCTTCGCTGAAGTAGGCGAGCTTGCGAACAGGGTATTGAGTGTCTTTGGCCATATAGGCAACATAGAGCATATGGGCAGTCTTGACTAGCCACCATATAGGGCATATGCTTTAAATGCTTATCGGCTTGGTGATGTGCGGGAACACGTTCACCAAGCCTAACCAGACCAAAGGATGAATCCCTATGGAACAAGCTAGAAACAGCTATATCACGCCATTCAATTTTGAGCATCATCATGTGCGCGTTGTTGTGGAGAACAACGAGCCTTGGTTCGTCGGCAAAGACGTTTGCGCCGCCCTTGGCTTGAGCAATCATAAGCAGGCGCTAACGCGCCTGAATTCAGATGAAAAGAAGGGGGTCATCGTTAGTGACCCCCTTGGCAAAAACCGCCAGAATGCAACGGGTGTGAACGAGCCAGGCATCTACCGCCTAGTGTTCACGAGTCGGGTGGAGGCAGCGGAACGGTTCAAGCGATGGCTGGCCCACGAAGTCCTCCCTGCCATCCGCAAAACGGGGTCGTACGTCGCCAAGAAACCAGTCCACGTCCGCGAGCACGATCGTCGCACATCGACAAAGATTGACGACGCGATCAAGCTCAAGCGCAATATCGACCGACTCGAATCGGTTGCCGACACGATTGCTCCAAAGCCGCAGAACGTCTGCGCTATGATTATTGATGGCGAACCTGTCTGGGTTGACATCAATAAGTACGATGGAGCGGGCCGGGCAGTTGTTATTGAGCACGATGGCCGCGTTCGCATCCAAGATGTCGAGCCGGAAGTTATCAACTTCAAACCGTTTGGTGCCCGCACCGCATTGGGGCAGCGCTTTAAATCACCATTCGGTGGAACCGCACGCAACTCGGTTGCCGTCATTGGCATGGTGATCGGAGCTGAAAAGCCAGCTATACAGAACGCAGCGGCAGTTCAGATTGAGCACGAGCCGGTCAAACAAGTTGCACTGGGGCCGCAGTATCGCGGCAAGCGAATTAAATTTCGCGACAAAATCCTGCAACTCATCGATGAAACCAATCTTTCAAACCGCCAGATAGCACAAGTGACCGGCGCGACGTATCAGACGGTCACGCATTGGCGAAGATGGAGAGATGACAGGGTGAGCGCTTAGGCGCTCATTCTAGGCGAACGGGGACTGCGATATCTAGCTTAACGCCGAAATGACCACGTCCGCGTTTCCCTCTTTCCCATCCGCCAACGATTAGCGCATCAACATTAGCAGACCTTCCTCCTAGAACGGAATGGAAGTCTGAAGTCTCGTTGCGCGCGATATACCCTACCGTCCGACTGTCAATGTCTACTCTGATGGCGCGTTTGTCGTGGGGATTTTTTGGTTCTGGAACTAGTTGGGCGGTACAATAATATTCTGCGGATTCATCGCTCCGCCCAGCTATACGTTCGAGCGCGTCCTGATAATTGGATTCACCGACGATGTCGAAATCGTAATCTCCATCCCCTGCAATAACAAATTTCGATTTAATATTGTCTGAGCGGCCAATTCCGGCTGCTCTTTTGGATGCGATGAACACAAAGGTGATGATGCACGCTACGCCGATTACAAACCAAATCATGCTTCTCCCCCTAGAACGTCGGTTCCTTCGCACGAGATCCTGATCTAGCGCCGTCGGCTCCCGTGGCAAATCCTTCAAAGTCGCGTCCTATGATAATCAGCGGCAGCGACGCCAGTGATGCGATTCCGCCCGCAATCAGCAGTATGTACGGCATCAGCATACTTTGACTGTAATAACCGCCAAATTGCACGTTCTTCGCGACCGTCGCTAGCAAATCCCAGTAGCCATACGCGGACACCAGAGGGCCGGCGAATAGGAATGCGATTCCTAACCATCCCAATCCATTAAATCTCTGTTCTATTTTCATAGGTGCCCCACCATGGCCACTAACCTTGAATCTCTTGTCGTTCAATTTTCAGCCGATTTCAAGCGATTGGAAAACGCCATCAATCGGCAGCGCGGACAGTTTACGCGTCAGATGCGCCAGATGGAGAAGTCCGCAGATGTCAGCGTACAGCGCATCAATGCGGCACTTGGAAACATTGGCAAAGGCACGATGCGAGACCTCGCCGCTCCCCTAACTGGCATTACTGCCGCATTGGGCACGCGCGAGTTGATGCAGTATGCGGACGCTTGGACGCAGGCCGGGAACCTCATTCGTTCATCTGCGACTGCCGCTGGGGTCGGTGCTCGCTCGCTGAATGAGCTAAAGGACGGCGCTAATGAAGCGCGTACAAGTCTAGAGGCATACACCGACCTTTATGCCCGCTTGATCCGTTCAGCGTCTGGCGTTGCCAAGTCGGAAGAAGAAATCGCGTTGGCAACAAGCCTTGTCTCCAAGGCTTTCAAGGCCGGAGGAGCATCAGCTCAGGAACAGGCAGCAGGCATTCTACAGCTGGGGCAGGCCCTTGGTTCTGGCGTTCTCCAAGGCGACGAACTGCGCTCCATCCGTGAAAACGCACCGGTCATCGCGAAGGCAATTGCTGATGAGTTCAATGTTTCAATCGCGGGGCTTAAAAAGCTAGGTGAGGAGGGTAAACTCACATCAGACCGCGTGTTCAAGGCCATTCTGAACGCGCAGAAGCCAATCGAGGCGCAGTTCAAAGCGACGAACGCAACGATTGCTGACGCATTCACGCAGCTGAACAATGAATTCACCGCCTATATCGGGAATGCTGACAAGTCGGCAGGAGCAAGTGCGCAACTCGTCAAGGCTCTCCAATTCGTTGCCGACAATTTCAAGGAAGTAGCTGACGTAGTTGCCGCATTCGCCACCGTGCTTATTACGGCGTTCACCGGCAGGGCAATTGCTGGTGTGGTCGTCGGTCTTGGCAACGCTGTGGTTGCTCTTGGTGCATTCTTAACCGCATTGCGCACCGGAACCGGTGTGGCAATGGCGTTCTCTGCGTCGCTTGGTCCGATTGGACTTTTAGCAGGCGCTGCCGCCGGTGCGGTTTACCTGCTCTATAATAATATGTCTTCCGGTGACACCGCAGCGAAGTCGTTTTCGACAGCAGTGAAGGGCAATGAGGACGCGCTGCAAGCCGCAGCTTCGGCTTCTCGTCAATATCAAACCGAACTAGTGAAGCAAATAAGTCTTCAGCTCGAAGCGGCTAAGGCCGCTGAAGCACAAGCCAATGCGGACTTCTACACAGCATTAGGTAGAGCAAACTCTTTCAAAAAGATGACGGGCTTTGAGTTCCAGCCACTTGAGTACGCAGCAAACCAAGCCCAAGCCCAAGCTGGTATTTTGAGCCGCGCCGTAGGTGATTTGGAAGCTCAAAAGAAGCGCGCCGAAAAAATCCTCGCCTCAACCCCATCGGGCTACGGCGGCGGTATCGCCACTACACCAGACGATAAGAAGAAGGGTCGAACGAAGAAAACTCCCGCCGAGCGGTTCGACGATAACATGCAGCGCGTCACCGACCGCACAGCCGCCCTTGTCGCAGAGACCGAAGCACAGCGCCAGATCAACCCGCTGATCAACGACTATGGCTACGCCATGGAGAAGGCGCGCACAGAGCAGGAATTGCTCAACGCTGCTCAAAAGGCGGGCGTGGCGTTAACGCCAGAACTGCGGGCGCAGATTGCCCAGACCGCAGACCAGTGGGCGCTAGCAAGTGCCGAGGCAAACAAACTTGCCGAAGCGCAAAACCGTATCAAGGAGACCGCCGAGGATATGGCGGCTTTCCAAAAAGACCTCGTCGGTGGGATTGCTGATGATTTCTTAAACGGTGCAAAGTCAGCTGAGATTTTCGCGAACGCTCTTGGCCGCATTGCACAAAAACTAATCGATATCGGCCTTGCGAACATCTTCGATACCGACAAGGGCGGTTTCAACCTATTCGGCGCCTTGGGTGGCATATTCCGTAAGAACGGCGGCCCGGTAAAGCGCGCAGGCGGCGGTATCGTTCGTGGTCCTGGCGGGCCGCGTGGTGATAAAATCCCGGCGATGCTGAGCGACGAGGAATTCGTCGTGAATGCGGCAGCCACAAAGCGCAACCGTGCTTTGCTGGAAGCCATCAACAGCGGTCGTGTCATCGGGCTTAAGGACGGCGGCTCACCTTTGCGCGCGCCATCCATGCCGATCCTGCGCTCATCTGCTGCGTCGCAGCAGGCACAAGCCGGGATTGCCGACGTTCGGGTCTTTGTGGATCGCGACGGAAACTGGCAGGCCGAGGTTGAACGCATCTCACAGCGCAACGTCAAACAGGGACTGGCTTCCTATGATAAGTCGGGAGCCGTTCGAACAGCGCGTGATCTGCGGCAGGTAAACTTAAGAGGGTTGGCAAAGTAATGGCTGAACTACTTCCGACTGGCCTTCGATATCAGCCTACTTTCCCGGTCCTGAACCGCCCGGTTTCCATGTCTCAGTACGGGGATAGGGCTATATCCGCGATTGAGAACGGCGATCCGTTCTGGACGTGGACGGCGAAAATAAAAGCGATGACGAACGCGCACCGCCAGAGGCTCGAGGCCTTCATCGATCGGTGCCGCGGCGGTCAGGTGACGGTGCACTATACCCCCAAGCATGTTTGCATTCCTCAAGCCTACTGGGGCGACGCGAACAATCCGGCGATTGCCGGTACGGCTTCACTGGGCGCGATCAACGGCAATACACTTACATTAAACGGGGTCGCAGTGGGGCTGAAGCTGACGAACGGCGACTTGGTGGGCTTCACGATTGGCGACTTCAACTTTATCGCCCGCATCGTTGCCGACGCCACAGCGGCCAGCACGAGCGTGCAGGTGAAAGTTGAGCCCTTTCTGCCGTCCTACATCACTGTCGGCGCGACGGTGCGATTCAAAGACCCTGTTATGAATATGCGGCTCATGCCGCGGACATGGGAAATTGGTGAAGGCAAGTTTCCCGATGCGTCTTTTCAGCTCATTGAGGTGCCGAGATAGGCAGATCACCGCTGTCGCCGAGCGCGAATAGCACGAATCCAGGTGTTGTTGAACATAATGGCCCCTATGATCAATGCGACGGCACCCATGGCGATCATGCCGATAGCTACGCCTTGGTCTCCGAACTGCTGATATAACCAGCCCGTTTTTTCTACTGCCTGGGCAGGATTTCCAAGGCGAAGGACTCCTTGGATCAAGGCGCCAAAACCGACAATCAACATGCAAACGCTTCTAATCATGCCCGGCCAGATATCAGTTGGGCGCGGTTGAATCCACCCTTTCATTGGTTTGACGGTAACTCATGGCCTTTCCCGCACGTCTACAGCAACTGCTCAACGAAGGCAGGGGCAAGATAGCATCTGCCGTAAAGTTCGAGTTCGGCACCGGCACCTATGGCTTTTTCTCGGGCAAGGGCAGTGTCGATTATGGTGGCCTGACCTATCACGGCAACACCATCATCGATATCGATGAGCCAATGTATGCGCTCGGCACGGCGGCCCAACCAGTCACCATGCGCCTGCCCGCTGCCGCCGATTTCGGCCTGACGCCGGATAAGCTCGGATTGATCGAGCAAGAAGATTATAAAAATCGACCTGTTACGTTCTACGACTTTTATTTCGACCCCGACAACAACGCTTTCCTTCATGCCGAGCCGACCTGGTACGGCTATGTCGACTACATCGACCACCGCGAAGAAAGCGATGAGGTCTGGTTAGAAGGCCACATCGAAACGGGCGCGGTCGACAACTTCCGCGAGGGCTACCGCTACGCCTCGCATGAGGACCAGCAGCTTGTGTCGCCCGGTGACATGCTTTTCGAATATGCCGCGAGGATCAAGAATGAGTTCTTCAAAATCAAGTTCGGTTAGGGTTCCCGGTTGGGATCGGGCGTTGGAAGACCTCGCGACGGCTCATGTCTCGATCGAGCCGGAATGGGGCGTTTCGGACTGCCTCATGACGGCCGCCGATGCCATCAAGGCCGTAACCGGCGAAGACCCGCTTGCGGAATTTCGGGGTAAGTACAAGACCGAAGCCGGGGCTGCTCGCAAGATGCGAGCCAATGGCTGCGAGAACGTCAGGGACGTATTTGAAACCTACCTGCAGCTTGAACCGGTCAATCGGCTTTCTGCCCGCCGTGGCGATGTGGGCGTTATCCGCATCAATGACGATTACGTGGCCGGGTTCATCTGTGGCTCTGGCTTCGCGGTCAAACAGCCGCATGGCCTCACGTTCTTTCCTGTGACGGATATAGTGCAGGCCTACAAGGTAGGGGAGTGATCATGACAATCATAAAATCAAGCAGGTTGATCGTGATTGGCGACGGCGAGGACGCAAAACTGCTGGTTTTCTCAAGTCCGAGTGACTGCGAGCGTGAGTATCTCCGCCTCAAACGTCCGATGAAGTAGCCATCTAACCCACCACTACAATTTGCGCCTTTGAAGGTCCGCCAGCAGCGGGCCTTTTTTGTTGCGCCCGATTGAGGCTGTCGCATGCCATTTTTAGCGCCTATCTTCACCGCGATTGGCGGTCTTGTATCGAGCGTGGCCGCATGGGCTGCTGCAAGCCCGATCCTCGCCGGTATCGCGCAGACCGCATTCGGCATTGCACTCAAATATGCGGTCAATGCGCTTTTCCCTCCGAAGACCCAGAGCCGCGCATCGGAACTGGAAACCCAGTATGGTGCAAATATCCCGCGCTCGGTCATTCTCGGTACCTGCGCGACTGAAGGCCATCACATTTACCGCAACAGCTACGGGTCGGGTGGGCGTCTGATACAGGACGTGTTCGTTCTGTCGAGCTTCCGCATTACGGCTGTTCCGCGTGTTCGCTATAATGGCCAATGGCGCAACCTGACCCAGCAGGACGCCAACGGCTACTGGCTTGTGCCGAACGAAGGAACCAGTGGCGACGATCACGATAACGTCCGCGTCAAGTTCTTCTACGGAACGATGGATCAGCAGGCAGAGCCGACGCTGATCAACAATGCCCGCCCTGCCGGTCGCTGGACCGCGAACCATCGCGGTGCAGGTGTTGCTTATGCCGTCGTGTTTTCCGAGCTTCGCAAGAACGGCGATGGCCTTACCTCTCCGGCAAAGCTGTTGTTCGAAGTCGTCGGTGCGCCGCTCTACGACTGGCGCAAAGACAGCACAATGGGCGGATCAGGCACGCATCGCTGGGACGATCAGAGCACGTGGGAATATTCCGATAATCCGGTCGTGCAGATCTACAATCTGGAGCGCGGTTTCTTCAACGGAACTCAGCGCATGGTCGGCAAGGCTGTACGTGCAAGCCGTCTGCCGTTGGCGGAATATACCCAGGCGGCGAACATCTGCGACGAAACCATGCCGGACGGCTCGAGGCGATATCGCGCCCATGCGATTGCCAAGGACGGCCCCGGCGCGAACCACGACGCAAACCTGACGCCGATCCTTGAAGCCATGTGTGGCTCGTGGGTGGAGCGTGTTGACGGCGAGTTTCCGATTGCTGGTGCTCCGCAGGCCATCGTTGCAACCATCACAGACGACGATATCAAGCGCGGTGCACCGTTGCGGTTCAGTGCCAAACGCAAGCGTACCGAACTCATCAACACTGTCGCGGCCTCTTATGTTTCGCCGGAAGATTTCTACGAGACCAAGGACGCGGCAACCCGTATCGATGAAGGGGCGCTGGCAGAAGATCGGGAAACGCTTGCCAGCGCCATTCCTTACGCTGCCGTCACCGATGTGCGGCAGGTGGACAGGCTGGCCGATATCGCCATTCGTGGCGCTCGTTATCAGGCATCGGCGGAAATCGTCGTTCATCCGAAATTCCTGGATACGATCAAGGAAGGCCGGTGGGTTCGCTGGAACAGTGCGAAATATGGCGACCGGACATATCAGGTGCTTACGCGGCAGCTTGGCGGGATCAATACGGATGGCGCTCGCGACATCTCGATCGCGTTGCAACAGATCAGCAACGGCGTTTTTGACCCGACGGCTTACGAAACTGACCCTCCTGTCATTATCGTTGTTCCGCCGCCGCAATATCTGGCCGAGGTGCAGAACTTCAGGGTCATTCCGTTTAAGGTGGTTGCGGATGGACAGGGAGAAATCCCGGCAGCCCGGTTGCTCTGGAACACTATCGAAGATATTTCGGTCATCGGCGTTAACATCGAATATTGGCCCGCCAATGATCCGTCACAGGTGTTTACGCGGTTTGTAACATCAGACGTGACCAATGTTGTTCTATCTGAAGGCCTGACCTCGCTCACAGACTGGTTTGTGCGCACCCGGTTGCGCGTCGATAATGGGCGCGCTGTGGCATGGTCGGCAGCAACTCCATTCACTACGCTGGACGCTCGCGGCGACGAAAGCCCGGTCGATTATGAACGGCTCGACAGCGACCTTCGCGGCCTTATCAACTGGATGACTGACGACCGGCGCGAGATTATTCGGCAGGCGCAGGAAAATGCCACCGGCACAGCCGACGACGCGCTCAAGGGATTTGCAAACGTTCTTCGCCTTAACCAGCAACTGACAAGCACGTTTGGCTCTGCAAAGGCACAGTGGAAGCAGGATATCTTTGTCGCCACCGGGCCGAACAGCGCAATTGGTCAGCAACTGACCGAAATCAATGCACAACTGTTCACCGACGACGGCGCAAGCGTCATTGATCTGATGCAGGCCCGTGTTGATGGCGTCGAAGGCGATGTAACTGCCATTTCGAACGCGCTCACCGAAGTGAACGCTTCTGTAGACGGCACAGTGGCAAATGCGGCATGGCGCATGACGGCACAGGCAGGCAGCGGCGGCAGTTCGGTAAAGATTTCGGCCTTCGCCCGTCTTGGTATCGGTGACGCTTGGAAGCAGGCAGGCTGGTTCGTGAATGTCACGCCGACTGGCGGCCAGTTTGTTGTTGTATCTAACCAGTTTGCTATCGCTAACCCCA
>NZ_WBWE01000015.1 GCF_008932435.1 Brucella pseudintermedia | reverse complement strand
GTGAGTAGACCAGTGATCCCATGAACTCCTCCCAACGCACAAACGTTGGAAGGCTGAGAAAGTTCACTCAATGGAATGAAAAGCCCCGGCAAGGTTTCGTTAACCGGGGCAGGCGCCTTGGGAAATCAAGCTGAAAGCGACGATAAGCGCCCAGTCTCACATTAAAGGTGCGATTGTTAACATTTTAATTCGTGCCCCCAAAAAAAACCTCGGTGCTGGGAAGGTCGCTACCGAGGTCGCGCTGTAAGGGAGGGTAACTTCAGCAGCGCTAATCGATCATCTCACAAAGTAAGGAAAACACAATGGCACGACGCATCAACGCGGCGGGGCTTTCGCTCGTATAAACTCCAAGGACATCCACATGAACAAAACAACGTTCTTCGCATATGCGAGGCGCGCGCCTTTTGGCGGGCGCTTGAGCCAGGCGCAGGTCGACGGCACGTCGGCAATTCTGGCTGAAGCTGAGCGCCGAGGCCTGCCTGACGAGCAGACGGCTTATGTGCTCGCAACGGCATTCCACGAGACCGGCGGCAAGATGCAGCCGATCGAGGAAAACCTCAATTACACGACCGCTGCGCAGATAAAGAAGACATGGCCCAGCCGGTTTAGCACGGTAGTTGCCGCCCAGCCTTATGTGCGTAACCCGCAGGCCTTGGCTAACAAGGTCTACGGCGGCAGGATGGGCAATACCGGCGCTAACGATGGCTGGCTCTACCGCGGTCGCGGCTTGGTGCAGATCACCGGCAAAGACAACTATAAGAAGTACGGCCTTGGCGATAACCCAGACGCCGCACTGGAGATGGCCACGGCTATCCGCATCCTGTTTGACGGGATGATCAACGGCAAGTTCACTGGCAAGCGGCTGGGCGACTATTTCGGCGCCAGCAAGGAAGACCCTGTAGGCGCACGCGCTATCGTCAACGGCAGCGACAAGGCAAGCCTCATCGCCGGCTATTACCGCAACTTCCTCGACAGCCTCGTGGCGGCCCGCGAAATGAAACCCGCAGCAGTCGAGGATGCCAAGCCTGACGACGTGCCGTTGCTGCAGGACAAGACCGTGCAGACGATCGTCGCAGGCACGGGCGGCACGCTTGTTACCGGCCTTATCGGTGCGGTTTCCAACCCTTGGGCGTTCGCAACGGTTGTGCTTCTGCTGGTCGCAGCAGGCGCGGGCTTCTGGCTTTGGAAGAGCGGCAGGCTCGAACTGAAGAGGGTGGCGGCGTGAGCAACATAACGGTGGTGATCGAATATGACACCGATACTGAAACCGCTCAGGTCCAGTATTGCGGCAAGACACAGGAATGGCGCGACGCCAAACTGACCTTCGCTCAGGGAATCACCGAGACACGAGATGGTTATCTGATCCGCCGCGAACGCGACGGCACTGTCTCTATACTGCTGACGGGGATCACGACATGACCTGGCTCTTAACCCTGCGCTCCAAAATCACAGGCTGGGCCGTAGCAATCGCTGCGGCCCTTGCGATTCTGGCAGGCGCTTACCTCAAGGGCAGGGCGGACAACGCCACAAGCGCCACCGCAGACCGGCTCAAGGCCGCCAACAAAGCAAGGAAGATCGAAGATGAAACGAGCAAGCTTGGCGGCGGTGATGTTGACGCTGCTTTGTCTCGGTGGATGCGTGACGGCCGGTAGCTACTGCGACGTAGCCCGGCCTGTCCGCCCGAGTGTTGAGGATAGCCTGACCGAAGGCACGAAGCGCCAGATCCTCTCAGAGAACACCAAACTGGAAAAACTGTGCGGGGTGCGGCCGTGAGGGCGCGAATGTGGCTGACCTGCCTGTGGCTGGGTGTGGCAGCAAGGGGGATCATTGGATGACCGGCGCTGAAATCATGGCCGTTGTCGGCTTTATTGTCATGCTGATGGGCTTTCTGTTCGGGCTTTGGAAGTACGTAGAAAGCCAGATCGCGAAAGCCGAGACGCGGAACGCTGCAAAAGCGGACGCTGCAACGGCTCTTGCCAGCCTGACGCGGCAGGAGCTTTCCGACTACAAGCTGCGCGCGGCTGAAACTTTCGCAACGAAGGCAGGCATGCAGGAACAGACCTCGCAGATCATGCGGGCCATCGAGAGCGTGGCGCACCGCATCGATGGACTTACCGAGCGGATTGATAACATCATGGCGACGAGGACGGGGCGGGGGAGGGGTTAACGCTCCCACGGGCGTGGGTCCTTAATTCGTCGCCGCTGCCCGCCAAGAATTGCTTGAAGACTAGAACATTGAGGCAGCAACGTTGCATAGTCCTTGAGTCCGGTGAACTCGTCTTTTCGTACAATCGACTTGCCCAGAATGTCGAGCCAATCTGGATTATTATTAAGTAGTTCAATGCACCCATCGAGCGTTTCAGCAAAATAGTCGCTAATGCGACCTTTGGTATTGTGTGAAATTCGAAATGTGCAGGCCAAGTCTAAATCGTTCGCGAAGTCGATTATTGCAAAACGTAAATTCTCGCTGTTATTTTCTTCCTTGGCCTTCAATATAGCACTGGAATGAGAAGTTAACTTTTCAAGCAATGAAGTCGTCATTGTTGCATAGTTCATCTCTGATGAAAGTGAGAATTGCCTCGCATTGTACAGCAGTGCTGCAATACTTACAATAAGTGATAATACAGCAATTAATGGGGAGAGGTAATCACCTTCTCCCCAGTTTATTGTAACGTTTATCATTTTCCATTAGGCTTTGGTGTTGCTGTAGTTGCCGCTTGGGTTGGCGACGATGCTGCTTGCATGCGAGCTAAGTTAGCGCCCTTTTCGACCCACTGCCCCTGAGATGCCGTCTGGAGTCGATTTAGGTTCGCGCCCTCATTTATTGTGACGCGATTGACTTTCTTCTCTACCATTATTTCCCCTTTTTCCCTTTGCGCTCGTCCTGGCCGAGTGCGGAAGCGTAAATTGATTTCTGTTCTGTTTTAGTCAACTTGCCACCCGCAAGCCCTTTAGCGGCAAGGGATGACACCTTATCACTCGTTGTTTTCTTGGCCATTTCGTTTCACCCGTGTTGGCTGCCCGATATGTAACTGCAGGTAGCAATAATTCACCACACAATCAATCTGCTCGAATTACTCGCAATAGTCAATATGTAGTTTCATCGATTGTAGACGATACTATATTTTGTGTTGTGATTGTGGATAACGGAGATAGTCTTTCCTCAAGCCTCTCTCCATTAACATCACATTTATCGAGACATTCCATCCTTCCTTCTGCGCCGCTCACCACGGCTACAAAGACGGCGCCGATCATTTCGTATCTTCTAACTGAAATTCCCGCCTGACCAGATCGGCAATATTCTCACGCCAGTTGGGATCAGTTGCTTGTATCCGGCGCACCAATTCAGCTTCCAACCGAATTGAAATACTGAGCTTTTCAATCGGATTTTTCGGGCGCCCACGGCGCTCACGCCTCCGGTCTTCGTTCATTGATTACTCCTCTTCCAGATCTCAAAACAGAAGCTGGGAGATGAACCTTGCCTGAAGGTTACGCGGCGTCTTTCTTATTCCCGCTTGACATCTCATCTCGAGACTCATTCTCTTTTCACTATCGGACGACCAATCCGCGCCGCGAGTCGGCTACCAAACCAAACACGAGGAGACTGTATGTCCCATGACAGACAGGGCGCGGGTGCGCCCATCGTTGTTGATGTCGCGCTGGCGATGAAGCAACTTCAAGAAAACCCGGAAATGGCCGCCATGATGAACGAATTGGCGTTTGGCCCGTTCGCCGCGAGGCAGCTTGCCGCTCGCGATGAGCTTATTGGGGAGCTCGTTGCTGCACTGGAAGCCATGCGCGCTGAGTTTCGCGCTGCTGACCTGCCTTATGGGAGCAAGGCATATCTACAGGCTGGAGAAGCCCTCGCAAAAGCACGAGGTGAAGCATGAGTAAGACATTTGCCGTTGCTGACCTTCACGGGCGATACGATCTTTTGCTAGCCGCCATCGAGCGTATCGAGCAATGCAGCCATTCTGGCGGCACTGTTGTTTTTACGGGCGACTATGTCGATCGAGGTCCACAAAGTGCGCAAATCATTGAGCGCCTAATGAAAGGACCGGATGATCCGGCGCGCTGGCGTTGGATCTGTTTGCAGGGCAACCATGAAGAAATCATGCTGACTTGCCTCTTTGCCACCGGACTCGCCGCGCAATGGTGGATGCCAAACGGCGGCGGAGCAACACTGATGTCGTACGGCGCTAAGGAAGGTGATTCCATTTCGGACGCCCTCACTCTTGTTCCGAAAGAACATGTCGATTGGCTGAAATCGTTGCCGCTAATGCACGTCGATGAACACCGGGTATTTGTTCATGCTGGCGTGGACGAAACAATTTCACTGCATGAGCAAACGCCAAAGACAATGCAGTGGATGCTCTATCCAGATGGCTACGAGGGCGGGCACGGCAGCCGCCATGTCGTTCATGGCCACCATCAGTTCGAGGAAGGCCCGCTCCTTTTCTCAGGCCGTACCGATTTGGATACGTTCGCTTGGTACACGGGCCGATTGGTTGTCGGAGTTTTCGACGACAACAAGCCGGGCGGACCTGTTTCGGCAATAGAGATCAAAGGTCCGACGATTCATGAATTGCGAGGAAATTGATGAAGCTTTCACACGAAGAACTCCTGCGGCGCGCGGAGGCTTACCGCGAGTACGGCACGCTGGTTAAGGCTGCCGCTGTGCTTGGCATCAAGAAGTCGGCATTTCACGAGAGCATCAAGCGGGCGGCTGAGTTGGGGTTGTTGGGTACTGCGCCAGTAATGCCGGGATTCCGTATCGCCAAGGTTAGCAATACGCCGCATGGTGACTTTATCCAGCAGCGTCCCGACCTTGGCGAGCAGTTTAATGTTCCGGACGGGCATTCGGTTAAGGGCGTCTCCGCACTTGTCGATGCTCAAGGCCGGCTTGTGCAGCAGTGGGTTAAAACCCGCGAGGAACCGTCGGCAGTCGATATCGCCGAAACCCTCAAGGCCGCATTCGAAGGCTGGCAGCCAGCAGCGAAGCCGCAGCCCGCGCCGACCGTTGCAAACACTGACCTCCTGACGCTGACACCGTTAGCTGATTTGCATCTCGGCCTTTTCTCTTGGGGCAAAGAGACCGGCATCAACTGGGATCTTGAAATTGGCGAGAAGGTCATTGGTGACGCGATCGAGGATCTTGTAGCCAGAACGCCGCCGAGCGGGGAGGCTATCGTGCTTGGAGGAGGCGATCTGCTTCACAGCGATAATAATGAGAACAAGACGGCCCGATCCGGCAATGTGCTTCAGGTTGATGGCCGCTATCAGAAAGTCCTGATGGCCGCGTGCCGTCTAATCGTGAAAGCGGTCGATGCCAACCTTCGCCGGCATTCGCGTGTTACTGTCCGCATCTTACCCGGCAATCACGACGAGCACGCCTCTGTGGCTGTCGCTTACTTCCTGTTGGCCTGGTATCGCAACGAATCCCGCGTCACCGTCGATGTCGATCCTTCGCTGTTTTTCTGGTTCCGCTTCGGGGCCGTCCTTCTCGGCGCAACGCATGGCCATACGGTCAAGTTGAAGGATATGGCCAGCATCATGGCACATCGCAGAGCCGCGGACTGGGGCGCAACAAAGCACCGATATATTCACGGCTTCCACATTCACCATTCGAGCAAGTTTGCCACGGAAGGCAATGGGGTGATTTCAGAATCACACCAGACGCCGACGCCGCAAGATGCTTGGCATTTTGGCTCTGGCTTCCTATCGGGGCGCTCAATGCAGGCAATCAGTTATCACGCCACATATGGCGAAATCAGTCGCGTCCGTGTCGCGATGATGGATGGCGTGCAGACGAAGTATCAGGCCGCGAATGATAACGTAGCAAGCGAGAGGAGGGTGGCTTAAGGCCACCTTTCATTCACCGAAACCACGATTTCAGATTCATGTCTGAACCATTGGACGCTGCATTTCAATGAGCCCCTAAGATGCAAATGGTGGTCGTAGCAGTGACAGATCCCGTCCATGGCCACCAAACGGGAAATCAAATCTCTTTCTGAATAATCAGATTCAGTCAAACCGCTATCCTCATAACCCTCGGGAACTATAGATGGGTTATCTGAGAAATAAATATCTTTGAAGCAAGGGCTACAATATTTTCGTATCATTGTGAGTTGTTTATCCTGAATAGTTTAAATTGAAACGTATAGTACAACAGTTCTTCTGAGTCGGCAAATCCAACCACCGCGCCGCCCCACCAAGCGGTGCTTTCACCAAAACACGAGGAGAGAACATGCTTGAAGAAGCAGAAGACCGCGCTGCGCGAGCGGCTGTTGAAGGACGGCCGTCGGCGCCAGTTACCAGAGTAACGATAAGGGCGGGTGAGCTTTACATAGGCGACATTCCCGCCTCCCATCTATGGCCAGTTGCCCTGCAACCGGCGCGCAGGCCTCTCGTCATCATCGAAAGCCCTTACAGCGGCGACGTGGCGCGCAATACCGAATATGCCCGTGCCTGCCTTCTGGATAGCTTGCGGCGAGGCGAAGCACCTATTGCGAGCCACTTGCTGCATACGCAGGTACTGGATGATATGCGCCACAACGAGCGTGAACTCGGCATAGAGGCTGGCCTCGCATGGTATCGAGTGGCGGAGAAATGCGTAGTCTATGAGGATCGGGGAACAAGTGGCGGCATGATAACGGGCATCAGGCGGGCTAAGCAGTTTGGCGTGCCGGTTGAATATCGGCGGCTAGAGGCTTGGAGGGCGGCGGCATGACCAACTTCCATGTAGGCCAGAAGGTTGTCTGCATCGATAGCTCCGTCGGCTTTGAGCAGTTCATTGAGATCAAGGAGGGCGAAGTCTACACCATAAGCTGGATTGGCCCGTTCGAGCACTACACGCAGGGCAGTTTCATCGGCGTTCGGCTGAAAGGCGTCGATCGAGGCGTTTGCCCTCAGTTCGGTTACGACAACCCGCCATTCGCAGCGCGCCGGTTTCGTCCACTTGTTCGCGATAAGCTGTCGGCGCTGCGCGGTCTGCTTGCGGGCGGGCCGGTGACTGAGAAGTTCGAAGAGCCAAAACGGAAGGTGAGGGAGGGTGTCTAATGGTTCCAGACGCACGAATTGACCGCGAGATTGCTCGTGGCGAACTGGGTTCCAGCAAGCAACCCATGCCAAAACCGATTCACTTAACCGACTTGGGGCTACGCGCAGCCGCAGCGCCCGTCACTTCCGACGGCGGCAGCACGAGCTATTACAAGCTGCCTCCCCATGCGACCGAGCTAAACGACCTGATCGAGCACAAAGGAATGTCCTTCGCGCTCGGCAACATCTTTAAGGCTTGCTACAGGTTTGGCGAGAAAGACGCGGCCAGTCGAATGTATGACCTTAACAAAATCATATACTTCGCGCAGAGGCTTAAGGCGTTGGAGGAGAGGCGGGCAACATAAACTAAAGAAGGTGATGACGGTTTTTGACCGTATGATAAAAGCCCTCTCTAAAGGGAGGGGAAAATGACCAATAAAATACAGTCGAAACTCCGCGTATCTGGGCGATCAGATGGATTGAACAGTTATCGTTGCCGAGATTTATGGTCTTTGCTGCGATTTGCAGCGGGAGCACCTGTTGGATCTTAAGCCGAATGATCTAAAAATGGGGCTCCGGATTCATCCGAAGCCCTTGTTGCGTAAGGTCGCTATTACCTGCGATAGGCTAAGCCACCCCAGATGCGGCCTTCGTCACGATGACGACCGCCATGGACCGCACCGATGTACGCGGCCACGGCTGCAACGAGCGCAGATGCCGCAAGGAGGAACGCCGTCAGAATACCAGTTATTCTGGCCTTCTCAGCTGCGTCGGCTGCCTTTGCTTTGACTTCTTCCGCGGTTTTTGCAGCCTGGGCCTGAACGTCAGCAATCGCCTTTTTCGCTTCTTCCACTCTGGCCTGAGCTTCGGTGCGGAGTGCCTGCACACGCTCTACGGACTGATTTACACGCGCCTGTGCGTCGGTTTGACTAAGGCCAGTTCGACTAGCAACCTGGTTAGTGAGCCATGTACGATCCGCGTCGGAGATTTCGCCCGTGCTAAGGAGATTTCCGAGGATACCACTTACTTGACGTTGGAAATCCGCCATATTCTGGGCTTCCTGGCCAACAACCGAGTTGCCCTGTCCATCCGTGCGCAGGAGACTATCCGTGAGGTAATCCAACGGGTTTGTTTTCAACCCCTCTGGCAACATTTGTTCAACCGATGGAGCAGCCGCCTGACCTGCGCCCTGGGCTAACCCGGACACCGCTTGCCCGGCGCCTGAAGCAAGCCCACCAGCTAACTGACCAGCACCTTGCGCAGTTGCACCAGCCACGGTTCCTGCGGTCTGCACAGCGGTTTCTGCGGCACTTCCAACTGCTTTTGCGCCGCCGGAAATAGCGCTGACGAGCAACAGCGTGGATATGATTGTGCCAAGACCCCATACAACGAGGCCGTTTAATCCGTCTCGAACGGTCAATTCATCGCGTGTAGCCGTTCCGGCAGGTCGCCGCATTCTTCCGGTGATGTAGCCACCAAGCATGTAGGAAGCGACCATTGATATGATCATAAAAAGCGCAGTTACCACAAGCCAAACTACGCTTATGTCTCCCCCTTCATCGACGGAGAATGAACTTAAACCGAGGCCACTTGCAAAGGTCGTAAGGACAGCCATAACACCCGAAGCGACGGCGGTGCCAGCGAAGATGGCGGCCCAGTCAACGTAGCCGCGATCATTCGTGTCTTCTACAATAGTTGGATCTACCATCAGCGTAACCCCAGAAACGAGAGGATGAACAACACGATAACGACTAGACCGACTAAATAGATGATGGAGTTCATGTTGAGTTTCTCCTTTCGACAAAGGAAACACCCTGCTTGCAGTTCTTTATTGCAGCGGGTTTTTCTATCTGTGACAACTCGCTAGTCAGCAAAAGGTTTCAGCGAAAGGCGATTATTGGCTTGAGCAAACTTTCGATCGGTCAGAAGAATGGCCCCGGCGCTCTTCCCGGAGTAGTCGGGGCCGCGCTTGGCATAGTGTGCCTGACCTAGCTTCGCGCTATCATCCATCAATACCACGGATGATCTCAATGCCATTGGCTGGGCCGGATCGTCAGCCCGGCGGCCTTCGCGGCTTTTATAAACGACTCGCGTGCAGTGTTTGGCAGTCCTTCCAGATCGGCGAGGCAAGCCTGCAACGCTTCCTCGTATTCCTTGCCGTGGGCCTCTTCATTTTCCGGCCAATCGTTAAGGAGGCATCTGGCGGCTGTCGCGGTATCGGGCACAATTCGATACTTGCCTATCCCATATAGCTGTACGTCTACCGGCTTATCCCAAGGCATAATGCGCTCCAAAAATAACCCCGCCAAAAAAAAGGCAGGGCAGCGTCAGTTTGCTGTTAGGCATATTGACGCGAAGTTTTCCAGGCGGTGTCTGAACTTTCAGTGAGCCGCTTTGTTCCCGCCTAAGCGAGTGGATCGTATTCAATGGATCGGGTCGGAACGGTCCGCTTTAAGCAGTTGCTGTTGGCGACTGGACATTGCTTGAGTTCATGTCGTCTCTCAAACCGTTGATGAGCAAGACGCGCAGACAATTCGCTGAGATAAGCGTGGTCTCTGAGGCCACTCTGGTAAAGCAGGATAATGCATGATGCCAAATCCGCAGCGGAGTAATCGTGGTCGCTCTCTTCAAGAATGATTGCTGCATTACTGAAGCAGCTACGCATGAAATTCACTTCGATGGGGTCGTATATGCGGCTCGCTTCGTTAGAAAATGGCATTTCGGTCTCCCTTTAGCTTGCGCTAGTAGAAACCCCCACAACTATTAGGTAACCTTGGGCGCAATTAGCCGTTAATACAAATCACAAAGTCCCCGCCGGCCAAATCAATGGCCGACGAGGTAGCGCCTGCCGAAGCGAGCCACGCCGATACAGACGCCGCGTTACATACCAATCTTGTGCCGGATTGTTCCAAATAAACTGCTGGGATGAATGGGCAGGGAGCGTCAGCTGTCGGGCACGAATTTGACACGCGAATGCTATTGCGATCTGCTCTTAACTCCTCAAAATAAGCTCGCCTGCGCTTCCTCGTTGTCATTACTCGGCGCGAGGCCGATGAGACCGGCGTCGGGCAGGGGCTTTTGCATTTCTTTGGCTTCGTTCCAGGGGGCCCGTAGCCATGTGTCGATTTCTTCCGTGGTGCGGAGAATGACCGGCATTGCTTTTGGGTGGATCGGCTTCACCACAGCATTCGGCTCAGTGGTTAAGAATGCGAAGATATCGACCTCAACCGGCCCCTCCTTTTTCTTCCGCACGCCTTTCCAGCTTGTCCATATGCCGGCGAACGCAAAGAGCGGCTTGTCCTCATTTAGAGCGAACCAGTGTAGCGGCTTGCGCTTGGTCTTCGGGTCCGGTTCCTGCCCGTACTCGGAGAAGGAGGTGGCGGGGACAACGCACCTGCTTTCGACACCCTGCCAGCGCCTCCAGTGAGGTGAGGTCAGATTGCGGATATTCGTTACCCCACTATCCGCTTCGCCCTTCACATACATCGGAGGCGTCGGCATGCCCCAGCGCAGCATTGCCAGTTCCGGCTCTTCACCTTTGACGTTTCGCAGAACAGGCGCGGGATAATCCGGGTACACGTCCAGCTGCGGATCGACGCGGTTCGTCATATCCGCGAACTTTGGAAACAGACGGCGCATGGCCTCATGTGTCGTTGTGATATTGTATAGATTGCACATGCGACCCTCCTGGCGGATGAGAGAATAGCGCGCTTATTTCCGCCGTCCAGACAGGGCATCCTCGCCTTCCTGCTTATGAGCCCGGCAGAACCAAAGCTGGCCATATGTAGTCTTGTAACCGAACGAGCCCCATTCCTGGCAGCCGTTCGAATCACAAAGGTGCACAAATAGACTTCCGGCTTTGGCTACATGGGCGTTGTCGCTTTTGTATCCGCTCATCTATCACCTCGGCATCTTCGTAATTCCAAACTGCGCATCGCCCTTGGCTGTGCATGCCTTGCATCGCATACGACTGTGCAAATCAACGAAGTAAGTATGCGTCCCGAACTTTCTTAGAAGGATCATCCGATCCACCGATCCGATATGTCCGCAGCGACAGCAATAACCATATAGTTCGTACCACTGGAGAAGATCCATAATCCGGGTCGATGCTGGCATTTCTTGCAGAAAGGTAGGCCGCATTCTCATCGATCAAAATACGTTGCCCACGGCTTGGATTTCTTGTCCGTCGGGTCGTAAGGCACGCCGCCATAAAGCCGAATGAAATCTTGCTGGCCTTCCTGCGTCGCGAATTTCACAATCGAGAAATGATATCCTTCATGATATTGGTAGCCATGCAGGTGATAGGCGCCCAGCCGGCGTTCATTCGTAATTACGTCCGAAAGCGTTCTGCGCAGCTCGTCTGTCAGATACAAAACTACCTGAAACGGGTAATGCTTGTTGATCAGGGTTTTCGGCGGTTCGCCGCGTGATCTGCCGCTCATTTCACGAACACCGTCGGTTTCCAGCCCCGGGTATAGCCGTGGCTGACAGCCATGCTCGCAATGGCGATCTCTTTAACGAGAAAATCCCGATCTTTGAGAAGCGCCTCTATCGCGGCTCGCGCATCGCCCTTGTGGTAGGCGAGAACCAATTCAATTTCGTCGTCGTATTCATTTTCCTGCGCAACCGCACTCATTGTTCTGCTCCATTGAAGCAGACACACACGCCACCAAGCATGTCTGGATTTCATCAGCGCCGCCCGCTGATGTTCCTAAAATGTTCTTGTTTGAGAGGAGAGTCAATCGCGAACTCAGCGCTGTGAAAACTTATGGGATCACCTGTGGATTTCCTGTGCGCATTCGCGGGTTTATCGAACCAAAACCTTCTCCCATTTCCCATCGCCGAACGGTTTGCCGCCATGCCGACGCATAAATGCGCTCATGCACCTTTCGGTAGGAAAACTGAAAACGCAGAAACCAACTCCAGACTTGCGGGCCATGCGATGAGGCAGGCGTGCACCAAGCCGATCAGCATCACGATGCACCTCGCGACGTGCAAACTTCAAGGCGTAAGATTCGGGGAGTGCGACCTGGAACGTTTTCATTAGGCTGCCCTCTTAAAGAGTTCGACAGGATGGCCATGGGTGACAGCGAGACGCGATAGCTCTACTTCACGAATGAGGAAGTCGCGGTCTTTCAAAAGTGCCTCGATGGCAGCGCGCACATCTCCACCGTGATACGCGAGAACTTCCTCGATTTCGGCGTCATAGCTTTGGACAAGAG
Source organism: Brucella pseudintermedia (assembly GCF_008932435.1). GTDB lineage: Bacteria > Pseudomonadota > Alphaproteobacteria > Rhizobiales > Rhizobiaceae > Brucella > Brucella pseudintermedia. Next base: position 111,130 of record NZ_WBWE01000015.1, on the reverse strand, counting down.
CGTTCATAGGTTTCTCCTGTTTTTTGATGTTCTTATTTTGTTCTCATGCAGGACGAAAGTCAACAGGAGATGATTCTGTATCGTCGGCTTGTCGGCTCGTGTGCCGTTGTATAGTATGTGCCAAAATTATCAGGAGTTCATTTTGGCCAAAATTAAGAAGCGATCCTGGGAGAATGCCAGCGGCCAGCATGAGGCTTGGCAACTCGATTTTACGGATCGTCTCGGCAAGCGGCACCGTGAGCAGTTCACAAAGAAGCGCGAAGCAGAAGCAAGGCTGGTTGAACTCGTCGCCACGACAGGTTCAGCCACGTACAAGGAGGAGGCGAAGAAAACTACGGTTGCGGATATTTGCGACGATTTCTATAAAGCCATGGAGCTTCGTCACAAGCGCGGTGAGAAGGTCGTTCAGTCATATCTTCGGACGACGAAGCAGCATTTCGATAATTGGATCAATCCCACCGACGAAAGCAGCATTGGCTTCGAAAACGGCATTGGCGAGAAAACGCTGGCAGAGCTAACGACAGCCGACGTCATCAAGTTTCGTGATGACATGCGCAATGCGGGGGCGGGAATTGTCACAACGCGGCGCGTCCTAGGCACGTTAAGCCGCACCCTCAAGCATGGTATTGAGACGAACAAAGTCGGCGTAAACGTTGCTAAGGGTGTCCGCGTCATTGGAAAGCGGGACGAAGGATCGGAGCGAGTAACGCCGCCGTCCAAGATGGCTTTAGCGGCAATCCTCAATCTTGCTCAGTCGCCTATCGACCTGCGTATCCGCTTTGCCGCCGCCACCGGACTGCGCGCTTCCGAACAGTGGGCGCTGCGATGGGCGCATATAGATCTGGAAAACGGCCACGTCAGTGTCGAGACGCGTGTTGATGCCTATGGCGAGTTTGACACGACAAAGTCGGGGGCAGGCCGCCGAACCGTTCCAATCGGAAAGGCGATGGTTGATCAGCTGAAGACATGGAAAGCGGCGTCCAAGCATAATGGAGTTGACGACTTCGTGTTTACCGACAGCAGGGGCGGGTTCATCAGGCATACGAACTTTATGAAACGGGATTGGAAGCCCCTTATCGCAAAGACGAACGCCCCGGATATCGGATGGCACGCGTTGAGGCATTATGCGATTTCGACGTGGATCGAAGCCGGGCTTCCCCCCAAGGCCGTGCAGACATTGGCGGGGCATGCCAGCTACGCAATAACCATGAATCGATACGGTCATCTGTTCCCATCCGACGATCATAAGGCAGCATTTGACAGGATTGCCGAAACGCTCGCCTCATGATAGATTGGCACACAAATGGCACATGAAGACTATAACATATTGAAAATAAAAATATTATTCGCTGACTTTTAATCAGTAGGTCCAGGGTTCGAATCCCTGCGCGCTCACCAAAATCAATAACTTAGCCCCATTCTAAACATCCTGATTTTACAGTGGGACGAGTTTTTTACGTATATGTTCCTTTGATGATCTTTAAGCGTGCCCATCAACTGGCTGGTCGGGGCGGCAATCCGGCACGGGTGCGCATTTTTTCCAGAAGGCTTGCAGCAATCGGCTCATAATTTTCATCGAAATGATGGCCGCCAGGCAGTTTCATGACTTCCATGCCCTTCAGTTCGGCAGCAGTGCAGGCGGTATCCTCTTCTTCCTGGCCATAGACACAAACCACCCGGTCAAGGGGGATTGTCGAGATAGCCGGAATGACGTCCTTGTCCCCATCCATTCCAAGCCATCCTTCAATGGAGACCTGAAATGTGGTCGTGGTCTCAACGCCCAGCAGGCCGATCATTTTGGTCCGGTCCTGTATGGCCGCAGGCAGATATTTCCAGGCGAACGGAAATGTATCCGCGCCAAATGAATAGCCTAGAACGGCAACCGGTAGTTTATTCGTGGGGTCCGCTTTTTTGATCATCGCCGTCGTATCATTGGCGATTTCCTCTGGTGTGCGCTCTGACCAGAAATAACGCAGAGAATCCACACCGATCACGTGGACACCGTGTGCTTGCAGCCACTCGCCAATGGATTTGTCGAGGTCGCGCCAGCCGCCGTCTCCCGAATAGAAGACCGCAACCATCTCGGCATTTCCGTCCTTGGCGGGAAGGTCGACGATGGGGAGGGCTTCATTCTTGGCATCCTGATCCGCCATGGCAACGACATTGTCGACAGCCATTTTCAGACGTGCCGGAAATGCAGGAGCAGATTGAAGTATGGCGAAATTTTCCTGTCGGGCTGTAACGGGATTGTTGACCGGCGATCCGGCTGGTCCAATCACAAGGGCAGGGGCCGGAATTGCCACATTGAACCCGTAGGTGAAGCCTCCGTCGGGGGCTTTGGTTGCCGCAGCTTTCTCCGTGCATGAAGGCAGGCGGGTCTTGGCCGGAACCGGATCAAGCGCAACGGCGCCTGCAATCGTCGCATCGGGCGAATCCGAGGCCGCCGCATAAGCAATGGTCGCGCCTTGCCCAATACCTGTCAGGACGGGATGGAAATAGACACCGAGATCCAGCCCACGCAAGGCTTCCTTGGCGATGGCTTCGAAATCGGAGTCCAGATAGTTGCACTCTCCGTCCTCCTTGTCGAGCGCAGCGCGCCAAGGGCCAAGCTCAACCGGCAGAACGATCATATTCCGCGCAAGCATGGCATCCATGAATTGTTTTTCCCGGTCACCTATGCCGCCGTCATCGCTGAGCAGGATAGCAAGACCGACCGGGTCGTTCTCCGGCATATAGACGGGGATATTGGATAGCCTTTCGGCACTGGCGTGAATAACCGGTTCGTCAGAATCGATCACCTTTGTCCAGAGCCGTGCGATTTTACCAGTGTGCATTGTGCCGTATACAATCGCTGCTGCCACCAGCGCCAACCCGAGCACAATAGAAAGAACGCGTCTTTTCGTCATTTGCGGATGAACTCCAGTGGGCTGCCATTGATAAGGGTTGTGGCATCGAGAAGGGCGCGCGGCGTTTCAAGACCACCCGGACAGACCATATAATGCGGGGTCCAGACAGGATCGAATTTTTCCTTGAAGGCTTTCAGTCCGCCGAAGTGATAGAGATCAGCGCCGCGTTTGTAGATGAAGGAGCCAAAGCGGTTCCAGCGGGAAGCCAGCCTACTGCCGCTCAGACCGGAAAGCGGGGCAGCACCCAGGTTGAACCACTTGTAGCCTTCTTCCTTGCCGGCCATCAGCAATTTAGCGAAAAGCGCGTCCATCAGGAGCTTGTGGACATTCGGCATGTAGCGCATGAGGTCAACGGTAATTTCATTTTTATTCGCGCCGCGCCATATATTGGCAAAAGCCACGATTTCTTCGTCGCGTTTCAGCACTGCGACGTCGAAACGTTTCATATATTCTTCATCGAAATATCCCAGCGAGAACCCTTTTTCGCTACCCGACTTGAACTCCAGCCAGGCATCCGAAATCTCCCGCAGGCGTGGAATGAGCGGAGGCACATCAGCTGCCGGGATTATTTCAAATGTCAGTCCGTCCTTGTCGATCTTTCGGTCGGCATAGCGGAACGGTTGGCGACGCGGTCCTTCCAGCGAGAACTCGGTGAGATCAACGCGGGCGACCTCGCCTAATTTGAGGGCGACAAGGCCCATATCCAGAAAGAGGGGCAAGCTTTGCGGACCAACACCGTAAAATACGGTGCGTAGCGCAAGCTTGTCTGCCAGCCCATGAAAAGACCATGCAAGCTCCTTGCCACTCTGTTCGTTGCCAACGGGTTCGCCAAGCGCGATCAGGCTCCCGCCAGACTGCGCATACATGATGAAGGAACTCTCGTCCGGAGCAAGCAGAAACTGCTTGTCGCCGAGCAGTGCCAGAGCAGCATCGGTATGCGGGCACTGGGCAACGAGAGCAGGCACAGCACGGGGGATCGAATAATCCACCTTCCGCCTGCGATGTCCGTTCCGGTTGATGATTGAGTAAAGGCCCACCGCAGCGACCACGGCAAAGACAAGCACGGTTGCTCGCAGAAACCGCGGCGCATTGGCGTTCCAGGCGAAATCCCACCAGAGAGTGTTGGAATACTCCACGTGGCGATAGACGAAAAATCCGAGCCATGTGGAAACAAGCACCGTTGTGCCGACTGTGGTGATCCAGTTCCAGCTCAGGTCAAACGGTCCGGAAATGGGGCGGCGATAGAACGAATCCCGGAAGCCCCACAGCGTGAAAGCGAAAAGGCAGAGGGTGATGGCTTCTTCCCAGTCGAGACCCTTCGCCAGTGAGAAGGCTGCGCCGCAGAGAAGCAAAATCTGCGCGGCCACCCATGCTCGTGCAAGCCTCTTCGACAGACCGCGAGCCACGATAAGCAGGGCCACACCGACGAGACTGGCGGCGAGGTGAGACATTTCCATGAAAGATTCAGGAACGATATCGGAGAGCACTTCGACGCGATAGCGAAGGTCCGGCGTGGCCCCTGAAACGAGAAGCATGATCCCGCCCAGAAAGATGATGCTGGCAGACAGACCAGGGATGAGCGGTTCGACGAGGCGTTTGGCGAAGCGTGCCTGTTTGCCAAGCATATGGCGCCGGCGCATGATCTCCCATATGAGAATGCCCGCGGTCGCCACGACAAGCGGCATAATCGTATAGATAAGCCGGTAGGCGAGAAGCGCCGCAATCGCATCCGGTTTTCCGCCAAGACCAAGACCTGCAATGATTGTCGCTTCGAAGGCGCCGAGGCCGCCGGGCGCATGGCTGGCGATGCCCAGCACGATGGCGATCACATAGACGAGTGAGAAAACGGCGAAGCTTGGCACAGCATCGGCGGGCATGAGGACATAGAGCGTAGCCGCTGCGGCGCCTACATCCACAAGCCCGGCAAATATCTGGATCAGCGCTCCCTTTGAGTTGGGTAGGCGCAGACTGAATGAACCGATCGTGAAGGCACGTTGTCCATGTGACAGCCAGTAGATCAGCCAGCCGATGCCGCCCAGAATGGCGATACCGGCAACGATATCAATGCGGGAATCGATTGCGGAAAGCCATGGAACATCCCGTGGATCGATGAGAAGCGCAGTGCCGACCATTATGATGAGCGCGAACCAGATCGCGAACCACGATGTTCCGACAATTTTGCCAATGTCGGCAAGGCTTACACCTTCCGCTGCGTAGATGCGATAACGCAGGGCGCCGCCGGTCAGCAGCGAAAAGCCGAGCGCGTTGGAGATTGCATAGCCAGCAGCGCCCGCAATAGCTGCGATGCGGCGCGGAATCTGGTTGGGCGCAATCGTGTCGACGGCCACGACATCATAGAGTGCGACAGCAGCGTAGCTCAGGGCTGTGAAAAACACCGCCAACCAAAGCGTGGCCCACGGCATATTATGCAGCGCGGCGAGCGTTTCTTTGCGAGATGTATGCTGGAGGAGGTTCTCGAGCACATAAACCGCAAGCAAGGCAATGGCGATGCCGGCGATCGGGAACAGGAAATGTTGGTAGCGCGCGAACCAGCCATGATGTCTCGTTGACGTTTCGGACGGGATGGGACGCACTTCGTCATCATCAATAAGGCTCATAGGAACATCGTCCGGTTGGAGCAACATATATAAATTGCGCAATGATCTCGATTTAGGGCGAACTTGTGGTCGAGCGAGATGCCGCATTGAAAATATTCAAAGTAGAGCAGAAGTTGGTCTATACAAGCCTGCGGTTCGGCCACGCCGCACGTGATTTGATGAATGGAAAGAGGTCCTGGTGCTCGATATTTCATACATGACCGCAGCCGGAGCCGGCGCGTTGTCGTTTCTGTCACCCTGTGTCCTGCCGCTTGTGCCGCCCTATCTGTGCTACATGGCGGGCGTGAGCGTCGAAGATTTCCGCGCGGAGAAGACGACTGCCGTTGCGGCGGCACCTTCGGCGCGTCGTTCGCTGGCATTCGCGGCAATTTGCTTCGTTCTCGGTTTCACGACGGTTTTTGTTGCGCTTGGCGCGGGTGCCTCGTCCATTGGCGCCTTCCTGCGCGCCTGGCAGCAGGAAATTGCAATTATTGCGGGCGTGGTCATCATATTGATGGGACTGAATTTCCTTGGCGTTCTGCGCCTGTCGTTCTTGTCCCGCGAAGCTCGTTTTCAGGCGCGCAACGCTCCGGCATCGCCACTTGGTGCCTATATTATGGGGCTCGCTTTTGCCTTCGGCTGGACCCCATGCATCGGGCCTGTTCTCGGGCCGATCCTGACGCTTGCTGGAGGCAGCAGCACTGTTGGTGAGGGGGCGCTTTTGCTGGCGACCTATTCGCTGGGGCTCGGCATCCCATTTTTGATCGCCGCTCTTTTTTCCGGCGCATTCATGCGTTTTCTTTCGCGTTTCCGGGTGCATCTCGGCAAGGTGGAGAAAGCGATGGGAGCGCTTCTGGTTGCGGCGGGCATCCTGTTTCTGACCGGTGGGATGCAATCCTTCTCGTTCTGGCTGCTTGAGAATTTCCCAGCGCTCGGGCGGCTGGGGTAAGGTTAGCGGTAGCCTGTAAGTTTTCATAGACGCTTTGATGCTATGAGCGAAGATCATCTCAATTTTCTGGACGATAACATGACAGACCGTACCTGCCTTTCCATCGTGCTTGCTGCTGGCGAAGGCACGCGCATGAAATCCAGTCTTCCGAAAGTGCTGCATCAGGTGGCAGGGTTGCCGCTGGTCTCGCACGTGGTGAAGGCTGTTCAGGGTACCGGCAAAAGCGATGTTGCGCTGGTCGTGGGGCGTGGCGCCGACGAAGTGCGCGCGGCGGTGGAGAAGAAGGCAGGGCCCGTCTCGGCCTTTGAGCAGAAGGAACGTCTCGGTACAGCACATGCGGTTCTGGCCGCACGCGAGGCAATCGAACGCGGTTATGACGATCTGCTCATCGTGTTTGGTGATACGCCGCTGATCGAGGCACAATCTTTGCAAAAGGCCCGGGAGCGACTGGCCGCAGGCGCTGATGTTGTCGTTATCGGTTTCCGCCCGGAGAATCCGCACGGCTATGGCCGTCTGATCGAAGAGGGCGACAAACTGGTCGCCATCGTTGAGGAAAAAGAAGCAAGCGAAGCGCAAAAACAGATTGGTTTCTGCAATGGCGGGCTGATGGCTGTTCGCGGCCGACACGCTCTGGCGCTTCTGGATGCCGTCGATAATAACAACGCCAAGGGCGAATATTACCTCACCGACATAGTTGCCATCGCCCACGGCCGGGGCATGAATGTGACGGCCATCGAAGTGCCGGTCGACAATGTGATCGGCATCAACAACCGTGTCGAACTGGCTGAAGCCGAAGCCATCTGGCAGCAGCGTAAGCGCCGCCAGATGATGCTGGCAGGCGTGACGCTTGTTGCGCCTGAAACAGTGTTTTTCTCCCACGACACGCTGATTGAGGCCGACGTTATTGTTGAGCCGAACGTCTTCTTCGGTCCCCACGTGCATGTTGCGTCGGGAGCTTTGATCCATTCTTTCTCTCATCTGGAAGGTGCGGAAGTCGGTCCCAAGGCAGAGATCGGGCCATTTGCGCGCCTGCGTCCGGGCGCAAATCTGGCCGAAAAGACCAAGGTCGGCAATTTCTGCGAGGTGAAGAATGCCACCGTGCATAAAGGCGCGAAGATCAATCACCTGACCTATATCGGAGATGCGACAGTCGGCGCGTCGAGCAATATCGGTGCGGGCACGATCACCTGCAATTACGATGGCTACAACAAGTATGAGACGGTGATTGGCGAAAACGCGTTCATCGGGTCGAACAGTTCGCTGGTTGCGCCGGTGGAAATCGGCGACAATGCCTATATCGCATCGGGCAGCACGATCACGGACAATGTTCCCGCAGATGCGCTGGCCTTCGGCCGTGCCCGGCAGGAAACGAAGGAAGGTCGGGGGAAAACCCTGCGGGAGAAATATGCCGCCATCAAAGCGGCTAAAACCGCGGCGAAATAAATCATCCAACAGCTTGGAGCATTTCCAGCAAAAGTGTGAAACGGTTTTGCGTTAGGAAATGCGGCAGAAACAGACAGTTAGAGCGGTTCCAACGATTCCGTAAAAGCAAGAACCGCTCTAAACGAGCGGCAATCCATTGGGTTGCCGTTCTGCATTAGAATCTTTAAACCGCGAAACATTACGTCTCAACGTCGGATCTGGAGCAGCCTATGTGTGGAATTATCGGCATTATCGGAAATAACGAAGTCGCTCCGCTTCTCGTGGATGCACTGAAGCGGCTTGAATATCGCGGCTACGATTCTGCCGGTATCGCCACCTTGCAGAACGGCAAGCTCGATCGCCGCCGCGCCGAAGGCAAGCTGATCAATCTGGAAAAGCGACTGGCTGGAGAACCGCTTCCCGGTGTCATCGGTATCGGCCATACCCGCTGGGCGACGCATGGCAAGCCTGTGGAGCGCAATGCCCATCCGCACATTACCGAGCGCCTTGCGGTCGTTCATAACGGCATCATCGAGAATTTTGCCGAGCTTCGCGCCATGCTTGAAGCGGAAGGCTACAAATTCCAGACCGAAACCGACACCGAAGCCGTCGCGCATCTGGTGACCCGCGAACTGGCAAAGGGCAAGTCTCCGGTAGAGGCTGTCCGCGACAGCCTGCCGATGCTGCACGGTGCTTTCGCGCTTGCCTTCTTGTTCGAGGGCGACGAAGAGCTTTTGATCGGTGCGCGCCAGGGACCGCCGCTTGCCGTTGGTTATGGCGAAGGTGAAATGTTCCTCGGTTCCGACGCTATTGCACTGTCGCCTTTCACCGATACCATAGCCTATCTCGAGGATGGCGATTGGGCTGTGCTGACGCGCAAGGGCGTGACCGTTTACGACGAAAACAACAACGAAGCTGAGCGCCCGATCCAGAAGACGCAGACGGCTAATATGCTCGTCTCCAAGGGCAATCACCGTCACTTCATGCAGAAGGAGATGTTCGAGCAGCCGGAAGTGATCTCTCACACGCTTGCGAACTATCTCGATTTTACCACGGGCAAAGTGCGTCAGGAAGCAATCGGCATCGATTTCAGCAAGATCGACCGCCTGACGATTTCTGCCTGCGGCACAGCCTATTATGCTGCATCTGTCGGCAAATACTGGTTTGAGCAGATTGCGCGCCTGCCGGTGGATAGCGATATCGCTTCCGAATTCCGCTATCGCGAAATGCCGCTGTCGAAGGATTCGCTGGCAATGTTCGTGTCCCAGTCCGGTGAAACGGCTGATACACTGGCATCGCTGCGTTACTGCAAATCGCAAGGGTTGAAAATCGCTGCAGTCGTTAACGTGACGGGATCGACCATCGCGCGTGAATCCGATGCCATTTTTCCGACGCTCGCAGGGCCGGAGATCGGTGTTGCGTCCACCAAGGCTTTCACCTGTCAGCTCTCGGCCATGGCCTCATTGGCGATTGCCGCAGCCAAGGCGCGCGGCGCAATTGATGACAAACGGGAACAGGAACTGGTGCGTCAACTTTCCGAGGCGCCGCGTTTCATCAATCAGGTTCTGAAGCTCGAAGACCAGATAGCAGCAGTCTGTCATGAGTTGGCCAAGGTCAATCACGTGCTTTATCTCGGTCGCGGCACGTCCTTCCCGCTTGCCATGGAAGGCGCGCTGAAGCTCAAGGAAATTTCCTATATCCACGCTGAAGGCTACGCCGCTGGCGAGTTGAAGCACGGCCCGATTGCGCTGATTGATGAAACGATGCCGGTAATCGTCATAGCGCCGTCTGATCGTCTCTATGAGAAGACCGTTTCCAACATGCAGGAAGTCGCGGCACGCGGCGGTCGCATCATTCTCATCACCGACAAAAAAGGCGCAGAAGCCGCTAGCATCGACACGATGGCAACCATCGTTCTGCCGGACGTACCGGAATTCATCACGCCGCTCGTTTATGCGCTGCCGATCCAGATGCTGGCCTATCATACCGCCATTCTGATGGGTACTGACGTTGACCAACCGCGCAATCTGGCAAAGTCTGTCACTGTCGAGTAAAATCAGCTCACTACCAAGAAGACTTTACAAATTGATAGAAATGGCGGCGGAGTGCCGCCATTTTTCTATCCTGCCCGCAAGAGCCTGATCGCTTCGTCTCGCCCAAAGAGATAGAGCAATATTCGTAGCGCCTGTCCGCGTTCGGATTCCAGATCGGGATCGCTGGTCAGAATGTAACGCGCGTCCTTGCGGGCGATTTCCAGAAGATCGCCATGCGCTTCGATGGAAGCCAGACGGAAACCCGGCGTTCCCGATTGCCGCGTGCCAAGCAGTTCACCTTCGCCACGCAGTTTCAAGTCTTCCTCGGCGATGCGAAAACCGTCTTCCGTCTCACGCATCACTTTCAGCCGGGCTTGCGCGACTTCACCCAGCGGCCCCTTGTAAAGCAGCAGGCAGGTTGAAGGTTTGTCGCCGCGGCCTACACGCCCGCGTAGCTGGTGCAATTGCGACAGGCCGAAGCGTTCGGCGTGTTCAATGACGATAATCGTGGCATCGGGCACATCCACGCCGACTTCGATCACTGTGGTGGCAACCAGTACACGGGTTTCGCCCTGCTTCAACGCCCGCATTGCCTCATCTTTTTCCGCTCCGTTCATGCGGCCATGGATAAGGCCGATGCGATCTCCAAAGACGGGTTTGAGGCTCCCAAAGCGCTCTTCGGCGGATGTCAGTTCCACGACTTCGGATTCTTCGACCAGAGGGCAAATCCAGTAGATTTTCTGGCCTTCTCCGACAGCCTTTCGGATGCGCTCGACAAGTTCGTTCATGCGCTCCATCGGCACGATAGCCGTTGTGATGGACTGGCGACCCGCGGGTTTTTCGGTCAATTTCGACACATCCATGTCCCCAAAGGCAGTGAGGACGAGGGTGCGCGGAATGGGCGTCGCCGTCATGACCAGCATATCCGGTGCCGAACCCTTGGCCGTTAGCATCAGGCGCTGATGCACGCCGAAACGATGCTGTTCATCAATGATGACCAGAACGAGGTCGCGGTACTCGACCTTTTCCTGAAATAGCGCGTGCGTGCCGATGACGATATCGATCTCACCGCCTTTCAATCCTTCCAGCACGGTATTCCGGTCGCGTCCTTTTTCACGACCGGTCAGGAGTGCTGCCTTCAATCCCGCTTTCTCCGCAAGCGGCGCGATGGTCGCAAAATGCTGGCGGGCCAGAACTTCTGTTGGCGCCATCAGTGCAGATTGGCCACCGGATTCAGCGGCGTGGGCCATGGAAAGCAATCCCACCACCGTCTTGCCCGAGCCTACGTCGCCCTGCAAAAGCCGCAACATGCGTTCAGGCGATTTGAGGTCGGTGATGATTTCGCGAACGGCCTGATCCTGCCCCTTGGTCAAGCGATAGGGCAAGTGACGCATGATTTCCGCGACGATGCGTCCTGTTCCTTCCAAAGGGCGACCGGAAAGACGTCGCGTCTTGGCGCGAACAAGGGCCAGCGCCAATTGTCCGGCGAGAAACTCGTCATAAGCGAGCCTGCGTCGCGAAACACTTTCAAGCGCGATGTCGGACGGGTCTTCCGGCAGATGAAGCGTGTTGAGCGATTGCCGGAAACTGGTAAAGCGCTCCCGCGCGAGCAAGGGCGCGTCGATCCATTCCGGCATTGTTGGAACACGCGTCAGCGCTTCCTTGACGGCGCGCGCCAGCGTCTTGGACGACAGGCCCGCAGTTAGCGGATAGACCGGCTCGACCATAGGCAGATTGGCCGCATCTTCCAGGCTCGCAATGTAATCAGGATGGACCATGGAGGCGCGGCCGTTGAACCATTCCACCTTGCCCGACACGATGACGGTCTCACCTTCGGGCAGCATTTTTTGCAGCCACGGCAATTGCGCGTGGAAGAAGGTCAGCGCAATTTCGCCCGTATCGTCATGTGCGAAGACGCGATGCGGAATATTGCCGCGTCCAGGCGGTGCCGGCTGATGCTGGTCTACTGTCACTTCCAGCGTGACGATTGCACCCTCAGGCGCATTGACGATCCCGGGTCGGTTTCGCCGGTCGATCACGCTATGCGGCGCCAGGAACAGAAGCTGGCCGACTTTCGGCTCCGCGCCCGGTAAGTCAGTACCAAGCAGTTTGCCAAGCAGAGCTGCGACCTTCGGGCCAATGCCTGAAAGTGAACGAACGGAAGCGAAAAATGGATCGAGAACGGATGGACGCATGGCGGGAGCATTAACTGCTTCGCCCCGCCGTGCAAGGGCGCCGCGCAATCTTTCTGTGCTCTTTTTGTTCTTGTCGGATAAACGGGTTCCCGTTTGCGGCGCAGATGCTATATACCAGCAGCAATTTGGAACTGACTGGAGCTTACCGAGGATGACTGGCAGCACATTGGCGACGGAAAATCTGGATGTACGGCGCCGCAAGCTTCTGTTTCGCGCATGGCATCGCGGAATGCGCGAGATGGATCTGATCCTTGGGCAATATGCGGATGAATATATTGTCGGCTTCACCGATCCGCAGCTTGACGAATTCGAGCATATCCTGGAAGTGCTTGACCGCGATCTTCTTAAATGGGTGACAGGTGAAAGCCCGGTCCCGGCAGATTTCGACACGCCCCTGTTCCGCGATATTGTCGCCTTCCGCGACCGCATAGAATTCTGAGTTCAAGGTTCCCATGCCCGTTTTCAGCAAACTAGGTCTTAAGTCCTCCAGCGCGCTCGGGGCAAAACGTCATATCGTGATCGACGGTGTTGCCGACGGTTACGAGGCGTTCTGTCTTGTCCGACTGGTGGAAGGGATCGGCGAACGCGGGCCGATTATGTATATCGTGCGCGACGGGCAGCGCATTGCCGACCTTGAACAGGTGTTGAGTTTCGTAGCGCCGGATATGGCGGTTCTTCACCTGCCTGCATGGGATTGCTTGCCTTATGATCGCGTGTCACCGGGGGCGGATGCGGCTGCGCGCAGGCTCACCGCGCTTGGTGCATTATCCGCGCTCAGGACAGCGCCGCATCCAGCCATCATTCTGACGACAGCCAATGCAGTCCTGCAAAAGCTGCCGCCTCAAGCGGCAATCGCCGAACAGGTGATTTCTGCACGACCCGGCAACCAGCTGGATATGAACGATCTGGCATCCCGGCTGGAGCGCAATGGTTTCGAACGTGTGTCGACGGTGCGTGATATTGGCGAATTTGCCGTGCGCGGCGGCATTCTCGATCTTTACGCGCCGGGCGCGGAAGAACCGCTGAGGCTGGATTTCTTCGGCGATACGCTGGAGACGATTCGCGCTTTCGACCCTGCTTCGCAGCGCACCACCGGCACGCGGAAGGAATTCGTGCTTCAGCCGATGAGCGAAATCACGCTGTCGCCGGAAATGATCAGCCGGTTCCGCAAGAACTATGTGGCGATGTTCGGCGCGCCGCAGCGTGACGATGCGCTCTATCAGGCGATCAGCGAAGGTCGCCGCTTTGCGGGCATGGAACACTGGCTACCGCTGTTCTACGACACACTCGATACCGTATTCGATCATGCGGGCAATATGCCGGTGGTGTTCGACCATCTGGTGCATGAAGCGCTGAACGAGCGCCACACGATGGTGGTCGATCATTACGAAGCGCGGCTGCGGCAGGCAGAAGGCAAGGAACCCGGCAGCGATGCGGTGCCTTACAAGCCCGTCAAGCCGGAAACGCTTTATCTTACTCCTGCGGAAGTCGAGAAGCACGCCGAAACCGGTGGGATGCGCATCGATTTGACGCCGTTCGGCGCGCCGGAAGTTCCGGGGCGGACGATTGTTCATGCTGAAGTACACAAGGGCCGCAGCTTTGCCGAGGAACGCGCCGCCACCGATGTGAACCTGTTTGAAGCGGTGGTGAAGCATATCGCCGAACTGCGCGCATCGGGCAAGAAGGTGCTGGTTGCTGCCTGGACGGAAGGCTCGCTCGACCGTCTTTTGCAGGTGCTCGACGAGCACGGGCTGGAAAAGATCGAATCGGTAGACCGGCTTTCCACCGTCAAGGCGCTCTCACGCGACAAGGTGACGGCGGCTGTGCTGGCCGTTGAAAGTGGATTCGATGCTGGCGATCTCGTCATCGTGGCCGAGCAGGATATTCTGGGCGACCGTCTTATACGCCGCTCCAAGCGCCGCAAGCGCGATCAGGATTTCATCTCGGAAGTCGCCTCGCTGACGGCTGGCGACATTGTCGTCCACGTCGATCACGGTATCGGTCGTTTCGTTGGCCTCAAGACAATCACGGCGGCGGGTGCGCCGCATGACTGCCTCGAAATCCACTACGCGGGCGACGACCGGCTGTTCCTGCCGGTCGAAAATATCGAGCTTCTGTCGCGCTATGGTTCGGAAGGGTCCGATGCGGTTCTCGACAAGCTGGGTGGCGGCGCGTGGCAGATGCGCAAGGCCAAACTCAAGAAGCGACTGCTTGAGATTGCCGGACATCTGATCCAGATCGCTGCCGAACGCCAGATGCGCGGCGCGCCGGTCATGACGCCGCCGGAGGGTCTCTATGCCGAGTTCGCCGCTCGCTTTCCCTATGATGAGACCGATGACCAGTTGATGGCCATTGAATCCGTCGCCGACGACCTGGCTGCCGGTAAGCCGATGGATCGCCTGATCTGCGGCGATGTCGGCTTCGGCAAGACGGAAGTGGCGCTGCGTGCTGCTTTCATTGCGGCGATGAGCGGCGTTCAGGTCGCGGTTGTCGTTCCGACGACGCTTCTGTCGCGCCAGCATTTCAAAACCTTCTCAAAGCGTTTCCATGGCCTGCCCATCAATGTTGCCCATGCATCGCGCCTCGTTGGGACGAAAGAGCTCGCTGCTGCCAAGAAGGGGTTGGAGGAAGGAACCGTCGATATAGTCGTCGGCACCCATGCGCTGCTCGGCAGCTCGATCAAGTTCAAGAATCTCGGGCTGCTCATCATCGATGAAGAGCAGCATTTCGGCGTCAAGCACAAGGAACGGCTGAAGGAACTGAAGTCGGATGTGCATGTGCTGACATTGTCAGCCACGCCAATTCCGCGCACCTTGCAGCTTGCGCTGACCGGCGTGCGAGAGCTGTCGCTCATTACTACGCCGCCGGTCGATCGCATGGCGGTGCGGACTTTCGTTTCGCCGTTCGATCCGCTCGTGATTCGCGAAACCCTTCTGCGCGAGCGTTATCGCGGCGGTCAAAGCTTCTACGTGTGTCCGCGTATTTCCGATCTTGGCGAGATCGAGGAATTTCTGAAAACCCACGTGCCTGAACTGAAAGTGGCCGTGGCTCACGGCCAGATGGCGCCGGGCGTCCTCGATGACATCATGAACGCATTCTATGACGGTCAGTATGATGTGCTTCTGTCCACGACCATCGTGGAATCGGGCCTCGATATTCCGACGGCCAACACGATGATCGTGCACCGCGCCGATATGTTCGGCTTGGCGCAGCTCTACCAGTTGCGTGGTCGCGTCGGGCGCTCCAAGCAGCGCGCCTTTGCGTTGTTTACGCTTCCAGCTGGCAAGATGCTGACGCAGATGGCGGAACGCCGCCTCAAGGTTCTGCAGTCGCTCGACACGCTGGGCGCGGGCTTCCAGCTTGCAAGCCACGACATGGATATTCGCGGGGCAGGCAACCTGCTAGGCGAGGAGCAGTCCGGACATATCAAGGAAGTCGGTTTCGAGCTTTACCAGCAAATGCTGGAAGAAGCGGTGGCTACTCTCAAGGGAACGATCGAGGTTGAAGACAGCCAGTGGTCGCCGCAGATCGCTATCGGCACGGCGGTGATGATACCGGAAGCCTATGTGCCCGATCTTCAGCTGCGTCTCGGCCTTTATCGCCGTCTCGCAGACCTGGAAGAGCCGCAGGATATCGATGCTTTCGGTGCGGAACTTATCGACCGTTTTGGCCCGATGCCCGAAGAAGTGCAGCATCTGCTCAAGATCGTTTACATCAAGGCGCTCTGCCGCCGTGCGAATGTCGAGAAGCTCGACGCTGGTCCGAAGGGCGTGGTCATCCAGTTCCGCAATGCGACCTTCAACAATCCGGTCGGGCTGGTGAAGATGATCGGCGAACAGGGCTCCATGGCCAAGATCAGGCCGGACCAGAGCATTGTCTTCATCCGCGACTGGCCGACGCCGGAAAAGCGGCTCAACGGCTCCGCAGTCATCATGACGCAGCTGGCGAAGATCGCGGCGGGTTAATCCGCCGCCGTCGTTTTCAACCTATCGGTCCTCGGCAAACCCCGGCTCGAAACCTTCTGCCGTCTGACGGATGGCGTCAGCAAGGACATCTGCGTTCTGCGCGCCCATGACGGCATATTTCTGGTCGATGATGAAGCAGGGCACGCCGCGCACACCAATGCGGCTGGCCGTGTCGATCTCCTCGCGAATTGTCGCCTTGTCGGCATCGCTTTGGAGAAGCCGGGCAACAACTGCGGCATCCATGCCGACGCTTGCCGTAGCATCGACCAGCACTTCGTGGTCGCCAATATCCTGTCCCTGCTCGAAATAGAGCGAAAACAACAGGCCGACCATCCGATCCTGTGTATCGGGGGCAGCTTGCGCTGCCCAATGGATGACGCGATGCGCGTCGAGCGTATTCGGCGCACGGGCAATGGCGTCGAAATCGAACACGATGCCGTTTTCCTCGCCAAGCTCGGTCAACTGTTTGTGGATGTCATCGATCTTTCCGCCAGTGCCGAATTTCTCTCGCATATAGGCTTGGCGATCCTTGCCTTGCGGAGGCAGGGTAGGGTCCAGCTGGAAGGGGCGCCAGCGTACTTCCGCCTCCACATCCGGCACCATGGCAAGAGCCGCTTCGAGGCGCTTGCGCCCTAGAAAGCACCATGGGCAGACGACATCCGACACGACATCGATAGTTATCTTTCTGGCGGCCATGGCTCAATCTCCGTGCAGGAACCGGAGGCTGGGCCTCCTGTTGAATATCCCATTCTATATTGGGTGGATGTAGGGCGAATTACAGCGGCGTTAAAGCCCGCTTATTGTTTGGCGCGCCACCAGGTCGGCAGTTGATAACCATAAAGCGGGGTCTTCTGCGGATGTTCGATGCGGTCCCAGCGCGCCACCCATTGATAGGGCAAATGGTAAAGCGGAACGTAGTAGTCGCCGGAGATAAGCACCCGATCAAGCGCGCGGACCGCACTCACGAAATCGGCCCGATTTCTCGCGGCCAGCAGTGCTTCGATCATGGCATCCACCGCCGGATCGGCAACGCCCGGATAGTTGAAACTCCCCTGGACATCGCGCGAAGCCGCACCCCAGCGCATCCATTGTTCATTGCCGGGAGAAAGCGAGCCGGCGAGCGCGCCGAGTATCATGTCGTAGTCGAATGTCTGCAGACGTTGCTGGTATTGGGCGTCGTCCGCGGTGCGGATTTCCGCCGTAATGCCAAGCCGCGCGAGATTGCGCTTATATGCGAGCGCGACCTTTTCCTCATCGGGCGAGCGTGTCATGATTTCAAAGGCGAGCGGCTTGCCGGAGGGGTCGATTGCCAGGCCGTGTTCAAACCGGAAACCGGCCTCCATCAGCAGATCATAGGCTTTCTTTGCAGGCGTACGATCATGGCCACTGCCGTCCGTTACCGGCGGGTGCCACGTGCCATTCATGACATCTTCGCGGACAGCGTCGGGGAAAGGTGCAAGCAATTGCTTCTCGCGGTCGTCCGCCGGCTTGCCGACAGAAGAAAGCTCCGATCCTTCCCAGTAGCTCTGCGTGCGTCGGTATTGGTCGGCAAACAGATTGCGGTTGGCCCATTCAAAGTCGAACAACAGCCCCAGCGCCTGCCGGACCCGGCGGTCGGCAAAAATCGGGCGGCGCGTGTTGAACACGAATCCCAGCAGATTTGCTGGCGTTCCTTTCTGGAAAGTTTCCTTGATAACTTTGCCCTGTTTCACCGCCGGAAAATCATAGGATTTTTCCCAGCGCGTGGGATTCGCTTCAATGAAAACATCCAGCAGGCCTTTCTTGAAGGTCTCGAACAGCGCCGTTTCATTGCGAAAATATTCGATGCTATAGATATCGAAATTATTCAGGCCGCGCCGCGTTGGCAGATCCTTGCCCCAGTAATCGGGATTGCGCTTGTAGACAATGCGCTCGCCGGGCCGCACATCTGACACTATGTAGGGGCCGCTTCCGACCGGAGGGTTCAGCGTCGAATTGCCGAAGCTTGCGGCATCAATCGCATGTTTGGGCAAAACCGGCATAGAGGCGGCGATCAACAGAGGAAATTCGCGATCCGATTTGTCGTTGAAGGTGAAGCGAACGGAACGTTCTCCCGTCTTCTCGATCTTTTCGATGCGGCTCATGCGGTTGTTGTAGGGAGGGCGCCCCTTTTCTGTCAGAATGTCATAGGTGAAGATGACATCATCCACCGTTACCGGTTGCCCGTCCGACCATTTTGCCTGGGCATTGAGCGTGAATTCCACCCATGTTCGCTTTGGATCCGTGGCGACCTTTTCGGCCAGCAGGGGATAAAGCGTGAAAGGTTCATCCCGCGAGCGCTGCATCAGACTTTCGTAGACGAAATTTTCACCATCGCCGAACAGTCCAACTGCCGTCGTACGCATATTTTTTAGAATGAATGGATTGAGACTGTCGAAGGTACCGACGACACCCATTGCGAGCGTGCCGCCTTTCGGCGCGTCGGCGTTTGCGTAGGGAAAATGCGTAAAATTTGCCGGCAGAGCCACGTCCCCATGCATTGAGAGCGCATAGTCCGGCTGTGACTGGGCCATTGCCTGTAACGGCGTGGTGGCAACAGCAGCTACGGCAAAGCCCGCAAGAACCGCCCTGCGGAGAAACGCAATCAATCCGTTCAACTTCAATCGTCCATTGTAAACAAGTTTGATGGTCGCCGCCGGGAAGCGTCGATTCGGAAACGAAAACTAGCATGATCGTACATTAAGTGCGGAATTAGGGCGTGTCCCTCACGTGACAGTGGGAGCTAAAACAAAGTTTTTGGCGGATTCCGGGCATGGAATGTCGAAACTCATCTGGATTCATGCCTCCAGTCGTTGTAACACGGCTCCGAATTGGGCTCGGAATAGGGTCCGAACGGGGGCTAAAACCCTCAAGGTCACGCTGTTGCCGCATTTTCAAACCAGTGACGGTCTATCGCTGACTTAAATACAGAACGGGAACTATAGATCAGAGTGTTGAAAGGAACCTGTTGATCATGTCCAGCACGAAGACAATCGCTGCCGCATCTGCCATTGCTGGCGCGTTCGCCCTGCTTGCCTCCGCGACGATGCCTGCATCGGCGCAGCAGCCGCCACAGGGCTGGTTCAAGGTCTGCTCGAAGCAGGAAGACAATGACATCTGCAACACGCAGAACATCGTCACTGCGGATTCCGGCCAGCTCCTGACCGCCGTCAATCTCATCGAGATCAAAGGCAAGATCAACCGCAAGATCTTTCAGGTGACCGTTCCTATCGGCCGTTTGATCCCTGCCGGCGTCGGCCTCCAGATCGACAACAACAAGCCGGTCAAGCTTGAATACGGCATCTGCTTCCCGGATCGCTGCATCGCCGAAGCTCCGCTGACCGACGATCTCACCAATGCGCTCAAGAAGGGTGGCAAGCTGACCCTGACTTCGGTCAACTATCAGAACAAGCCGAATCCGATTCCGGTTGCTCTGACCGGCTTCTCCGGCGCTTTGACTGGCCCGGCCCTCAAGCAGTCGGAACTGGAAGAACGCCAGAAGGAACTTCAGGACGCCGTCCAGAAGAAGCAGAAAGACTTTGAAGCCAAGATGAAGGCTGAACAGGACAAGGCAAAGGGCGCGGCCAACTAAGCTTTCGTCTAACAAGCGGAATATGAAAAGGGACGCTTCGTGCGTCCCTTTTGTTTTGAACCAAGACTGTAAGATCAAGCTCTATCTTAATTGGAATGCTGCGCTTTTACGCGATAAGAGCCGTTGTCCAGCCGGTCGAACATTTCTTCAATCTGCGGATGACGCAGGGGCTCGCCGCTCAAATCCGGCACGAGGTTCTGTTCCGATACATAAGCGACATATTCGGATTCCGCGTTTTCAGCGAGCAGATGATAAAAGGGTTGATCGCGATGCGGGCGCGCTTCCTCGGGAATGGATTCGTACCATTCTTCGGTATTCGCGAATTCTGGATCCACGTCGAAGATGACCCCGCGGAAGGGGAACAGCCGGTGCTTGACAACCTGCCCAATCTGGAATTTCGCGTGCTTTATCTGTGTCATACCCATGCAACATTATGTAGTTCACCGCATGACAAATTAAAGTCGGCGGAGACCGGCAATTCTCTCAGTTCAATCTCTCAGTTGATCCGAAATCTGGTTAGCCGGAACGTTTTCTGTCGCCCCGGTGCGGAAGGCTTAGCAGTTTCGGAAGAAAGTGCGAGAAACCGCTGCCGGGCCGAAGCCCTTCGCGCATGAAGAACGCGCGCAGCGGCGCAAAGGAGCGAAGCATTTCCAGTCCCAGGCCGCGCACGATCTGCGCTGGCAGCATTCCGGAAAGAAGCGAACGATTGAGCGCATCGACGGAGCCTGTGCGTGCCAGAATATCCGGGCGTCGCGCACGGTCATAGGCGCGCATGACCCTATCCGAACCGGGATCGACCGGATCGCTTTCGATAGCCTTGACCAGCGTTTCGACATCGCGTGAACCCAGATTGAGGCCTTGCGCGCCGATTGGCGGAAAGACGTGAGCGGCTTCGCCGATGAGAATCGTGCGCTTGGCCGCAAAGACGTGAGGCACCAGGCCCGAAAGAGGCCAGGCCTGCGGCTGAATGTCGAGCGTGATCTTGCCGAGCATGGACTGCATCATGTCCTCGATACGCCTGGCGAGTGTGGCGTCGTCAAGTGCAAGAAGCGCTTCGGCGCGCCTGGGATTGACCACCCAGACGAGGCT
The DNA here is from genome assembly GCF_008932435.1 of Brucella pseudintermedia. GTDB lineage: Bacteria > Pseudomonadota > Alphaproteobacteria > Rhizobiales > Rhizobiaceae > Brucella > Brucella pseudintermedia. The sequence goes on along the minus strand of NZ_WBWE01000015.1, from coordinate 90,364 downwards.
TGAGCGCTTGCCTTTCAGCGGCACCTGCGTGAACGGGCCTTCCTCGGTGTGAAACTCTGTCGAAATGTTCTCATGATCGACAGTGTGGGAAAAGGAAAGCACGACGGCTGTCTGCGGATAACTCCAGCGGCGTGTGCGGATGTCGGCTGCTTCACGGGCCATGGAATTGCGTCCATCCGCAGCAACGACCAGCCTTGCATGCAACGTGTCGCCGCCAGAAAGGGTGACGCTCACATGATCGCCATTGTGACGATATTCGATGACCGGCGCATTTATGCGCTCAATGTTCGGGTTGCGTGCAACCGCTTCTGAAAGTTTCTCGTTCAAAACGGCATTGGGAATATTGTAGCCGAACGCAGTTTCGTCGATTTCACCGGCACGGAAAGTCACGACGGGGCTTCGCACAAGACGCCGCGTCGCATCGATAATGCGCATGGAGGCGAGGGCGGCAGCTTCTGGCTCGATATCCGGCCAGACGCCCAATTCTTCCAGCAATCGGATGGCGGGCATCATGAGCGCTGTCGTGCGGCGGTCTCCCTTGTCGGTCTCCGGTCCGAGCAGGATGGTGTGGTAACCCTTCGCGCCGAGTGCCAGTGCAGCCATCATCCCGGCAGGCCCGCTGCCGCTGATGACAATGTCGGTGAGTGGCTTGTTCACAACAAGATCGTTCATCGTGTTTCGTCCCTGATCCAACAGTGCGGACCTCGTGCACCGTCTGATGATTCCAGCCGCACTTAAACCGAATTGCAGCCAGAAGGCCATTCTTCCGTGGGATTATGGCGGATTTGCCTCACGCATTACTTGCTCTTTTGCGCTTATTCAGGAAAAGCTGCTACAGGATCATGGCGTTTTTCCCGAGGGAAAAAATTGTTTCGATGATCATAAGTTTTGGGGATGTCAGTTTGTGTGGTGTACGCGTTCCCCGATTGATTGAATATACTCGCCGCCTCGGGAATTGTCTTGGGCGGGATAAGCGCGGCGACAAATTGAAATGGCGGACGGCGTGAAAACCAAACTGACCGGAAAACTCAAAGCCAAGAAAGTCACCGCGCCGCAAGCCAAGGCGTTTTCGGTACATCTTCTGACGGCATCGGGTTCGTTTCTGGCATTCCTTTCCATCGTGGCGGCCAGCGACGGACGCTATACGGCGATGTGGTGGTGGCTGGGATTGGCGCTTTTCGTCGACGGTATTGACGGCCCCATCGCGCGCAAGCTTGAGGTCAAATATGTCTTGCCGAACTGGTCGGGCGAGCTTCTCGACAACATCATCGATTACGTCACCTATGTTTTGATACCCGCCTTCGCGCTCTATCAAAGCGGGTTCATGGGAACCTATTTGTCCTTCATATCCGGCGCAATCATCGTGGTTTCGAGTGCGATTTATTATGCCGATACGGGCATGAAGACGAAGGAAAACTTCTTCAAGGGGTTTCCGGTTGTCTGGAACATGGTGGTCTTCACGCTCTTCATCGTCAGGCCGGGCGAGTGGGTGGCGTTTGCAACGGTTGTTGTGTCGGCGATCCTGTCGTTTCTGCCGATCAACTTCCTGCATCCCGTGCGCGTCGTGCGCCTGCGACCGCTTAATCTGACCGTTTTTCTGCTCTGGTGTGCCTTTGGCGCGGCTGCGCTCTATTATACTCTGGATGCGCCATTATGGGTCCGCGTCGGCATATCCGTGACGGGCCTTTACATTTATTTCATCGGCGCTGTTATGCAGTTTTTCCCGGGGCTGGGAAGAACTGCAACCGTCATTGCGGCTGAGAAAACCGCCGCCGCAAGGAAGAGTGGAGAAGTATGATGATCAACGCCATTCGCGTCCACCAGACCGGCGGGCCGGAAGTCATGAAATATGAACAGATCGAGATCGGCGAACCGGGTCCGGGCGAGGCGAAGGTGCGCCACGAAGCCGTCGGTCTCAATTTCATCGATGTCTATTTCCGCACGGGACTCTACAAGGCCGCGCAGATGCCATTCACGCCCGGAAACGAAGGCGCAGGCATGGTCGTAGCGGTTGGTCCGGGCGTCAACGATGTTCGTGTCGGTGACCGCGTTGCCTATGTGGCGACACCGGGCTCCTATGCGGACGAGCGCATTCTGCCAGCCGACCGGCTGGTAAAGGTTCCGGATAATGTCGATCTGAAAACCGCTGCCTCCATGATGCTGAAAGGCATGACTGCACAATATCTTCTGCGGCGCACATTCAGGGTCGAGCCGGGACAGACGATCCTTTTCCATGCAGCCGCGGGCGGTGTGGGCCTGATTGCCGGGCAGTGGGCGAAACATCTCGGCGCTACCGTTATCGGTACGGCGGGGTCGGAAGAAAAGATCGCGCTGGCCAAAAAGCACGGCTACGATCACGTCATCAATTACCGTACCGAAAACTTCGCCGAAAAGGTGAAAGAACTGACGGATGGGGCGGGCGTAGATGTGGTCTATGATTCCGTTGGCCGCGATACCTATATGGGTTCGCTGGATGTGCTGAAGCCGCTTGGCATGTTTGCCTGCTTCGGTCAGTCGTCCGGCGTCATTCCGCCATTCGATCTCGGCATTCTTGCGCAGAAGGGCTCGCTTTTCGCCACGCGGCCTACCTTGTTCAATTATATCGCCAAGCGAGCCGACCTCGAAAAGACCGCCGCCGAGCTTTTCGATGTGGTTGGAAGCGGAGCCGTCAAGATCGAGATCAACCAGACCTATGCGCTCAAGGACGCGGGCAAGGCGCATGAGGATCTGGAAGCCCGCAAGACGACCGGTACAACTATTCTGATACCATGAACTGACTGATGATTGCAGCGGTGTGCATATGTCCACCGCTGCTTGCTTTTAGGCTTTTCAAGAGCAGACTTGCTGGCTAAGGTCGCTCAAAAATACAAATGGGGAACAATGACAGCGCCTTTAACCGACCGGCCTCTTCTGGATGTCCGCCGGCTCACGAAAGTATTTGGTCAGCTGCGGGCCTGTGATGGTGTCGACCTCACCATCGGGAAAGGGGAGATTCACGCGCTTCTGGGCGAGAACGGCGCTGGAAAATCCACCTTCGTAAAAATGCTGTTCGGCGCGCTCCAGCCTCTGGAAGGTGAAATCGTCTGGAAGGGCCAGCCGGTCGCGATAGATGAACCTGCCGCCGCAAGAAAACTCGGCATTGGTATGGTTTTCCAGCACTTTTCGCTGTTTGATTCACTTACGGCCGCTGAAAACATCGCCTTGTCGCTGGATCGTTCACTGCCGCTTTCGGATGTTGCAAAACGTGCGCGTGAGGTTGGCAAGACATACGGACTTCCGGTTGATCCGCAGGCCCATGTCGGCGATCTGTCCGTTGGCGAACGCCAGCGTATTGAGATCGTGCGCTGCCTTCTTCAGGAACCCGACCTCATCATCCTTGATGAGCCAACCTCCGTGCTGACGCCGCAGGAAGCCGACAAGCTGTTTGAAACGCTGGAATGCCTGAAAGCCGAAGGCAAGTCCATCCTCTATATCAGCCACCGTCTGGAGGAAGTGAAGCGCCTTTGTGACCGCGCAACCGTGCTGCGGCATGGCAAGGTCGTCGCGCATTGCGATCCGCGCAAGGAAACCGCCGCGTCGCTTGCGCGCATGATGGTTGGAAACGACATCAATGTCGTGGCGCGCACTCCCATTGCGGCGGCAAATGTCGGCGATGATGCGCTTTTTGAAATCAGGTCCCTGTCACAGCCGCCGCGCGGACCCTTCTCGACGGCATTGAAGGATATTTCACTTTCGGTCGCTGCTGGCGAAGTGGTTGGCATAGCGGGCGTTGCGGGTAACGGGCAGGGCGAATTTTTCGAAGCTGTTTCCGGTGAAGTGTTGCAGCCCAGTGCCTCGAATGTGCGTATTCGGGGTAAAGATGCCGGCAAGGCTGGCATTAGCGAAAGGCGCATGATGGGCGCGGCCTTCGTACCGGAAGAACGGCTTGGACATGGTGCCGTTCCGACGATGACGCTGACCGACAATCTGTTCTTGTCCCGCTACAAGACCGACTCAAAAATGTTCCTGCGCGGTGGCAAACTGAAGCTGGTCGCAGAGAGCGCGCTACGGTCGGCTGCGAAACGCATCATCGAACGGATGGATGTGCGCAAGAGCGCTGAAAATCCGCCTGCGTCCGCACTTTCCGGCGGTAATCTGCAAAAATTCATCATCGGGCGCGAGCTTGACCGTTCCCCCTCGGTCATGGTCGTGAACCAGCCCACATGGGGCGTCGATGCTGGCGCTGCGGCGCATATTCGGCAGGCGCTGGTTGATCTTGCGCGTTCCGGTTCCGCAGTTCTCGTTATCAGCCAGGACCTTGATGAACTTCTTGAAATCAGCGACCGGATCGCGGTCATGAATCATGGCCAGCTTTCCGATCCAATGCCGATTGCCGAAGTCACGCTGGAAAAGATCGGCCTCCCGATGGGCGGCGTTTCCGGAGAGGCTGCATGATGCGGATCGAACTCGTTAAACGCCCGCAGCCCTCAAAACTTTTCAGCGCCCTGTCGCCACTGCTTGCGCTGACTTTGACGCTGGTTTTCGGTGGTCTTGCTTTTGCGCTGATGGGCAAGCAACCGCTGCATGCACTCTATGTCTTCTTTGTCGAACCTTTGTTCGATATCTGGTCGTGGCATGAATTGCTGGTGAAGGCCGCACCGCTGATCCTGATTGCGGTTGGCCTTTGCGTCTGTTTTTTGTCCAACAACTGGAATATCGGTGCCGAGGGGCAATTCATCGCCGGTGCGATAACCGGGTCGGTCTTGCCTGTCATGTTCCCGGATTTGCAGTCGTGGGTGGTTCTGCCCTTGATGATGCTTATGGGGATGGCGGGCGGTGCGGCATATGCATCCATACCCGCCTTGCTGAAGGTACGCTTCAACACGAACGAAATCCTGACCAGCCTTATGCTGGTCTATGTTGCGCAGCTCTTTCTCGACTGGCTGGTGCGCGGCGCCTGGCGCAACCCCGAAGGCTATAATTTCCCGGAAACCCGCCAGTTCAACGATAGCGCCATTCTGCCGGAAATCTGGAGCGCATCGGGCCGTGCCCATTGGGGTTTCATCTTCGCGCTTGTGGCGGCGGTGGCTGTCCGGTTTCTGCTCAAGCACACGCTGAAAGGCTTTGAGGTCAAGGTCATCGGCCAAAGCCCGAGGGCAGGGCGCTTTGCGGGTTTCAGTGCGGGCAAGATGGTGTTCTTCGTCTTTGCGCTTTCCGGTGCGCTTGCCGGTCTTGCGGGGATTGCAGAAACTTCCGGCGCTATCGGCCAGCTCCGCCCCGTCATTTCTCCGGGCTATGGTTTCACGGCAATTATTGTCGCGTTTCTCGGACGCCTCAATCCGTTGGGGGCAATTGCAGCCGGTCTGGTGCTGGCGCTTTCCTATCTTGGCGGTGAGGCCGCACAGGTTTCCATCGGCATCTCGGAAAAATCCGCGCGCGTGTTTCAGGGCATGATCCTGTTCTTCGTGCTCGCTTGCGATACGCTTATTCTCTATCGCATTCGCTTCATATCCGCAGCTCGAGCGGGAAAGGCCTGATCTCATGGATTTGACGCAGGCTATTCTCCTTACGATTGCAACTGCTGCAACGCCGCTCCTGATCGCTGCTATCGGCGAGCTGGTGGTCGAACGCTCCGGCGTGCTCAATCTCGGCGTCGAAGGCATGATGCTTATGGGCGCGGTGTCCGGTTTTGCCATCGCGCAGATGACCGGTTCGGCATGGTTGGGCCTGATTGCCGCTGTTCTGGTTGGCGTGCTTTTTGCGGCAATCTTTGGCTTTCTCACGCTCACGCTTGTCACCAATCAGGTGGCGACCGGGTTGGCGCTTACAATCCTCGGCGTTGGGGCATCGGCCTTGCTCGGCGAAAGCTTTGTCGGGCTTCCCGGCGTTCGGCTCGAAGCGGTTCATATTCCCTATTTGACCGATATCCCGCTTGTCGGGCGGTTCATCTTCGGTCAGGATCCCATCTTCTACATGTCCATTCTGCTGGTTGTCGGCGTTGCATGGTTTCTGTTCCGCACACGGGCAGGGCTCACATTGCGTGCCATTGGCGACAGCCATGGCTCGGCCCATGCGCTCGGTGTGCATGTGGTGCGCACGCGTTATCTGGCGGTGCTGTTCGGCGGGGCCTGTGCCGGTCTCGCAGGTGCGCAATTGTCGCTCGTCTATGTGCCGCAGTGGGTGGAAAACATGACTGCTGGCCGCGGCTGGATCGCGCTTGCTCTCGTCGTGTTCGCTTCTTGGCGGCCGTGGCGGGTGTTGATCGGTGCTTATTTGTTCGGCGCGGTGACTATCGGCCAGCTCCACGCGCAGGCGCTCGGCTTCGGCCTGCCGTCACAGTTTCTGTCTGCGCTGCCTTATCTTGCGACGATTGTGGTGCTGGTCATCATTTCGCGCAACAAGCGTCTGACGATGATGAATACGCCGACTTCGCTCGGCAAGCCGTTCGTGCCGGACAGGTAAGGCGTGCGGTCGAGGGGTAACAAAAATCAGTCCCAAGGATTTTTGTTGTGGTTAGTGGGTATAAACAAGGAGTGCAGGGAACATGAAAAAGACGCTTATGGCGATTGCCACCGCGACAAGCTTTATGCTCGGCGGCGCGGCACATGCAGAAGAAAAGCTGAAAATCGGCTTCATCTATATCGGACCTCCGGGCGACTTCGGCTGGACCTATCAGCATGATCAGGCACGCAAGGAACTGATCGAGGCGCTCGGCGACAAGATCGAAACCACCTTTCTGGAAAACGTGCCGGAAGGTGCCGACGCCGAACGTTCCATCGAACGTCTGGCGCGCGCAGGCAACAAGCTGATCTTCACGACATCGTTCGGTTACATGGACCCGACCTTGAAGGTCGCCAAGAAATTCCCTGACGTGAAGTTCGAACACGCGACCGGCTACAAGACCGCCGACAACATGTCCGCCTACAATGCGCGCTTCTATGAAGGCCGTTATGTGCAGGGCGTGATCGCTGCCAAAATGTCCACGAAGGGTGTCGCCGGTTACATCGCATCCGTGCCGGTGCCGGAAGTCGTGCAGGGCATCAACGCATTCATGCTCGGCGCGCAGTCCGTCAATCCTGACTTCAAGGTCAAGGTGATCTGGGCCAATTCCTGGTTCGATCCGGGCAAGGAAGCCGATGCGGCCAAGGCTTTGATCGATCAGGGAGTCGACATCATCACCCAGCACACCGATTCCACTGCCGCCATTCAGGTGGCGCATGATCGCGGCATCAAGGCGTTTGGTCAGGCTTCGGACATGATCAAGTTCGCGCCCGACACGCAGCTTACCGCTGTCGTGGACGAATGGGGTCCATACTATATCGACCGTACCAAGGCCGTTCTCGACGGCAGCTGGAAGAGCCAGAATGTCTGGTGGGGCATGAAGGAAGGTCTCGTGAAGATGGCGCCTTATACCAACATGCCGGACGACGTGAAGAAGCTGGCGGAAGAAACCGAAGCCAAGATCAAGTCGGGCGAATTGAAGCCTTTCACCGGCCCGATCAAGAAGCAGGACGGTTCCGTTTGGCTCAAGGAAGGTGAACAGGCCGATGACAAGACACTGCTGGGCCTGAATTTCTATGTCGCCGGCGTGGATGACAAGCTGCCGCAGTAAGCTTTTCCATGCTGAAACAGAAAAGGGCGCTCACCGCGCCCTTTTTCTTTTCTTACACTCTATTAAAGTCAGCTGTTAAAGCGATAGCTTAAGCCCTTCGTGGCTATCGACGAAGCCGAGCGATTGATAGAAACGCAGCGCATCCGAGCGCGCTTTGTCCGTCGTCAGCTGCACGAGGCGGCAGCCGCGTTCGCGGCACCGTTCGATTGCCCACTCGATCATCCGTCGACCGATGCCGCCGCCGCGAATATGGCTTGCAATCCGCACGCTTTCGATCTGCCCGCGCCACATGCCCAACCGGGACAGGCCGGGTATGAAGCTGATCTGCATGCAGCCGATGATCTCGCCACCCTGTTCCACGACAGCCAGAAGCTGGTTGGGATCGGCGTCGATGGCTGCAAAGGCGCTGCGATAGGAATCCCGCAAGGGCAGGCTCGCATCTTCGCGCTTTGCGCCCAGCGCGTCGTCGGCCAGCATGGCGACAATCGCAGCCACGTCAGCCGAGGCGGCTTTTCTGATCGCTATGGCCGGTTCCGCCGTCATCAGACCGCGATGCCGTGCAGATCGTAAGCGTCGCTTGCCTCGATCTTCACCGTCACGATGTCGCCGACACGGAGCGGGCGGCGCGACTGGATGTGAACGCTGCCGTCGATTTCCGGCGCATCGTAGCGCGTGCGGCCCTTGCCAATGGTGCCGTTTGCTTCATCGATGATAACAGGCAGGCGTTTGCCGACCTTCTTCTTGAGAAGGTTGGTCGAAATCTGCTGCTGCTTGGCCATGAAACGATGCCAGCGCGCTTCCTTGATTTCTTCTGGAACCTGCTCAAGGCCAAGGTCGTTGGCCTTCGCGCCCTTGACCGGCTCATATTTGAAGCAGCCAGCGCGTTCGATCTTGGCTTCATCGAGCCAGTCGAGCAGCATCTGGAAGTCTTCTTCCGTTTCGCCCGGATAGCCGACGATGAAGGTGGAGCGTACGGCCAGGTCCGGGCATGTCTCACGCCATGCCTGAATGCGGCGTGAGGTCTTTTCCTGATGCGCGGGACGGCGCATGTTCTTCAGCACCGCAGGCGAGGCGTGCTGGAAGGGAATGTCCAGATAAGGCAGAATCTTGCCTTCAGCCATCAATGGAATGACCTCATCGACATGCGGGTATGGGTAGACATAATGCATACGCACCCACACGCCCATCTCGCCCAATTCCCGCGAGAGATCGAGGAATTTGGTGCGAACCGTGCGGTCCTGCCACATGGCTTCCTGATACTTGATGTCGAGGCCATAGGCGCTCGTATCCTGCGAGATGACAAGGATTTCCTTGACGCCAGCCTTGACCAGCTTTTCCGCTTCGCGCAGCACCTGATCAATCGGACGCGACACGAGATCGCCGCGCAGTGCCGGAATGATGCAGAAGGAGCAGCGGTTCGAGCAGCCTTCGGAGATTTTCAAGTAAGCGTAATGGCGCGGGGTCAGCTTCACGCCCTGCGGCGGCACCAGATCGACAAACGGGTCGTGTACGGGAGGAGCCGCTTCGTGCACCGCGCTCATCACACTTTCATAGGCTTGCGGGCCGGTGATGGCGAGCACGTTGGGGTGGCGCTGGCGGATAACTTCCGGCTCCGCGCCAAGGCAGCCGGTCACGATCACCTTGCCGTTTTCGTTCAGCGCAAGGCCGATGGCATCGAGCGATTCATCGCGCGCGGAATCGAGGAAGCCGCAGGTATTGACGATCACGAGATCGGCGCCGTCATGCTTGCGGGAGATTTCATAGCCCTCGGAGCGAAGGCTGGTGATGATGCGTTCGGAATCGACAAGCGCCTTCGGGCAGCCAAGGGAAACGAAACTGACGCGCGGTGCGCTCATTGGGGAAACCTTGCAAAATATCGGAAATTGGGCGCGCAATATCACGATAAAGGGGCAACGGTAAAGTTGAGATGACAAAAAAGCCGGAGCGCAGGGCTCCGGCTTCCAATTGTTAGGCTGGGATCGGCTTATTCGGCCTGATCGGCGGGAGCCGCGTTGAGCTGGCCATAACGCTCTTCACCGATCTTGGCGAGAAGGTCGAGCTGGGTTTCGAGGAAGTCGATATGGCCTTCCTCATCAGCCAGAAGTTCATCAAAAAGCTGCTTGGAAACGTAGTCGCCGAGTTCGTCGCAGATTTCGCGAGACTTCTTGTAAGAAGCGCGGGCGTCGTATTCACCTGCAAGATCGGCTTCCAGAACTTCCTTGACGTTCTGGCCGATGCGCAGCGGAGCTACGGTCTGCAGGTTTGGAAAACCTTCCAGGAAGATAATGCGATCGATCAGCTTGTCAGCGTGATGCATTTCTTCGATAGACTCTTCACGTTCCTTCTTGGCAAGACGCGTGAAGCCCCAGTCGTTGAGGAGGCGGTAGTGAAGCCAATACTGGTTTACAGCGCCAAGCTCGAGGAAAAGTGCCTCGTTAAGCCGCTCGATGACCTTTGGTTCGCCTTTCATTCCATGAACTCCCGAATTTGTCGCGTAGAGAACGTACACGATCCATGAACTGGACCACGTTTTCGTCCATTTGGTTATGACGAAGATGATACTCTTCAGTCACCCTTATGATCGTTTCCACGACGTTTGGGAAGCAGCCACAGCAACGGCCGCGCTTGGACATGATATTATAGACGGTGCCAGGGACAATAAGTTGCCAGCAATCCTGATCGAGAAGCTCGATGACGACGGCTTCAATATCTTTATCGGTAATAACGTTGCAGCTGCACACTAGCATGAGGAACTATCTCCCATGCATGAACAGCAGAAATCAGATGCGAAAAGCACCGAACGAAGAGACTTTACCGGCTCAAACTGAACTTCAACTGTATGGCTGCGCAGAAAAACTGACAGCTTTATTTCACTCGTGGCGCAAGGCCGAACTGAACCGGTCAATGGTTCCTCCAACTGCAAGGGTTAAAGGCCCGAACATTAAAGGCATTACTTAGGTGGTGTTTATAAAACCCACCCATTTAGGTCAGGTTATGGCCGCTAGAGCTCCGTTCTGTCAATTTTTATGTTTTTGAAATGTTCTAAAAATCAATAACTTGGAATCATTCTAAATATGAGTTAACCACCCATCTTTAAAAGATAATTGGTGTCTACGGTCCCGTGGCGGCGCAGAAATCGCGCCGCCAAGGCCTTATGCGCCATTTCGCCGCACCTTTGTGGATAGGCAGGTGCTCATCATGAGCCCAGAACGGCGCTGAACCCTTCAAACTGCGGAGGACCAAGATAGAGGGGCTTGTTTTCTCCGGCGTTGCGATGTGCATCGCGGAATTGCTCGGATTTGGTCCAGGCGACGAAATCGTCGCGATTGCGCCAGACCGTGTGCGAAGCATAGAGCGTGTAGCCTTCCTCTTCGTTGGTCGCACCGCGAAGCAGGTGAAAGCTTTCGAAGCCGGGGAGCTCCGACAATCTGGAGTCGCGGTTCTTCCAGACGGTCTCGAAGTCGGCCTCGCTGCCGACGCGAACCTTGAAGCGATTCATGGCTATGTACATTGCTGATCCTTTTCCATCAGGTTGGGACTGGCTATAGCGCATCCCGGAAAGTCCAACGCGGAATGCTCTCACAATATAAGTTCCGGCGAGTGCAGCGGTAGGGGCTGCACTCGCCGCGTCACATCTCGGGATCAGGGGCCGCCCGCGGTCAGGTTGGCCGGCCCTGGCAGAGGTGACGATCTCAAGAGAGAGGCGAAAACGCCTCCCGAAGTTTCTAGAACTGGAACTGGGTCGCGACGAGGAAAGTGCGTCCGCGGCCAGAACCGTAAGTGCTGAGGGCAGGGGTATATTCCTTGTCGGCAATGTTGAGCACCTGGAGCGAAAGATCGACCGTGTCGGTGAACTTGTACTTCGCGAAGACGTCCACCAGCGTGTAAGGATCAGTGTCGCTTCCGCTGATAGTCCTACCGCTCGAAACATGCTGGACACGCAAGCCGCTTTCGAGCTTGCGCTCGAAGAAGCGCGCACCGGCGGTAATCGTCACGACATCTTCGGGCAGATATTGGTTTGCACCCATGCCGGCTGTCTGTTCGGGCAGTTCAGAGGTGGAATGCGTATAGGCAATCCCCCCGAACGCGAAGCCCGCATCGTAACGCGCATCCAGTTCGAAGCCTTTGACCGTCGAGGTGCCGTCAACATTGACGAACTGGCTATAGTCGGATGCAGCCGTGATATAGTCCTCAACGCGCATCGTGTAGTAATTGGCCTTGAGACGCACGCCATCTTCAGCGGTCAGGATACCGTCGCGGGCGATATTGACGCCGAATTCCCACCCGCGCTGCTTTTCAGGCCGAAGATTGGGGTTGCCGTGCATCATGCCTGTTCCGGCGTGCGCCACGCCGCCCAGAAAGGTTTCCTGCAAGGTCGGCGAACGCATGGAATGCGCATAGGTGATATACGGCTGCAGCCAGTCGGTCAGGTTATAGGCAACGGTGACCTTGGGGCTGAACTCGCTGTCGCTGTTCGAAATGGCACTGTCTTCGCTTTCGAGCTTGAAGTAATCATAGCGAAAGCCGGTAACGACTTGCAGGGCCTGATAATTCCAGGTCGCCTCCGAGAACACCGCGCCGCGATTGGAGTTGGCATCGGTCGGGTTGACGCCGGTCTTGGTGCCGCCCGCATTGTCGCGATTGACTTCAAAGCCGTTTTTCCACGCGACCGCCACATCGCCAAAAGTAAAGCGCGACGTGTTCGAGGCGGTCATGCCGGTGGTCTCGGTCGAAATCTGCCGGCCCACGAAGCTGCCATTGCCATCCACCCAGTTCTGCAATGTGCTGTTGTGGTAGAGGTTGACATCGATGCCAATGAGATCGTTGTCGGACGGATTGTAGTTATACTGTGCAAAGAACGTGCGGTTCTGCAGGAACATATCGTAGGTCGTATAGGTTCCCGGACGGTAGCCCGCCGCATATGACCCATAATGGTTGTTGTAGAGAACGCCGCCAAGCGTCAGCTTCTGATCTTCGCCAAGGCCGAACTCAGCCTTGAACAGCCCGGAGGTCAGTTCCTCGCCGGACTTCTCGACAGTAACGCCGTCGCCGTTCTTGTAGTCGTTGGAATCGTGACGGCTGATTGCGGCAACAAGCCCGATGGAATTGACGCGGGCCGCACCCGCCAGCATTTCGGAGAAGCCGGTGCCATTGCTGCCCCAGGATGCGCGGCCGAGAACGCCCTTGTCCTTGCCGTCCAGAATGACATCGTCGACGCCCAGTGTGCGGAAATTCACGCTGCCGGCAAGCCCGGTGCCGCCTTCGGTCGTAACAGCGCCGCGCGCCACATCAATTTCCGACAGCAGGTTGGGGTCGATATAGGCGTAGCCCTGCGCGTCATGCGCGGTGTTGCGATAGTTCTGCGGCACCCCGTCGATCATCATGTTGACGCGGCCGGAACCTTCAAAGCCGCGAATATTGACGGCCACGCCCGGATTGGAGCCGCTCTCTAGGGTGAAGACGCCTGCGGTGCCGCGCAGCACATCGTCGAGTTTCGCGCCACCGAAGCGATCGATCTCCTCGCGGCTCACCTTGCCCATGGGCGCGGGGACGGCGGTCGGCACCTGCGCATCGTTCGGCCGGCGAATGGTGATTGTTTTCAGCGCAACGCCGGCTTCCTCCTCGGGACTTTTCTGCTCCTGCCCCAATGCCTGTGACGTCATTGCCGCCAGAATAACGGCAAGCCCCGTGCTCGCCTTGAATGACCTTCTTTGAACCCCACCAGTCGCCCGCATTTCCAATGTTTCCTTCATGACCAGACACGCTTCGCCAGTCCCCTGGACAGCGAAGAAACTGAAAAATTTCAATTGTTTATGACTTCCCCCTCAAGAGAAGGGCCGCGTGCTGGCTGGGAAGAAAGCATCTCCCTGGCTTGCGTGGAAAAAACGAGATTTAAACTTGACTCGTTTATTCCAGTAATGCAGTGATTAATAAACATGAGTATTGATGTCAACAAAACAAATTTGCTGCCATCACCATGCGGAAAGTCGATGCTGAGGCGAGAAAATGAACAGGCGAATCCATATCGACATGCAGGTGCGTTTGCCGCGCGGACCCGTTTCCGAACGCGCCGCAAATCGCATTTCCGAAAGCCAGCTTCACAGCGATTCGAACGGATCTATTCCGGTTCAGACAAAATCTTGCTTCAGCGAGAGCGCGCTTGAGCCGCGACTGAAAACCTATGGTAGCCGCGAACTTTTCGACGGCTCCCGGGAAGTGGGCATAGAGCATGGCGGCTCGCTCTATCGCCTTAAGATCACCCGCCAAGGCAAGCTCATCCTAAACAAGTAGGCAACATCAGATGACGACCCATACCAAGCCCTCCCCAGAGGAGATTCTCAAGGCACGGGCTGATAATCCGAAAATGCGCGAACGTGATTTTGCGCAGTTCCTCGGTATATCAGAAGCCGATTTTGTTGCAGCACATTGCGGGCAGCCGGAAACGATGCCGATTTCGGCTCGGCGCATTCGCGCCGATGTCGAAATGCTCTTGAACCGCATCGCATCTGTCGGGGAAATCATGGCGCTGACACGCAATGAAAGCGTGGTCCATGAAAAGATCGGCCCTTTTGAAAAGACCGTCTGGGGCGCGCATGCTTCGCTGGCGCTCGGCAAGGAAATCGACCTTCGCATTTTCCCGAAACACTGGGTGCACGGTTTTGCCGTCGCCAAACAGGATGGTGAGGCCACGCGCCGCAGCTTGCAATTCTTCGACGCAACCGGCGAGGCAGTTTTCAAAATTCACCTGCGCCCGGCTTCCAATGTTGAAGCCTATGAGGCGCTCGTTGCAGATATGCTGTTAGGCGATCAGGCCCCGGTCATCGAAACAAGCATCCTCGCTCCCAAGGGGCCGAAGGCGGATGTGTCGCTGCTCGATATCGACGCATTCCGCGAGCGCTGGGGCGCTCTCACCGACGTGCATCAGTTCGTGGGGCTGTTGAAGGATTTCGGGGTTGACCGGCATCAGGCCGTGCATCTTGCCGGTCACGATTTCGCGTGGCGGGTCGATACGTCGTCGGTCGAGGCCATGATGAACCATGCGGTGCAGGAAAAGCTGCCGATCATGTGTTTTGTCGGCAGCCGCGGCTGCATCCAGATTCATACGGGGCCGATCCACGAGATCAAGATGATGGGCCCGTGGCTGAACGTGCTGGACCCGACTTTCCATATGCATCTGCGCCTCGATCACATCGCTGATGTCTGGGTCGTGCGCAAGCCGACGAAGGACGGTCATGTCACATCGCTTGAAGCCTATGATGCCAGGGGCGAACTGATCGTTCAGTTCTTCGGTGAGCGTCACGAAGGCGAAGCGGAACTGGCGGACTGGCGCATGATCGTGGAAAATCTTCCGCGTCTGCCGCACTCGTCGGCTGCATAGGGTGGCCGCGATGTCGTTCATTTCATTGCGATTCAGGCATGGGGCCGCTCTGGTCGCTGTCGCTTTGTCGCTGGCAACTGGTTCCGCGCGCGCCGAGATGGTCGATCATTTCACCGACACGTCGCGCATCGTTTCCGTTGGCGGGTCGCTGACGGAAATAGTCTATGCTCTCGGCGCGGAAAAGATGCTCGCCGGACGTGACCAGACGAGCGTTTATCCCGAGGACGTGAAGAAGCTGCACGATGTCGGCTATATGCGCCAGCTTGCGCCCGAAGGCGTTCTTTCGGTTAATCCGACCGGCATTTTGCTCCTCGAAGGAAGTGGCCCGCAGGATACGCTCGATGTTCTGAAAAAAGCGTCCGTGCCGATGATTGTCGTGCCGGAGGCTTTCACAGGCGAAAGCGTCGTCAGGAAAATCGAGATCGTGGGCAAAGCCCTCGGTCAAGAAGACAAGGCCAAGGAACTCGCCGCCGAAGTTTCTCGTGATATTGAAGCGGCTGAAAAGGCCGCTGCGGGATATACTCCCCGCAAGCGTGTGCTTTTCGTGCTGTCGGCTCCGGGAGGGCGCATGATGGCCTCTGGCACTGGCACTGCGGCTGATGGCATGATCAGGCTTGCCGGCGGTGAAAACGTCATCAGCGAGTATCATGGATACAAGCAACTGACCGATGAGGCCATTGAAAAGGCCGCGCCTGACATGGTCCTGATCATGGATACACGTGCGGATGGGATGACGGCGGAATCGCTCATGAAGAATCCGGTTATCGCGGGAACGCCAGCGGGTCGTAACGGCAACATCGTGTCGATGGAGGCGTCCTATCTGTTGGGTTTCGGCCCGCGAACCGGCGCTGCCATTCGTGACCTGTCGGCAAAACTCTATGGCGCTCCCGCGGGGCAATAACATGGTCAGGCTTGCTTGGTTCAAGCGCGAGCCTGCCTGCAAGGATAATTCGAAATGACGATCCAAGGTCGCGTGGCGCGCGAACAGCGCATTGCAGCGCGTCATCCAGAAAATGTCACGGGAGATCGCGCAGCACGCGCGCGGCTCACCATCATATTGCTTGCGGTAGCCTTGTGCATCGCTGCTCTTTTCAGCCTAACGGCTGGCGCTTCGGATGCATCCGTGCTTTCGGTTCTGCGCGCCCTGACCTCCGGCGGAGCCGAGGGCGCGGATGCTTTTCGGCGCGATCATCTGATCATCATGGAAATCCGCCTGCCGCGCATCGTCATGGGTATGCTGATAGGGGCGGGGCTCGCCGTTTCCGGTGCGGTGATGCAGGGCCTTTTCCGCAATCCGCTGGCCGATCCGGGTCTCGTCGGCGTTTCTGCGGGAGCGAGCCTTGGCGCGGTATCCATGATCGTTCTGGGAGGCACGATTCTTGCGCCTGTCATTACCATGCTTGGCGTCTATGCGCTGCCGCTGGCCGCATTTCTGGGCGGACTTTGCAGCACTTTTCTGCTCTATCGTATCGCGACACGACGAGGACGAACCTCTGTTGCAACCATGCTATTGGCTGGCATTGCGCTGAGTGCTCTGGCAGGTGCTGCGACCGGCGGACTTATCTATCTTGCCGATGACCGCCAACTCCGCGACCTGACCTTTTGGGGGCTGGGCTCACTTGCCGGTTCCACCTGGGCGAAGATTGGCGCCGCAGGTCCGATCATTGCTGCTGTTCTGGTGGTATCGCCCTTGCTGGCGCGGGGGCTCAATGCGCTGGCTCTTGGAGAAGCTGCCGCTGGCCATCTCGGCATTCAGGTGCAGCGCATCAAGAGCATCGCCATCGTTACGGTTGCCGCCGCCACCGGTGCGACCGTCGCCGTCGCCGGCGGGATCGGCTTTATCGGTATCGTGGTGCCGCATATGCTGCGCCTCGGGATCGGTCCGGATCATCGCTATCTGCTGCCAGCATCGGCCCTGCTGGGTGCTACTCTTCTGCTGCTGGCGGATGCGGTAAGCCGCACGTTCGTGGCTCCGGCGGAATTGCCTATCGGCATCATCACAGCGCTTTTCGGGGCGCCGTTCTTCCTCTGGATATTGCTGCGCCAGCGCGGCCTGCTCGATCTGTGAGGCGATCATGATTGAAACAAATTCATTGAGCGTAAGCCTGTCGGGCAAAAACATCATCAGCGACATCGGCTTTTCCGCCAAGCCGGGCGAGGTGACGGCGATCGTCGGGCCAAACGGCTCCGGCAAGACGACGCTGCTGCGTGCGCTTTCGGGTGACATCGCCTATACGGGAATAGCCCGTCTGGACGGCCAATCCTTCGCCGAAATCAAGCCGTGGCAAATGGCAGCACGGCGGGCGGTGCTGCCGCAGGCGAGCGCCTTGTCATTTCCCTTCACGGTTCGCGAGATCGTAAAGATCGGGCTTACAGGTGGCTATAGCGGCGTTTCACGTAATGAAGAAAAGTGGTTGCCTGATCTTGCCTTGCAAAGGGTTGATCTTGCCGGTTTCGGCGGACGGCTCTATCAGGAGCTTTCCGGCGGAGAGCAACAGCGCGTGCAGCTTGCCCGCGTCCTATGTCAGGTCTGGAAGCCGGTCGTGGACGGCGAGGCGCGTTATCTGTTTCTGGACGAGCCGATTTCAAGCCTCGATATTCGCCATCAGATCGTGGTGATGGAGATCGCGAGGGATTTTGCGGCGGCAGGCGGTGGAGTGATCGCGATCCTGCACGACCTTAACCTGACTGCCATGTTCGCCGATCGTGTCGCAGTGATGAGCAAGGGCAAGCTTGACGTCATAGGCACGCCCCGTGAAGCGCTGACCGATGAACGGCTCGAACGTGTCTATGAATGCTCGTTGCGAGTGGGCGTTCCGCCCGAAAGGGGTGTGCCTTTCGTATTGCCGCAGTCTGCTTATCGCGCAGTTGCGGAATAAAAAAAGGTCCGGCAGCAAGCCCGGGTCAGACTGCTGACAAACCCTTGGCCTTGTTCAGGGTTTGTGATTCATTGGATCATGTTGAAGAAACCCGCTCCGTCGCAGACGGCTCTAGAGATGGTGACGCTCGACAGTCTGGTTTCGAAGAATCACCTGCTTCGTAAGATTGATGCTGAAAAAAGCCGAAGGAAACTCCTCCGGCTCTTTTTTTCAAGGCGATGCACGCTTAAAAGAAGACTTTGAAACGGTCGGCGTCGTCCATGAAAGCCTTTTCGCCGAAGGGCTGTTCGTTCGAGCCGAACGGCATCTGGGCGCGAAGTTTCCACGAGGCCGGAACGTCCCAGGTCCGGGCAACTTCCTGATCGATCAGCGGGTTGTAGTGCTGGAGGCTCGCGCCGATGTTTGCATTGGCCAGTGCGGTCCAGACCGAATGCTGTGCCATGCCGCCCGACTGTTCGGACCAGACCGGGAAGTTGTCGGCGTAGAGCGGGAAGTTTTCCTGAAGGCCCTTAACGACATTCTGGTCTTCGTAGAACAGAACCGTACCGGCACCGGCAGCGAAACTGTCGACCTTGGCTTCCGTCTGCGCGAAAGCGTCGGCTGGCACGATCTGGCGCAGCGTTTCCTTGACAATGTTCCAGAGCTTGTCGCTCTCGGCGCCAAACAGGATTACGGCTCGCGAACTCTGCGAGTTGAACGAGGAAGGTGTGTGCTTGACCGCCTCGCGGATCAACTCGGCAACCTCTTCGTTCGACAGCGGAAGAGACTTGCCCAGAGCATACTGCGTGCGGCGCTTCTTAATGGAATTCAGCAGGGAATTATTCATGACTGGGTCCTGTGTTTCAGCGGTCTGGCAGGCTGTCCGGCTTGGGAATTTTCGAAGGCAACCTGTTGGGTGATGGTGGCTAGATAGTGCTATTCGTGCAGGGGAAGCCAGCCCATGTTTCTGAAACACACTGTCAATGATATGCGGCCAGTTTCACGTGACTGTTTACTTTCCCATCGCAGATTTCCAACGAACACGGGTTAATAGCGCACTGTTCGCACAGCAATCTTCCCGGTTTTGAAGGGTTTACAAGAGCGGCTCTTTGTTGGAATCTAACAAAAATAGTGAGATTTACGGGGCGAACTTTGACGACGCTCTTTTCGGGGTGTCGTCGGTAAATGGGATGAGGTCACGAAAGTTTGAAGTCATTTATCATCATCGGCGCCGGGGCAAGCGGCATCATTCTGGCTGCACAATTGCTCCGGCGTTCGCCGGAATCGACCGTGCGAATTTTCGAACGGTTCGACAGGTTAGGAGCGGCGATAGCTTATGCGACCGAGAATCCCAGCCATCTGCTTAACGTGCGCGCCAGCAATATGAGTGCGTTTCCCGATCAACCGGATCACTTCTTCAACTGGTTGCAGACGAACAGCGGCAGTTGGGAGCCGCACAGTTTTGCGCCGCGTAAACTCTACCGCTCCTATCTAAAACATTTGATCGAGCCCGATCTTTCCGCTGGCGATCGGCGACTGACGGTTGAGAGAACTGGCGTCGTTGATGTGGCGCTAAAAGCTGGCAGGCCGGCTGTTGTTACCGAAACCGGCGAAACATTTGTGGCCGATGCCGTCATTCTTGCGACGGGCAACGAGGCCGCCATTGCGAAATCCGCTAGCCAGATTACGGAATACTGGTCAAGTAACGGCTATTTCGATGTGCCGACAGATGCGCCCGTGGCGATATTCGGTACCGGCCTTTCAATGGTCGATAGCGTATTGTCATTGCTGGATAGCGGACACCGTGCGAAAATATATGCCATTTCCCGTCGCGGGCTTCTACCTGCCCGCCACGCCCCCGCGCAAGTTTATCCGGTTGCCGCGGATGATCTTCCGGTATCGCTCGGGCTTTCCAAGCTCATTCGGCGCGTGCGCGGCATGATGGCGGAAGCAGAAAAATCGGGCTTCGGCTGGCGCGGTGTGATGGACGGTCTGCGCCCGCACACGCAGCATATATGGGCAGGATTGCCGACGTCCCAGCGCCGCAGTTTTCTACGGCATCTTCGCCCATGGTGGGATGTCCATCGTCATCGAATGGCGCCCGCTGTGGCGGATCGTATCGAATCTGCAACGGATACCGGACAGCTCAAAATCGCAGCGGGTCATCTCGTTTCGGTGCGCGTCGAAGGGAGAGGGATGGAAATCCGCTATCGTCCGCGGCGTAGCGAAAAATTCGAGAAGCTGCATGTGGCGGCTGTCATTGATTGCCGTGGCGGCAACTCGCGTTTCTCGACAACCCGCAACGCGGCATTGATCGGCCTCATGGAGCATGGCTTGGCTCGCCCGGATGCGCTCGATCTGGGGCTGGACGTTACCCGCGACCTTCAGCTTCTCAACGCGCGAGGCGAGCCATCCGGTCCGTTCTTCGCTATCGGACCGGTTACGAAAGGCGCATTCTGGGAGGTCACAGCCGTACCGGATATTCGCGTTCAGGCGGAGCGGCTGTCGGGGATTTTGCTTGAAGGATAACAACTTCCTCAGAAGCCATTCCTGCGACGATCTTCCGATAAGATTATGTCATTCGGCTGAAAGATTTTCGGAGTGCTCTCTCCGATTGTGAGCCATCGTGGTTCACAGCAAGTGATAAATTATAGATTTTTTGCCGAGAGAAACCATAAAAAGATTCAAATCCGCGCGATAAGCCATTGAAAGCTATTGCCATAATGTTCCGTGGCCCGTCATAATAACGCCATCGGAACATATGATTCCTCTCTACAACTTGCCGGAGCGATTCTGTTGCTGTTTTCTTGAGCGGTGCCTGCTTCGGATCAACCTTGATTTCGGCTAGGAGGCCTGTGGCGCATGACGATGGACGGCAGAATGCTTTTCCTGCTTGTCCTTCTACCATTTCTCGGCAGCGCCATAACCGGACTATTCAGGGGGGCGGATCGTAGCGGTTCGGCTTGGTTTACGGCAGCGATTGCGCTTGTCGCCTTTATCGTCACCGCCAGCCTTTATCCCATTGTGTCGGACGGCAAGGTGCTTCGCGGCACCGTGGAGTGGTTGCCGGCCTATGGACTCAACGTCACTTTCCGGATGGACGGCTTTGCCTGGCTTTTCGCGATGCTTATAACGGGCATCGGCCTTCTGGTCGTCATTTATGCGCGCTATTACATGTCGCCTGAAGACCCGGTGCCGAGGTTCTTCTCGTTCCTTTTGTCCTTCATGGGATCGATGCTTGGCGTGGTCCTGTCGGGCAATCTGATATTGCTTGCGGTCTTCTGGGAACTGACCAGCATCTTCTCATTTCTGCTGATC
This sequence comes from Brucella pseudintermedia, assembly GCF_008932435.1. Lineage (GTDB taxonomy): Bacteria > Pseudomonadota > Alphaproteobacteria > Rhizobiales > Rhizobiaceae > Brucella > Brucella pseudintermedia. The sequence goes on along the minus strand of NZ_WBWE01000015.1, from coordinate 69,219 downwards.
GGCTATTGGTATCACAATGCAAGCGCCCGCGATGGTGCGCGCATGGCGCTGACCGTGACCGGCATCGGCGGCTTCTGCCTGCTGGCAGGCGTTCTGATCCTCGGGCATATCGTTGGAAGCTACGATCTCGACAAGGTTCTCGGGGCGGGCAATCTCGTTCGCACGCATCCGCTCTACAGCGTGGCGCTCATCCTGATCCTGCTTGGCGCGTTCACCAAAAGCGCGCAGTTTCCCTTTCATTTCTGGCTTCCGAACGCCATGGCAGCGCCGACGCCCGTTTCGGCCTATCTGCACTCGGCGACCATGGTGAAGGCTGGCGTCTTTCTGCTCGCCCGCCTGTGGCCGGTTCTCAGCGGAACGGAAGAATGGTTCTGGATCGTCGGTTCGGCTGGCCTGATCACGCTTCTGATCGCCAGTTTCTTTGCGGTTTTCCAACAGGACCTCAAAGGCCTGCTCGCCTATTCGACCATCAGCAATCTCGGCCTGATTACCGTTTTGCTCAGCCTTGGCAGTCCGCTGGCGGCAGTCGCAGCGATCTTCCATATGGTCAACCATGCGATCTTCAAGGCATCGCTTTTCATGGCCGCGGGTATCATCGATCATGAAACCGGCACGCGCGATATGCGCAAGCTGAGCGGGCTCTTGCGTCCCATGCCCTATACGGCGACGCTCGCCATGGTGGCGAGCGCGGCCATGGCTGGCGTGCCGCTGCTCAACGGGTTCATTTCCAAGGAAATGTTCTTCGCCGAGGCGGTCGAAACCCACATGGCGTCCTGGCTCGACACTATAACGCCCTACGTGGCCACCATCGCGGGCATCTTCACCGTCGCCTATTCGGTACGCTTCATCTATTCGACATTCTTCGGGCCGCCGCCGCATGATCTGCCACACGAGCCGCACGAGCCGCCCCACTGGATGCGTCGCCCTATCGAGCTTCTGGTCCTGCTTTGCCTGTTGATCGGCATCATTCCGGGACTGTCCATCGGGCCGTTCCTGCATTCGGCCGTGCTGTCGGTGCTGGGCCAGGCCACGCCGGAATACAGTCTCTCGGTCTGGCACGGTATCAACCTGCCGCTGATGATGAGTATCGTAGCCATGATCGGCGGCATTCTCCTGCACTGGATGCTGAAGAATTATCTCGCTACGAGCGAAGACGGTCCACCGCTTTTCCGGCACTTGCAGGGGCAGCGCATTTTCGAGCGCGTTCTGGTGACGCTGTCGTGGAACTGGGCGCGCAAGGCGGAAGCTTTTCTCAGCACGCGCCGTCTGCAGCCGCAGCTCCGCATTGTGGTCGCAGTGGCCGTGCTTGCCGCTGCCTGGCCGATTTTCGCCGCCGGATTGCAGTCCGGTTCGCTTGGGCCGCAGCCAGTTGGCCCGATCTTTGCCGGGCTTTGGATACTCGGCGGAGCCTGCGCCATCGGCGCGGCCTATCAGGCGAAGTTTCACCGGCTGGCCGCCCTCATTCTTCTGGGCGGGGCAGGGCTCACCACCTGCATTACCTTCGTCTGGCTGTCCGCACCCGACCTTGCGGTGACCCAGTTGCTGGTCGAGATCGTCACTACCGTTTTGTTGTTGCTTGGGCTTCGCTGGCTGCCGAAGCGTTGGGAAGATCCCGATCCGCTTCCGGTGCAGATCGGTCCTCGCATCCGCCGTTATCGCGATCTCCTGCTTGCCATCGGCAGCGGTGCGGGGGTGGCCGTTATCGCCTATGCTGTCATGACGCGCCTCTCGCCCAGCAGCATCGGCGACTATTTCCTCGAAAACGCCTATTCAGGCGGCGGCGGCAAGAATGTCGTGAATGTCATTCTGGTGGATTTCCGCGCTTTTGATACGTTTGGCGAAATCGCGGTCCTTGGCATTGTCGGTCTTACGGTCTTTGCGCTGCTGCGGCGTTTCCGTCCTGCGCCCGATACAACCGGATCGACAGCCCAGCAAAAAATTCAGGACGCCTATGACGAGGCAGCGCCCGACCGCAAGGCAGGTGAAACGCTGGCCGATTATCTGGCCGTGCCGTCCGTCATCATGCAATGGCTTTTCCCGGTGATCGTCGTTCTGGCAGTGCATCTCTTCCTCCGTGGCCACGATCTGCCGGGCGGCGGATTTGCGGCGGGTATCACGCTCGCAATCGCTTTCCTGCTGCAATATCTGGCCTCTGGCGCGCGCGTGGTGGAGGATCGCCTGCGCATCCTGCCCCTGCGCTGGATAGGGATGGGCCTGCTGTTGGCCGGCGCAACCGGCGCTGGATCGTGGTTCTTCGGCTATCCGTTCCTCACAACCTTTTTCCAGTATACTGAAATACCGCATATCGGGAAAATGCCGACAGCCAGCGCGCTGCTGTTCGATCTTGGTGTCTTTACCCTCGTGGTCGGCGCCACAGTCCTCGTTCTGATCGCTCTCGCGCACCAATCACTCCGCAAACACCGTGTCGAAAAGCTTGCCGCAACGAAGGAGGAGAACTGATGGAACTCGTTCTTGCTCTGGCAATCGGCGTGCTGATGGCATCCGGCGTGTGGCTCATTCTTCGCCCGCGCACCTTTCAGGTGGCGATTGGCCTGTCGCTGGTTTCCTACGCCGTCAATCTCTTCATCTTCTCGATGGGGCGTCTGCGCACCAATGCAGCTCCTGTGCTCGATAGCGGTGTCGATGTTCAGGCCACGCAATATACCGATCCCGTGCCGCAGGCGCTCGTGCTGACTGCAATCGTCATCGGCTTCGCAATGACCGCACTTTTCCTTGTCGTGCTGCTCGCCTCACGCGGGTTGACACGTACGGACCACGTGGACGGCAAGGAGAACTGATGTTAGACTGGAAAACACATCTCATCGTCGCACCAATCGTCCTGCCGCTCCTCACGGCGGCTGTGCTGTTGCTGTTCGATGAACGCAAGCGCAAGCTTAAGATGGCCATCAACTCCATCTCCACCCTGGGGCTGATCGCAATTGCCATCACGCTTGCAGGCATGGCGAGCGAGAAGGCGCCCGACGCCCTGGTTTACCTGATCGGCAACTGGCCAGCGCCATTCGGCATCGTGCTGGTGCTGGATCGCCTCGCGGCCCTCATGCTGGTGCTGACGAGCCTGCTTGGCATGGCGTCGCTCAGCTTCGCGCTTGCCCATTGGCACAAAGCCAGTCCGCATTTCCATACGATATTCCAGCTTCTGCTGATGGGGCTGAACGGTGCATTCCTGACCGGCGACCTGTTCAACCTTTTCGTGTTCTTTGAAGTGATGCTGGCTGCTTCCTATGGTCTGGCGCTGCATGGGTCCGGTCCCGCCCGTGTAAAGGCCGGGATGCATTATATCGCTGTCAATCTGGTTGCTTCATCACTGTTCCTGATCGGCGTCAGCCTGATCTATGGGGTTACCGGCACGTTGAACATGGCCGATCTTGCGCAGAAGATTTCGCAGGTCGCACCCGAAGATCGAATGCTTCTTGAGGCAGGCGCGGCGGTTCTTGGTGTAGCGTTTCTCGTCAAGGCAGGCATGTGGCCGCTCAATTTCTGGCTCGCCCCGACTTATACGGCAGCAGCGGCACCGGTTGCGGCGGTCTTCGCCATCATGAGCAAGGTCGGTATCTACGTCCTTCTGCGCCTGTCGCCGCTGATGTTCGGCATCGGCGCAGGTTCCTCCTATGGCTTCGGCAACGACTGGCTTTATTTCGGCGGGATGGTAACGCTTGCCTTCGGCCTGATTGGCGTCGTCGCATCGCAGGCGATGGGACGGCTCGCAAGCTACAGCATTCTTGTATCCTCCGGCACCTTGTTGGCCGCTATCGGCAGCGGCAACACCGCCATGACGGGTGCCGCACTTTTCTACATGGTCAGTTCGACGCTCACCATTGCAGCCTTCTTCCTGCTCATCGAATTGATCGAACGCGGGCAGGACGCGGCCGCCAACGTTCTTGCCGTTACCATGGAAGCCTATGGTGACGATGAGGAGGAAGAAGAGGAAGACGAGATCGGTGCCGTGCTGCCGGCAACGCTTGCAGTCCTTGGCACGTTCTTCGGGATCTGCGCCATATTGCTGATCGGCCTTCCGCCATTTTCGGGCTTCATTGCAAAGTTCCTTATCCTTGCAGCCGTCTTCAACGGTGACGGTCCGACACCGCAGCTCGCGATGCCTGTCAGCCCGGCGAGCTGGACACTGGTCGCGCTCATCCTCCTGTCCGGACTGTCGGCGCTTATCGCGATGACGCGCACCGGCATCCGCACCTTCTGGGCTTCGCTCGAAGGCAATGTGCCGCGCGTTCTCGTGCGCGAAGTCGTCCCGATTGCGGGACTTCTGGCAATCTGTCTCGCGCTGACGATCGCAGCCGGTCCGGCGATGCGCTACATGGATGAAACGGCGCGTTCGCTGCACAATCCCGCATCCTATATCAGCAGTGTTCTCAATGCGCCGCGTGCTGGCATGCAAACGGAGGAGGCACAGTGAAGAAAATCCTTCCTTACCCGCTTCTGTTCGCCTCGCTGCTTTTGTTCTGGCTGCTTTTGAATGGCTTTACACGGGCACAGCTCCTGCTCGGCGCGATCATCGCCATCGCTGCGTGCCTGATCATGACGGCCTTGCAGCCGCAGAAGAACCATATTCGCTCGATCCCGACGATGCTCTGGCTGTTTGGAGCCATGAGCTATGACATATTGCACTCGAATATTGCCGTTGCGGGGATCATCCTGTCGCGCAAGCGCAAGCGGCGTCCGGGCTTCGTCGTTATCCAGCTCGATCTGGAAAACCGGACCGCGCTTGCCGTTCTCGCCTGCATAATCACTGCGACGCCGGGTACGGCATGGGTGGATTATAACGCCGCCAGGCGCGAGTTGACGATTCACGTGCTTGATCTGGACGATGCGCAGGCGTGGCGGGATACGATCAAGGGAAGGTATGAGCAAAGGCTCATCAAGATATTCACAGCCGCCGACCTCATCGAGGGGGAGAAATCCGCATGAGCGCAGTCATCATCTTCTGGTCCCTGCTTGCCGCCCAACTGATGCTTCTCGGCGCCATGGCTTGCGCGGTCTACAGGCTTCTGGTCGGGCCGCGCGCGCAGGATCGCATTCTCGCGACCGATGCGCTTTACCTCAACGCGTTGCTGCTCCTGATTACATTCGGCATACGCACGGGCAGCATCATTTATTTCGAAGCGGCGCTGATTATCGCTCTTCTGGGCTTTGTTGCTACCGTGGCGCTGTCCAAATTCCTCATGCGCGGGGAGGTGATCGAATGATCAATGCCGGCGAAATTCCTGTCTGGGCCGCTATTGTCATTTCGTTTTTTCTGCTCGGCGGGGCATTCCTGACGCTTGTGGGATGCATCGGCCTTGTCCGCTTCAAAAGCTTTTACGAGCGTGTTCATGCTCCCACGCTCGGCTCGTCGTTCGGGGCGGGCGGCATCCTGATCGCGTCGATTATATTTTTCTCCATCTTGCAATCGAAGCCGATTCTGCATGAAGTGGTCATTACCGTCTTTGTGGTTGTCACAACGCCGGTAACGCTCATGCTGCTCAGCCGCGCCGTGATCCATCGCGACAGAACGCAGGACAGCAAGGAGCTGCCTTCATCTTCCGACCCGCTTTAGTCGGTATGATGTTCGAGGGTGCGGAGAGGGCGGAAAGCCAGCGTTTTCCGCCGCACCAAATGGGGAAAACCGCCAGCTCCGCGAGGAAATGGCGGCTGTCGCTTTCGGGCTGACCGGAGACCTGTTTTGGAGTTCGCTTCAAGACCGGCTATCCTGCCGACCGGAAACATTATCTGCCATTTGCCGAATCCCTTGCATCACTGCCAACGACCGCGGAGCGGGATGCAGCGGCCTATCGTCCCTTAGGGCATTTGGAGGAGTGTCCCGGGGCTGCGGCCAATTGTCCATTCGGACCTGTGCCGGAGGCGAGCTGATTGAAGGAACAGATCATTTGAATTATCTGGATTTCAGTAATTTCTGAAAATTCAGAATTTACGGGAGAGAGAATTTTGGAATTGTCGCCAATCGTTCAGTCGTTCGTGCTCCACTTCGGGGAGATGGGCAGCCGTTGGGGCATCAACCGCACCGTAGGGCAGATATATGCGCTTCTTTATATATCGCCTGAGCCTCTTTGCGCCGACCAGATCGTCGATGCTCTCGGCGTGTCGCGGTCGAACGTTTCCATGGGTATCCGCGAACTGCAAGGCTGGAACCTGGTGTTGCTCAAGCACATCCCGGGTGATCGCCGTGATTTCTTCACGACGCCTGACGACGTGTGGCAGATCCTGCGCACGCTCGCCGAGGAGCGCAAGAAGCGCGAAATCGATCCTACGCTCACCGTTCTGCGCGAGATCCTGATGGAACAGCCGCAGGGTGACAGCGATCTTTATGCGCAGGATCGCATGAAGGACATGTACGGCCTGATCGAAAGACTGACCAACTGGTACGACGACGTCAAGCGGCTGGATACAGACCGTTTGACCAGTCTTCTGGCGCTTGGCGCCAAGGTGACCCGCTTCCTTGAAACCACGGACAGGATCGTGGCGCTCGGGCGCGGACGAACATCGGCCAAAAAGGAGCCTAAGCGAGAGTGACATCCGTTGTCCCCCGAACGGAAACATTGACGGCAGAAGTCGGCGAAGCGGCAGGCAAAGAGCAAGGCTCGCGCCGCCTGCAGCGTCGTTCTGTTCCGTCCTTGCTGAAGCGGGGGGCATATCTTCAGGCGCTGGCCGCAATTTTGTGGCTGCCGCAAGCGGGATTTCTGGCCTATGCCATCGGACGATTGGCCGACACCGGCTTCAATATTTCCATCTATTATAGTGCAGCAGGCATTTTCATACTCGGTTGCCTGCGCAGCATTCTCGACAGCGCGGGTGCGGCGAAGGCATTCGATGCCGCGAGGCTGGAGCTTTCCCGGCTGCGGACCAATGCCGTTTCTGCGCTTGCGGAGCGTTCGCCGCTCGATGTGACGCGCCCGTCGTCGGGCGAGGTGGCAAGTATTCTCGCCGAACAGGCGGAGATGGTCGTTCCCTATCTTTCGCGTTTCGTCCCGGTGCGCATTCGCGTCATGCTGGTTCCATTGGCTATACTTGCGGTCGTGCTCTGGTATTCCTGGGCCGCGGCGCTTGTCCTGATGGTCGCCGCGCCGCTGATACCGATCTTCATGGCGCTGATCGGCTGGCGCGCTAAAGCCGCGAGCGAAAAGCAACTCGTCGCCCTTGGCGGCATGAACGGTTTTCTGCTCGACCGACTGCGCGGCCTTGCAACGATCCGCACGTTCCATGCAGTGGATGCGACCGCAAACCGATTGCGCGAGAACGCCGAAACCTTGCGTTCAAAAACGATGGCCGTCCTGCGCATTGCTTTTCTGTCGTCCGCAGTGCTCGAACTTTTCGCTGCAATCGGTGTCGCCATGGTTGCGGTCTATATCGGCTTTCATTTACTGGGCCAGCTCAACTTCGGAGCGTGGGGGCACAAGCTGACCCTGGCGGAAGGTCTTTTCGTCCTGCTTCTGTCACCTGCATTCTTCGAGCCCTTGCGCGATCTGTCAGCCGTCTGGCACGACCGTGCGGCAGGCGAAGCATCCATCGACGCGCTGGAAAAGCTTGCCGAGCACCCCATGTCAGTTGTCGGAAAGGGTGCAAATCAGGCAGCTACACGGGAGACTCCCACGGTTGCCCTGCACAATATCGGCTTTGGTTACGGAGCTGGAGCCACGGTACTCGACCGGTTCAGTCTTCATATCGAGGCGGGGGAACACGTAGCGCTGCTCGCGCCAAGCGGCTATGGAAAATCGACCGTTCTGGCGCTCATTGCCGGGCTGACGGCTCCACAGGCTGGCAGGGTCGAGATCGGCGGTATCGCGCTGACAGAAGAAACGGCGAGCGCGCTCCGCGCAAGGATGAGCTGGATCGGACAGAAACCGCATATCTTTGCCGGTTCCGCCCGCCAGAATATCACACTAGGTCGACCAGCCGACCTTGCAACAACCAAAACCATCATCGACGATATGGCACTCGGCCATGTTCTGGGCGTCACGGGCAACGGCCTTGTCGGCGAGAACGGAGCCGGAATTTCCGGCGGCGAAGCCCTGCGGCTGGCGCTTTCCCGTGCGGCTGTCGATCCCGGCGCAGATATTATTCTGGCCGATGAACCCACCGCGCATCTCGATCAGGAAACGGCAGCGCTCATTGCCGACAGCCTTCTGAAACTTGCCAAGAGCAAGACGCTGATCGTCGCAACGCACGACGAAACCTTTGCGTGCAGGATGGATCGCATCGTTCGTCTGGATGGCGGCGCGAGCAATGGTCCGCTCTGGCAGAGGAGGGCTGCCGAATGAATGGCTTCCAGTCATTGCAGCCAATCCTGCGGCTCTTTTTTCGCACCAAGGGAACGGCTCTCCTCGCCGGTATCGCAACGGCAACAGTAACCGTCCTCGCCGGTATTGCACTTCTTGGCCTGTCGGGCTGGTTCATCACCGCAACGGCGATTGCGGGCCTGAGCAGCGCCACGGCAGTCGTGTTCGATGTTTTCGCACCCGCCGCCGGTATCCGTTTGCTTGCGATCCTGCGCACCGGTTCGCGCTATCTCGAACGGCTCGTCACCCATGATGCAACGCTCGCGATCCTCGCGGCATTGCGCGAAAAGCTGTTTCGCAGCTGGGCGCGCCCAAGTGCTGCGAATGCACTTTTGAAACGTCCGGCGCATCTTCTCTTCCGTTTGACCGCAGACATCGATGCGCTGGATTCGCTTTATCTGCGTGTGGTAGTGCCCATCGGGGCCGCGCTCGCCACCGCACTTGTTGCCGGTATCGCGCTCGGCCTGATGAGCCCGACCTTCGGGTTGCTGGTAGCGATTATCCTGCTCGCGGCGGGCCTTTGCATTCCGCTTGCTGCCGGCCGCATTTCCGAAAAATCCATGCGCCGGCGTGCCAAAGGCACGGAAGCACTGCGCGCCCGCACAGTCGATCTTGTGGCTGGTCAAACCGATCTTCTGATGGCGGGACGGCTCGAAGATCAAAAGCTGGCATTGGCCCGTGCCGATGGCTATGTCGCCGCGTCGGATCGCAAGCTGAACCGCATAGAGATTGTTGCCGGGGCCGGTTTCGGCATTGTTCACGCAGTCCTGCTTGCGGGTGGCCTTGTGGCGGTTGGATTGCTGATGCAGGCGCAGACCATCGGCGCGCCTGTGGCCGCGCTTGCAATGCTTGTCATTCTCGGTGCGATGGAACCCTTCTCGGCATTGCGGCGCGGCGCGATGGAACTTGGTCGCACGGTCCTTGCTGCAAAGCGTGTCGCGCCTCAACTGGCGGATGACGTCCAATCCGCACTGGTCCAAGGGCCGGTGAGCGGCGTGGCAGCTGAGCTGAAAAACCTGTTCGTTCGCCATGAAGGTACTGACCGTGATGCCCTGAAAAATATCACGCTCGATATTGTCGCCGGGGAGCGTGTTGCCATCGTCGGCACAAGCGGTGCAGGCAAATCGACCCTGTTCGCTCTGCTCGCCGGAGAGATTCCGGCAAGACAGGGCAGCATCGCGGTGTTGCCCACGCGCCTTCTCACCCAGCGGACCGAGCTTTTTCAGGACAGTCTTCGCGACAATCTGCGGCTGGCGCGCGCCGATGCAAGCGATCAGGAACTGTTGGATGCGCTGGACGCCGCCGGCCTCGGGACATTTATCCGGCAACTGCCTGCCGGTTTGGACGCAATGCTGGGCGAGGGCGGTCTGGGGCTGTCAGGTGGACAGGCGCGTCGTCTGGCCCTTGCGCGGCTGTTTCTGACCGATGCGCCGCTCTGGTTGCTGGATGAGCCGACCGAAGGTCTCGACAGCGCGACCGCCGGTGATGTTCTTAAGCGTCTCAAGGCGCGGGCCGGTTCACGCACGCTGCTGATCGCCACGCATATCCGCCGCGAAGCGCTAATTTGTGAACGGATCATTGTTTTAAATCAAGGCGCTCTAATTGAGTCCGTAGGTAAGGGGACAGCGCGCTTTGACGAAATCCTCGAAACCATGAGGTAAGCGATAACAGCACCGACACGCGCCAGGGCGCGGTGTGGGGGCGTCTAACCGGAACTTGGACCGGTAGTTGGAATTGAAGCGGGAAAGTCTTCAGAAACTGCCCGCTTTCAAAACGGGGGCGGCGCCGGAAGCGCAGCTCATAACACCAGGAGGGCCGGATACCCGGCTTAAAGAGATGGAACTCGATATTGTCTCCCTGTCGCGATTGCAATTCGCAATCACGGCACTTTATCACTTCCTCTTCGTACCTCTGACCTTGGGTCTTTCCGTGCTGCTTGCCATCATGGAAACCGTTTACGTTATGACGGGGCGACTCATCTGGCGGCAGATGACGAAATTTTGGGGTACGCTGTTCGGCATCAACTTTGTCATGGGCGTCGCGACGGGCATCGTGATGGAATTCCAGTTCGGCATGAACTGGAGCTATTACAGCCACTATGTCGGCGATATCTTTGGTGCGCCGCTTGCCATTGAAGGTCTCATGGCATTCTTCCTCGAAGCGACCTTCGTGGGCCTGTTCTTCTTCGGCTGGGATCGCCTGTCGAAAATCGGACATCTCATGGCAACCTACGCTGTCGCGGCAGGTTCCAACTTCTCGGCACTGTGGATTCTCATCGCCAATGGCTGGATGCAGAATCCGGTCGGATCGGCGTTCAATCCTGAAACCATGCGCATGGAAATCACCGATTTCTTTGCCGTGCTGATGAACCCGGTCGCGCAGGCCAAGTTCGTGCACACCGTTTCAGCCGGTTATGTCACTGCAGCCATTTTCGTTCTCGGTGTTTCCGCCTGGTATCTGCTCAAGGGACGTTCGGTAGAACTGGCCAAACGTTCCATGACCATCGCGGCATCCTTCGGTCTGGCTGCTTCGCTTTCGGTTGTCGTTCTCGGCGATGAAAGCGGCTATCTGGCCAATGAACACCAGAAGATGAAGATCGCGGCCATCGAAGCCATGTGGGAGACGGAACCGGCCCCGGCCTCGTTCACTGTTTTCGGCTTCCCCAGCCAGGAGGCGCGCGAAACCCACTTCGCAGTGCATATTCCATGGGTCATGGGCCTGATCGGCACCCGCTCCCTCACGACGCCGATCCAAGGTATCAACGAACTGGTCCAGAACGCGGAAAACCATATCAGGAACGGTATCGTCGCCTATGACGCCTTGCAGAAAATCCGCGCGGCTGGCGACACGAACGCCGTTCCCCAGGACGTGAAGGACGTTTTTGCCGACAACAGCCAGTGGATGGGCTATGCGCTCCTGCTGAAGCGTTATGTCGATGATCCGCGTCAGGCAACCGATGAGCAGATCACGCAGGCAGCCAACGACACGGTTCCCGGTGTCCTGCCGCTCTTCTGGTCCTTCCGCATCATGGTCGGCATTGGCTTCTTCCTGATCCTGCTGACCGGCACATTCTTCGTGCTGTCCGCGCGCCGCAAGCTCGACCGTTATCCGGTCCTGCTGCGGGTTGCCGTCTTTTCGATACCGCTGCCGTGGATTGCTGCCGAAATGGGCTGGATCGTGGCCGAATACGGCCGTCAGCCTTGGGTCATCGAAGGCATATTGCCCACGGCAGTTGGCGTCTCCAATCTCGGTGCGTCCACAGTGCTGCTGACCATACTTGGTTTTGTGGCGATCTATACGGTTCTCTTCATCATCGAGATGGGCCTGATGATCCGCGCCATCAAGGCCGGACCTGAGCCCGACAGCAAGCCGGAAGCAATTCTCGCCCCGGCCAGCATCGCACCTGCGGAGTAAGGATCATGATACTCAGCGATTTGTTGGACTATGAAACCCTGCGCATCATCTGGTGGGTACTGCTCGGCGTATTGTTGATCGCCTTTGCCGCCATGGACGGGTTCGATCTGGGCGTGGACATCCTCATGCCGGTCGTCGGCAAGACCGATGTCGAGCGGCGGATCATCATCAACACGATTGGTCCGGTCTGGGAAGGCAATCAGGTCTGGTTGATTCTGGGCGGCGGTGCCATTTTTGCTGCGTGGCCGCCTTTATATGCGGTGTCGTTCTCGGGCTTTTATCTGGCGATGTTTGCCATCCTGTTCGCGCTCATCCTGCGTCCGGTCGGCTTCAAATATCGCTCCAAGCGCGATAGCGAAGCCTGGCGAGCGGGCTGGGACTGGGCATTGTTCATCGGCGGCTTCGTTCCCGCACTCATCTTCGGCGTTGCGGTGGGCAACGTCCTCCAGGGTATTCCGTTCCGTCTGGCTGACGATCTCCAGATATTCTATGAAGGTTCGTTCTTCGGTCTGCTCAATCCGTTCGCGCTGCTTTGCGGCGTGCTTTCAGTGACGATGCTCTCCATGCATGGCGCCTCGTGGCTGGTGCTGAAGACGACCGGCGATGTTCAGGCGCGCGCGCGGTTCTACGGCAGCGTCGCGTCGGTTCTGACCGTTGTGCTCTATATACTGGCAGGGGTGATCAGCTGGCTCTGGATTTCGGGCTACCGGATCACAAGCGCCATCGTCATGGATGGCCCGTCCAATCCGCTGCGCAAGACAGTGGAACTGGACCACGGCGCATGGTTCGCCAATTATGCGAACTATCCAATCCTGCTGATCGCTCCGGCGCTCGGCATCCTTGGAGCGCTCGCGGTCTTTGTGACATTGCGCAGCCGCGGGGAAATTGCGCCGCTGCTGTTCGGAAAGCTGTCGATCTTCGGCATCATTTCTTCCGTCGGCGTGTCCATGTTCCCGTTCATCTTGCCATCATCTATCGATCCGCGCGCCAGCCTCACGGTGTGGGACTCCTCCTCCAGTCATATGACGCTGTTCATCATGCTGGTGGTAACGGTCATCTTCCTGCCGGTGATCGTTGTCTACACGTCCTGGGTCTACAAGGTTTTGTGGGGCAAGGTCGAAAAGGACATGATCGAAGACGACAGCAACCACGCCTATTAGAGCGGCTGCAGAAGCCGTTCTATCCATTGGTTTTAACGCATTAGCCGACACAAAACCGCTTCACGCTTGTGCCGGAAATGCTCCGATCAGAAAGGAAGCAAGATGTGGTATTTTTCCTGGCTATTGGGACTTCCGCTTGCAGCCGCTTTCGCCGTCCTCAACGCCATGTGGTATGAGCTGATGGACGACCGGGCGCGCAAGCGTCTGACAGCCGACCCGACGGTGGAACTGGCTCGCGAAGGCAAGAAACATCATTGACGCGAATAAGGAACGGCCCGGAAACGGGCCGTTTTCGCCGTTACGACTCATGGTTGGGGGATTGTCAGTTCGGCGACGAAATCATAGGCATCGCCGCGATAGAGCGATTTCGTGAATTCGACCACGCGACCGGACGGCAGATAGGAAATGCGCTCGATGGACAAGCCTGCATCTCCTTCCTTGACGCCGAGAATGCGCGCATCCGGGTCCTTGATGTTGCAGGCCGCAATGCGCTGGACAGCACGAACAGGCCGAAAGCCGGTGCGGCTCAGTTCGGCATAAAGCGATCCCTTGACCAACTCCGGGTCGGGCAGGATTTCGCTTGAAAGGCTGGCTCGTTCGATCGCCAGCGGCAAATCGCTCGCCATGCGCAGACGGCCAAGTCGGGCAACACGAGTTTCGGAAGAAACGCCCAGTTTCATCATCTCTTCCGGTGAGGGATAATAAAGGCCGCGTTCCAGCCATTTGGATTGTGTGGTGATGCCGCGACGCGCCATGTCTTCCGTAAAGGAGGTCAGCATCGAAAGCGATTGCTGCACGCGCTCGCTCGGACGCACGACGAAAGTGCCGGAACCATGGCGACGCACAAGAAGCCCGGCCTTCACCAGATCATCCACGGCCTTGCGCACCGTGACGCGGCTTATATTGGCATATTCGGCAATGTCGCGTTCCGGCGGCAGCGCTTCGCCGTCGGCCAGTTGTCCGGCGCGGATCGCAGCCTCCAGCGATTGGCGCAGCTGCATGTAGAGAGGCCCCCCGGAAGACGGGGCGGAACCTTGCAGGTTCTTTGGCAGGAAGGCGCTGAAATTTCCGCTCATTCACGCGCCTTTCCATTTTGCGGCCCATATCGCTTCAGTGCGAGTTGGAGAGCGCCGGTCAGCGCATCCGCCGCAGGCTTGACGAGAAGTTTCTGCTGATGGGACGGCAGCCATTCGACATAGAGCGGCGCCATGCCGCCGAGCAGGCTGATGCGTTCGGCTCCCTGTTTGATCAGCATTTCGAGCGTTTCGCTGATATAACCGGCGGAGCGCTCCAACAACATGCGCGCCGTGTCGTCGCCCTCGCTGGCATACTGGAAAACACGAGGAGCATATTTGCCGAAGTCGCCGGGTTTTGCCGTCCAGGCAAATTCAACCAGATTGTCGGGATTATTGTCGAACTCATTGAGAAGATCGGTCGTCAGGCATGTGCGCGGATGAATGCCATCATGCACAAGCAGGCTTTCCTGCAGCAGGCTTTGACCGAGTCGCGCGCCGCTGCCAAGATCGCTCAAGGGGAAACCCCAGCCGCCGACCGAATGAATACGACCGTTTTTGCGCGCGATATAGGCCGTACCGGTGCCGAGAATGGCAACGATACCGTCCTGATCACCAAGCGCGCCCTGAAGCGCGATCACGCCGTCGAATTCTACATTGGAGTGCGCGAAGGGGAGGCCGCGCTCAATCGGAAGTCCCACGCCCACGACATTGCCGCCAGCGAGGCCCAGAACCGCGTGACTGGTCGCATAATGCGCCTTGTCCAGCCCGGCATCCTCAAAAGCGTTGTCGACCGCCGCGATCACATTGATCAGCGCCGTCTGCGGATCGGTGACGATATTGGCGGAGCCGCTGCGCCCTGAACCCAGAATCGCCCCATCGCTGCCAGCTACAACAGCGCGGCATCCGGTGCCGCCGCCATCAACGCCAATGAAGAATTCAGTCATGAAGATACCTCCAGCTTGAAGATACCAAAAAAATACCATTAACCAAGCAGTTTTGTCGGCTTGTGAAAAATTTGATTAATTCATTGAAACAATTCGGGAAAACCGACGCTTTTGAATTTTTATGCGCGAAAGTTGTAAACTTCTCTGGACAATTGGTACGTTTTTGGCATTAATTTCAGCAGAAGGGGAGCGCAATGTCGCTGTGGGCCGCTGAGGGCGATGTCACGCGGATTGGGATGGAGACGACCGGCGGGGGCCGGTGCCTTTCCCGTAACGCGTGAAATGATCGTACCGAAACGGTCTGATGTGCTTTCGCCTCTTTTGCGCATCCGCGCTCAAAAAACGGGAGAAGGTCAAATGGTTCGTAATACGTTGAAACTCATGCTGCTGGGCTCCACGCTTCTTGCGTCGGGATCGGCTGCGCTGGCTGAGGACGTCACGCTGACGGTCGAAAGCTGGCGTAACGACGATCTGCAGATCTGGCAGGAAAAAATCATTCCGGCTTTTGAAGCCAAGAATCCCGGCATCAAGATCAATTTCGCACCGAGCGCGCCGACCGAATATAATGCGGCCCTCAATGCCAAGCTCGATGCAGGCTCCGGCGGGGACCTCATTTCCTGCCGTCCGTTCGACACCTCGCTTGAGCTGTTCAACAAGGGCAAGCTTGCCGACCTGACCGATCTGGAAGGCATGAAGAACTTCTCCGACGTTGCCAAGTCCGCCTGGACCACCGATGACGGCTCCAAGACCTTCTGCGTACCGATGGCCTCGGTCATTCACGGCTTCATCTATAATCAGGAAGCCTTCGACAAGCTCGGCCTCAAGGCTCCGGCGACGGAAGCCGAATTCTTCGAAGTTCTGGAAAAGATCAAGGCAGACGGCAACTATATCCCGATGGCCATGGGCACGAAGGATATGTGGGAAGCCGCAACCATGGGCTACCAGAATATCGGGCCGACCTACTGGAAGGGCGAAGAAGGCCGCAAGGCGCTGATCGCCGGCGAACAGAAGCTGACCGACGAGCCATGGGTCGAACCATTCAAGGTTCTCGCCAAGTGGAAGGATTATCTGGGCGACGGTTTCGAGGCGCAAACCTACCCTGACAGCCAGAACCTGTTCACGCTCGGCCGCGCCGCCATCTATCCGGCTGGCTCGTGGGAAATCGGCCTGTTCAACACGCAGGCGCAGTTCAAGATGGGCGCCTTCCCGCCGCCGGTCAAGAATGCTGGCGACACCTGCTACATCTCCGACCACAACGATATCGGCCTCGGCCTCAACGCTTCGAGCAAGAACGCGGAACAGGCAAAGGTGTTCCTGAACTGGGTCGCTTCGCCTGAATTCGCAGAAATCTACGCCAATGCGCTGCCGGGCTTCTTCAGCCTGAACTCGACGGCTGTGAAGATGAGCGATCCGCTGGCGCAGGAATTCGTTTCCTGGCGCGAAAAGTGCAAGCCGACCATTCGCTCGACCTACCAGATCCTGTCGCGTGGCACGCCGAACCTCGAAAACGAAACCTGGGTTCAGTCGGCCAACGTCATCAACGGCACCGTGACGCCGGAAGATGCTGCGAAGAAGCTGCAGGAAGGCCTCGACAGCTGGTACAAGCCTGCGAAGTAAAAACGCGGGGCTTTATGGGCGGCGATCGCGGGGGCACGCCGCCCATATCTTTTCGTCCGGCGCATCGACATGCTGTTTTGCATTCGGTGCAATCCGTGTCAGTTTAAAAAATGACGCGAGCGTGTGGCGAGGGGAAGCTCCGGCTTTCTCCGGTTTGCACGCTTTCTGGTGAGTGACAGCGCCAGCCATCGGTTTATGCATTTCCGACCGCAAGTGGATCATCCTCTGCCGGAAATGCTCTTGAAGAGCGAATGCCCATATGAGCCAATCTGCCGACATGACAGCTATTGTGCACAAGCGCCCGAGGCGTTGGCATATACTTGTATTTCTTCTACCTTGCGTGCTGATTTATACGGCGGTGATGGTGCTGCCGCTCATCGAGACCTTGAGGCAGGCATTCTTCAATGTCGTCGACGGACAGCGCACTTTCGTGGGGCTTGCCAATTTCAAAGCACTTTTCGGCGATCCGAACTGGTCGCGCGATTTCTGGAATGCGTTGAAAAACAACTTTATATTCTTCTGCATTCACATGCTGGTTCAAAACCCGATCGGCATTCTGCTGGCTGCCATGCTGTCGCTGCCGAAGCTGCGTTTCGCCGCCTTCTACCGCACGGCTATCTTCCTGCCGACCCTGCTGTCCTTCGTGATCGTCGGCTTTATCTGGAAACTGATCCTGTCGCCGATCTGGGGCGTGGCGCCGTGGATGATGGATTTGGTGGGCCTGAAATGGCTGTTCGGCCCTTGGCTCGGCAAGGCCGATACGGCTCTCGTCACCGTGTCGCTCGTCTCAGTCTGGCAGTTCGTCGGCATTCCGATGATGCTGATCTACGCGGCCCTTCTCAACATTCCCGATGAAATCATCGAGGCGGCGGAATGTGACGGAATTACCGGCTGGAGCCAGTTCTTCAAGATCAAGCTGCCGCTCATCCTGCCATCCATCGGCCTGATCTCGGTGATGACCTTCGTCGCCAACTTCAACGCGTTCGACCTCATCTATTCGATGCAGGGAGCCTTGGCCGGACCTGACAAGTCGACGGATATTCTGGGCACGTTCCTTTATCGCACTTTCTTCGGCTTCCAGTTGCAGCTTGGCAATCCATCGATGGGCGCGACCATTGCCGCCGTGATGTTCCTCATCATTTTGGCAGGCGTGTCGCTCTATCTGTTCGGCATCCAGCGCCGCATGCGCCGCTATCAGTTCTGAGGACGAGACCATGTCGAAAGCACGCACATCGCCCCTTCGCACCACTCTCGTTCATGCGGCCCTCATCTTCTACATGCTGATCGCCGTGTTTCCGGTTGCGCTGACCCTGATCAACTCCTTCAAGGACCGCAATGCGATCTTCCGCACGCCCTTGCAGTTTCCGACCCCGGAGAGCTTCAGCCTCATCGGTTATGAAACAGTTCTGAAGCAAGGCTCGTTCCTGACCTATTTTCAGAACAGCACCATCGTGACCGTAGCCAGCATTTTCTTCGTGATCCTGTTTGGAGCGATGGCAGCCTTCGCGCTCGCCGAATACCGCTTCAAGGGCAACACGCTGATGGGGCTCTATCTGGCCATCGGCATCATGATCCCCATCAGGCTCGGCACGGTTGCGTTGCTGCAAGGCATGGTGGCGGCGGGGCTGGTCAATACGCTGACGGCGCTTATCCTCGTTTATACCGCGCAAGGGCTGCCGCTGGCGATCTTCATCCTGTCGGAATTCATGCGAACCGTATCCGACGATTTGAAGAATGCCGGGCGAATAGACGGCATGTCGGAATATGCGATCTTCTTCAAGCTGGTGCTGCCATTGATCCGGCCTGCCATGGCGACGGTCGCCGTCTTCACCATGATCCCGATCTGGAACGATCTCTGGTTCCCGCTGATCCTGGCGCCAAGTGAAGCCACCAAGACGGTGACGCTCGGTTCGCAGCTTTTCATCGGCCAGTTCGTCACCAACTGGAACGCCGTCCTGTCGGCCCTTTCACTGGCGATGTTCCCGATCCTCATCCTCTATGTTCTCTTCTCGCGGCAGCTGATCCGCGGCATTACCGCAGGGGCTGTAAAATGAGTTCTGCAATGCAAAATCCCATCCGTGTACTTTCCGCCGGTCTCGGCAATATGGGGCGCAGCCATGCGCTCGCCTATCACCGCAATCCCGGTTTCGAGATCGTCGGCCTCGTCAACCGCACCAAGGTTGCGGTGCCGGATGAACTGGCGGGCTATGAAATTCATCCTTCCTTCCACGAAGCATTGAAGGAACTGAAGCCCGATCTCGCCTGTGTTGCCACCTATTCGGAAAGCCATGCGGATTATGCCATCGCCGCGATGGAGCAGGGCGCGCATGTCTTTGTTGAAAAGCCGCTGGCAACCACAGTTGAAGATGCGCGCCGCGTGATCGACTGTGCGCGCGCCAACGGACGCAAGCTCGTCATCGGTTATATCCTGCGCCATCATCCATCATGGATGCGGCTTATCTCCGAGGCGCGCCAGCTTGGCGGGCCTTATGTCTTCCGCATGAACCTCAACCAGCAGTCCAGCGGCGCAACCTGGGAAACGCACAAGAACCTGATGAACACGACGTCGCCGATCGTCGATTGCGGCGTGCATTATGTGGACGTCATGTGCCAGATCACCGACGCAAAGCCGGTGGAAGTGCGCGGCATGGGTCTGCGTCTCTCCGACGAGATCAAGCCGGACATGTATAATTATGGCCATCTGCAAGTGCTGTTCGATGACGGCACGGTCGGCTGGTATGAGGCGGGCTGGGGTCCGATGATGTCCGAGACCGCCTTCTTCGTGAAGGATGTGATTTCGCCGAATGGCTGCGTTTCCATCGTGATGAACGAGGCCGTGACCAAATCCGACGATGTGGACGCACATACCAAGACCTCGACCATCCGCGTTCACCGTGCCGAGCGTGGAGCCGATGGCAAGTTCCTGAAGCCGGATACGGATCTCTCCATGGCGGATGAACCCGGCCATCAGGAACTGTGCGAACGCGAGCAGGCCTATATGCTCAAGGCCATCCGCGAGGATATCGATCTCAACCGCCATATGGATGACGCGCTGCAATCGCTGCGCATCTGCCTTGCGGCGGATGAAAGTGTGCGCACCGGCAAGCCGGTAAAGCTATAAGGGAATTTGATACGTGGGATCGCTGCTACTCAAATCGGTACACAAGCGCTACGGTGCGCAGGAAGTCCTGAAGGATATCAATCTGGAAGTGCGGGACGGGGAGTTCATCATCTTCGTTGGCCCCTCCGGCTGCGGCAAGTCAACGCTGCTGCGTTCCATCGCCGGTCTGGAGGACGTTTCCTCCGGTCAAGTGCTCATCAATGGCGATGATGTAACCGTCACGCCGCCTTCCAAGCGCGGCATCGCCATGGTGTTCCAGTCCTATGCGCTTTACCCGCACCTGACGGTGAAGGACAATATGGGGCTTGGTCTCAAGCAGGCTGGCATGCCCAAGGCAGAGATCGAAACGCGCGTTTCGAAAGCTTCCGCGATGCTGTCGCTCGATCCCTATCTGGCGCGCCGCCCGGCTGAAATGTCGGGCGGCCAGCGCCAGCGCGTCGCCATCGGCCGCGCACTGGTGCGAGAACCGGAACTGTTCCTGTTCGACGAACCGCTATCGAACCTCGATGCAGCACTTCGTGTTCAGACGCGGCTTGAGATTGCCAAGCTGCACCGCGAGCTCAAGGCGACAATGATCTATGTGACGCACGATCAGGTCGAGGCAATGACGCTGGCTGACCGCATCGTGGTCCTCAATGCCGGTCGTATCGAGCAGGTCGGCTCGCCGATGGAGCTCTACAACAAGCCGGACAATCTGTTTGTCGCGGGCTTTATCGGTTCGCCTCAGATGAATTTCGTCGATGGTGCCCGCATCGGGGACGCCGGAGCGAAAACGGTCGGCATTCGGCCCGAGCATATTTCCGTCAGCCGCGAGAGCGGCAAGTGGAAAGGCAAGGTCATTCATGCCGAACATCTCGGCGCCGATACGATCCTTTACGTCGAAACCGAAGCAGCGGGCCTGATAACGGTGCGGCTGTTCGGCGAGCACCACTACAATGAGGACGATGTGATCTTCATCACGCCCGATGACGGCAAGGTGCATCGGTTCGATGTGAACGGCAAGGCGATCCGCTGAACCGGACATTTCATATTGTCTGACAAAGCCGTACCCTCGCAGGTGCGGCTTTTCTTTTTTAGAGAATCGGCACCGTTTAGGGTATGGATTTTTTGCCATCCGCCGACGGACAAAACGCCTCATGTCCTCTCTGCGCAAAAACAGAATACGCCGTAATAGGTAGAAATAGTACCATATAGTACTGACGTTTTCGTCAATCAAGAGCAATAATATTGCGGCGCATGATAGCGAAACTTTCCACTTAAAATCCCATCTAAACCGCGGAAATAAGCTTGTTTCGTCCAGTGTATGCTGGGCCGTTGTGAAGCATGGGCGAACCGGTTTCACAAAAGAGTGCCGGAGGAACCGAAAAATAATCTTGCTTTATTTTTGAACCCGTTCCACCCTGAATGTGGATGGTGCCGAAGGAGGAAATCGGCACCATGTCGCATGGGAGGAGCAAGACCGGCAAAGTGACAATCACTTGCCGAAAGTGTTTCGGAAAGCTCCGGAACCAGTTTGAAATCCCCCGTTCGACATACCGTAAATTTGCGAGGCCAGTGGCGAGGCCAGTTTCGAGGGTTCCCCGCATGAGCGATGATGTCGTACTATCCCTGCATGTTCCCGAGCCAGAATGGCGTCCGGGTGACGTGCCGGATTTCTCCCATGTCAAAATCCCGCGCGCGGGCAGCGTTCGCAGGCCGGAGATCGATGAAAAGCCGGAAGCGATGCGCGATCTGGCTTTCAGCATCATCCGCGTTCTCAATCGAGAGGGCGAGGCGGTCGGTCCGTGGGCGGGGACGCTCACCGACGACGAGTTGAAAGACGGGCTTCGCCACATGATGATCCTGCGCGCCTATGATGCACGCATGATGATGGCGCAGCGCCAGGGCAAGACGTCATTCTATATGCAGCATCTGGGCGAGGAGGCGGTAAGCTGCGCTTTTCGTAAAGCGTTGCGCAAGGGCGACATGAATTTCCCGACCTACCGTCAGGCGGGCCTGCTTATTGCCGACGACTATCCGCTCGTCACCATGATGAACCAGATTTTCTCCAACGAGCAGGACCCGCTGAAAGGCCGCCAGCTCCCGGTGATGTATTCATCGAAAGAGCATGGCTTCTTCACCATTTCCGGCAATCTGGCAACGCAATATACGCAGGCCGTCGGCTGGGCTATGGCCTCCGCCATCAGCCACGATACGAAGATCGCCGCCGCATGGATCGGTGACGGTTCCACGGCCGAAAGCGATTTCCATGCCGCCTTGGTTTTTGCCTCGACCTACAAGGCCCCGGTGGTGATGAACATCGTCAACAACCAGTGGGCCATTTCCACCTTTCAGGGCATTGCGCGCGGCGGCTCCGGCACCTTTGCTGCACGCGGCCATGGCTTCGGCATTCCCGCGCTTCGCGTCGACGGCAATGATTATCTGGCCGTTCATGCGGTTGCCAAATGGGCAGTGGAACGCGCGCGCCGCAATCTCGGTCCGACCATCATCGAATATGTGACCTATCGTGCAGGTGGGCATTCCACCTCGGACGATCCTTCCGCCTATCGCCCCAAGGCCGAAAGCGATGCATGGCCGCTTGGCGATCCGATCCTGCGGCTGAAAAACCATCTTATCAAGCGCGGCGTCTGGTCGGATGAGCGTCACAAGCAGGCGGAAGCCGAAGTGATGGACCTTGTGGTTGCCGCACAGCGCGAGGCGGAAGCCATTGGCACGCTGCATGACGGCCGCAAGCCATCCATGCGCGACATGTTCGAGGATGTCTATGCTGAAACGCCGCCGCATCTTATCCGCCAGCGCCAGGAAGCGGGGTTTTAATTCATGAGCAAGATGACCATGATCGAGGCGATCCAGAACGCCCACGACATCGCCATGGAGCGCGACAAAAACGTCGTCGTGTTCGGCGAGGATGTGGGCTATTTCGGCGGCGTTTTCCGCTGTACGGCCGGCCTCCAGAAGAAATACGGCAAGGAGCGCTGCTTCGATGCGCCGATCAGCGAGCTTGGCATTGTCGGCACTGCCATCGGCATGGCGGCTTACGGCCTTCGCCCCTGCATTGAAGTGCAGTTCGCGGACTATGTCTATCCGGCCTATGACCAGATCGTCTCGGAAGCGGCACGCCTGCGCTATCGCTCTGCGGGCGAGTTCACCTGTCCTATCGTCGTCCGCATGCCTTCCGGCGGCGGCATCTATGGCGGACAGACGCACAGTCAAAGCCCGGAGGCTCTGTTCACCCACGTATCGGGGCTGAAAACCGTCATGCCGTCCACGCCAGCCGACGCAAAGGGGCTTTTGCTCGCGGCCATCGAAGACCCGGACCCGGTCATCATGTTCGAGCCGAAGCGCCTTTATAACGGACCGTTCGACGGGCATCATGACCGCCCGGTAACATCGTGGAAAAAGCATGATCTCGGCGATGTGCCGGAAGGCTATTACACCGTGCCGCTCGGCAAGGCCGCTATCCGCCGCGAAGGCAGCGATGTGACGGTGCTCGCCTATGGCACGATGGTTCATGTGGCGCTTGCGGCCGCGGAGGAAACCGGCGTCGATGCTGAGGTGATTGATCTTCGCACATTGCTTCCGCTCGATACGGAAACCATCATGGCCTCGGTGAAAAAGACCGGGCGCTGCGTGATCGTGCACGAGGCGACGCTGACCTGCGGCTATGGCGCGGAACTTGCCGCTCTCGTGCAGCGCGATTGCTTCTATCATCTGGAGGCGCCAATCATCCGCGTCACCGGATGGGACACGCCTTACCCCCATGCGCAGGAATGGGCCTATTTCCCGGGTCCGGACCGGGTGGGTCGCGCGCTTACGTCCATTATGGCAGCCTGAGGGGAGGGAAACATGGCACATTTTACAATCAAGCTCCCCGATGTTGGTGAAGGCGTTGCCGAGGCCGAACTTGTCGAATGGCATGTGAAGGTGGGCGACATTGTGCGCGAGGACGATCTTCTCGCAGCCGTCATGACCGACAAGGCGACGGTGGAAATTCCGTCGTCGCGCGGCGGCAAGGTCATCGCCATCAATGGCGAAGTGGGCGAGAAGATCGCGGTCGGGTCCGAACTGGTCCGGCTCGAGATTGAGGGTGGCTCCCCGGAGGAAAAGGCTGAAGAAAAACCGGCTCCGGCGGCAGCGGAAGCAGCGAAGCCGCAACCCGTGCCCGCGCCTGAAACCCCGGTTCTATTGCAGACACCGGTTCCTCCGAAAGCAGCGGCACCGAAGCGCGAAGCCGCAAGCCGCGCTTTCGCAGGTGCGGGTCCGGTTCGGCAGGAAGGCGAAAAGCCGCTTGCGACGCCTTCTGTCCGGCTGCGCGCCCGCGATGCGGGCGTCGATCTGCGCCGCGTTCGTGGCACCGGACCGGCAGGACGTATCACGCACGACGATCTCGACCTTTATTTCCAGCAGGAAACCGGCGCGGCTCCCGCTCTCTCCGGCTACGCGACCGACACTTCGGTGAATGAGATCAAGGTCATCGGCCTTCGCCGCAAGATTGCCGAACGCATGGCCGAAGCCAAGCGCCATATTCCGCATATCACCATCGTTGAAGAAGTCGATGTCACGCAATTGGAGGAACTGCGCAGCCACCTCAATAATGAGAAGAAGGAAGGCCGTCCGCGCCTGACGCTTCTGCCCTTCATCATTCGCGCAATCGTGAAAGCGGTAAAAGAACAGCCGGGACTTAACGCACATTTCGATGACGAAGCGGACATCATCCGCCAGTTCGGCGGCGTGCATGTCGGCATCGCCACGCAGACGCCAAACGGCCTGATCGTGCCAGTGGTGCGCCATGCGGAAAGCATGAGCGTGTTTGCTGCGGCCTCCGAATTGTCGCGCGTTACCGATGCGGCGCGCAACGGCACGGCCAAGCGGGAGGAACTGACCGGTTCCACCATCACCATCACATCGCTCGGGCCCCTCGGCGCAATCGCCACGACGCCCATCATCAATCGCCCGGAAGTCGCGATTGTCGGCATCAACAAGATGGCCGTGCGCCCCATGTGGGACGGGGCGCAGTTCGTGCCGCGCAAGATGATGAACCTGTCGTGCAGTTTCGATCATCGCGTGATCGACGGCTGGGATGCGGCGGTTTTCGTGCAGAAGCTGAAAAGCCTTCTGGAAGCGCCTGCGATGATTTTTGTAGAAGGCTGATCGAATGAGTGAGATTTCCTGCAAACTCCTGATTATCGGCGGCGGCCCCGGCGGTTATGTCTGCGGCATCCGGGCAGGCCAGCTTGGGATCGACACGGTGCTGGTGGAAAAGACGCGGCTTGGCGGCACCTGCCTCAATGTCGGCTGCATCCCGTCGAAGGCGCTTATCCACGCAGCCGACGAGTTCCATCGGCTTTCCGTCTTTGCATCCAAGGGCGCGCTCGGCATCACGGCTGAAAACCCGGCAATCGATTTCGCCAAAACGCTTGAATGGAAAGACGGCATCGTCAACCGTCTCAACAGCGGCGTGGCTGGTCTCCTGAAACGGTCGCGTGTGCGCATGTTCCATGGACAGGCACGTTTTCTCGATGGGAAGACCGTTCTCGTTGAAACCGATACGGGCCGCCAGACCATCCACGCCGAAAACATCGTGATCGCTACGGGTTCCGTTCCGGTGGAAATTCAGGCGCTGCCCTTCGGCGGGAAGGTCATTTCATCCACCGAAGCGCTGTCGCTGGAAAAGATACCGGAAAAGCTCGCCATCGTTGGCGGCGGCTATATCGGGCTTGAGATCGGCACGGCCCTTGCCAAGCTTGGCGCGAAGGTGACTGTGGTTGAGGCGACCGACCGCATCCTGCCGCAATATGATGCGGAACTGACGCGTCCGGTCATGGCACGCCTGAAGGCGCTCGGCGTCGAAGTTCTGACCGGCACTTCCGCCAAGGGACTTTCAAAGGGTGAGACCGGGCTTGAAGTCCTGACTGTCGACGGAACTATGAAAACCATCGAGGCTGACAAGATCCTCGTCACCGTGGGCCGCAAGCCGCAGACCGATGGCTGGGGCTTGAGCGAAATCCGGCTGGATATGGACGGGCGTTTCATTCGGATTGACGAGCGTTGCCGCACTTCGATGCGGGGCGTCTACGCCATCGGCGACGTGACCGGCGAGCCGATGCTTGCGCATCGTGCGATGGCACAGGGCGAAATGGTGGCGGAGATCATTGCCGGCGGAAATCAGGTCTGGGACAAGCGTTGCATTCCTGCCGTCTGCTTCACCGATCCGGAGATCGTCACTGTCGGCCTGTCACCGGACGAAGCCCGCAAGGCCGGTCATGAAATTCAGGTCGGCGTCTTCCCGTTTCAGGCCAATGGCCGGGCCATGACCATCGAGCGCGAAGACGGCATGATCCGTGTCGTTGCGCGTGCCGATAACCACCTTATCCTTGGCATTCAGGCGGTCGGCGTCGGCATATCCGAGCTTTCATCCTCCTTCGCGCAGGCCGTGGAGATGGGCGCAAGACTGGAAGATATCACCGCTACGATCCACGCGCATCCGACATTGAGCGAAGGCTTTGCCGAAGCCAGCATGAAGGCGCTCGGCCACGCCCTCCATATCTGACTTTACGATTTGCGCTCGTGCCGCCAGAAAAAAATGGCGGCACCGGCAACCATGGCAGCAAGCGCGAACCATGTGACTGCATAGGAAAGATGGCTGTTGCGGAATTTCACGACCGTCAGCCCTCCGATGGGCAGCGTCCCAGTGCCGGATTTTGCATCGGCATCGATGAAATAGGGCGCAACCTGCCCCAGATCGAGCTTCTGTGCAAAGGCCGCCACATCGCGTGAGTTCCAGTCATTGCGCGCCGGATCGTTGGGGCGCAGGAAAAACCCGCCCGGTTCCGGCATGCGCAACAGTCCGGTTACGGTCGTTTCTCCGGCGATCTGCGTTTCGCGGCGCGAAGACGGATCGCGCCTGTCGCTCGGAACAAAGCCGCGATTGATGAAGGTCAGCGCACCGTCGGATGAGCGCATCGGCGTCAGAACCCAATAGCCCGCGCCGCGTTCGGTCAGCGCGTGGACCAGAACTTCCTTGTCGTTCAGATAGGTGCCGGTCAGCGTGACGTGACGGTATTCATCATCCTTCTGGTTGACATTGACCCAATCGTCCCGCCCCGGTGCGGCGACCGGCTCGGCATGAACCCGCGCATCGACCCTTGCGATAAGATCGAGCTTCCATTGCAGGCGCTCCACCTGCCAGATGCCAAGACCCATGAAGATGAGGAAGAACACCGCCCCCGGCACCGAAATCAGGCCGAGGAAGAAACGCGAGGTAGTCTTCTGGACCGCTTGTTCATTTTTGGGTGAGGGCATCATCCTGTCCTTCGATCACGGCAGCCAACAGAGCCTGATAGAGAAAGTGGCCTTCTATAGCAAAAATGCAATGGCGAGAAAGGGCGGAACCACAAAAGAACGTGATCGCTGAACTTGTCATCTGCAAGCCGGATTTCCCATAGTGGCGGAAAGAGAATCGAACCATGTCTGAAAAGTAGCTGAAGATGACGGATTGCATCGTTGTGGGTGCCGGTATGGTGGGTGTCGGAGCGGCACTCGCCTTGCAGGAAAGAGGCTGGTCCGTACTTCTCGTCGACCGGAAGCGTCCGGGAACGGAAACGAGCTATGGCAATGCCGGAATTATCCAGACCGAGGCCGTCAGCCCCTATGCCTTGCCACGCGCTCCCTTGGAACTGCTGAAGGCTGCATTGGGCGCCAATAATCAGGTCGCATGGCGGCTTCGCGACATGCCCGGCCAGATCGGCCCGTTGTGGCGCTACTGGCATAATTCGGAAGCCGGACGTCACCGCACGGCATCGCAGTTCTATGCACGCATGATTCGGCGCGCCACCGACGATCATGCGCCCCTGATTGAAGCGTCAGGCGCGGAGAACCTTATCAGGCGGACCGGATTGCGCGAACTGCATCGTTCTGCCCGATCGTTCGAGCTCTCTGCGCGTGACGCGGAACTGAAAATGCGGGAATTCGGCGTTGCCAGCGTCATTGAGGACAGCAAGGCGATCAGCGCCGCCGAACCGGGCTTGAAGACCGGACTGGCTGGAGCCATTCACTGGGCCGACCCTTGGTCTTGCGCCGATCCCGGCGCGCTTGTCCAAGCCTATGCCGACCTGTTCGTCAGGCGCGGTGGCATTTTCGTTCACGGCGATGCGCACAGCCTGCGGCAGGACGGTTCCGGCTGGCAGGTCGATACGGCAGATGGTACGCATACTGCACGCCACGTCGTGCTTGCCCTCGGTCCGTGGAGCCCGGAAATCCTTCGCACTTTCGGCTATAAAATCCCTCTGGTTATCAAGCGCGGATATCATCAGCGTTTTTCCGGCACGGGACCGAAGGTGCCTGTTCTCGATGTGAGCAATTCGACCGTCGCAACACCGATGCGTGCGGGTTTGCGCATCCTGACCGGGGCTGAGCTGACACCGTTGGGCAGCGTGGCGCGGCATGAGCAATTGAACAGGTCTATCAAGGCCATAAGCGAGCTTTTCGACATCGGCGCGCCTGTAGAACAGACGCCATGGTTCGGCAGCCGACCCTGCATGCCGCGAATGCTGCCAGTCGTTGGGGAAGCACCGCGACACAAGGGCTTATGGCTGAATTTCGGGCATGGACATCAGGGTTTCACGCTTGGACCGACGACCGGACGCATTCTGGCGGAACGTATGACCGGTGAAGCAAAGGACGCCGAACTCTACAGTGCGCTCGATCTTCCTCGCTGAGTATCCTCGCGTTTAAAATTACAGCGCCTGCCGCATTCGAGGCGAATGCGTGGCGCTGGAAGAAACTCGATTTATCGTTTCGTGATCAGGCAAGTTTATGGATTTTGCGTCTGCGGTGCGAATAGCCGCCCTTCGACAGGCGCAATACGTTGCAAACCTGTGTCTTGTCGTCAGAAGGCTTTGGCATCTGTTCGTGAATGCGCCGCAAAATCTGCTGCGTAACTGTGCGTTCCTTATCGCTCGCTGCAGGACCGATAATAATGCTCTTCATCGATCATTCTCCCTATATTCTGGGCGCGAGACAGCTTCCGAGACTGCCTCGACCGACTATCAAGAATGTACGAATGAACTAAGTATTAACTAAATTTTACATCTTGACAAGCGCATCGATGCAACAGTCCGCAACCCCTTGCAAAGCATGAAGAAAAGCCGAATCGCGTGTGCGATCCGGCTTCATTTTCGGCAACCCCAATGGTCAGTCGCGGTTGCCAGTCAGGATTTCACGTTTTCCCACATGATTGGCGGGACCGACCAGTCCATCTTTTTCCATCCGTTCGACGAGGGAGGCGGCGCGGTTATAGCCGATACCGAGGCGGCGCTGGATATAGGAGGTGGAGCACTTCTTGTCGCGCATCACCACTTTGACGGCCTGCTCATAGACATCGTCGCCATCTTCAGAGCCCATGGAGGTTGCGTCGAAAACCGCCGCTTCCTGTGCTGCGTCTTCCTCTTCCTCGTCTTCCGTGACGGTTGCCAGATAGTCCGGGCGCCCCTGTTCCTTCAGGTGATTGACCACCTTTTCCACTTCCTCGTCGGAAACGAACGGACCATGGACACGGACGATGCGTCCACCGCCTGCCATATGCAGCATGTCGCCCTGACCGAGAAGCTGCTCCGCCCCCATTTCTCCAAGGATGGTGCGGCTGTCGATCTTCGACGTGACCTGGAAGGAAATACGGGTCGGGAAGTTTGCCTTGATCGTGCCGGTGATGACATCGACCGACGGGCGCTGCGTTGCCATGATGAGGTGGATACCGGCGGCGCGGGCCATCTGGGCAAGACGCTGGACTGCGCCTTCAATGTCCTTGCCTGCAACCATCATCAGGTCGGCCATCTCGTCGATGATGACCACGATGTAAGGCATCGGCGTCAGGTCGAGTTCTTCCTGAATATAGGTAGCCTCGCCCGTTTCCTTGTCGAAACCGGACTGGACCGTGCACATCACGGTTTCGCCCTTGCCCTTGGCGGAGGCAGCGCGGGCGTTGAAGCCCTCGATATTGCGCACGCCGAGGCGGGCCATCTTGCGATAGCGCTCTTCCATCTCGCGCACGGCCCATTTCAGGGCGACAACGGCCTTCTTCGGGTCGGTAACAACCGGCGTCAGCAGATGCGGAATGCCGTCATAAATGGACAGTTCCAGCATCTTCGGGTCGACCATGATCAGGCGGCATTCTTCCGGCTTGAAGCGGTAGAGCAGCGACAGGATCATCGTGTTGATGGCAACCGACTTGCCCGAACCGGTGGTGCCAGCCACCAGAAGATGGGGCATCTTTGCCAGTTCCGCGATGATCGGTTCGCCGCCGATCCCTTTGCCGAGGCAAAGCGGCAGGCGGAAGTTGGAAGCCTCGAACGTGCGGCTGTCGATCATTTCGCGCAAGTAGACGGTTTCGCGGTTGGCGTTCGGCAGTTCGATACCGATGACATTGCGGCCCGGAACGACTGCAACGCGAGCCGAAAGCGCCGACATGGAGCGGGCGATATCGTCGGCAAGGCCGATGACGCGTGAGGATTTGACGCCGGGCGCAGGTTCAAACTCATAGAGCGTGACGACAGGGCCGGGGCGGACATGAATGATCTCGCCGCGCACGCCGAAATCCTCCAGCACGCTTTCGAGAAGTCCGGCGCTGCGCTCCAGCATTTCCTGCGTGATGACATTTCCGTCCTGTTCGGGCGGCATCTGCAACAGGTCCCGCGGCGGGAACTCATAAGCGCCGTGCATGACAGGTGCTTCGGCACGGGGGAGGGGCTGCGGCTGGTAAAGCGCAATCGAAGGCGCGGCTTTGGCCACAGGCGCGGGCGCTTCAACGGCTGGCTCGGGAACTTCCACTTCCTCGACCACGTGCTCTTCCGCTTCCGGAACGGTCAGCACGATTTCATCTTCGGTGGCTTCCCCGGCAATTTCAGGCGCAATTTCAGGCGCAATTTCCGGCTCGGTTGCAACAGGCTGGGGCGCAGGCGCCTCAATCTCTGCCACGGCAACGGGCTGCGGTGCGCTCACTTCGACAGGCGCAGGCACAACGGGCGTTTCCGCAACGGGCTGGACGGGTACTGCTGCTACCGGCTCAGGCTGCTTGTTCCACTCGCGAATGCGGAACTGCGCCAGAATGGATTCAACCGTTGGCAAAGGCTTGCGCGGTTCTGCCGGCACAGCCGAGACAAGAGGCTCGGCAGGGACAAGCGCGGTATCAACGCCGCAGCCTTCCCAGAAAGCGAAGTCGGAAAGATAGGCAAAGGCCGACGGCTGGTCCGGCTTTGCAGGCTCGGTCACGACAGCGACAACATCCGGGATCGCCTCCGGGGCAGCCTCCACAGGCGGAGTGACGACAGCAACGGGAACTGCGGGCATTGCAGGCGGAACAGGTGCAACCGGCGAACGAACCATGCCCTGCGAAACGGTTTTCTGGAGTTCGGCAACAGCCATTGGCTGCTCTTCGGCAACTTTCTCAACGCTGATCGCTGGAGTTGCCGCGGTCGCGTGCGCCTGGCGACGTTCATTAATGTCCGGCAGTTCCTCACCCCGGCGGCGCATAAGCTCGACTTCCGGCGTGCGGGTAAAGCGAACATTCTCACCGAGCGAAAAGTGGATTTTCCAGGCATCATCGCTGGCAGGATTGTGACTTCCCGTCTGGCCGCGAGGCTGCTTCGGGTCCTGAGCGTTCTCTGCACGATTTCCTGTCGATGGGGGGAAATTTTCTCTCAAATTACGCATGATACCTGAACCATAGATACTGTCGCCTGAATGAGCCCAAGTAATAAAAAATGAAGGTTAACAACCCCCTTCCGAAACACCCCAAAAGACAGAAATTTCTGGCTGCCCGATCGCGTCCGTCAAAGGCGGATCGCGATATATGTCACCATCGGTTGCAGGTTAAAAACCAATAATAACAGTCAAATAAATCAGTTTGTTATATTGATTTATGCGAAAGCAGACAATTAAAGGTAGCAGATGCTCCTGTTAATTTTGTCGTTCTGGTCGTTACCGAAGGTAGGGGGTGGCCTATGCGGGCAGACTCACGCGTCAGTCCCGGGCGAGCGCCACCACCGGGTCGAGTTTCGAGGCGTTGCGGGCTGGAATGAAGCCGAAGCCGATGCCGATCAGGCTGGAGCAGACGAGCGCCACCACAATGGAAGCTGGCGAATAAATGAGCTGGAACATCGAGTTGAACTGAGCAAACAGCACGCCGAACCCGCCGGCAATGAGAACGCCAAGGACACCGCCAATCACGCAGACCAGAATCGCTTCGATCAGGAATTGCTGGAGGATATCGCTCTGGCGCGCGCCGATCGCCATGCGAACACCGATCTCGTTGATTCTTTCCGACACGGCGACGAGCATGATGTTCATGACACCGATGCCACCAACGAACAGCGATATGCCAGCGATACTGGAGATGAGAAGGGCAAGGGTTCCCGTGGTGGCCTGAATCGTCTTCTGCAGGCTGTCAGTATTGAAGACCGAGAAATCCTTCTGGCCATGCCTCTTGACCAGAAATGCCGTAATCAGCTTTTCCGCCTCCGCCGGGTCCATCGTGTCCGCGACGCGCACAAGGATCATCTGCAAGGAGCGCGAGCCGGTCATGCGTGTCTGGACGGTGGTATAGGGAAGGTACACCTCGAGCGTCTGCGCGCCGCCCATGCCGCGTTCCTCGGCCTTGACGACGCCGACAATCCGCACCGGAACCTTGCTCAGAAGGATGGTCTTGCCGATGATGGAACCCGCCTCATGCGGAAAGAGGGTCGCCTTGGCGGTCTCGTCCACCACAGCCACCTGTGCCAGATCATCGACATTGCGCTTATCGAAAAAACGGCCCTCAAGCAGCTTGCTGTTGCGCGTGACAAAATATTCCTCGCCCACACCATTCACCGAAACGCTGACTTCCTTGTCACCGACACGGATCGTCGAGTTCGTCGAACCGGAAGGTGTTGCAGCCATCACATAAGGCAGTTTCCCGATCTCGGCAGCGTCCCCGAGATTAAGCGTTGTTATCTGCGCCGCTTTCAGGTCGCCAAATCCCCGGCCCGGGCTGATGTAGAGCGTATTGGTGCCAAGGTCGCTGATCCGCTCCAAAATCTGCTGTTGCGAGCCTTGCCCGAGCGCCACGACGCAGACGACGGAAGCCGTGCCGATAATGATGCCAAGCATCGTCAAAAAAGTGCGGAGCCGATGCGCATTCATCGAGCGAAGCGCCATCGCGAAGGCCTCGTTGAACCGATCCCACATCGCTGCAAAGAGCCTGGGCCTTGCCGGTGGCTGTTCCACCGGCACGGTCGTTGCGGGTCGCTCGGTCTCGCCGTTTCTCGTATCCGAGATGATTTCGCCATCGCGAATTTCAATGATGCGTTGCGCGCGGGCAGCGACTTGCCGGTCATGCGTGACGATGACGATGGTGCGTCCTTCGCGGTTGAGCTCCTGAAGAATGCCGAGGACTTCTTCTCCGCTATGACTGTCAAGCGCGCCGGTTGGTTCGTCGGCAAGGATGACGTCCGCATCGTTGATCAGCGCGCGGGCGATGGAAACGCGTTGCTGCTGCCCGCCGGACAACTGGCTCGGGCGATGATGCGTGCGCTCGCCCATGCCGAGCCGCTGCAGGATCATTTGAGCCTTCAGGCGCCGTTGTTCTTTTTTCTGGCCCGCGTAAATGGCCGGGATCTCGACATTGCCCACCGCATCCAGCTCGCCCAGAAGATGGTATCGCTGGAAAATGAAACCGAAATGCTCGCGCCGCAATTGCGCCAGCTCATCGGCTTCAAGCTCCGACGTGGCGCGGCCGGAAATCAGATATTCGCCCTCCGACGGCCTGTCCAGGCAGCCAAGAATGTTCATCAGCGTGGATTTGCCGGAACCGGACGCGCCGATGATCGCCACCATCTCGCCGCGCTCGATGGTCAGGTTCACATGATTCAGAACCGTCGTGAAATCGTCGCCCGAGGGATAATGTCGGGAAACGCCCTTCAGCGAGAGCAGCGGCGCGTCAGTCATATCAGCTACCAGCCGGGGCGGGGGCGGCAACCTGATTGTCAGTCACGACCTTGTCCCCTTCCTTCAGGCCCGAACGGATTTCGGTGTTCACCTTGTCTGTAATGCCGGTTTCGACCGTGCGTTCTTCGATCTTGCCGGAATCTGTCACCACGCGCACCGTGGCCTTGCCCGCTTCGCCAGTATCCTTGAGGGCCGTTACAGGCGCGATCAACGCATCCTTTGCGTTTGCAAGCAGAATATGAACTTCGGTCGTCATATAGGTTCTAAGCTGCCCGTCCGGATTGGGAACGGTGAAAATGCCCTTGTAATAGATGGCCGAAGCCGTCGCCGTGCTGGAGGAGGAACTGACAGCCGTGGTCGTGAAACTCTTGTCGCTGACAATGGAATCAGGGGCAGGGCCGATCTTTTCCAGCTTTGCATCGTAACGCTTGGAATTTTGTCCCGATATGGTGAAGTAAAGCGGCATTCCTTCGCGAACCTGCGTGATGTCGGCTTCTGAAATGTCCGCTTCGACCGTCATCGTGTCGAGCTGGCCGAGAATGGCAATCGTCGGCGCGCTTTGCTGGGCGTTGACGGTCTGGCCTTCCTGAACCACCGTCGCAAGGATCGTTCCATCGATTGGCGCGGTAATGCGGGTATAGGCGAGATTGGTCTCCGCGATCCGAACCTCGACCTTTGCAGCGGCGATTGCAGCTTCGCTGTTGGCGACCTGCGCTTCCTTCGCCTTCACGGCGCTGACTGCCTTGTCGTATTCCGCCCGCGCAACAGCGTTCTTGCCGATCATCATCTGGTTTCGCGCCAGATCCAGCCTGGCCAGCTCCAGTTCGGCGAGATATTGGGCGCGCGTGGCCTCATTCTGGCGAAGCGAAGCCTCAGCCTTGTTCAGTTCGTTCTGCTGGTTGGTCGAGTCGATCAGCGCCACGACCTCGCCGGCCTTTACCTGCTGGCCCGGCTTTACCTTCAGCGAGAGAATACGGCCCGTCGCCTGCGCGCCGATAGCGACCAGATTTTTCGGCCGTAACGTGCCGGTGGCAAGAACCGAGCTTTCAATGTCGCCGCGCCTGATATCGGTCGTCGCGGGGAGGGGTTCCTCTTGTGTCAGGTAGCGCATGACGAAATACCCCCCGATCAACAAGGCGATCAGGACAGCCAGCCACAGGCGCCAGCGAAAACGGCGTTTCGACTTGGGTTTCATAGTGGTCTCTTATCGGTTGCCAGGGGAGGAAGAGGCTGTGTCTTGGCGATGTGTGGACCTGTATAGCCGTCAATGACTTCAGGCTTCGCAACATCGATGAGCCCGTTCCAACCGCCGCCAAGTGCTTTTTGCAGGGCAACATAATTCAGGACAAGATCGGTCCGGGCCTGATTGAGATTGGTTTCCGCGCTGAGAAGATCGCGCTGTGCGGTCAGTACATCCACGAAGCTCTTTGTGCCCGCACGGTATTGCTCAAGCGTCAGCTCGTTGATCTTGCGGCTGTTGCTGACGATTTTCTGCAACTGACCTACGCGCAAGCGGTTCTGATTGAGCGATACGCTGGCATTCTCGACTTCGCTGAGCGCCGTCAGAATGACCTTGCGATAGGCGATGAACGACTGGTCGCGCGCCGCGCGCGCCGCATCCACGTCTGCGCTCAGTCTTCCGCCCTGAAAGATCGGGACGCTCAGGCTCGGACCAAAGGCCCAGCTGATCGTCGACAGCTTTCCAAGATCGCCGAAATTGGCGCCGCCCGTATTGATGTTGCCTGTAAGGGAAACACTCGGATAGAGCTGGGCCTGTTTCTGTCCGACGCTGGCGGTGGAACTTGCATAGTCGCGCTCGGCTGCGCGAACATCCGGGCGGCTCAGCAACAGATCGGCGGGAAGTCCGGCGGATACCTTGCCGGGAATTGCCGGGATCGGCCGCGACTTGTCCAGAACACCGGCCAGAGCCGAAGACGACCGGCCCGTCAGGACAGACAACTGGTTGAGATATTGGGCATAGCTGATCCGCAGCCCCGGTATCTGCGCTTCCGTTGTCGCGGCCTGTGTCTCCGCGCTCAACAGATCGACCTGCGATATATTTCCGGCCTCAAGCTGGCTCCGCGTCAGCGCCACGGTCTGCCGTTGGGATGCGGCGTTGCGCTGTGCTATCGCTATCTCGGCCTGCGCGCCACGCAAGTTCGCATAATTGGTGGCTATGTCACCGATCA
This sequence comes from Brucella pseudintermedia, assembly GCF_008932435.1. Lineage (GTDB taxonomy): Bacteria > Pseudomonadota > Alphaproteobacteria > Rhizobiales > Rhizobiaceae > Brucella > Brucella pseudintermedia. The sequence continues at coordinate 33,475 of NZ_WBWE01000015.1, read as the reverse complement.
ACGTGACGAGTGCTGCCCGCGACTGTTCATTTGCGGATTCAACATTGTAATAGGCTGCTTCCACGCCACGCTTGTTGCCGCCGAAAAGATCGAGTTCCCATTGGGTTTTGAACCCCATGGCCGACTGGTTTGAAGCAAGCGTGTTGCCGCTGTCGGAGCGCGTATAGCTGCCGCTTCCATCCAGTTGCGGATAAAGCGCACCACCAGCCGAGGTGTAGTTGGCGCGGGCTTGCCGCACTTTCGCCTTCGCGGTCGCCACGTCTGGGCTACCCGCAATTCCGTCAGCTATCAGTTGATCCAGAACCGGGTCTTTCAGGTTCTTCCACCAGTCAGCAAGCTCGGGAGCACGCTTGTCCGCCTTGCTGTTCCACCAGGCGGGAGTTAGTACATTGGGCTTCTGATAATCGGGACCAACAGTAACGCATGCGGCCAGCAGGGGCAGGATGCTTCCTAATACGGTCAAGCGAACAAACGATGTCGTCAAAAAATCGGTCCTGAAATTTCCGAGCTGTCATCGATTCAGCATATGACTACTTCGAAAACGAAGCGCCCTTATACCTGCAACGGTTGTGCCTGAGCAGCCCAAGGTAGTGGGAGCTATGGGTCGCGCCGAGTCGCGGTTTGCGGGCATAATGCCACCCTTCGCCTTCGATCATTAGCGGCTGATCAAAGCTTAATGTGGCAATGCACAGAAAATATCAGGATTGTGTCTGGAGCCTGTCAGCGTTCACTGCGGCTAAAAATTTTCCACTTGTCAGAAGGCCGCGTCAGGCGCGCTCCAGCCAATCGGCAAGCGAGCGGCGGTTTGCAGCGCGCCCGCGCATCGGTTCGGCCATGCACATGGAGTTGAGAACGGCTTCCTGCGTGGCCTCAGCCGCTGCGCGGAAAAGCGTGTCTATGCGATTTTCATTCAGAACCGCGATCCCGACCACATCGCGTTCTTCGTCATGATCGAATGTCACCGCCGTCGAAAAGCCGATCGCAATATCGCCGCTGCCATGGCCCCAGAACGCACCAAGACGCGCCAGTCCTGCGCCGCAGCGGCGCGTTACGCGCTTCAACTGACGATGCTCCATCGGAACATCGGTGGCCAGCACCAGAATGACCGAGCCTTTTTCGGGCTGGTCGTCTGCCTTTGGCGAAGGTCTGCGCCCGTCTGGAAGAACCAGATCTCCCGCCCGACCGAAATTGGTGAGCGCCAGAACGCCGAGGTGATGGGTTTTGCCACCCAGTTCAAACCGGCGCGAAGATGTGCCGATGCCGCCCTTGAAGCCGAAACAGCTCATGCCGGTGCCCGCACCGACATTGCCTTCGCCCACATCCGCTCCGGCGATCTTCAAGGCCTCCTGCGCGTCGGCTTCCGTGACGGCCATGGCTTGAATATCGTTGAGCGGGCCGTCATTGCATTCCAGAACCACCGGATTGACGGTCGCCGTGGTGCGCCCGATATCGGGATTGGCGGCAATCGCCTCGCGGATCAGCGCATTGGCGCAGGTTCCAACGCCAAACGTATTGGTGAGCAGGATCGGCGTTTCCAGCGTTCCCAGTTCTTCCACCTGCACAAGACCGGTGCTTTTGCCGAACCCGTTGATAACGTCGCAGGCGGCCAGAACCTTGCGGCGATACATGTTGCCGTCGTGCGGGATGATCGCCGTCACGCCGGTATTGATGTCGCCGTCGCGCAAGGTGCGGTGCCCCACGCGCACGCCCGGCACATCGGTGATGGCGTTTTGTTCGCCCGGCTGCATGATGCCGCAGATGATGCCGTAGTCGCGTGCCTTGCCTGTCATGGTCATTCCCGGTCAGAAGTTGGGGGCGGGGCGTCAGAGACGCCCGGCCTCGATGATGCGTTTGAGGAAAGCCTGCGTGCGCTCGCCCTGTGGATTGCCGAAAATCTGCGATGGCGGGCCTTCTTCATAGACCTTGCCGTTTTGCAGGAAACAGACCTTGTCCGCAACCTCGCGGGCAAAACCCATTTCATGCGTGGCGAGAACCATGGTCATGCCCTTTTTGGCGAGGTCGCGCACGATGTCGAGCACTTCCGATACCAGTTCGGGATCGAGCGCCGAGGTAATTTCATCGAGCAGCAGGAGCGTCGGGTCCATCAGAAGCGCGCGAACGATGGCGACGCGCTGTTGCTGTCCGCCGGACAGGCGGTCAGGATATTCCTTCGCCTTGTGGTCAAGCCCGATGCGCGCGAGCAGCGCCAGCCCTTTTTCTTCAGCTTCCTTCACGGGCATGCCCAGCACCTTTGTCGGCCCCAGCGTGACATTTTCCATCACCGTCATGTGCGGAAACAGATTATATCCCTGAAACACGATGCCGATCTCGCGACGCAATATGTCGAGGTCCACGCCCGGTCCGGTGACGCGGTCTCCATGCAGGCGGATTTCGCCTTCGTCGATGGTTTCAAGCCGGTTGATGCAGCGCAGCAATGTGGACTTGCCGCAGCCGGAAGGCCCGATCAGGCAGACGACCTGATGTTCCTCGATGTTCAGGCTGATACCGGACAGAACCTCCAGCGCGCCATAGCGCTTATATGCCTTGTCGATTTCTACGAGTGCCATTGTCCATTCCCCTTACATGCTCGAGCGCATTTTTCTGCGATCACGTTCGATCAGGCGATCGACGAAGCGGGCCTGCGGAATGGTGATGACGATGAACAGGATGGCGACGGTGGTGACAGCCGACAGGTTGAAGTAGTTCGCGGCGATGATCTTCGACTGGTTGAAGGCATCGATGGTGCCAATAATGGCGACGAGGGCGGTGTCCTTCTGCAAGCTGATGCAATTGTTCATCAGCGGCGGAATGATGCCGCGCACGGCAAGCGGCACAACCACATAGCGCATGGTGCGCGCATAGGAGAGGCCGAGCGAACGCGCTGCCGCAATCTGGCTTGGATGCACGCTTTCAATGCCCGCGCGATAGACTTCGGACGTATAGGCGCCATAGGTCAGCGTCAGCGCGATGATGGCATAGGCATTGGAGGACAGGTCTTTCAGGATCGGCAGGCCGGTCAGCGGCAGGCCGAAACCGATGAGATAAATCGTAATGATGGCCGGAAGCCCGCGAAACAGGTCGCTGTAGAGCGTTGCCAGCACGCGGATCGGCTTGCCAGCCTTGCCCGGCAGCGTGCGCGCAATGGCGATGACGAGCGCCCAGACGAGGATGAGTACGGCCGAGACGAAGAAGATGACGATATTCGTGCCGAAGGCCTTTAGCACCGTGCCTGCCGATTTGGCGATCAGGCTCACGTCGAAGAAGGTCCGGCTGACGGCTGCGTCATTGACGAACATGAACCATGCGCCGGCGCAGATGATGAGAACGGCAACGGCGTAGGAAATCACCTGCCAGGAAAGGTCAGAGGCTTTTGCACCAAGCTCGCGCCCGCGGTAAATGTCCGCGCTCTTTCCGGATTCGCCCGAAATCTGCACGGCGCGCCAGGCAAACCACAGGACGGCAAGCGGCGCCAGCAGCAGCGCCGCGCCAACCGCGACGACGGGCAGTTCGGGCCAGCCTTGCGAGATCGTATAGGCCGAAACGCTATAGACCGTCTGGCCCGCAGCCAGAAGGGTGAGGAAGGAAAAGACGAAAGCGAACAGGGAACGACCGCCATGGGTGCGAACCTTGTTTCGGACACGCCATTGCCGCGCGCGTTCCGCGCTTGCATCCGGTGCCGGATAAGACATGGTTTGTTCTCACTGAAACAGATAGGGAAACGGTCGGTCCGGATCGCAACCGGCACTGCGATTGCGATCCGAAAACCGTCAGATCAAGGCTTCCAGAGCGGAACGTCGGCAGGCGACGTACCCCACGAAGGAAGCAGGTAGGCGGCTTCAAGCTTCTTCAGCGTGCCGTCCTTTTCCATGTCCTCGATCAGCTGATCGATGACCTTCTTGTTTTCCGAACCCTTCGGATAGATGCCCGCGGTCTGACCGCCGGACTCATACTTGCCGACAACCGCCAGCTTTCCGTTGGAATTCTGCACCTGTCCCAGAATGATCGAGAGATCGGTCATCACGGCGTCAACCTTGCCTGCGGCAAGAGCGGTGAACATGGAAGCCGTATCGTCGAACACATCGAGGCTTGCAACCTTCAGCGTATCCTGTGCGAACGGAACCAGCGTCGTGCCAGCCTGCGTTCCGACCTTCACGGTCTTCATGTCAGCTTCCGCAACCGGCTTGTCGGCACGTGCGGCAACACCATAGTCGGAATTCATGTAAGGAACGGAGAAATCCACGACCTTCTTGCGCGGTTCCGTAACCGAGATCAGCGCGAGCGCGATGTCGTAATCCTTGTTCTGACCGGCCACGATGGAATCGAACGACGCATTGACCAGCTTTACCTTATCGAGGCCCAGACGATGCGCAATGTTGACCGCCATGCAGAACTCGTAGCCGTCCTTGATGGTATCCGGCGTATCGCCGTTGAACTGGCCAAGGGCAGGCAGGTTGATGATGACAGTGAACTGGCCTTCAACGGCTGGATTGATCTTGGCCGATCCTTTTTCCCCGGTCAGCGGGCAGTCGCCATAACCTTCGGTGGCTGCCGATGCGGCTCCCGCACCTGCCAGCGCTGCCGCGCTGGCAAAAAGTGCACCATAGGCTGTCTGTTTCAGTAGTCTTTTTATTGTCATTTTCCCCTCTTGCTTTCATTTTTGAGGTTAAGGTTGAAATACCGGCTCCGCTCCCGTGCGAGCCATGTCCATGTAGATCTCCTGCAGACGGCGGGTGAGTGGCCCAGGCTTGCCGTCGGAGACCGTATGATCCTGAATGCCGATGATCGGCGTCACGAAGCTCGATGCGCTCGTGAGGAAAGCTTCCTTCGCGGCCTTCGCCTCATCGACCGTGAACAGGCGCTCCTCAATGCGCAGGTTCTGTTCTTCCGCGATCTTGATGACGGCGCGGCGCGTGCAGCCGGGCAGGATGGAGTGCGAATTCGGACGCGTTACCAGCACATTGTCATTGGTGATGATGAAGGCCGTTGAAGAGCCGCCTTCGGTGACGAAGCCGTCCTCCACCAGCCAGACCTCGTGGAAACCCTTGGCCTTGGCCTGCTTCTTGGCCAGCACCTGCGCCAGAAGCGTGATGGTCTTGATGTCGCGGCGCGCCCAGCGCGTATCCGGGGCCACATCCACACGCACCCCGTTCTGCACCGATGGCGAGTTGGCGAGATTCTTGGCCTGCGTGAACATGACGAAATTCGGCTTGATGTCGTCAGCATAGACGAAATCGCGCTCGGCTTCGCCGCGCGTCACCTGCATGTAGACGACACCTTCATGCAGCTTATTGCGTTTCATCAGTTCGATTTGGGCCGCGCGAATATCATCAAGCGAAGCAGGCAACGGAATTCCGAGTTCCTTGACGGAACGTTCCAGACGGGCAAGATGAAGCTCATTATCGACAAGTCGGCCATCGATGACAGCGCTGACTTCATAAATTCCGTCGCCAAAAAGAAAGCCGCGATCGAACACCGACACTTTTGCTTCGTTCTCAGCGACGAAAGCGCCGTTCAAATAAATTACCCTGGCCAAAACACGTCCTCGGACATCTGTGTGATTGATTGTCCGGACGGTAGGAAAAAACCTTTGGAGCTGCCAATGCTATGTTTTGCAATCACTATGCAGAAATTGCATAAGGGAAGGGCAGTAAGTGAGTAGGGCAGTAAGGCAGTAGGAAAGGGCTGGTTCGGACGTTTCCTAAACATATTGCCCTATTGCCATATTGCCTTATTGCTCTTGCAAGAAAGGCCCACCCAATGGAATTGAAATGGCTGGAAGATTTCATCGCGCTGGCGGCAACGTCGAGTTTCTCGCGCGCGGCAGACACCCGTCATGTGACGCAATCGGCCTTTTCCCGCCGCATCAAGCAGCTTGAGCTCTGGCTGGGCGTCACGCTCGTCAACCGGGCAACCTTTCCGGCGGAGCTTACCCGCGAGGGGAAAACTTTCCTGCCGGTCGCGCAGGAGACCGTTCGCCAGTTCTACAATACGCGCAAGGCGCTCCAGCCAAGCCGTGAGGTCCAGAACCCCGTCCTGACATTTTCGGCCCTGCACACGCTGACGGTCACATTCTTCCCGCATTGGCTGAAACAGATAGAGAATGACATTGGCGGCATCCGCTCGCTGCTCAGCCCGGATCGCGGCGGTTTTGAAGACAATATCGCGACGCTGACGGAAGGAGAGGTGCACTTCTTCCTCACCTATGCGCACAGTTCGGTGCCGATCCTGATCGACCGAACGCAATTTCCCTTTATCGTGCTCGGCACAGAGCGATTGATGCCGGTTTCGCGGCCTTCGTCCACGGGGCCGGTCCTGGATCGCGCCATCGCCAGCGGAGAGGCGCTGCCATACTTAAGCTATGGCGATTTTTCCTTCTTTGGTGCGGCATTGTCGCGGAAATTTTCCTCCGGCACTGCGTTCAAGCGCCAGATCGTCCATGAGAACACCATGTCGATCGGCCTCAAGGCCATGGCGCTTGCAGGTTGGGGCATGGCCTGGCTGCCTGAAAGCCTCATCTATGACGAATTGCAACGCGGCGAACTCGTACCCGCTTCCGCCGATCCTTATTGGGATTTCACGGTCGAAATCCGCATCTATCGCCACGATGCGCCGCTTCCCGCCCATGCGGAAAGCTTTTGGGAATATTTGCAGGCAAAAGATCGGGCTATATCCGAAAAGGACGATTGACAGCGCCCCGCCGTCAGCGCTGTAAAAGACACGCACATCTTCAGCCGATAGCAGGGAACATATCGCGGCATGAAAGTTACCATCGAACAGACGCTCGATCAGGCAGGTACGGGCGCATTCCAACGAGGTCTTCTCGGCGTATTCGGGCTTGTCTGGGCTGCCGATGCCATGCAGGTTCTGGCTGTGGGCTTTACCGGCGCTGCCATTGCAAAGACGTTCGGGCTGACGGTACCACAGGCGTTGCAGACCGGTACGCTGTTCTTCCTCGGTATGCTGATCGGCGCCGCCGTGTTCGGAAGGCTGGCTGATAAATATGGTCGCCGCCGCGTGCTTCTGGTTACCGTCGCTTGCGACGCGGTGTTCGGGCTGCTTTCGGCATTCGCGCCAAATTTCGGCGTTCTGCTTGCCCTGCGTTTCATGACGGGCGTGGCAGTGGGCGGCACATTGCCGGTCGATTATGCGATGATGGCGGAATTTCTGCCTGCCAAAAATCGCGGACGCTGGCTTGTCATGCTGGAAGGCTTCTGGGCGGTCGGCACGGTCGTCATTGCGCTTGCGGCATGGGCGACCAGCCTCGCGGGCGTTGAGGATGCGTGGCGCTATATCTTCATTGTCACCGCAGCACCGGCCCTTATCGGCATCTGGCTGCGCCTGTGGGTGCCGGAATCCCCGATGCATCTTCTCAAATCGGAACGCCCGGAAGAGGCAAAATCGGTGATGAACCGCGTGCTTCGCCGCAATGGCAAGCCGGAACTGCCGCCAAAGGCACGCCTTGAAGCGCCGCTCATGGTGACGAACGAAAAACTGCTTTCGCCCAATCTGCGCCAGCGCACGCTGACGACTCTGGCGATCTGGTTTCTCGTTTCGGTGTCCTATTACGGCATTTTCACCTGGATTCCGGCCAAGCTTGCCGGTGACGGTTTTGGCTTCGTGCGCGGCTACGGCTTCCTTGTCGTGGTGGCGCTGGCGCAATTGCCGGGCTATGCGCTTGCTGCCTATGGCGTCGAGGCATGGGGGCGCAAGAAGACGCTGATTGCCTTCCTGTTCATCAGCGCCGCTGCTTGCGCGCTCTTCACCGTCGCCAACAGTTCGGCAGTCGTGGGCGCGTCCATCCTCGTCATGAGCTTTGCGCTGCTTGGCACATGGGGCGCGCTCTATGCTTTCACGCCGGAGCTTTATCCTACGGGATTGCGCGCAAGCGGAATGGGTGCGGCAGGCGCGATGGCCCGCCTTGGCGGCCTGCTTGCGCCGTCCGCGCTGGCGCTCGTCATCAGCCAGAGCTTTTATGTCGCCGTGGCGCTGTTTGCGGGACTGCTGGCGCTGGCGGGCGTAATTGCCTTCTTCATCGACGTTGAGACGCGGCAGAAGGCGTTGAACTGATCGAAGCAGGACCCGGAATGGTGTGACGGTTCCGGATCTGCTTCAGTCATTCACGCTGTATTCCGCAGCCACTGCTTCCGGTAGGCTGCGTAGGCTCCATTGCCCGGCTTGAAAATCCTGCCGTGCTTTTCGGGAACGGTTGCGCCTGCAAGTAATCCGGCGCCGAGAGCGGTGCCGGTCGATCCGGTGACAGCTTCGACATCGCGACCGGTAAAGTTTGCGAGAGCATCGAGATAGGTGGGGTTTCCGGCAAAAGGACCTTCGACGATAACGGGGCCATCGGCACCCAGCAGATGAAGACAGGTTTCTGTCATCAACGCTGCGTAGATACAGGCGGCAACATAGCGTTGCGCGTCGCTGGCCGTGTCTGCATTGATCCAGCGAAGCTTGGAATGCGGGTAGGGACCGCAACCGGAAACGGCGGAAGGCAGCGTCATGATCTGCCGCTCCAGCACGCGCGCCACAATACCGGGCAGGTCGGCGGCGGGAGGCACGGATAATCCCTCGGTCATGATGTCGAACTCGCGCCCGCCCATGTAGCGCGCAGATGGTACGGCTCTTCCATAGGCATCGACATTGGCCAGCGTGTCGCGTTGCGGGTCCAGTCCGTCGAAATTGCCGCCGACCGCAAAGCTAACCACCCATGTGCCGGTCGAAACAACCGAAAACGGGCCTTCCCGATCCATCAGATGCGCGAGAAGCGATGCATTGGAGTCGTGAATGCCGCAATGGACTGGCACAGGCCGGCTCAGGCCGATTTCCTTCGCAATTTCAGGCAGCACATTGCCGAGCGCATCGAAGGCAGAGCGAAGCGGCGGAAATTTCTCGCGAATGTCCAGCCGGTCAACGAGGGCTGAGAATGCGGATTCCTTCGGTAGCCAAAGATCGGTGTGACAGCCGAGCGACGTCACTTCCGTGGCCGCTATGCCGGTCAGTCGCCACGCCCAATATTGCGGATAGGTGAATATGCGGTGTGCGCGCGCAAAATGGTCGGGAAACATGGTCTTCAAAAAATGAAGCTGCGCACCGAGATTGAGCCCTAGCGAAAGCGACGGCGAGAACGTATCCTCGAAATCCGGCTTGATAGCCGCATAGGCGGCGCGAATTTCCGGCGGATAATCAAGCTCATAGTCGAGGACCGGCATTGCGAGCTTGCCGTCTTCGGCGACCAGCGCTGCGGAAGCGCCATGGGTCGTGATGGAAATGGCGTCGAAGCCGGGCTCTTTGGCGAAAGCGGCGAGGCTTTTCAGAAAAAAGCGCCACAGCGCCTCGATGTCATAATGCGGGTACGGCCCGTCGCGCAGCACCGTATTGGGAATGCGGCTGGCAGCGATCTCTTCGCCGCTCGCGGCATCGAGCACAACGACCTTGGCATTGGTCTTGCCTATATCCAGAATGGCAATGCGCTTCATGGCATGTAAAAGACTGGCTTGAGATCGACGGATACCGGCGAGTTATCGGGGTTCGTCACCATGATATCGGCCATATGCGCCCACCATTTTTTCATCACCGGATGATCGGGCAGGGCAGCCATGCCGTGTTTGGCGCTACGCGTCATCACGCCAAACAGGATGTTCGTTTCCTCATCGAGATAGATCGCATAGTCCGACACGCCCGCCGCATGCAGAAGTTCGACCAGTTCGGGCCAGATCTCATCATGGCGACGGCGATATTCCGCTTCCATGCCGGGATTGAGCTTCATGCGAAATGCATAGCGTTCACTGGTCATGCCGCGCGCCTCGCCTTGAGCTGCCTGATCAGGATCGGCAGTGAAATGGTGATGATAAGCAGCAGGCCGATGAAGATCGACATCACGATGCCCGGCACATTGAGAAGGCCAAGCCCAAAGGTAACAAGCCCCATCACAAAAGCCGCGATCACCACGCCGACGATTGTGCCCGAACCGCCAAGGATCGAGACACCGCCAAGCACGACCATGGTGACGATTTCCAGTTCCCAGCCTTGCGCGATGGACGGGCGCGTGGAGCCAAGGCGCGAGGTCAGGCAGACGGCGGCGATACCGCTCATCACGCCGGTCATCAGGAAAAGCACGAACTTTGTTTTCTCGACAGGAATGCCGGAAAAGCGCGATGCGAACTCATTATTGCCGATGGCATAAACGCGGCGTCCAAAGCTGGTCCAGTGCAGGAGCACGCCGAACAGTACGGCAAACAGGACGAACAGCGCGAACTCGAACGAGATCACCCAGAACACATAGCCCTGGCCGAAATAGGCAAAGCTTTCGGGGTAGCCGCCAAAGGCCTGGTCGCCCAGCACGATATAGGAAATGCCGCGAAACAGGCTCATCGTGCCAATGGTCACGACGATGGACGGCAGTTTCAGCCCGGCCACCAGCCCGCCATTGATCGCGCCGCAGACGAGGCCGGCGCCGATGCCGATCATGACGAGACCGGGCGTCCCGACGCCAGCCTGCGCCGCCGCGCCCATGGCCGTGGACGCAAGCGCGATGATGGCGGCGACCGAAAGGTCGATTTCACCGGAAATGATCAGAAGCGTCATCGCAAAGGCGATCAGTGCCTTTTCGGTGAAATTGAACGTGGCGTCCGAAAGGTTCCATGCATTGAGGAAATAGGGCGAGGCGAAGGAATTGGCGATGAAGATCGCAATTGCCACTCCGAGCAGCAGCATTTCCCAGCTTGCGAAGATGCGCGAGAAAGGCGTTCCGAGCCGGTCCGGGATGTATCGGCGCTGTTCGTTATTCATGCCGGGGCCTCCTCATAAGTCTTGGCGGCCTTGTCGCGCAGGATGATGCGTCCGCGCCGCTTTTCCTGTCTCGCATTGAAGATAACGGCCAGAATGATCACGGAACCGGAAATCGCCATCTGCCAGAAGGGTGAAATGTCGATGACCGGCAGCGCGTTCTTGATGACGCCGAGGAACAGCGCGCCCAGCACCGCACCGGCGACGGTGCCGATACCGCCAAGGGTCGAGATGCCGCCGATGACGCAGGCCGCGACGCTATCGAGCTCGAACCCGGCGGCCACATCCACATAGGCGACGGCATAGCGCGACACCCAGAGATAGCCGCAAAGCCCGGCAAGCGCACCCGACAGAACGAAGGCGAAGAAGCGCGTGCGCCCCACATCGATGCCGGTATAGACGGCGGCGGTCGGGTTGCCGCCCGAAGCATAAAGGGCCCGCCCGAAGAAGGTCCGTGTCAGCAGAACGTAGATCAGCGCCACGATCACAATTGCTGTCCAGCCGAGAAGCGGCAGGCCCAAAACCACCGTGCGCGGCGTGTTGAGAAACGGAGCCGTCATCTGGTGCGCGTTGACCCACGCGCCGCCGGAAAGCACAAACGCCATGCCGCGATAGATGGTGAGCGTTCCGAGCGTGACGACAATTGCCGGAATGTTGAGCTTCCAGACCAGAATGCCGTTGATCGCGCCCAGAACCGCGCCGATGCCGATGGCAAGCACGATGAGAAGCACGAGCGGCAGGCCCGGATAGGTCGCGTTCAGCATCGCGACCGCCATGCCGGTAAAGGCGAGATTGGCGGCGACCGACAGGTCGATGGACTTGGTCAGGATCACCGCCATCTGTCCAAGCGCGATAATGATGAGGATCGACGTATCGTTGAAAATATTCGCCAGATTGCCGGCGCTGGCAAAGCCCGGCGCGCGGCTTGCGAACAGCCCCACCATAAGGGCGATGATGACGAGGAGCAGGAGTTCGCGCTGCTTGAGCAACTGTTTCATCGTCTACTCCGTATTCCCGGTGGCGGCGCGCACCAGCACTTCCGCATCGAGGCTGGCGCGCTCGAATACGCCTTCCATCAGCCCTTCGCGCATGACCATCACCCGGTCCGACATGCCGATGATTTCCGGCAGTTCCGACGAGATCATGATGATGCTGAGGCCCTCGGCGGCGAGTTCGCTGATGAAGGCGTGGACCGCGGCCTTGGAACCGATATCGATGCCCTTGGTCGGCTCATCGAGAATGATGACCTTCGGGCTGGTGGCGAGCCACTTGCCGATGACGACCTTCTGCTGGTTGCCGCCGGAAAGCGTTCCCACCGGCACCGAAAGCGCTGCGGCGCGCAGGTCGAAGCGTTCGGCATATTTGCGCGCCAGCGCCAGTTCTTCCGCCATGCGCAGAAAGCCGTTGCGCGAGGTGCGGGCAAGCGACGGCAGCGAGACATTCTGGAAGATCGGCAGTTGCAGCACCGCGCCGTGGCGTCCGCGCTCTTCCGGCACATAGACGATGCCATGCGCTACCGCGTCGCCGGGACGGCGGATGCTGATTTCGCGGTCTTCCAGCACGATACGGCCGCTCGAAGGCTTGGTGATACCGAAGAGCGACTGCGCGAACTCCGAACGCCCAGCGCCGACAAGCCCGTAAACGCCGAGAATTTCGCCCTTGCGCAGCTCGAAGGAAATGTTGCGAAACTCGGTCGGGTGCGAATAATTCTCGACCTTCAGCACGGGTTCGCCGATGGCGACATCCTGCTTGGGGAAAGCCTGTTCGACGGAGCGCCCGACCATCATGCGCACGATGTCGTTCTGCCGCGTATCGGCAAGCGCGCCGTGTCCGACAGCGTGACCGTCGCGGAACACGGCGTAATTGTCGGCGATTTCATAGACCTCATCGAACTTGTGACTGATGAACAGGATGGCCTTGCCCTGCGCTTTCAGCCGCGCCACGATGCGGAACAGATCGTCCACTTCCTTGCGCGACAGCGCAGCGGTGGGCTCATCCATGATGACGATGCGCGAATCCACCGACAAGGCCCGGGCAATCGCCACCAGATGGCGCTGCGCAATGGACAGTTCCTTCAGCTTGATGCGCGCGTCGACCGTCGTTTCCAGCGACGACAGCAGCGCCTGCGAACGCGCGTAGACAGCCTTCCAGTTGACGAAGCCGAACTTCGTGCGCGGCGCATGGCCGAGATAGATGTTTTCGCCCACCGACAACTCGTCGAAAAGCACGGTTTCCTGATGAATGGCCGTGACGCCGTGGTCGGTCGCATCCTGCGCGGTCGCGAAATGCACCGGCTTGCCGTCGATAAGGATTTCGCCTTCGTCGGGCTGATAAATACCGGTCAGGATTTTAACGAGCGTTGATTTGCCTGCGCCGTTCTCGCCGATCAGCGCCGTCACCTTGCCGGGATAGAGCGCGATGTTCACGTCATCAAGCGCGCGCACGCCGGGAAATGTCTTGGCTATGCCGCGCATTTCCAGAATGGGCTGGTCTGTCGTGGCAAGCACCGGCTGCTGCCCGCCGGGGTGGAAAGCTGCATTCATTGCAGACACCTGAAATCGGTTCCGGGGAATGTGAGGCGGCACGCGTCCAGCGAATGCCGCCCCTGTCATGAATGCGCACCTTTCAGGATGCGCTTCCGATCAGAAGACCTTGGAGAACTCGTCAATATTCGACGCGTCATAGACAAAAGGATCGCTCATCGCGGCTTCGCCGTTTTCGCCGATCTTGATCTTGCCCATGCGTCCGGCTTCGATTTCCGAGCCCGGCTTGCCGTCGGCATCGCCCTTCACGAGATGATAGGCAATCTGGGTTGCCGAATAGCCGAGGTCGATCGGGTTCCAGATCGCGAATTCCTTGGTCGCGCCAGACTTGATGGCGCCAGCCATTTCGGATGGCAGTCCAAGGCCGGTCACATAGACATCGCCGATCTTGCCCGCATCCTTCACCGCCTGCGAGGCAGCCAGCACGCCAACGGTAGTCGGCGCCACGATGACCTTCACATTCGGGTTGGAAGTCAGCAGCCCTTGCGCCTCGCGGTAGCTCTTGTCGGCCAGATCGTCGCCGTAAACGGTCGTCACCAGATTGAGGCCCGGAAAATCCTTGAGCTGCTTCTTCATCTCGCCGATCCAGATATTCTGGTTCGTCGAGGTGGTGGTCGCGGAAAGGATCGCGAAATCGCCCTTACCGTCCGGCAGGTGATCGGCAGCAAGCTTGAGGCACATTTTGCCGATCAGTTCGTTCGAGGACGGGTTCAGGTGAACGATCCGGCCTTCAGGCGCGACGCCCGAATCCCACGAAATCACCTTGATGCCGCGCTGCGCGGCTTTCTTCAGGGCAGGGACGACCGCATCCGGATCGTTGGCCGAAATGGCGATCGCGTCAACGCCCTGCGCGATCAGGGAGTTGATTACCTCGATCTGGCCTTCCGCCGTCGTGGTGGTCGGGCCGGTATAGATGACCTCGACCCCGCCCAGTTCCTTGGCCGCTTCCTGTGCGCCCTTGTTGGCGGCTTCAAAGAAGCCGTTGCCGAGCGACTTTGCGACAAGCGCGATTTTCATGTCGGCGGCCTGCGCGTGGGTAGCCATGAAAGCGACGGCCAGCGCTGTACCCAGTACAAGTTTCTTGAAAAGTTTCATGTCTCATTCCTCCCAGTATAAAGACATATGTTTCGCTTCGTCCGGTTCGCAACCGGAGCGTAAGTCAGGTCCGGCTCAAGCCACCTCGGCGGAACCTCCGCCTTCGTCGCCCCTGCCTGCATTTGCGGAAACCTGCGCCACGATGAGGCGGATGCCCGCATTTTCCACCATGCGCCGCGCTTCATCCGAAATGCCGTCATCGGTAATCAGCGTGCTGACCCGGTCGAGTGGACAAAGGATAAGGCTGGAACGGCGCGTGAATTTCGTTGAATCGACCATCAGGACAAGTTCGTCCGCCTGGCCCATCAGCTTCTGTTCGCTCTGGATAATCAGCGCATCGGACTCCATCACCCCGAGCGGGCTGACACCCTGACAGCCCATGAACATGCGCCGACCGTAAAAATTGCGGATGACGTCGTTGTCGAAAGGCGACAGGATCAGGCTCTGGTCGCGATAGATCGCGCCGCCCGGCACGATGACCGTGCTTTTCGACTGGCGCAGAAGATGCTCGGCGATGGCGAAGGAATTAGTCAGCACCTGCAAGCGGCGCGGGGCAAGATAATGCACCATCTGGAAAGTCGTGGACCCGCCATTGATGATGATGCTGTCGCCTTCTTCGCAAAGCGCCACGGCTTCGCGGGCGATGGCGCGCTTGCGGTCAGCATTTTCCGATTCCGAAACCTTGAACGGGCGGCCTGTCAGATTGCCGAATTGCGGCGGATGGATGGCCTCGGCCCCGCCGCGCACGCGCTTGATGCGGCCCTGCATATGGAGCGATGCAATGTCGCGCCGAAGGGTTGCTTCCGACGCTTCCGTCAGCTCCACCAGATCCTGAATGGTGATCACCGGCTTTTCCTGAACTGCGCTCAGGATGATGCGGTGGCGCTCTCGTTCGTGCATGGCTCCTCCTTTTCCCTGTATCGGGCATAAAGCCTGCGCGTGTCAATCACAAACAATCACAACAGCGCAGAATAATCACATTAATGATTGAAGATGATTGTTTATGATTGACAGCAATTCCTTTCATACGTCATATCTGCCATCAACATGATCGACAGCGCGTGGGGTGAGCACGCGATCTGCGTTTCACGATAACAGAATTGGGAGGATGACATGGCGGCCAAGAGCAGGCTTCTCGAAAACCGGTGGGATGACGCCAAAGCGGCGGCGATGGATGAGCCGGGCAAGCTGCTTTATCGCTCCAATCTGCTTGGTTCCGACAAGCGCATCACCAATTACGGCGGCGGCAACACCTCCGCCAAGGTCGATGAAACCGATCCGCTGACAGGCGAGAAAGTGCAGGTTCTCTGGGTCAAGGGCTCGGGCGGCGACGTCGGCACCATCAAGCTGGACGGTTTTGCCACGCTTTATCAGGACAAGCTCAACGCTTTGAAGGGCATATACAAGGGCGTCGAGGACGAAGACCGCATGGTCGGCTTCCTGCCGCATTGCACCTTCAATCTCAATCCGCGCGCCGCTTCCATCGATACGCCGCTGCACGGGTTTGTGCCCTTCAGGCATGTGGACCATATGCATCCAGATGCGATCATCGCGATAGCCGCTTCCAAAAACTCCCGTGAACTGACAGCCGAGATTTTTGGCGAAGAAATCGGCTGGCTGCCTTGGCGCCGCCCCGGTTTCCAGCTCGGCCTCGACCTCGAAGCCTTCGTGAAGGCGCATCCGCAGGCCAAGGGCGTTGTCCTTGAAAGTCATGGACTTTTCACCTGGGCCGACGATGCAAAAACCTGCTACGAAACCACGCTTGCCATCATCAACAAGGCTATTGAATGGCTGGACCGGAAGACCGCGGGCAAGACCGCTTTCGGCGGCGCTATCGCGCAGAGCCTCCCTGCTTCCGAGCGCCGGGCCGTTGCCGCGCGGCTGATGCCGGAAATTCGCGGGCTGATCGGAAAGGACGAACGCAAGCTCGGCCATTTTGACGATCAGGACGCCGTGCTGGAATTCGTGAACGCGAAGGACCTGCGTCCGCTCGCAGCACTCGGCACGTCCTGCCCGGACCATTTCCTGCGCACCAAAATCCGTCCTCTGGTCGTGGATTTCGATCCGGCGAAGCCCGATGTCGATGCCGTGGTTGCCGGACTCGAGGGCGCGCTGGAGGCCTATCGCGCCGATTACAAGCGCTATTACGAAGCGTGCAGGCACGACAATTCGCCAAAGATGCGCGATCCCAATCCGGTGATTTTTCTCATTCCCGGCGTCGGTATGCTCTCCTTCGCCCGTGACAAGGCGACGGCGCGCATTGCAGGCGAGTTTTATGTCAATGCAATCAATGTGATGCGCGGCGCCTCCGGCGTATCGGAATATCAGGGCCTGCCGGAACAGGAAGCCTTCGATATCGAATATTGGCTGCTTGAAGAAGCAAAGCTGCAGCGGATGCCCAAGCCAAAGAGCCTCGCCGGGCGTGTAGCCTTCATCACCGGCGGCGCTGGCGGCATTGGTTTTGCGACCGCCGAAAGGCTGGCGGGCGAGGGCGCTTGCGTGGTTTTGGCCGATATTGACGCAAAATCGCTCAAAACCGCTCACGAAAATCTCGTAAAACGGTTTGGCGCCGATCAGGTGCGCAGCGTAGAACTGAATGTCACCGACGAAAAGGGCGTGGCAGACGCCTTCATCGAAGCCAGCGTCGAATTGGGCGGCATCGATATTCTGGTGTCCAATGCGGGCATTGCCTCGTCGGCTCCGGTTGAAGCCACCGAACTTTCCATGTGGAACCGCAATATCGATATTCTCGCGACCGGCTATTTCCTCGTGTCGCGAGAGGCATTCCGCCTGTTCCGCCGCCAGAAACTCGGGGGCAACGTCGTATTCGTCGCATCCAAGAACGGGCTTGCCGCTTCCCCCAATGCTTCGGCCTATTGCGCGGCCAAGGCGGCGGAAATCCATCTGGCGCGCTGTCTGGCGCTGGAAGGCGCGGAGGCGGGTATTCGCGTCAATGTGGTCAACCCGGATGCGGTTCTGCGCGGCTCCAAGATATGGGATGGAGAATGGCGCGAGCAACGCGCGGCGTCCTCCAAGATCGATGTCTCGGAACTCGAGGAGCATTATCGCAAGCGTTCCATGCTGAAGCTGAACGTCTTCCCGGAAGACATTGCGGAGGCGATCTATTTCCTTGCAAGCGACGCTTCGGCCAAGTCAACTGGTAACATCATCAATGTGGACGCCGGAAACCAGCAGAGCTTTCTGCGCTGATCCACGAAATTCAGGACATTCTGGGAGGAACCATGTCCGAGCAACGTATCGCGGCAGATTTCATCGCCGAGCACAATTCCGGTTTTGAAGATGCATTGAAGAGCGACTATCAGGCGCTTGGCGAACAGCTTTTGCGCCGCGGGATCGAAATCGACAGGATCACCGACAAGGTAGCAAGCTATTTCGTTGCCGTGCCTTCATGGGGCACCGGCACGGGCGGCACACGCTTCGGGCGCTTTCCGGGCAAGGGCGAGCCGCGCGGCATTTTCGACAAGCTCGACGATTGCGCCGTCATAAACGAGCTTTGCCGCGCAACGCCGAATGTTTCCTTGCATATTCCATGGGACAAGGCTGATCCGAAGAAGCTGAAAGCCCACGCCGAAGCGCTTGGACTTGGCTTCGACGCCATGAATTCCAACACATTCGCGGATGGGGCGGACCAGAAGCTCTCCTATAAATTCGGGTCGCTCACCCATGTCGACCCGGCAGTGCGGGCGCAGGCTGTCGAGCACAACATTGAATGTATCGAAATCGGAAAAGCCATAGGTTCCAAGGCCTTGACGGTATGGCTGGGCGACGGTTCCAACTTTCCCGGCCAGCAGAATTTCACCCGTGCCTTCGAGCGCTATCTCGATTCCATGGGCGAGATTTACAAGGCATTGCCCGATGACTGGCGGCTGTTCTCCGAACACAAGATGTACGAACCGGCCTTCTATTCGACCGTGGTTCAGGACTGGGGCACCAACTATCTTATAGCTTCGACACTGGGGCCGAAGGCGCAATGTCTGGTCGATCTCGGCCACCATGCGCCGAACACCAATATCGAAATGATCGTCGCGCGGCTGATCCAGTTCGGAAAACTCGGCGGATTCCATTTCAACGACAGCAAGTATGGTGACGACGATCTCGATGCCGGCTCCATCGATCCCTATCGATTGTTCCTTGTTTTCAATGAGTTGGTGGATGCGGACTATCGCGGCGTGGCAGACTTCCACCCCGCCCACATGATCGACCAGTCGCATAATGTCACCGATCCGCTGGAAAGCCTCATCTCATCGGCAAACGAAATCCGCCGCGCCTATGCGCAGGCCCTGTTGGTGGATCGCGAGGCGCTGGAAACCTACCAGCAGGCAAACGATGCGCTGATGGCGTCCGATACGCTGAAACGGGCCTACCGGACAGACGTCGAACCAATCCTGGCGGAAGCGCGCCGCCGCACCGGCGGAGCCATCGAACCCATCGCCGCCTACAGGGCGAGCGGCTATCGTGACAAGGTTGCCAGGGAGCGCCCGGAGAGCAAAAGCGGTGGCGGGGCATTCAACTGAAACCCTGCTTGCCACAAAATAGCCGCAAAAAGAACGGGCGTTCGCCACATTTCAACGGCGTTTTTGGTGGCTTTTCGTTCGGAAAATCGCGTTTATTGGGATTTTCTGAACGTCAGATTGAAGCGGAACGGACCCAGTTTTTCATGCTCGCCGCGCTTCAGGGCAAGTATGCCGTGATAGAAGAGGCGGGACGGTCCGCCCCACACAACCACGTCGCCATGATGCAGGATGTATTTTGCGATCGGGTCGGTTCGCTTCAATCCGCCGAATTGGAAAGTCGCGGGCAGGCCAAGCGACACGGAAACAATCGGATTGTTGAAATCCTGTTCGTCTTTGTCCTGATGCAATGAGAGTTTCGCACCCGGTTCGTAACGATTGATGAGACAGGCATCCGGCTCGAAATCAGGATAGCCCGCATCTCTGGCAGCAGTTTGGGCAAGAGCGCGAAAAGCATCCGGCATGGCAGGCCAGGGCAGGCCAGTTTCCGGATCGTGGGCGCTGTAACGATAGCCGGTTCGGTCTGTAACCCAACCGAAATCACCACAATTCGTCATCGCAACCGACATGCGATAGCCGCCGGGAGTGGTCATATGCCGAAAGGGCGCTGCGGCAGAAACATCTGCGACCGCTTTCAGAACAGCGTCCTCGGCGGAAAGCGCAAAGCCGCGCAAAAGCACGGCTCCGGGCGCAAGGATTTCACGCGGTTCAATCTGGTCGAAAAGGTCTTTCATAAAAGCTTTCTAGCACGAGTTTGGAAAGCTGCCTCCCGAAACCTGCTTTCAAACTGAAACAGCTCACGACCCGTGGCAAGCCGGGCCGAATCAGCTTGCATGGCCGGATTTTTCCGGATGTTCCAGCCCGCCCGGTCGCAGCTTTTCGTCGTTCAGCCGCCTTCCCGAGAGACGTGCCAAGTCCAAAATCCGATTTTGCTTATATATGTATAGACAACATATAAAAAAGATGGTCCTATGCAGGGGAGACCACAAAAAATCGCTAAACATTGGAGCCGGAACGGGTAGAAGTTCGGGCACAAATATTGTTTTGCCAAAGGTCCGCAGGGGAACATGATGCAGGTTTTATCGCTTTTCGACCTCAGCGGGCGTAAAGCGCTGGTTACCGGTGCGAGCCGGGGACTGGGACAGGCCATCGCCGAAGCGCTCGCCTCGGCTGGTGCCGACGTCGCAATTACAGCCCGCAAGTCTGGCGACCTTTCGCAAACGGCATCCCGTATCGCCGGGCATGGCCGTGCCTCTGCAAGTCTTTCGCTCGATGTGCGCGATGTCGCTGCCTGCGGTGCAGCGGTCGCTCAAGCCGCAGATGCGCTCGGCGGCCTCGATATCCTCGTCAACAATGCTGGCTATGAAGAAATCCGCCCGTCGCTCGATGTGGACGAGGCGCTTTGGGATCGTATCGTTTCGACCAATCTCAAGGGCGCGTTCTTCTGTGCGCAGGCTGCTGCCCGCCAGATGACGGAGAGCGGGAAGGGCGGCTCGATCATCAATCTCTGCTCGCTGACGTCCTATGTCGGCGTGCCGACCGCCGTACCCTACGGTTCCTCCAAATCCGGCCTCATGGGGATGACCCACGCGCTTGCGACCGAATGGGCGCCGTCCGGCATCCGCGTCAATGGCATTGCGCCGGGCTATTTCCGCACTGCCATGACCGATGTGTTTTACGAGAGTGACGACTGGCAGAAGGCGATGCTGGCCAAAATTCCGCAGGGGCGGTTCGGCGCGATGGAAGACGTTGCGGGCGCCGTGGTTTTTCTGGCAAGCGCTGCTTCGTCATATGTCACGGGACAGGTAATCCCCGTCGATGGGGGGTATCTCGCTTCTATCTGATATTCTAAAGACGAATATCAGCGGATTGCAGAACAGGATTGAAATAACTTCAAAAGCACCTGCCAGTGCTTTCACTGAAATGGGAAATAGCCATGAGTACAACCGAAACCGCAACTGGCCGTAAGGTTTCAAACGGACCGGCTGCCGTATCGGTCAACGATGTCAGCATGATCTATAACGGCTTCCACGCCGTGCGCGCGGCCTCTTTCGATCTCGCCAAGGGCCGTTTCCTGACCATCCTCGGTCCGTCCGGTTCGGGCAAGACGACGCTTCTGCGCCTCATTGCCGGTTTCCAGAAACCGAGCATCGGCGAAATCTTCATCAATGGCGAAGCCGTCAGCGCCGTGCCGCCGCACAAGCGCTCCATCGGCATGGTTTTCCAGAAACTTGCGCTTTTTCCGCATATGACGGCGGCGGAAAACGTCGCCTTTCCCCTGAAAATGCGCCGTTTCGATGCGCGCTCCATCCCCGAGCGGGTGGAACGCTATCTCGATCTCGTTCGGCTCAACGGCCTTGGCAGTCGGCGCGTGCACGAGCTTTCGGGCGGCCAGCAACAGCGCGTCGCCATCGCGCGCGCCCTCGTTTTCGAACCGGACCTGCTTCTGCTCGACGAGCCGCTGGCAGCGCTCGACCGCAAGCTGCGCGAGGAAATGCAGCTTGAATTCCGCCGCATCCAGCGAGAACTGGGCGTCACGACCATCAATGTCACCCACGACCAGCGCGAGGCGCTTGTCGTTTCTGACGAGATTATCGTCATGGATGGCGGCGAAATCCAGCAGATGGCTGAGCCGTCGGAAACCTATCGCAACCCGTCCAATGCCTTTGTGGCAAACTTCATCGGCGTCACCAATTTCATTTCCGGCAAGGCATCTTCGCTCGACGGCAATCTTGTGCGGGTCGATGCAGGAACGCCTCTGGTCGGTATGGCAGGCGAGGGGCGCGGACCAGTCGGCTCCGGCGCGAATGTCTCATGCGCAATCCGCGCCGAACAGATCCGTATCGGCGGCAGCGCGGAAGCCCATGCGGCACTCGACACCGTGCTGGAAGGCATCGTTACCGATGCGATCTTTGAAGGCGAGCGCATCGTCTATGAATTGCGGGTTCCCGCTTTGGGAGACGTGTTGATGCGCGTCTTCGATCACGATCCCATCGGTCACAGCCAGTTTGCGGAAGGCGAGACTGTGCATCTTGGCTGGAACGCCCGCGATCTCATCGTCTTTGCCGCATGATCAAAACATTACGGGGAAACTCCACAGGAGAAACAAAATGAGCAACCTGAAGAAGCCTTTTCTGATCCTCGACCGCCGCCGCTTCCTGCAAGGCGCGGGCGCTCTTGCCGCCGCAGCTGGCACGACGTCGCTCGGCCTGTCGCGCGCCTTTGCCGAAGAACCGGCAAAGCCGAAGGAACTGATCGTGCGCGCATGGGGCGGCAGCTGGGTGGACGCCCTGAAAGCTGGCGTGTCCGATCCGTTTACCGCCAAGACCGGCATTTCCATCCGGCATGACCTGACGGAAGACAATGAAATCCAGCCGAAGCTCTGGGCTGCGGTCGCGCAGAAGCGTGTTCCGCCGATCCACGTCAACTGGGATACGACCACCAACGCGACGAAATCGGCCTTGCGCGGCGTGACGGAAGACCTGTCGGACCTGTCTAACCTCAAGAACACTACCGATCTTGCCAAGCCGGTTGGTCTCGACGGCTATCCGATCGTCAACACCTATGGCTATGTCTATGTGCTGGCCTATCGTCCGGAAGCCTTCCCGGATGGCCCGCCGAAGTCGTGGCACGCATTGCTCGATCCGAAGTTCAAGGGCCGCATCGCGCTTTACAACGATGGCATCGGCTTCCACTTCCCGGCGCAGGTTGCCGGTGGCGGCAAGCTGGAAGACATTCCGGGCAATATGCAGCCCGCATGGGATTTCATCGCCAAGGTGAAGCAGCAGCAGCCGCTTCTGGGCGAAGACCCGGATTTCACCACCTGGTTCCAGAAGGGCGAGATTGATCTGGCCTGCACCATTTCCACCAATGCGCGCGAAGCCCAGAAGAACGGCGTCAAGATCGATTGGACCGTCCCGGAAGAGGGCGCGAAATTCGACACGGACGGCTTGTGGATTCCAAAGGGCCTGCCGGAAAACGAACTTTACTGGGCCAAGGAATATATCAACTTCGCGCTCACCAAGGATGCGCAGCAGGTCTGGCTCGACGGCCTTGGCCTACCGGGCGTCGTGCCGGGCCTGACTCCGCCCGCCGATCTGGTGAACGATCCGGCCTATCCGACCAAGGACGAGGATTTCAAGCATCTCATCCGCATTTCGGCGAAGGTGCAGGTGGAAAACGAGAGCGAATGGTTCTCGAAGTTCAAGGCCATCATGCAGGGCTGATAGGCCCGTTATTGCTGGAGCTGCCTTCAGATTTGGCTTCTGGGGCAGCTCCCAATCAGATATTCAGGAATTAAAACATGCGAGCGGCACGCACTGCCTATCCGGTTGTCTGGCGCATCATGGATGCGCTGGAAGCAATCGCAGCCTTTCTGTGGCCAGCGCGGTTCAATCGCGCCGTGCCCTATCTGATGCTGCTTCCGGCGATTGTTCTGGTGGGGCTGCTGGTGCTGGGCCTGATCCAGATCGCGGATACCAGCCTGCGCACGCTCGACACCTCGACATTCCTGATGTCGGATTATTACACGCTTGCCAATTACAAGCGCGCCCTGACCGAAAGCCTCTTTGCAACCGTGGCATGGCGCAGCCTGTTCGGCTCGCTCGTCGTGACCGTTTTCACGCTCATTCTGGCCTTTCCCTATGCCTATCTCATGGTGCGCACGCCGTCGGCTGCCTTGCGCAAATTCCTGCTGATCGCGCTGTTCCTGCCGTTTTTCATCGGGCAGGTGGTGCGCGCCTATGGCTGGCTCATCATTCTCGGCAATCAGGGCATGGTCAACGAGGCGCTCGGCCTTGTCGGCATCGCACCGATGCGCCTTCTCTATAACTATCCGGCGGTTCTGTTCGGCCTCATTCAATATATGCTGCCATTCGCCGTGCTGATGCTGGCACCGGCGCTGACTGCCATTCCGGAAGAAATGGAAGCGGCGGCAAGCTCGCTCGGCGCAAACTGGATGCGGACTTTCGCCCATGTCGTCCTGCCCATGGCGCGTCCGGGACTGATCGGCGCGGGACTGGTGGTGATGACGCTGTCGCTCACCGATTTCGCCGTACCCGCAATTTTGGGCGGCGGGTCGCAGGATTTCATCGCCAATGCGATCTATGACCAGTTCTTCCGCACCTCCGATCAGGGGCTCGGCGCGACGCTGGCGCTGCTTCTGGTTGGCGTCGGTTCGATCCTCGTCGGGATCGTGTTCATGCTGTTCGGGGCAGGCACGCTTGCCATGGGGAGGGCGCGCAAATGACGTCGCCGCTGTCGAAATCCATAGTCATATGGACATTCGTGATCGCCGTTCTGGTGCTGCTTTCCGCGCCAACCGTCGTGGTGCTTGGAGCATCCTTCACATCCGGCAACATGATTACCTTTCCGCCGGAAGGGTTTTCGCTGAAATGGTATCAGAAGATCGCCGGAACGAGCGACCTTTGGGATGCATTCCTGCGCTCGCTCTATGTCTCCTTCATCTGCACCATCGTTGCCATTCCAGTCGGCACGCTGGCAGGCATAGCGCTCGCCAAATATGCCGTGCGGTTTGAAAAGACGATCCAGATTTATCTGCTGCTGCCCTTCACCATTCCGCTGATCGGTTCCGGCATCGGCCTCATGCTGATCTATGGTCAGGCCGGAATTCTGGGCCAGCTCTGGCCGGTGGGCATTGCAGCCTGTGTCATCAATCTGCCTTTCATGATCTGGGCTGTGACAGCAAGTGCAGCCAATCTCGATGCCGATCTGGAACTTGCCGCGGCCAATTGCGGGGCAGGGCCGATCTCGACATTCTTCTTCGTCACGCTGCCGGTCGTGGTGCCGGGCGTGATCAGCGGCTCGCTTTTGATGTTCATTCTGGCGCTGAACGAATTTCTGGTGAGCCTGCTTCTGGTCGATGCGCGCATCGTGACGCTGCCGGTGCAGATCTACAATTCGATCCGATCCATCATCACGCCCGACCTTGCGGCCATCTCCGTCGTCTTCATCGCCTGTGCCGCCGCCGCCATCTTCCTGCTCGACCGGCTGGTCGGGCTCGACATCTTCCTCAAATCGAAATGACCGGTTGCGTCTCCACCGCAACCAGCAAGGAGCCGATCATGTCCGATGTTTCTTTTCACGAACTGGCAAAGCTGAGCGATGCAGAGCGCACCGAACTGCTCAAGCGTTCGGAGACCGATCTGTCCGGTTTTATCGAGAAGGTGAAGCCGATCATCGAAGCCGTTCGCACCGAAGGCGATGCCGCACTTGTCCGTTTTGCGCGCGATCTCGATAAGGCCGAGGTCGATCCGGCCAACATCAAGGCGACGGAAGCCGAGTTCGATGCCGCCTTCGACAAGGTGGAAAAGGACGTGATCGAGGCCATCCAGTTCGGCATCGACAATATCCGCCATTTCCATGAGGAGCAGAAGCCGGAGGCCATGTGGCTGAAGGAAATGCGTCCGGGCGCCTTTGCTGGCGACCGTTTCACGCCAATCCGCTCCGTCGCGCTCTATATTCCGCGCGGCAAGGGGGCGTTTCCGTCTGTCACCATGATGACCGCCGTGCCGGCCGTGGTCGCTGGCGTGCCTGATCTTGCCATCGTCACCCCGCCGACGCCGGATGGTTCCGTCGATGCCGCAACGCTCGTTGCAGCACGCCTTGCCGGTGTGAAAACGGTCTACAAGGTCGGCGGCGCGCAAGCTGTCGCTGCCGTCGCCTATGGCACGGAAACGGTGAAACCGGCGCTCAAGATCGTCGGCCCCGGCAGCCCGTGGGTGGTTGCGGCCAAGCGCCTGCTCGGCGGCGTCATCGATCCCGGCCTGCCTGCCGGTCCTTCTGAGGCGGTCATTTTTGCCGACGATACGGTGAAGGGCGGGCTTGCGGCGCTCGACCTTTTGATCGAGGCGGAACATGGCCCTGATTCATCCGCATGGCTCGTCACGCATAGCCGCCGCGTCGCGGAGGAAGCGCTGGCCGCATTGCCGGACCATTGGGCGCGCATGACCGAACAGCGCGTCGGCTTCTCCAAAACCGTGCTCACCGGCAAATATGGCGGCATCGTCCTGACGCCCTCCGTGGAGGAGAGCTATCGCTTCATCAACGACTATGCGCCGGAACATCTGGAGCTTCTTTCCACCGATCCGTTCGCGCATCTCGGCCACATCACCGAAGCCGCCGAAATCCTGATGGGACCGCACACGCCTGTCGTCATCGGCAATTTCGGCCTCGGCCCGAACGCCGTTCTGCCGACCAGCCGCTGGGCGCGCACCTATGGCCCGCTTTCGGTAACTGATTTCGTCAAGCGTTCGTCCATCGGCTATGTGACGGCATCCGCCTATCCGGAATTTGCAAAGCACGCCCGCACGCTGGCGCGTTATGAAGGCTTCTCCTCGCACGAGAATGCCGTGTCGGAAATCCGCAAAAACTATCTCTGAGGAAGGCGGCACAATGAAAGCGGTCCGGCTTTATGCGGCGAAGGATTTGCGGGTCGAAACCATCGATCCGCCAGCGGCGCTTGAGCCGGGCTGGGTCCGGCTGAAAGTGGCGGCGGCGGGCATTTGCGGCTCGGACCTGCACAATTACATGACCGGCCAGTGGATCAGCCGCTCGCCTTCGGTCGCGGGCCATGAATTTGCGGGCGTTGTAACCGAAACCGGCGCAGGCGTGACCGGTTTCAAAACGGGCGATACGGTGATCGCGGATTCCCGCTACTGGTGCGGCGAATGCCCGTCCTGCAAAAGCGGCAGGCACAATGTGTGCGAAACGCTGGGCTTCATCGGCGAAGTCTGCGACGGCGGCTTTGCCGAGGAGACAGCGCTTCCTGCCCGCCTGCTCGTTCATTACGATCCGGCCATCAACCCTGTGACCGCCGCCATGGGCGAGCCGCTTTCGGTGGCGCTGCACGCCATCCGCAAGCAGCGCG
Organism: Brucella pseudintermedia; assembly: GCF_008932435.1. GTDB lineage: Bacteria > Pseudomonadota > Alphaproteobacteria > Rhizobiales > Rhizobiaceae > Brucella > Brucella pseudintermedia. Next base: position 6,629 of record NZ_WBWE01000015.1, on the reverse strand, counting down.
TGCCAGCGGGCGAAGCGGTCCTCGTTGTCGGCTGCGGCCCGATCGGCGGGCTTGCAGCGCTGCTGCTCTCCCGCCTGCATGATGGTCCGGTGCTGGTCTGCGACCGCAACGACCAGCGCGCCAATCTCGTTTCAACCGTCACCGGCGCAATCAGCGTGCCTCTCGACAAGGCTGCGATTGAAGCTGCGCTGGGCGGCCAGCCGCTCCGCTATGCGATTGACGCCACCGGCAATATCGGCGTCCTCAAGGCCACGCTCGACGTGCTTTCCGGCGGCGGCTCGCTGGCACTGGTCGGCATATCCCATGGCAGGATCGAACTGGACCCGAACATTCTGGTCGAGCGGGAAATCAGCCTGATCGGCTGCCATGCCTATCAGGACGAACTGCATGAAATCGCAAGCCTGCTGCCCGATCTTGAGGCGCAGTTGCTGCAGCTTGTCGACCGGGAAATCTCGCTCGACGAAGTGCCGGAAGCCTATGCCCGGCTGATAGAAGGTGAAGCGAACGGCTTGAAAACGATCATACGGCCCGAGGGGTAATGATCCCGACGCGGCGCGTTCCGACTTCCGGTTTGTTGCATTCCGGCTACATTCGCGCTGCCGTCTTTGGCCTTCATATATCAGCCTCTTGCTTACGCGTTCCAGTCCTGCAAATTCAGCACTCGTGGTCCATCCCGCAGCAGGGATTCCTGGGCCGGATCGGGGAACCCATGAATACCGGGTCAGTCAGTTCTAGACCGCTCGCAGGCATCGCCCTTGCTTGTGGCGGCTACGCTTGTTTCGCCCTTCAGGATGCGATGGTGAAATGGCTTGTCGCGACCTATCAGGTGCCGCAGATCTTGTTCATGCGCAGTCTGGTGATCGTGCTTATTACCGGCGTGCTGATACGGTATCGCCGCCATCCGTCGATTTTCAAAAGCCCTTATCGCAACACCATCGTGCTCCGCGCGGCGCTGATGCTTGGCGCGTGGCTGCTGTTCTACAATGCGGCTCGCCACCTTGAACTGGCGGAACTGACCACGCTCTATTTCTCCGCGCCAATCATGGTCATGTTCCTGTCGATCCTCGTGCTGAAAGAGAAGATCGGGCCGGGGCGGTGGGTCGCCTGCGCAATCGGTTTTATTGGCGTGACTGTGGCCGCGAACCCAACCCATTCGCCCAATCTCATACCCGCCGCCATGTGCATCGTAGCGGGCTTCTGCTGGGCATGGAGCACGATCCTGATCCGGCTCGTCAGCCGCAGCGAAACCACGATGACGCAGATGTATGCCACCAGCCTGCTGTTCGGACTGGCCTGCGCGCTGTCCTTTCCATGGACATGGCAGGAGCCCGACCTTTCAGGCTGGCTTCTGATGATCGGCCTAGGGTCAGGACTCATTGCTCATAGCCAGAAGATAACGGTCGCAGCGAGAGCGATGGCGGAGAGAAAGGCCATTGGGCACCGGTCGTAACGCGTAGCGACACGCCGCCAGTCTTTGAGACGCCCGAACATGATCTCGATCCGGTTGCGCCGTTTGTAGCGGCGTTTGTCGTATTTGATGGTCTTCTTGCGGGATTTTCGACCTGGAATGCAGGGAGTGATCCCCTTCGCCTGTAAAGCGTCACGATACCAGTCGGCATCATAGCCACGGTCGGCCAGCAACCATTTGGCCTTGGGAAGTTCATCAAGCAAGGCGGCAGCACCGGTGTAATCGCTGACCTGGCCTGCCGTTATGAAGAAGCTGATCGGGCGACCACTCGCATCCGTTACGGCATGAAGCTTGGTGTTCATGCCGCCTTTCGTGCGTCCAATCAGGCGGCCCGCGCCCCCTTTTTTACCCGCAAGCTGGAAGCCGTGCGGTGGGCCTTGAGATAGGTCGCATCGATCATGATGGTCTTGTGCTCTGCGGCTTCAGGCACGGCCAGACCTTCCATCATCTGGATAAATACGCCCTTGTCGCCCCAGCGTTTCCAGCGGTTATAAAGCGTCTTCGCCGGGCCATATTCCTTCGGCGCATCACGCCAACGCAGCCCGTTGCGGTTGACGAAGATGATGCCGCTCAGAACGCGTCGATCATCAACGCGCTGGCGGCCATGGCTCTTGGGGAAATAGGGCTGAAGACGAGCCATTTGCTCGTCCGTCAGCCAAAACAAATTACTCATCAGTCGGGCTCCTATACGCCCATCTGAATCACAGCCGTCAGTTCAAATCAATGGGTCCTGACCCTAATTCGGCCTTGATATAGGTGCTGCCATTTTCGGGGCCCATGTAATGGACATTGACCGTATACTTCTTCGAAGGAGGTTGGACCAGAATGGTGTCAATGTACGTTGTGCCGCTGTCAGCCCCTGACAACTTGCTTTTATCAGAAATATGCACGGAATTCGGCACAAGGCCCGAGGCGCTATAGCTTGAAAACTTTATAAAGCAATTGGTCGGGGGGTGCCACTGGCAGGAATTATTTCTGCTGTGACCTGACACGGTTTGCCATCGCTTGATTGTCCGAGTGTCACGTCGCCGGTGACATAAAATTGGTCGATCACCGGCCGGACCGGTTTAGGGTTCGCCCCCTTGAAGTGCACCGTCGCCGAAGAATTAACTGTCGGGTCGCCTTCCAGTTCGGCATTGACCAAAAAGCTGTCATCCTCGTTCGAGGTGTCATAAACGTAGAGGCTAACCTCTCCCTTGCCATCTGTGTTGCTGTAGAAGGGGGAGGCGTATTTCTGAATGCCATCGTCCGAGAATAGTGGCTGGGCACCTCCCGAAGCAGTGAATTTGAGTCTCTGTCCGGAATAAGCCTGACCTCCATTATGGGTCAGGGTCGCCTGCACCACATCACTATCAGTGTTGTTCGCGGTAGCGTTGTCGGTCTTGACGGCCAAATTAAGCTTCGGTTGTTCGACCGTCTTGAAGGTGTATCTTGTTGACGCGGTAAGATCATTGCTGACGGTTGGATACACGCTGATTTCTCCAACCTCGCCAGTGGAGTCGGTGAAATCGGCAGTCGCTACCATAACCGGGTTTGCCTTGATATCCACCGTCTGCTTTCCATTTGCCAGGAATACGGCATTGCCCTGCGTGATGGTAAACGTAAAGACTATGCCCGCAATATTATCTCCGTCGTTTTCCAGCCAGGCTGTGGCGGTATTGGTGGATTTCCCGTCAGCCGAACTGCCATCTACCGTCATCTCCAGGTTGGCGGAAGCATCGACTTTGAGAATAATTCCACTTTCATTTGTTGAATTGGTCATAGAATAATCTCACGATAAAGGTACAAATTTAATCTCGTTGGTCCAATAGGCAGAAGAATTCAAACTCGGATAAAACCCAACTGTATGCATTCCGGCAACAGAAGTCCTCACTCCGAACTCTGCAGTATAATCAACTATACTTATTGTGGGAAATGATGGGCCGCCCACGGATACGGGAAAATGTTTGTTGTAAGTATTCTTCTCAAGGGAAAGATTTTTTGATAAAACGATGTAAACTGTTTCGTCTTTCGTTCTATCTATATATTCCTTGTTAAAGATGATGCTGACGATACATAAGGTATCTCCATCCGAAATCCCCAACGTATTACAGGATACAGATTCGATCGCTGTCGCAACGTCTGGATCTGTCGGCTCGTGATAATCATCAAAAAAGACCGGCTTGCTGATGATTTCTTCGTTTTGGCCCTTATGCGTAATATAAATCTCGTCTTGGGGTTTGCTGGCGCTTGCCTTGTCGATATGTATATTATCAATCCTGATCAGCACCAGCGGGGAAACCCCGTTTTCATCGAAATAGAAATTGCAATATTCTGCGCCCCCCACATCCTGGAAGCGCACCGCACCGCGGCTGCGAGCAGTCAGGTGCATATTGGGAGGGCCACGCAGAACGGCAATATTTGCTGGCATCAAATAAGAATGATCCGAGTTATAGCCGCCTGCACCTGCAGTAATGTCAATCTTGAGCTTCCCCTCCAGGGAATCTTTCTTGACATCAAAATACAACTGTTTACTAATTCCTATATTTTCCGAGCCATCGATGACATGTATTTGGACATTGTGCGACGTTCCGGCCCGAAAGTAATCACCAATCAATACCCTAAACTGCGGGGGCGCGCCCCGTTTTGGCTCCATCCCGCTAGGATCAGCCGGCTTTATCATCTGTGATTGAATTTCTGACCCATCTAATCGTAGATAAGCTACCTGATCCGTTCTAATGTTGTCCCATGCTTCTATGCGTACAGTAATACTATCAGTATAAAGATCGAGATAGAGAGCAGGAGGCGTCACGCTCGTATCAAGACCATCGATGGTAGGCATTAATTCTTCCAATAACATTATATCATCTCCAACAATTTCAAAGCATGTCCGACCGTTTCCTTTGGAGCGCGTTTCGATCTGATTGGATCAGATTGGCGCTCCATTTCTGTTTTGACGCGCATCTTTTCCGAAACCGTTTCACACTTTTCAGGATGCGCTCTAAGCGGGAAAGGGAAGAGGCACCGCGAAGGAGAGTTGAACCGCCCCACAAATCCAGGGCAGTTCAGATCGGCTAAAACCGAGCCACTCGAGCATAGCCGTTTGTTTTCCACGCAACCTGTTCCAAAAACCGGTTCGCATTTTGGAAATGCTTAAACCGTGGCGTGCTATGGTACTATACTGAGCTCTATTGTACGGCTTTTGCTTTGATTGGGGGTGTCTGAGCCATCCGGCTCCACGATTCCAATAGACAGCTCGTAGGTCTGCCCCGGTTGAAAATGATCCGCTGTAGATATGATAAATTCGGGAAGGTGAGCTAATCTGCCCTTATGTGACAAAAGCTGCATTGAGGCGACGGATATGCCGTCAATATAGAGCGTAGCGTATTGTGTGGTGCGAATATTAGTCCATGGTTCACACGTTACAACGATTGTGGGATTGCCAGCGAGGCTGATCTCGCCTCCCTCTGTACGGTGTCCTAATATTAAAGGAGCGATATCTTTAAGAAATTTTGTCATGGATGCCATCCTATATCTGCCTTGTCGCGAGTGTACCAGAAGTTATTTTACAAGATGCCAAAGGCTCTGTTGCCATTTGACTTATTATTTCATAAAACATTTGGTATTGACTTTTCTCTGACGAACTCTTCGGAACTCCGTACCCATTTATATCCGCATACGGTATGGGAATGATTTCGTTGTTACTATCAAGATCGTCAGAATTTATAATCTTTTTATACGTATAGTGCTTCTTCTGGAAACTATCAGTGGCTACATAATCACCTTGCAAGGTAACTTGAAGTTGAATGGTATCGTTGGCTTTCAGCTCATAATGTCCCTCAAGTATCTTCTTGTCATTTGCGAGATCTATTATTGCATTAAATGGAGTAGGGTTATTGTTAGTATCGTGTATACTGTTTATATTGATTACGCCGCCTGTAGGTTGCTTCAAAGGCCCCAGGATAGGATTTATAGGAGCAGGGTCAGGCGGGTTGCTGATAAAAAATTGGGTTTCTATGGATCTGATCAGGTTTCCTTTTTCCGTGCGATGGGTAATTAGACCATTTTTAACTGAACTGCCGGACGTGTCGCTTTTAAGATGAGACGTTTTTGCGGACGTTGTATACGTCCCTCCATGGCTCATAATTTTGTTTGCAGGAGTTTGCCCCTCAAATTTTCCGTTCAGAAACAGTCCTACATTTTCGCCGCTAGCAACGCTCGCGTTGTTTAGCGTAACCGGAAAGGTGGGCTGAGTATAGTCTGACATGTCCCCAGAAATATCCGTGGTCGGGTTTTCCAGATCTGGTCCGGGGCCGGGGCTGAAGATATAAACATATCCAGCCGTTCGCTCTATATTAAATGCCCTGGCGTGGATGTTTATGTATCCATCCCATTGGTTGGTTCCGATATATAGTGCAGTTTTGCCGTCACTATCTGTTTTCTGCGTAATGAATCCTGCACCTGATTTTTCATCAACCCTGACTTGTACAGGTTGCTTTTTGGCATCATAGAATTCGCCCGATTTTTGCTCAAGGGGGTCTCGGACATTGTCAATTTTAAAAGTAACATCGTAATCGGGGACAATTTTGCCGTTTAGGTCCTTCGCCACTAGCTCGATTCTAGCTGTACGATCAGGTCCATCGTCCGGGGTCCCCACCTGCATGCTGACCTGAAGCGCAGTTTCAGGCATGGTTTTCATATCCAGATCGCCCTGATCTGGAGCAACGGAAACAATTTGTGCTGCGTTCGCAGCCCAAGTTGCCGGGTCTCCAGCTTTGCTTCCACTAATCTGGCAACCGCCGTAGCCATTCCCGACCACGATGCTGGTTGCGGTGTATACTTGCGAGTCATCCTGGCTTTGAAGAAGAGGCTGCGTCAACGAAGAGTTCGGTGCAGCCTTCATACTTCCGGACGTCTTGGAGCTGAACGTAAAAGAGTATTGATCATTCGCAGCCGGGGCATCAGTTCCACTAAAAGTTAACGTGGCCTTGATTTCCATTGTTATTGTTGAATTGTCTAAATCATTGACCAATAGCTCAGCGAATTGCGGCTCTATTGAAATATCGACAGCCATTCTTATCTCCGTATAAAATTGAGGATAAACTATATATAATTAATTTACTCATATCATTCGAATTATTTTTGTTATTGTTATTTGTATAATTGATTTATTGATACTACA
>NZ_WBWE01000014.1 GCF_008932435.1 Brucella pseudintermedia | reverse complement strand
TTTTACGAACGAAAGTTCCTGCCGGGCATGACCCAACCTCTTTGCAGCCGTCAGTGCGGTGTTGCATTCACCCCAATGACAAACGAGGCCGGAACGAAGTTTACCGTTCCGGCCTCAAATGTATAAGGCGAGCCGATGGCCCGCCTTTCATTTAAGCATTATCCTGCGCAAAACCGCTTCGCGCTTTTGCTGGAACTGCTCCAGGTCGCCGATCAGGCGATCTTCTGGCCGGTTTTCGCCCAATCGGCGAGGAAAGCTTCGAGACCCTTGTCGGTCAGCGGATGCTTGACGAGCGCCTTCAGCGTGGCAGGCGGCGCGGTCACGACATCGGCGCCGATGAGAGCTGCTTCCTTGACGTGATTGACGGTGCGAACCGAGGCGGCAAGAATCTCGGTGCGGAAATCGTAATTGTCATAAATCGTGCGGATTTCGGCAATCAGTTCCATGCCGTTGATGCCCGTATCGTCCAGACGGCCAATGAAGGGCGAGATATAGGTCGCGCCAGCCTTGGCGGCCAGCAGGGCCTGATTGGCCGAGAAGCAAAGCGTCACATTGGTCTTGTGGCCTTCCGACGACAGCTTCTTGCAGGCGCGCAGACCGTCCAGCGTCAGCGGAACCTTGATGCAGATATTGTCGGCGAGCTTGGAAAGAACGGCGGCTTCCTTCATCATGCCGTCGAAATCCGTCGCGGTGACTTCCGCCGAGACCGGACCCTTGACGATGCTGCAGATTTCCTTGGTGACTTCAAGAATGTCGCGGCCCGACTTTGCAATCAGCGACGGGTTGGTGGTCACGCCATCGACCAGCCCAAGGTCATTGAGCTCGCGGATTTCCTTGACGTCCGCAGTGTCCACGAAAAACTTCATAACAGCGTTCCTCCATAATGAGCGCGGGTGGGTTTGAGGAATTTAAAACCATTTAATTCCCGGAAGGTGGCTTTTCTTTAGCGCAAAGCCGCGCCAAGGTCACGCGATCATGTCGAAAGATTCGCACGATATTGCAAACCCCATTTCTGGTCTGTTTCCAGAGCTCGGCCCCCGGGTGGTTCCCGTGCTCGTGCCCATGCCCGCGGAGCGGCCTTACTCTTATATGGTTCCGCCCGGCATGAACGTCCAGCCCGGATCGATCGTGCGCGTGCCGCTTGGACCGCGCGAGGTGGCCGGGATCGTCTGCGAAGGCGAAACCGATGCCGTCGATGCCAGAAAATTGCGGGAAATTTCGGAAGTTTTCGATTGTCCGCCCGTCGGCGGCGACATGCTGCGCTTCATGCGTTGGGCAGCCGACTATACGCTGTCGCCGCCCGGCATGGTGGCGCGCATGGTCCTGCGCGTGCCTGCCGCCTTCGACCCCGAACCGTCGGTGCCGGGGCTTCGCTATTGCGGCCATGAGCCTGAGCGCATGACGGACGCCCGGGCGCGGGTGATGGAGCTTGCCCGCGACGGGCTGGCCTGGACCAGATCAGGCCTTGCCCATGCGGCGGGGGTTTCGATGACGGTCGTGGACGGGCTGAAGGCGCAAGGCGTTTTCGAGGAAGTGATGCTGCCGCCGCCAGCCGTGGTGGCAAAGCCCGACATCGATTATGCGCGCGCCACCCTTTCGGAAGACCAGCAGGCTGCGGCTGAAATGCTGTCGGAAGCGGTGGAAGCAGGCGGGTTTTCGGTTTCGCTTCTCTACGGCGTGACCGGTTCGGGCAAGACCGAGGTCTATTTCGAAGCGGTCGCCAAGGCGATCGAGCAGGGCAGGCAGGTGCTGATTCTGCTGCCGGAAATCGCGCTGACGCAGCAGTTTCTCGACCGGTTCCATGACCGTTTCGGCGCAAAGCCTGCCGAATGGCATTCCGATCTTGCACCGCGCACCCGCGAACGCGTCTGGCGGCAGATAGCGGAAGGCACGGTGCGGGTGGTGGCGGGCGCGCGGTCGGCGCTGTTCCTGCCCTTCAAGGAACTGGGGCTGATCGTTGTCGACGAAGAACATGACCCGGCTTACAAGCAGGAAGACCGGGTTTTTTATAATGCCCGCGACATGGCGGTGGTGCGCGGCCATATAAGCGGCTTTCCGGTGGTGCTGGCATCGGCCACGCCCTCCATCGAAAGTCAGGTCAATGCGGAGCAGGGGCGCTACAAGCGAATCAAGCTCTACGGACGCTATGCGGAAGCCGCGCTACCCGACCTGAAGACCATCGACATGCGGCGTTCGCCGCCGCCACCGGGCCGGTTTCTGTCGCCCGCATTGACCGAAGCGGTCGGCAAGACGGTGGAGCGCGGCGAGCAGGCGCTTTTGTTCCTCAACCGGCGCGGTTATGCGCCCCTGACGCTGTGCCGGGTCTGCGGCCATCGCTTCCAGTGTCCGCAATGTTCGAGCTGGCTGGTGGAACACCGCTTTCGCGGGCAGCTCATGTGTCATCAGTGCGGCTATCACGAGCCGGTTCCGCAAGCCTGTCCCGAATGCGGCACGCTCGATCATCTGGTGGCCTGCGGTCCCGGCGTGGAACGCATTGCCGAGGAAGTGGCGGCGACATTCGATGCGGCGCGAATCATAGTGCTTTCGTCTGATATGGCGGGCGGCGTGAAGCGGCTGCGGCTGGAACTCGATGCTATCGCAAAAGGCGAGGCGGATATCGTCATCGGCACACAGCTTGTCGCCAAGGGCCACAATTTTCCCAACATGACGCTGGTGGGCGTGGTGGATGCCGATCTGGGGCTTGCCAATGGCGATCCGCGCGCGGCGGAACGCACCTTCCAGTTGCTCAATCAGGTAACGGGGCGCGCGGGGCGAACCGGGCGCAAGAGCCTCGGGCTTCTCCAGACCTACCAGCCCGATCATCCGGTGATGCGGGCCATCGTCAGCGGCGATGCAGACGCATTCTATGCCCGCGAGATCGAGGAGCGCGAGCGCAGCAACCTGCCGCCTTACGGACGGCTTGCAGCGCTAATCATCTCCGCCGACAATCGCCCGGACGCTGAAAACCATGCACGGGCGCTGCGGCGCGCGGCACCTTTCTCCCCGGAGATTTCCGTGCTCGGTCCCGCCGAAGCGCCGCTGGCACTTGTGCGCGGACGCCACCGTTTCCGCATTCTGGTGCACGGGACAAAACGCGCCGATATTCAAGGGTTTATCCGTGCGCTGCTGGCGGCTGCGCCAAGGGAAAAAGGCTCGATCAGGGTGCAGGTGGATATAGATCCGCAAAGCTTTCTCTGACACGTAAAGGCGTGGAAGATCGACGGAAATTCCGCTATAGGGCAAGAAACGACGAGGGTAATTGCGATGGAATTCTATCTTCCCGCCACGACCGGAGAATGGCTTGCATGGAGCTCTGCGGCCATAACGGCACTGGCCGGTCTTGTCATGCTTTTCGCACCCGGCATAACGATGAAGCTCTTGCGCCTCCAGCCGATCAATGGCCGACCCGAAGGCTACGGTTCCATCCGCGCGACGCTTGCAGGCCCCTATCTCGGCGTGGGGCTTGGATGCCTCATCTTTGCCCAGCCTTTTCTCTGGGTGGTGCTGGGCACCGTGTGGGCGTTTGCGCTGTTCGGGCGCTTCATTTCGATGATGTCGGATGCGGGCGGACGCAAGGGCGGACCGACCGGCGGGCGCTTCTACGGCAGTCTGGCGGCGCTGGTCGAATTCGTGCTGGCAGCCGGTCCGCTGCTTTACGCATTCGGCTTCATTTCCTGACCGGAACCGGACAGGTTTTGCACGCCAGGCGTGCAGCTCATGTAACGGAAGGCGGCATCGCCCGAGCAGATGCGACTTTTTTGACCGCGAAAGGCGGCAAATCTTACACAAAAGTGCCGGATTCGCGTGTTGCGAGTCCTGTTCGTCTATGCTAGACGGCAATCACATTTCGGTGTTGATGTGCTCGCGCGTCAGTAGTTTTCCGGAAACATTCAATAAAATCATCGGTTTGGCGTCCTGCGCAAGATTGGGCCCCAAAAGGATGGTTTCAACGTAGAGAGCAGGTTGTTCGTGGCTGAAACGTCTTCGCTCATTTCAGGTGTCGCACAGCGTTACGCCGGATCTCTTTTCGAGCTCGCGCTCGACGCAAAATCCGTTGCAGCTGTGGAAAAAGATCTTGACCGTTTCGAGGCGCTTCTGAGCGGAAGCGAAGACCTCAAGCGACTGATCTCCAGTCCGGTATTTTCCTCGGAAGATCAGCTTCACGCCATTGGCGCCCTCGCCGACAAGGCGGGCATCAAGGGTCTGGTTGGAAATTTCCTGCGCGTCGTCGCGCGGAACCGCCGCCTCTTCGCCCTGCCGGGCATCATCGCCGCTTTCCGCAAGATTGCTGCCGAACATCGCGGTGAAGTTTCCGCCGATGTCGTCTCCGCGCATGAACTGAGTGCCGCGCAGCAGAACGAATTGAAGGCAACGCTGAAGGGCGTGGCCGGCAAGGACGTGACGATCAATGTCACCGTCGATCCGTCGATCCTCGGCGGTCTTATCGTCAAGATGGGTTCGCGTCAGATCGACACGTCCCTTCGCACTAAACTTTCTTCTCTCAAGCTTGCACTGAAAGAGGTCGGCTGATGGACATCCGCGCCGCGGAAATTTCCGCTATCCTGAAAGAGCAAATCAAGAACTTCGGCAAGGAGGCTGAGGTCTCCGAGGTCGGTCAGGTTCTGTCCGTTGGCGACGGTATCGCCCGCGTCTATGGTCTGGACAATGTTCAGGCCGGTGAAATGGTCGAATTCCCCGGTGGTATTCGCGGCATGGCGCTGAACCTTGAAAGCGACAATGTCGGCGTCGTTATCTTCGGTGCCGACCGCGACATCAAGGAAGGCGACGTCGTCAAGCGTACCGGCGCAATCGTTGACGTTCCGGTCGGTCCGGAACTGCTCGGCCGCGTGGTTGACGCTCTCGGCAATCCGATCGACGGCAAGGGTCCGATCAAGGCCAAGGAACGCCGCCGCGTCGACGTCAAGGCGCCTGGCATCATCCCGCGCAAGTCGGTCCATGAGCCGATGTCGACGGGCCTCAAGGCCATCGACGCCCTGATCCCGGTTGGCCGCGGCCAGCGCGAGCTGGTCATCGGCGACCGTCAGACCGGCAAGACCGCCATCATCCTCGACACCTTCCTGAACCAGAAGCCGATCCACGACAACGGCCCGGACAAGGACAAGCTGTACTGCGTCTACGTCGCCGTCGGCCAGAAGCGTTCGACCGTTGCCCAGTTCGTCAAGGTTCTTGAAGAACGCGGCGCCCTGGAATATTCGATCGTTATCGCGGCTACCGCTTCCGATCCGGCTCCGATGCAGTATCTCGCACCGTTTGCGGGCTGCGCGATGGGCGAATACTTCCGTGACAACGGCCAGCACGCCCTCATCGGCTATGACGACCTGTCCAAGCAGGCTGTTGCCTACCGTCAGATGTCGCTCCTGCTGCGTCGTCCTCCGGGCCGCGAAGCTTATCCGGGCGACGTTTTCTACCTGCACTCCCGTCTTCTCGAACGCGCTGCAAAGCTCAACGACGAAAACGGCGCTGGCTCGCTGACGGCTCTGCCGGTCATCGAAACGCAGGGCAACGACGTTTCGGCCTTCATTCCGACCAACGTGATCTCGATCACCGACGGCCAGATCTTCCTCGAAACCAACCTGTTCTATCAGGGTATCCGTCCGGCTGTTAACGTCGGCCTGTCGGTTTCGCGCGTTGGTTCTTCGGCCCAGATCAAGGCCATGAAGCAGGTTGCCGGTTCGATCAAGGGCGAGCTTGCCCAGTATCGTGAAATGGCCGCCTTCGCACAGTTCGGTTCCGATCTTGACGCTGCAACGCAGCGCCTTCTGAACCGCGGTGCGCGCCTGACTGAACTTCTGAAGCAGCCGCAGTTCTCGCCGCTGAAGACGGAAGAGCAGGTTGCCGTGATTTTCGCCGGTGTTAACGGCTATCTCGACAAGCTGGCTGTCAACCAGGTTGGCAAGTTCGAAGAAGGTCTTCTCGCTTCGCTGCGCACCGAGCACAAGGACGTGCTCGAGGGCATCCGCAACGAGAAGGCCATCACCGATGACCTCAAGGGCAAGCTCAAGGCAGCGATCGACGCGTTCGCCAAGTCTTTCGCTTGAATTTTGTGACGGGATGAACGGATGCCTTCACTAAAGGATCTGAGAAACCGTATCGCCTCGGTCAAGGCGACGCAGAAAATCACCAAGGCGATGCAGATGGTCGCCGCGGCGAAGCTGCGCCGTGCCCAGGAAGCTGCGGAAGCCGCAAGGCCTTATTCGCAGCGCATGGGCGCCGTTCTCGCAAATATCGCGCAGAACGTCACCGGCGAAGATGCGCCGGCCCTGATGGCCGGTACGGGCAAGGACGACGTGCATCTGCTCGTCGTCTGCACCGCAGAGCGTGGCCTTTGCGGCGGTTTCAACAGCCAGATCGCGCGTCTGGCGCGCGATCATGCCCGCAAGCTCCTCGCTGAAGGCAAGACGGTCAAGATCATCACGGTCGGCAAGAAGGGCGCGGATATCCTGCGTCGCGAATTTGCCAGCCTGCTGATCGATCATGTCGATCTGCGCGAAGTCAAGCAGCTCGCTTTTGTGCATGCCGACCAGATCGGCCACAAGGTCATCAAGCTGTTCGAAGAAGGCGCTTTCGACGTCTGCACGCTGTTCTATTCCGAATTCAAGTCGGTGATCTCACAGGTTCCGACCGCACAGCAGCTTATCCCGGCTTCGGCTGGCGACAGCGCGGGTGCGGAGACCGCAGGCGATGCGATCTATGAATACGAACCTGATCCTGCGGCGATCCTCTCCACGCTGATCCCGCGCAACATTTCGGTCCAGATTTTCCGCGCTTTGCTGGAAAATGTCGCGGGCGAGATGGGCGCCAAGATGAGCGCGATGGACAATGCGACGCGCAATGCGGGCGACATGATCAACAAGCTGTCGATCACGTATAACCGTCAGCGTCAGGCGCAGATCACCAAGGAACTGATCGAAATTATTTCGGGTGCGGAAGCGCTCTAGAGCATTTTGCAGCCGGATGGAAACATCCGGCGTCGCATAAATGCGGCGAAATAGAATTTGGTTTACCGCAGGATTTTCCGAAAAGTCTGCAACTTTTCGGGATCATGCTAACGGAAGGTAAGGATCGATGGCAAAAGCAGCGACCCCGAAAACTACCGCCGCGGCCGACGCAAAGCCAGCGGCGAAGGCGCCTGCCAAGAAAGCGGCGCCCAAGACCACCGCAGCAGCCAAGTCTGCCGCTCCCAAGACGGCAGCAACCGGTGCAATCGGCCAGATTACGCAGGTCATCGGCGCTGTTGTCGACGTCAAGTTCCCGGAAGGCCAGCTGCCGCTGATCCTGAACGCGCTTGAAGTCGACAACCAGGGCAACCGTCTGGTTCTCGAAGTCGCCCAGCACCTCGGCGAAGACACCGTGCGCACCATCGCCATGGATGCGACCGAAGGTCTGGTTCGCGGCCAGGAAGCCCGCGACACCGGCCAGCCGATCATGGTTCCGGTCGGCGTTGAAACGCTGGGCCGCATCATGAACGTCATCGGCGAGCCGGTTGACGAAGCCGGTCCGATCAAAACCACGGCAACCCGCGCCATCCACCAGAACGCTCCGGAATATATCGAGCAGTCGACCGAAGCCGAAATCCTCGTGACGGGCATCAAGGTCGTCGACCTTCTCGCTCCTTACGCCAAGGGCGGCAAGATCGGCCTCTTCGGCGGCGCAGGCGTCGGCAAGACCGTTCTCATCATGGAACTCATCAACAACGTCGCCAAGGCGCACGGCGGTTACTCCGTGTTCGCGGGCGTCGGTGAGCGTACCCGTGAAGGCAACGACCTTTACCACGAAATGATCGAGTCGGGCGTTAACAAGCTCGGCGGCGGCGAAGGCTCCAAGGCAGCTCTCGTTTACGGCCAGATGAACGAACCCCCGGGTGCCCGCGCTCGCGTTGCCCTTTCCGGTCTGACGGTTGCTGAAAACTTCCGTGACCAGGGCCAGGACGTTCTGTTCTTCGTGGACAACATCTTCCGCTTCACGCAGGCAGGTTCGGAAGTGTCGGCTCTTCTCGGCCGTATTCCTTCCGCCGTGGGTTATCAGCCGACGCTGGCAACCGACATGGGTGCCATGCAGGAACGCATCACCACGACGACCAAGGGCTCGATTACCTCGGTTCAGGCGATTTACGTCCCTGCCGACGACTTGACCGACCCGGCGCCGGCCACCTCGTTCGCCCACCTGGACGCCACGACCGTTCTGTCGCGCTCGATCGCGGAAAAGGGTATCTACCCGGCTGTTGACCCGCTCGACTCCACGTCGCGCATGCTCGACCCGAAGGTCGTCGGTGAAGAACACTACGCCGTCGCCCGTCAGGTTCAGTCGATCCTGCAGCGCTACAAGGCCCTTCAGGACATCATCGCGATCCTGGGCATGGACGAACTGTCTGAAGAAGACAAGCTCACCGTGGCCCGCGCCCGCAAGATCGAACGCTTCCTGTCGCAGCCGTTCTTCGTGGCTGAAGTCTTCACCGGCTCGCCGGGCAAGCTGGTCGATCTCGCCGACACCATCAAGGGCTTCAAGGGCCTTTGCGCTGGCGATTACGATCATCTTCCGGAAGCTGCCTTCTACATGGTCGGCAGCATCGAGGAAGCGCTCGAGAAGGCCAAGAAGCTGGCGGCAGAAGCTGCCTGATGAATTGAATTTCCCGGTGGGCCGCAAGGCCCGCCGCGAAAGCCAATCATTTTGTTTAAGCGTGGTCTGAAAACTGCTTCAGCTTTCCGGATCGTGCTTTTGAATTCAAGTGAGAACCATGGCTCAAGCTTTCCAATTCGAACTCGTGTCGCCTGAACGGCTCCTGCTTTCAGCGCAGGTGACGGAAGTCGTCATTCCGGGTAGCGAAGGCTATCTGACGGCTCTCGCCGGTCATTCGCCGCTGATGACGACGATCATGCCGGGTGTCGTTTCGGTGAAGCTTGCCGACGGCAAGTCCGACTCCTACGTGGTCTTCGGCGGCTTTGCCGATATCACCCCGCAGAGCTGCACCGTTCTGGCCGAATCGGCGACCCATGTGGACGATATCAACCCGGCAGACATTCAGCGCCGCATCGAGGAAGCCCGCAAGCATCTGGAAGATGCCTCGACCAACGAGCATCGCACCAAGGCGGAAATCTTCCTGCACCAGCTGATGACGCTGCAGGGAACGATCATGCCAGCCTGATAGGCAGGCAATTTATCGCGTTTCAGAAAAGCGGGCCCGGCCCGCTTTTTCCTTTTCCGATCATCGGTTCGGCAGCGAATTTGTTCGCAAAACTGTCATAATGGCGCAAAATCCCATCACGCTTGCGTGAGTTCGGCAAGTTCGCTTGAAAATGGTTCGGCAGCCATTTATCCAAGTTCGAAATCATTAGTTTACTAATATATAAGGCGATTGGCATGGATACGGCCGACCTCAGAGCTGAAATGATTGATGCCATGGCGAAGGTTAATCGCCGGCTTCGCACCGTCTTCGACGCCCGGGTGAAGGAGCGGGGCCTGACACTGGCCCGCGCGCGCACCCTGCTTGCGCTGATGGAGCAGGAGGGCCTTCACCAGAAGGAACTGGCCGAGGCGCTGGAGATCGAGAACGCAACCATGGTCCGCCTGCTTGATGGCCTGGAGCGGCAATCTTTCATCGAACGGCAGACAGTGCAGGGTGACCGCCGCGCCAAGCGGGTCGTCATGACGGCAGAAGGCAAGATTCTGGCTGAACAGGTCGTAAAGCTTGCCGGAGACGTGCGCGAAGACCTTCTTGAAGGCGTAAGCGATGAGGAGCTGAACGTCGCACTCAAGGTGCTGCGCAAGATGTCGGACTCGATGAACAAATCCCATTGAGAGGGCGCCAGTCGACAATGACCTGAAGCCGAAGCCAGCGCTTCGGCTTTTTTCTTGGCCGATAACGGTTTCGTGAGCTCGTGTCTTGAAATTGAACCTGCCACGCCATTCTTCCGGCGCAGCGGGACGGTCCACTGGCGCGATGGTCAATTGTGGGATCAATCGTGGAAAGTGCGATGGGAGCGCGTTTGTGTTGCGTCATTCATCTCAGGCTATCGTGGGCTTGTGCGCCGTGCTTGCGGTCACGGTGGTACAGGCGAAGGATATGGGGCGCGGGACCCGGGATGCCTATGCGCAAGCCGTGAATGACGTGAATACAGATGACGGACTGATCTTCGACACGGGTTCCGCTGCGGCCGCGGATATGCGGAGCAATGAGCGGTCTCGTCGTTCTTCCGGGGTGCGCTGAGGCTGGCGGACCCTGGAAATCAGGGGGCAAGGGTCCGCAGATAGGCCATGAGTTCGCTGGCCGTATCGCTGGCTCGATCCGGCTGGCGGGAAATAATCGCCTCGATCAGCGTCGCGTGCGCATTGGCTGAACCGGCTATGCCGCTGGATGGGCGGAGGCGGAACCAGAAGCGGCGGCTATGGCTCTGTAACGGCGCCGCAATACGGGCGGCGTAAGGATTGCTTGCAGCCGCGCCCAGCACAATGTCGAATGCCTTGTCGGCATCCAGAAACAGTGCCACATCCTCACCGGGAATAGCCTGCCGCATGGCCGCTGCTGCTGCTTCGAGCCGTTCATAGTCGCGCGGGCTGCCGAAGCGCGCGGCGTCGCGCGCCAGAACGCGCTCTACGCCTTCACGAGCATCCAGCACCTTGATGAAATCTTTCGGGTCGATGGCGGCGATGGCAATGCCTGAGCGCGGGCGCACTTCCACGAGACCCTCCCAGGCGAGCCGTTGAATGGCTTCGCGCATCGGCGTGCGGCCCATGCCGGTCAGTTCGATCAGCGTGCGTTCGTTGACGACAGATCCCGGTTCCAGTTCCAGTGTGACGATGGAGCGTTCCAGAATGCGATAGGCCTGCTCGGCGAGGCTTTCGCTACCCCAGCTGTCCATGGTGGCCAGCGGCATGCTTGCCGGGCTCCGCGTCAGCCTGTCTCGAACGTTCGTTTCTTCCATACCGTCCATGCCTTGTGGTTTACGACGATTGACATAGTTCACTCCTACAGATATATCTCTGATATATCAATAAGAGGCGATTTGCATTGTCGATCGGCCCTAACCCGGCCTTTATGGCTTTTTCAAGCGATGGCAAACTTTCAGCACGGTGTCATTCCAAAAAATCGATGGACAGAAATCGCGTGCTGGCGTTGAACATGGCGATTGCCGATTGGCGCGGAGCGCGGGTGTGGACTAGTCCTCCGGCAAGGCTGCAGGCAAAATTGAATCCGGTGGGGAGCCGTACACGATGAAATCTGATCCGCAGGGTCAGCAGGATATTCTCATTATCGGCGGCGGTATCGTCGGCGTTGCCACAGCGGCCTTGCTTGCCGAGGCGGGACGCCAGGTTCTGGTTGTCGACCGAACAGGCATTTGCGAGGAAACCAGTTCCGGCAATGCGGCGGCGCTTGCCTTCTCCGACATTCTTCCGCTGGCCTCCAAGGGCGTCATGCGCAAGGTACCGGGCTGGCTGATGGACCCGCTCGGGCCGTTTACGATCCGTCCTTCCTATTTTCCGAAGATGGTGCCCTGGCTTTATCGCTTCTGGCGCGCCAGCAGAGCGGATGCGCTGGCGAGGACCGCGATTGCGCAGGCCGACATCATGCGGCTTGCAGGCAGCGAGATGATGGCGCTGATCGACCGGGCCGGATTACGCGATCGCCTGCGCGAAAACGGCAATCTGGAACTCTACGAGAGCGAAGCCGAGCTTGCGGCCTCGCAGCCGGGCTGGGATATTCGCGAAAATGCCGGAATAGCCTACGAGCACGTACGCGGCGAGCGACTTGCCGAATTGCAGCCGGGGCTGAGTCCGCGTTTCGTTGCCGGAACTTTCGTTCCCGGCTGGAAGAATGTCAGCGATCCGAAACTGTTCGGCAAGGCGATCTGGGCCTATGCCGAGAGCAGGGGCGCGCGCTTCCTTCAGGCCAAGGTCGCGAGTGCCAGACCGGGCAATGGCGGGGCGAGCGTTCGTCTTGAGGACGGAACCGAGATCGGGGCGGCGCACCTCGTCCTGATGGCCGGTGCGTGGTCACGTGAACTTGCCAAAGGCTTTGGCGATGCCGTACCGCTCGATACCGAACGCGGCTATAATACGACCTTGCCGGTGGGGAGCTTCGACGTGAAGCGCCAGTTGACATTCCCCGGCCACGGTTTCGTCATTACGCCGATGGAGACGGGCCTGCGCGTCGGCGGCGCGGTGGAGTTCGGCGGGCTTGACCTGCCGCCCAATTTCGCGCGATCGGAAGCCATGCTAAAGAAAGCCTCCATGTTTCTGCCGGGCCTCCGCACCGAAGGCGGGCAGCAGTGGATGGGCTATCGGCCATCCATGCCGGATTCGGTGCCGGTCATCGGCCGGGCGTCGGCGGGCGGCAACATCTATTACGGCTTCGGCCATGGCCATCTCGGCCTCACGCAGTCGGCTGCGACTGGACGGCTTATCCGCGATCTCATCACGGGGGCTGCGCCTGCAATCGACATCGAACCTTTCAAGCCACAACGTTTTCGGAACTGACCATCATGGCAAGACATTCCTTCTTCTGCGTCGACGGACATACATGCGGCAATCCGGTGCGTCTGGTGGCTGGCGGCGGGCCGAACCTCGAAGGTTCGACCATGATGGAAAAGCGGGCGCATTTTCTGGCGGAATATGACTGGATTCGCACTGGCCTCATGTTCGAGCCGCGCGGCCACGACATGATGTCCGGCTCGATCCTCTATCCGCCCACGCGCCCGGATTGCGATGTGGCGGTGCTGTTCATCGAAACGTCCGGCTGCCTGCCGATGTGCGGTCACGGCACGATTGGAACCGTGACGATGGCGATAGAGCAGGGGCTGGTGACGCCGAAGACGCCGGGCAAACTCAATCTCGACACGCCCGCCGGTCTGGTTGCCATTGAGTATGAGCAGAACGGCCAATATGTCGAGCGCGTGCGCCTCACCAACGTCCCGGCCTTCCTTTATGCCGAAGGGCTTGAAGTGGAATGTCCCGATCTGGGAAGCCTCAAGGTCGATGTGGCCTATGGCGGGAATTTTTACGCCATTGTCGAGCCACAAGAAAATTACACGGACATGGAAGATTATTCCGCGCTGCAGCTGATTGCATGGAGTCCCGTCCTGCGCCAGCGGCTGAACGAGAAGTACAAGTTCCAGCATCCGTTGCTGCCCGACATCAACCGCCTGAGCCATATTCTATGGACCGGCAAGGCCAAACATCCGGAAGCGCATGCCCGAAACGCGGTCTTCTATGGCGACAAGGCCATCGACCGTTCGCCATGCGGAACGGGTACGTCTGCGCGCATGGCGCAACTGGCTGCCAAGGGCAAGCTAAAGCCGGGTGATGAGTTCGTGCATGAATCCATCATCGGATCGCTTTTCCATGGGCGCGTGGAGCGCGCTGCGGAAGTCGCCGGTCGTCCCGCCATCGTGCCTTCAATCGCTGGCTGGGCCCGCATGACAGGTTACAATACGATCTTCATCGACGACCGGGACCCCTTTGCACATGGGTTTACAGTCGCGTAGGGTCACTGAAGGGACAAGGCTGGGACAGGGTCGGGATGAAATTTCCCCAGTTCAGGAACCAAATCCGGCTGACGGCGGGCCCGCAACCCCGTTCCCCACAGACCGTAAACTGGGTACGGTCGTTAATTTTCTTAACGGCCTCCCTATTTTTTGTCTTTCCGGTCGTGCAAAAAATGTGGAATAAGGCGCGCCGGGTAGGAGAAAAAACATATACAGGACGTTTGATAGGGGACATAACTAGTTTGTGGAAGGATGATGCCCTTAGTCTTTTGTTGGAGACAAAAGGGGCTTGCATTCCTCTATACAGCCGTTAGGTGTAAATAGCCGGGAATAAAATGAAGGCGCACGAAATAAAGATGCGTCAAAAAAACCCCGGACGGTAAAATGGGTGGCTTCTCGATGGAATATTTCTTCCAGCAGGTGATCAACGGGCTCGCGCTCGGCTCGATCTATGGCCTGATCGCCATCGGCTACACGATGGTCTATGGCATTATCGGCATGATCAACTTTGCTCATGGCGATGTCTTCATGCTCGGCGCCTTCATGGCGCTGATTGTTTTTCTCATCATCACAACATTCATCGGTGCCTTGCCGATTGCGCTGATGCTTCTGCTGATGATGATCGTCGCCATGCTGCTGACAGGCTTGTGGAGCTGGACAATCGAACGCGTGGCCTACCGGCCGTTGCGCGGTTCGTTCCGCCTCGCGCCGTTGATCACGGCTATTGGCATGTCGATTGCCTTGTCGAATTTCGTTCAGGTTACGCAAGGCCCGCGTAACAAGCCGGTGCCGCAGCTTCTGAACGGCTCCTTCAATCTCTTCGGTACGAATGTGACGATTTCGCTGAAGCAGATCGTTGTCATCGTGGTGACGGCGGTGCTGCTGACGATCTTCTGGTATATCGTCAACCGCACCTCGCTTGGCCGTGCGCAGCGCGCCTGCGAGCAGGACCGCAAGATGGCGGCGCTTCTCGGCATCAATGTCGATCGCGTTATTTCGCTGACCTTCGTGATGGGCGCGATGCTCGCGGCGGTGGCCGGTACGCTCTACCTCTCCTTCTATGGCGTGATTTCCTTTGCGGACGGCTTCATCCCCGGCGTCAAGGCGTTCACGGCAGCGGTTCTGGGCGGCATCGGCTCGCTTCCCGGCGCTGTGGTCGGTGGCTTGCTCATCGGTCTCATCGAGGCGTTATGGTCGGCCTATTTCTCGATCGATTACAAGGACGTTGCCGCGTTCTCGATCCTTGCCATCGTGCTGATCTTCATGCCGTCCGGCATTCTTGGCCGTCCTGAAGTCGAAAAGGTTTAATCATGGCTGCACAGTCGAGTTCACGCCCGGATTCCCTTTTTGGCCGGGCCATCCGTGAAGGGTTCTTCGCCGGTCTTCTGGCGCTGGGTCTCTTCTGCCTCATCATCGGTTTCAAGACCGATCAGAACATCAACAACGAACTGGTGCTGCAACAGCGCTGGGGGGCGCTCGCCGTCATCGTGGTGCTGGCCGCCATTGGCCGCTTCCTGTTCGTTGCCTTTGCCCAGCCCTGGCTGGAGGCGCGCAAGCTTGCCAAGAGCAAGCAGCCCGCCGTTGCCGTCGAAAGCCCGTCTTTCGTGCGCCGCAACTTCTCGCGGCTCGGCGTCGCCTTCCTCTTTGTCTATCCTGTCCTGATCGTCGCGCTGCTCGGCTGGCAGGGATCGCTCAAATGGGTCGACAATTTCGGGGTCCAGATCCTCATCTATGTGATGCTGGCCTGGGGCCTCAACATCGTGGTCGGGCTCGCCGGCCTTCTCGATCTGGGCTACGTCGCCTTCTATGCGGTTGGTGCTTATTCCTACGCGCTGCTGTCATCCTATTTCGGCCTGTCCTTCTGGATGCTGCTGCCGATTGCCGGTATTCTCGCTGCGACGTGGGGCGTTATTCTGGGCTTTCCGGTCCTGCGCTTGCGCGGTGACTATCTCGCCATCGTGACGCTGGCCTTCGGTGAAATCATCCGTCTGGTGCTCATCAACTGGACCGATCTGACCAAAGGCACGTTCGGCATTTCCGGCATCGCCAAGGCAACGTTCTTCGGCCTGCCATTCAAAGCCGGGCCAGATGGTTTTGCGGCCCATATGGGACTGACCTTCTCGGCGGCGCACTACAAGTTCTTCCTCTATTACGTCATTCTTCTGCTGGCGCTCCTGACGGCTTGGGTGACCATCCGCCTGCGCCGCATGCCGGTAGGCCGTGCATGGGAAGCGCTGCGCGAAGACGAAATCGCCTGCCGTTCGCTCGGTATCAACACCACCACGACCAAGCTCACGGCCTTTGCCACGGGCGCGATGTTCGGTGGCTTTGCCGGTTCCTTCTTTGCGGCACGTCAGGGCTTCGTCAGCCCGGAATCCTTCGTGTTCCTCGAATCCGCCGTCATTCTCGCAATCGTCGTTCTCGGCGGCATGGGGTCTCTGGTGGGCATTGCCATTGCAGCGATCGTCATGATCGGCGGCACCGAAATCCTGCGTGAAATGAGCTTCCTGAAAGCTGTGTTCGGACCGGATTTCACCCCGGAACTCTATCGTATGCTCATCTTCGGCCTTGCCATGGTCGTGGTCATGGTCTGGAAACCGCGCGGCTTCGTCGGAAGTCGAGAACCGAGCGCGTTCCTGCATGAGAAGAAGATGGTGTCGGGTGCCTTTACCAAGGAAGGGCACGGCTGATGGCGGAGATAAGCACAATGTCTGGCACTGTGTCCGGCAACACTCAAAAAGACACCATCCTTCAGGTCGAGCATCTCTCGATGCGCTTTGGCGGCCTTGTCGCCATCAACGATCTGAGCTTCAACGTGAAGCGCGGGGATATTACGGCAATCATCGGCCCCAACGGTGCGGGCAAGACCACGGTCTTCAACTGCATCACCGGCTTCTACAAGCCGACAGGCGGGATGCTGACGATGAACCGGAAAACGGGTGAGAAGTTCCTGCTGGAGCGCCTGCCCGACTTCCAGATCACCAAACATGCCAAGGTGGCGCGCACGTTCCAAAACATCCGCCTGTTCTCGGGTCTCACGGTTTTGGAAAACCTGCTCGTTGCGCAGCACAACACGCTGATGCGCTCATCCGGCTATACGATCCTGGGCCTTCTCGGTCTGCCCGGCTACAAGTCAGCGGCGAAGGAAGCGATTGAAAAGGCGCGTTACTGGCTGGAGAAAATCAACCTCATCGGCCGTGCGGACGATCCGGCAGGCGATCTGCCCTATGGCGATCAACGCCGTCTGGAAATCGCCCGTGCGATGTGCACCGAGCCGGAAATCCTCTGCCTCGACGAGCCCGCAGCCGGTCTCAATCCGCGCGAATCGGCGGAGCTCAACAAGCTGCTGCTCGATATTCGCAAGGAAACCGGCACGTCGATCCTGCTGATCGAACATGACATGTCGGTCGTCATGGAAATCTCCGATCACGTGATCGTTCTGGAATACGGCACCAAGATTTCCGATGGCGCGCCGGAGGAGGTCAAGAACGATCCGCGCGTTATCGCCGCTTATCTCGGTGTCGATGACGAGGAAATAGCCGAACTCATCGAAGAGGCGGACAAGCCCGGTGTCGCCGATCCGGCGCATCTGGTCGCCGCCCAGCTTGCCGAAGAAGCCATCGAGGAGGAAATTGCCGAAGAGAAGGGCGAAACGCCTTCTGCTGTTGAGGCAACCGATGTTCCGACGGACGACAAGACTGCTCCCAAGGGCGAGGCGAAACGCGCCAAATCCCCGGCAAAAGCTTCGGGCAAGCCCAAGAAGGGAGGCGAGTGATGCAGGCTGAAACCATGCAGAAAAAGCAACCGCTTCTGGCCGTCGAGAAGGTCGAAACCTATTACGGCAATATTTGCGCCCTGAAGGGCATCGACCTGACCGTGGACGAGGGCGAGATCGTGGCGCTGATCGGCGCCAACGGCGCCGGCAAGTCGACGCTGATGATGACGATTTTCGGCTCGCCGAAGGCGCGCACCGGCCGCATTCTCTTCAACGGCAAGGATATCACATCCATGCCGCCGCACGAGATTGCCAAGCTGCGTATCGCGCAGTCTCCGGAAGGCCGCCGCATCTTTCCGCGCATGACTGTTCTGGAAAATCTCCAGATGGGCGCAAGCCTCGATAATCAGCAATATTTCGATGAAGACGTGAAGCTGATGTTCGACCTGTTCCCGCGCCTGAAGGAGCGTATCAACCAGCGCGGCGGCACGCTTTCGGGCGGCGAACAGCAGATGCTGGCCATCGCCCGCGCGCTGATGGCGCGTCCGAAGCTTCTGCTTCTGGATGAACCGTCGCTCGGTCTGGCGCCGCTGATCGTTAAGCAGATCTTCGAGGCGATCAAGGAACTGAACCGCACGCAAGGGCTGACGGTTTTCCTCGTCGAGCAGAACGCATTCGGTGCGCTGAAGCTCGCAGACCGCGGCTATGTGATGGTCAACGGCTCGATCACCATGAGCGGCGCAGGCCGTGAACTGCTGGCCGATCCGGAAGTCCGCGCGGCCTATCTCGAAGGCGGAAGGCACTAGGAGGATAAAATGCAGGGTATTCTCTACGAAGAACCGTCGTTCTGGTTGTTTTTCCTCATCACCTGTCTGCTTGGCGGCTGGGCTGCCTGGATGACGGGACGTGCCTGTGCCTCGACCTGGCGCACCTATCCGCAGCTGCTGATCTACCTGATCCCGCTCGGTGCCGCAGTGCGCTTCATCCACTTCGCGCTGTTTGAGGGAACGCTTCTTTCTTTGCACTACTATCTGGTGGATACGATCGTCCTGATGATCATTGGCACGGTCGGTTTTCGCTACACCCGCACCAAGCAAATGGTGCGGCAGTATGGCTGGCTTTATGAAAAAGCTTCGCCGCTTAGCTGGAAGGCAAAATAATTTCAAAGCTTCGCCGTCATGCGGCGAAGCTTTTTTACAAGATCACGTTGACAGTAATTAGATTCAGCGTAGATATTGCTGAGTAATCAGCAAGAAAATAAGGCGATGCAAAACATCGTTTCGGGGTAAATACAAGGATGGGAGTTCCAACAATGAAGAAATCACTTTTGGCAGGCGTTGCTCTTGCGGCAGTCATGTCTTTCGGGGGCTCGGCTTGGGCTGATGTAATTCTGGGTATCGGTGCGCCTTTGACCGGTCCGAACGCCGTTTATGGCGCGCAGATCCAGAAGGGCGCGGAAGCCGCTATCAAGGAAGTCAACGATGCGGGCGGCATCAATGGCGAGAAAATCTCGATCACGCTCGGGGATGACGTTTCGGATCCGAAGCAGGGCATTTCGGTTGCCAACAAGTTCGCAGCCGATGGCGTGAAATATGTTATCGGCCACTTCAACTCGGGCGTTTCGATCCCGGCTTCAGAAGTCTATGCTGAAAACGGCATTCTCGAAATCTCGCCTGCTGCAACCAACCCGGTCTATACCGAGCGCCAGCTCTGGAATACGTTCCGCACCTGCGGCCGTGACGACCAGCAGGGCATCGTTGCTGGCCAGTATATCTTCGACCATTTCAAGGATGCGAAGATCGCCGTCATTCACGACAAGACGCCTTATGGCCAGGGCCTTGCCGACGAGACCAAGAAGAAGCTCAACGAACTTGGCACCAAGGAAGCGCTTTATGAAGGCGTGAACGTCGGTGAAAAGGACTTCTCCGCCCTGATCGCCAAGCTCAAGCAGGCTGGCGTGACGGTGGTTTACTGGGGTGGCCTGCATCCGGAAGCCGGTCTCATCATCCGCCAGTTGGCCGATCAGGGTGTGAAGGCCCAGTTCATCTCGGGCGATGGCATCGTTTCCAACGAACTGGCTTCGATTGCCGGTCCGGCTGTCGAAGGCACGCTCAACACCTTCGGTCCCGATCCGCGCAACAACCCGGACAATGCCGAACTGGTGAAGAAGTTCCGCGATGCCGGTTTCGAGCCTGAAGCCTACACGCTCTATTCCTATGCGGCTGTTCAGTCGCTGGCGCAGGCCGCAAAGGCTGCTGGCAGCAACGACCCGCAGGAAGTCGCCAAGGCGCTCAAGGAAAAGGGTCCGTTCAAGACCGTGCTCGGCGACTTGTCCTATGACGAAAAGGGCGATCCGAAGCTTCCTGGCTATGTCATGTACAAGTGGGAAAAGGGCGCAGACGGAAAATTTACTTACGTTCAACAGTAAGTTTCGCTTATATTCTTTCCCAACCAAATGGAGATGCCCGGCTTTATGCCGGGCATTTTTATTTTATGGCTCGGCTCCGCATAAAGTCATGCAGGAAATGCAGGATATAGATGAAATCATTACTTTACTTTCTTTCAGAAAGAGAATCTATCTATAATCGCTTCCAGATATAGGGCGAATCTCTATGTCTGGCCTTGCAATTCTGGTGGGAGGACCAGTTGCGGCTTGGGCGATTTCAGGCCCGGATCGCGTTCCAAGGCTGATGCCGGTCTCCTATTTGAATATCGGGTTGTGCGTGGTGCTTCGTTGTCGCTGCGCGTGCCTGCAAAACGGCGGTCATCCGGTCGCCGCTCTGAATGACTGTTTTTATGCGTGTCCGGGAACGGTTCAAGCCTCCGGGATGCGTTTTAGTGGGAGCAACTGAAATGAAAAAATCCTTATTCTGCGGCGTCTGCCTCTCCGCACTTGTTGCAATGGGCGGCGTATCGTTTGCCGACGTCCAGCTCGGCGTCGGCGCACCGCTG
Organism: Brucella pseudintermedia; assembly: GCF_008932435.1. Taxonomy (GTDB): domain Bacteria; phylum Pseudomonadota; class Alphaproteobacteria; order Rhizobiales; family Rhizobiaceae; genus Brucella; species Brucella pseudintermedia. The sequence continues at coordinate 140,611 of NZ_WBWE01000014.1, read as the reverse complement.
ACCGGCAGCCAGGCGGCTTTTGGCGAGCAGATCAAGCGCGGTGTCGAAGCGGCTGTCGCGGAAGCCAATGCCAAGGGCGGCATGAACGGCGAGCAGATCACGATCGTCTATGGCGACGACGCCGCCGATCCGAAGCAGGGCATTTCGGTTGCAAACAAGTTCGTGGGCGATGGCGTCCAGTTCGTCATCGGTCACTTCAATTCCGGCGTCAGCATTCCGACTTCCGACATCTATGCCGAAAACGGCGTGCTGATGATTGCGCCCGGCACCACCAACCCGACCTTCACCGAGCGCGACCTGTGGAACACGTTCCGCACCTGCCGTCGCGACGACAAGCAGGGTATCGTCGCCGGCAAATACATGGCCGACAATTACAAGGACGGCAAAGTCGCGATCCTGCACGACAAGACCCCTTATGGTCAGGGCCTTGCCGACGAGACCAAGAAGTCGCTCAACGAAAGCGGCATGAAGGAAACGCTCTACGAAGGCGTGAACCAGGGCGACAAGGATTTCTCCGCACTCATCTCCAAGATGAAGGCTGCCGGAATCACCGCGGTTTACTGGGGCGGCATGCACCCGGAAGCCGGACTTCTGATCCGCCAGACGGCCGATCAGGGCCTCAAGGCCCAGTTCATTTCGGGCGATGGCATCGTGTCCAACGAACTTGCCTCGATTGCCGGTGATGCAGTGGCAGGCGTGATGAACACCTTCGGTCCCGATCCGCGTGACGATAATGCCAATGCCGAACTCATCAAGGCATTCCGCGACAAGGGTTTTGAGCCGGAAGCCTATACGTTCTATGCCTATGCCGGCGTGCAGTCGCTGGTGAACGCAGCCAACGCTGCCGGCAGCAACGACCCGCAGGAAGTCGCGACCGCGATGAAGGAAAAGGGTCCGTTCAAGACCGTGCTTGGCGACATCACCTTCGATGCAAAGGGCGATCCGAGCCTTTCGCCTTACGTGATGTTTGAATGGCGCAAGGGTGAAGACGGCAAGTATAATTACTTCCAGAAGTAATCGAGCATTTCCAGCAAAAGTGCGAAGCGCTTTTGCGTTGGATAATGCGAGAACACAGATGCTTAGAGCGGTTCTGATGATTGCTTCATGATGGGAGCCGTTTTGTGCCTGATATATTAGCATAAATTGCTACAAAATTCATCAATCTGCCCGGCTTTTGGTCGGGCATTTTGTTTTTATCTCCCGGTTGCACAGTTTGTTTGCGCTTGTGTCTATTGCAGGTTAAGCAATGGCGCCTTTGTCATTGCAGTTAGGGAGATCTGCCTTGTCTTTCGCCCAAAAGCCTATCCGGAAAATTCTGGTCGCCAACCGATCTGAAATCGCAATCCGCGTATTCCGCGCCGCCAATGAGCTGGGGCTCAAAACGGTGGCAATATGGGCCGAGGAAGACAAACTTTCCCTGCATCGCTTCAAGGCGGATGAAAGCTATCAGGTCGGTCGCGGCCCGCATCTGGACCGCGATCTCGGTCCGATCGAAAGCTATCTTTCGATCGACGAAATCATTCGCGTCGCCAGGCTTTCGGGGGCCGATGCGATCCACCCGGGCTACGGCCTTTTGTCGGAAAGCCCGGAATTTGCCGAAGCTTGTGCTGAAAACGGCATCATCTTCATCGGTCCGAAGCCGGAGACCATGCGCCGCCTCGGCAACAAGGTTGCAGCACGCAATCTCGCCATCGAGATCGGCGTGCCGGTGGTGCCCGCCACCGACCCGCTTCCCGACGACATGGAGGAGGTGAAAAAGCTTGCCGCCGAAATCGGCTATCCGCTGATGCTGAAGGCAAGCTGGGGCGGCGGCGGTCGCGGTATGCGCGCGATCCGCGCCGAGGCCGATCTCGCCCGCGAGGTGACGGAAGCCAAGCGCGAGGCCAAGGCGGCTTTCGGCAAGGATGAGGTCTATCTCGAAAAGCTGGTCGAGCGCGCCCGTCACGTTGAGGTGCAGATTCTCGGCGATAGGCATGGCAATGCGGTTCATCTTTTCGAGCGTGACTGCTCGATCCAGCGCCGCAACCAGAAGGTCGTGGAGCGCGCGCCTGCGCCCTATCTCAGCGATGCGCAGCGGCAGGAACTGGCAGACTATGGCCTGAAGATCGCCCATGCCACCGACTATATCGGCGCAGGCACCGTCGAGTTCCTGATGGATGCCGACACCGGCAAGTTCTATTTCATCGAGGTCAATCCGCGCATCCAGGTGGAGCATACCGTCACGGAAGAAGTGACAGGCATCGATATCGTCAAGGCGCAGATTCATATTCTCGAAGGCTTTGCCATAGGGACGCCGGAATCGGGCGTGCCGCGCCAGGAGGACATTCGTCTTAACGGCCATGCGCTTCAGTGCCGGATCACCACGGAAGACCCGGAGCAGAATTTCATTCCAGATTACGGGCGCATTCAGGCCTATCGCTCGGCATCTGGCTTCGGCATTCGCCTCGATGGCGGGACGGCCTATTCGGGCGCGTTCATCACCCGCTATTACGATCCGCTGCTGGTCAAGGTGACGGCTTCGGGCTCTACGCCTCTTGAAGCCATTCGCCGCATGGACCGTGCCTTGCGCGAGTTCCGCATTCGCGGCGTGGCGACGAACCTCACCTTCCTCGAAGCGATCATCAATCATCCGAAATTCCAGTCGAATGATTACACGACCCGCTTCATTGACACGACGCCGGAATTGTTCGAGCAGGTGAAGCGGCAGGATCGCGCGACCAAGCTTTTGACCTATATCGCCGACGTGACGGTCAATGGCCATCCCGAGACCAAGGGTCGGGCGAAACCCGCCAAGGATGCCGCCAAGCCGCGCGTGCCGTGGTTCGGCGACAAGCCGGTGGTCGATGGCACCAAGCAGCGTCTGGATCAGCTTGGGCCGAAGAAATTCGCTGAATGGGTGCGCAATGAAAAGCGTGCGCTGATTACCGACACGACCATGCGCGATGGGCATCAGTCACTGCTTGCCACCCGCGTGCGCACCTATGATATTGCCCGCATCGCCAATTCCTACGCACAGGCGCTGCCGAACCTGTTCTCGCTTGAGTGCTGGGGTGGCGCGACCTTCGATGTCTCGATGCGCTTCCTCACAGAAGACCCTTGGGAGCGTCTGGCGCTGGTGCGTGAAGGCGCGCCGAACCTTCTTCTGCAGATGCTTCTGCGCGGTGCGAACGGGGTGGGTTACAAATCCTATCCCGACAATGTCGTGAAATATTTCGTGCGCGAGGCCGCGCGCGGCGGCATCGATCTGTTCCGCGTTTTCGACAGTCTCAACTGGGTCGAAAACATGCGCGTGTCGATGGATGCGGTGCTGGAGGAAAACAAGCTCTGTGAAGCGGCGATCTGCTACACCGGCGATATCCTCAATCCGGAACGTGCAAAATACGATCTGAAATATTATGTCGATCTGGCGAAGGAGGTGGAGAAGGCCGGCGCGCATATCATTGCGGTGAAGGATATGGCGGGGCTTTTGAAGCCTGCCGCCGCCCGCGTTCTGTTCAAGGCGCTGCGCGAGGAAACTGACCTGCCGATCCATTTCCACACGCATGACACGTCTGGCATTTCGGCGGCAACCGTGCTTGCCGCAATCGATGCGGGCGTCGATGTGGTTGACGCGGCTATGGATGCGCTGTCTGGCAACACGTCGCAGCCTTGCCTCGGTTCCATTGTGGAAGCCTTGCATGGATCCGAACGCGATCCGGGGCTCGACCCGGATTCCATCCGCCGCATTTCCTTTTATTGGGAGGCGGTGCGTAACCAATATGCGGCCTTTGAAAGCGATCTCAAGGGACCGGCTTCGGAAGTCTACCTGCATGAAATGCCGGGCGGCCAGTTCACAAACCTGAAGGAACAGGCGCGTTCGCTCGGGCTTGAAACCCGCTGGCACGAAGTGGCGCAGGCCTATGCCGATGTGAACCGCATGTTCGGCGATATCGTCAAGGTTACGCCGTCCTCGAAGGTGGTCGGCGACATGGCGCTGATGATGGTCAGCCAGGATCTGACTGTTGCCGATGTGGAGAACCCGGCCAAGGACATTGCTTTCCCGGATTCGGTTGTGTCGATGATGCGCGGCGATCTTGGCCAGCCGCCATCAGGCTGGCCAAAGGCGCTCCAGAAGAAAATCCTGAAAGGTGAAGAACCGTTTACCGTTCGCCCCGGCGCGCTTCTCGAGCCTGCCGACCTGAATGCCGAACGTGAAGGGTTCGAGCAGGCTGTCGGTCGCAAGATTTCCGATCAAGAATTTGCCTCGGCGCTGATGTATCCGAAGGTTTTCACCGATTATGCAGCCGCGCAGGAAACCTATGGCCCGACAAGTGTGCTGCCGACGCCAGTTTATTTCTACGGTCTCAAGCCCGAAGAAGAAGTCTTTGTCGATCTTGAGCGCGGCAAGACGCTGGTGATCGTCAATCAGGCGATGAGCGAGACGGACGAGAAGGGCATGGTGACGGTGTTCTTCGAGTTGAACGGCCAGCCGCGCCGCATCAAGGTGCCGAACCGCGCCAAGGGCGCTTCCGGCGGCGTCCGCCGCAAGATGGAAACGGGGAATGACAAACAGGTCGGTGCGCCGATGCCAGGCGTCGTCTCCACGGTTGCCGTGGCCAGCGGCCAGAAGGTTTCGCAAGGCGATGTGCTGCTCTCCATCGAGGCGATGAAGATGGAAACGGCCATTCATGCCGAACGCGATGGCACTATCGCGGAAGTGCTGGTGCGCCCGGGCGAGCAGATCGACGCCAAGGATTTGCTGATCGTTTATTCAGAATAGTTATGGGCTTCAGCCGAAGCTGATCGATCTTCGGATCGCGCTACAGGTCTCCCTTTCCCTCATCCTGAGGAGCCGTTGAACAGCGTCTCGAAGGGCGAGGGAAATGCACAGCGCCTGCCCTCGTCCTTCGACAGGCTCAGGATGAGGGAGAGGCGTAGCGGCCCATCAGACCGTAACTGTCGCTTTAAAAGCGTTTAGAAACGCAAATGCCGCAGCTGTCATACGTCGCGGCATTTCTTTGCGCTTGCGAAGGAAGCAAAATCTGATATGCATGTTTATGCCGATTTGTGCATGATTATGCATGTTGAGGAATGATGGCGACAGAGCTTCTGCTTCACGAAAGACAGGCGCGCATTCAGGAACTGCTGCAGCAGTCGGGGCGCGTGCTGGCGGCTGAACTTGCGGAGAGTTTCGGCGTGTCGGAGGATACCATCCGGCGCGATCTGCGCGAGATGGCGGCGGCCGGGCTTTGCAGGCGCGTCTATGGCGGTGCCCTGCGGGCCGTGCCGGAGCCTGCGCCGCTCGCCGAATGCGATTGCGAACGGCCACAGGCGAAGGCCGCGCTCGCTGCAGCATTGGCGCGGCTGGTGGAACCCGGCATGACGGTGTTTCTCGATGCGTCTTCGGTCAATACGGCGCTGGCGCGGCTTATGGTCGAGCGTGGCGAAGCCATTACAGTCGTCACCAATACGCCGTCCATCGCCGTGATTCTCATGGGCTCGCCCGCGATCGAGCTGATCATGATCGGCGGGCCCATCGACCGGCGTGTGAGCGCCGCCGTCGGCGCGCGCGCCTTGCGCGATGCCGAATTGCTGCGGCCCGATCTTTGTGTTCTGGGCGCGTGCGGGATTGCTGCGGAAATCGGCGTGACAGCGCTCCATCTGGACGATGCGGAATTCAAACGGGTGGTTGCCGGGCGCAGCCGGACGGTGGCGCTTGCCATTACGAGCGAAAAGCTCGGTACGGTAGCCGCTCACGATGTTGTGCCCTTGAATGATGTGGGCGTCATGGCTGTCGAATACGATGTGGACGAAGCCGCGCTTGTGCCCTATGCGGCATCGGGGATGAAGATTTTACGTGCGGCAGCAGACCGCGACTGAGGGATAGATGGAACAGGTTTCCGGACGCGAAGATGCGGCGCCAACGCGTGCGCCGATCATAACCAGAGAGCGGATCGCCGTCGCGCTCCTCTTCCTGATGAACGGTTATATTTTTGGCGGCTGGGCCCCGAAAATCCCGGAATTCGCCGCCCGTCTGGGTCTCGACAGCGCCGGTATGGGCCTGATGATCCTTGTCTTTGGCCTTGGCTCACTGGCCATGATGCCTGTCGCGGGCGCACTATCCGCACATCGCGGTTCGGGCATTGTGGTACGCGCCTTCGCGCTTGCCTTCATTCCGGCGCTGCTGGTTATTGCATTGGTTCCGAATGTGGTCACGGCTGTGATCGTGATGTTCTATTTCGGCGGGACCATGGCCGCGATGGATGTGTCGATGAACGCCAATGCGGTGGCGGTAGAGAAAAAGATGCGCCGGGCGATCATGTCGTCCTGCCACGCTTTCTGGAGCCTTGGCGGCTTGATCGGTGCTGCAAGCGGCGGCTTCCTCATCGCGCAATTCGGGTCGACCGTTCATGCGCTGGTGACGACCATCATCGCCGCCATCCTGATTGCCATTGCGTGGCCTTCGATCATCCCGGACACGGAGCACCATCATCCCGGCGGCGAAAAGCAAAAGCTGACCCTGCCGCGCAATCCCCTGCCATGGCTTGTCGGCGTCATGGCGCTGTTTTCCATGGTGCCGGAAGGCGCAATTCTCGACTGGGGCGCATACCATATGCGCCAGGATCTGGGCGCTTCGGTCACAGTGGCGGGCTTTGGTTTCGCGGCGTTTTCAGGCGCGATGGCCATCATGCGTTTTGCGGGCGATCTGGTTCGCGACCGGTTCGGCGCGGTTAAAACCCTGCGCGCCTGCACGACCATCGCCATTATCGGCATGTTGATCGTCGGTTTTGGAAACAGCTCCACAATGGCGATTATCGGTTTCGCGATCTGCGGGATCGGCATTTCCAACATGGTGCCGATAGCCTTCTCGATGGCCGGCAACATGCCGGGCGTCAATCCGAGCGTCGGCCTGTCCATCGCGACGACGCTTGGCTATTCCGGCATGTTGGTGGCGCCGTCGCTGATCGGCTTTGTTGCCAAGCACAGCGGCTTCGGCGTGGTGTTTCTGGCGCTTCCGGTATTGCTGCTGGTGGTGCTGGCCTTCTCAAGTCTGGCCCGATACGCCGACCAAAAGCATTAAGCTTTCTTATGCCGCGCATCTTATCCGAAAACCGGTTCCCACTTTTCGGGATGCGCTATTCGGCCGTCCAGCCGCCGTCGACAGGGATAGCGGCGCCGTTGATCTGCGCTGCCGCGTCACTTGCGAGGAAGGCGGCAACTGCCCCGATCTGGGCGGTGGTGACGAATTCCTTCGTCGGTTGTTTGTCGAGCATGACCTCGCGAACCACGGTTTCGCGGTCCATATGATAGGCTTTCATCTGGTCGGGTATCTGCGCCTCGACAAGCGGGGTCAGAACATAGCCGGGGCAGATGGAATTGGCGGTGATTTTCGCGGTGGCGAGCTCCAGCGCCAGTGTCTTGGTAAAGCCGACAATGCCGTGCTTGGCAGCGACATAAGCCGATTTGAACGGCGAGGCCACGAGGCCATGCGCAGAAGCGATGTTGATGATGCGGCCCCAGCCCGCCTTGCGCATATGCGGGATGGCGGCGGCGGAGGTGTGGAAGGCCGATGTCAGGTTGATCGCGATGATGCGGTCCCATTGCTCAGGCGGAAACTCGTCCACGGGCGATACATGCTGGATGCCGGCATTGTTGACGAGAATGTCCACGCTGCCGAACCGCTTTGCAGTTTCTGTGATCAGCTCCCGGCATTGATCCGCCTTTGACATGTCGGCGGCGATATAGGCCACGCTCGCGCCATGTTCTTCACCCAGCCTGGCGGCAAGCGCATGGTCCTCGTTGCGGTCGGTGAAGGAGTTTATCACGACGTTGTGTCCCGCCGCCGCCAGTGCATGGGCTATACCGAGGCCGATCCCGGAATTCGATCCGGTGATGATTGCGGTCTTGCCGGCAGATGTGTCGTTCATTGGCGAGCTCCTCCTTATGGTCACGACATAATGAGAGGGCGACATTGCCTCGGCAAGCGATTATATAAAGCGAAAGCCGGATATACGCAGGCCCGGAGAAATGCAGGCCCGCAGAATTGCAGGCGTTGACATTCGCGTCGCGCTGCGCCACCTGAAAACAGGTACAGTTAAGAACAGAGCAAAATGTCTTCCGAGACCGTCAGCTATTTTTCGCATCCATTTCCTCGCCGCCAGTCGGTTGGCGTCAATGTCGGTGGCGTCACGGTCGGCGGCAGCGCGCCGGTTGTCGTGCAGTCGATGACCAATACGGACACGGCAGATGTGGATTCCACGGTGGCGCAGGTGGCGGCCTTGCATCGGGCCGGGTCGGAGATTGTGCGCATCACGGTGGATCGCGATGAATCGGCTGCTGCCGTGCCGAAAATCCGCGAGCGTCTGGAACGTCTCGGACATAATGTGCCGCTGGTGGGCGATTTCCATTATATCGGCCACAAGCTGCTGGCCGATCATCCGGCCTGTGCGGAAGCGCTTGCGAAATATCGCATCAATCCGGGCAATGTCGGCTTCAAGGACAAGAAGGACAAGCAGTTCGCCGATATTGTCGAGATGGCGATCCGCTATGACAAGCCGGTACGTATCGGGGTGAACTGGGGTTCGCTCGATCAGGAACTCCTGACCACGCTGATGGATCGCAATCAGGCTGAGGGCGCACCGCTTTCCGCGCAGGAAGTCATGCGCGAAGCCATTGTGCAGTCAGCGCTGATCTCAGCCAATCTTGCTGAAGAGATCGGGCTTGGGCGCGACAAGATCATCCTGTCGGCCAAGGTCAGTCAGGTGCAGGACCTGATTGCCGTCTATACGATGCTGGCGCAGCGTTCCGACCATGCCCTGCATCTGGGCCTTACCGAAGCCGGCATGGGCACCAAGGGCATTGTTGCCTCGTCGGCGGCGATGGGCATTCTGCTGCAGCAGGGCATTGGCGACACGATCCGCATTTCGCTAACGCCGGAGCCGGGCGGCGACCGCACCCGCGAAGTGCAGGTGGCGCAGGAATTGCTGCAAACCATGGGCTTCCGCCAGTTCATTCCGATCGTTGCGGCCTGCCCCGGCTGCGGACGAACGACCTCGACGGTGTTTCAGGAACTGGCGCAGACCATTCAGGACGATATCCGCCGCAACATGCCTGTCTGGCGTGAGAAATATCCGGGCGTAGAAGCGCTGTCGGTTGCGGTCATGGGCTGCATCGTCAACGGACCGGGCGAATCGAAACATGCCGATATCGGCATTTCGCTTCCCGGCACGGGCGAAACCCCGTCCGCGCCGGTCTTTGTCGATGGCAAGAAGGTCACGACGTTGCGTGGTCCCGCCATTGCCGAAGAATTCCAGAAAATGGTTGCCGATTACATCGAGAACCGCTTCGGGCTTGAGCAGAAGGTTGCCTCCGGTCAGAACTAGAGCATTTCCAGCAAAAGTGCGAAGCGCCTACGCGGGGAAATCAGTCTACTGGACTGATTTCTGATCCCGCTTCGCTGCGTTGGATAATACGATAAAAACAAAATGTTAGACCGGTTCCGGCGACTCCGTTTTAACCGGAATGCTCCAAGCCGAGCAGCTTACTGCACGCGTGGCAGCTTCTGGCGTTGCTTTCAGTGTCGCTGCCCAGAAGACGAGCGTGACAAGGCTGATGCCTGCGCCGAGCAGGCAGACGCCGTTCCAGCCTGCATGAGCGTAGACCCATGTTGAAACTGCTGAACCGCTTGCGCTGCCGATGGAATAGAAAACCATATAGGCGGCGGTAAGCCTGTTCTGCGCGTCTGGTCGGACGCGGTAGATCATCGCCTGGTTGGTGACGTGGACGGCCTGAAGGCCGAAGTCGATTACCAGCACACCTGCGATTAACCAGAGCAGCGAGTGCCCAAGCAGGGCTATCAATCCCCACGAGATAAACATCAGGAGCAGGGCAAAGCCTGTCATGCGCTGCGCATGGCCACGGTCGGCAACGCTGCCTGCCCGCGATGCGGCCAGTGCTCCTGCTGCACCTGCCAGCCCGAAAAGGCCGATCTGGGCGTGGCTCAGCTCAAAAGGCGGTGCGCTGAGCGGCATGACCAGTGGTGCGAGCAAGGTGGTTATATTGGCAAAGATCAGCATGGCGATGATGGCGCGAATGCGCAGCACCGGCTCGGAACGAAACAATGACACGAGCGACAGAATAAGTGCCGGATAGCGGACGCTGGCGGGTTGGCGCTTCTGGTCGGGGAGGGAGCGCCAGAGCAGCAGCGCGATTGAAAGCGTTAGAATGGCGGAAACGAAATAGACGATACGCCAGCCGCCAATGTCGGTGAGGGCGCCAGCTATGGCGCGCGCCAGCAATATGCCGAGCACGATGCCGCTGGTGACGATGCCGACCACATGGCCGCGCCGCCCAGGTTCGGCAAGGCTGGCCGCATAGGCGACGAGCGCCTGCGTGACGACGGCGAGCAGCCCCATGAAAGCCATGGCGACCAGAAGTACGGTGGCATTGGCCGCAAGGCCGATTGCGATCAGTGACAGGACCGACAGAAGGAAATGCGTGATGATGAGCTTGCGCCGATTGAACAGGTCGCCGAGCGGAACGAGGAAAATCAGGCCGAGTGCATAACCGATCTGGCTGGCGGCGACGATAAGGCCCGCGGTTGATCGCTTGAGGCCGAGGTCGTCGGCCATCACATCGAGAAGCGGGTGAGCGAAATAGACATTGGCTACCGCCAGCCCGCTTGCCGCTGCAAACAAAAGAAGAGTAGCTGAAGAAAGCGCAGGGCGTGCATCAGGGTTCGCGGACAGCCTTGCTGCCGCGTCGGTTGAGGTTTGCATGATGAGCTCCTAAAATGGTTTCAAAATGAAACCATTTTGTTTGTAGTGGAAAAGGTTTTATATTGCAACCATGTTGCAATCGATGGAGCGAATATGGTTCGGAAAAAAAGCATGAAAGGCGATTATTGCCCCAGTGCGCGCGCGCTTGACGTGATCGGCGACTGGTGGTCGCTGCTGATTGTCCGTGAAGCCTTTGACGGTGTGACGCGTTTCAGCGCCTTTCAGAAAAATCTGGGAATCGCTCGCAATATTCTTTCCGACCGCCTGCGCAAGCTGACGGGGGAGGGCATCATGGAAGCTGTACCGGATCCCAAGGGCGGCGCGCATCAGGAATATCGGTTGACGGCAAAAGGGCGCGATCTCCTGCCTGTCATCGTGTCACTTCGCCAATGGGGTGAAAAGCATCTCTTTGCGCCCGGCGAAACGCATTCACGCCTCGTCGACAGCGTTTCAGGCGAGGATGTGGCCGCGCTTGATGTCCGCGCTCAAGACGGGCGCGTGCTTTCTGCGGATGATGTGGTCCTCATTAAGGTGCGTGAGGACGATCTGTGAATTTCAGTTCTGCCGTTCGGCGATAAAGCGGGCGGCCTGCTTGAGAATATCGGCGTCCTTGCCGAATGGCGCCAGCAGGCTTTCCGCCTGGGCAACCAGTCCCGAAAGCCGCTTGCGGGTCCAGTCGATGCCGTGAAGTGAAACCAGCGTGGCTTTTCCGGCGGCGGCATCCTTGCCGGTGGCCTTGCCCATCGCCTCAGTGTCGGCGGTCACGTCCAGAAGATCATCCGCCAGCTGGAAGGCAAGGCCGATGGCCGAACCGAATTCGGCCATGCGCTCGCGATCTTCGGTGGATGCGCTGGCGATGATGGCTCCCGCCTCGCAGGCAAAACGGATCAGCGCGCCGGTCTTCATGGCCTGAAGCGTGATAATACCGGCCTCGTCGGGCTTGCTGGTTTCGGCCATCAGATCGAGAGCCTGTCCGCCTGCCATGCCGCCGAGACCAGAGGCGCGCGCCAGCGCGGATACAAGCTGCACGCGGGTTGTTGCATCGAGGTCGGTTTCATCCGACGAGATTATGTCGAAAGCGTAGGTCAGCAGGCTGTCGCCAGCCAGGATGGCGGCTGCTTCGTCGAATGCCTTGTGTACGGTCGGCTGGCCGCGCCGCAAATCGTCGTCGTCCATCGCGGGCAGGTCGTCATGGACAAGCGAATAGCAGTGAATGCATTCAAGTGCAGCGGCAACCCGCAGAACGGCATCGCCAGCCTTGCCAAAGAGGGCGGCACTTTCGACAACCAGAAAAGGCCGGAGACGCTTGCCGCCGTTCAGGACACCGTGGCGCATGGCGGCGAGCAGCCTTTCCGGGCGGGCAATTTCTCCCGTCCTGAGGCGCTGGTCCAGAAGGCCCGTCAGTGCCATTTCCACTTCCATGGCGCGAAGGTTGAGAACGGCGGTGAAATCGGTCGGCAGCTTTTCCATGGCAAAGGGGATGGACGAAAGCGCCGGTTTGGTCAACCGGCCACAGCGATCAGCACAGGCTTTTTCATTTGAACGTCACGAAACGGCGCGTTCCGACTTGTTTCCCTGCCCGGATTATGGAATCCGGTTCAAACTTATTAAGGAATGGTTTATGTCGCTTGGGGGAAGGCAGCAGGCAGTGACAGTGGCAAAAATCATCATCAAGAGCAAAGATGGTCGCAATTATCTGGCAGATCCTGTTTGGGGTGCCCGGATTGCTCTTGCGCTCAAGATTCTGGTGGTTCTGGCCGTGCTGCCGATTTTTCTGCTTCTGGTCTATTCCTTGCCTTTCGTCCGCCCGATCTCGACCCTGATGGTGAAGGATTATGTTCTGCTGCAGGATGTCGATCGCCAATGGGTCAGTATCGATGATGTCGCGCCGGTTCTGGTCAATTCGGTGATGATGGCCGAGGACGGCCAGTTCTGCAGCCATGGCGGGGTAGACTGGCATCAGCTTGGGCTGGTTCTGGACGATGCGGGCGACGGCGGCCCGAGCCGCGGGGCCTCCACCATAACCATGCAGACGATGAAGAACCTCTTCCTCTGGAACGGACGCTCCTATGTCCGCAAGGGGCTTGAATTTCCGCTGGCGCTGGCCGCCGACGGGCTTCTGTCCAAAAAGCGCATAATGGAGATTTATCTCAATATTGCCGAGTGGGGGCCGGGCATTTACGGGATCGAGGCCGCTGCCCAGCATTATTTCAAGCGCCCGGCGGCAAAACTCAACGCCCAGCAATCGGCATTGCTCGCTGTTACCCTGCCGAACCCGGCATTGCGCAATCCCGCCAAGCCGACACGCAACATGCAGCGCATTGCCCGGATCGTGGCCGGACGCGCGGCGCGGTCGGGGCCCTATGTGATTTGCGTACAATAAATCGATGATACGAAAAAAAGATAAGACTCCCGCTGGTCAAACGCGGTGAGAGCGTGTATAGGCACGTGACTTTCCGGAATTTTGTCCGATGTGACAGGCTCTTCGGGGCCGTGCCGGACGTTTATTGACCGATCAGTGGAGCTGAATCCATGGCAGTACCAAAACGAAAAACGTCTCCGTCGAAGCGCGGCATGCGCCGTTCGGCTGACGCTCTCAAGGCCCCGACCTATGTCGAGGACAAGAACTCGGGCGAACTTCGTCGTCCGCATCATATCGATCTGAAGAGCGGTATGTATCGCGGCCGTCAGGTCCTCGAAGCCAAGGAATAAGTCTGACGCTGCATAGCAGCCGAAAGATGGTTTTCAAAACGCCGTTCCCGTTTGTTCGGGAGCGGCGTTTTTATTTGGAGTGCATCCCGTAAAGTGAGCATCGGTTTTCGGCCTCAAGATGCGCGAAAGAACAAGCAAAAAAGCGGTTTCAATCCGCTCGAAAGTATATTTGCGTTTTAAATATCTTTCTAATTTAGCTTACTTCAAAATAATCAAGTAGATTTCCTAAAATTCAAAAAAATTTGAAAGGCATACTATCGACACAAAGTGCGAAAATGTTCCTTAATTAATTTTAGAAATGGATTTTGTTATGAACGATATTATCAAGATTATTATCTCGAATGGCGGCTTGTCTGTAAGATCTGGAATTACGTTCGTCAACGTGGCTGGCAATACAACCTATAACGAAGATCAATTTGGGAAAATGTCCGACACGCCATACCAGGTGGGCAGCACGGAACGTGCCCTTCCCGGGGCTGTGGCGTATTTTGCCAGAAAAAATCTACGTTAGAGCGGCTACGATTTTAACGGAACCGCTCTAACTATTTGCTTTTTCGGCATTTCCAAACGCAAAACCGTTTCACATTTCTCTGGAATGTTCAGCCCGCGTCGGTATTGAAGCCAGCGCCTTCAATACCGGCGATGGCTGCGATTTCGTCATTGTCCGATGTGTCGCCCGAAATACCCACCGCACCGAGGATTTCGCCGCCTGCGTCCTTGATCAGAACGCCGCCTGGCACCGGCACGATCTTGCCGCCCGAGACGCCGGAAAGACCTTCCAGAAAATGGGGACGTTCCTTCGCCTGATTGTTCAGCCAGCGCGAGCCGGTGCCGACGGCGAGCGCGCCATAGGCCTTGCCCGAGCCGATTTCAAAGCGGAGCATGGACGCTCCGTCCTGACGCTGGAAGGCCTTCACGTGGCCGCCGGCATCGAGAACGCAAACAGCAAGCGGCTTCAGTTTCAGTTCGTCTGCCTTGGCAAAGGCACCGGCGATGATCGTATTGGCTCGTTCGAGGGTCAGCGAAGGCATGGATATCTCCTATATGTGGCTCAACGTAATTTAGGCTGTCGCGACCCGCGATGCACACTCCAATGACTCTCGTCACAGGAAAAACACTTTATCAAATTTCATGAAGACGGCTGTCGCCGCACGGCAAAGCTTGCCAAGGCCCGAAATTTGGTCTTTGTGGTGCGGAACATTTTAAGGAGGAAAGAATGTCCGAACCGAAAGCCATCGTCATCGCCAGCGCAGCCCGCACCGCGGTGGGCGCTTTCAACGGTGCGTTCGCGAATGTCCCGGCGCATGAGTTGGGCGCCACGGCCATCAAGGGCGCGCTGGAACGCGCCGGTGTGAACGCGACGGATGTGGACGAGGTTATTCTTGGACAGGTGCTGACGGCAGGAGAAGGACAGAATCCTGCGCGGCAGGCGGCGATGGATGCCGGTTGCCCGAAGGAGACGACGGCGTTTTCCATCAACCAGCTGTGCGGCTCCGGCTTGCGCGCGGTTGCGCTCGGCATGCAGCAAATCCTTTCCGGCGATGCAAAAATCGTGGTGGCTGGCGGTCAGGAATCCATGTCCATGGCCCCACATTGCGCGCATTTGCGCTCGGGCGTGAAGATGGGCGACTTCAAGATGATCGACACCATGCTGAAAGACGGCCTGACAGACGCCTTTAATGGCTATCACATGGGGATCACCGCCGAGAATATCGCCCGTCAGTGGCAATTGACCCGCGCCGATCAGGATGAATTCGCGCTGGCCTCGCAGCAGAAGGCGGAAGCCGCACAGAGCGCCGGAAGGTTCGAGGATGAAATCGTTCCGGTGACCGTGAAAGGCCGCAAGGGCGACGTGATTGTCTCGGCGGATGAATATATTCGTCCGGGCACTACGATGGAGGCTCTGGCCAAGCTGAAACCGGCCTTCGACAAGGAAGGAACCGTTACTGCCGGCAATGCATCCGGCATCAATGACGGCGCGGCCGCGGTTGTGCTAATGGATGCGGATGAAGCCGCAAAACGCGGCGTGAAGCCGCTCGGCCGCATTGTTTCCTGGGCTACAGCCGGTGTCGATCCGGCGATCATGGGAACAGGTCCCATCCCGGCTACCAAAAAGGCGCTCGAAAAGGCAGGCTGGAGCGTTGGCGATCTCGACCTGGTCGAAGCCAACGAGGCCTTTGCGGCGCAGTCATGCGCCGTCGTGCGCGATCTCGGGCTCAATCCGGAGATCGTCAACGTCAATGGCGGAGCAATCGCCATCGGGCATCCGATCGGCGCCTCTGGAGCGCGCGTGCTGACGACGCTGCTTTACGAAATGCAGCGCCGTGATGCGAAGCGCGGTTTGGCAACACTTTGCATCGGCGGCGGTATGGGCGTTGCCCTGTGCGTCGAACGCGACTGACTTTTTCTTCATTGAAAGGGGGCGGGCGGAGAAATAGCTCCGTCCGCCTTTTTGTTTCCGCAATGAGGGGATTGAAATCGGATGCGCTGGATGGGGTGGCGTTGCCGGAAAAGTTAACGCAAAACCGTTGAAACAGGCGTCGAAGTCCATTCAACATCGATTTTCTATGGTGTGCCTTGATTGCTGCCCACAAGATGTGGTGAGAACAAATGGAGAAACTTTTCGGATCAGCGATTCGTCGCCGATTCGTTCCGGCTTTGGCCTGAAGGTTAACGGAAATCCTGTTTCCGCCCCTTTTGGCATTAAGGAAGTATCAGTAATCATTAAGATTTTCTGAAACATCGCTTAGCCTTTCGCAACGTCTGTTGACAGGTTTTGCCAAAGGTTAACAACCATGGTGTTTCGCGTCAGGAGAACACGGACAAGCGGAACATTTGATTCATCATGTTGTGGGCGTTTGTGTTAGGCTTACTATATGTTGCCGTGAACAAATGGCGAAGCTCGCGGAGTCAGCGATTCGTCGCCGATTCGTTCCAGAGTCGTTCCAATTGTTAATCGACAAGTTATTGATCGGCTTCACATCGGTCGTCGACATATCGGCAATTGGCCCATACTTAAACTTAACAGGAGCGCTTTCGGTGCAGGTCGTATAGTGCTATCGCAGAACCAGCATCCAGCCCGTAAAGGGCGCTTGTACCGGGAATCCGATTATTGGCATGAACCAACTCCCTGCCCATGATTTGCCGCTGACCCTGAGTGGCCGCGATGTGACTGCCGTGCTTGGACCGACCAATACCGGCAAAACGCATCTGGCCATCGAACGCATGCTGTCTCATGGAAGCGGCATGATCGGCCTGCCGCTGCGCCTTTTGGCGCGCGAGGTCTATAACCGCGTCGTGGAACGGGTCGGCGCGGCCAATGTTGCGCTGGTGACGGGCGAGGAAAAGATCGTGCCGCCAGGCGCGCGCTATTCCGTCTGCACGGTCGAGGCCATGCCGCGCCGCACGGACGTAGCTTTCGTGGCCATCGATGAAGTGCAACTGGCTGGCGATCTTGAGCGCGGCCATATTTTCACCGACCGCATCCTGCACCTGCGCGGGCGGCAGGAGACGCTGCTGCTCGGTGCCGCAACCATGCGCGGCATTCTGGAGAAGCTGCTGCGCGGCATCAATGTGGTGACGCGGCCGCGCCTGTCGCATCTGGCCTATGCCGGCTCCAAGAAGATCACCCGGCTACCGAACCGTTCCGCCATCGTCGCCTTTTCCGCCGATGAGGTTTATGCGATTGCCGAACTGATCCGCCGTCAGCGCGGTGGGGCGGCAGTAGTCATGGGCGCGCTCAGCCCGCGCACGCGTAATGCGCAGGTCGAGCTTTACCAGTCGGGCGATGTCGATTTTCTGGTGGCGACCGATGCTGTTGGGATGGGGCTCAATCTTGATGTCGACCATGTCGCTTTTGCGCAGAACCGCAAGTTCGATGGCTATCAGTTCCGCGATCTGACGCCAGCCGAAGTGGGGCAGATTGCCGGACGCGCAGGCCGGCATCTGCGCGATGGCACATTCGGCGTAACCGGGCAGGTGCATCCATTCGATGAAGAACTGGTCGAACGGGTAGAAGCGCATAATTTCGATCCGGTGAAAGTTTTGCAATGGCGCACGGCGCGTTTCGACTTTTCGTCGCTCGATTCCCTGCGGTATTCTCTGGAAACACCTGCGCCGGTCGAGGGGCTGGCCAAGGCTTTGCCGGCTGTCGATCAACAAGCGCTTGAAAATTTGTCGAAAGACGAAGAGATTGTGCGGCTTGCGACGACGCCGGCGCGGATCGAGCTTTTGTGGGACGCCTGCGCGCTGCCCGATTATCGCAAGATCGCGCCGGCGCAGCATGCCGATATCATTGCAACCATCTATCAGGATCTTGTCCGCCGAGGGAGCGTCGATGAAGATTATATGAGCGAACAGGTGCGCCGCGCCGACAGCACAGAGGGGGAAATCGACACCCTGTCGCATCGCGTGGCGCAAATCCGCACCTGGACTTTCGTGTCGCACAGGCCGGGATGGCTTGCCGATCCGACACACTGGCAGGAAAAGACGCGCGAAATTGAGGACAGATTGTCCGACGCGCTGCATGAAAGGTTGACGAAACGCTTTGTAGACCGCAGGACAAGCGTGCTTATGAGGCGCCTGAGAGAGAATGCCATGCTTGAAGCAGAAATCAGCCCGGCCGGAGACGTGATTGTCGAAGGCCACAATGTCGGGCAACTGGAAGGATTCCGTTTTACCGCTGACGTTCAGGCCGAAGGGCCGGACGCCAAGGCGGTGAAGTCGGCTGCACAAAAGGCGCTGGCCGCCGAGTTCGAACGCCGCGCGGAGCGCTTTGCTGCTGCGCCGAACGGCGATTTCGCGCTGGGCTCGGATGGCGTCATGCGCTGGGTTGGTGCAACGGTCGCAACGCTGGTTGCGGGCGATGACCTGCTGAAGCCGCGCGCGGTGATCCTGGCCGA
The DNA here is from genome assembly GCF_008932435.1 of Brucella pseudintermedia. GTDB lineage: Bacteria > Pseudomonadota > Alphaproteobacteria > Rhizobiales > Rhizobiaceae > Brucella > Brucella pseudintermedia. The sequence goes on along the minus strand of NZ_WBWE01000014.1, from coordinate 122,241 downwards.
CGAACAGCTTACGGGAGCCGCGCGCGACAAGGTTGCCGCACGCATCGACCGTTTTGTCGCGCATCATATCGAAACCGTTTTGAAGCCGCTGACCGATCTGGCTGCTGCCGATGCCCTGACCGGCATGACGCGCGGTCTCGCATTCCAGATCGTCGAGAATCTGGGCATTCTTCCGCGTCGCGACGTGGCGGAGGAAGTGCGCGGCCTCGATCAGGATTCGCGCGCGGCGCTTCGCCGTCTGGGTGTGCGTTTCGGTGCCTATCATGTCTTCATGCCCATGCTGCTGAAGCCCGCTCCGGCTGGCCTCATTACGCTGCTGTGGGCGCTCAAGAACGATGGCCGCGAACGCGCCGGCTACGGCGATGTCGTGAATGTGCTGGCCGCTGGCCGCACTTCGGTCGTGGTCGATCCGGCTTTCGATCCGATGTTCTATCGTCTGGCAGGCTATCGCGTGCTGGGCCGCCGCGCCGTGCGCATCGACATTCTGGAACGTCTTGCCGATCTCATTCGCCCGGCGCTCGCCTGGCGTCCGGGTTCCGGTGCGCGCCCGGATGGCGCTTATGACGGTGGACGCTTTATCGTTACGCCTGCCATGATGTCCATTCTCGGTGCGACGACCGAGGACATGGAGGAAATCCTGCGCAGCCTCGGTTATCGCCACGAGGCGATGGAAGCTGCTGCGGTGACGGCGAAGCTCGCCGAGCTCGACGCTTTCGCGGCTGAAGCCGCCGCCAAGGAAGCTGGCGTTTCTCCGGTTGCAGAAGCCGAAAAGCCCGCCGTTCCAGCGGCTGAACCCGTGCCCGCACCGGTGGTCGTTGCCGAGGCGGAGGCCGAAGCCAAGGTGGACGAAGCGGCTCCAGCGGCAGCGGAAGCGGCACCGGCCGTTGAAACAGCAGAAGCCGCGGCCGAAGAGCCAAAGCCTGTTCTTCTCTGGCGTCAGGGCCGCTTCGAGGGCCGCAACCGCAATCAGGACCAGAACCGTCAGCGCCAAAATCGCGGAAACCAGAATCGCGGTCATCAGAACCGCGATCAGGGTGGCGAGGCCCGCAAGTCCGACGGTGCGGAGCAGCAGGCCCGCAATGATCGCGGCGGCAAGCGCTTTGACAAGCAAAAGCGGCATGACGGCGAGGATAAGCGCGAAGGTGGCAAAGGCGACTTCCGCGGCGGCAATCCGCGTCAGCAGAAGCGCGATCATAGTCATCAGGGCGGCAAGCGTGTCGAGCAGGAGCGTCCTGCACGCATCGATCCCGACTCACCTTTCGCCAAGCTTCTGGCCCTTAAGGAGCAGATGAAGAAGTAAGATGACCGGCGAACAAGGCGGAAGACAGCGCATTGACAAGTGGCTGTTTTTTGCGCGCGTGGTCAAATCAAGATCGCTGGCGGCGAAACTCGCCGTCGGCGGCAAGGTCCGGGTCAATCGCGACAAGATCGAACAGGCTGCGTATCAGGTAAAGGTCGGCGACGTACTGACCATTACGCTGGACCGGCGCATCCTCGTCTACAAGATACTGGCTCCGGGAGAGCGGCGGGGTCCGGCACCCGAGGCCCAACTTCTTTATGAAGATCTTTCCCCGCCGCCAGTTTCTGCGGCGGCTGTCGAGTCCGCAACGCCGCAGCGCGAGAGCGGCGCGGGAAGGCCAACCAAGAAAGACCGCCGCGAAACGGATCGTTTGCGCGGAAACTGAGATGGACGCGTTGCCGCAGGCGCCTTGCGGTAGTGATGGAAATTGCTCGCCGGGCCGTTCCGGCGAAAGCGTTTTCCAAGCCGAAGCCGCTAAACGAAATGCCGTTTCAGGCATGGGTGACTTCGTGATATTGCGGCGTTTGTACCCTTGTCACGGCGGGATAAAATCGTTACCTCACGCATTGTCATAAAAGGGCATGGGCTGATACCCGCAACCATTTCCGTGCACGGTGACTTCGTGGCGAGATATTCCAGGGCCCCGGGCTGATTGTCGGCTTGTCGGAATATCGGCGCAAAGCTGTAGGATAGATAAGCTGCCTGTTCAAAAATTCGGGCGGCAACAGGAGTTCGACGATGACGTATGTCGTGACCGATAATTGCATTCGCTGCAAATATACGGACTGCGTCGAGGTCTGCCCGGTCGATTGTTTCTACGAAGGCGAAAACATGCTCGTCATCAATCCCGACGAGTGCATCGACTGCGGCGTATGTGAACCGGAATGCCCTGCCGAGGCGATCAGCCCCGACACCGAGCCGGGCCTCGACAAGTGGTTGGAACTGAATACGGAATATGCGGCAAAATGGCCCAATATTACCGCGAAGAAGGATGCCCTTCCCGAAGCCAAGGAAATGGATGGCGTGGCCGGCAAGCTGGAGAAGTATTTCTCTGCCGAGCCGGGTAGCGGCGACTAATACCGGCACGGTATAGCAGGTCCGTGCTTTCAGGCTCCTGCGAGCAGTATGGTACTTTATAAGTATCTCGTTGTTTTAGAAGGTTTCGCACCTGCGGAACACCACGGTTCATCCTGTCAACACTGACAGGATGAACGGCATTACGGAAAAGCAGGATTTATCACTTGCATTTTCTGTGACGCACCGGCAAAAGACGAATGAAATCACGGGAAAACGCCCATCTTTTAGGTGTGTTGCGTTGCCGGATACAGCATATCTGGCAATTTGTTGATTCTTGCGCGAAATTGTGTTAGCTTGTCACGATAATTTCGGTGACTGGACGTCAAGTCGTGGCGCTATGCGTTAATCTCTGAAAGGGCTGATCTTTAGTACCGGGCTGAATGGCACCGGGGAAGATGATTGCGATGGCGTCGTCCTCCTCACCGTACACCCGGTCGGTTAGATTTGTCGTCAGACACGTTTTCAGTTGCAAACCGACAAGCAACGTCCGTGCTTCATTTCTCCGGAGCGCGGTCGAACATCATGTGTCAACCGGCGGGGCGCGCCGGGCACAACAGGGAGTAATGAAGCGTATGTCATCCCAGCAGAAAAAGTCTCCAGTAGCGCGTGGCGGTTTCAAGGCCGGTGAGGCCATCGTATATCCGGCTCATGGCGTTGGCCAGATCGTGACGATCGAAGAGCAGGAAGTGGCAGGTCACAAGCTCGAGCTCTTCGTGATCGATTTCGAAAAAGACAAGATGCGCCTGAAGGTGCCGGTTGCCAAAGCCGCTTCCATCGGTATGCGCAAGCTGTCGGAGACCGATTATGTTGAACGTGCATTGAAGGTTGTTCAGGGCCGCGCACGTGTGAAGCGCACAATGTGGTCGCGCCGCGCGCAGGAATATGATGCAAAGATCAATTCCGGCGATCTGATCTCGATCTCGGAAGTCGTTCGCGATCTTTTCCGCGCTGAAAACCAGCCGGAACAGTCCTATTCGGAACGCCAGCTTTACGAAGCCGCGCTTGATCGCATGGCGCGCGAAATCGCAGCCGTGAACAAGCTCTCGGAAACCGAAGCGGTTCGTTTGATCGAAGCCAATCTCGCCAAGGGTCCGAAGCGCGGCAAGGCCGATGCTGAGGCCGATCTCGACGACGATGAAGTTGAAGCCGCGTAAGCTTCGCTTTCTTTTTCTTTCTAAAAGGCCCGGCTCCAGCCGGGCTTTTTATTTGCCGTTCATCGGCAAAGGCCGGATCTGCGCCGTCCTTCGTGCAGGAAACGGCGGTATTCTTTGGTTAAAGTTTTATTGAGTTTTGCAATCGGTCGTTAACCCTTTCAGTCATCGTCCTGCATTCTCAAAGATTTATCCTGATCGGGAGGGAACCTGAACGCAGCTGGTGCGTTCTCCCAGACACCAGTTCGTAAACGGGTTTGTTTTGCGGCGTAATCATGTTGGCCAAAGAATGGGCCTGGCGGGGAGTTTTGGGCGGTTTTGCTAGCCGTCCAAGGAGTCTTTGAGGGACTGGCATATCCTTCCACTGAACGCCCGACGGGGCGTGAGTTCAGAACAGGAGAACCAGATGAAGCAGTCATCCATGAGCAGTTCTTCCGCAGTTCCAGCCAATCGTATGCCTATGGTTGCGCGCAGCCTCCCGGCGACAGCAGCCTCTTCCCAATCCATGATCCGCAGCGCGATGTCAGCTCCTTATCTGGAGCGCGAAGAGGAACGCGATCTCGCCATTCGCTGGAGGGAGCTGAAGGATCAGGAAGCCCTCCATCGCATCACTTCCGCGCATATGCGGCTGGTTATCTCGATGGCGGGACGCTTCCGCAAGTTCAAACTGCCGATGAGCGATCTCATTCAGGAGGGCTATGTCGGCCTTCTGGAGGCTGCAGCGCGTTTCGACCCCGAACGGGAAGTGCGTTTCTCCACCTATGCATCCTGGTGGATTCGCGCATCCATGCAGGATTATATCCTGCGCAACTGGTCGATTGTGCGGGGCGGCACAAGTTCGGCGCAGAAGGCACTGTTCTTCAACCTGCGGCGTCTTCGTTCAAAACTCGCCCAATCGGACGACACCATGAGCAAGGCGGAGATTTATCGGGAAATTTCCGATCAGCTTGGCGTGTCAGCGAGCGATGTCGAGATCATGGACAGTCGGTTGTCGGGGCCGGACAGTTCGCTTTCCGCCCCCGTAAACAACGAGGAGTCGGGTGCGTCGCGCCGCATGGATTTTCTGGTCGACGATCATCCCTTGCAGGATGAAATCGCGGAAAGCTCCATCGATATGGAACGCCGTAACCAGTGGCTCAACGTGGCGCTCGACACGCTGAACGAGCGTGAATTGCATATTATCCGCGAGCGCCGTCTCGATGATGATGGCGTGACGCTGGAAGCGCTGGGTGAAAAGCTCGGCATCTCCAAGGAACGGGTGCGGCAGATCGAAAGCCGTGCAATGGAGAAACTGAAGATAGCCCTGTTGAGCCAGCACGAACTGGCGGCTTATCAGGCATAAGCCGCAACAATCAGGGCAACACAAGTAGAGGGGCCAGGTGGCTCCTTACTTTTGTGGTTCCACCGCCTTGCCTTCAAGCCGGGAGGACCAGTCCTCGACCTTGCGATTTTCTAGACGGCGCACGGCATAGCGCCTCCAACTGTCGGCGAGGTGCGAAAGCTCGGCCATTGATGCCAGTTCGTCGTAATTCAGCGTATCGACATAAAGCAGATGCCAGACGCGATGCAGCGTCCATTCCGGTGAAAGCCGATCGATGAGCGTCATCGCATCTCCGGCTTCCACATGGCCTTCTTCCAGAACGCGATAGTACCAGCCCGTCCGTCCTGTCTTCTGGACGCGCACAGCCATGTCGGCTGTTGCAAAACGCTCGTTCAGTTTCCAGCAGGGCTGGCGTCCCTGCGATACTTCCACAAGCGCACTGCCAAGGCGGAACCGGTCACCCACGGCGACATTGCGTTCGTCGAGACCAGAGGTGGAAATGTTTTCGCCGAACGCACCACGCGCGCTCAGACGCGGGTTGTCGCCGATTTCTTCGCGCCAGAGCGCGTAATGGTCATGCGGGTAATGATGGAGCGCCTTTTCCGGTCCGCCATGCACCTTTCGGTCACCCTGTGCATCGCAATCCAGCCCCTCGAAGGTCACACGGACCTTGCCCGACACGGGCTGCTTGTCGATGCCGCTTGGGACGCGGCGGTCTCCAAGAGGTGCGACTTTTCCGGCCAGGACCGAGTGGATGATCGTTTCCGTCATTCTGTCTTACTCGCTGATCAGCTTCACGCGGTCGCCAACCGAAACTGTTGCCCCCGCAGACATGGCGTTGAGAAGGCGGAACAATTCCAGCTTGCGTGTCGTGCCCTGCATGCGTGCCGACAGGCTGGCCAGCGTGTCGCCCGGCTTCACTGTTACAACGCGGATGCGAAGCGGCTTGATGGCGTTTTGCTCGGCCGGGGATAGCAGGCGGAACGACTGCGTGACAGTTTGTGAGGCGGGCAGAAGAGCGTTGCTGCCTTTCGGAGCTGCCGTTAGGAAGCGATAGACCTTGTTGTTGGCGCCGATGACCACGATGTCGAACTGCCACCGGTCGGCACTGGCGCGGGCGGTCGCGGCGGGCAGACCGTTGATGGTGGTGGTCTGGATCGAACTGTCATCGAGGCCGGTGACCCAACCGGAACGAATATAATCGGCAAGGTTCGACCCTGCCGGAAGAGACGCGCCATCGAAACGGATGGCCACTTCGCCGGGGCCGCTGGCCATCACCGCATTGGCCGAATTATCGATGCTGAATCCATCTGGTGCGCGGAAAGTCACGCCGAGCTTCGGATGAATGAAGGTCTGCTCGCGGACATAACCTTCGCTGGGCGAATCGCCGTAAAGGATGCCGTCTATACCGTCGAGGAAGGAACCGCGGTCGGTCGTGCCGACGCCTGGCGCGCCGATGCGGCGCGCATGGCCAAGCGCAAGCTGGATGCGCTGCGGCGTTGCCGGGTGGCTTGCAAGAAAGTCGAGGCTGGCATCGGTCGCACCCGAAACCGAACGAAAGCTCTGATAGGCTTCCATCGATTGCAGAAAACGCGCCGAAGCGAACGGATCGTATCCGGCTTCGCCGATCATCTTGATGCCGATGGCATCCGCCTGCAATTCCTGATTACGCGAGAACTGGGCAAGCCGCAGCTTGCCGCGCAGCGCTTCCTCTCGGCTGGCGGATTCGTTATGCAGAACTTCGCTGGCGACGCGCCCGGCAATCGCGGTCTCGGCTTCCTTTTCCTGCCGCAGAATGCCGTGATTGGCGATAACGTGACCCATTTCATGGGCGATCACGGCTGCGACTTCGGAGGAGTCATTGGCGAGCGCAAGCAGGCCGCGCGTCACATAGAGATAGCCGCCCGGCAATGCGAAGGCATTGATATTCGGACTGTCGAGAATAGTAATGCGGTAGGTCTGGTCCGGCTTGTCGGTGACAGTCGTCAGCTTGCCGACGATCTTCGCCACCATGCGCTCAAGCTTCTGGTCCTTGTATTCGCCGCCATAAGTGGCGAGGATGCGCGGGTGTTGCTGGGCGCCAAGCTGTGCCAGCCGGTCATTACGCGTCACGTTGTCGACCGTCACGGGGTTGTCGGATGGCTGTAACCCCAGATCCTTGCTGGAATTGATCGACTGGCAGCCTGAAATCAGGGCAACCGCGAACAAGCCAAAACCGATGGCTGGTTTCCGCCAATTTTGCTGCGTCCAATCTGGCAGGGAGATCGGCAGACACAGGAAGGCCCGGAGACGGGTCGATTGACGGAACAGTATTTTATCCTCGCTTCTGAATCAGATTGTATGATCCGGGACAAATCTAGCCACAGAGCTGAAAGCCTACAAGAATCTGTAGCCGGTTCTTCCGGCAGATTGCGAACAAAATATGTCCGCAACCGTAACTCTATTTGAGGCCCAGCCCCGAATTGCGCTTTTCGCCGATATAGTGCCGCAGTGCTTCCGGTCCAGCCGGTGAGAGCAGTTCACCAGCGGGCCCCATGGCGGAAATCCGGCCACTGTCGAGAAAAAGCAACACTGCATCAAGGTAGATCGCATCTTCGGGCGTGTGGGTCACCATCAGCACCGTCATGCCAGTTTCGATCTGAAGCTCCCTGACCAGATCCAGCATCTGATGCCGCAGCGCTGGCCCAAGCGAAGCAAAGGCTTCGTCAAGAAGCAGAACGGGGCGCTGGCGTATGAGGGCTCGGGCAATCGCCACACGCTGGCGTTCGCCTCCTGACAGAGCTTCGGGCTTGCGCTGTTCCTTGCCTGCAAGCCCGACGCGCGACAAGGCTTCCGCGATGTCGGCGCGATCCTGTGCGGAGAGTTTGAGGTTCGTTGAACGCCCGAGACCGACATTCTGCTCGACAGTCAGGTGGGCAAAAAGATTGTTTTCCTGAAACACCATCGAAACAGGCCGGTCCGCCGGTGAAAACGCGCTGACGTCGTTGCCGCCGATCAGGATGCGGCCGGATCCGGGAAATTCAAAACCGGCGATCAGGTTGAGAAGCGTCGACTTGCCGGAACCGCTTGGCCCGACAATCGCGGCAATGACACCGCCTGTTATCGTCGCATCGAAGTGCATGGCAGTTTCACCATAACTGAAACGGACGTCATCGAGGCGGATTTCGGCCAGAGTGCTCATCGGGGCATTCATGGAGAAGGCGTTTCCTTTCGGGATGCGCGATCCGCGATCATCATCAGTGCGAGGCATAGCAGCCCGAGAATGAGCGCCAGTCCGGCGGCATCGAATGTGCGATAGCTGCCCATGCGCTGCAAGAGGAGATAGGGCAAGGTCAAAAGCGCGTCGCTGCCGAAAAGGGCAATCGTGCCGAGATCGCCAAGGGAAAGCGCCATGGCAAAGGCAAAGGCCATGCCGGAGGGCTTGCGGATCGACGGCCAGTCAATGAGGCGGAGGCGGTTAAGGCCGCGAATGCCCAACTGTGCGCACAGCCGGTTGTGGCGACTGGCCGCGGTGTCCCATGCAGGTCGCAGAAGACGCACGGCGAAGGGCATGGCCATGGCCGCATTGACAGTGACGACCATGAAAGGCGCCATGGCAAACGGATCGGTGAAATGGCGAAGCAGGATGAACCAGCCAGCGCCGATCACGATGGGCGGCATGACGAGGATCAGGCTGGCGCCCGTATCAAAGATGTTGGCCAGTTTGTGCCTTTTCACTGCTTCACGCGCAGATATGAGCGCAAGCGACAGAATGACTGCGAGCAGGGCCGCGGAGAAACCGAGTGCGAGGCTGGTGCCGATGGCGCGCCAAACTGTTCTTTCGGTCAGTAGCCGCACGAGATCGGCGGCGAGACCGGAGATGACGACGCCTGCAATCGGCAGTGCGACATAGAGAAAGCCTATCCCGATGAGGATGATGTTTATGCTGCGTTCTGCCGGAGCTATTTTGCGATAGCGGCGCAGCGTTGCGGAATGGGTAGCGCCCTCTTCGGAGGGGCTTCCGGTGAGACGAAGGGTCAGAAGGACGAGTAATGTCAAGGCAAGCTGCGTAAAGGTGAGGGCGACGGCGCGGCCCGGATCGAAATCGAAATGCAGGCTTTGATAAATTGCGACTTCCAGCGTGGTAGCACGCGGCCCGCCGCCAAGCGTCAGCACGGTCGTGAAACTCGTCACGCAGAGCATGAAGATGAGGCTGATCATCCCTGGCAGATTGCGGCGGATCACGGGCCATTCGATGAGGCGGAACCGCGCCCCGTTGCCCATGCCGAGCTGGGCTGCAAGCTTCCAGTAATCGGTCGGTATCGACTCGTAACCGGCCAGAATGAGACGGACCGCCAGCGGCATGTTGAAAAAGACATGGGCGATCAATATGCCCGTAATGCCATAGATATCCGGCTGGAACGGATGGCCCGCGGCTTCTGACAGATAGGCAATGAGGCCGTTGCGGCCATAGATACTGGTAACGCCCAGCACCGCAACGAGGGCTGGCAGAGCAAGCGGCAGGGCAAACAGGCGCAGGATCAGCCCGCGCCCCGGAAAATCGGCCTCGGCATAGAGCGCGCGGGCGACCGGAACTGCAAACAGCACGGAAAGCAGGCTCGAAGCGATTGCCTGCAGGATCGTGAAGCGTGCAACGCGCCACAGATAGGCGTCGAAATTGGCAGCGGCATCGAAACCGCCGCTGCCTGCTTCAAATGCGAGCGCGGCAAGCGCACCGCCAGCGAGCACCACCAGAAAGACAAGCGCCATCATGCCCGCGGCGGGTCTGGCGGTGGATATGCCTTTCGAGCGATGCTGTGCCGGAAAAGCCGTCATTTGCTGGTAGCGGCCAGCCATTCATCGACCCATGTCTTACGATTCTTCGCCACTTCGTCGGAGGGGAAGAGAAGCGTCTTTTCGGGTTTGGGCATCGCGTCGAAAGCGGCTGGCAGCGGGCCGGACGTCTTACCTGCCGGGTACATCCAGTTGGTTTCGGGTATGGCATCCTGAAAGCCGGGACCAGTCATGAAAGCCAGAAACTTTTGCGCCAGAGGATTTTTGGCGCCGGTGGTGGTCTGTGCCGCCAGCTCGATCTGGAGATAATTGCCTTCCGGATAGGCCAGAGCCTTATAGCGCTCCGTCTTTTCCGCGATCATGTGATAGGCGGGAGAGGTCGTGTAGGACAGCACCATCGGTGCCTCGCCCTTGGTGAAAAGACCATAGGCTTCCGACCAGCCGGGTGTGACGGTAAGGATGCGCTTTTGCAGCTTCTGCCATGCGGCTTCCGCTTCATCGCCATAGACCGATTTCATCCAGAGCAGCATGCCGAGCCCCGGCGTTGACGTGCGCGGGTCCTGCAGCACGATCTTCTGGGAAGGGTCGCCTTCCACCAGTTCCTTCAGGCTTTTGGGCGGGTTGGGCAGTTTTTCCGAATCATAGACCACGGCGAAGTAGCCATAGTCGTAAGGCACGAAGATATCGTCCTTGAAGCCCCCCGGAACGTTCACATTGCTCTGGTCGATGCCGCTTGGAGCAAAAAAGCCGGTGGCGCGCGCTTCGGTCGTCAGATTGGTGTCAAGACCAAGGACGATATCGGCTTTGGTATTGCTGCCCTCGAGCTTGAGGCGGTTGAGCAGGGCAACGCCGTCGGCGGACGCAATCCAGTCGACTTCGCAGTCGCATTCCTTTTCGAAGTTTTCCTTGACCTTCGGCCCCGGACCCCATTCGGAAACGAAACTGTCATAGGTATAGACGGTGAGCTTGTCTTTCGCCTGTGCAGAAGCCGTGAAAGCAACGGCTGCGGAAAATGAAAAGGCCAGCAAAGATAAAAGCCGCATCACGGCACTTCCTTTCTGTTGTTACAAGAGGATCGAGCGCCGTTTATGGAGCGTCTAATCCCTCCGCCGGTGCAAACCGGATCAGGTTCAGCGGGTTGGCCGTTTTTCAGGAATTTCCGAACGCAAAATCGCTTTACACTTTTGCTGGAAATGCTTTGGGCCTCTCAGCCATCCGCGAAAGCAGACGGCACCCCGTTAGAGCGGTTGCGACAATAATCTTTCGCAACGGCAAGGGCAAGAGTTGGCAATGGCGCGAATGCAGGCTTCCGGCGCGGATTTGCCCGTGTTATGAGCGGCTTATGAGCACATTCGTCATTCTTCTTGGCGGCGATCTCACCGTGACCGATCGCCTCAAGCGCCAGATCGCGGGCGCGCGGGTCCTGGCTGCCGATAGCGGGATCAGGCATGCTGCCGCTCTTGGTGTCGAACCGGAGCTGTGGCTTGGCGATTTCGATTCGACCTCCTCAGAGTTTCGCGCTCGATATGGTCACATCCCGCAAAAGACGTTCCCCTCCGCCAAGGATATGACTGACGGAGAGCTCGCTTTCGAGGAAGCCTATGCGCGAGGGGCGGAGCGGGTCATCCTGTGCGGCGCCTTCGGCGGGCAGCGCACCGACCACACGCTTTTGCATCTGACCATGGCGACGGCGCAGGCCGCCAAAGGGCGGAACGTGCTTCTGTCGAGCGGTTACGAAGAAGCCTGGCCCTTGCCGCCCGGCGATTTTGTTTATGATTTCCCGGATGGGACGCCTTTCAGTGTGATTAATTTCAGCACTATCGAAGGACTGTCGATCACGAATGCGGAGTGGCCGTTAGATAATGTGACACTGCCATTTGGCTCGTCATGGACGGTTTCCAACGTGGTTCGTGGAACACTTCGCGTTACCGTGCATTCTGGACTAGCGATACTCGTCGCCAATCTGGCGATGGAGGATCGACCGCATTAAGGCCGCTAACCTTACCAATCGAAAGAGCTTGACGCTGACAAGTGAAACGTATTGTAAATGGGTCAAGCGGGTGTCATCTGCTTTACGCCGAAGTTGGGGACGCAAAGTCGGTGATTAGTTCAACTCTTGTAGGAGATGTTTCAATGAAGTCACGTCTTACGATGATTGCTGTTGCTGGCGTGCTCGCGTTCTCAACGGCTGCATGCACGACGAATGAACAGCGCACGGCCGGTTACGGTGTTGGCGGCGCGGCTCTGGGCGCTCTCGCCGGTGGCGCAATCGGCGGCAATGGCCGCGGTGCACTCACGGGTGCTGCGATCGGTGCGGTTGCCGGTACGCTGCTCGGTGCAGCCCAGACCCGCAACGGTGTGCAGTATTGCCGTTACCGCGATCCATATGGCCGCGTATACGAAGCGCCTTGCCAGTAATAGCCGGGCCTGCAATAGCCGAATAATCAGTTTGCCGACAGGCCGGGGAAACCCGGCCTGTTTGTTTTCACGGTTCTTTTCTTGCCGTTCCATTTGACAGAACGGCTTTTGTCGCGGACAAGCAGGGCGGAATTTTCAATCCTGTTTATCGAAGAGAACCATGGCACCACCACTCCTTCGCCTCGACCAGATCAAGCTAACCTTCGGTGGCACGCCGCTTCTGGAGGATGCGAGCCTTTCGGTGAGCGAGGGCGACCGCATAGCGCTGGTCGGTCGCAACGGTTCGGGTAAATCGACCCTGCTGAAGATTGCCGCGGGCATGGTGGAGGCGACATCGGGCGAGGTTTTCAAGCATCCCGGTGCAACCGTGCGTTATCTGCCGCAGGTACCGGATATGGACGGCTTTGCCAATGTGCGCGCCTATGTGGAAGCAGGGCTGGGTCCGACCGACGACCCGCATCGCGTCACCTATCTTCTCGAGCATCTGGGGCTGACCGGCGAAGAGAAGCCGGATCATCTGTCCGGCGGCGAGGCGCGGCGCGCTGCCCTTGCGCGTGTGATCGCGCCGCAGCCCGATGTGCTTTTGCTCGACGAGCCGACCAACCATCTGGACCTCACTACCATCGAATGGCTGGAAGGCGAGCTGCGTCAGATTCGCTCGGCCATCGTGCTGATCTCGCATGACCGGCGCTTTCTGGAAAATGTCAGCCGGGCCACGGTCTGGCTGGATCGCGGTATCACGCGCCGTCTGGAGCAGGGCTTTGGCCATTTCGAGGAATGGCGCGACAAGGTGCTGGAAGAAGAAGAGCGTGACCACCACAAGCTCGGTCGGCAGATTGCGCGCGAGGAGCACTGGCTGCGTTACGGCGTCACGGCGCGCCGCAAGCGCAATATGCGCCGCCTCGGTGAACTGCACTCCATGCGTGCCGATTTCCGCAATCATCGCAAGGCGCAAGGGACCGCGGTTCTGGCGGCAAGCGATGCCAAGGAATCCGGCAAGCTGGTGATTGAAGCCAAGGGGCTGAACAAGGCCTATGGCGAGCGCGTACTGGTCAAGGATTTTTCGATCCGCGTGCAGCGCGGCGATCGTATCGGTCTTGTCGGGCCTAACGGTGCGGGAAAGACGACGCTTTTGTCGCTTCTGACCGGCAAGCTTGCGCCGGATTCAGGCACGTTGCGGCTTGGCGTCAATCTCGAAATGGCCGAACTCGACCAGAAGCGCGAAAGCCTCAATCTGGACGAGACGCTGGCGCATTATCTGACGGACGGGCGCGGCGAAAGCCTTGTCGTCAATGGCGAGCAGCGGCATGTCGTATCCTATATGAAGGACTTTTTGTTCCAGCCGGAGCAGGCGCGCACGCCCATCCGCGAGCTTTCCGGCGGCGAACGCGCCCGCCTGATGCTGGCCCGCGTTCTGGCGCGTCCCGCCAATCTGCTGATCCTCGACGAGCCGACCAACGATCTCGATATGGAAACGCTCGATCTGCTGCAGGAGCTGGTCGCCGGTTTTCCGGGCACAGTCATTCTGGTCAGCCACGACCGCGATTTTCTGGACCGCACCGTTACTTCGGTCATTGCGCCAGAAGGTGACGGGCGCTGGCTGGAATATGCGGGCGGTTATGCCGACATGATGGCGCAGCGCAAGGAACAGGCACTGAACCGGCGCTCGGTCAAGGCATCCGGCTCAAGTGCCGACGGCAAGGGCGAAGAAAGCGCATCCCAGCCCAAACGTGAGGAAAAGCGCAAGCTCTCTTACAAGCAGAAATTCGCGCTTGAGACGCTGCCCGGAAAGATGGATGCGCTGGCCAAGGAAATCGCGGTGCTGGAAGGCAAGCTTGCCGACCCGCAGCTTTATGCCAAGGACCCTGCGCTTTTCGCCAAGACCGCCGATCTGCTTGAGAAAAAGCGCGCAGAAAATGCGGCCATGGAAGAAGAATGGCTGGAACTGGAAATGCTGCGCGAGGAAATCGAAGGGTAAGACTACCCTTCGATGCTTTGGATTTGTTTTACGCATGTCTTTCTGCCCGAAACCGGTTCCCACTTTCGGGAGACATGCCTTAACCGCTCGCCTTGTTCAGCAAGGCGATTTCATCGTCGCTAAGCTTCAATTCGGCTGCGGCGATAAGTTCGCCAAGCTGGGCCGAGCGCGTGGCGCTGGCAATGGGCGCTGTGACGGACGGCTGTGCGATGAGCCATGCGATTGCGACCTGCGCAGGCGTGACATCGAGATTGCGGGCCACATCATCCAGCGCCGCGATGATGCGTGAACCGCGATCCGTCAGATATTTCTCAACCGATTTTCCGCGTGCGCTTTGCCCGAGATCGCCAGCGGACCGGTACTTTCCGGTCAGAAATCCCGCAGCCAGCGAATAATAGGAAATAACGCCGAGCTCGTTCTCACGGCAGATTTTTTCCAGCCCGTTTTCGAAATCCGCGCGATCATAGAGATTATAAAGCGGTTGCAGGCTTTCATAGCGCGGCAGATCATGCGCATGGGCGACATTCAGCGCCTCGACCAGCCGCTCCGGCGTGAGATTGGACGCGCCGATGGCCCGCACCTTGCCAGCGTCGATCAGCTCCTTGTAGGTGCCGAGCACATCTTCAAAGGGCGTTTCCGGATCGTCCCAGTGCGATTGATAAAGATCGATATAATCCGTCTGCAGCCGTTTGAGGGAAGCGTCCACCGCCTTGCGGATATAGGCCGGGGAGAGGCCCTTTTCGTCAGGACCCAGTTCGCCGCCGACCTTGGTGGCGATAACGACCTTGTCGCGCAGGCCCCGGGATTTCAGCCAGTTGCCGATAATGGTTTCGGATTCGCCGCCCACATTTCCCGGTGCCCATGCGGAATAGACATCGGCTGTGTCGATGAAATTGAATTCCGCATCGACAAAACGGTCGAGAAGCGAGAACGATGTCGCTTCGTCGACCGTCCATCCAAATACATTGCCGCCGAAGCAAAGCGGCGAAACATTGAGTTCGGTACGTCCGAGCTTCCTGAATTCCATAGACCCTATCCCATTCCTCTGATCACGAATCGCAGGCGATCCGTCGGGTTTCGATTTCAGGAAGAGGGAAGGCTCCGGAAGAGCCGAAATCAGCTCATGCCAAGCGCGTCCATATAGAGCTGCAGCATGGCTTCTTCTTCCTGACGTTCATGGTCTTCTTTTTTACGCAGACGAATAATGGTCCTCACGACCTTGCTGTCAAACCCCGAACCCTTCAATTCCGCGTAAACTTCCTTGATATCGTCGCCGATGGTCTTTTTTTCTTCTTCCAGGCGCTCGATGCGCTCGATGAAAGCGCGCAACTGGCCGACAGCAATCGTTTGGGCTTCGCTGGTAATGTCGTCGCTCACGAGGAGTTCTCCAATTCAAAGTCAATGATGAGGCGGAGGCGCATGGCGCGAAACCGCTTCTTGAAAGTCTGGACCGTTTTTCCCGCGAGTCGCAGGCAAAATTAAGAGCCTTTTTCGATGCACGACCCGGTTTGACGGGTCAAGCCCTGTGGATAGCGGGCAAAGCCGTTCCTGACAGGTCCGTTATCTGCTCCTATCGGCACGCGAGCCGAAATGCTGCACCGCATGAATGCCGGGCAGGGTGTTGATCTGCGCGATCATGGGGGCAAGCCTGTCGGCCCATTCAGCAGCCCCCCTGTCATCGGCAATCAGGTCCTGACGGACTTCGATCAGGACATGAGCAAACCCCTTCGCAGTCGCATGGCGGTACATGGCGTCGTTCTTGAGTGCGCCGTCATAGGGTTCGTTATCGCCAACCGTCAGGTCACGGTTTTCACGCAGCAGCGCCAGCAGAGGCTTTACGGCGCGGTCGTCCTTATCCCAGAGCAGGCCGATCTGCCAGGGGCGGGCCTTGTCT
The DNA here is from genome assembly GCF_008932435.1 of Brucella pseudintermedia. Taxonomy (GTDB): domain Bacteria; phylum Pseudomonadota; class Alphaproteobacteria; order Rhizobiales; family Rhizobiaceae; genus Brucella; species Brucella pseudintermedia. Next base: position 106,329 of record NZ_WBWE01000014.1, on the reverse strand, counting down.
TTCCAGCGCGGGGTGAAGGAATGGACCGAAACGATGAATGGCGCTGCCCCGCTTTCCGCCGCCACGCGTTCGCTCGCCCGTGCCACTGCATCGTGATAGGGGCGATAGAAGCGCTGGAGGCGTTCCTCGCGCTCGCCTGCGGACATGGGATAGTTGCCGGAGATAACCGCGCCGTCGGACAGTTGCATGATAAGCGTCGGATCGTCCTCTCCGCGATTGGGATCGATCAGGAGGCGCGAAAAACCGCCGAGGACCGCTGGCGCGTCCAAACGGCTGGCAAGCCTGCGCGTCAAATTCTCAACGCCGATATCATAGGCGATATGACGGTCGAATTCACTTGTCTGCAAACCAAGCGTGCCATATTCGGCTGGAACATCGCGCCGTGCATGGTCGGCGGTCAGGAGCAGGCCGAGGCTGAAATCTCCGTCGATAGTGTGTGCCGGCGAGAATGGCGTCGAAGCGGTTGGACCGGATTGAAGCGGCATAGGACGGAATCCGAGGCTGAGCTGTGAAATTATTTCTGTGTTGTGCGGGAAGCTGTTTCAGGTCTGTCATGAGAAAGCCGGGATTGCAACGATCATTCTTTGACCGAGAGTACCTGTAATCAATGGGATTGCGTTGACATCAAAGGCGAAACTGCCGAAAAGAGAGCAACCCGAAACGGGACATCCCCGAGATGGATTTCCTTGTGCAATACAAATTGTTCGATAAAACCGATAGCGGGCTGAAGGGGTTCTGCGTATGCGACTTCCACGATCTCTAGTTTTGTTTGCCGGGGTGCTGATAACTGCGCTGGGCATGACATCCATAGAGGCCAGGGCGGATTTCCGCGTATGCAATGCAACCCAGAACCTGGTCGGCGTTGCCATCGGCTACCGGGCCAAGACCGGCTGGGTGACGGAAGGCTGGTGGCATATTGAAGGCGCTGCCTGCAAAACGCTGCTCGAAGGTCCGCTTTCGTCCCGTTATTACTACCTCTACGCCGAAGACGCCCAGGGCGGCGGGCGCTGGGAGGGCAAGGTCAACATGTGCGTGGCCGAAAAGGAATTCCGTATTACTGGCGTCCAGGATTGCTTCGCGCGCGGTTTCCAGCGCAACGGCTTCCAGGAATACGACACCGGGGAACAATCGAGCTGGATGGTTCAGCTCACCGATGAAACGCCGACAGAAAACCCCACTGTTACAGGAACGAATAGTCAATGAAGCGCAACCGCAAGGTCAAGATTCTCGCCACGCTAGGTCCGGCGTCAGGCGAGGAAGCCGTCATCCGCAAGCTGTTTGAGGCAGGCGCGGATGTGTTCCGCATCAACATGAGTCATGCCGACCATGATCTGATGCGCACCCTCGTCAAGCGCATTCGCAATGTGGAAAAGGAACTGGGCCGTCCGATCGGCATTCTGGCCGATCTTCAGGGTCCGAAGCTGCGTGTCGGCAAGTTCAAGGACGGCAAGGTCGATCTCGTTCCCGGCCAGACCTTCACCCTCGACAACAACGAAGCGCCCGGCGATGACACTCGCGTCTATCTTCCGCACCCGGAAATTCTCGAAGCTGTCGAGCCGGGTCATCGCCTGCTCATTGACGATGGCAAGCTGCACCTCGTGGCAGAGGCGAGCGACGGCAAGTCGATCCGCTGCAAGGTGATTTCGGGGACGCGCATTTCGGACCGCAAGGGCGTCAGCCTCCCGGATACGACGCTCGGCGTCGGCGCGCTGACGGAAAAGGACCGCAAGGACCTCGATGCCGTTCTGAAGGAAGAAATCGACTGGGTTGCGCTTTCCTTCATTCAGCGTCCGGAAGATCTGGCCGAAGTGCGCAAGGTTTCGCGCGGCAAGGTCGGACTGATGTCGAAGATCGAGAAGCCGCAGGCCGTGACGCGTCTCGATGAGATTATCGAGCTTTCCGACGCATTGATGGTTGCGCGCGGCGATCTCGGCGTTGAAATGCCGCTTGAAAGCGTTCCGGGCATCCAGAAGCAGATTACCCGCAAGGCACGCCGCGCCGGCAAGCCGGTTGTGGTCGCCACGCAGATGCTGGAATCGATGATCACCGCTCCGGTCCCGACCCGCGCCGAAGTGTCCGACGTTGCGACCGCCGTGTTCGAAGGTGCGGATGCGATCATGCTTTCGGCGGAATCCGCTTCCGGCCAGTATCCGGTCGAAGCCGTTGCCACCATGAACCGCATCGCGGAACAGGTGGAAAAGGAACCGACTTATTCGACCATCATCGATGCGCAGCGCGCGGCGCCGGAGCCGACAGGCGCCGACGCAATCTCGCTTGCTGCGCGCCAGATCGCGGAAACGCTGAAGCTTTCTGCCATCGTCACTTATACCGCGTCCGGCACGACCGGCCTGCGCGCTGCCCGCGAGCGTCCGCGCACGCCGATTATCGCCCTGTCGCCGGTTGTCGATACGGCGCGCAAGCTGTCCCTCGTCTGGGGCCTGCATTGCGTTGTGACCGCAGACGCGCATGATCTGGAAGACATGGTCAACCATGCCTGCGAAATCGTTTTCCATGAGGAGTTCGGCAAGGCAGGCGACCGCGTCATCATCACCGCCGGTGTGCCATTCGGAACGCCCGGCGCGACCAACATGCTGCGCATCGCCTATATTGGTCCGGACGGCAAATCAGGCATTTGAAGCATTTCCAGCAAAAGTGCGAAGCGCCTACGCGGGAAATCAGCCCACTGGACTGATTTCTGATCCCGCTTCGATGCGTCGGATAATGCGGAAGAAACGACTTGATCCGATCTGATTTATTCAGATCGGATTATCTGACGATATTCCGGCCGTGACGGCCTGCAAATGGCGTGTTTTGCGCTTCCGGTGCTCGGCATCCAAAAAAACGCGCCCCTTCGGAGCGCGTTTTTTGCTTTGAATTGAGATGAATTGGAGGAAGCAGGGCTGCTCTAAGTGCGCGTGTCGGTCAGCTCGTCCGCCAGATCGTTGAAGTTCTTCTGTGCGTCGCGCATCATCGGATAGACGATCAGAGCTTGCTCATAGGCTTTCAAGGCCTGTTCCTTGAGGCCGCGCAGGCGCAATATGGCTGCCATGCCGGTCAGCGCGCCATAATGGCGGGGTTCCAGCTCCAGCGTGCGATTGATGTCGTACATGGCATGGGCATAGTCTTTTTGCAGGAAATAGACCGTAGCACGGCGGTTCCATGCTTCCGCATATTCCGGGTCGAGCGCGATTGCTTCGTTCAGGAAGTCGATGGCCGACGGATAGCGCCGCTCCAGCATCGCCGCGTTCGCCCATTGCATCAGGAGATCGACGGTTGCGCTGCCCGATTGCGACCACAGCGTATTGATCTGTGAAGCAATGCGCCGCGCCTTGGCTTCGTCCGTTGTACGGCGAAGATCGGCAAAGAGCTTGTCGAGACGCTCTTCAGATGTCTGGGCGGTATCCGGGGCCGGTTTCTGCTCGCTATCGGGCCCGGTTTGAACTGGCGTCAGCGGCGCTGTGAGTGGCACTTTGCCGGGTGCTACTTCGGCATAAGCCGATGGAACAATCGCAGCAGGCGATGCGAACAAAGAAGAAGAAACCAGAAATGCAAAAACGTTCCGCATGCGCATAGATTTTATCATGCGCAGCGAAACGTCAAATGCAAAATCAGAAATAAGATTAGCCCTGACGAGCCTTGTAGCGCGGGGCGGTCTTATTGATGATGTATACGCGGCCCTTGCGGCGGACCAGCTGGCAGTCGCGATGACGGGCCTTAAGCGCTTTAAGCGAGTTCTTGATCTTCATGTCAATCACCGGTCTTGTTGGCCCGTGGACGGCGGATGCCGCGGGGCTTCATAAAAACAGGCGCCCGAGGCGCCAATTGGTTACAGGCACTGTTAGATGCCCGAAGGGTTGGTCGAAATACACAAGGTTTCAGGCAAATGTCAACTCCTGAGCGGCAGATTCAGGACCTGGGAGCTGAAATTCTTGGCAGGCGGCAAAAGATTCATTGGGAATCGACGGGATTCCCGATGAACATCATTTTTTGCGAGGCTGGATGCGGGTCACATGGCCCATTTTGCGGCCCGGACGTGCTTCCTTCTTACCGTAAAGGTGCAGCACCGCATCCTTTTCAGAGAGAATCGCGGGCACCTTGTCGATGTCGTCACCGATCAGGTTTTCCATCACGCAATCGGAATGGCGTTCGGTGCTGCCGAGAGGCAATCCGGCAATGGCGCGGATATGCTGCTCGAATTGCGAAATGGCGCAGGCCGCTTCGGTCCAGTGGCCGGAATTGTGAACGCGCGGGGCAAATTCATTTGCCAGCAGCGTTCCATCCTTCAGGACGAAGAATTCCAGCCCCAGCACGCCGACATAATCAAGCGCATTCAAAAGCTTTGTAGCGGCTTCGCGAGCAGCTGCCGCTGTATTCCCTGAAATCGCAGCCGGTACCGTGGAGGTGGCAAGGATTCCATCCTTGTGGACGTTTTCGGCAATATCGAAGATTGCGACGTTGCCGTTGCGATCACGTGCTGCGATCACCGAGACCTCGCGATCAAAATCGACGAATCCTTCGAGAATTGCCGGGGCGCGATTGATGGCAAGAATCGCATTGTGGGCTTCGCTCTCGTCGAGCGATGTCAGGCGGACCTGTCCCTTGCCATCATAGCCTAGGCGCCGCGTCTTGAGTATGCCGCGCTGCCCAAGTGCTCCCAGAGCCGCAATCAGGGTCTCTTCATCGTCCACGAGGCGCCAGGGAGCCGTCTCGATGCCGCTTTCATTGAGGAACTGCTTTTCTGTAAATCGGTCCTGCGAAACTTCCAATGCGGCTGGCGGTGGCAGAACCAGAGCCGTTTCGGCCAGCTTATCGGCGGCGCTGACCGGGACATTCTCAAATTCATAGGTGATGACATCGGAAGCTGCGGCAAGTTCCGCAAGCGCTTCCGGATCGTCATAGGCCGCTACGATCTGGCGATTGGCGACCTGCGCGGCGGGGCAATCGGCCTGCGGCTCCAGAATCAAGGTTTGAAAGCCGAGACGCGCTGCGGCCATGGCAAGCATCCTGCCGAGCTGCCCGCCGCCGATGATGCCGATGGTTGCACTGGGCTTCAGTACAGAAGTGTTCATATCAGGCCTCGTTCGAAGGGCGTTCCGCCACGCTTTCCGTCTGCGCCGCGCGCCAGTCATCGAGACGGGCTGCAAGTGCGTCGTCATAAAGCGCCAGGACGGCTGCGGCGAGCAGTGCGGCATTGACCGCACCGGCGCGACCGATGGCCAGCGTGCCGACAGGAATGCCTGCTGGCATCTGGACGATGGAGAGCAGCGAATCCTGACCTGAAAGCGCCTTGGACTGAACCGGGACGCCGAAGACCGGAAGCGGCGTCATGGCTGCGGCCATGCCCGGCAGATGGGCCGCGCCGCCAGCGCCCGCGATGACGACCTTGAAACCTTCTGCCTTGGCGCCCTTGGCAAAGGCAACGAGGCGATCAGGGGTGCGATGCGCGGAAACAATCCGGGCATCGAAGGAAATGCCGAGTGCTTCGAGTGTGTCCGCTGCATGGCGCATGGTTTCCCAGTCGGACTGGCTTCCCATGATGATGGCGACATCGGCAGTAACGCTCATTGATCTTCCTGCTCCGCTTCTTTCATGTAGGTTGGTGATGATGCTGAAATGATAAAGCCGGGCGAACCCCGGCTCTCATTATGGATCGTTATGGACATTCAGGCGATGATGTCGGGGATCACCCGATCTTCCATTTCCTGCAGCTTGTCCTTGATTGCGAGCTTTTTCTTTTTCATGCGCTGGACGCGCAACTGGTCGCAGCCAACCGCTATCATGGCGTTTATGGCAGCATCGAAATCCGCGTGTTCCTGTTTCAGACGTGCGACGGCCAATCTGATTTCGGCCTGTTCCTGATCGGACATGCGGTGCCCCGTTCTGTTGAATAGTTTTACGGGCCGCGCCAAACCATAAAAGGTGCGGCGTCAGCCCGTTTCCGGCGAAGCCCTTATCACATTTTTCGCGTCAGGAAAATGCTACCACGACAAAATCGACTTTGCATCAAACTCGTGCCAAACTGTCATGGTTCTGTCATGGACGCGGCTGTCGAAGGCGACAAGCAACACCGCATCCTTGACAGCCGGGACTGCGTGTTTGGCCCGGAGATACAGGAGATGTGCCGGGCGCTCATGCAGGTAGAATGGCGGGATGGCGGGGGTAAACGAGGTCCACGCTGTCTCGTAAATCAGGGAAATCAATCAAAGGAGATCTGATGATGGCTATCGAGTCCCATCTTGCCACGCTCGAAAAGAAGCATGGCGCTCTGGAGCAGGAAATTTCCGAAGCCCTGGCGTCACCGGCAATGGATGACCTGCATGTTGCATCTCTCAAGCGCAAGAAACTCATGCTCAAGGACCAGATCGAAAAACTGAGATCCCAGGTAACACGCCACTGACAGGGAAACCGCGCCTTGATCGCGGTTGGGTAAGGCGTCTCAAGCCATCGACACAGAAACGGAACGGCTCAGATGAGCCGCGGTTGTTGTCGGGGCCCTGCAATCTCCATTGATGGCGGGGACCGCAGGCCAAGGGTGAAGACGCCGAAACGCAGTCCTGGCGGCTGTGGCACAGCCGCCGACCATATTGTTTTATTCCATAAAATCGATTGCTCCTGCGTTTCTCAGGACACGCAAATCAGCTTTCCGCTTCCGCTCTGGGATCGAGGTTCAGCGCTTCCGGCGTCGCGCCGCGTTCTGACGGCATGCTCTTGAACTGGTCCTTGTCCTCCTTGGGAACCGATGCGCGCTTGCGGGAACGGAACAGCGCATAGCCGGTGATGGAAATATGCGAGAGCATGGTGATGGCAAAGAGGCCGGACGGCCAGAAAATATCCATCGCCGCCGCCGCCAGCAGCGGTCCGAGCATCGTGCCGAAGCCGTAAAGGAGCAGAAGTCCGCTTGATACTTTGACGAAGCTTTCCGATGTCGCGTGATCGTTCGCATGGGCGACCGCAACCGGGTAGAGCGCATAGGCGAGCGCGCCGTAGCAGCCGGTCATGACGATAATGACGGGGCCGCTGGAAGGCGCGACGAGAAAGGCGACGAGGCCAACAAGGGCCGCCAAAGCCGCAACGCTTGCCAGCACGAAACGCCGGTCGACCAGATCGGAAATGCGTCCAATCGGAATCTGCATCAAGGCACCGGCCGCGATGGTAACGCTCACCATCAAGGCGATTTCGGTGGTGGAAATGCCGGATTTCGCGCCGAAAACGGCTCCGAGCGTACCCCATGCGCCATTAGCGATACCGATCAGGATGCATCCCACGAAGGCGGCGGGGGAATTATTATAGAGCGCCTTGAGATCGAGCTGCACTTCTGTCAGCGGCTTGGGGCTGACAGCCGTGGAAATCGCGGTCGGGATAAGGGCCAGACAGAAGAAGATGCCGCTTATCATGAACAGATGATCGGAGCGCACATCGCCTGCCGCCACCAGCATCTGCCCGGTCATGGTGGCTCCATAGTTGACCATCATGTACATGCCGAAAATCTTGCCGCGCGATTCGTTGGTCGCGCGCTCGTTCAGCCAGCTTTCGATGACCATGAAGGCGCCGGCCATGGAAAACCCGGTAAAGGCGCGCAGGATCACCCAGATCGTTGCATCGACAAAAACGCCGGAAAGCAGCGCAATGATCGCAGCCGATGCGGCAAAGCAGCCGAATGCCCGTACATGACCGACGCGGCGCACCAGGCGCGGCGCGAACAGGCAGCCCGCAACGAAACCGCCTGCCCAGGTGGTGCCGAGCATGCCGAGCGATGTGACCGAAAATCCTTCCGCGCCGCCGCGCAGCGGCAGCAGAAGACCGTGAAGTCCCGAAGCGATGAGAAGGAAGGCTGTGCCGCAAAGGAGGGCCAGAACCTGAATGTAAATGCGCAAAATTCTATCCCGCAATTTGAAGCTGGACCGTCGATGCAAAGCGGCCATTGCGATCAGTGACTATTGTTCCTAAACATTTCGTCTGGAAATGGTTCCGACGATTTTGCTCCGCCAGCCATTTCCGTTGACGAAATCTCCCTATCGAAACAATGCTTCCGCCGCCGCGCGGCTGTCGCCTTTCTTGAGGCGTTCTGCCTTTAGCCGCTCTATTTCGGACTGCAGCAGGGCAATGCGCTGGTCGATCTCGGTGACCGAAAGCAGTGACAGTTCCTCCTCGCTCAGCGCCACGCTGTTGCGGGGCTTCGCCACATCCTCATCGAAACCGCTCATAGCCGTCCTCCGTGGTCAATGATGGCTCAGAAAAGATTTAACACCTTGAATCGTCGCATATATATTTGGGAAAATCGATGACGATTTCCCTAACGCGATGTCTTGCATCCGTCATGCGGCATTTGTGCGACGATGCGAATGGGGTGCCTGCCCACCGTCTTAGGGTACGAAATCTGAATGGAGTGTTTGAACATGGTGGCTGACCTGCCTTCCCAGATGACTGCTATCGAGATCTCACAACCTGGCGGACCGCATATGCTTCGTCCTGTTCAGCGCTCGGTGCCCGAACCCAAGGAGCGTGAAATTCTGGTGCGGGTGCGTGCCGCCGGCGTCAACCGCCCGGATGTTTTGCAGCGGCTCGGACAATATGCACCGCCGCCCGGTGCGTCCGATATTCCGGGATTGGAGATTGCCGGTGATATCGTTGCCGTCGGCAGCGGGGTGAAGCGCTTCAAGGCCGGCGATCAGGTAGTCGCATTGCTGGCTGGGGGCGGTTACGCCGAATATGCGGTCGTGGATGAAACCAATGCCCTGCCGCTGCCTTCCGGCTATGGCTATATCGAAGCGGCTGCGATCCCGGAGACTTTCTTCACCGTCTGGCACAATGTGTTCGAGCGCGGAGCGTTGAAGAAGGGGGAGACGTTGCTGATCCATGGCGGCTCGTCGGGGATCGGCACGACGGCCATCCAACTGGCCAAGGCGTTCGGCGCGACCGTCATCGCGACTGCCGGCTCGAAGGAAAAATGCGACGCCTGCCTGAAACTCGGGGCAGATCGCGCCGTCAACTATCGCGACGAGGACTTTGTAGAGGTCGTGAAGGAAGAGACCAAAGGCAAGGGCGTCGATGTGATTCTCGATATGGTCGGCGGTGATTATGTTGACCGCAATTACAAGGCGGCTGCCGAAGATGGCCGCATCGTGCAGATTGCTTTTCTCAATGGTGCGAAAGCCACAGCCAATTTCGCGCTGTTGATGACCAAGCGTCTGACCCATACCGGCTCCACGCTGCGTCCGCGGCCCGTCGATTTCAAGGCTGGCATTGCGCGGGAACTGGAGACAAAGGTCTGGCCGCTTCTGGCGCAGCGCCGCGTGGCTCCCGTGATGGACATGATCTTTTCGCTGAAAGATGCCTGGCGCGCGCATGAACGAATGGAGGAGGGAAGACATATCGGCAAGATCGTTCTCGATATTGCTTAAGCCTGAGAGCCATTCTTGCTCTGGCGACAAAAAAACGATATATAGACCGTGATTTCCCGGAAATTGTGGTTTTGCCCACGTCCCGCGCCACCGGAGCGGACGAACAGAAGGATTATATCTAATGGCCACCCAGCTTCTCATGCCGAAGGCAACGGCCGTTTGGCTTGTTGATAATACGGCGCTGTCGTTTGACCAGATTGCTGCTTTCTGCAAGCTGCATCCGCTGGAAGTGAAGGCTATTGCCGACGGTGAAGCTTCGCAGGGCATCAAGGGTCTGGATCCGGTCATCACTGGCCAGATTTCGCGTGAAGAAATTGCGAAGGGCGAAAAGGACCCATATTATCGCCTGAAGCTTGCCGAACCGAAGGTTCGTGTACCCGAAGCCAAGCGCAAGGGTCCGCGTTACACACCGCTTTCCAAGCGTCAGGACCGTCCGAATGCGATTCTCTGGCTGGTGCGTAATCATCCTGAACTGAAGGATGCGCAGATTTCGCGCCTCATCGGCACCACCAAGTCGACCATCGAGCAGATTCGCAACCGCACCCACTGGAACTCGGCCAACCTGACCGCGATGGACCCGGTGACGCTCGGCCTTTGTTCGCAGATCGATCTCGACATCGAAGTCGAACGTGCATCGCGCAACCGCCCGGCCACGCCGGAAGCAGACAGCACCCTGCTGCCAGCTTCGGCGACCGAGAATTTCGACTATCGTGACGAGCAGCCAGCGGAAGACGAGCTCGATGCGGACAAGGTTTTCGCCAAGCTTTCTTCGCTCAAGGGCGCGAACACCGACGACGAGGACGAAGAATAGTCCGGACAAGAAATCGCTTTGCCGAAATGCCAAAAAGCCCGGTTTTATCAGCCGGGCTTTTTCTTTTGTCTTGGGAGCTACTTAGTCCTTGAAGGCGTTATATTCGCTCAGTTCCATGAGGCGGTAGAAATCTGCGAGCGTCTTGCCGCGTTCGGCCCGGAAGAGACGGCCTGCATCGCTCGCCTCCACGATGCGGTCGGTGCGGAATGTGCGGAAGGCGTTGCGCAATTCGCACCAGCCGATAACCGTCCAGACCTTTCCCCAGAACCAAAGGCCGAGCGGGCGAATATCGCGCTCGCTTTCACGCGATTCCAGATCGCGATAGCGGATATTGAGTACATTGCCCTGATCGACGGCGCGTTCCACCGCATCGATGATGCGGCGCTCGTCCATGCTGATGCGTGCCGTTGGCGCGTGAATCTGCGTGCTGGTGATGCGGGCGCGCTCTTCCTTGGGCAGGACGGCTTCGATCTTGACGAGAGCCTCTTCCGCACCGCGCGCCATGGAGACGCCGCCCCAGGCGCGGATGAGGCGCGCCCCTGCGACAAGGGCAACGATTTCGTCGCGCGTGAACATTAGCGGCGGCAGTTCGAAACCCTGCCGCAAAATATAGCCGACGCCAGCTTCGCCATCGATGGGGACGCCGGTGGACTGCAGATCGGAAATGTCGCGGTAGATGGTACGTTCGGAGACTTCCAGCCGTTCGGCCAACTGGCGCGCGGTGACAAGCCTGCCACCGCGCAGGTGCTGAACGATCTGGAAAAGGCGGTCTGCGCGGCGCATTCCGTTTTATTCTCCGTTGCAATATCTGATTTTGCGCTGTTCCAGATAACGATCCGGCCAGCCCAGATCCTTGCGCAGGTCTTTCGGCAGGCCGTCGAGGACGCGCTGGGTGCGAATAAACCGGCGGCGCTCGTCCTGCCTGCGCCTGTATTCCTTCAAAACTGCGATCAATGGTGCGATTGCGAGTGCCATGGTGAAAACTCCCTCATCCTTGGATACGCAGTATCGCACACCCCTCCTGACAGCTATCTGTCAGGAGCAAATTCGCCCTTTATTATCATACCAATGGACCCGGATCGCAATGTCACGCCTTGAAGCGTGGTGCCGCCTTATAGCTGAGAGGCAGGCGCCCGCCATCGGCATAGATGGTCTGGCCCGTCACATAGCTTGCATCCCTTGATGCCAGAAATGACGCTATCGAAGCAATTTCAGAAGCTTGGCCGATGCGTCCGAGCGGCGTTCGCGACAGGATCGTGTCGCGGGCATCGGCGTCCGTGTTTGCGGCGGACAGCATGTCTGTCTCGATGGAGCCGGGGCCGATCGCATTGACGCGAATCCCCCACCGCGCGAGCGCTACTGCCATGGCGCGTGTCAACTGGTTCAATCCGCCCTTGGAGACGGAATAGGCGAGCTGCTCGGGCAAGCCGAAGATGGCATTGATCGACGACATGTTGATGATCGTGCCCGGATCGCCGCCCGATTCGACCCGCTCCACCATGCGTTTTGCCACGGCTTGTCCGCACAGAAACGCACCTTTCAGATTGACCCGCATCACGCGGTCAAAATCTTCTTCCTTGAGATCGAGGAAATCCGCCTGATGAACGATACCGGCATTGTTGACGAGAATATCGATCTCACCCAGATTGGTCAGCGTGAAGGTCAGGAGATTGTGGACGTCGAGCTTGTCGCCAACGTCCGCCGCCATAGGATGCACCGGGCCAAACTGTTCCAGATCCCTGGCTGCGCGCATGGCTGCGGCATTGTCGATATCCGATAGCACGACACTTGCGCCGTCCATCAGGAAGCGCTTTGCTATGGCGTAGCCGATGCCGCGGGCAGCGCCGGTGACGATGGCCACCTTGCCTTCTAATTGCATGATTGCTCTCCAGTTTACACGGAGAGTGGACCGGCGGAAACCGCCGGTCAATAGCCGGGAACGGATCAGGCGAAAGCGAGGCCAGTGTGACGTTCGCGCAAAACAGCGCTGATCTCATTGAGAATGGCCGGGTCGTCAATTGTGGCCGGCATCTTCCATTCTTGACCGTCGGCGATCTTCTGGATTGTAGAACGCAGGATCTTGCCGGAGCGCGTCTTCGGCAGACGTTTTACGGTCAGTGCCAGCCGGAAGGCTGCAACCGGACCGATGACGTCACGCACCATGCTGACGCATTCCTTCTCCACCTCCTGCGGATCGCGTTCGATGTTGGATTTCAGGACCAGAAAACCGCAGGGAACCTGCCCCTTCAGGGGATCGGAAATGCCCAGCACCGCGCATTCGGCAACGTCTGGGTGGCTCGAAAGCACCTCTTCCATCGCGCCCGTCGACAGGCGATGGCCGGCGACATTGATGATGTCATCTGTGCGGCTCATGATGTAGAGATAACCGTCCTCATCCATATAGCCCGCATCCGCGGTCTTATAGTAACCCGGAAACTCGTTCAGATAGGCCTTGCGGAAGCGCTCGTCCGCATTCCAGAGCGTCGGCAGGCAACCCGGCGGCAGCGGCAGCTTGATGAGAATATTGCCAAGCTGGCCGCGTTCGAGTTCATGGCCTTCATCATCAAGCACGCGGATGTCGTACCCCGGAAGACAGACGGCGGGAGAACCGTATCTGGTTTCCAGAAGACCGAGGCCGAGCGGATTGGCGACCATGGGCCAGCCGCTTTCCGTCTGCCACCAGTGATCAATCACCGGACGGCCCAGCAGGTTTTCGGCCCAGTGAATCGTATCCGGGTCGGCGCGTTCGCCCGCAAGATAAAGGGCGCGGAATTTTGAAAGGTCGTAGCGGCGCACGAAATTGCCGTCCGCATCGTCTTTCTTGATGGCGCGCAGCGCCGTCGGCGCGGTGAACATCACCTCGACGCCGTGCTCCGCGATGATGCGCCAATAGATGCCCGCGTCCGGCGTGCCGACCGGCTTGCCTTCGAACAGAATGCTGGTCGCGCCATGGATCAGCGGCGCATAGACAATGTAGGAATGGCCGACGACCCAACCCACATCGGACGCGGCCCACCATACCTGACCGGGTTCGACGCCGAAAACATGTTTCATGGACCAGGCAAGCGCCACCATATGTCCGCCATTGTCGCGCACGACGCCTTTCGGCTCGCCGGTCGTGCCGGAGGTGTAGAGCACGTAAAGCGGATCGGTCGCCTCTACCGGCGTACAAGGAACATGGCGACCGCGCGCTGCATCGACGGCCTCGCGATAGTCGATGTCGCGGCCTGCCACCGGTTCGTGGCGGTGCTGTTCGCGCTGCAGGATGATGCAATGATCAACCTTGTGATGCGCAAGTGAAATCGCCTTGTCGAGCATGGCCTGATAGGGCACCACGCGTGTCGGCTCGATGCCGCAGGACCCGGCGATGATCATCACCGGCTTGGCGTCGTCGATGCGGGTGGCAAGTTCGTTGGCGGCAAATCCGCCGAAAACCACCGAATGGACCGCACCGATGCGGGCCGAGGCCAGCATGGCGACGGCTGCTTCGGGGACCATCGGCATATAGATGAGAACGCGGTCGCCTTTTGTCACACCGTTGTCAAGCATGACGGCGGAGAGCGCTTCCACTTCTTCCAGCAATTCGCGATAGGTGAACTTCCGGACCTTGCCGGTCACCGGGCTTTCATAGATCAGCGCGACCTGCTCGCCGCGCCCCTTGGCGACATGGCGGTCAAGCGCATTATAACACGTATTGCACTCAGCACCCTTGAACCAGCGGCCATAGACGCCTTCGTCGCCCGCAAAAACCCGGTCCCATGGCTTGAACCAGTCGATTGCCTGCGCCGCTTCAGCCCAGAAGCGTTCAGGATCGGCCTGCCATGCGGCATAGGTTTCGGCATATTTCGAAGTCATGCTCTTCCTCCCAGAAGCACGCGCAGCGCCAGCGGCGGGCGCGTGATTAGTCTGATGACGAAAACGGAAGACGGCCTCCTTTTTCAGCCCATCGCCTCCGTGCGCTCATCCCCTCCATCTGCAGTTTACGCCTTCGCACGGTAACGCGTCCATGAAACTTAAGATGAAGAATGAAGCATGCGGGCAAATCGTCTGTCCCGATCCGTCTTGCTGCAGACGCCTCTCTGCGGCACAAGGAGGCAGAGAGGTGACCTGTGACAAAAATCCTGCCCGTGCTGCTCGTTCTTCTGATGGGCCTCCACATCATCAAACCGCTGGGACTGCCCGGCCTGAAGCGGCGCGGTGATTTCTGGAAAATCGCCGCCATCGCCATCCTGGTGATGGCGCTGGCGGTCGGCTACCACCTGCACAAGGGATGAAAGGCGGCTCAGGCCGCCTTTTCCAGTTCCTTTTTCCAGCCTCCGGTGGCGGCAAGGCCGTTCATCCTTGCGCGATGGGCAAAGGCGCGTTGCCCGGCCGCGATATTCTCGTCCCTGCCGCCCCAGGCTTCCAGTGCTGCCGCCTGCAATGCGCGGCCATAGGAGAAAGTCATTTTCCATGGCATGTCGAAGCCGGCATTCATCGCGGAAAGATGGGCCGTCGCTTCTTCGCCGGTCTGGCCTCCAGAGAGGAAGGCGATGCCGGGAACCGCTGCTGGAACCGTGTTGCGGAAACCGCGGACGGTCTTTTCCGCTACTTCCTCAACAGAAGCCTTGCGGGCGTTCTTGCCGTCAACTACCATGTTCGGCTTCAGGATTATGCCTTCCAGCCTGACGCGGGCATCATAGAGTTCGCTGAATACCGTCTTGAGGACCCACTCCGTTACGTCATAGCAGCGGTCGATGGTGTGATCGCCCGGTTTGCCATCCATCAGCACTTCCGGCTCGACGATGGGGACGATGTTCGCCTCCTGACAAAGCGCTGCATAGCGGGCGAGCGCCTGCGCATTCTGTTTCACCGCCCCCCATGTCGGCAGGCCATCGGAAATGGAAATCACAGCGCGCCATTTGGCGAAACGCGCACCCAGGCCATAATATTCCGCAAGCCGTTCGCGCAGGCCATCCAGTCCCTCGGTGATGGTTTCGCCCTCGAAACCCGCTAGCGGCTTCGCGCCCGCATCGACCTTGATGCCCGGAATCGCGCCAGCGTTGCGGATGATTTCAACAAGCGGTGTGCCATCCTTGGCTTTCTGCCTTATCGTTTCATCATAGAGAATGACGCCTGAAATATAATTCTTCATCGCATCGTCGGCGCGGAACAGCATTTCGCGATAGTCGCGGCGCGAGTCTTCGGTGGACTCGAGACGGATCGCGTCAAACCGCTTCTTGATGGTGCCCGAACTTTCGTCGGCAGCGAGAATGCCTTTTCCTGCCGTGACCAGTGCAATCGCAATATCTTCAAGACGATCAGTCATATGCATCCCTCCTTCTGTCAAGGCGATGAGGGAGTGTTGGTTAAAACTATGGCGAACGCAAGTCTTTGAAACGATTGAAATATTTTTCAAACGGTTTAGGTATTTCATACTTCCTGTCGCAGTTTTTTGCCGAAACTGGTTTTATATCCGGGGCCTGGACCCCATGTAAGAAACCAGTGAGGAAACCCCGCCTGTTTCCGGTCGATGAGATTTGAGGAGGAAATATGCGACGCGTCCTATTTAGCCTGCCTTTTGCGGTGGCTGCATCGATGGTTGTGCTGCCGGTGCTGAATGCTTCGGCGGAGAGCATCAACGCTGGCGGAAGGCAAGCTGCATCAAATGCCCCGTTTGCTGCAACTCCCGTTGCCGAATTCGACACGCCTTGGGCAATCGCCTTCCTGCCCGATGGCAGGCTTTTGCTGACGGAGAAAGGCGGCAAGGTTTTCATCGTCACGCAAACGGGTGACAAGACCGCCGTCGATGGTGTGCCGGAAGTGGCCTTTGGCGGCCAGAACGGACTGCTCGACATTGCGCCCGCGCCTGACTTCGAGAAGAGCAGGGCGGTCTATTTTTCCTATAATGAACCGGCGGAGGGTGGCAGCAGTGTGGTGTTGGTACGCGCTGTTCTGGATGAAAGTGACGGCAAGGCAGCGCTGAAGGACAGGACCACCATCTGGAAGCAGGATGCGGCGGCGCGCGGCGGACAGCCGGGCGGCATCATCGCCTTCGCGCCGGACGGCAAACATCTGTTCTTCTCCGTCGGCGATCGCATGTTGCCGGCAACGGCACAGGACGATGCAGCGCCGATGGGCAAAATTCTCCGCATGAATCTCGATGGTTCCGTTCCGAAGGATAATCCGCATGCCGATGCGGACGGTGTGCGGGCGCTGACATGGTCGACTGGCCATCGCAATCCCTACGGGCTCGCCTTCGGTCCCGATGGAAAACTCTGGGAACATGAGATGGGGCCGCGGGGCGGTGACGAGTTCAATCTCATCAAGCCGGGTCTCAATTACGGCTGGCCGCTGGTCTCCAACGGAGACAATTACAGCGGCAGGCCGATCCCGCGCCACAGCACGCGCCCCGAATTCGAGCCGCCATTGGTCTACTGGACGCCGGTTATCGCCCCGGCCGGACTTGCCTTTTATGACGGAGATATGTTCCCCGAATGGCGCGGTTCGGCACTCATCGGAGGGCTTTCGGTCATGTCGTTGGTGCGGGTCGTGATCGACAAGGACGGCAAGGCGGATGAAGCCGAGCGGTTTGAAATGGAAAACCGTATCCGCGACGTGGCTGTCGGGCCGGATGGCGCCATCTGGCTGATTGAGGATGATAATCCGGGGCGGCTGTTGAAACTGACGCCCAAAAAATAAGCCCGGCATCAACCGGGCTCATGTGGATATGATTTATTGCATTATTTCTTCAGCACATCGACGCCGGGAAGCGGTTTGCCTTCCATCCATTCAAGGAAGGCGCCGCCTGCGGTCGAGATATAGGTGAAGTCGTCGGCAACGCCTGCATGATTGAGGGCTGCGACCGTATCGCCGCCGCCGCCGACCGAAACCAGCTTGCCTGCCTTGGTGCGCGCTGCGACGTGCTTGGCGGTCTTGACCGTGGCGGCATCGAATGGACGCAGTTCGAAAGCACCGAGCGGGCCGTTCCAGACAAGGGTGGCGGCGTCATCGATAGCCGAGGCAATCAGGTCGGTCGAAAGCGCGCCTGCATCGAGAATCATGCCATCGCTCGGCACTGCATCGACGCCATAGGTCTGATTGGGCGTGTCGGCTGCAAAGTGCCAGCCCACAACGGCGTCGACCGGCAGGATGATCGCGCATTTGGTGGTTTCGGCCTTGGCCATGATTTCGCGGGCGGTCGAAGCGAGTTCGTGTTCGCAGAGCGACTTGCCGACATCGTATCCCTTGGCTGCAAGGAAGGTGTTGGCCATGCCGCCGCCGATGACGAGCGCATCGACCTTCTCGATCAGGTTTGACAGGAGGTCGAGCTTGGTCGAGACCTTTGCGCCGCCGACGATGGCGACAACCGGGCGGGCCGGATTTCCGAGACCCTTTTCCAGCGCTTCGAGTTCGGCCTGCATGGCGCGGCCAGCGAAAGCAGGCAGGACATGCGCCAGACCTTCGGTCGAGGCATGGGCGCGGTGGGCGGCGGAAAAGGCGTCGTTGACATAAAGATCGCCATTGGCGGCGAGCGCCTGCACGAATTCCGGATCGTTCTTTTCCTCACCCTTGTGGAAACGGGTGTTTTCCAGAAGCAGAACGTCGCCGTCCTTGAGCGCATCGACAGCGGCCTTGGCCTTGTCGCCAATGCAGTCCTCGGCAAAATGAACGCCGTGACCCAGAACCTTGGAGAGCGGCTTGACGACGTGCTTCAAAGAGTTCTCATCCGAAGCAACGCCCTTGGGACGACCGAAATGGGCGAGCAGGATGACCCTGGCGCCTTTCCGAGAAAGTTCGGCGATGGTCGGCACGATGCGCTCGATACGGGTCAGGTCGGTCACTTCGCCATTCGCCATCGGCACGTTGAGATCAACGCGGACCAGTACGCGCTTGGACTTGACGTCGGCATCGTCGAGAGTGCGGAAACTCATGGTCTTTCTCCCATAACTGTCTTTCGGGTGCCGGTGGAGCAGGGATCGCTCAGACAGGCAGGCGCCGGAAAAGGGTTGGATAGTCGGTAACAAGCCCGTCCTCGTCGACAGGCAATTCGGCGGTGAAGGTGCGGTCGGCTGCCTCGTAACGATAGCGCCGTCCTTCCTCGATACAAGTATAGCGCTGCTGGTCGCGCAACGGGCGGAAACTGTCAAACGGCACGTAAAGCATGTCGAGCTGAACGGTGCCGCTTTCCGGTGTCAGGCCAAGGCGGCGGATCGGCAGCGTGTTGGTGAAGGGTGTTCCCGCCAGATCGATATCGATGCAGCCGTCAAATTCGGGCAGTGCATCGCCAGCCATCGTTTTCCAGCGGCCCTCGCCGTCGGAAACAAGCTCCAGCCGGTGGCCGGACGTGGTTTCGATCAGGAAATGGAGGACATGCCAGGCGCTGTTGCAGTCGATGCTGTAGCGCACGCCGTAAGGGGCGCTGCCGCGATCGCCAATCACCACGCTTTCGGCATGGATCGTGCGGCCCGTGAGACCGAGATTGAGATGTTCGAGCCCTTCTCCTTCCAGCGGACGCCAGCGCGCAACGGTGGGGAGAAGGGCGCGAAACATGATCGGAAGCTTAGATCAGCTTGCCGAAGGCGACAGCGGTATCGCCCATGCGGCTGGAGAAGCCCCACTCATTGTCGTACCACGACAGGATGCGCACCATGGTGCCTTCCATGACCTTGGTCTGGTCCGTGTGGAAGACCGAGGAATGGGAGTCATGATTGAAGTCGTGCGAGACGAGCGGCTCGTCCGTGTAGCCGAGAATGCCCTTCAGGCGGCCATTGGCGGCGGCACGGATCGCATTGTTGACTTCATCGACAGTCGTTTCGCGCTTGGCGATGAAGGTCAGGTCCACGACCGAAACGTTAGGGGTCGGCACGCGGATGGCGACGCCGTCGAGCTTGCCCTTGAGCTCCGGCAGGACGAGGCCGACAGCCTTGGCTGCGCCCGTCGAGGTCGGGATCATGGAAAGAGCGGCTGCGCGGGCGCGGTAGAGATCCTTATGCATGGTGTCCAGCGTCGGCTGGTCGCCCGTATAGGAATGGATCGTGGTCATGAAGCCCTTTTCGATGCCGATGGCATCGTTGAGGACCTGAGCCACCGGCGCAAGGCAGTTGGTGGTGCACGAGGCGTTGGAAATGACCAGATGATCCTTGGTCAGCTTGTCGTGGTTGACGCCATAGACGACGGTCAGGTCGGCGCCATCGGCAGGAGCCGAAACGATGACGCGCTTGGCGCCTGCTTCTAGATGCATGGCGGCCTTGTCGCGCGAGGTGAAGATGCCGGTGCATTCCAGAGCGATATCGACGCCTTCTTCCTTCCACGGCAGTTCAGCCGGGTTGCGGACGGCGTGAACCTTGATCGGGCCATAGCCGACGTCGATGGTGTCGCCTGCAACCTTCACTTCCTTGGGGAAACGGCCATGAACGCTGTCATAGCGCAGGAGATGCGCATTGGTTTCGACTGGGCCGAGATCGTTGATGGCGACGACCTGGATATCGGTGCGGCCCGACTCGACGATGGCGCGGAGGATGTTACGACCGATGCGGCCAAAGCCGTTGATTGCGACGCGAACTGCCATTTTCTTTCATTCTCCCGATGTGCATAATTGCGGGTCAAAATAAAACGCCGACGTTTTGACAACGCCGGCGTTTTCCAAATCATGCGGCGTTGAGCTTCTTCTCCGCAGCTTCGGCGGCATGTTCTGCCGTGATGCCGAAATGCTTGTAGAGATCGTTGATCTCACCCGAAGCGCCGAAGCCCTTCATGCCGATGAAGATGCCGTTTTCGCCGATGAAGCGTTCCCAACCGAGCGAGATTGCTGCTTCGATGGCCACCTTCACCGGCGCGTCGCCGATGGTTGCCGTCTTGTAGGCGTCGCTCTGCTGTTCGAAAAGCTCGAAGCAGGGGACGGAAACGACGCGGGTCGCGATGCCCTTGCCTTCCAGAAGGTCGCGGGCCTTGAGCGCGATTTCCACTTCCGAGCCGGTTGCGAAGATCGTCACCTTGGCGTCCTTGCTTGCCGCAGCAAGCTCATAGGCGCCGTAGGCCGACAGGTTTTCGTCGCGATGCTCGGTGCGGACTGTCGGCAGGTTCTGGCGGGTGAGCGCCAGCGTCGACGGGGTCTTCTTCGATTGCAGGGCAATCTGCCAGCATTCGGCGGTTTCGACCGCGTCGGCGGGACGGAACACGTTGTGGTTCGGAATAGCGCGCAGCGCAGCCAGATGCTCGACCGGCTGGTGGGTCGGGCCGTCTTCGCCAAGACCAATGGAATCATGGGTCATGACATAGATGGTGCGGATGCCCATCAGCGACGAAAGACGCATGGCCGGGCGGCAATAATCCGAGAAGGTCAGGAAGGTGCCGCCGTAGGGGATGAGGCCGCCGTGCAGCGTCATGCCGTTCATGGCGGCAGCCATGCCGTGTTCGCGGATGCCGTAATGGACGTAGCGCTGGCCGTAATCTTCCGGCGTCACAGCCTTGGTCTGGCTCGTCTTGGTGTTGTTGGAGCCGGTGAGGTCGGCAGAGCCGCCGATGGTTTCCGGCACAACGCCATTGATGACTTCCAGCGCCATTTCCGAAGACTTGCGGGTCGCGACCTTCGGCTTGTCGGCGGAAAGCTTCTTCTTGTATTCGATGATGGTTGCATCGAAGTTCGCAGGCAGGTCGCCACGCATCCGGCGCTCGAATTCAGCGCGGGTCTCAGCGTCGGCCGCAGCAAGGCGCTTTTCCCATTCCTGGCGCTTCTTGGCCGCATTGAGGCCAGCCACACGCCATGCGTCCAGAACTTCAGCCGGAACGACAAACGGTTCTGCACTCCAGCCAAGGGCCTTGCGGGTGGCGGCAATTTCTTCCGCACCGAGCGGCGAGCCATGCACCTTGTTGGTGCCAGCCTTGTTCGGTGCGCCGAAGCCGATGGTCGTCTTGCAGGCGATGAGCGTCGGCTTGTCGGAAACCTTGGCGAGTTCAATGGCCTTGGCAATGGCGTCCTGGTCATGACCGTCGACAGCCATGGTGTTCCAGCCGGAAGCGGCGAAACGGGCTGGCTGGTCGGTGTTGTCGGAAAGCGTGACCGGGCCGTCGATCGAGATGTTGTTGTCGTCCCAGAACACGATCAGCTTGTTCAGCTTCAGGTGACCGGCAAGCGCGATTGCTTCCTGGCTGATGCCTTCCATGAGGCAGCCGTCACCGGCGATCACATAGGTATAGTGGTTGACGAGGCTGTCACCGAACTGCGCATTGAGGATGCGTTCGGAAAGCGCCATGCCGACTGCATTGGCAATGCCCTGGCCGAGCGGGCCGGTCGTCGTTTCGATACCGGCGGCGTGGCCATATTCGGGATGCCCTGCCGTGCGCGAACCGAGCTGACGGAAGTTCTTGATCTCGTCGATGGTGATGTCTTCGTAGCCCGAAAGATAGAGCAGCGAATAGAGCAGCATCGAGCCGTGGCCTGCGGAAAGCACGAAACGGTCGCGATCCGGCCAATGCGGGTTCTGCGGGTCGTGCGAGAGGAAACGGGTGTAAAGCGTCGTCGCTATATCGGCTGCGCCCATCGGCAGGCCGGGATGGCCCGAATTGGCTTTCTCGACCGCGTCCATGGAGAGGAAGCGGATTGCGTTTGCCATCTGGTTTTGTTTGTCGGAATTGGTCATGGTCTCAGCCGTCTTTCCTTGGGAGGGGTTAACGGGGTTGCGGCGATGCCTTTTGCCTGAGCACGATCCGTATCGAAAACGGCTTCATGCGTTTTAGGATCACGCTCCAGAAGGCATCGGGACACATAGCACCTGCACATAAGGAGTCAATAAACCGATGAGTTTTGGGTAATAAACTGTCCGCGACTAATCGATTGAGTAACGCTGGCAGCTTATATGCAATCACCGAAAAGCCGTTTTTGCACCGATAACGGTGTATGAACGCTCGTATATGCCCCTCATTTGTTGCTTATCGGGCAGTCGATTATTACAATCTTTTCAAAGATGCCCGTCCCGCAGGCGCGATTCGATGTCCCTGAATAGGGCTTGCGATTGGCATTGGAAAGGACATGGATGGCACCCGATACGACCCTCAGGCAAGTCTTGGAACGGCTCGAAAAGGCACTCAACGCGCTTGAACAGGCGGTTGACCTGCGGCTGGACAAGGAAGGCGATTTCGCCGAAGCCGAGGAAGAGGTGCAGCGCATGAATGCGGATCGCAGCCGTCTTGCCCAGGAACTCGATCAGTCCGAAGCGCGCGCCGAGCGGTTGGAAGCCGCCAACCGCGAGGTTTCGCGTCGTCTCGTGACCGCCATGGAGACAATCCGCGCCGTTCTGGACCGATAGGAGGCTACCATGGCGACCGTTACCGTTACCATCGATGGCAAAGCTTACCGTATGGCCTGCGACGAGGGGCAGGAGGAGCATCTGTCCGGGCTTGCCGACCGTTTCGACCAGTATGTGACCCATCTGAAATCGTCCTTCGGCGAAATCGGCGATCTGCGCCTGACCGTCATGGCGGGCATCATGGTGATGGATGAGCTGGCCGAGATGCAGAAGCGCATCACGGGGCTGGAGAACGAGGCCGAGACGCTGCGCCGCTCACGCGATGAGGCTTTGGGGCGCGCCGACAGCAACGATGCCGCGCTGACCGGCTTGCTGACGGAAGTGGCGTCCCGCATCGAGCAGGTGGCATCGCGCATTGCGCCGCGAAACAGCTAGGGTCAGGACCATGATCCTGCCCTGATCACCGTCCGGATTTTTCTGAAAAGATTTCCTGTCAAGCCAGCGCAAGCCACTGGCGTTCCCGTCCGGCAGATACTATATTGGTCGCTGGCGAACTGCGCTTCCCGACAGGTGTAACAGCATCCCCGGGGCCTTATTGATCTCTAAGGGAGCTGTCCCTGTGAAGGCTTGCGGGCTTTCGCATATGGCGCCCACCTACTTTGTAGGTTCCCGGGATCAATCACTACCATCGGTCGTCGTGGTCGCCGCTTTCTTCTCTCGATTTGCCGCAGCTCCTCTATGAGCTTGATCTGGCGGACAATTTGTTCGTAAACAGGCGCAGATTCCAACCATTTGCGCTTCTTGATGAAATCTCCCGAAACAGCATCGCCCGTAACATCGGAAAGACTGGCCGTCGCGATACCCGTCGCATTCGTCTACGGGCTTCTGCTTTACGTCATGATCTGGTCGCGCCATTACATGGACGCGATGCCGGTCATTGCCGGGCTGGCGCTGCTGCCGATGGCGGTGGCGAGCCTTGCTTCCTGCCTGTCCGATCCACGCGCGCAAAAGAGCCTGTGGCGGCATGTCCGCATGGGGTGGGCCATCATCGCTGGACTCGTCATCACCAGCATGGTCCTTTTCCATGAAGCCGGCATTTGCGTGGCCATGGCCGCTCCGTTTTTCATGGTGTTTTCGGCGCTCGGTTCGGCGGTGACCTTATGGAGCATCCGGCAGTTTCGCTCGCGGCGCTCGACCACGCTGGTCATCGCACTACCGCTGCTTGTGCTGCCTGCCGAACTGCAGATGACCTATGCTCCGCATGACAGCTCCGTCACGACAATCGTCGAGATCGCGGCCCCGCCGGAAGTCGTGTGGCGGCAGACGGTCGAGATTCGCAACGTGCGCCCGGATGAACTGTCGTGGACCTTCAGTCATGGCATATTGGGCGTGCCGCAGCCGGTCGATGCGCGGCTGGAAGGGGAGGGCGTCGGGGCTGTGCGGCAGCTCCGGTGGACACGTGGCGTCAATTTTCAGGAAATCGTCACGCGATGGGAAGAAGATCGGTTGCTGGCTTGGGACTTCCGCTTCGGCACCGGTTCCATTCCGCCGGAGGTGGAAGCGCATATCAAGGTCGACAGCACCTATCTGAAGCTCGCGCAAGGCAATTACAGTCTTGAACCGCTGGCGAACGGCCATACGCGCCTTACGCTGACGACCCAGTACCGGATCGCAACGCCGATCGATTTTTATTGCGACCTGTGGGGCAAACTGTTCCTGAATGACTTCCATGGCGTTGTCTTGAAGGTCATTCGCGATCGCTCCGAGAAGATCGCTCAAGGGGCGGTTGGAGTCACTTGACGGATTGTCGTATTGCGGTTCCACTGCATGACGGAACACGGCAGCAGGGAGTGGCTTGGAATGACGGCGGCGGAACGCGATCCCATTCAAAAGCAGGAACTCAGGCGCAGGGTTTTGGCGATTCGCGATGCGCTCGATCCACGTTATCACTACGAGGCTTCACTGGCTGCGGCAAAAAACGGTGAAGCCGCAATTGATGTTCCCGAGGGTACGTTGATCGCGGGCTATTGGCCGATCCGGTCCGAAATCGATCCGCGCCCGCTTTTGTCGGCGTTTCGCGCGAGGGGCGCACGGCTCTGCCTCCCCATCGTTCTGGACAAGGAAACGATTGCCTTTCGTGAATATCTGCCGGATGCCGAGCTGGTGCAGACCGGTTTCGGCACGATGGGGCCGGGAGACGATGCGCCGCTCGTCGATCCGGCGATCATGCTGATGCCGCTTGCCGGTTTCGACAGTCGCGGGCATCGGCTCGGCTATGGAGCCGGGCATTACGACCGCGCGCTGGCGCGTTTTGCCGAGCGCGGCTTGCAGCCGCTTCTGATCGGCATGGCCTTCGACTGTCAGGAAGTCGAGCATGTGCCCGATGAGCCGCATGATATCGCGCTCAACCAGATCTTGACTGAAAGCGGCTTGCGTTCGCTTGGCGCAGGTTTATAAGGCGGTTTCATGAGATTGCTTTTTCTTGGTGATATGGTGGGCCGGTCGGGCCGCACCGCAGTATATGAAAAACTGCCAGGGCTGATTTCCGATCTGAAGCTGGATTTCGTCATCGTCAACGGTGAGAACGCCGCGGGCGGATTCGGCATTACCGAAGAGATTTTCCACGACACCATTCGCGCCGGCGCCGATGTGGTGACGACCGGTAACCACGTCTGGGACCAGCGCGAGGCGCTGGATTTCTCCAGACGCGAGGACCGCTTTTTGCGTCCGGCAAATTTCCCGAAGGGGACTGCCGGAAAAGGCGAGGGGCTTTATATCGCCAAAAACGGCGCGCGCGTTCTGGTGTCGAATATCATGGGCCGCGTGTTCATGCATCCTGATCTCGACGATCCGTTCATCGCTGCCGAGAAAATTCTGGAAGCCTGCCCGCTCGGGGAGCAGGCCGATGCTGTCTTCTTCGACTTTCATGCCGAAGCAACGAGCGAAAAACAGTGTTTCGGCCACTTTGTCGATGGTCGCGCCAGCGCCGTTGTCGGCACGCATACGCATGTGCCGACCGCCGATTGCCAGATATTGCGCAATGGCACGGCCTATATGTCGGATGCGGGCATGTGCGGCGATTATGATTCATCGCTCGGCATGGACAAGGAAGAGCCGCTCAACCGTTTCCTGTCCAAAGTCCCGAAGGGCCGTTTCGAGGCGGCGAACGGTCCTGCTACCGTCTGCGGCGTCGGCATCGAGATTTCGGACCGTACCGGGCTTGCAGAAAAGGCCGCTCCCTTGCGCATCGGTCCTCATCTGGAAGAAACTGTTCCGGCGTTCTGGCGATAACGTCTTATTTTCAGTCGAAGCATGATGTTATCTGCTAGCGGGCGTCTATTTTAATCTGGCGGCTTTCTGCCCTTTGAACGGGCTTTTCGCGTTCCTATCTCCTTGCAACGAGTTTTTTTGCAAGGGGACGCCGCCTGATGGATTTTCTTACCGAGTATCTGGGATTTCTTTCGACCCCCGCGGGCTGGGCCGCGCTGGTCACGCTGGTGACGATGGAAGTCGTCCTCGGTATCGACAATCTGATCTTTATCTCGATCCTCACCAACAAGCTTCCCGCTTCGCAGCAGGCCCGTGCGCGGCGCATCGGTATCGGTGCGGCGCTTATTCTGCGCCTGGCGCTCCTTTTCACCATCTCGATCATCGTCCAGCTCAAGGACCCGATTTTCGAGGCGTTCGGTCACGGCTTCTCATGGCGTGACATCATCCTGATTGCCGGTGGCCTGTTTCTTGTCTGGAAGGCGACCAAGGAAATTCACCACACGGTCGATCCCCATGATGGCAAGGAAAATATCGGCGGCAAGGTGGCGCAGCTCACCATGGGCGCCGCCATCGTGCAGATCCTCATTCTCGATCTGGTTTTCTCGGTCGATTCGATCATCACCGCCGTCGGCATGACTGACGAGATCGCCATCATGGTCATTGCGGTGGTCGCGGCCGTCACCGTCATGCTGCTTGCGGCCGATCCGCTGTCGCGCTTCATCGCGGCCAACCCGACCATTGTCATGCTGGCGCTGGGCTTCCTGCTGATGATTGGCATGACGCTGATAGCCGATGGTTTCGGCTTCCATGTGCCGAAGGGCTATATCTACGCCGCCATGGGCTTTTCGGCGCTGGTCGAGGCGCTCAACATGCTGGCCCGGCGAAAGCGGAAGAACCAGCAGTAAGGTTTTATGGAAAGGCTACCCATCTCATGCCGGGCTGGGTGGCCTTGTTATTTTAACGCCGTGAAACTGATCCGTGGCAATTTTCGTGCAGAGGTCGGACCACTCGCAACCCTCGCAGGCTTTGCGCAACGTGCCTTTTGCAAAAGCACGGCGCAATGCGGCAAGCCGCTCCGCGTCAAGATCGAAAGCGTTCTGCGTGGAAAGCGTCTGGCCGAAAAGTTCGCCCACCGCCTCCATTGCAAGCTGGTCGCGTATCCGGACACTAGCGTCGTAGCAATGGCAATTGCCCTCGGCGCCCCCGCAGAGCAGGGGCGCACAGATGTCATCCGGGCCATCGACCAGAAGAATATCTTCTCCCCGGCTCAGCCGCCCGGCAATCGCATCGTAGTTTTCCACGAAAGCCGGGCTGTAGCCCTTGCCGACATAAGTCAGCATGCAAAGAAGATGATGGCCGCGCAGACGTATGGTCAACGGTTTGGTGCTGCCGCCTTGAGGATTGCTGCACCGAGGGCCGACTTGATGAGGCCGCCGATGAGGAAAGGCGCCACGCCGAGGGCGATAGCCTTTTCGAAGCCGATGATGCTCGAAAGCCAGACCGCACCCAGAGCGAGACAGATCACGTTGGCCATAAGGAACGAGACGAATGCGAGACCGACGCGGTTGCCGTTCCAGCCACGTTCTGCCAGATAGCCGGTGAGGGCGGCGATGATCGGGAAGGACACGAGATAGCCAGCGGTCGGGCCTGCGAAATGCGCGATGCCGCCCGCGCCGCCAGCCAGAACCGGCAGGCCCATCATGGCTTCGCCGAGCCACGCCAGAACCGTGGCCATGCCAAGGCGCCAGCCATAGAGCGCGCCGATCAGCGGAACGATCAGGGTCTGCAGCGTGATCGGGACCGGGATCATCGGAACTTCGATCTGCGACGAGACGGCGAGAACCAGCGTGCCCAATGCAACGGCTGCAAGGCGCATTGCCGGGGAACGGGCTTCCAGATTAAGCGGGCTGAAGGACGGGCGCGTTTGAGAAATAGTCGTCATGGCTTCCTCTAATTATAGATAAAATTGAGATTCGATCTATATATTTTTAAAGCTCCTGACGATAAACGCAAGAGGTGGAGAAAAAAAGCACTGCGCATTGCGGTGGACGTTGCGCGCAAGAGCTGTTCCCGGCGCATCAAATTGCGCGGTGCGGGAGGGCGCTTGAAGCAGGTTGGCAGGATGCGGCGGCGTCAGCCGACAATCGCGAACGAATCGCGCGTCTTGCCCGATGCTGTCTTGACCGGGCGGTGTCCGATCCATTGCACGTGCCGGGCGAGGATCGTGGCGGCGCTGTCGACATCGTTCTGGCGCAGCGCCTGCAATATGGCGCGGTGGTCGTGGTCGGTACGGGCTTCCCATTCCGAACGCCATGTGGCGAAAAGAAACCGTGCGCTCGCGGCATGAAGATCATCGATTGCGGCGAGCAGGCGCGGCATCTTGCACGGTTCGAGTATGAGCCGATGAAAGCGGCGATTGGCGTCTTCCCAGCTTCTGACATCGCGTGACTTGTCGCCTTCAAGCGTTGCCTGTTCGGCGGCGTCAAGCGTTGCCTGCGTGATGTGCGGTGCGGCATGGCGCAGCGCCAGAACCTCCAGCGCGGCCCGCATTTCCGCCACTTCCTTGATCTCACTGATATCGAAGGACGCGACCCGGACACCGCGGCGCGGTTCCGACACTGCGAGGCCCTGGGCCTCAAGCCTCCGGAACGCTTCGCGGACCGGCACATGGCTGGTCTCGAATTCTTCGGCGATGTGATCCTGTCGCAGTTTTGTGCCGGGCTCGATTTCGCCCGCGATAATGCGGTCGGCCAGGATGCGGCTGATGCGGGCTGCGATGGTTTCGCCGGGGATGTTGTGGGCAGACTGAATCATGAATTTATAGATAATCTTCTTTGCCTGCGGGGTCGAGCGATATTGCCTTTATTGACAGGGAATCGATGTTAGTGGCGCTTTTGCTGGACGAATGGGCCGCAATTCCTTATAACGCCGCCATTCTGCACGGAAAGCACTGTGGCCGGACATGCGGCCCTCTCTGCTTGATCTCTGTTTCATGCGTGACGCTTCCGTGCGCAGCATTTTAAACAGAACAGGGGTGCCATGGCCGGCCATTCACAGTTTAAGAATATCATGCACCGCAAGGGCCGTCAGGATGCGGTGCGGTCGAAAATGTTTTCCAAGCTCGGGCGCGAAATCACCGTCGCCGCCAAGCAGGGTTTGCCTGACCCTGCGATGAACCCGCGCCTGCGTCTGGCGATCCAGAACGCCAAGGCGCAGTCCATGCCGAAGGACAATATCGAGCGCGCCATCAAGAAGGCCGCCGGCAATGACGGCGAGAACTATGATGAAGTGCGCTACGAGGGTCGCGGTCCGGGCGGCGTATCGGTCATCGTGGAAGCGCTGACGGACAACCGCAACCGCACGGCATCCAACGTGCGCGCAGCCTTCACCAAGTCGGGCGGCGCGCTGGGCGAAACCGGTTCGGTGTCCTTCATGTTCGACCGTGTTGGCGAAATCGTCTACAAGGCCACTGTCGGCGACGCCGACAAGGTTATGGAAGCGGCCATCGAAGCTGGCGCTGACGATGTGCAGTCCGGCGAGGAAGAGCACGTCATCATCTGCGCCTTCGAGGATATCGGCGACGTGTCAAAGGCTCTGGAAGCTTCGCTCGGCGAAGCCGAATCGATCAAGACGATCTGGAAGCCGCAGACCAATACCGAGCTGGACGAGGAAAAGGCCCGTTCCGTTCTCAAGCTTCTCAACGTGCTTGAAGACGACGACGACGTGCAGAACGTCTACACGAATTTCGAAGTCAGCGACGAAGTCATGGAAAAGCTGAGCGCCTGATTTCTGACGCTCACTGATTTTCGAAACTCCCGGCTTGTCCGGGAGTTTTTTTATGCCGGGCCGCCAATTTCAGGCAATAAAAAACCCCGCCGAAGCGGGGCTTTTGAACCATGCAAACCGGATTAGATACCGAGATTGCCGAAACGGTTCTTGAACTTGGTAACGCGACCGCCGCGATCGAGCAGGGTCTGCGAGCCGCCCGTCCAGGCCGGATGGGTGGTCGGGTCGATATCGAGGTTCATCGTATCGCCTTCCTTGCCCCAGGTCGAGCGGGTCGTGTATTCGGTGCCATCGGTCATCACGACCTTGATGGTGTGGTAGTCGGGATGGATATTGGCTTTCATCTTCTCAATCCTGAAAGTCTGGGGTGAAAAGCGCAGCCTTGACTATCGAAACTGCGGCACTTTCGCCCAATGGCAGATATGAAGACCCATTACCTACCGGCAACGGCTTCCAAAAGGGTTGGCGAGCCTATACATCAGGCGCACGGTAATAACAAGGGCGCAAACACAAGAATGGCCGACCGGGATACTGAAATTGATATGAATCACGAATTGACTGCAAATGAAAATCGCAAACGCCGCTCGCTGAAGCCGCTCAAGAGAATGGGGCCCTTCCTCGCGCCCTATAAGGGGCTGGTTGCAGGTGCGCTCTTTTCGCTGGTGCTGGCTGCGGTGACGACCCTTGCCGTGCCGGTCGCGCTGCGCCGCATGATCGACCATGGCTTCACCGGCTCGAATGCGATCTTCGTCAACAATTACTTCGGTATGCTCGTAGCGTTGGCGCTCGTTCTCGCGCTGGCATCGGGCCTGCGCTATTTCTTCGTGATCTCGCTCGGTGAGCGGGTGGTGGCGGATTTGCGCAATGCAGTGTTTTCGCATGTGACGGCGCTTTCGCCGGAATTTTTCGACCGGTCGCAGTCGGGAGAAATCGTCTCGCGCCTGTCATCCGACACGGTGCAGATCAAGTCCGTGGTCGGCGCTACGGCGTCCGTGGCGCTGCGCAATATGATTCTGGGCGTCGGCGCGCTGGCGATGATGGTTGTCACGAGCCCAAAACTTTCCGCGCTGGTTATCGCGGCAATCCCGGTCATTGTCATTCCCCTGATCGCCTTCGGACGCTCCGTACGGCGGCGCTCGCGCATGACGCAGGACATGCTGGCAAAGGCCAATGCCTATGCCAGCGAACAGATTGGCGCGATGCGCACCTTGCAAGCCTTCACCAACGAGAAGATGGTGGTGGGGCGGTTTGGCAGCGCGGTGGAAAAATCTTTCCAGGCAGCGCGCTCTTCCATTCAGGCGAGGGCCATTCTGACGGCTTTCGCTATTTTCCTGATCTTCTCCAGTATCGTGGCCGTGCTGTGGTTCGGTTCGCGTGATGTGCTGGCCGGTACGATGTCAGCCGGTACGCTCGGCCAATTCGTGCTTTATGCCGTTTTCGCGGGCAGTTCCTTCGGGGCTTTGTCGGAAGTGGGCGGAGAGCTGGCGCAGGCCGCAGGCGCAACGGAGCGGCTTGTCGAAATTCTCGATGAGCAGCCGGGCATTGCCGCGCCTTTGAAGCCCGTTGCCATGCCGGTGCCGCCACGCGGCGAGATCGTGTTCGAGTCGGTGCACTTCTCCTATCCGACGCGGCCTGATGCGCCGTCACTGAATGGCGTCAGCTTCACGGTAAAACCCGGTGAGACGGTTGCCATTGTCGGTCCGTCCGGTGCAGGCAAAAGCACGATCTTTGCGCTCGTCATGCGCTATTACGATCCGCAATCCGGCAGGATACTGATTGACGGCGTGGCCTTGCCCGATGCCGATCCGCAGGCCGTTCGCGCAGGCATAGCAACCGTGCCGCAGGACGTGGCGATTTTCGCAGCAAGCGTGCGCGAAAACATCGCCTTTGGCAGGCCGGGCGCGAGCGATGAGGAAATCGTGGCGGCGGCGAAGGCCGCCCTTGCGCATGATTTCATCATGGCGCTCGACAAGGGCTATGATACGGAAGTGGGCGAACGCGGCGTGACGCTTTCAGGCGGACAGCGCCAGCGTATCGCCATCGCGCGGGCCATCCTGCGCGGCGCGCCCATCCTTCTGCTCGATGAGGCGACATCGGCGCTTGACGCTGAAAGCGAAATGCTGGTGCAAAAGGCCCTCGATGGCCTGATGGCAGACCGTACGACGCTTGTCGTCGCGCATCGCCTTGCGACCGTGCTCAAGGCCGACCGCATTCTCGTGCTCGACCATGGCCATATTGTCGAAGAGGGTACGCACCAAAGCCTTGTCGAAAAGGGCGGCATCTACGCCCGCCTCGCCAAGCTGCAATTCGATGCGGGCGCGGAAGCCTTTGCCATGAAATGACGGGAAAGGCTTTGCCTTCCCGTTCTCATCCTATCGTTCGGTCAATTTCAGCTCGATGCGCCGGTTTTTGGCGCGGGCATCCGGCGTGTCGGAGGCGTCGAGCGGCTGGTATTCCCCGAAACCCGCGGCAACGAGCCGGTTGGCCGGGACGCCATTTGCAATCAGGAACTTGACCACGGCGGTGGCACGGGCCGATGAAAGCTCCCAGTTGTCGCGGAAGCGTCCGGTGCCTGCCAGCGGCACGTTATCCGTATGGCCGTCGACGCGCAGCACCCAGTTGATGTCGTCGGGGATTTCCTGATTGAGCTGGTTGACCGCATCGGCGAGTTTCTTCATCTCGTCCTGACCAGCCGGATTGATATCGGCCGAGCCGGTCGGGAACAGCACTTCCGATTGGAAGACGAAACGGTCGCCGACGATACGGATGTTTTCTTTGTCCGACAGGATTTCGCGCAGGCGTCCGAAAAAGTCCGAGCGATAGCGGTTCAGTTCCTGCACGCGCTGTGCCAGCGCCACATTCAGACGACGGCCGAGATCGGCGATCTTGGCGTTCGATTCGCGGTCGCGGTTTTCAGAAGCGTTAAGCGCGTCCTCAAGCGCCGCGATCTGGCGGCGAAGCGCCGAAATCTGCTGATTGAGCAGCTCCACCTGACTAAGGGCGCGGGCGCTCACCTGCTTTTCCGCTTCAAGGCTTTCGGATAATTCGCCAGCGCGCTTTTCGGCGGCAGCGCCCGCGCCGCTGCCTGCGTTCAACAGGCTTTGCAGGCGCGAGCGCTCGCTTTCGGCTGTGGAAAGCGACGCTTGCAGATTGGCGATGGTGTCCTGCATGTCCTGCGAATTGCTGCGTTCCAGCGACAGGAGCTGGGTCAGTTCCTGTATCTGGCTATTGAGGCGCGCAAGAACACTGTCCTTGTTATTCACTTCCCGGCTGAGCAGAAATTGCGCCAGCACGAAGACGGTTAGCAGGAACATGATGGCGAGCAGCAGCGTCGTCAGCGCGTCAACGAAGCCCGGCCAGTAATCGACATGCCTTTGTGAGCGGCGGTTGCGGGCAAGAGCCATGGCGTCTTACTCCGGCTTGTCGCTGCGATTGTGCTGCCGTTCGCCGATAGCCTTGGTCAGACGGTCGAGCGTATGGCGGATAGCCTTCTGCTCGTCCGCCTGTTTTTCCACCCAGTCGCGCATGATCTGCTGTTCGTTGCGCATGTTCTTGACGAGGCCCTGTATGCCTTCGGCAAGATTGGCAAGGGCCGCTGTGGTGCGCTGGGTCGATGCATCGCCACCATGCAGGTTTTGCAGCCGGTCCGCCAGAACGCGGATTTCTTCCGTGCCGCCATGATGATCGCCGGACAGGTCCGAACCAAGGTCAGTGACGGAGGAAAGCCAGTTTTCCAGCTCCGTATAGAAACGGTTCTGCGCGCGGCCCGCCTGAAGGTCGAGGAAGCCGAGGATCAGCGAACCGGAAAGACCGAACAGCGAGGATGAGAAAGCCGTGCCCATGCCGGAAAGCGGGGCCTGCAATCCGGCTTTCAGGGCATCGAGAACGTCGCCGGTGCTGCCAGAATTGGGGTCGAGGGTCTGGATGGTGCGCCCGATGGAGCCGACGGTTTCCAGAAGCCCCCAGAAGGTACCAAGGAGGCCCAGAAACACCAGGAGCCCGATCAGATAGCGCGATATATCGCGGCTTTCATCCAGACGCGTCGCGATGGAATCGAGGATCGAGCGCATGGAGGCA
The DNA here is from genome assembly GCF_008932435.1 of Brucella pseudintermedia. Classification (GTDB taxonomy): domain Bacteria; phylum Pseudomonadota; class Alphaproteobacteria; order Rhizobiales; family Rhizobiaceae; genus Brucella; species Brucella pseudintermedia. The sequence continues at coordinate 72,757 of NZ_WBWE01000014.1, read as the reverse complement.
GTGGAAAGCGCCATCGACTGGCGGCGGCCGATGAGTGCGCGCATCGGCGCGAGCAGGACGGGCGGTCGCGTGGCGTTGTCGCGGTCGCCCTCGCGGAAGGAATTGACCCAGCGGATTTCCGGCAGTAGCCGCAGCACCTGCCCGAAAGCGAGCAGGATGCCAACCAGCAGAACGCCCAGGATAAGCCCGTTAAGGCCGGGATTGGTGACGAAAAACGTATGGATCTGGCGCATCAGGATCGCAGCCAGAAAGGCGACGATGATGAGGAAGATCACCATGGAGAGAATGACGACGCGCGGGCTCGACAAGCGGTAGGGGTCGTAATCGCGTCCCTCATCCAGACGGTCCCGGGAAAGTCTCAAATCGCTCATGCGCTGCGCTCCATGGTCGCGTGTTTGAACTGGAGCCTACTTCATTAATTCGTGAAGCGGAATCGTCTGGTTACGAAATAATGAAGGCAAAAATGCTTCAGCGCGCCGCTTTCATGCGACGCGCTGATTTAAAAGCCCGGAACGCGCTCTGAAATCAGATCGGCTTGTTGATCGTCTTCAGCAAGGCTTTCTGAATGATCTCATTGCCAGCGACGATGGTTTTCGTGCCGAAAATATCCTGCCCGCCCTTCTTGTCCGAGACGAAGCCGCCGGCTTCGCGGATCATCAGCATACCTGCGCCGAGATCCCAGGGGTGCATGCCGTCTTCCCAGAAACCGTCGAGGCGACCGCCCGCGACATAGGCCAGATCGAGCGCGACAGCACCCATGCGACGAATGCCTGCGGTTTCGGCCATGACGTTGCGCAGTTCGACCAGATAATGGCCGTGATGGCCGCGACCCAGATGCGGGATGCCCGTTCCGATGACGGAATCGACCAGCTTGTTGCGCGACGCGACGCGCAGGCGACGGTCGTTGAGGAATGCGCCGCCGCCGCGTTCTGCGGTGTAAAGCTCGTCCATGGCCGGATTGTAGATGACGCCAGCCACGATCTGTCCCTGCCGCTCAAGCGCGATGGACACTGCGAAGAATGGAATGCCGTGCAGGAAATTCGTGGTGCCGTCCAGAGGATCGACCAGCCAGCGATGCTGTCCGTCCTTGGCTTCGATCTCGCCGGATTCTTCCATCAGGAAGCCGTAATCCGGGCGGGCGCGGCTCAATTCCGTGTAGACGATCTTTTCGGCGCGGCGGTCCGCCTGGCTGACATAGTCGCCGGGGCCCTTGAGGGAAACCTGAAGATTCTGGACTTCGCCAAAATCGCGGGCGAGGCTGCGGCCGGCCTTCATAGCGGCCTGTACCATAACGTTGAGAAGGGCTGAGCGGGCCATTTCATTGTCCTTGTAAGCACGATCCCGAAGCGTGGATTTGGGAGAGGGATCACGCAGTTAGTAAAAAGAGGGGGCGAACGTCCAGCCACAAACATGTGCGGTGGGCGGTCGGGGAATTGAGCGATCTGAGAAAGAACGGTCGCAGTGATACGACATGCGGCGTCCCGGAGGACGCCGCCAAAGTCCAAGACGGATCAGGCGCGGCTGACGTAGGTCAGTTCGTTGGTGTCCACGATCACGCGTTCGCCCGATTCGATGAACGGCGGAACGAGGATGCGGATGCCGTTTTCAAGCACAGCCGGCTTGTAGGACGAAGCGGCGGTCTGGCCCTTGACGACCGGATCGGCTTCGGTGATGGCGAGAGTGACCTGATCCGGCAGGCGGATGCCGATCGGCTTTTCTTCGTAAAGTTCGACGGTGACCATCATGCCGTCCTGCAGGAAGGCAGCGCGGTCGCCAACGAAATCCTTGGCCAGCTCAAGCTGTTCGTAGGTTTCGGTGTCCATGAAGATCAGCGCGTCGCCCTGTTCGTAGAGGAACGAGAAATCCTTCTGCTCCAGACGAACGCGCTCGACGGTTTCAGCGGCGCGGAAACGTTCGTTAAGCTTGGTGCCGTTGATAAGGTTCTTCAGTTCGACCTGATTATAGGCGCCGCCCTTGCCTGGCTTGACGGCATTGGTCTTGACCGCAACCCACAGGCCGCCAGCATGTTCGATGACATTGCCGGGGCGGATTTCGTTACCATTGATCTTCATGAGCTTGATCCGGAATGAAAATGTGAAACCATGTGCGGTCCGGTGCATGACGACGAAAAGGCAACCGTCCGGTGTTGTCCCGGAGATTGCGCACCTGCCTTATACTCGAACCGCGATAATCGGGTCTCCAAGACCATAAAACTGCGCCTGACGCAAGCCTGACCACGAAAAGAGAGCGGGTCTGGCCTGATAATTCGCCCAAAATCAGCGGACGCGCAGACTGTTGGCGGTTTCGATAGCCTGCTTGATCTGATCGTCAGCCAGTCCGTCCATCATGTCATTGAGGTCCGGCGCGCGGAAACCGGCGCGCTGGGCGACGATATACCAGGCCGCCGCCTTGACCTGATCGCCCTCGGTGCCGATGCCGTCGCGATAGAGGCGGGCGAGCCATGCCTGCGCCATCACCATGCCGCGCTGCGCGCCGAGCTGCATCCAGCCGAAACCTTGTTCATAATTGCGGTCGCCGCCGCGCCCTTCGATCAGCCAGCGGCCAAGGTCGAACTGCGCCGTGTCATATCCTTGCGCAGCCGCAAGCAGGAGATAGACGCGCGCCTTCTTGTCGTCGCGCGGAATGGTGGGGGTGCCATTGGCGTAAATCTGGCTGACTGCATATTGCGCGTCGGCAAGCTTGGCCTCGGCTGCTTTCTCGAACCAGGGAAAGGCGAGATCGAGGCCGGGCTTGCCCGGTGTCTTCACCATCAGCATCTGGCCGTAATTGAATTGTGCCATGGCGTTGCCGCCCTCGGCGGCCTTCTTCATTAGTTCTTCCGCTTTGACGGGGTCCTTTTTGGTGTAGGTGCCCTGAAGCAGAAGGGCCGCGTAGCGGAACTGCGCCTCGACAACCCCGTTATTGGCCGCTTTCTCATACCATTCCGCCGCCAGTTTCTGATTGGCGGCAATGCCAAGGCCGCGTGCATAAATCTCCGCGACGAGCGTCTGCGATGCCGGATCGCCCTTTTCGGCCTGCGGCTTGGCCAGATTGAAGGCGGTCAGGTAAAGACCGCGCTGGAATGCCCCGAAAGCCTCGTCTGCCGGCTTGTCGCCGAAACGGCTCGGATCGATGTGCGGCATCGGTTCCGTGGTTGCCGGTTGCGGCAGCATGACCGGCTTGGATTGCTTGTCGGCCTTCTTGCCGTGCTGGCCGCTTTTCTGACTGTGCGCAGGCTCGTTTGCTGCCGAGGCAGGCAGGACCGGCAGAGCGAATGTCAGAACAGCAGCGAGAAGAAGTTTGCTCTTCATGGGCATCGGCAAGACCTTGATGAAGGAATCAGTTTTCAAAACGCGGCGCTTTTTCATCAAGAAGCCGGTTGGCTTCCGCGACAGCCTGCGCAGGGTCTGCGGCGTCGAAGACGGCACGTCCGAGCGCCACGAAATCCGCGCCGGTCTCGGCAGCCGGGATGATGCTTTCCAGCGCGCTTCCGGCCTGCGCGATGCAGGGAATCTCCACCATCTGCGCCCACCATTCAGCGAGCGACAGGTTGCGCGGATGGGCGTCGGGCTTGTTGTCCGCACCGATCTTGCCGAAGAACACGTAATCGGGCTGCAACTCGCCGATTTCCATCGCGCCATGGCGGTCGCGCAGATTGCCGGTGCCGACAATCATCTTCGGCGTATGCTTTTCTATCGCTTCGGCCAGATCGGCGGCCTTGCCTTCGATATGGACCCCGTCCGCCCCGACGCGCCCTGCGATGCGGGTATCATTGAGGATAAGCGCGGCAGCGCCCTTCTCCTGAATGACGGGGATGGCCTTTTCGGCTGCGGCCTGAAAGGTGGCCTCGTCGAGATCGCCGGTGTCGAGAATGACGCTCGCAACGTCGCCGCCCGAGAGCGCAGCCGTCAAAAGCTTTGCGAGCGCCGCGCCGTCGGCAAGCGGGGGCGCGACCAGCACGATGCGGCAGCGGTCTGTTTCAGTCTGGTGAGCGGGCGTGTTCATGAACGAAGCCTAACGGGAAAAACGTGATGGAATTCGGGCAATGGAAGCACTGTGTTTACCGGAAACGGAAGCGGCGCTCTATCCATTTGTTTTATCGCATTTATGCGAGGCGACCGCGCTTCGGCAAGTATTCATTGGCTGAGCGCCCTTCGGTTCGCGTCTGTCCGGGTTACCATAATGTTATCCACTGGAACGAAAGTTGATCGGAACCAACCCGGTTCTGCTCGTATTTACCGATATATAACCCGCACAGAGATCGGGCGCTGAAGGACCCGACAAACGTGTGAAACCGTTCCGGCCGCACATGCGACCATCATTCGGAATGACACGAAGAAGATTGGAAAGTCTCGCAATCCCAAGTGCAGGTACTTTCCCTAAACGATAGGCAGGCTGGTAAATGAACATTGCGACCGCTGGACAGGCGTTGCCCGCACCGACCGTAAAAATGCGCGACACGCGCATTGACGTGTTCCGTGCGCTCGCGCTGCTGACGATCTTCATCAACCATGTGCCCGGCACAATCTACGAGCATATTACACATAAGAATCTCGGCTTCTCCGATTCGGCAGAAGCCTTCGTGCTCATTTCCGGCATGGCCGTGGCTCTCGCCTATGGATCGAAATTCGCTCCCGGCAACCGGCTGCTCATGTCGCTCAAGATGTGGCGACGCGCGGGCGTGCTTTATACCACGCATATCATGACGACCATGGCGACCATCGCCATTTTCGCCGCCGCCGCGCTTTTCCTCAAGCGTTCGGAATTGCTCACGCAGATCAACATCGCCCCGCTGGTCAAGCATCCGGTCGAGGCGCTGTTCGGCATCGTCACGATGGGGCACCAGCTCGGCTATAACAACATTCTGTCCATGTATGCCGTCATGCTGGTCCTGACGCCGATCCTGCTTCTGCTGGCGCGCATCAGCCTGCCGCTGATGCTTGGCGTTTCCGGCACGGTGTGGTTCCTTTCGGGCCTCTATCATGTGGCACCCGTCAACTATCCGACAGAGGGCGTCTGGTTCCTCAACCCGCTGTCGTGGCAGTTCCTGTTCGCGATCGGTATCGCAGGCGTGATGCATGTGCGTCGCGGCGGCGAACTGCCGAAGCATCCGCTGCTCATCGGCCTTGCCGTCGGCTATCTGGTGCTGGCGCTGGCTTGGGTGCGCATCCCGCTCTGGGGCATCGATGCATCCATGGGGATGCCCATGGTCATCACCGGCTTCGACAAGACCTTCCTGTCCGGTCCGCGCCTTTTGCACGTGCTGGCGATTGCCTATCTCATTGCTGTCGTCCCGACGCTGAACAACATCGCCCGCACCGCGCCGGATAATCCGCTCGCCATTCTCGGCAAGCATTCGCTGCCGGTCTTCATTGCCGGCACGCTGCTGGCGATGGTTGCGCAGGTGATGAAGCTCGTGAATCCCGGCGGCCTGCCATATGACACGCTGCTGATCGCAACCGGCATCGTGATGCAGTTCGCGCTGGCCTATTATCTGGAATGGCTGCCGACCATCGGCTGGAGCAAGAAGGGCGCGCCCGCTTCGGCAAAGCCCGTCGTGCCCGCTGCCGAACCGGTCAAGATGCAGCTTGCCTCAGGCACCAAGCCTGCGATGCAGCGTTATTGAGCAGTGATCAGCCGCCCCGTTTCGGGCGGCTTTTCCTTGAGGGAAAGTGCTGTCCCGCGTGAGATTATCCACAGTGCGGGACCGGAATTAACCATTCATTAATCTTAACGGTGTTAAATGGTTTACATCCAGTTCGGCTGGATTCTTACCGAGTGGTTTAGCCACTCTGTTTGACGCCTCCCTGTTAAACTCCTGAGAGCCGCCCTTGCGGCTCTTTTTTTATGCGCTTTTTGCTGCACATCCCGCAAACATCGATTTTCCACATGCCATGGGGCGGAACGGAATGCCCTTCGATCCGTTCTATTTGCGGACTTTCTTTAAAAGCTCCTGAAAATGTTAACCGAACGTTAAACATAAACTTGCGCGACCGTGCATGAAGGTGCAGTTTGTCGTGGACTTGTTTACCGTAGCTGTTCCGTCCCAGCCTCCCCCATGGTCGAACAGCGGTTCAATGGTTTCATTCGCATCCGTCTGGAGAATCCCACAGGCGTATGCGGCAACGGAATGGGCCGCCGATACCGGCGGTCATGCAAGGTGGCAGAGCAGTGATTAGCGAACAGGGTCAGATGCCGAGCAATATGATCAGCCTCGCGGAGCGCATGGTCTTCTCGGATTCGTTCAAGCCGATCTATACGCAAGGCATGGATATGGTCGAGGAAGCGGCAAGCTACCTTGATGGGGAGGGCCGCGAGGATGCGCGCAACCTGTCGCGCGTGGCCGCGACGCTTTATGCCGCCGAATCGATGCGGCTGACCACGCGCCTCATGCAGATTGCTTCCTGGCTGCTGCTCCAGCGCGCGGCGCGCAGCGGGGAAATGTCCCGCCAGCAGGTTGCCGCCGAAAAGGCCAAGGTGCGCCTCGACACGCCGTCGGCGGGTGAAGCCGCGCAGGGCTGGTCCGAACTGCCCGCCGCATTCGTGGAACTGGTTGAGCGGTCCATGCGCCTGCAGGCCCGCGTGCGCCGCATGGACCGTGAAGTCTACGGCGAGGTGGTTTCGTTGCAAGGTGTGCCGCGCGGCAACCCGGTTTCGGAACAGATCGTGCTGTTAAAAACTGCTTTCGGCGCTTCATAACCATTGAACATATGCGTCCTGCGGGGCGCATGTTTCTCTTTTGTTCACTTTTCTGCTGTCAAGTGAATCCGTCTGAGGATAGGGTTCGCTTATGAAAGAAACGATTCGCATCATTGGTATCGATCCGGGCCTGCGCCGCACCGGCTGGGGCATTGTCGAATCGCTTGGCAATTCACTGCATTTCATCGGCTCGGGAACTGTGACCTCCAATGCCGAGATGGATCTCGCATCGCGCCTTTGCCAGTTGCATGAGGGGCTTTCCAAAGTCCTGCACGAATATATGCCGCACGAGGCGGCGGTCGAGCATACTTTCGTCAACAAGGACGCAACGGCGACGCTGAAACTGGGGCAGGCGCGCGGCATTGCGCTGCTGGCCCCGGCGCAGGCCGGACTGCCGGTTGCCGAATATGCGCCGAATGCCGTCAAGAAGGCGGTGATCGGCGTCGGCCATGGCGAAAAGCAGCAGATTCACATGATGGTGAAAGTGCTGATGCCGCGCGCATCCTTCGATACGAGCGATGCCGCCGATGCGCTTGCCATCGCCATTTGCCATGCGCATCACCGGCAGAGCATCGCCAGTGCGCGCCGGTTGCAACAACTTATCGCGTAGGTGGCCATGATCGGTAAACTCAAGGGTGTGATCGATGAAATCGCAGAGGATCATGCGGTCATTGACGTGCATGGTGTCGGTTATGTCGCTTTTTGCTCGGCGCGGACGCTGGGCAATCTGGGTGGCGCAGGCGAGGCGGCGGTGTTGTTCATCGAAACCTATGTCCGCGAGGACATGATCCGCCTTTACGGGTTTGCCAGTCAGCTTGAGCGCGAATGGTTCCGCCTGTTGCAGAGCGTGCAGGGTGTCGGGGCGAAAGTGGCGCTTGCCGTGCTTGGCACGCTGTCGCCATCCGAACTCGCCAATGCGATTGCGCTGCGTGACATCGCCATGGTGTCGCGCGCGCCGGGCGTCGGCAAGAAAGTGGCGGAGCGCATCGTCACGGAATTGAAGAACAAGGCGCCTGCCTTTGCCGGTGATGCGAGCGGCACGATCGGGCTCAAGCAGGAGCTTGGCGCGGGCGCAGCACCTGCGCCGGTGGCTGACGCAGTATCTGCGCTTTCCAATCTTGGTTATTCGCGCGATCAGGCGGCGAATGCCGTTGCCGCTGCGCTGAAAGAGGCGGGCGAGGATGCCGATTCGGCAAAGCTCATCCGGTTGGGTTTGAAGGAACTTTCCCGATGATGGACTGCCGGGCGAGAGACTTGCCTGAACGATATGTTCATGCGAGGAGGAAGGCATGAGCGACCGCAACCCTCTCATCAATGCCGACAGCCGCGTAGACGAAGACAATACGCTGCGCCCGCAAACGCTCGACGATTTCGTCGGCCAGGCGGCAGCGCGCGCCAATCTGAAAGTTTTCATTGAAGCCGCCAAGGTGCGCGGCGAGGCGCTGGATCATGTGTTGTTCGTTGGCCCTCCCGGTCTCGGCAAGACGACGCTGGCGCAGATCATGGCCAAGGAACTCGGCGTCAATTTCCGCTCCACTTCCGGCCCGGTCATCGCCAAGGCGGGCGATCTGGCGGCGCTCTTGACCAATCTCGAAGAGCGTGACGTGCTTTTCATCGACGAAATTCATCGGCTGAGCCCGGCAGTTGAAGAAATTCTCTATCCGGCGATGGAGGATTTTCAGCTCGATCTCATCATCGGTGAGGGACCGGCGGCGCGCTCCGTCAAGATCGATCTGGCCAAGTTCACGCTGGTTGCGGCAACGACCCGTCTGGGCCTCCTGACCACGCCGCTGCGTGACCGTTTCGGCATTCCGGTGCGGCTCAATTTTTATACGGTCGAGGAACTGGAATATATTGTGCGACGTGGCGCGCGCATCATGCAGATGGGCATTTCGCCGGACGGCGCGGTGGAAGTTGCCCGCCGTTCACGTGGCACGCCGCGCATTGCCGGACGGCTGTTGCGCCGCGTCCGCGATTTCGCGCTGGTCGCAGGCGCCGATATCATCGACCGCAAGATCGCCGATGAGGCGCTATCGCGTCTGGAAGTGGACAATCGGGGGCTGGATCAGCTTGACCGGCGCTATCTCAATATCATCGCGCGCAATTTTGGCGGCGGTCCGGTGGGGATCGAAACCATCGCCGCGGGCCTGTCCGAGCCGCGTGATGCGATTGAAGACATTATCGAACCCTATCTAATCCAGCAGGGTTTTTTGCAACGCACGCCGCGTGGCCGGGTGCTCACGGCTGTCGCCTGGCAGCATCTGGGACTGCCTGCGCCCGCTGAAATCATCCAGCAGTCGCAATACGGCCTCTTCATGGACGACGAATGACCGACAAGCAGCAACAGGCCGTATCCGGCGAACTCAAAGACGGCGCGCATCTTCTTTATGCCCGCATCTATTATGCCGATACGGATTTTTCCGGCTTCGTCTATCATGGCCGCTATCTGGAATTCTATGAACGCGGACGCACGGACTTCCTGCGCTTGCAGGACGTTCACCATATCGAGCTGGCCGAGGGCGCGCTCGGCGAGGAAATGGTCTGGGTCGTTCGCCGCATGGAGATCGACTACAAATCGCCGGCGAAGATGGACGACCTCATTCTGATCGAAACCCGCGTCAGCGAAATTCGCGGCGCGCGGGTCATCATGGCGCAGAAGATCACCTGCGGGGGCCGCCTGCTTTCGGAAGCGAAGGTAGAAGCGGTGATGATCACCAAGGCAGGCCATCCGCGCCGCATTCCCGATGAATGGCGAGAGGCCTTCACCAACAGCCGCAAGGGCTGAACTCCGGGAAATCGCGTCCCCTTTGTTGGGGTGTGTCCTATTTAGGCAGATGCTAACGCATCTTTAACCATAATATTCCATTAATCATCCTGACGGAATCGGTTGAGAGGCAGGCTTGAAGCGCAGCGCCTTCCTTTCACCAAAATTAACCGTAACAAGCGCCTGATGGATTTAAGGTTGAAATCCGGGATGGCGGTTGCGGTGCGAAGTGGCGGCCGCTCGTCGGGCAGGTACGGCTTCACGTTGAAAAGCTGCGCAAGGTTAGAGTGTCTGGTTTCAGACGCTGGGTAACGGATTTGCGATACCGCCCGGTCAAGTGGCCGGGCGTTTGGATTCGAGGACGGTAGATCGATGGAAAATGTTGCGTTAGCGGCCCCCGCCGCCGATGTTACCCTCTGGGGCCTGTTCATGCAGGCGAACTGGGTCGTCAAGCTCGTTATGCTTGGCCTGTTGTTCGCTTCGATCTGGACCTGGGCTATCATCGTGGACAAGACGATTGCTTACGGACGGGCGCGGCGCGCGATTGATCGCTTCGAGCAGACGTTCTGGTCCGGCCAGTCGCTGGAAGAACTTTATCGCAATCTCGGTGAACGCCGCACCACCGGCATGGCATCCATCTTCATGGCCGCGATGCGCGAGTGGAAGAAGTCATTCGAAAAGGGGGCCCGCTCTCCCATCGGCCTCCAGATGCGCATCGACAAGGCCATGGATGTCGCGCTGGCGCGTGAAAGCGAAAAGCTGGAATCGCGACTGGGCTTTCTGGCGACCATCGGTTCTGCTGCTCCCTTCATCGGCCTGTTCGGCACGGTCGTCGGCATCATGACCTCGTTCCAGGCCATCGCCGCTTCCAAGAACACCAGCCTTGCCGTCGTTGCGCCGGGTATCGCCGAAGCGCTTCTGGCAACGGCCATCGGCCTTCTCGCCGCTATTCCCGCCGTTATCGCCTACAACAAGCTGTCTGCGGATGCGGGCAAGATCGGCGGGCGGCTGGAAGGTTTTGCGGACGAGTTTTCCGCCATACTGTCGCGCCAAATTGATGAGAAGCTGACGCCGCGTAATTAAGCGGCATCAAGCATCGAGTGTAGTTTCAGCCTTCGGGAATCTTGCAATGGGCATGTCGGTCGGAAGTCAGGGAATGCAGTCGGGCGGACGCCGCAGGCGCGGCCGCAAGAAGGCATTGATGAGCGAAATCAACGTGACGCCGTTCGTCGACGTGATGCTCGTTCTCCTCATCATCTTCATGGTTTCCGCGCCGCTTCTGACGGTTGGCGTGCCGATTGACCTGCCCGATACGCAGGCCAAGGCCATGAACGCCGACACGCAGCCGATCACCGTTTCGGTCAACAGCGAGGGCAAGATCTACCTGCAGGAAACCGAAATCCCCATCGAAGAAGTGGTGCCGAAACTCCAGGCCATCGCCAAGACGGGCTATGAGGAGCGCATTTTCGTGCGCGGTGACAAGGCTGCCGATTACGGCACCGTCATGAAAGTCATGGCCCGCATTTCCGCCGCCGGTTTCAAGAATATCGGCCTTGTGACCCTCCAGGAGCAGGATAGCTGACGCCATCATGAAGGCTGGCCTGACATCTTCTGTTGCCTTGCATGCCGTTGCGGTTGCGCTGGCAGTGGTTTCGTTTTCCTCGCCGAAGGCTTTCGACGTGCAGGATTCGGAGTCATTTCCGGTCGATATCGTACCGATCGAGTCGATAACCCAAATCCAGCAGGGCGACAAAAAAGCGCCCATGAAGGAAAAAGCCGCGCCGATCCCGACGACGAAGCCGCAAACCGTTCCCGACGCCCAGAATGTCGGCGATCAGGACGTGGACACCACGACGCCCCCAAGGCCCGATCCAAAGGCGAAACCGATCGAGGCGGCCGAGGAGCCGAAGGCGCAGCCGGAACCGGTGAAAAAGCCGGAGCCGAAGCCTGATCCCAAGCCGGAGGCGAAGCCCGAGGAAAAGCCGACGCCGGTTCCCGCGACCGAAGTTCAGACCAAACCCGAACCGAAGCAGGAAGTGAAGCCTGACCCGGTGGCCGAAGCCATCGAAAAGCAGGCTGAAGCACCGGATGCCGAGGCGCCGAAGCTGCCGGACAAGGTGCCTGCACCGGAGGCAAAGCCGAAACCGCCGCAGGCGCAGACCGCCAAGACCAACGAGCGCAAGCAGCCGGAAGAAAAGAAGAAGACGCAAAGCGCCTCGCAGACTTCGCAGTCGAAGAATGATGCGATTGCCGATGAGGTTGCAGCCCTTCTCAACAAGCAGAAGGCGGCAGGCGGCGGCGCCAAGCGTTCCACCGATCAGGCATCGTTGGGCGGCAAGAAGAATACCGGCGGCTCCAAGCTCAGCCAGAGCGAAATGGACGCGCTGCGCGGTGCGATTTCGAAGTGCTGGAACGTTCCCGCCGGTGTGGCGGACGCGCCGGGGCTGATCGTGACCGTCAAGATGAAGCTCAATCAGGATGGCTCCATCCAGGGCGTTCCGGAAGTGACATCGGGCGGCGGCGGTGATGGTGTGGGTCGTGCAGCAGCCGAGAGCGCCAAGCGCGCTGTCGCACGCTGCGCACCGTACAATCTGCCAGTCGACAAATATGATACATGGTCGGAAGTGATCGTCACTTTCGACCCGAGCGAAATGTTCTGACCGGGCTTCCGGTCGCCAACCACTGCAAGGACAAAGAGGTCCCAGAAGACATGAAAATCGGCATCATCAATACAAAGATCCGGACGGTCTTTTCGGCTTTCGCGTGTATGATTGCCGCAAGCCTTGTCTGCACCATGCCGGCGCGCGCCGTCGTGGAAATCAACATCAACAAGGGTGTGATCGAGCCGCTGCCGATCGCCATCACCGATTTCCTTTCGGCTGACCAGCTCGGGCCGAATATCACCTCGGTCATCGCGGCCGATCTTGAACGGTCTGGCCTGTTCGCGCCGATCGACAAGGGCGCCTTCATCGAGAAGATTTCCAATCCGGATGCCGCTCCGCGTTTCGAGGACTGGAAGGTCATCAACGCGCAGGCGCTCGTCACGGGCCGCATCACCAAGCAGCCCGATGGCCGTCTCAAGGCCGAGTTCCGCCTGTGGGATACGTTCGGCGGCCAGCAGATGATCGGCCAGCAGTTCTTCACCACGCCGGACAACTGGCGCCGCGTCGCGCATATCATCGCTGACGCCATCTATGAGCGCCTGACGGGTGAAAAGGGCTATTTCGATACGCGCGTCGTTTTCGTGGATGAATCCGGCTCGGCGCAGAAGCGCGTGAAACGCCTCGCCATCATGGATCAGGACGGCGCCAATGTGCGCTATATTTCCGACGGCCGCGCCATTTCGCTGACGCCGCGTTTCTCGCCGAACCGTCAGGAAGTCACCTATATGTCGTATGAAGGCGGCTCGCCGAAGGTGTATCTGCTGCAACTGGAAACCGGCCAGCGCGAGCTTGTCGGCAATTTCCCCGGCATGACCATTGCGCCGCGCTTCTCGCCCGATGGCCAGAAGGTCGTGATGAGCCTGCTGCAGGACGACGGCAGCGCCAATATCTATTCGATGGACCTGCGCAATCGTTCGACCACGCGCCTGACCAACAGCCAGGCGATCGATACGAGCGCGTCCTATTCGCCGGACGGGTCGCAGATCGTTTTCTCTTCCGACCGCGGCGGACGTCCGCAGCTCTATGTGATGGGTGCCGATGGCTCCAATCCGCGCCGCATCTCCATGGGCGACGGCAGCTATAACACCCCGGTCTGGTCTCCGCGCGGCGATCTGATCGCCTTCACCAAGCAGTCGCAGGGCCAGTTTTCCATCGGCGTCATGAAGACCGACGGTTCGGGCGAACGCCTCTTGACCTCCGGCTTCCACAATGAAGGCCCGACCTGGGCTCCGAATGGCCGCGTGCTGATGTTCTTCCGCAAGGCTGCAGGAGCGGGCGGTCCGAAGCTGTTCACCATCGACCTGACCGGCCGCAACGAGCGCCAGATCCAGACGCCGAACTTCGCGTCCGACCCGGCGTGGTCGCCGCTGCTCGAATAGGTTTTGCGGGCAGTTATGGAATGTGAAGGCGCGAAACCGGTGTTTCGCGCCTTTTTCATGGCAAATTGCCACAATCATTCGGCCCGAGTCGTGTTTCTGCCGCATTTTGCCCTCAAGGGCTGAGGCAGCAAGAAAATATTAACCATACTTCTTGAGCCTGTCTTAACCTCAATATGATTATTGGATGGTTACGCAGGAACATCAAATCTTAAGGAGCTCCGGCCCATGCGCCGTATCCAGTCGATTGCACGTAGCCCGATCGCTATCGCCCTTTTCATGTCGCTCGCCGTTGCCGGTTGCGCATCCAAGAAGAACCTCCCGAACAATGCCGGTGATCTGGGTCTCGGTGCAGGTGCCGCGACGCCGGGTTCCGCTCAGGACTTCACGGTCAATGTCGGCGACCGCATCTTCTTCGATCTCGATTCTTCGCTGATCCGCGCCGATGCGCAGCAGACGCTTTCCAAGCAGGCCCAGTGGCTGCAGCGTTATCCGCAGTACTCGATCACGATCGAAGGCCATGCAGACGAACGCGGCACGCGTGAATACAACCTCGCTCTCGGCCAGCGCCGTGCAGCCGCCACCCGCGACTTCCTCGCTTCCCGCGGCGTGCCGACCAACCGTATGCGCACCATCTCCTACGGCAACGAACGTCCGGTCGCAGTTTGCGACGCCGACTCGTGCTGGTCGCAGAACCGCCGCGCCGTCACCGTTCTCAACGGTGCAGGCAGCTAATCCGCGAGCATCGCATAGTGTTACGGAAAAGCGGCTTTCGGGCCGCTTTTTTCGTTTTGGACCGCATTTGCGGGCTTTCTGACAAACTTTGGCCGAAGTCACCCCTGTCATAGTGAGCGTCAAGATGCCTTCGCTTTTCGCATTTTGCGGCGCAAAACCGCTTCGCACTTTCGCTGGAAATGCTCTAAAAGCGGAGCTGATCGTGCGGCAAACGCATTCAGCGTCTGTTCAGGCGCGGCACTCGATCATCCGGGTCGCAGGAACCGGATGGATGAATTTGCAGGGGCAAAGGAATGAGGAAACCAATGAGGAAAGTGACGCTGGCAATTGCCATGCTGCCGCTTTTGGCGAGTGCTCCGGCTCTGGCGGCATCTGTTTCTTCGCAAGGGGAAATTCAGCTCGCGCAGGCAGGTGCTCCCGGCGGGGATCAGTTTTCGCAGCAGGTCTGCAATCTGGCGCATCAAAATGCCCAGTCCTATGCGCGCATCTTGCAGCTTCGCGACAAGATGCTGAAAATCCAGCGCGACAATGAAGCGCGTTTCCAGGCCTTGGAAAAGGGGCGCGGCGGGGCACCGCATCACGTCAGCATCGGCTCGACGGCAATTCTTGATGAAGCCATGCGGGACAATGGTAGCGGCGGCGGGCAGGGCGGCGGCTATCAGAGCCCCGGCTTGCAGCAGGAACTGGTGCGCAACCTGACTGGCAAGGTCGAGGATGTGGACGCCCAGATTTCGTTCACCGACAATCAGCTGCAAAAGACGCAGGAAGACAATGAGTTCCGGTTTGAAGAACTGGAAAAGAAGAATGGCATAACCTCGCCTGCTTCGAGCAGCGCAGCCCAGACCGCGCCCGCCGCGGCATCTCCGGGGGCCGATCTGTGCGCACAGGGCGTCGGCAATGCGGCCGCGATCGCGGACGCGTTGAGCGCGCGGGCGGAGGCCATGAACTTCCAGATCCTCGAAATGCAGGATCAGATGCAGAAAATGCAGGAAGCGAACGAAACCCGCTTCCAGTTTCTGGAAACCGGAAAACGGGCCGAGACGGATGTTCAGCAGGCTGGCGGCAATACGTCGCTGGCCGATGCCGGTTCGGATCAGGGCAACAACGGAAACCTCGATGGCGGGGTTTCCGAAGGCGCTTCGCAGACGGCGGCCAGCCAGCCTTCCAGCGCCGATTCCATGGCTATTGATTCGAATGCGCCCGCACAGGGCGGACCGGCACGCGGCGAGCCGCCGCAGACGCTGGGCTCCATCCGCTTCGACGCCAGTGGCAATGTAATCGGCGAAACACTCGACGCCACGCCGCGCGCGGTACAGCCGGGACCGGCTGCGGGCGGAACGGCGGCAGGCGATGCGGTTGCATCGCTTCCCACCGACGATAACCCCAATTCGCTCTATCAGGCGTCCTATCAATATCTGATGTCGGGCGACTACAAGGCAGCCGAAACCGGTTTCCGCGAGCATGTGAAGCGCTATCCGGCTGATCCCAACACGGCGGAAGCGCGCTTCTGGCTGGGGGAATCGCTTTACGGTCAGGGCCGCTATCCGGAAGCCGCCACCGTGTTCATCGATACGCAGCGCGATTATCCCGATTCCAAGCGCGCGCCGGAAAACATGTTCAAGCTCGGCATGACGCTGGAAAAAATGGATAATCGCGATGTCGCCTGCGCGACCTTCGCGCAGATTCCCGAACGTTACCCCAAGGCGGCGCCTGCCATATTGAAGCGGGTCGCCGACGAGCGCAGCCGTGCCAAATGTTAGGGTCAGAACCTGTTGGAGCGGGATGAATTCAGGTTGAATCGCCAACCGCTCCAGATTTTTGTTTGAGCATGATTTTATTCGCATGCTTTGATTGCGGAGTTATTTCGTGGGGCTTAGCCCAGGCAATATTTTCAAATTGTTCGAGCCATTCGGGTTTGGGCAGGCCAGGGCCGTGATTGCTGCTGTGTCGGGCGGCAGCGATTCTCTCGGGCTGCTTTTTCTTCTCCGGGATTACATGGCCACGCTCAAGCATCCACCGCGGCTGATTGCCGTGACTGTGGATCATCAATTGCGCGCAGAATCCAGCGCCGAGGCCGAAAATGTCGGCCGGCTCTGCCAGCGCTACGGGATTGAGCACCGTATCCTCACCTGGGACGAGGCGAAGCCTGCGAGCGGACTTGCCGCGGCGGCGCGCACGGCGCGCTATCGCCTGCTGTCGCAGGCGGCGCAGGATGCGGGTGCAGCCTTCATCGTCACCGGCCATACGCAGGACGACCAGATCGAAACCTTTCTGATGCGCAAGGAGCGCAGCGCCCATGCCGAGGCGCGGGGGCTTGCCGCCATGTCGCCGCGTTCGTTGCTGGGTGGTCTTGGACGGGAAGGATCGGTGGAGCTCGACCGCCCCCTGCTTTCCGTTTCCCGGCAAACCTTGCGCGATGAATTGCGGAAACGGGGCATTGAATGGGTCGATGATCCCAGCAATGCCAACACGGAATATGAACGTCCGCGGGTTCGTTTGGGCGCTGCCGCGAAGGCTGACCGGCAGGCTGTTCTCGACCGGATTGCCGAGGCTGGAGCCGCGCGCGAGCGGGACAATGCCGCGCTGATTGCTGCACTCGGCGACCCGGCGAGCCTGCGCATCGATGCGAACGGGGCCTTGCTGGTCGATCCGCAGCATTACGCGGCGCTCCCCGACAATGCGCGGCGGCTGTTTTCCGGACTGCTGGCGGCGATTGCCGGCGGACGCCGTTTCCTGCCGGGCGACAGCGAGCGCTCGCGCATCGAACGCGTTCTCTCGGGAGCGGACGACAATCGCCGCCTGACCGTGTTCGGCGCGCTGATCGAGCGGGGCGGGGAAGGTTCTCCGCACCGGTTCCTCCGTGAAAAACGCAATCTGCCCAAACTTCATCTGGAACCGGGCAAGCCAATCATCTGGGACGGGCGCTTCCGCTTTTTGAACGAAGGCTCGATCGATTTCGGACTTGCCGCACCGGGACGGCAGGAACTGGCCGATTTCCTCAAGGCGCGGGACATCGAGATCGACTCCCGCAAACGTGAGGCCCTGCTGGTTTCGCCGGCTCTTTACCGGGATGGCGGGCTTTTTGCCTTGCCGTTCCTGCCGGATGGAAATCTTCCGCAAGGCATTCATATCGAACGGCATTTTGCGATCTTCGATCACGTGCTGCCGGGGCACGATTTCGAGCTCGCAATGGCCGTTCAGGCCCGTATCGGGCGCGTCTGCGCGGAAATGTCCTAGAGCTGTTCCCGATTCAACAGAATCGCCAGGAACAGCTCCACCCTTGCTTTGACGCATTATCCTGCGCATCGAAGCGGGATAAGAAATCAGTCCAGTGGACTGATTTCCCCGCGCAGGCGCCTCGCACTTTTGCTGGAAATGCTCTTTTTGTAAACCAGAGTGCGAAGAATCGAAGATGCGGGGTCAAACGCGCCTTGGCAAGGCCATCCTTCGATCCTATGTTAGACCGAAACATCGTTCCGTGCCCGCGGAATGGCCGTGGTATCGATTGGACCCGATATGAATCCGAACTATCGCAACTTCGCCCTCTGGGCGATCATTGCTCTTCTTTTGATTGCGCTGTTCAACCTGTTCCAAAGCCCAGGTCAGCGCACCAATTCCCGTGAAGTTTCCTATTCGCAATTTATAGACGACGTATCCAACGGTCGCGTGAAATCGGTCACGATCACCGGCCAGCGGATTAGCGGCACTTTTGCTGACAATGGTTCGACCTTCCAGACCTATTCGCCGGGCGATACGGGTCTTGTCTCGCGCCTTGAAGAAAAGGGTGTCGCGATCACCGCACGCCCTGAAACGGACGGTTCCAGCTCGCTGATCGGCATTCTCCTGTCGTGGCTTCCGATGATCCTGATCCTCGGCGTGTGGATTTTCTTCATGCGCCAGATGCAGGGCGGATCACGCGGCGCGATGGGCTTCGGCAAGTCGAAGGCGAAGCTTCTCACCGAAGCGCATGGCCGCGTGACGTTCCAGGACGTTGCCGGCGTGGACGAAGCCAAGCAGGACCTTGAGGAAATCGTCGAATTCCTGCGCGATCCGCAGAAGTTCCAGCGTCTGGGCGGCAAGATCCCCCGCGGCGTGCTGCTCGTCGGCCCTCCCGGCACCGGTAAGACGCTGCTGGCGCGTTCGGTAGCGGGCGAAGCCAATGTGCCTTTCTTCACCATTTCCGGTTCGGACTTTGTTGAAATGTTCGTCGGTGTTGGTGCGAGCCGCGTCCGCGACATGTTCGAGCAGGCCAAGAAAAATGCGCCCTGCATCATCTTCATCGACGAAATCGACGCGGTTGGCCGTCATCGCGGCGCCGGTCTCGGCGGCGGCAATGACGAACGCGAACAGACGCTCAACCAGCTTCTGGTGGAGATGGACGGTTTTGAAGCCAACGAATCGATCATCCTGATCGCGGCAACCAACCGTCCCGATGTTCTCGATCCGGCGCTGCTGCGTCCGGGCCGTTTCGACCGTCAGGTCGTTGTGCCGAACCCGGATATTGTCGGGCGCGAACAGATTCTCAAAGTGCATGTGCGCAACGTGCCGCTTGCACCCAATGTCGATCTCAAGGTTGTCGCACGCGGAACGCCGGGCTTCTCCGGTGCCGATCTCGCCAACCTCGTCAACGAAGCCGCCCTCATGGCCGCACGCCGCAACAAGCGCCTTGTGACCATGCAGGAATTCGAGGACGCCAAGGACAAGATCATGATGGGCGCGGAACGCCGCTCCGCCATGACGCCGGAAGAAAAGGCCAATACGGCCTATCACGAGGCAGGCCACGCCATCGTCGCGCTCAACGTGCCGAAGGCCGATCCGGTGCACAAGGCAACGATCATTCCGCGTGGCCGCGCGCTGGGCATGGTGATGCAGCTTCCCGAAGGCGACCGTTATTCGGCCACCTATACGTGGATGGTGTCGCGTCTTGCCATCATGATGGGCGGTCGCGTGGCGGAAGAGCTGAAATTCGGCAAGGAAAACATCACGTCCGGTGCTTCCTCCGACATTCAGCAGGCCACCAAGCTTGCCCGTTCGATGGTGACGCAGTGGGGCTATTCCGACAAGCTTGGCCGCGTGGCCTATGGCGACAATCAGGAGGAAGTCTTCCTCGGCCATTCGGTGTCCCGCACGCAGAATATTTCGGAAGAAACCGCGCAGATCATCGATGCCGAAGTACGCCGCCTGATCGACGAGGCCTATGCCGAGGCGACCCGCATCCTGACCAAGAAGAAGAAGGACTGGGTCGCGCTTGCCGAAGGCCTGCTTGAATATGAAACGCTCTCGGGCGATGAGATCAAGGAACTGATCGCAGGCAACAAGCCGTCGCGTGATCAGGGCAACGATACGCCGTCGCGCGGTTCGGGCGTGCCGAAGGCCGGAAGCCCACGCAAGCGCAAGGGCAGCGAGCCCGGCAGCGAACCGGGCATGGAGCCGCAGCCGCAATAGGCTTCTTGAAACTGAATGGAGAAAGCCGGGCTTGTCCCGGCTTTCTTGTTATCCAGCTTTGTGGGGGCTGACCGCAAAGGCTCATTAAGGAATTCGGCGCATCATATTGTATCAGCATACGACTTTGGGTCCGGGAGTGTTGGACATTCCGCCAAAGGCGAAATTGCATTCGTGAGGGTTTTCGCGTTAAGAACAGCGAAATCCGCTGGCCGGTCAAACGGCAGCCATTGTTCGCCTGTGAGTTCGGGCGGCATATATTTGAAGACAGAGAGCGTTTCATGGCTCAGCGCAAGGCGAAACAAATGACACGGAAATATTTCGGAACCGATGGCATTCGCGGACAGGCAAACAGCTTTCCCATGACCCCGGAAGTCGCCATGAAAGTCGGCATGGCGGTCGGTCACATCTTCCGCCGCAAAGGTCAGGCTTCGCGCGTGGTGATCGGCAAGGATACGCGCCGTTCGGGCTATATGCTGGAGAATGCGCTGGTGGCCGGTTTCACCGCCGCTGGCATGGATGTGTTCCTGCTCGGCCCGATCCCGACGCCAGCCGTTGCGATGCTTTGTCGGTCGCTGCGCGCCGATATCGGCGTCATGATATCCGCGTCGCACAATCCATTCTACGATAACGGCATCAAGCTTTTCGGTCCGGACGGATACAAGCTTTCCGACGAGATCGAACTGAAGATCGAGGCAATGATCGACGGCGATCTTACCCCCTATCTCGCCAGTCATGGCGATGTCGGCCGCGCCAAGCGCGTTGACGGCGACATCTATCGCTATATCGAGTTTGCCAAGCGCACGCTGCCGCGCAACATCGACCTGAACGGCTTGCGCGTCGTGGTCGATTGCGCCAATGGCGCGGGCTACAAGGTGGCCCCTGCCGCCCTGTGGGAGCTGGGCGCGGAAGTCATCACCATCAATAATGAGCCGAACGGCATCAATATCAATGAGGATTGCGGTTCCACGCACCCCATCGGCCTGATGAAGAAGGTTCACGAAGTGCGCGCCGATGTGGGCATCGCGCTCGATGGCGATGCGGATCGCGTATTGCTGGTCGATGAAAACGGCACTGTCATCGACGGCGACCAGCTGATGGCCGTCATCGCCGAAAGCTGGGCGGCAAGTGACCGGCTCGAAGGCGGCGGTATCGTCGCGACCGTCATGTCCAATCTCGGTCTCGAGCGCTTCCTTGCCGACCGTCACCTGACGCTGGCCCGCACCAAGGTGGGCGACCGATATGTGGTCGAGCATATGCGCGAACATGGCTTCAATGTCGGTGGCGAGCAGTCGGGCCATATCGTCCTGTCCGATTTCGCGACGACGGGCGACGGCTTGATTTCCGCGCTGCAAATTCTTGCCGTCGCGCAGGAGCAGGGCAGGCCGATCAGCGAAGTCTGCCGCAAGTTCGATCCGGTGCCGCAGCTTCTGAAGAATGTGCGCACCGCTGGCGGCAAGCCGCTGGAAAACAAGCGCGTGAAGAGCGCAATCGACGAAGCAACCGAGCGTCTCGGCCATCAGGGCCGCCTGGTTATCCGTCCGTCCGGCACGGAGCCGCTCATCCGCGTCATGGCGGAAGGCGATGATCGCGGCTTGGTGGAAAAGGTCGTCAACGACATCATCGATGTGATCTCGTCCGAAGGCAGCGCTGCGGCCTGACCGCTTTCGGCGCAATTCAGCAATGGCGCGGGTTTTGTCCCGCGCTTTTTTTGTCTGGAACGCCTTCTTTATATTAGCAAGTGTTAATTAGTATGGTAAAAAAACAAGGTTAAGTTGTATTTAACTTTTACCGCATAGTCTTCCCCTCAAACATCCGTACCCGCCGCTTTTGCGGCGCGATTCTCCGATGGGGCAGACCTATGAAAAGTCTTACGAAAACTCTTTTTGCCGGTGTGGCGGCATCGGTTGCCCTGATGTCCACGGCACCTGTAACGCTGGCAGCGGATATTCTTGAGCCCGTGCCGGAAGTACCGGAAGTCGTCGTCGCTCCGCCTGCGGTTGGCGGCTGGTATCTGCGCGGCGATATCGGCTACTCCAAGGCCAAGTTCAAGGATGCGGATTACGCGACCATCGATAATTGCGATACCTGCGGCGGCGGTTCGCCGACCTTCGGCAGCAACACGCTTTATGGCGACCTGAAGGGTTCGTTCCTTGTGGGCGGCGGCGTCGGCTATCAGGTGACGGATTATTTCCGCACCGACCTGACGGTCGACTACATGACCCGCGCCAAGTTCGACGGCCATACCTATGGTTCGGCCTGTAACGGCGATATCAACTGCGCATCCGACGAGCGCAGCCGTTTCTCTGCACTTTCCATTCTGGCTAATGCCTATGTCGATCTGGGCAATTTCGCCGGCTTCACGCCTTATGTCGGCGCCGGTATCGGCGGCACCCGCGTGAAGTGGGGCGATCTCGACGATGTTCGTTATGGCGGCACGCAGGAAGGCGCTGCCAATTGGCGCTTTACCTATGCGCTCATGGCCGGTGCATCGGTCGATCTCACGCATAATCTCAAGCTCGATGCGGGCTATCGCTATCGCCATATCAACGGCGGCAAGATGTTCGAGGGCAACCAGTGGATCGGTGACGGTTACGACAAGGGCATGAATGTGCACGATGTGCGCGTCGGCCTGCGC
Organism: Brucella pseudintermedia; assembly: GCF_008932435.1. Classification (GTDB taxonomy): domain Bacteria; phylum Pseudomonadota; class Alphaproteobacteria; order Rhizobiales; family Rhizobiaceae; genus Brucella; species Brucella pseudintermedia. The sequence goes on along the minus strand of NZ_WBWE01000014.1, from coordinate 50,440 downwards.
TACATGTTTGGCGGCGCGGCTCCTGCCTATGCCCCGCAGCAGGCTTCGACCATCGTGGACGGCCCGGTTTACAAGTAAAAAGCAAATCCCGAAACGAACAAAGGCCCGGTTATCCGGGCCTTTGTTCGTTTAGAAATACGGTAAACATATCCCTATATTTATGTGATCTTAACCATGTTCATTCATACATGATGATACATTCATAAGCGGGGATTTCATCATGTACATGCAATGGCGCGCTTTCTGTTCGTCGGCCGCACTGCTGGCCGGGTTCTGCATCGCATCGCAGTCCTTTGCCGCCGATCTCGATATGATCAGCTATGAGCCGGGCGCTCCGGCGCAGCAGCCGGTAGAGGTCGGCTCCGGCTGGTATTTGCGCGGCGACATAGGCTACAACATCTCCTCCAAGGCCAGGCTTCAGGCGGAGACACCTTTCGGGAGCGCGTCCGAGAGCTTTGATCTGGACAAGAATGTCGTGCCTTCCATCGGCATCGGCTATCAGTTCACGGATAATCTGCGCGGCGACGTGACGTTCGGCTATTCCAAGCAGGGCTTCGATGATCTGGACGTCGACGTTCGCAGCTGGGACATAATGGCCAATGCCTATGTCGATCTTGGCAATTATTCCGGTTTCACGCCTTATCTGGGCGCCGGTCTCGGCTTTGCCAATGTTCGTTATTCCATCAATACGGCCTATGGCGACTACAAGATGGACGATGATTATCGTCTTGCCTGGGCGCTGATGGCGGGTGTGGGCATCGATGTGGCCTCCAACGTCAAGCTCGATGTCGGCTATCGCTATGGCGTCATCGAGGGCGCGGATATTGCGAGTGCGGCAGGCATCACCCTGAGCGACAAGGATATCCAGTCCCATCAGCTGCGCGCAGGTGTGCGCTTCACGACCTGGTAATAGCAGCGGGCCTTTTGGCCCGCTTTCCAGTTCATTTGTTTCAGCTCCATCGAATTTTTCGTTTTCATATGCGCACCGAATCCTTACAGGTGACAGAACGCGTCGAATGCGTGTCCTGAAAAGGGGAGGGTCATGAAAGCAATCGCAGCATTTTCAGATTTCGTAGGCCGGACTTTTGCTGTCTGGGTCATTATTTTCGCCGTACTCGGCTTCCTGTTGCCATCCACATTCAGCGTCTTCGCGCCATGGATCGTGGTGCTGCTTGGCATCATCATGTTCGGCATGGGCCTGACCATTTCCGGCAAGGATTTTGCCGAAGTCGCCAAGCGGCCTTTCGATGTCGCCATCGGCGTGCTGGCGCAGTTCATCATCATGCCGCTTCTTGCCGTGTTGCTGACGCGCATCATCCCGATGTCGCCGGAAGTGGCGGCGGGCGTGATCCTTGTCGGCTGCTGCCCCGGCGGCACGGCTTCCAACGTCATGACCTATCTGTCGAAGGGCGATGTGGCGCTCAGCGTTGCATGCACCAGCGTCACCACGCTGCTGGCGCCGCTGGTCACGCCATTCCTCGTCTGGTTCTTCGCCAGCCAGTATCTGCCGGTCGATGCGATGAGCATGTTCATCAGCATCGTGAAGGTGATCCTCGTGCCGCTGGCGCTGGGCTTCGTCTTGCAGAAGCTGGTGCCGGGGCTGGTCAAGGCTGCGGTGCCCATGCTGCCGCTGGTTTCGGTCATCGGCATCGTGCTGATCGTCGCCGCCGTGGTCGCGGTCAACAAGGCGGCCATCGCGCAGTCCGGCCTGCTGATCTTCGCGGTTGTGTTCCTGCACAACGGATTCGGCTTGCTGCTCGGCTATTTCGCGGCGCGTTTCGCTGGCCTGTCGCTTGCCAAGCGCAAGGCAATCAGCATCGAGGTCGGCATGCAGAACAGCGGCCTTGGCGCTGCGCTCGCCAATGCGCATTTCTCGCCGCTGGCGGCGGTGCCGAGCGCGGTCTTCAGCGTGTGGCACAATATTTCCGGCGCGCTGATCGCGAGCTATTATGCGCGCATGGAAGATGATGCTTCCGAAACGCAGACGGCGACGCGATAACGAAATTCTATCCGCCCGGAGCAATCCGGGCGGGTTTGATGAAAATATTCCACGAATGGCGTATTGAGGAAGAATGCGCTTTCGGCTATCCCGGTAAGTGGGCCACGTCTCCCCAACGAGACGCGTGCTATCTGAGAGGATAGAAACAACATGACGACGATTGCGAAGCCGGCAGTTCGCCCGGCTAATCCTAATTTTTCATCCGGTCCCTGTGCAAAACGTCCCGGCTGGTCGCTGAATGCGCTGGTCGATGCGGCGCTTGGCCGTTCGCACCGCGCGAAAATCGGCAAGAACAAGCTCAAAGAGGCCATTGATCTCACCCGGGAAGTGCTGCAGGTGCCTGCCGATTACCGCATCGGCATCGTGCCCGCTTCCGATACCGGCGCTGTCGAAATGGCGCTGTGGTCCATGCTCGGCGCGCGCGGCGTCGATATGGTCGCATGGGAAAGCTTTGGTTCGGGCTGGGTGACGGATGTGACCAAGCAGCTCAAGCTCGAAGATGTGCGCACCTTCGAGGCGCCTTACGGCGAGATTGTCGATTTCAGCCAAGTCGATTTCGACCGCGATGTGGTCTTCACCTGGAACGGCACCACATCGGGCGCGCGCGTGCCAAACGCTGATTTCATTCCGGCTGACCGCAAGGGCCTCACCTTCTGCGATGCGACCTCTGCCGCTTTCGCGCAGCGTCTCGATTTCGCGAAACTCGATGTCGTCACCTTCTCCTGGCAGAAGGTGCTGGGCGGCGAGGGCGCGCATGGCGTCCTGATCCTCAGCCCGCGGGCTGTCGAGCGGCTGGAAAGCTACAAGCCTGCATGGCCGCTGCCGAAGATTTTCCGCATGACCAAGGGCGGCAAGCTGATCGAGGGCATTTTCGTCGGCGAAACTATCAACACGCCGTCCATGCTCTGCGTGGAAGATTATCTCGACGCGTTGAAATGGGCGAAATCGCTCGGCGGTCTCGATGCGCTGGTTGCGCGTGCCGATGCGAATTTCGCTGTCCTGAACGATTTCGTGGAAAGGACGCCGTGGATCGCCAATCTGGCCGTGAAGCCGGAAACGCGCTCCAACACCTCTGTCTGCCTCACCATTGTCGACCCGGAAGTGACCACCCTGTCAGCCGACGAGCAGGCCGCTTTCGCCAAGTGCATCGTCACCGCGCTCGACAAGGAAGGCGTTGCCTATGATATCGGCGCCTATCGCGACGCCCCTTCGGGCCTGCGCATCTGGGCCGGTGCGACGGTGGAAGCTTCCGATCTGGAAGCGCTGACGCATTGGCTGGATTGGGCTTTTGCAACGCAGAAAGCTGCGCTGAAAGCGGCTGCCTGAGTATTTCATGCATGACGCCGTGGTCCGCGTTGGGGCGGCCACGGTCCGCATCCCCCATTATTCATAGCATTTCCTGAGTGAGAACGGTCTGCGTCATCGCAGGAAATGCATGGTCTGAAAATGTTTGAAGGAGGCCTCCATGGCACCTCGCGTTCTCGTATCCGACAAGCTTTCGCCCACTGCCGTCCAGATTTTCAAGGATCGCGGCGTGGAAGTCGATTACCTGCCCGATCTCGGCAAGGACAAGGAAAAGCTTCTCGAAGTCATCGGCGAATATGACGGTCTGGCGATCCGTTCGGCCACCAAGGTCACGGAAAAGCTGATCGCCGCCGCCAAGAAGCTCAAGGTCGTCGGCCGCGCCGGTATTGGCGTCGACAATGTCGATATTCCGGCGGCGTCGCGCCGCGGTATCATCGTCATGAACACGCCGTTCGGTAATTCGATCACCACCGCCGAACACGCTATCGCGCTGATGTTCGCTGTCGCCCGCCAGTTGCCGGAGGCCGACACATCCACCCGTGCAGGCAAGTGGGAAAAGAACCGCTTCATGGGCGTGGAAATCACCGGCAAGACGCTGGGCGTCGTCGGCTGCGGCAATATCGGTTCGATTGTCGCGACCCGCGCCATCGGCCTGAAAATGCATGTGGTCGCTTTCGATCCGTTCCTGTCGGAAGCCCGCGCGCAGGAACTGGGCGTGGAAAAGGTCGAGCTGGACGAGCTGCTCGCCCGCGCCGATTTCATCACGCTGCACACGCCATTGACCGACAAGACGCGGAATATCATCAACGCGGAAAACCTCGCCAAGACCAAGCCGGGCGTGCGCATCGTCAATTGCGCGCGCGGTGGCCTGATCGTGGAAAAGGATCTGGTGGCGGCGCTGAAATCCGGCCATGTGGCAGGGGCAGGCATCGACGTCTATGAAACGGAACCGGCGACGGAGAACGAACTTTTCTCGCTGCCCAATGTCGTCTGCACGCCGCATCTTGGCGCGTCGACGGCGGAAGCGCAGGAAAATGTCGCGCTTCAGGTGGCCGAACAGATGTCGGACTATCTGGTCAAGGGGGCTGTTTCCAACGCCATCAACATGCCGTCGATCACGGCGGAGGAAGCGCCGCGCCTGAAACCATTCGTGAAGCTTGCCGATGTGCTCGGCGCTTTCGTCGGTCAGGTGACGGACGAGCCCATTCAGGAAGTGGAAGTGCTGTTCGATGGCGCCACAGCCACCATGAACACACGCGCGCTCCTGAGCGCGGCTCTGGCCGGTCTCATCCGTCCGCAGGTTGCCGATGTCAACATGGTTTCCGCGCCGATCATGGTGAAGGAACGCGGCATCATCGTCTCGGAAGTCAAGCGCGACAAGTCCGGCATTTTCGACGGCTATATCAAGCTGACGGTGAAGACGACGCTCCGTGAGCGCTCCATCGCGGGCACCTGCTTCTCGGACGGCAAGCCGCGCTTTATCCAGATCAAGGGGATCAATCTCGATGCCGAGGTCGGCCCGCACATGCTTTACGTCACCAACAAGGATGTTCCGGGCATGATCGGCCTGCTTGGCACGATCTGCGGCAAGCACAATATCAACATTGCAAACTTCTCGCTCGGGCGCGACCATCCGGGTGGCGACGCGATTGCCATGCTCTATGTGGATGAACAGATTCCACAGGCGGCACTTGACGAACTGACGGCTCAAGAGGCAATCAAGGCGGCAACACCGCTTGAGTTCAACGTCGGAGAAGTTTGAGAAAATGGTTGATGAGATGGTACAGCCGGAATGGCGCCACATGCACGAGCAGGATATTGCGAGCGTGACTGCGGTTGCCAATGTTGTCCATCTCGATTTCTTTGAAGATGAGGCGGTCTTCCGGGACCGCTTCAAACTCTATCCGGCAGGCTGCTTCGTGCTGGCCCGCGAGAACGAGGTTTTGGGCTATGGCGTCAGCCATCCCTGGAAGCTCGATACGGTTCCGGCCCTCAACGCCGTTCTGGGCGAACTGCCGGACGATACCAACACCTATTACATCCACGATATCGCGCTTCTGCCTGAAGCCCGCTCCAGCGGAGCGGCCACCCGCGTTGTCGAACTGATGGCCTTGCAGGCCGAACGTGACGGCTTCGTCACCATGGCGCTCGTTGCCGTCAACGGCTCGCAGGGTTTTTGGGAAAAGAAGGGCTTTGTCGTCCGCGACATCCCGGCGCTTGAGGAAAAGCTGAAAAGCTATTCGGAGGATGCGCTTTATATGGTCCGCGCCGGTTAGAGCACATCCCGAAAAGTGGGAACCGGTTTTCGGATCAGATGTGCGTTAAAAAACTCGCGGATGTTCCGCTCCGGGTCTCAAATCCCACCATTTTCGCTACGCCATAAACGGAATCTCGACCGACGCTCAGCGCCCTTCGTTCGAGACGTGTTCAAAAATCGCGAATTTCTTGCACGAAAGAGTCGCGCAATCCCGTTTCAATCTGTATAGAGACGAGGGATCAGCACCCCGTTGCCATTGATGGCGATGACCGGGCCGCTTCGATCCTTGGATTTTCAATAGAAGCCAAGGAGTTTCTTCAATGGCAAATGTGGTTGTCGTCGGGTCGCAATGGGGCGACGAGGGCAAGGGTAAGATCGTTGACTGGCTGTCCGAACGCGCCGATGTCATCGTGCGCTATCAGGGCGGGCATAACGCAGGTCATACGCTGGTCATCGACGGCATCAGCTACAAGCTTTCGCTGCTGCCATCCGGCCTCGTGCGCGGCAAGCTCAGCGTCATCGGCAATGGCGTCGTTGTCGATCCGCATCATTTCGTCGCCGAAGTCGAGAAGCTGCGCGCGCAGGGCATCGACATCAATCCCGAAGTGCTGCGCATTGCCGAAAATGCACCGCTCATCCTGTCCATCCATCGCGATCTCGACGCCATGCGCGAAGGCTCCAATTCGGGCCTCAAGATCGGCACCACCAAGCGCGGCATCGGCCCTGCCTATGAAGACAAGGTTGGCCGTCGCGCCATCCGCGTCATCGATCTGGCCGAGCCGGAAACGCTGGAGCCGAAGGTCGAACGCCTGCTCGCGCACCACAATCTGCTGCGTCGCGGCATGGGCCTTGAGGAAATCGCGGTCGAAACCATCCTGACCGAACTGACCTCGGTTGCCGACCAGATCCTGCCTTATATCGATCAGGTCTGGCGCGTGCTCGACGAACGCCGCAAGGCAGGCGACCGCATCCTGTTCGAAGGCGCGCAGGGTGCATTGCTCGACAACGACCACGGTACCTATCCGTTCGTGACGTCTTCCAACACGGTTGCCGGTCAGGCTGCCGCCGGTTCGGGCCTTGGCCCGACGGCCATCGGCTATGTGCTGGGCATCACCAAGGCTTACACGACCCGCGTGGGCGAGGGGCCTTTCCCGACCGAGCTGAACGACGAGATCGGCGAATTCCTCGGCACCAAGGGCCATGAGTTCGGCGTGGTGACGGGCCGCAAGCGCCGCTGCGGCTGGTTCGACGCCGTGATCGTGCGCCAGACGGTTCGTACCTCCGGCATCACCGGCATCGCGCTGACCAAGCTCGACGTTCTCGACGGTCTCGACGAAATCAAGATCTGCGTCGCCTATGAGCTCGACGGCAAGCGCATCGACTATCTGCCGTCCTCCATGGGCGCGCAGGCCCGCGTGAAGCCGATCTATGAAACGCTGCCCGGCTGGTCGGAAACGACCGCAGGCGCGCGTTCGTGGAACGATCTCCCGGCGCAGGCCGTCAAATATGTCCGCCACATCGAAGAACTGATCGGCGCGCCGGTGGCGATGCTCTCCACCAGCCCGGAACGCGAAGACACCATTCTCGTCACCGATCCGTTCCACGACTGATCGCGTTTTCAGAAACAACGCTTGTTCGGAGTGGCGTTCCCGGAAGGCCGCTCCGAATTCGTTTATATGGGCGGTGCCCAGTATCAAAAGCGCCGTCGCAGGGTGATTTGCCACTATTTCACCGCATCGGTTTGAAAGTCTTCGCTAAATCGTAGCCGGAGACTTTGCTTTCCCTTGATTATTGTGATTATTGGGACATTTATTGCATCCTGTGCTTATTGTTCATCTGGACGGGCGGAAACCGGGTAAGACGGAATGGCGGATTTTGTAGCGGTACTGAAAAAGACGATCGACGCGCAGGCGGACAAGTCGCCTGAATTGCGCCAGCGCGTTTATGCGAAAGCGCGCGCCACGATCGAGCAGAAGCTTGTCACGGCAAATGCCTCGCAGGCTGTGGCTGTCCGCCAGCGCAATATCCTTGAAGACGCCATTGCCGAAGTCGAAGCCTTTTATGCGCCGCCAGCCGCCGCGCCGGAGCCGCCGGTCGAGGATGCGCTGGACGATTTTCTGCAGGAGGCGAATCGTGCAGCGGAAGGCCCCGCGCCATCCCATGATGGCGACGAGCCTGCATTTTCCCACGCGCCGCAGGGCGAGCGCCGCGAAAGCACCGGCGACGATGAGGATGCACCGGCTTTCGTGGCCGAGCGCAACGATGACTGGAAGCTGGACCGCGCCAAGGAGAAGGCGCAGGCCCGCCGCAGCGAATATATCGAGCGCACGGCCCGCAAGGAACAGCGTTCCTATAAGGGCCTGATCGCGGCTCTGGTTGCGGTTCTGGTTCTGGGCGGTGCGGGCTATGCCGTCTGGGCCAACAAGGACAAGATTCAGGAACTGGCGTCGAGCCTTGGGCGCAGCGAAGCGCCCACCACCGGTTCCGACGCCGCGACACAGCCCGAAGGCGCCACCCCGCCAGCCGACAGCAACACCGCGACCACCGGCGGCGAACCGACGCCGGAGCAGCCGCAACAGCCTGCGGGTGAGCCGAAGCTGACGCAGCGGCTGATGCCGGACGGCAGCGAAGTGGATAGCGGGCCTGCCGGCGGCGCGAACGGGATCGGCGAGGGCACGTCCACCGCCGCTTCCACCCCGGCCCCTGCCGAAACGAATCCGCCAGCGGGCGCGCAGCCCGGACAGAACCAGACCGTTGCCGTCGGCCAGCAGGCGCTTCTTTATGAAGAACGCGGCGGCGCCGGGTCGGATTCGGTCGAACGCGGCAATGTGGTGTGGTCGACAATCGAGGAAAGCCCCGAAGACGGCCAGCCTGCCCAGCCTGCCGTGCGCGCAACCGTCACGATGCCGACCAGCAAGGTCGAGCTGAAGATGACGATCCGCAAGAATACGGACCAGTCGATCCCGGCGAGCCATCTGATCGAAATGGTCTTCACCGTGCCGGAAGGCTTCCCCGGCGGCGTGGTGGACAATGTGCAGCGCGTTACCTTCAAGGATACGGAACAGGCGGCGGGCAATCCGCTGGTCGCCGTGCCGTCGAAGATCGGCGACAATTTCTTCATCGTATGGCTGAACGACGCCCGCACCGCGCAGGACACCAATCTGTCGCTGATGCGCCGCCTGCAGTGGATCGATATTCCGATTTCCTACCGCAATGGCCGTCGCGCGCTGATCAGCCTTGAAAAGGGCGTGCCGGGCGAGAAGGCGTTCAACGACGTGCTGGGTACGAATTAACCCTCTTATGAAACGAAAAAGGCCGCTTCGAGCGGCCTTTTTGTTGGCTGGCGATCGGGATCACTTCTTTTCGGCGAAGGCCTTGATAGCCTTGGCGACTTCGTTCTGCGCGGCTTCCGCGCTGTCGAATCCAGCCAGTTCAACGACCTTGCGGCCTTCCGGCAGCTGCTTGTAGACGCGGAAGAAGGCTTCCAGACGCTGCTGCTCGATCTTCGGCAGATCGGTGATTTCCTTGATATTGTCATAGGTCGGATCGATGTCCGTGGTGGGGACCGCAACGATCTTGTCGTCCTGGTCGCCGCCGTCGATCATCTTGAGCACGCCGATGGGACGAACCTTGATGATTGCGCCCGGAACAATCGGCTCACGCGTATAGATCAGCGCGTCGAGCGGATCGCCGTCACCGGCAAGCGTGCTGGTGATCGAGCCGTAATTGGCCGGATAGATCACCGGCATGGACTGATAGCGGTCGACAACGATGTGGCCGGTCTTGTCGTCGATTTCATATTTGGTGAAGCTGCCCTGCGGGATTTCGATGGCCGTGAAGAACTCCTTCCCGTCCTGTTCCTTCTGCGGATAGTCGAGAAAGGAAACATAGTCGGAAGCAGATGCGGCGGTGGCAGCGGCAAGCGCGAGAGCTGCGGCGAGCAGGAGCTTTTTCATGGAATGACCTTGAAGCTTGGGTGAAACACGCCCTCGTCCCTAAAGCCAATCCATTACAGTTGTTTGACGGTTTTATATCGGTTGCATGACGGTTTGTGGGGGGAGCGCCCGCGATATTTTGAAGGGGTGATACCGACCTTCCGGCCAAACCGATTTCCATTTTTGCTGCCCAAACAATTCTGCCGCAAAATGGTCCATCCATTTTGCGGCAGTAAAAGGATCAATAGAGCAACTGTCTAGGTGTGCGCTTCCTCGACATGGTTCAGCGCTTTCTGCTGCTTGAAAGCAGCGGCCTTGACGGCCGCCTGCACCTTTTCAAACGCACGCACTTCGATCTGGCGCACGCGCTCGCGGCTGATGCTGAACTCGCTGGAAAGGTCTTCCAGCGTCATCGGATCGTCGGAGAGGCGGCGGGCCTCGAAAATGCGACGTTCGCGGTCGTTCAGCGTATCCATCGCCTGTTCCAGCATGGAGCGGCGGTTGTCGAGCTCGTCCTGTTCGATCAGGATCTGCTCCTGGCTGCTGCTGTCGTCGACCAGCCAGTCCTGCCATTCGCCCGATTCGCCTTCCGAAGCGCGCAGCGGCGCGTTCAGCGAAGCGTCACCGGACAGACGGCGGTTCATGGAAACCACTTCGTCCTCGCTCACATTGAGCTTGGTCGCGATCTGCTTGACCTGATCCGGGTTGAGATCGCCATCGTCGAGCGCCTGAATCTTGCTCTTCATCTTGCGCAGATTGAAGAACAGGCGCTTCTGATTGGCGGTCGTGCCCATCTTCACAAGGCTCCACGAGCGCAGGATATATTCCTGGATCGAAGCCTTGATCCACCACATGGCATAGGTGGCAAGACGGAAACCCCGTTCAGGCTCGAAACGCTTGACGGCCTGCATGAGACCGACATTGCCTTCAGAGATGACTTCACCGATCGGCAGGCCATAGCCGCGATAGCCCATGGCGATCTTGGCCACGAGACGCAGATGGCTCGTCACCAGCTTGTGGGCGGCCTTGGGGTCGGTATGTTCGTGATAGCGCTTGGCCAGCATATATTCTTCCTGCGGCTCAAGCATGGGAAAACGACGGATTTCTTCCAGATAACGGGTAAGACCACCGTCACCGGACGTGATGCTTGGGAGATTCATCTGGGCCATAGAGCACCCTCCTTTATGATTTCAGGTTCCCGTTTGGCGAACCTGTCGCGGGGGCTGCCTCCTGCACTTCCCTCTCGCGAGCCTCCATATATAGGCATGATTTTGGCGAAAACACGATCCTTTAACTCATGAAACAAACTGTCACTACAATGTGAACGTTGGTCAAACACAAAGGTTTCGTGAAATCGTCTGAAATGAATTGTGGTGAGAGCGGCTTTCATCGTGGCCGCGCCCCCGGTCTCGATAATGAAAAGCCGATTTTTATCAGCAATTCATCCTTTGGCCAACCATGATAGTTGCCAGTATTATATAGAGTGTTTCCTGAAATTTTCCAGAAGGTGCTCCATATCTTCCGGCACCGGCGCTTCAAAACGCATCAGTTCCCCGGTGGACGGATGGGTGAAAGCGAGCAGCCATGCATGCAATGCCTGGCGGTGGAAACCGCGCACGGCTTCTTTCAAGGGTTCCGGCAGCTTGTTGGCCTTGGTCTTGTAGGCGCTGCCATAGTCCATGTCGCCGACAAGCGGATGGCCGATATGCGCCATGTGCACGCGGATCTGGTGGGTGCGTCCGGTCTCGAGGCGGCACTCGACGAGCGAGGCGAGCGCGGTCGCGTCTTCGCGAGGGCCGAACTTTTCGACCGTGGCATAATGGGTGACGGCGTGGCGGGCATCTTCGCGCTCTTCATTGACCACGGCCTGCTTGGTGCGGTCGCGGTGCGAGCGCCCCAGATGCGCGTCGATATAGCCCTGCGGGCGCTCGGTCATGCCCCAGACAAGTGCGAGATAGGCGCGCTCCAGATCGCCGGTGCGGCCATGGTCGGCAAACTGTTCGCTCAGATGCCGGTGGGAAAGATCGTTCTTGGCAACGACCATGACGCCGCTTGTATCCTTGTCGAGACGATGCACGATGCCTGGACGGCGGATTCCGCCGATGCCCGACAAGCTATCGCCACAATGATATATAAGGGCATTGACCAGTGTTCCCGTCCAGTTGCCGTTGCCGGGGTGAACGACAAGCCCGGCGGGCTTGTTGATCACGATGAGATCGTCGTCCTCGTAAAGAATATCGAGCGGTATGTTCTCGGCAATCGGCTCGGCTGGCTCCGGCTCAGGCAGCACGATGGCGATTGTCATGCCTTCGCGCAGCTTCTGCTTGGTTTCACGGGCGGGCGCGCCGTCGATGGTCACATGACCTTCGGCAATAAGGGACTGCACGCGGCTGCGCGAAAGTTCCGGCCCCAATGCTGCGGCCAGCCACTGGTCGAGACGCTTGCCTGTGGCATCGGAGTCGGTCGTAAGCTCTTTCACTCGTGTCTTTCCTTATTGAGAGCGGCCTGTCTTAACGAAATCGTCAGACCTGCTCTGTCTCTAGATTTTACCGCATTTATGCGGCGTCAAATGTTTCCATTTGGCTGCAAAATGCTCTATCACGCGGCACACGCCGTAACACGGCGCAGTTCGAACCGGAGTCGTTGAATGCAGGATCCACACTATCCGAGATACCAGAATCATCAGGATTCAGGCTATCAGGACTATCAGCAGGGCTATTACCCGGATGAACAGGCCGAGCCCCCGCTTGATCCAGCCATGGAACGTGTGCGCCGCAAAATGATCCGGCTTCTGGCCGTCTCCATCGGTGTCATGCTGATCGGTCTTATGGCGGTGCTTGTCGCCGTTGTCTACAAGATCAATCGCGCGCCGGAAACTCCGGTCGACGAAGCCCGGTCCGATATTCCCGGACAGGCCGCGCCGGCACCCACAAAGCCAGAGCCGCCGAAGCTGATCGAATCGCAGATCAACTTGACGCCGGGCACCCGTCTTCTTTCGCAAAGCCTTTCGGGCAATGAGCTTTCGCTGGAAACGCTACTGCCCGATGGCGGCACGGAACTCATCATCTATGATTATCGCGAGTCGCGCATCATCGGCCGCATCAAGCTCGGCAATGTCGAGTAGGCGAACTGATCGGGGCGGCATGATTGCCGCCCATTTGTTTATGTCTTCGAGGATTGCGCTTTTTCCTTTTGGCGCTTATATCAGCGATATGGTCTGGAGCGCGGTTTCGATTTGATTGAATCAAATCTGTGCTCCCGGTTTTCGTATTTTAAGCACAAGCTTGTCGATCCTCGTTTCACTCCGGTCGGCTTATGCTCTATGCGCCCATCGTCTAGCGGTCAGGACGGCGCCCTCTCACGGCGCAAACAGGGGTTCGATTCCCCTTGGGCGTACCAGCACAACTCAATCCAGCCTGAACAAACTGCAATCATCCCGTGTTTGCGGGATATGAATGCCGCGTATGGTGGTGTTATTGTTCGGGCATGTGGAAAATTGGGTCGAATATCTATCCTCAAATCCATAATGCGGTCAGGGTGAAAGGCATTCTTGCCGAACCTTTCACGCCCAGAGATGTGCGTCGCGTGGCTCCGGGCTGGCCATATTCGCGGTACTTCTCTTTCCTCGCCGAAAACTGTACCGACAACCAGCCGGAGGGCCATGCGCTTTTCGTGCGCGTGGGCCGGGGGCGATATCATCTCAACGACAAGGCGACGGTATCGCGATAGGACTGGCACGATAAGGGCTGGGGAGATCGGCGTGCCGCCAGTTGCAAAAATTTGCAACTGGAGTCCGGACAGTGCATAATTGCCGCATGAGTGAATCGTACAAGAAACCCGATTATGAACAGGAGCTGCGTCAGGCAGGCGTCCGCATCACGCGGCCGCGCCGGATCATCCTGAACATATTGACCGAGACGGAAGATCATCCCGACGCGCTGGAGATTTTCCGCCGGGCCGTGGAGATCGACAGCAGTATCTCGCTGTCGACCGTTTATCGCACGATGAAGCTTCTGGAGGAGCGCGGCGCCATTCACCGGCACGCCTTTGCCGGCGGGCCTTCGCGTTTTGAACAGGCCAGCGGCGCGCATCACGACCATATCATCGACATGGATTCCGGCGATGTGGTCGAATTCCGTTCCGACAAGATCGAAAAATTGCAGGAAGAAATAGCCCGTTCGCTCGGTTATGAGATCGTGCATCACCGGCTCGAACTTTATTGCAAAAAAATTAGAAACTAACGGAACCAAATTTCGTTTGTCGCGTTTAGCGCCCATGAAGGCCGTGACCCCGCCCCCACAACGCGGTCTTCAGAGTTCGCCTCAACCTCCCCGCACGAGGCGAGCGGCGAGAATGCCGCGCTGACCGTCAAACGTTAAGCAGCTGGCGTTCCGCAAATTCAGAGCAAGTCGCCGTGGTTCAGGCCGGAGGCCGGACCATGGCGGCTTTTTTTGTCTTCGAAATATCCTGATGCCCAAGGACGACTTGGAGCGGTTCCTCTTTTCCAGGAATCGCTGGAACCGCTCTACCACGCGCAAAACCGCTTCGCCTTTGCTGGAAATGCAATAGCATCAGGCGTCGAACTGCTCGGTGGGAATGACGAGCGAATAAACCGCCCCTGTTCCATCGATCCGATAGTTGGCGTGTCCGTTGACGGAGGCCGGCACAATGCGCTGCAGCACGGCGCTGCCGAAGCGCGGATCATGCTCGAAGACCTCGGGCATCGCCGGATTGGTTTCTTCCCAGAGGAATTCCAGCCGGTCGTCGCCGCTCGCCACATGCGCAACTTTTGCTGAAATCTTCACCCGGCCATAGGGTATGGAAAGTCCGCCGAACGAAGTCGCATTGACCACGAGTTCGTGCAGCGCAAGGCCGATATGCAGCGCGGCGCCGGGAAAAAGATAGGGGTTGTCTCCCTCGATGCTCACCCGTTCATCGGTAATGTCGATATATTTTTCGACCTGCGACTGCACGAGATCGCGAAACAATGCCCCGCGCCAGTTCGAATCCGTCACCAGGTCCTGCGAATAGGAGAGCGACTGGATGCGCCCGCGAAACTTGAGAAGGAAATCATCAATGGTATCGGTAAAGCGCGCTGTCTGGCTGGCGATGCTCTGCACGATAGCCAGGAGGTTCTTGGAGCGGTGGCTTACTTCACGCAGCAGGGTCTTCAGCACCTGCTCGCGCCGCTTCAGCTCGCTGATTTCGATGGCGGTGGTCACGAGACCCAGAATATTGCCCGCATCGTCGCGGTCGCAATCGACGTGAAATTCTATCCAGCGCAGCTTGTCGCCGTCATTGACGGCGATCTCCACATTCTGCGCTTCGCCCGTATCCAGCGCGGCCTGCTTGGCCCCGACAAGCTTGTGCAGGGTCGCGGAGAAGATGAAGTCGCAGTCCTGGCCGCCCACCTTCCATTTTTCCTGCCAGTAGAGCGGGATATTCTCGCCCCACGAATAGGCCAGGTCCGGGCCTTGATAGAGCACGCAGACATTGCTGTTGCGCACTGCCCGCAACAGCGCCCGCAGGCGGGCTGCGTCCGGTTCTGTGTCCTGCACGTTGAATTTTGTGCCAGCGCTCATGTCTGCCCCGATGATCCCGCAACCGAACTCAGCGCATTTCCAGCAAAAGTGCCCGACGGCTTTGCGTTGGCGGATGCAATGAAACAAATATTCGGACCGCCCAAGGGCGACATGTCAAAAATTCCGGAAATGGCGATCGGAAATCTGCGTGCCATGGCGTCCGTTTTCTTCGACCGGTTGGCGGGCGTCGGTCGAGCGTTTTTCTTCCGGCCCCCTGACGGGCCCAAATCCTTAAACCGGTAAACCGCCGCATGGCTTATGCGGCGGTCAGCTTTACTGAAATCCAATATAGGCCGGGGTTCCGGGAGGTCAAAAACAGCCTTCGTTTTTGTGCGGTCTATGCCTTGCGGATCGCCGAGGCGATGAGCGAAATGACGAGCAGGGCAAGGAACACAAAGAACAGGATCTGCGCTATGCCAGCCGACGCACCGGCGATGCCACCGAAGCCCAGCGCACCTGCCACAAGTGCCACCACAAGAAATACGAGCGCATAATAAAGCATTTTTTGTCTCCTCTTTATTGGGTGAAGAAGAAACGCCATCGAAGCCGTATTTGTTCCGTGGGGCCGGGAAAATTAGCGCGCTCACAACTCTAGATACTCGTGACGGGGCGTAAGCCGGGATGTTTGACAGACGGGCGAAGCCCTGCGGCCAAAGTCCCGAAAGAAAGCCTTCCGGGACTTGCCGTTTCAACGCTCGCCAGAGCACTTCCACTATAATAGAAACCGCTCTATCTCTTTGTTTTTCCGCATTTCCGAACGCAAAACCGTGTCAGATTTTTGGTTCGGAAATGCTCTATGCTGCGACCTGCGAGGCTTCCTCGAAGAAGAGCGCCTGGCTGATCAGTGCTTTCACCATATCCGGATTGAACGGCTTGGTGACGAGGAAAGTCGGCTCGGGGCGTTCGCCGGTCAGCAGACGTTCCGGGAAAGCGGTGATGAAGATGACGGGGATGGCATCGTCCTGCAGGATTTCATTGACCGCATCGATGCCCGAGCTGCCGTCGGCAAGCTGGATGTCGGCCAGCACCATGCGCGGCTTTTCCTGCTTGTAGAGCGCCAGCGCCTCATCCTTGGTGCGGGCGATGCCGGTAACCTCATGGCCGAGGCTTTCCACCATCTGCTCGATATCCATGGCGATGAGCGGTTCGTCCTCGATGATCATGATGCGCGTCGCCACCTGCCGCGAGATTTCCGTCGAGGCAACCGACAGGACGCGGCTTAGTTCGGCGTCGTCCAGTTCCAGAATTTCAGCGGCTTCCTTGTCGGAAAAGCCTTCCACCGCCACAAGCAGGAAGGCCTGGCGCGGCAGCGGCGCGATATTGCCAAGATTTCTTGCCGCCTGCTGTTCCCATGCAAATTCCGACGCGGGTTCCGGCACGCGAACGGAGGCCGTCTTATAAAGGTTGCAGAAAAGGCGATAGAGACCAATCCGGTCGGAGGAACCTTCCGGGAATATGCTCACATCGGCGATCAGTGCTTCAAGGGCCGCCGCCACATAGGCATCGCCGGAAGCCTGCGAGCCGGTAAGAGCGCGGGAAAAACGACGAAGATAGGGAAGGTGCGGCGCGATACGCGTCGATAACGTCATGGTGATGGAACTCCTCAACTGCCGCTTTCGTTCATTGAATGCGCATTGGCGGATGGGGCCTGGCCCTGTGCCGCCTATGCTTTGAGCGCAGCATTATGTTACCTAAACGGGGCGGTTTGGAAAAAGTTCCGCGAAGAGAAAATATATTCGGGAACTTTTTAGAAAGCTGCGCATTTCCCGGACAAGCAGGGGCTTAGATTAATAGGGTAGGGCAATCAGCCCGGAATGATCAAGATATGGCAGAAAAAGAAAACCCTCATATGAACGGAGCCGGGGTTCGGTCGTCCCGCCGCGTTCAGAGGGATATATTAGGACCAAATTGTGAAGTCGGATTGAAACTAAAGGCGCTGTACACGTCGATACAGGATGAGATGATCCCGGATCGCTTCCTCGATCTTCTTGAAAAACTCGATCAGGCTGAACAGGAGAGTATGCGTGAACATAGCACCCGGTCCGTCGGTTGAGAGTAATGCACAGTTCAAGCGAGAGCTCTTGTCATCGCTGCCGAGTTTGCGCGCCTTCGCGGTGTCGCTGATCGGCCAGCACGACAAGGCGGACGATCTCGTTCAGGATACGATCATGAAAGCCTGGGCCAAGCAGGAGTCCTTCGAGATGGGGACCAACATGAAAGCCTGGCTCTTCACCATCCTGCGCAATGAATTCTACACGCAAATGCGCAAGCGCGGTCGCGAGGTGCAGGACACCGATGGCGTGTTCAGCGAACAGCTTGCCGTGCACCCCTCGCAATATGGCACGCTCGACCTGCAGGATTTCCGCGCGGCGCTGGAGCAGTTGCCCGACGACCAGCGCGAAGCGATCATCCTGATCGGCGCCTCGGGCTTTGCCTATGAGGAAGCCGCCGAAATCTGCGGCTGTGCCGTCGGAACGATCAAGAGCCGCGTAAGCCGCGCGCGCACCCGCCTGCAGGAAATCCTGAAGATCGAGGGCGAAGGCGACTACGGTCCCGATGCGGATTCATCGCGGGCCACCCTGAGAAGCTTCGCATGATGCATCGCTGATCTCCCTCTCCGCCGCGCGGGGAGGGCCTCTGGGGGGCTGTGTGGCCAAAAACCCAAACCTTTGCCGGTTTTTGCTCGCAGCGATTGCTTTTTATCTCCAGTCACTTGTAGGTTAGTGGTTGCTGATGTTTCTTGTCGGCAAAGTGATCGTTGTTTGTAGGTTGCGTCCTTGCCATCAGCCTTGTTGCAAAAACTGCTTCAATCGTCATCGAAGCCGGTTGCGGTTATCGTGTCGCTTGGCCTCGTGCTGCTGTCGGCGATCCTGACGCTGTTTTTGTCGTCCGGTGTCAACCATCAGGTCATCGATATTTCGCGCAACTATGCCCTGCGCCAGCAGGTCGACAAGGTTGCGCGCCTTGCCAGCAACATAGAGATGAGCCGTCGCGGCTATCTGCTGACGCTGGACGAAACCTATCTCGACCTCTATCGCGATACGATCCTCAGCGTCGACAAGACACTCGCCGATCTCGAAGCGCTGACCGGACAGAACCCGTTGCAGGATGCGCGGGTGAGGCAGATCCGCGCGCTGGTTGAGCGTGAGCAGGAAGACGTGCGCGAAACGGTGCAACTTGCCCAGTCGGGCAATGTGGCGGCAGCGGTCGAGAAAGTGCGCGGCGACGAAGGCAAGGTGCTGATGGACCAGCTTGCCAGCACGGTCACCCAGTTCATAGACACGGAAGAACAGCAGCTTCTCGAGCGCAACAAGCGGATCAACCGCATGCGCTACTGGATGACGGCCACCTCCATTGTGGCGCTGGCGTCCGCCGCCATGCTTGCGCTCTTGCTGTTCAGCCGCGTGCAGCGCTATGCGCGATCCATGTTCGAGGGTCAGACCGTGCTGCGTTCCGAAAAGCAGTTGCTGGAACAGCGCGTGAGAGAACGCACCGCCGAACTGGAAGAGGAACGCCGCATCGCCGAGCGCGAGCGCCAGCGGGTCGAGCTTCTGCTGCAGGACACCAACCATCGCATCGGCAATTCGCTGGCAACGGTTTCATCGCTGCTTGGGCTCCAGATGCGCCAGACCCGCAGCGAGGATGCGCGCGCCGCCCTTGCCGCTGCCCGCGACCGCGTGCAGACCGTATCGACGGCGCATCGGCGCCTGCGTCTGGGCGAGGACATGGAATCGGCCCGTGTCGACGATTTTCTCGGCACCGTCATCGATGATATACGCAACGCCATCGGGCAGGACCGAAAGATCGAGTTCGCGACCGATCTGGCCCCGCTCGACCTCAAAGCCCGCGACGTGACGACAATCGGAATCATTCTGGGCGAGCTCGTCACCAATGCCATCAAACATGCGTTCAAGGGTCGCGCGGAAGGTCATATCCGCATCAGCCTGAAACCGGGGGAGGACGCTGTTCCGGTGCTTGTCGTGGAAGATGACGGCGTGGGATTTGACGCGGATCAGCAAAAGTCCGGCGAAAAGAACGGTCTCGGAACGCTGGTCATCGAGCAGCTTTGCATGCAGTTCGGCGAAAAGCCGGTTTACTGCAAGACGGATAATGGTGTGGGGACGAGAGTGATCGTTCGCCTGTCGTCGCTTGTCGAAGAAAGCGAGATGTCGACCGGCAAATAGGCGTATCGTCCGATGTGTAGCTTCAACAGATTGCCCCGGTTGTCAGCGATACGACTGTTCGGTGTTTCACTCTGCTTTCAAGCCGGGCTACTTCCTCTCCATCGTGAACAAATTATCAGCCATGAAGTCCACGAAGACGCGAATCTTGGGTGATAGATAACGGCTCGTCGGCCAAAGAACACGGAAGATACCCGCTTCTGCCATGAAGCCGTCGAGTATCGATACCAGCTTCCCCTCTTTTATCTTTTGGGCCACTGCGAAATGGGGCAAGCAGGTTATACCAAAACCGTTCTCGGCGAGGTGGATGAGCGGCTCAAGTGTGCTTGCCACTGTCGTTGTTGGCAGCGTGACACGCAGGTCTTTGCCGTCCCTGGCCAGCGGCCATGGCTCCAGCTTGCCCGAATTGGCATATCGGTGGTGCATGCAGCGATGACTTCGCAGGTCTTCGGGCGCCAGCGGCACGCCTTTTCTTTGTAAATATTCAGGCGAGGCTACTATCCGGTGCCTGAAGGAGCCAAGTTTGCGGCTCATCAATCGCGTGTCACGCATTTCACCGGTGCGGACAACGGCATCGAAACCTTCTTCGATCACGTCAACCAGCCGGTCGGTGAAATCGAGGTCCAGGGTAATTTCGGGGTAAGCTTTCATGAATGCCGATATCGCCGGCATCAGTAGCACACCCGTCAGCGGAAAACTCACGCGCAACAGGCCATGAGGCTTGCTGCGGGACCGTGAAAGTTGCGCCTGTGCCACATCCAGTTCAGACAGAATACGCCGACAGGTATCAAGAAAAAAGCTGCCTTCCTCCGTCAGCGTCATGCTGCGCGTCGAGCGATGGAAGAGGCGCACCCCCATCTCCTGTTCAAGACGCGCGATTGCCTTGCCAACCGCCGAGCTGGAGAGACCCAGCCGCTGAGAGGCCGCTACAAAGCTGCCGCCTTCCGCCGCCTGAACGAAAATGCCCAACGCACCAAGCTTGTCCATGTCTATCCTATTAAGGAATAATTTTCCGCTCTTACTGGAATACCAGACCGTTTATCCCGTATCGCGCAATCCATATCAAGCCTCTCACGGCAGCCAATGCCGGTTCATCAGAGGAAGACACATGGATATGAAATTCGCCGCCGGATTTTGCGCGTCACCCGAACCAACCACTTTTATCGTCAACGTCATTCATGCCCAACCGGGCAAGCAGGATGAAGCGTTTCAAATCATTCAGGACGTGGTTCATTACGTGGCGGAGACAAAGCCGGGGTTTCTCTGGAGCAATCTTGCCAAGAGCACCGACGGGTTGACCGTGGTCAACATCGAAGCAATTCAGGGTGCAGGCAATGTAGACGAGTTCTTTTCCGATCCGGTTTTCGTTGAAAAATTCCGTAAGCTGGACACCGTCTCAACCAGCGAATTTCATACCTATAGCGTCGGCGATCTGGTTCTGCCCAAACGCGGACAGAAGGGTTGAACACCATGGCCCATTCGACTCTGGACCACCGCACGGTGGGCGAAAGGGCGGACGATGCTCGCTTTCCGATGTCAGCCCTTCTTGCCCTTGCCATGGCTGGTTTCATCACCATCCTGACAGAGGCCCTGCCAGCGGGGCTTCTTCCGCAAATGAGCGCGGAGCTGGGCGTCACTACTTCCGTTGCCGGCCAACTCATTACGGTATACGCCATCGGCTCGCTGGTGGCGGCCATGCCGCTAACCGCGGCTACCCAGCATTTCCCGCGCAAGCCGCTTCTCCTTTGTGCCATCGCGGGCTTCGCGGTGGTCAACACGATAACGGCGATCACCGGGAGCTTCGCTGTCATGCTCCTGGCACGTTTCTTTGCAGGCGTTTGCGCCGGGCTGTTGTGGGCGATGATCGCCGGATATGCGGCGCGCATGGTTCCAGACCAGCAAAAAGGGCGCGCCATCGCAGTTGCGATGGTGGGTACGCCACTGGCCTTGTCTCTGGGAATTCCGGCAGGAACCCTGTTGGGGTCCGTCATTGGTTGGCGCAGTACATTTTTGCTGATGACCGTGCTCACCGCGGTTCTGATAGGGTGGGTTCAGGCAAAGGTGCCGGGTTATCCGGGCACGGCGATCAATGACCGCTCTTCCATCAGGGGCACTTTGGCAATCGATGGAATCAAATCGGTGCTGATGGTTACCCTGCTGTTCGTTCTGGCCCACAATATCCTTTATACCTATATCGCCCCGCTCGTGGTTCCTGCGGGGCTGGAGCGGAAACTCGACGTCGTTCTGCTGATGTTCGGGCTAACGGCAATCGCAGGGATCGTTATTGTCGGTTATCTGGTCGGCCGATGGCTGCGAGCGCTGGTGCTTGCCAGCATCATGCTGTTCGCAGCCGCTGCATTCCTTTTTGGCATCGGAGGCGAGGTGCCCCTGCTGTTCTGGCTGGCGACGGGCATGTGGGGATTGGCCTTCGGAGGCGCCGCCACCCTGTTTCAGACGGCAGCCGCCAATACTTCGGGGCAGGCTTCTGATGTAGCGCAGTCCATGATCGTCACAGTCTGGAATCTGGCGATTGCGGGTGGAGGCATCGTCGGCGGCCTGTTGCTCGAGCACGCCGCTATCGGTTGGTTCCCCTGGTCGGTTTTGGCATTATTGCTACTCGCCTATTGGATTGCTTTCGCGGCAAAAGTCAGGGGCTTTCCGCCAGGCGAACGAGCCTTGTGATGTTCGCCGGGGGGCATTTCCGAGCCAAAAGCGGGAAACGCCCACGCGGGGAGATCAGTCCACTGAACTGATTTCTAATCACGCTTCTTCTTGTCCGACAGCAGCGAGACCAGAGCAATGCCCGCAAGGGGCAAGGCGGCGGCCAGTATCGGGCGTTTCAGGATGGCGGGGACGGTTGCGATTGCCGCCGCCGCCATCATGGCCGACTTGTCCGCCTCCATCTTCTGCTTGCGCTTTTTCTCCTCCGCTGCCGCCTGAATTTTCATGACCGCGAGGATGAGAAGCGCCACGATCAGCGACAGGCCAGCGAGAATGAGCGCCGCCAGCGGACCGCCATAGCTTTGCGCAAGCGCCAGAAAAGCGGCAACACAGAAAAAGGTGATCGCGATGATAGCGAAGATCGCGATGGCCGCACCGAAAATCGCCGCGCGTTTCGTTCGACCCGCGACGGATTTCAGTTCCTCGCCTGCCATTGCAGTCAAAAGGGGCATGAGAGCTTTCAGCATGATCCGCCTCAGCGGCGCGAGAGCAGGGCCAGCAGATAGCCGACGCCAAGTGCGGTAGCGAGCGAGGCAATCGGGCGCTCCCGCACCGTTGCCGTCAGCTGGGCTTCAAGGTCCTGCGCCTTGTTGCGCAGATCATCAATGGCGTCCTCGCCCTGGATATAGGCGCTCTTGTAGGTCTCTTTCGCGCTGCGCTTGGCGTCGCGGACGGTCTGCGAACCGAGATTGGCAAGCGTTGCCGCGATGGCGGCGATATCTTCCTTAAGCTGCTCGACCTGCGCCTGAAGGTCCTCCGCGCTGGCATCGGTCAGCGCTTCCTCGATCTGTTCCTCGATCTTGCTCGTTTTCGCGGATGCTCGCGCCATGTCGGCTCTCCTGTTCATTCTTTGTCTGGTCGTTCGGATAACGTGCTGCCAGCCCAATGGTTGCATGCAAAGCCGTCAGCGGCAACAAAGCCGGCTGGTTGTTGCAGGGCATGGTAAATGACGCAGCAGGAACCCGCGGAAGCATCGCCTGCAATGCTTCCGCGGATCGGGCGAACCTTATTCGGCTTCGCCGTGCAGGATCGTGCCTTCCGGATCTTTCTTGTAGGCTGCTTCCGAATAGGCGGGCTGCGCCTCAAGCTGCTCCTTGGTGAACTGCGTGAAGACGTTGAGCTTGTCGTCCTTGCCGGTCGCCACATCAAGATTGGCGATGGAAACGGCCACAGGCTTGGAATTGATGCCAAGGAACCCGCCGACATCCACCACGAACGCCTCGGTCTGGCCGTCGGCGGACATCAGCACATCACCCACCGTTCCGATCTTTGTTTCATCCGCGCCGAAAACCGTGGCTCCGATCAGCCTGTCCGCGCTCAATCCTTCTGACGGGACGGGCTTCATGCCATCGGGCACGGCCCTGTCCGCCTTCTGCGTGGTAATCGTCTTTTCGGCGGCAGGCGGCTCGGCGCGCGGTGCGCCATCTGCCGCGAAAGCCGCGTTGCGGTCGAAGGCCGGTGCCTTTTCAAGCTGTTCCTTGGTGGCATCCACGATCAGCCAGCGCTTGCCGTCCTCGCGAACCACCCATGACAGATGGTCGAAGCCGATGGCGACATCCTTTTCGCCCACGCCCAGAAAACCGCCGACCCCGATCACCACCGCCTGCGGGCTGCCATCGGCGCCGAGGATCATGTCATTGACCGTACCGATAGTCGCGGCATTGTCTGAGGGGCCGTTACAGACCGCCTGTCCGATGAAGCCCGACACCAGAAGCTGGCCCGGCGATGCTACGAAATATCCATTCTCGCTGGCGATCGGCTTTTCCTGTTTCTCGTCGGAGAAAATCGGCGAACGGTCCTGAGCGAAAGCGGGCAGGGCGATCAGCGCGGCAAGAGCCGTGGAGGCGAGAAATC
The DNA here is from genome assembly GCF_008932435.1 of Brucella pseudintermedia. Lineage (GTDB taxonomy): Bacteria > Pseudomonadota > Alphaproteobacteria > Rhizobiales > Rhizobiaceae > Brucella > Brucella pseudintermedia. The sequence continues at coordinate 26,606 of NZ_WBWE01000014.1, read as the reverse complement.
TTTTCATGAAAACTCCTGTCGGTAATTAAGGCAAACCGAAGGCGAGAGCCAATCTCGCCGTCAACAGGAGAAAAAACGAGGGGAAACGCTTTCAGTTCCGCTCAAATTCCGTGTTATTCGAGCGTCAAAATTATGAATCTGCCGTCTTTTTCATGGCAAAAATGTGGCGACAGCAACCTTTGATTGATATTTTGCCTTATTCAGGCGAGCAATAAATAGGCCGCACCAGCCAGCATGATGACAGCCAGGCCGACATGTGCCGGTTTTAGCGAGCGCGGCTGCACCGGCAGCGGATCGTCATTTCCTGCCATGGCGGTGCGCGCCGCATGTTCAAGCGTCTGGATATCCTTGAGCATCATTGGCATGTCCTCCAGAATTCCGCTTCGCGCGGAACTGCATGTCCCTCCCGCGCGCCGGAATTTGTTTTTAAAACCAATCCCGAAGCGTTTCGGTCATCCTATCAGGGCTGATTTGGCGTGAATGTGCAACTGGCAAAAAGGCACGAGTCGAAAAATCTTGCCGTATCCCAATTTTGCAGGACGAAAATGCCTTCAATATCAAAACATGACTTGCGTCATCATATTATTGGGAGTTAAGAAGAAGCCCAACAGGCGGCGCGACGGCCTGCATGAGTTTGGTCATGTGCGCGCGGATTTGAACAATCAAAAGGCGAACAAAATGACTGGTTTCTGGCGAAAAGGCTTCATGGCTGCGGCTATGGTCATCGGCTTGCTGGGTGCGGCTTCTGCTTTGGCGCAGGAGAACCCTTCAACGAATGCCCCGGCGGCCCCTGCCGTGGAAGCGCCTTCCAGTCCCGCCCCGGCTAATCCGGCTCCTGCCGCCGCCCCGGCTGCGTCGCCTTCACCTGAACTGGTCCAGACCCAGACGGCTGCGCCTGCCGCGGCGCCAGTCGAAAGCGAAAATGGCTTGATCCTTCCGCATGACCTGTCGCCATGGGGCATGTTCATGGCGGCAGACTGGGTGGTGAAAGCGGTTATGATCGGTCTGGCGCTGGCTTCGCTTGCCACCTGGACGGTCTGGGTCGCCAAGTCGCTCGAACTGGCCGGAGCGCGCAGCCGTGCCCGCAAGGCATTGAAAATCATCGGCCATTCGGCGACGCTTGCCGAAGCCGCCCGTGCGCTGGAAGATGCCAAGGGACCGGGTGCGGTTCTGGTCCGCGCCGCGGAAGATGAAGTCCGGCTTTCCGGCCCGGCGCTTGCCCGCGCGGGCGGCGAGGGCCTCAAGGAACGCGTTTCCTCGCGCCTGTCGCGCATCGAAGCCAAGGCGGGACGCCGCCTGTCCAAAGGTACCGGCATTCTTGCCACCATCGGTTCGGTCGCGCCGTTTGTCGGCCTGTTCGGGACGGTCTGGGGCATCATGAACTCGTTCATCAATATCAGCCAGGCCCAGACGACCAACCTCGCTGTCGTGGCTCCGGGTATTGCCGAGGCCCTGCTTGCAACGGCTATCGGCCTCGTCGCGGCTATTCCCGCCGTGGTGATCTATAACGTGTTCGCCCGTTCCATCACCGGCTACCGTGCGCTGCTGGCCGATGCTTCGGCAGGCGTCGAGCGCCTTGTCAGCCGCGACCTCGACTTCAGAACGGCGGGTGTGCGTGAAGGGACGCTGCACGCAGCGGAGTAGGCGCCATGGCTGGTAAAGTTCGCGAAGGCGGCGGAGACGATCTCGAGCTCAATCACGAGATCAATGTGACACCGTTCATCGACGTCATGCTGGTTCTGCTCATCATTTTCATGGTGGCGGCCCCGCTGGCGACGGTTGACGTGAAGGTGGACCTGCCTGCATCGACGGCAGCGCCCGCGCCGCGTCCCGACAAGCCGCTTTATGTGACGCTGAAGGAAGATCTCAGCGTCAGCGTCGGCAACGATGTGGTGGACCGCGAGCGCCTCGGCGGGGCGCTGGACGTCCTGTCGGAGAAGAACAAGGAAGCGCGCATCTTCCTGCGTGCCGACAAGAATGTCGGCTATGGCGAGCTGATGCGGGTGATGAATCTCCTGCGTGAAGCGGGCTATCTGAAGATCGCGCTGGTGGGGCTTGAAACCGTCGGCGCAAACGCCACCGGGACCGCTCCGGCGGCTGCGGCCCCCGCATCTTCCACATCTCCCACCCCCACACCGGCACCGCAGGGAGCCGCGCAATGAATGCACTCCCGCCCGAGCATCCCCCGATAAAGGTGGCTTCAGCCGACGTTCACCATCATTCCTTCTGGCATGATGCGGGGCGCTGGCTCGGCGCGGGCATTCTTGTTCTGACCGTTCATGCCGCCGGTGCCTATGCCATCCACATGGCACAGGAGGAAGACCAGCCAGACGGCACGCAGGTTGCCGCCATGGTGGTGGAACTTGCGCCGGAGCCGGAAGCGCCGATGGAAGAGCAGGTTGCCGAGGAAGCCCAGCCGGAAACGGCTGAAGCGCCGCAGGAACAGGCGGAACCCGCCCCGCAACCGGAACCCCAGCAGGAGGAGCCGACACCGCCCGAACCGAGAGAGGTAACGCCGCCCGAACCAGCGCCAGAACCACAGGCCGTTCAGGAACCGGAAGAAGTGGTTCCCGATGTGGTCGAGGCCGAAAAGCCCGAAGTTGCTGTTCCGCTGCCGGTTGAAAAGCCGGAAGTGAAACCAGAACCCAAGCCGGAGCCGAAGCCGGAACCAAAAAAGGTCGAGAAGCCAAAGCCGGAAAAGCCGAAGCAGCCCAAGACCGAAAAGCCCAAGCCAAAGAAGGCTGAAAAAGCGCCCGAAACCCGTCAGGCCGCTGCACCGCGAATGGATGCTGACAACGGCGCGCGAGCCGCAGCCAATCGCAGAGGCGAAAACTCTGCATCCGCCGGTGTCAGTTCCGCCAAATGGACATCGAAACTCCAGTCCCATATGGCGCGCAATGTGCGTTTCCTGCAGCGCAAATCGCGGAATGCCAAGGGACTTGTTCAGGTTACTTTCGTGATTGATCCTTCGGGCAATGTGCTTTCGGCTCGTCTGGCCGGTTCGTCGGGCAATCCAGATGTGGACCAGCTTGCACTGGAAGCGGCACGTCGGGCTTCGCCGGTGCCTGCTCCGCCAGCAGCCATTGCCAAGGCGCGTATGCCGATCACCTTGCCGCTGCTGTTCAAGTAGGAATACGATTTGAAAGGCCGGTCCCGAAGCCGGCCTTTTCGTTGTCAGCGATTACTCCACAAATCCGAACATCGGGCCATAACCTCCATGCCAGGATATATCGTTTCGCTCCAGTGCCGGGACGTAAATGCCTGCGCCGCCGCCGCCATCCAGAAACAGCGCGTTCGGGCATTCAAGATGGTCTCGAAACAGTTTTGCGAAGTCGTGGAAATTGACCGCATCCTCGCAGACCGCGAAGCGGATCGCGCCACCGTCACAAACGCCGACGCCGCTGCGTCGCGTCCTGTCGGTTGAGCCAAGGATAAAAATCGGATTGATCCGATTGCCGATGACCAGCATCGGGCCGGACTGGGTTGCCAGTCGCGGCTTCATTCCCTGTTTCATGAAACGGTCTGTCGGCAGGATTCCAGCGCCCTTGTCGCCGACATAGAAGATGCCGTTCGGCTTCTTGTAGAAGTTCGGCACAGGGCCGGAACCGCGCGGCGGTGTGGCCTTGCTTGCGGGGCGAAGCTCGCGGCCATCTTCGACATAAAGGCCCATTGGCGCGAAATCAGGCTGATACATTCCGGCATTGAGCGCGAAAAGCAGGGTTTTGCCCCGGCTCGCGGCAGCATCGGCCAGTTTTGAAAAATTGCGATAGGGCTCGCCATCCGCATTCTTCCAGAACAGGTGCAAGCCATCCGCCTTTGCCTCGCAGATGATATAGTCCGTGTTTTCATAGGTTTCGCGGTTGCGGCTTTCAGCGCGGCCCGGCTGCGTCAGGGCAGCAATCGCGGCAAACATCAGGACGGCAGCGAACAGGGCCCGCTTGGGAAGAATCATCAGCGCACAGCCTTGGCTCGAAAATACTCTATTCCGACGACAGTGCCACAGCGGGGAGCAGGCGGGAAGCCTTGCGCGCCGGCAGGAAGCCGAAGATCAGGCCGGTGGCGAAAGCGCAGGCGAAGGCCAGCATGACCGGCCCGACGCTATAGCCGACCGAAAGACCGGCCCAGCCCGCGATGGCCGCAGCGCCGAGCCCGATCACGACGCCGAAGGCACCGCCAATGGCCGAAACGGTCAGCGCCTCGGTGATGAATTGCAGCAATATATCGCGCCGCCTTGCGCCTGTCGCCATGCGCACGCCGATCTCGCGGGTGCGCTCGGTCACGCTTACCAGCATGATGTTCATCACGCCGATGCCGCCGACCAGAAGCGAGATTGCCGCCACGGACCCCAGGAAGAGCGTCATCGTGTTGCCCATCGCCGTCGCGTCCTCGCGGATGGAGGACATGTTGGTTATCATCGTGTCCTGTTTCTTGTGGCGCTGGTCGAGCAGGTCCTGAATCTGTTCCTGCGTTGTGTTGATGAGGTCCGAATCCTTGACCTGTACGGTGATGGTGCGCACATATTTCTGGCCGAACAGCCGCAGATTGCCGGTCGAAAGCGGCACGACAACCACATCGTCCTGATCCGAACCGCCAAAGCCTGCGCCCTTCGGCTCCAACGTCCCGATCACCTGAAACGGAATTTTCTGGATCAGGATATACTGGCCGATCGGGTTGCTGCCGTCCGGGAACAGGGTGTTGACGACGGTTTTGCCGAGTACTGCGACAGGCGCATAATTGTCCATATCGCTCTGGCTGATGAAATCGCCGGTCGCCACCTTCCACGACTTGGCTTCGGAAAAGGCGGGAACGGTGCCGTTTGCCTGCGACTGGTAATCGACATTGCCGCGCCGCAGCGTCACCGTGCCGGTGACTTCCGGCACGGCGGTCTTGATGTTCGGCAGTTCCAGAATTGCGGTGGCGTCTTCGGGAACCAGCGTCGCTATCGAGCCTGTTCCACGGAAACCGGCCATGGATGGACGCACCAGAATGAGATCGGTGCCCATGGCATTTATGCGGTCGAGAATCGAGTTTTGCGCGCCGGTGCCGATGGCGAGCATCGTCACCACCGAGCTGACGCCGATGATGATGCCGAGCAAGGTGAGGATGGTGCGGAAGATATTAGCCTTCAGCGCGCGCATAGCCATCTTCACCGCTTCCGAAACATCGGCGATGCGGGCGGAACTGCCGTCAAGCGTCTGGCGGAGGCGGAGAGGAGCCTGCGTATCGGGTATGGCCCGCTTTACAGTGTCGGAAAGAATCTGCCCGTCGCGGATTTCGATCAGCCGGTCGGCGCGTTCGGCCACCTCGCGGGCGTGGGTGATGACAATGACGGTATGGCCCTGCTGGTGCATGGAGCGCAAAAGTTCCATCACGTCCTCGCCGCTCTGGCTGTCGAGCGCGCCGGTCGGTTCATCGGCAAGGATGATGCGCCCGCCATTCATGAGCGCGCGGGCGATGGAAACGCGCTGCTGCTGGCCGCCGGAAAGCTGGTTGGGGCGATGGTCCAGGCGATCGCCAAGCTTCAGCTGGTTGAGCAGTTCGGCGGCGCGCGCATGGCGTTCCGATGCGGGCAGGCCCGCATAAATTGCCGGAACCTCGACGTTTTCCTGAGCCGTCGAGGTCGAGATGAGGTTGTAGCTCTGGAAGACGAAGCCGAAAGTGCGGCGGCGCAATGCTGCAAGCGCATCGGCATCCAGTGTCGACACGTCCTCGCCATCGAGCAGATATTGCCCGCCGCTCGGGCTGTCGAGACAGCCCAGAATGTTCATCAGCGTCGATTTGCCGGAGCCGGACGCGCCCATGATCGCGACGAATTCGCCAGCCTGAATGTCGAGCGTGATGCCGTGCAGCACCTCAACGGCGAGATCGCCATTGTGATAGGTCTTGCGGATATCATCCAGTCTTATGAGCGGCGTGCCGGACTTGAGATTGTCGGTCATGGGGCGGCTCATCAGAACAGGCGCATGCCGGGCCTGCGGCCGCGCTGCCCTGCGGCGGCTTCGGCACCGCTGGAAGCGCTGGTGACGATGACCTTGTCGCCTTCCTCAAGGCCGCTTTTGACCTCGGTCTGCACGCGATTGCGCACGCCGATCTGAACCTCGCGTTCGGTGACCGCGCCATTGTCGCTTACGACCTTCACCGAAATCTGCGGCTTGCCTCTCCGGTTCTGGTCTTTTTGGTTCTGGTCGGCCCGCTTGTAGTTCAGCGCCGAGGAGGGGACGATCAGCACGTCCTTTGCCTCGTCGAGAATGAAATAGACCTGTGTGCTCATATTGATCATCAGTTCGCCGGTCGGGTTCGGAACGTCGAACAGGGCATAATAGAGAACGACATTGTTCTCGGTGGCGGGCGTCGGCTTGATCTGACGCAGCGTGCCGGTGAAACGCTTTTCCGGCTGGCCGAGCAAGGTGAAATAGACCGGCATTCCGGGCTTCAGCCTGCCGATATCCGCCTCCGAAACCTGCGCTTCCACGGTCATCACCTTGAGATCGGCCACGGTGACGATGGTCGGCGCGCTCTGCACGGCATTCAGCGTTTCGCCCTCCTTGGCGGCCTGATCGACGACCGTGCCTTCCATGGGGCTGTAAATCTTGGTGTAGCCGAGATCGACCTTGTCGCTGGCAAGCTGGGCCTCCTGCTGGCGGATCTGCGCGCCGAGCGCCTTTACGTCGGCATCGGCCATGGCGAGGTCCGCATCGGCCTGATCGACGGTGGACTGCGATACGCCGCGCGTGGCCAGAAGCGAGCGCTGGCGCGCCGCATTGGCCTTTTTCAGCGTGAGCTGCGCCTGTTTGCTCAAAAGCTGCGCCTTGAGATTATCGAGCTGGGCGCTGGCGATTTCCACTTTCTTCTCGAAGGGAGACGGGTCGATTTCCGCGATCAACTGGCCCTGCTTGACCTGATCGCCCACCTCGACCTTCACGCTTTTCAGCTGGCCAGAAACCTGCGCGCCGACATTGATGCTGCGCAGGGCGCTCAGCGTGCCGACGGCGGTGATGGCGTTTTCGATGTCGCCGCGCGTGACCGTTTCGGCGAGATAGTTGGTCTTCTGGCCGCCCGCTTCGCCCGAGCCGTAAAAATACCAGCCCGCGCCCGCCGCGATTGCCGCGACCGGAAGCCAAAGCCACCAGCGGCGTGCCTTGCGCTGCCGGGTTCTGGACGAATCGGAAGATGTAAGCACCGTCAAGCCCTCAATACTTTTAGAACCGCCTGCCATTGGAAGTTCATCACTGTGTCCCGCATAAATTTTTGCCCCATGCAACCAAAGCGGGACAGGGCGCGCTTGGATGGCACGTTGCATCCGGATATCTATGCTTCCCCGCTCAGGATTTCATCTTAATTATTTGTCATGCAATAATTGCCGTTGTCACAATGGCTGGCGGTTCGCGCGCACCGTCGGCAATTGCCTCTGTTGCAAGTGATGAAGTGAAGAAAAACCGTCTTGAAGATACAACTTGCGGTTATTCTTTTCAGTTTTATTGGGTGAATACATATTATTAGTCGAATTAAGTGTTCGTAAATTATCTACCGGTTAAATTAGGCTGGGAAAGCACAATCTGAAAGTAGAAATAGAAATTCGGAACGTGATCTGTCCGCAAAGGCGGATGGTCGGCGCATGCATGATGCATGTTGCTTGGAAATGGCATGGGAATAAGGTTTCAATGCTCTTGGACGGGAGGGCAAATGGCTTACCTTATTATGGGGCGGAGAAGGTTTTCATTCGTAACGAACAGGTTTCGAAGAATACCGTTATTGTTCTTTTTAAATCGAAATAAAAGCGGTACGGCGGCAGTCGAGTTTGCAATATTGGCGCCGGTTTTTCTTCTGATATTGATGGGCATGATTGCATTCGGCCTCTATCTGGGCGTGGCGAACGCCGTGCAGCAGCTTGCGGCTGATGCAACGCGGACGGCATTGGCCGGCATCGATCCGCCGGAGCGGCTCGCGCTGGCGACCAGCTATATCCGGAAAAACGCGGCGAAATATTCGCTGATCGATCCTGAAAAGATGCAGGTGAGTGTGGACAATGCCCAGTCGGACCCGAACCAGTTCACCGTGACGATCCAGTACGATGCGGAAAACCTGCCGATCTGGAACCTGATGACGGGCCTGCCGCTTCCGGACACGACCATTACAAGGGCATCGACAATCAGGCTCGGCGGAATCTGAGACGGGTTGGGGGGATAAGTCATGCGGGGTTTTGTATCGCGTTTCCTGCGGGCGCGGGGGGGCAATCTGGCGACGATGGCGGCGCTGGTCTCTCCGCTGTTTTTGGCGGTGGCTGCATTTTGCGTGGACACGAGTTCGCTGTTTCTGGAGCGGCGCCAGTTGCAGAACATGGCCGATCTTGCAGCCGTCGCCGGTGCTTCCTCTCTTTCGCAGGCCGATGATGCGGTGCTGCGGCAATTGCGGGCAAACGGCGTCGATCCGGTGCTGATGAGCGGCAGCTACGACCCGTCAGTCGTCAATGGAAAGACCGACGACAAAACGCGGGTCTGGGTGGAGAAGGGCAATTATCTTCCCGACAAGAACCGTGCGGTGGAAAACCGTTTCGTGGCGGGCGGTGCAAACCCGGACGCGGTTCGTGTCCGGCTGGCACGCCCCGGCAATCTCTATTTCGGCCAGTCCTTCATCGACCGGCCCGCGCTTGGCGCAACCGGCATGGCCGCGACGAAGGCGGAAGCGGCATTTTCGATCGGTTCGCGATTGTTGAGCCTGAACACCGACCAGAGCGTGCTGAATGACCTTCTGGGGGGGCTTCTGGGAACCTCTCTCAACCTGAAGCTTGCTGATTACAACGCCCTAGCTGCTACCGACGTCAACCTGCTCGGCTTTCTGGACAAGCTTGCTCCGAAAGTGGGGCTGACGGCTGGAACCTATGACCAGTTGTTGAATACGGATGTTTCAGTCGGCATGCTGGCGACCGTTCTGGCCGAAGTGGTGACGAACAACCCGGCGGCCAAGGCGGCGCTCGGTATTCTGGGCAAGAATGCAGGCGCCCTTGCCACGAAACTGCCGGTGGGAGAATTGCTGGGGCTTGGATCGATCGCCGATGCATCGCTTGGATCGGCCAATAATTACAATATCACGGCCAATGTCCTGCAAATGATTTCAGTGGCCGCGATACTGGGAGGCAATCATCAGCTTCAACTTGGCACCGGGCTGAAACTGCCGGGAGTGGTGGCATTCAAACTGGATGTCGCAGTTGGCGAACCCGCGCAAAAAACGCCGTTCTTTACCGTAGGCGGAGCAGGCACACTGGTGCGCACCGCGCAGATACGCCTGCTTCTGACGCTTGAGGTCGGCAATGACGGGGTTGTTTCCTATCTGGCCAATGTCCACGTGCCGATCTTCATCGACGTGGCGAGCGGCGAGGCCGAACTGAAAAGCATAAGCTGTCCGCAGGGCCCCGGAAGCGCCACGGTGAAACTCGGCGTCAAACCGGGACTGGCCGGTGTGTATCTTGGCGATGCCGATATAGACCTGATGAGGAATTTCAGCAAAACGCCGGTTGTCAGGAAGACAGCGATCGCCACAGTGAAATTGCTGGTCGCGGACATTGCCGAGCTTCGCGGTCGTGTCGAATTGCCACTCGGCAATCCCAAGCAGGAAATTGTGACCTTCACGCCTGCCGATATTGCCGCCAAACGGATCAAAACCGTGGGGACCAACCAACTTGCCGGATCGCTTTTTGTCGGGCTCGTAAAGGGGCTCGATCTCGAGGTTGTCCTGCTCGGATTCTTGCCCTTGCCTCTACCCCTGAGTGGGTTGACCCAGCTTTTGGGCACATTGCTCACGCCTTTGGGGCCGACGGTGGATGGCCTGCTTTTCGGAGTGCTGGATCTGCTCGGCGTCAAGATCGGACAAGCCGATGTTCAGGTCACAGGGGTCCTCTGCCAGCGCGCCGTTCTCACACAGTAAGAAAAACCGCAATAAAAAAGCCCGGCGAACCGGGCTTTTGCCTGCGATATGGCGCTTATGCCGTGCCGGTCGAACCGAAGCCGCCAGCGCCGCGCGCCGTGTGGGTCACTTCCGCACGCTCTTCGATCTTTGGCTGGACGACCGGCGCGAAAACAGCCTGCGCGATGCGCATGCCGCGTTCGATGCGGAAATCGTCATCGCCGAGATTGATGAGCAGCACCTTCACTTCGCCACGATAGTCGGAATCGATAGTGCCGGGCGTGTTAAGGCAGGTGATGCCGTTCTTGAAGGCAAGGCCGGAGCGCGGGCGAATCTGCACCTCGAAACCTTCCGGGATCTCGAAGATCAATCCGGTCGGAACCAGCGTACGGCGTCCCGGCAGGAGAACGATCTGGCGGTCTTCGGCAACGGCTGCACGCAAGTCCATGCCCGCCGAGCCGGACGTCTCGTAGGCCGGGAGTTCAAGGCCCTTGGCATGTTCGAGGCGGATGATGCCGAGCGTTGGCGCGGAAGAGGATGCTGCGGTCATGAGGGAGCCTTTCCTGCGAGTTCAGTTGGCCTGCGAGAGACATTGTTTCCTCGCGCATCTGTCTGAAAAACGTTTACACTTTTCCGGATGCGCTCAAACTGGCGACGCTCATACGTGAAAACCAAAGAAAGGTGTACCGCCTATTTGGCGTTTTGCAATGATAGTACGGCACAGGGTCATGCAATTTGCACCGGGAATGTTCGCTGGGCATGGAACAAACCTATTCATCGCTTGTTGGAGGGCGTGCTTAAAGAATGAGGATTTGAAAAATGCCAAGCTTTGAAATGACCAGATGTATTGACGCCTGTCTCGATTGCTACCGCGTCTGCCTTGACACGGCCTCCAGCCACTGCCTTGAGGAAGGCGGGACCCATGTCGAGCCGAAGCACTACCGCATCATGTTGGCTTGTGTGGAGAGCTGCCGGACGGCAGCGCACATAATGTTGCTCGGCACGCCCCTCCATCGCGAAATTTGCGGAGCCTGCGCGAAGATTTGCGACGCCTGCGCCCAGTCCTGCCGGGAGGTCGGCGGCATGGAAAAATGCGTGGAGGCGTGCGAGCAATGTGCGGCGCTGTGCCACGAAATGGCGGGCCATTGATCCCGCGCACGCACCGCTATTCCTTCAGCGGTACGGCGGTCGTTTCCTTGATCTCTTCCATCACGAAAGAGGCCGAAACGTCCGAGAGCGGTACGCTGGCAATCAGCCGCTGATAAAGGTGGTCATAGGCCTTGACGTCCGAAACGCGTGCCTTCAGCACGTAATCCAGATCGCCCGTCATGCGATAAACGCCGACGATTTCCGGAAAGCGCCCCATGGCGGCGCGAAATTTCGTCAGCCAGTCCGGGTCGTGGCTTGACGTGCGCACCAGAATGAAGACGGAAAGGCCGCAGCCGACCATTTCCGCATCGACCAGGGCGACACGCGCCTTGATGATTCCTTCATCCTCCATGCGTTTTATCCGCCGCCAGCAGGCATTGCGGGAAAGATGGACGCGGTCGGATAGGGAATCGACCGACAGTGTGCCGTCGATTTGCAGCTCATCCAGGATTTTGCGGTCAATTTCGTCGAGAAAGGGTTTCATCTTGGGATGATTGTCCCATTAAACCCCGTTTGACAAGGATATTTTGAGATTTCATCTCCGATGCATTTGCTAGAATGATTTTTCAGAAAGGCGCGTTGTGCGCCGGATAAGCGGGAACAACTTGCTCATTGACGGGAGTATTTCCAATGACCACTCGCATTACACGCCTCTTCACCGAACATCCTTCGTCGGTCGATGAGACCTATTTCGAGCATATGCTTTTTGCATCACGTTTCTCGGCAAAATTGCTTGTGGCGGCGCTTGCCGCGCTGGTTCATGCAATTTTGCCATTTTTATTCGAGAAGACGGCGAGCACGATCGTTCGCCAGCTTTATGAGCGGACGCATAACCGGGGCCGGTAATCGCCGGATCAAAAATGTGTCGTTGGGCCGCCTATCTCGGACCTGAAACCTATCTGGAAGACATCATATCGTCTCCCTGCCATTCGCTCGTGGCGCAAAGCCACGATGCGCATGAAGCCAAAACGCGCACCAATGGCGACGGTTTCGGTGTCGCCTGGTATGGCCATCGCGAGGAACCCGGCCTTTATCGGGATATCCTGCCCGCTTGGTCCGACCAGAACCTGCGCAGCCTGGCGCGACAGATACGCTCGCGCCTGTTTCTCGCGCATGTGCGTGCCTCGACCGGCGGGCTTACCAGCCGCTCCAACTGTCATCCCTTCGTTTCCGGTCGCTGGAGCTTCATGCATAATGGCCAGATCGGCCATTTCGACCGTTTGCGCCGCAGGCTGGAAAGCCATTTGAGCGATGCGATCTATGGCCAGAAGCACGGCGCGACCGATTCGGAACTGATTTTTCTGCTGATGCTGGAATTCGGTCTCGACAGCGATCCAGTTCTGGCGATGAAGCGCATGGTGGCGACGGTTGTCGAGGAAGCGGTTCGCGCCGGCGTGCCGCCATTCCTGCGGCTGACAGCCGCCTTTTCAGACGGCAACCAGCTTTACGCCGTCCGCTATGCCACCGATGCCTTTGCGCCGACGCTTTATACCGCGACGCTGGGCGGGTCATCGGGCATTTGCGTGGTGTCGGAGCCGCTGGATGGCGAAGCTGCCAACTGGATGGCGGTGCCGGCAAACAGTTTCGTTACCGTTTCCCGGCAGGGGCGCATTGCGATCAATGATTTTGAAGGCCCGGTTTCCCTGCCTTCCGATGTCGAGGTGATTTAGGCGCTGCCGATCAGGATGCCTGCCGCCAGCACCAGCCCCCCGCCGAGAACGATTTGCAGGACGGAGCGGAAAAACGGTGTTTCCATATAGCGGTTCTGAATGAAGGCGATGGCCCAGAGCTCGAAGAAGACCAGCACGGTGGCGATGATCGTCGCGGTCCAGAAATCCTTGATCAGATAGGGCAATGTATGGCCAAGGCCGCCAAGCGTCGTCATGATGCCGCAGGCCAGGCCGCGCTTGACCGGCGATCCGCGCCCGGAGAGCTTGCCATCGTCGTGGATCGCTTCGGTAAAGCCCATGGAAATACCGGCGCCGACAGAGGCCGACAGGCCGACCAGAAAGGTCTGCCATGTATCCTGCGTGGCGAAGGCTGCCGCAAAGATCGGCGCAAGCGTCGAGACCGAACCGTCCATCAGGCCCGCAAGGCCGGGCTGGACATAGGTGAGGATGAACTGCTTGCGCTCAAGCGCGCGTTCCTCGTCCTGCACATCGTCCGGCGTGAGCTCGCTTTCGAGCCTTTCCGCGGTGGCCTCGTGCTTCTTTTCCTGCAAGGCCAGATCGCCGAGAAGCTTGCGGGTCTCCGCATCGGTCACGCGCTTTCCGGCCTCGATATAGAAGCGATAGGCCTGCTCTTCCATTTGGGCGGCGGCCTCGCGCACCTTGTCGATGCCGAGCGGCCGCACGAGCCAGTCAGGCTTGCGGTCGTAATAGCCGCTCACATGCTCGCGGCGGATCAGCGGAATCCTGTCGCCGAAACGGGCCTTGTAGCGTTCGATCAATGCGTCGCGGTGGCCATGTTCTTCCGCTGCCATATGCTCGAAGATTTTCGCCGATTGCGGAAACTCGCTGCGCAGGCCGTCGGCATAAGCAAGGTAAATGCGGGCATCGTCCTCTTCGGAGGATATGGCCAGCGCCAGGATTTCCTGCTCGGAAAGCGAATCGAAGGGGCGGCGGTCGTTGCGGAAGAATCGGCTCAACATTTATCAAATCCATTAGTTTAGAATAATTCTAAAATAGACTTTATTGCCCGGAAGTCAAGTCTTGCAGAACGGTTGCATTTGGCGCATTAAAACCCACCCAAAGGATTGGTGAACCCGCATATAAACGACCGGAACGCCATGCACCGCGCAAGGGGCGCTCTGAACTTGAAACCACACATCGCGCTTTCCGAAAATCCATGATGATTTGGGGCTCGGCGCGATAGAAAGAACCGGATCGATGGCATCGATAGATCTCCACGCAAAAATTAGTCCGCGTCCGCTCAACCGGCAGGATTTCCGCACGCTCGGCCTGTCGGCCCTTGGCGGCGCGCTGGAGTTTTATGATTTCATCATCTTCGTGTTCTTTGCGAGCGTCATCGGCCATCTGTTCTTCCCGCCCGACATGCCGGACTGGCTGGTCACCATCCAGACTTTCGGCATCTTTGCGGCGGGCTATCTGGTGCGTCCGGTGGGCGGCATCGTGCTGGCGCATTTCGGCGACAAGTTCGGGCGCAAGCGGGTCTTCGCCTTCTCCGTTTTTCTGATGTCGATCTCGACGCTGGCCATGGCCTGCCTGCCGACCTATGCGACGCTTGGCGTCGGCGCGCCGATCCTGCTGATCGTCTTCCGCATGTTGCAGGGAGCTGCCATTGGCGGCGAGGTTCCGGGCGCGTGGACCTTCGTGGCCGAACACGTCCCGGCCAACCGGGTCGGCATGGCGTGCGGCTTTCTGTGCTCTGGCCTGACGCTCGGCATCATGATCGGCTCGCTGATCGCGACTGCCATCAACTGGATTTTCACGCCGGAAGAACTGTCCGCCTATGCATGGCGCATTCCGTTCTTCATCGGCGGCATATTCGGCCTGCTCGCGGTTTATCTGCGCCGCTGGCTGGCGGAAACGCCGATCTTCACCGAAATGAAGAACAGCCATCTGCTGAAGGACAAGCTGCCGCTCGGCACGGTGCTGCGCAACCACATGCACGGCGTCGTCATTTCCGTCCTGCTGACATGGATATTGTCGGCAGGCATTGTCGTCACCACGCTGATGACGGCGACCTTCCTGCAAAAGCTTTACGGCTACACACCGCTGCAATCGCTTGCCGCGACAAGCTTCGGCACGCTGTTTCTGATGTTCGGCACGGTTGCCGCAGGCGCCATGGTGGACCGCATCGGCAGCGGACGCTTCTTTGCTGTTGCAGGCATTTTCTTCGGTGTCGCGACCTTCGTCTTCTACACCTATGCGGCGGTTTCCCTGCCCGTCCTCTTCGCGCTTTATGCAGTGATGGGGCTTTCGGTCGGCATGGTCGGCGCGGTGCCCTATGTGATGGTGCGCGCTTTCCCGGCTCCGGTGCGCTTTTCCGGCCTGTCGTTTTCCTACAATGTTTCCTATGCGGTTTTTGGCGGGCTGACGCCGGTGATCGTGACCTCGTTTCTCGCGGTCAATCCGATGGCCCATGCCTGGTATCTGGTATTCATCGCCGCGCTGACCTGCGGGCTTGGCCTTTACCTGATGGCCCGCAGCGATCAGGTGGAAGGCGAGATAGGCCTGACCGCACAACCAACCGCAACCGCGGTTCCACAGCCGAACTGATTAAAAATGGGCCGCCGCGAAAGCGGCCCTTTTTCTTTGTTTTTAAGCATGTCTTTGTCCCAAAACCGGTTCCCACTTTTGGGAGACATGCTCTAGTGTACCGCCAGCTTTGCGGCACCGATTTCCTTATCATGGACGGCGAACCGGTCGATCATGTCGGCGCTTGCTTCGTTAAAGCCGATGACCGAGACTTCCGTGCCACCGGCACGATATTTCATCACCACCTTGTCGAGCGCGCCGACAGCGGTGATGTCCCAGAGATGCGCGTGGCTGACGTCGATCGTCACCTTCTTTGCTGGCGTCGAAAAATCGAAAGCAGCGATGAAGTTCTGCGCCGAGGCGAAGAAAATCTGACCCTGAACGGTGTAGACGCGCTCGTGTCCATCCTCGCTCACGGCTTCGCTCACCCGGAACATTTTTGCGACCTTGCCCGCGAAGAACACGCCCGAAAGCAGGACGCCGACCAGAACACCCTTGGCCAGATCATGAGTGGAAACGACCGTTACAACCGTTGCCAGCATGACGATGGATGACGATGGCGGATTGCGGCGCAGGTCGAGGATCGATCGCCATGAGAAAGTGCCGATGGAGACCATGATCATGACCGCGACGAGCGCTGCCATCGGGATGATGCGCACCAGATCGTCCAGAACCAGAATCAGGAACAGCAGGAAAGCGCCAGCAACGAAAGTCGACAGCCTTCCGCGGCCGCCGGAGGAAACATTGATGACAGACTGCCCGATCATGGCGCAGCCGCCCATGCCGCCGATCAGCGCCGAGGCGATGTTGCTGGTGCCTTGACCGATGCATTCCTGGCTCTTGTTGCTGGCCGTATCCGTCATGTCATCGACAATCTGGGCGGTCATCAGCGATTCGAGCAGGCCGACCGCCGCAAGCGTGACCGAATAGGGCAGGATGACCTGCAAGGTTTCGAGCGTCAGCGGCACTTGCGGCAATGCGAAGACCGGCAGTGCGGAGGGCAATTCGCCGAGATCGCCGACCGTGCGCAAATCCATGCCGGTTGTCCAGGCAAGCGTGGTCAGCACTGCAATCGCGACAAGCGGCGAGGGGATCACCTTCGTCACGCGCGGAAAGAGATAGATGATGGCGAGACCGCCCGCAATCATCCAATAAGTCTCGACGGGAACATGGATAAGTTCGGGCAACTGCGCCATGAAGATGAGGATCGCCAGCGCATTGACGAAGCCGGTGATGACCGAGCGCGACACGAAGCGCATCAGGCGACCGAGTTTGAGGAAGCCTGCGATGATCTGCAAAATGCCCATCAGGATCGTGGCAGCAAAGAGATATTGCAGCCCGTGTTCCTTGACGAGCGAGACCATCACCACCGCAGTTGCGGCGGTCGCGGCCGAGATCATGCCGGGACGTCCGCCCGTGAAGGCCGAAACACAGGCAATGGCGAAGGAGGCGAAGAGGCCGACCTTGGGGTCGACGCCCGCGATGACCGAAAAGCCGATAGCTTCGGGAATAAGCGCAAGCGCCACAACGATGCCGGAAAGAATATCGCCGCGAATATTGGAGAACCACTCGCGGCGGTAGGCAGCAAGACGTGTCATTGAATTTTCCGCAAATAGAAAACGGACAGGAATGCCCGTATCAACATGGCCGATTGTAAAGAATGGGGGATGTTGTTGCGTTGTCTGGCGGATAGGCGGCCAGAAGAGCCACCCGGGCTTTCACCGGGTCCTTGCGAATGCGCTTGTATAAACAAAAACAACGCCGCGAGGCAAGAGAACGCGGCGTTGTTGTTGCGATCAGAGAATCTTCTGCATGAAGGTGAGGTCGAGCCAGCGCCCGAATTTCTGGCCGACCTGTTTCAAGGTGCCGCAATCCTCGAAGCCCTGCGATTGATGCAAGGCGATGGAGGCGGCATTGCCTGCCTCGATGCCTGCGACCAGCACATGCACCTTGCGTTCGCGCGCTTCCTCGACCAGCTCGGACAGAAGGGCGCGCCCGATGCCGCCGCCGCGCGCATCGCTTGCCACATAGATCGAAAGCTCGGAGGAATGGCGGAAACCCTCGAACGGGCGGAACGGGCCATAGCTGGCATAGCCGACGACCCGGCCTTCACGCTCGGCGACCAGCACCGGAAAGCCGTCGTGGTTGCGGGCTTTCAGCCATTCGCGCCGGTTTTCCAGATCGACAAGCGTTTCGTTCCAGATGGCGAGCGTGTTTTCGACGGCATCATTATAAATGGCGAGCAGGGCGGGGAGATCGGCTTCCGTCGCATGGCGGATAAGAAGGGGCATTTCAGGGGCCTTATTGAACAGAAAAACGGCGGGATTTTCTCCCGCCGTTTTCCATCACTTGCAAGTGGAAAAAATCAGCCCTGTGCCTTCAGCTCCAGGCGGCGACGATGCAGGACCGGCTCGGTATAGCCGTTCGGCTGCTCGCGGCCCTTGAAGACCAGATCGCAGGCAGCCTGAAACGCAATCGACTTGTCGAAATCGGCGGCCATCGGGCGATAAAGCGGGTCGCCTTCATTCTGCTTGTCGACGACAGCGGCCATGCGCTTCATGGTTTCCATCACCTGCGCTTCCGTGACAACACCGTGATAGAGCCAGTTGGCGATGTGCTGCGCGGAAATGCGCAGCGTTGCGCGGTCTTCCATCAGGCCGACATTGTTGATGTCCGGCACCTTGGAGCAGCCGACGCCCTGATCGACCCAGCGCACGACATAGCCCAGAATCCCTTGAGCGTTGTTGTCGATTTCCTTCTGGATGTCTTCCGGCGTCCAGTTCGGGCGCACGGCAACCGGCACCGACAGGATATCGTCGAGCTTGGCGCGCGGCCGGCTTTTCAGCTTTTCCTGAACGGCGGCAACGTCGATCTGGTGGTAGTGGGTCGCATGCAGCGTGGCGGCGGTCGGCGACGGCACCCATGCGGTATTGGCGCCAGCCTTCGGATGCGCGATCTTCTGTTCCAGCATCGCGGCCATCATGTCTGGCATCGCCCACATGCCCTTGCCAATCTGCGCATGGCCGGAAAGGCCGCATTCCAGACCGATATCGACGTTCCACTGTTCGTAGGCGCCGATCCATGCGGCCTGCTTCATGTCGCCCTTGCGGATCATCGGGCCTGCTTCCATGGAGGTGTGGATTTCGTCGCCGGTGCGGTCGAGGAAGCCGGTATTGATGAAGACGACCCGATCCTTGGCAGCGCGGATTGCTTCCTTGAGATTGACGGTCGTGCGGCGTTCTTCATCCATCACACCCATCTTGAGGGTGTTCGGCTCCATGCCGAGCATTTCTTCCGTGCGGGTGAAAAGCTCGTTGGCGAAAGCCACTTCTTCCGGACCGTGCATCTTTGGCTTGACGATATAGACGGAGCCTTCGCGCGAATTCATGTGGCGGCCATTGGGGCCGATATCATGCAGCGCGATGAGGCTGGTGAAGGCCGCATCCATGATGCCTTCCGGCACTTCATTGCCTTCGGCGTCGAGAATGGCCGGGTTGGTCATCAGGTGGCCGACATTGCGCACCAGCATCAGCGAACGGCCCTTGAGCGTCAGGTCGGAACCGTCGGCGGCCTTGTAAGTGCGATCGCCGTTGAGGCGGCGCGTCATCTGCTTGCCGTTCTTCTCGAACGTATCTTCCAGCTTGCCGTTCATCAGGCCGAGCCAGTTGCGATAGACGGCAACCTTGTCTTCGGCGTCGACGGCAGCAATCGAATCCTCGCAATCCTGGATCGTGCTGATGGCCGATTCCAGAACCATGTCGGCAATATGCGCCGGATCGGTCTTGCCGATCGGATGGTCGGCATTGACGACGATATCGACATGCATGTTGTTCTTGGCAAGAAGCACGTTTGTCGGGCGGGCGGCATCGCCATTATAGCCCTTGAACTGGCTTTCATCCTTCAACGCGGTTGCCGAACCGTCGGCGAGCCTGATTTCAAGCTTGCCGTCCTTGATTGCGAGACCGGCGACATTGGCCCACTTGCCGGCGGCGAGCGGCGCGCTTTCGTCGAGGAAGTTCTTTGCCCAGGCGATGACCTTCTCGCCGCGCTTCGGATTGTAGCCCTTGCCCTTTTCCGCGCCATCGGCTTCGGAAATGGCATCGGTGCCATAGAGCGCATCGTAGAGGGAGCCCCAGCGCGCATTGGCGGCGTTCAGCGCATAGCGGGCGTTCATGACCGGAACGACGAGCTGCGGACCGGCGATATGGGTGATTTCCGGATCGACATTGGCGGTCGAAACCTTGAACTCCCCGCCTTCCGGCAGGAGATAGCCGATGTCCTTCAGGAACTGCTGATAGTCAGCCTGGCTGTAGCCCGTGTCGCGGTGCTGCTTGTACCAGGCGTCAATCTTGGCTTGCAGGTCGTCGCGCTTGGCAAGGAGGGCGCGGTTCTTCGGCGCGAGATCGCGGATGATGGCGGCAAGGCCCTTCCAGAACTTTTCCGGTTCCACGCCGGTGCCGGGCGCGGCCTCATTGGCCAGAAATTCCACCAGTTCGGGGGCAACACGCAAACCTTCGATTTCGACGTAATTGCTCATTGCTCGGCCTCCTTCAGAAAAACGAATGCACTGCCGCATTTTTCAATGCGGCTCCATGCCGCCTATCAACCGTTTCAGGGCGCTTTCGTCAATCGGCGCGCGGGCACATCATCTGTGACGCTGCGGCGAAAATCATTTCAGAGCTTGAGCTTGGCGCGAATGTCGTCAGGCGTAAAGCCCTGCTCCCTCAGCGATGCGAGCGCCGTATCCTTCCGGCTCTTTGACAGCTTCAATCCATCGTCGCCCAGCACCAGATCGTGGTGGTGATAGAGCGGCTCCGGCAGGCCGAGAAGCTTCTGCAGAAGCCGGTGCACGGAGGTCGCGTGAAACAGATCGCGCCCGCGCACGACATGGGTGATGCCTTGCAGGGCATCGTCCACCACAACGGAGAGATGATAGCTGGTTGGCGTGTCCTTGCGCGCAATCACCACGTCGCCCCATCGGGACGGATCGGCAGCGATCTTTCCCGTTTCGCCATCCGGACCCGCACCGCTGTCGTTCCATGCCAGCGGTTCGCCTGCGGCTTCCAGCGCCTTGTCCATGTTGAGCCGCCAGGCATAAGGCACGCCCGAGGCGATACGCTCCATCTGTTCCTTTTCGGTCAGGTCGCGTTCGCCCTGCGGATAGAGCGGCGTGCCGTCCGGGTCGGACGGCCATTCCTCGCCCTTGGCGAGCGCTTCGCCAATCCGCTCGCGAACCTCACCCCGGCTAAGGAAAGCCGGATAGACAAGGCCCTTGTCGGCAAGTTTGGTGAGGGCGTTGCGATATTCGCCAAAATGTTCCGACTGGCGGCGCACAGGGGTTTCCCAGGTCAGGCCAAGCCAGCCGAGATCGTCATAAATGCCCTGTTCCAGCGCAGGCGTGCAGCGCGCCGTGTCGATATCTTCCATGCGCAGCAGGAATCGTCCGTTGCTCCTTGCCGCCATGTCCGCATTGAGGAGGGCAGAATAGGCATGACCGAGATGCAACTGGCCATTGGGACTGGGAGCAAAGCGGAAGATGGGTACGGTCATGGCAAGCTTATTGTCAGTTGAATGTCATCTGATTCCATTGGTACGTTGTGCGCCGGGAGAATGAAAGGTCATGGGATGCGGCGGATCGATACATTGGGCGATATCGAGGCGGGACTGGAGGCGCTGGTTCTTGCTGACACGCGGCTCGCCGATATTCGCGCCCGCTCCCATGCGGTGCCGCTGCGCCGGTCCGAACCCGGATTTGAAAGCCTCGCCTCCATCATTGTCGCGCAGCAGGTTTCGACCGTTAGTGCTGCCGCAATCTGGGCGCGGCTGAAACAGGCAATCGATCCGCTGACGCCCGAAGCCTATATTGCGGGCGGGGAGGAGGCGTGGCGCTTTGCCGGCCTGTCGCGTCCGAAGCAAAGAACGCTTCTGGCCGTGAGCCAGGCACTTGCCGAAGGTGCTCTGGACCTGCACGAACTTTGTGATCTGCCGGCTGAGGAAGCGATTGCCGCAATGACGGCGATCAAGGGCATCGGCCCGTGGACGGCGGAAGTCTATCTTCTGTTTTCCGCCGGTCATCCGGACATATTTCCGGCTGGCGATGTGGCGTTGCAGACGGCTGTCGGCCACGCCTTCGCCCATGCGTCCCGGC
The DNA here is from genome assembly GCF_008932435.1 of Brucella pseudintermedia. Lineage (GTDB taxonomy): Bacteria > Pseudomonadota > Alphaproteobacteria > Rhizobiales > Rhizobiaceae > Brucella > Brucella pseudintermedia. Next base: position 5,189 of record NZ_WBWE01000014.1, on the reverse strand, counting down.
CCGATGCTGCAGCCCTTCGCAAGCTGGCGGAAGACTGGGCGCCGTGGCGCGGCGTGGCGGCGCGATTGTTCTGGGCCTATTATGCCGCCATCAAGGGCCGCGAAGCCGCGCCGCTTCTGTAAATCTTGCGTGTTTCCAGAAGCGTAAATGCGTTTCCGCTTCACAATCCTGTCACGTCGGGCTTACATTATCTGCATCAGCTGATGATGGAATTTCGATTCGCAGAAGCTTGATTTTCTGCTGATTGCAGTCCCGTCCTCGCGAGGTTGGAGCGTCGTTGTTGCGCCCAAAATGGACGCGCGGCGCTTCGATGAAGCGCAATTCCGCATGGAGAGCCATTTCGCCCTTTTTCGGAGTTGCTCTGAAGGAGGTGCGCCCTTGACTGTTGCCGTCTCGCCCAGAACCGTCTCGACCAGTGGCTTGCCCGCGCTGGTTCTGAATGCGGATTACCGACCGCTCAGCTATTATCCCCTGTCGCTCTGGTCCTGGCAGGATGCGATCAAGGCGGTGTTTCTCGAACGCGTGAATATCGTGGCGGAATATGATCACATCGTATCCTCGCCCTCGTTCTCGATGCGCGTTCCAAGCGTCATCTGCCTGAAGGATTATGTGAAGCCGCCGCGCTATCCGGCTTTCACGCGCTTCAACGTCTTCCTGCGTGATCGTTTCGAGTGCCAGTATTGCGGCTCGCCGCATGACCTGACCTTCGATCACGTCACCCCGCGTTGCCATGGCGGCGAGACGACGTGGGAAAATGTGGTCGCCGCCTGCTCACCATGCAATCTGCGCAAGGGCGGCATGATGCCCGCCGTCGCGCATATGTGGCCGCGCCAGAAGCCGGTCATGCCGACCGTGCAGGACCTGCACAATAATGGTCGCCTCTTTCCGCCCAACCATCTGCACGACAGCTGGCTCGACTTCCTTTACTGGGACGTCGAACTGGAGCCGTAAAGCATGTTGCGCAAAAATGCGCAGCGGTTTTGCGATAACCACGTGCGATAAAAGAAGAAACAGCCCCTACAGTTCCCGCTCTCACTTCCCACTTTTTGCAAAAGCGCCGTAGTAGCCGATAGCTGCAAAGAACAGGCTTGCGACGACGTTCCATCCGGCAAAGGACAGGCCGAGGAAGTAGCCCGGCGCGCTGTCACATGCGGGTGGGCGCGTGGAATTGAGATCGCTAAGGAGGTTGCCCGCATCGAGCGTGACCTTCATCGTCGCGGCGCTGCAATCGATCGGGCCGGGCCAGTATTTCAGCTCGACGCCGGTATGATAGGCAGCGAGCGCCAGACCGTAGGTCATCAGCAGAGCGCCGATCAGGATCAGGCCGCGCGTCAGGATCGCAGGCCATTTCAGGCCACAGGAGATCCACGCCGCCGCCAGAACTGGGACGCCGATATAATAAGGCGTGCGTTGTTCGAGGCAGAGCTTGCAGGGCATGAAGCCAGCCAGATGCTCGAAGCCCAGTGCCGTACCGACGGTTGCGGCAAGGCCAATGGCCATTATGCCTGCGGTCCATGCCTGTACCTTGCCGACCGGATTATTGAGTGCAAACGCCATATGGGATTCCTTGGAAAGGCTCTCTTATTCTTAAGGCAAACAGCTGGCTTGTCTCCAAGCAATTTATTTTGACCGGGATTGGGCGAACCGCTCAGGCATGAAGATATTTCACAGCAAAGAAGAGCGCGATCAAGGCCACAGCGACGAGACTTGCGATCAGGCCGAGGCGCTTTTCGATGAAGTCGCGGATCGGTTCGCCGTAACGGCGCAGCAGCCAGGCCAGAAAATAGAAACGCGCTCCGCGCGCAACGATGGCCGATGCAATGAACAGCCAGATATTGATGCCGGCCGCACCCGACAGGATCGTCACCACCTTGATCGGCGGCAGATGGGCGAGGCCGGAGGTAATCAGCATCAGCAGGATCGCATCGGCGCTGGTCGTGCCGCGCAATTGCTCGAACGTGTCCAGCTTGCCATACATTTCGAGCACCGGCTTGGCGATCTGCTCATAGGCGTGATAGCCGAGATACCAGCCCGCAATGCCCCCGAGGACGGAAGAAACCGTCGCGATGAAAGCATAGCGCCAGGCGCGTTTGGGGCGGGCAAGCGCCATAGGCAGGAAGAGGACGTCGGCGGGAACAAGGAAGACCGAGCTTTCCACAAAGGCAATGATGGCAAGCCACCATTCGGCGGATTTTCTTGCGGCAAGCGAAATCGTCCAGTCGTAAAGGCGGCGCAGCATATATTTTCCGGAATTCCTTGGCCCAAGCCCTATTTGCGGTTGGACCGTCTATAAATAAAAAAGACGGCGCGAACAATGCGCGCCGCCTTCTTTGATACTGCTTTCGGGGGAACGGTATGGAAAGCAGTGTTGCTAGCGCTTGTAGGCGCTGCAAATATATTTGGTTTCGAGATATTCCTCGATGCCGTATTTGGAACCTTCACGGCCGAGGCCCGACTGTTTCACGCCGCCAAAAGGCGCGACTTCGTTCGAGATCAGGCCGGTATTGTGGCCGACCATCCCGTATTCCAGCCCTTCGCTGACACGAATCGCGCGGCTGAAATTCTCCGTATAGAAATAAGCGGCCAGACCGAAGATCGTGTCATTGGCCATGGCAATGACTTCTTCTTCCGTATCGAAGGCAAAGAGCGGAGCCAGCGGGCCAAAAGTCTCTTCCTTGGCCACGATCATGTCCGGGGTCACGCCCGTAAGCACGCCGGGTTCAAAGAACAGGCCGCCCAGTTCCTTGCCGCCGGTGATAAGCTTCGCGCCCTTGGAAACGGCATCGTCAATATGTGCCTTGACCTTCGTGATGGCTTTCGCCTCGATCATCGGGCCGATGACGACACCCGGTTTGGTGCCCTTGCCGACCTTGAGTTCCTTGACCTTGGCCGCGAGCTTTTCGGCAAACTTGTCGTAAATTCCGCGCTGCACATAGATGCGGTTGGCGCAGACACAGGTCTGGCCCGCATTGCGGTATTTGGAAATCATGGCGCCATCAACGGCGGCATCGAGATCGGCATCGTCGAACACGATGAACGGCGCGTTGCCGCCGAGTTCCAACGAGATGCGCTTGATAGTCGGGGCGCACTGCGCCATCAGCAAGCGGCCAACTTCCGTCGATCCGGTGAAGGAGAGCTTGCGTACGGTTTCATTGCTCGTCAGCTCCGCGCCGATTTCGCGGGCCTTGCCGGTGACGATCTGCAGGACGCCTGCCGGGATGCCGGCCTTTTCGGCGAGAACGCCGAGCGCAAGGGCAGTGAGTGGCGTCAGATCCGCAGGGCGAACGATCATGGTGCAGCCGGCGGCAAGAGCAGGCGCTGCCTTGCGGGTTATCATCGCAGCCGGGAAGTTCCAGGGGGTAATGGCTGCCGTCACGCCGACCGGCTGGCGGATGACGGTCAGGCGCTGCCCGGACTGCGGGGCAGGGATGGTGTCGCCATAGACGCGCTTTGCCTCTTCAGCGAACCACTCAATGAAGGATGCCGCATAAAGAACCTCGCCGCGCGCTTCAGCAAGCGGCTTGCCCTGTTCGGATGTCATGATAAGAGCGATGTCGTCCGCATTGGCAACGATAAGGTCAAACCATTTGCGCAAGACTGCCGCGCGTTCCTTGGCCGTCCTGGCGGCCCATGCCGGGAAAGCCTTGGCGGAAGCGTCGATGGCTTCCTTGATGGTCGCGACAGAAAGGGAAGGAACCGTGGCGATGACCGAACCGTCTGCCGGGTTGGTCACGTCGATCTTGGCGCCGTCCGTGGCGTCTATCCAGCGCCCGTCAACAAGGCATTGCGATTTGAGCAGCGAAGGGTCTTTCAAAGCGAGCATATTGGTTTTCCATCCCAGTCTTGCAGAGAAAGCTTGTTCGATATATTGAACAGCTTACGGTATTTTGAATTAAACAGGCCGCCGTTGCCAAAGTCAAACGGTTAATCAGGCGGTCGATCAGGTGAAAGTCATGACGAAAACGGCGAGCGACGAAGAGAGTTCCCAGAAACTGGTTCCGGCGGTCATGCGCGCGGCGCAAATTCTCGATCAGATCGCGAAATCCGCGCAGGAAGGCGGCAAGGGAACTGCCGACGGGCTCAAGCTTTCCGATCTTGCGCGCCGGACCGGCTTGCCGAAAAGCAGTGTGCACGGGCTTTGCCAGACGCTGGTGCATCTCAAGCTGTTGAAGCTCAACAGTGACGGCAGCTTCACGATGGGATCGCAATCGGTGCGTTGGGCCAATGTGTTCATGGCAGGCAGCGATATTGTCGATGCGTTTCATGAGGCCGTGGCGGAGGCCGATGGCCTTGGCGCGCACACATTGACGCTTTCACATCTGGAAGGTCCGGATGTCATTTATCTGTCCTGCCGCAACTCGACCGCACCGCTCGGTATCACATTTCGCATCGGCATGCGGGTTCCGGCTGTCTTTACCGCGACCGGCAAGGCCATGCTGGCCGCGATGTCGCCGCAGGAACTGGCCCGTCATCTGCCGTCTGAATGGCCTAAACTGATTACCCCAGCCAGCGCCCCTTCGCTTGAAGTGTTGGAGGCGGAGATGGCGGACGTGAAGGCAAGGGGCTATTCGCTGGATAATGGCCAGTTGCGCGAGGGCATGTTCTGCATCGGCGCTGCGATCTGCGACAGGCCGTTTCATCCTATTGCCGGTATTGCGCTATCGATGATGGCAGCGGAGGCGCGGCCCGACATTATAGAAGACATGGGCAGACGCGTGCGTGCACTTGCCAATGACGTGGCGGACCGCATGGGTTGGCTCTCCGCGTGAGGCGGGAGTGACACTTATATAGAGCCTCTTTGATCGGTCCTTTTCATTAGATGCCTGTGGAAAGAAATTTTGAAAAAAGTCATGATTGGTCGTTGACAGTTTTGATTGGTGGGGTCTATATGGCGCCACAACGAGGGCGGCGGCGCCGCAAGCGGCAGGCTGATGCGTCCTTGGGGTTGGTTGAAAGAGTTGGGCAGCGATGTTTGATTTGAGTAGGCTGGCGGCGTTGACGGGGCGGAAGTTCTGTTGATGTTGGAAGAAAAGAGCTTCGATTAAGTTTGTGATTTTCTTCTAAAAAAGTGGTTGACAGGTTGGTTTGACTGATCTAGAAGCCCGGCACCGCAGACGAGGCGCTGATGAGGATTTGACCTTCGGGTTGAGTGATGATCGCGGGTTTGTTGAGCGGGTGAGATTTTTGAC
>NZ_WBWE01000013.1 GCF_008932435.1 Brucella pseudintermedia | reverse complement strand
TTGACTGGAGGTCAGAAATGAACATCAAGAGCCTTCTCCTTGGCTCCGCTGCAGCTCTGGTTGCAGCTTCCGGCGCTCAGGCTGCCGACGCAATCGTCGCGCCAGAGCCAGAAGCCGTTGAATATGTCCGCGTCTGCGATGCTTACGGCGCTGGCTACTTCTACATCCCAGGCACCGAAACCTGCCTGCGCATCCATGGCTACGTTCGTTACGACGCCAAGGGCGGCGATGACGTCTACGCTCGCGGCGCTTTTGTCCGTGACGCAGACGGCAATATAATCGGCGGTGGCTTCAACGGTGAGCGTGATACCTGGGGCAAGAACGCTCGTGCAACGCTCCGCTTCTCGACCGCTTCGGAAACCGAGCTGGGCACTCTCAAGACCTTCACCGAGCTTCGTTACAACTGGAACGGCGGCGGCGACGGCGAAGAAACGGCATACGGCTCCAACGAAAACAGCTCACTGCGTTACGCTTACATTCAGCTCGGCGGCCTGCGCGTTGGTCTTGATGAATCGGCCTTCGTGACCTTCCCGGGCTATCTCGGCAACGTCATCAACGACGACGTGATCCTCGCAGGCGGTTACCGCACCAACCTCATCAGCTACACCTTCACCGGTGGCAACGGCTTCTCGGCCATTGTGTCGTTCGAAGAAGGCGGCAATGGCGACTCTGACGTTGATGTCACCATCAAGGACTACATGCCGCACGTTGTTGGCGGTCTGAAGTACGCTGGTGGCTGGGGCTCGATCGCAGCTGTTGCAGCTTACGACGCTCGTAACGAAGAGTGGGCTGCCAAGGTTCGCGGCGACGTTAACATCACCGACCGTTTCTCGGTCTGGGCGATGGGTGGCTACAAGTCCAATGACGACACCTACCTCGGTTACACCGATGCAAACGGTCGTTTCCGCGGCATCCGCGTCATCGACTCGTTCTATGGTACCTGGGGCGGCGATTGGGCCGTTTGGGGCGGCGCTGCGTTCAAGGCAACCGACAAGGCTACCTTCAATCTGCAACTCGCCTACGACGACACCAAGACCTTCGCAGCAACCGCCAACGTTGCTTACGAACTGGTTCCTGGCTTCACCATCACGCCAGAAGTTTCCTACACCAAGTGGGACGACGAACATTCGGTTCTCGACGGTTCGGACGCTTGGCAGGGCATGGTTCGCTTCCAGCGCTCGTTCTAATCCCTCAGGGATTGTTCAAAAAGAACCCGGCAGCATCGCTGCCGGGTTTTTTGTTTGTCGATTTTCACAGTTGCGACCTTGCTTTCACCGAAAACTCGGTCTTTGTACGAGTAAGACGCGGCGGATCTTCGTCGCTTTGTTCCAATCATTTCCAGCGTGGAGGCGACATGTTCAAATGGTTTTGGCCCGGCTTAACATGGACCGCAGCGCTGACGGCGCTTGCACTCTGGTTCGGAGCCGATCAGGTCGAGACAGACATTGCAACGCGCACCGGCGAAGCACTTTCTCCATTCGTGTGGACGGGCTTCGATGTGGAGGGCCGCGATGTTACGCTGAAAGGCATTGCCCCCGATCCAGAGGCGCAATCTGCCGCGAAAGGTGCGCTGGAAAAGGTATGGGGGATTCGGGAAGTCACCGACCTGACGAGTGTTTTGCCGCTCATATCGCCCTATGCATTACAGATAAAGAAGAATGCCGACATCATTATCCTGTCCGGTTCAGTCCCGGATAATGATGTCAGGGACCGAATCATGACTGCTGCTGAAAATGTGGCTCCGGGCATTCCGCTCGATGATGAAATGGCAGTAGGCAGAGGCAGTCCGCCGAACTTCGCTGATTCGGTGGAATTTGCCTTGCAGCTTTTGTCTGACCTGCGGGAAGGAGAGGTCCGGGTTTCAGATCTCAATATTTCGATCAAGGGCAGGGCAGCGGACGGGGCAAGCTACCAGCGGCTTCGCTCCCAATTGAATTCTCCGCTTCCCTTCGGTTTGAAAGCCGAGCGGGTTGAGATTGGCGAACCTGAGCTTTTACAGTGATAAAGGCTCTCCCGATTTGGAATTCGTGTCCGTCAGTTTTCTGTTCGGAATTGACAGCCCGCCTGTTCGGACCTTTCCTTTCGCACTATGAATAGGCATAGCGGAGCATATGCTCCGTTTCCGGAATAGAAAGCGGACCTGACAATGCTTTATTTAGCCGTATCGTTTTGGCCGGTCCTCGTCTTGGCGGTTCTGATCGGCTTGATCGTAGGCTGGCTGACCAGTCCGAAGTAGCGGTGGCAAAGTGGGGCGGGGAAAACTGACGGCGAATATGTTCGTCGGACTTGAGTAATTTGGAGTACGAGGAAACCATATGCCGTTGCTGATTGTCCAACTGGCTGTTCTTGTTGCCATCGCTTTTGTTGTAGGCTGCCTTTTGGGTCGCTTTGTAAGGCGAAGAAGTGCTGCGATCTCGGACCATGAGCGCACAATCATCGCCGCAGCGCACGCCACGTTGCCCGCCGAGGAAATGCCCGAGGCGCCCAGGGAAACCGAAGCACCGGCAGAAACCGAGGAACTCAGGGCTTCACCGCAGCCAAGCAAGCCGGAAAAGCTTCCTCTGAAAGTCGTGCCCGAAGCGGAAGTGGTAGGAAACTGGTCTTCGCAGGACGAAAATTCGGGTGAAGAAACGCAACTTGTTCTTGATCCGGGCCGTCCGGAGCTTCTTGAAGCGGCGCGCCTTGGAAAACCTGACGATCTCACCGCCATAAAGGGTGTAGGCAAGGCCGTTCAGCAATTGCTTAACGGTATCGGCGTGTTTCACTACGATCAGATTGCCGGTTGGAACGATGAAGAGTCGCACTGGATCGAGCGAAATATTGGTTTTCCGCGTCGCGTAGAGCGCGAGGATTGGATCGCACAAGCCACAAAACTGGCAAATGCGGCCAGCAAAGCCCGTACCGGAAAGGTGGAAAAACCCCGCAAGGCAGTTGCCAAGCCCAAACCGCGGCGGACAAAAAAAGCAGACGAATAACCCGCCTTTTCTTGTCTTGGAGATTTCGGGTTAACGCCGACCGTAAATCAGGTCGGTCTGGATATCGGCGCTGCCGGTCAGTCGAGCCTTGTATACCTCATAGTTTTCCATCACGCGCTGAACATAATTCCGCGTTTCCGAATAGGGGATGCGTTCGATCCAGTCCACGACCTGATCGATTGGTTTGCCTCGCGGATCGCCGTATTTCTCAACCCATTCCGATGCGCGGCGAGGGCCTGCATTGTATCCGGCGAAAGTGAGGACGTAGGATCCATCGAAACGGTCGAGCTGTTCGCCGAGGAAGTGGGCGCCAAGCGTCGCGTTATACCCCGCGTCCGTCGTGAGACGCGGTGCGGAGAAGCTCATGCCGTTGCGGGTTGCCACACTTTTCGCTGTTGCGGGCATCAATTGCAGCAAACCGCGCGCTCCCGCCTTGGAAACCGCCCCAACGTTGAATTCGCTTTCCTGTCGGGCGATTGCATAGGCGAGTGCCTTGCCCGACCCGCTTATATTGGCGGTGGCAGGAATTGCTCCGAGCGGATGTGACAGGGCGCCCACGTCGAGCCCGCGCAGTGCGGCGGTTTTGCCGACGCGCAACGCCAGATAGTGATTTTCGTTGCGTTCGGCCATGACCGCCAGCAGGGCGAGCTCGCCCACGCTGTCGAGTTCCTGCGAAAGCTGATTGTAGAGCGTTGTTGCGCGATTGCTGTAGCCGACCTGTTCCAGCCGCTTGATCGCCTGGACGGCAGGGCGGCCAGCAAAGCGCGTGCGGTCCGCATCGGTCGGTTTCGGATAGATGAGTTCCGGCGCCTTTTCGTTCAGCTTGGCGGCTGAAAGCTGTCCGTAGAAGGTTGTGCCGAAATGAGCGGAGCGACGATAATAGTCCCGCGCATTGCCGCCGCTACCTGCTTCAGCCGACCGGCCAAGCCAGTAAAAGGCCCGGGATGCGGAAATAGGGCGCGACGAGATTTCCGCGATCCTGGCAAAATGCGGGGCAGCCGTCTTTGGCTGATTCAGGGCGCGGAGCGCATACCATCCGGCATGAAATTCAGCTTCTGCAGCCATTGTGGAGGATTCAGCCGCATGGGCGGAAACCAGCTTGTAGGCAAGCTGCGGCTTGCCCAGGTCAAGTAACTCCCGCGACAGGATACGCCGTTCCACCCACCAGGCATCGGGATCGACGAGCGCCGATGCCTGACGCGGAGCTTTCAGCATAAGGTCCGTTGCTTCGTTGTAGCGTTCCGTACGCCGCAGATAGCGAATCTTCAGGAACTGATAGGCGGCATTGCCCTGCCAGCTGCGATCGACATCCGCTATGGCCTTGGCAGCGTTCGGAGATTTTTGTGCAACTGCCGCAAAGGCGTTGTAAAGTGATTGGGCCTGTGCCGGGCCTGCAAGCAATTTTGCCGATTGCATGCGTTCATTATAGAGGGAGCGCAAAAGACGCCGCTGATGATCCTCGCGGGTCAGGACGCCCGAGAACTCTTTCAGAATCTTCTGTTCGTCGTTGGCAGAAAGACGTTGCGTGGACCACCATGGCGAAAGCAGCTCACGCGCTTTGGCTGCATTGCCGGTGCCGACATAGGCGCGGGCAAGAAGGATCATGCCTTCGGTCGTCTGTGGACGCCTGTTGCCAAGGGTGGCGATTACGACCGCAGGAGCCGGATTTTCCTTGAACAGGGCTCTTTCCGAATTGCTGCGCAAAGCCGACATTCCCGGCCAGCCACGCAGATCTGTCGCCGCAGCCGCAATTTCTGCACTCGGTACACCGTCGAGGCCTGAAGTGGCAATGGCCCAGGTCAGAATCTGTCGGTCGAGCGACCCATGGGGCATGGCATTGCGAAACGCTATTGCACTTGCAGCATCGCGAGAGGAAAGAGCATCGAGCCCGCTTTTCAGCGTTCCGCCGATGGCGGCCGGGTTTTCCATACGGCTGACTGCAGATGTCACCACGGGGTCAGGTGTAGCCGGACGCGGTTTCGGCGTTACCAGATTCATCGGCGACTGATGTGTCGTGGTCGGCGCGAACGGACGTGCGAGCGGTGTCGGGATATCTGTCGGCAGCGATGATTGCGCGCACGAAATCACCGGCTGCAAGGCAGCCGCAACAAAGCAACTCGCGAGGAGTGCTTTTTTCTTCAAGGATATTGCTGCGGCGTGTTTCGACATTGGCTAACTAGAACAGAGACTTTATTGGCGGGCAATATGTTGTTGAAATCCGGCTTTTCTTAGCCCGGCTTTTTGATCGTCGATTTCGCTCGCTAAGTTAGGCTCAAGGAATGAATCTATCCTTAACAAAGCGTTATCCCGAACCTTTGCTCGCGCAGTTCCTCCGCCGCGTTTGATGTTCCTTTAATCAATACGGCGTATCGTCGGCGCTGCATGGAACGGGCAACAAATTTTGCCGCAAAACCGCCGCATTACGCTTGTTTTGCCAGCATACCCCGCTTGCTCCCCTCGTGCTGCAAGACTATTGTGCAACGCCTCAACCTGGTCACATGCCCAAGATGATTGGGGAATGAGGTCCCGTCTTTCTTTTTTCAGGAGTTCACTAATGCTGAAGGGCTCAATCACCGCGCTTGTCACGCCATTCGATTCCGAAGGAGCGTTCGACGAGAAAGCCTTTCGCGCATTCGTAAACTGGCAGATCGAAGAAGGTACCAAAGGACTGGTTCCAGTCGGAACGACTGGTGAAACGCCAACCCTGTCGCACGACGAGCACAAGCGCGTCATCGAGGTTTGTATAGAAGTTGCGGCTGGCCGCGTTCCCGTGATTGCCGGCGCCGGCTCTAACAATACGGTGGAAGCAATAGAACTGGCGCAGCACGCCGAGAAGGCCGGTGCCGATGCGGTTCTCGTTGTCACGCCTTATTATAACAAGCCGAACCAGCGCGGCCTTTACGAACATTTTTCACAGGTGGCCCGCTCCATCTCGATCCCGCTCATCATCTACAATATTCCCGGTCGCTCGATTGTCGACATGACCCCGGAAACGATGGGCGCTCTCGTTCGTGACCACAAGAATATCGTGGGCGTCAAGGATGCGACCGGCAAGATCGAACGCGTTTCGGAACAGCGTGCGGCCTGTGGCAAGGACTTCATCCAGCTCTCGGGTGAAGACGCCACCGCTCTCGGCTTCAACGCCCATGGCGGTGTAGGGTGCATTTCGGTCACGTCCAATATCGCGCCGCGTCTGTGTGCCGAATTTCAGGATGCATGTCAGGCGGGCGATTTCGCCAGGGCGCTCGAATTGCAGGATCGCCTCATGCCGTTGCACAAGGCGCTCTTCATCGAGCCGAATCCCTCGGGTCCGAAATATGCCCTGTCGCGACTTGGCCGCGTGGAAAATGTGCTGCGTTCGCCGATGGTGACAGTTGAAGCCGCGACAGCAGAGAAGATCGATCAGGCCATGAAGCACGCGGGTCTGGTCAACTGACCTGCCAAGTTTACCGCTTTCGCTGATTTTTACGCTCCCGTAGCTTCGGGAGCGTTTTCATTTCAGGCATTGCACATTATATGGTGCCATCATGAACAAGCCCAAGAATTCTCCCGTGCGCAAGATTATCGCGGAAAACCGCAAGGCGCGCTTCAATTACGAAATTCTCGATACGCTCGAAGCCGGTCTTGTTTTGACAGGCACCGAGGTCAAGTCGCTGCGCGCCAATCAATCGAACATAGCGGAAAGCTATGCGAGCTTTGAAAACGGCGAGTTCTGGCTGATCAATTCCTATATTCCGGAATATACCCAGGGCAATCGCTTCAATCATGAGCCGCGACGTCTGCGCAAGCTGCTGATCAGCAAGCGCGAAATGTCCCGCTTGTTCAATTCCGTGTCCCGCGAAGGGATGACTGTGGTTCCGTTGAAGCTATACTTTAATGATCGGGGCCGCGCGAAGCTGGAACTGGCTCTGGCGCGAGGCAAAAAGACCCACGACAAGCGTGAGACGGAAAAGAAGCGCGACTGGAACCGCGAAAAGGCTCGCTTGATGCGAGATCGCGGTTGAGAAAGGCAATGTGAAAAGAGCGCCTCAGGCGCTCTTTTGATTCAGATATTCACGCACGTTCCGGAATACGGTGCGGAACATGGCGTCCGTCAGCCGCCCGGTATTCGTATTATAGCGTGAGCAGTGATAGCTGGAGAAAATACGCAGATTGCCGATATCGCTCGCCTTGTCATGGCCGAAGGGATGTCGCGCAACCGGCGCGCCAAGTGCACGAACGGTCGATTGATGCGCAATCGTTCCCAGCGTGACGACAGCTTGCAGATTTGGAAACCGGGTCAGCATTGGCGACAGGAACTGGCGGCAATTATTGATCTCGGAGCCGATTGGCTTGTTCTCCGGCGGCACACAGCGTACCGCATTGACGATGCTGGCATCCAGCAGGCGGAGGCTGTCATCCGGGCGGGCTTCGAACTTGCCGGTCGCAAACCCGAATTCGCACAGCGTGCTGTAGAGAAGATCGCCGGCATAATCGCCGGTAAAGGGGCGTCCGGTCCGGTTGGCACCGCGCAGACCCGGTGCCAGCCCCACAATCAGGAGCCGGACATCGGCGTCATCTGCCGGAAGGAACGGCGGAACCGGGGCGTTATGCCAAGACGGCTCCTTGCGTCGCCATTCTTGCAGGAAGGCGTGCAGCCGCGGGCAGATGTGACAGTTGGGAGATGGTTCGGAAATCATGCCCTTGCATGAACCGGCTCGACGATGGCGTCAATAGCTGTCGTCGAGATCATCATCCTGACGGCGCGCCGGACGTTCTGACGGATCACGGCCGATTTCGGCCTTCAGCGAGACCAGATCAATGAAATGATCGGCCTGGCGGCGCAGTTCATCCGAAATCATGGCGGGCTGTGTGGTCAGGGTCGAAACAACCGAAACCTTGCGGCCTTTGCGCTGGAGAGCTTCCGCGAGCGACCGGAAATCGCCATCGCCGGAGAAAATCACGAAATGGTCGACCGTGTCGGTGAGCTGCATGGCATCGACCGTCAGCTCGATGTCCATATTGCCTTTCACCTTGCGGCGCCCGGTGGAATCGGTGAATTCCTTGGCGGCCTTGGTGACCACCTTGTAGCCATTGTAATCCAGCCAGTCGATCAGCGGGCGGATCGAGGAATATTCCTGATCTTCAACGAGAGCAGTGTAATAATAGGCGCGGAGCAGATAACCGCGCTTTTGAAACGCCTTCAAAAGCTTCCGATAATCAATATCGAACCCCAAGGTCTTGGAGGCGGCGTATAAATTGGCGCCATCAATAAAAAGCGCAATCTTTTCACGAGAATCGAACATCGTGCAATATATCCACTCTACGGCCGGACGGGAGTGGGCCGGCGACCGCTTATTCAGTTTGTCTTCTAAACGGCGGGTGGTATCTAAATTTACCAGTGCGTTTATTGCCTTCTAAGGACATATCACAGAAAAACAAGCAACCTTTGGTTGTTATTTGCCCCCACTCAATTACCAGTAAGGGAGTCTTGTCTCAGCAATCGCCTTTGAGTCTATAAAATATTGTGCCGTTTCGGCGCATGACGGGGTTTTATGAGGCAAATCCGTGAAATTAGCGTTATTTTGCCAGATTTCATGCGGTGATGCACGAGCAATTCCGCTTTTGCTTGTAATTTGGCTCCACACGCGTTATGTGGGGAAAAATCCATCAAAGTTCGAGAAATGAAAGGGACCGCGCATGGCCCGCGTCACTGTTGAGGACTGCGTAGATAAGGTCGAGAACCGTTTTGAGCTGGTTCTGCTGGCTGGTCACCGTGCTCGCCAGATTTCCCAGGGTGCACAGATCACCATCGACCGCGACAACGACAAGAATCCTGTCGTTGCCCTGCGCGAGATCGCCGACGAAACCCTGTCGCCGGACGATCTGAAGGAAGACCTTATCCATTCGCTGCAGAAGCATGTGGAAGTCGATGAGCCGGAAGCGGCTGCGCCTGCCCAGATCGCCTCTTCGTCGGAAGACGTTGCGGAAGGCATCGCAGAAGCTGCCGAGGAAGATGTGGTTGCCTTCGACCGCATGTCGGAAGAAGAGCTGCTCGCCGGTATCGAAGGCCTCGTCGCACCAGAGAAGAACGACGATTTTTAATCGCCCTCTGGGCTGGTTCTTTTTGCATGCGCTGCGACTTTCCGGTCGTGGCGCATGTTTTTATGCGCTGATGGCGGAATGATCCTTTCGGGGCGAAAGGGCATCCTTTGTGCGTCGAGTGGACGCGCACCCCCTTAATGACGAGCCATTTCCGTGGGAAATTAATATTGTCGGCAGAAAATCAAACCTGAATGTCGAGAATTGTTCGATTTTCGGCGATTTTGGGTCAGAATGCCCGATATGTTTGCCGCGTATTAGCAAGTACCGGTTTCCAAAGGAGTTTTCGTAGATGATGCGCCAATATGAGCTTGTGGAGCGTGTCCAGCGATACAAGCCTGACGTGAATGAGGCGCTTCTTAACAAGGCATATGTCTATGCCATGCAAAAGCATGGCAGTCAGAAACGTGCTTCCGGCGATCCCTATTTTTCCCACCCGCTCGAAGTCGCTGCGATCCTCACCGATATGCACCTCGACGAAGCGACGATCGCCATCGCCCTTCTGCACGATACGATTGAAGACACGACGGCCACCCGACAGGAAATCGATCAGCTTTTCAGTCCCGAAATCGGCAAGCTCGTGGAAGGGCTGACCAAACTCAAGAAGCTGGATCTCGTTTCCAAGAAAGCAGTGCAGGCGGAAAACCTGCGCAAGCTGCTTCTGGCGATTTCCGAAGATGTTCGCGTGCTCCTCGTCAAGCTGGCGGACCGTCTGCACAACATGCGCACACTGGGCGTGATGCGGGAAGACAAACGCCTGCGCATCGCCGAGGAAACGATGGATATCTATGCGCCGCTTGCTGGCCGCATGGGTATGCAGGACATGCGCGAAGAGCTGGAAGAACTGGCATTCCGCTACATCAACCCGGATGCGTGGCGCGCTGTTACGGATCGTCTGGCTGAACTTCTGGAAAAGAACCGCGGCCTGCTGCAGAAGATCGAGAAGGACTTGTCCGAGATTTTCGAAAAGCACGGCATCAAGGCCAGTGTTAAGAGCCGCCAGAAAAAGCCGTGGTCCGTTTTCCGCAAGATGGAAACGAAGGGGCTGTCGTTCGAGCAGCTTTCAGACATTTTCGGCTTCCGTGTCATGGTCGATACGGTGCAGGATTGCTATCGGGCGCTCGGTCTTATCCATACCACCTGGTCGATGGTTCCGGGTCGGTTCAAGGATTATATCTCGACGCCGAAGCAGAATGATTATCGGTCGATCCACACCACGATCATCGGCCCGTCGCGCCAGCGGGTCGAGTTGCAGATTCGCACGCGCGAAATGGATGAGATTGCGGAATTCGGTGTCGCCGCGCATTCGATTTACAAGGATCGCGGCAGCGCGAACAATCCGCACAAAATTTCCACTGAAACCAATGCTTATGCATGGTTGCGCCAGACGATCGAGCAACTTTCCGAAGGCGACAATCCAGAAGAATTTCTCGAACACACCAAGCTCGAGCTTTTCCAGGATCAGGTATTCTGCTTTACGCCGAAAGGCCGTCTCATCGCCCTGCCACGCGGCGCGACTCCGATCGATTTCGCCTATGCCGTTCACACCGATATCGGCGACAGCTGCGTCGGGGCCAAGGTCAATGGCCGCATCATGCCGCTGATGACTGAACTCAAGAACGGTGACGAAGTGGACATCATCCGCTCCAAGGCACAGGTTCCCCCTGCCGCTTGGGAATCGCTTGTCGCGACCGGCAAGGCGCGCGCCGCCATCCGCCGCGCCACCCGTTCGGCTGTCCGCAAGCAATATTCGGGACTTGGCATGCGCATCCTTGAGCGTGCCTTCGAGCGCGCCGGAAAGCCGTTCAGCAAGGATATTCTAAAACCCGGACTTCCGCGCTTGGCGCGCAAGGATGTCGAGGATGTGCTGGCCGCAGTCGGACGCGGTGAACTGCCGTCAACCGATGTCGTCAAGGCCGTTTATCCCGACTACCAGGATACGCGCGTGACCTCGCAGAACAATCCCGCCAAGACCGGCGAGAAGGGCTGGTTCAACATTCAGAACGCGGCCGGCATGATATTCAAGGTGCCCGAGGGCAGCGAGGACGCGACCAAGTCCGATGCCGATCCCGATGTCGCGCCGAAGCCGGGGAAGAAGGCGCTGCCGATTCGCGGCACCAATTCGGACCTGCCGGTGCGCTTTGCCCCGGAAGGCGCTGTCCCGGGAGACCGTATCGTCGGTATTCTTCAACCGGGCGCCGGCATCACGATTTATCCGATCCAGTCGCCAGCGCTGACGGCTTATGATGATCAGCCCGAACGCTGGATCGACGTGCGCTGGGACATCGACGAACAGATGAGCGAGCGTTTTCCGGCGCGCGTCAGCGTGTCGGCTATCAACTCGCCCGGCTCGCTGGCGGAGATAGCGCAGATCGTGGCTGCCAACGATGCGAATATTCACAATCTTTCCATGGTGCGCACCGCACCGGATTTCACCGAAATGATTATCGATGTCGAGGTTTGGGACCTCAAGCATCTCAACCGCATCATTTCCCAATTGAAAGAAAGCGCGAGCGTCAGCGGCGCGAAACGCGTGAACGGATAGGACTAAGATGAACACCGAAGATGTGCTTGCCGTCTTCCGCGAAGCGGGAGCGATCCTTGAAGGCCACTTTATTCTCACATCAGGCCTGCGCAGCCCTGTTTTCCTTCAAAAGGCGCGTGTTTTCATGCATGCCGACAAGACGGAAAAGCTCTGCAAGGCACTGGCGGAAAAGATCAAGGCGGCAAATCTCGGAGCCATCGATTATGTGGTTGGGCCCGCGATTGGCGGCCTGATACCATCCTATGAAACATCGCGCCATCTGCACGTTCCGTCAGTCTGGGTGGAGCGCGAGAACGGGGTGTTTCGTCTGCGGCGTTTCGATGTGCCGAAGGGCGCGCGCGTCGTCATCGTGGAAGATATCGTCACGACTGGGCTTTCCATCCGCGAAACGATCGACTGCATGAAGGATCTGGGTATCGAAGTCGTGGCTGCGGCCTGTATCGTCGACCGCTCTGCGGGAAAGGCCGATGTCGGAACAAAGCTGATATCTCTGGCCGAATATGAAGTTCCAGCTTATCCTGCGGATAAATTGCCGCCAGAGCTGGCTGCAATTCCGGCTGTAAAGCCCGGTAGCCGCAACATTTAGACGGGCAAAGCCGAAGGCCGTCGATGCGCTGCGGGGGCGGATACACCCCTGCGGCGAAATTCCGCTTTGCGGGACGCGTTCTAGTTACCTATTTAAGCGATGTCGCGAAGACATCCCATCGGGCCCCACAAACAGGAATCCATCGTGAGTGTAGCGCCTATCATATTCGATCCCAGGTCGCCCTACCGTGCGCCATGTGGGGTATGCGCGGATTGCGATGTCCGGCGGATGGCAGTTTGCGCCGCGCTGGATGACGGCGATCTCGGCGCGCTGGAAGCAATCATGACCTCCAGGCGGCTTGATGCCAATGAGCAGTTGGTGGAAGAGGGCGAGCCGAAGCGTCGTGTCTTCAGCCTGACTTCGGGCATGCTGCGCATCTATACGTCGCTTCCTGACGGGCGTCGGCAGATTGCCGGTTTCCTGTTCCCCGGCGATTATCTTGGTCTGGCTGACGACGAGACTTACTCCCAATCGGTCGAGGCCGTGGTGCCATCGGTCCTGTGTGCCTTTTCCACGAGGGAGATGGAAGATCTGATGGAGCGCTTTCCCAAATTGAAGGAGCGCCTGCATCAGATGACGCGGGCCGCACTTCGCACGGCGCGCGACAACCAGCTTGTTCTCGGACGCCTTGCGCCAGTGGAGAAACTCGCGAGCTTCCTTTTGGTTCTGTCGGCCCGTGCGGAAAAACGCGGCGAGAAGCCCAACCCCGTTCATCTGTCGATGAACCGCACCGATATTGCCGACTATCTGGGCCTGACGATTGAAACCGTCAGCCGCAGTTTCACAAAGCTGAAAACCCAGGGCCTGATCCAGTTGATAGACGCTAATACGGTGGAAATCCTGTCCCGCCGTTCGCTGGCGGCCGTTGCCGGAATGGATCCGGAAAGCCTTTAAACCACCTCCAGCGAAAGCGCTGGGGATTGCTTTGAGTTCGAGCCATTGCCGAATGCATTGCCGTTGATTCAAATCAATGCAGCATCCGGCAGAACAGCCTATCCCTGACAATGGAAGTTGATGCGGCCTTCGGGGTCGCATTGTTCAAAATGGGGAAAACAGGTGCTGGTGTGGCTGGCAATTACAATATCGGCTGTCATGCATGCGGGCTTCCTTGCCGCATCATGCCGTCTCGCCCCGCAGAATGTCGCCCCGGTTCGGGTGCGCGTATCCCCGGCCGGGCTTTACCAGTGCGTCAAACACTTAAGGTGGACGCGCTATGCATGAAGAAGCGATAAGACGCTACGCGGCGTTGGCGGTTCCCAGATATACATCCTTTCCAACGGCCGCGGATTTCATACCGGTAGGCGTGGAAACGACGCAGCGCTGGCTGCGCCAGATCGGGCCGGAGGAAAGCGTTTCCCTCTACATCCATGTGCCCTATTGCCGGCAGCTCTGCCACTACTGCGGTTGCCATGCAAAAATGGCTGTCCGTAACGATGTGGTCGAGAATTTCTGTAGCGCTTTGTTGAGCGAAATCGAGACCGTCAGCAAGAGCCTGACCGCGCGACCGAACGTGGTTCATCTTCATTGGGGCGGAGGAACGCCCTCGATTTTGAACCCGCGCCAGTTTACCAGCATTCTGGCAGCGCTGCGCATTGCGTTCGACTTTTCGCCTGAAATGGAACATGCCATCGAGCTTGATCCGCGCACTGTCACGCCTCAGCTCGCACGCACGCTTTCGCTCATGGGTGTCAACCGCGCCAGCCTCGGCGTGCAGGATGTCGACGCCGAGGTTCAGAAAGCCATCGGTCGCATCCAACCGATAGAGACGGTTGCCAAGGCCGCCAGCCTTCTGCGCGAAGTCGGCATCGATCGCCTGAACTTCGATCTCATCTATGGCCTGCCGTTGCAGACAGTGGAGACATTGCGCGAGACCTGCGAGAAGGTCGCGGCTCTCAAGCCTGATCGCGTTGCCTGCTATGGCTACGCGCATCTGCCGCAGCGTCGCGCCAATCAGCGCCTCATCGATGCGAGTCTCTTGCCGGATGCCGATGAACGGTTCGCGCAGGCGCGCGTTGTTGCGGAAAGCTTTATCGGTTTCGGTTATGAACCTGTCGGGATCGATCACTATGCGTTGCCGGACGACAGTTTGGCGATCGCCGCGCGCAACGGCACGCTGCACCGCAATTTCCAGGGCTATACGGATGATCGTTGCCAGACTTTGATTGGCCTCGGCCCCTCATCGATTTCGCAGTTTCCCGGCGGCTATGCGCAGAATATCTCGGACGTGACGCAATATTCCAAGCGCGTTAACGCCGGCGAACTTGCAACGGTTCGCGGTTATGCGATGCGCGAAAGCGACCGTATCCGCGCCGGTATCATCACAGCATTGATGTGCAATTTCCGGGTCGATCTGAACATGACTGCGCCGGGCGTGGAATTTTCCGATGAACTGGCTCTTTTGCGCCCTCTGGTCGCGGATGGGCTGGTGGAAGTTCGTGACGGGGTCATCAGTGCGACGAGGGCCGGCAGGCCGCTGATCCGTCTGGTTGCGGCTGCTTTTGATGAATTTCGCAGGGAAACGATGCACGGCTTCAGTTTCGCCGTCTGAATTTGCGTTCCAACAAAGAGGTAGAGCGAACAATGCTCTATCAAGAGAATGCTGCTGCACCGGGCCGTCAAAAGGTCAGCGGCATGGGAGCACCGCCGTTGGGGGACGTGCGGTGCTCCACTATTTTGAAGCACAGCCCGAAAGTCTGGATGGCTTTCGGGCTGTGCGTTTATGGGTCAGGCTTTGCGGTTCTTTTCCAGCTTGGGCAGGAAAATCGTCAGCAGTCCAAGCAGGGGCAGATACGAGCAGATGTTGTAAACATACTCGATGCCCTTCTGGTCAGCGACGACACCAAGCACGGCGGCTGCGATACCGGCCATGCCGAACGCGAAACCGAAGAACAGGCCCGACACCATCCCGACACGTCCTGGCAGCAGTTCCTGCGCGAAGACCACGATGGCCGGGAAGGCCGAGGCGAGGATCAGGCCGATGATGACGGTCAGGACAGCCGTCATTTCGAGATTCGCATAGGGCAGGGCCAGCGTGAATGGTAGGACGCCGAGGATCGAAGCCCATATCACCTTGCGCGCGCCGATCCTGTCACCAATCGGGCCGCCGATGATCGTTCCCGCGGCAACGGCGCCGAGAAACAGGAACAGAAGCAGCTGTGACGTCTGCACCGTCACGCCGAAGTGGTTGATGGTATAAAAGGTGTAGTAGCTCGTCAGGCTGGCCATGTAGATGTATTTGGTGAAGACCAGCATCGCCAGAACGCCGACCGAAACGAGAACCTTGTTGCGCGGCAACGGAAGTGTCTTGTCGGGCTTCGCCTTGCTGGCATTGGCAATCCGGTAGCGATTGTACCAGTTGCTCACATACCAGAGCAGCATCATGCCGATCAGCGCCGCAACGGAGAACCAGGACACGCTGATCTGGCCGAACGGCAGAACGATGAATGCCGCCAGAAGAGGGCCGATGGACGAGCCGAAATTGCCGCCCACCTGGAACAGCGACTGCGCGAAACCGTGCCGTCCGCCCGAGGCAAGCCGTGCCACGCGCGCCGCTTCGGGATGGAAAACGGACGAACCGAAGCCGACAAAGGCCGCACCCAGAAGCAGGATCGAATAGTGATGCGCGGTCGCAAGAAAGACGAGGCCGACAAGCGTGCAGCCCATGCCGAACGGCAGGGAATAAGGCATCGGCTTGCGGTCGGTATAGATACCCACGAGCGGCTGCAAGATCGATGCAGTCATCTGGAAGGTGAATGTTAAAAGCCCGATCTGCCAGAATGACAGGCTGTAATTGTCCTTCAGCATCGGATAGATGGCCGGAAGGAGCGACTGCATCATGTCGTTCAGGAAATGGCCCATGCTGGTGGCCAGAATTATGGCGAGGACAGTATTGTCCGCGCCGCTGTTTGATGGCTGCTGTGCAGCACTCATGCTCATACTGCTACTCCGAAGATGAAAGCCGGTCTTCAGGCGTATTTCCTGCCGATACTATCTGACAGCTGGAAACGAGACCTCAAGGAAATTGCGGGGTTTTGATGAGAAACCGGCGAAAATTTACGAATTTGATGTCTGAACAGGCACGCGTCCTGCTCAAACGTCAAATTCATTTCGCCAGCGAATGTCGCGACCCATTCTCAGCACGCTAGTAATAGAACTATTGCCACTCGCCCGCTTTCGTGATTTGGTCCAATAGTTTCGAGAGTGGGCCAAACGAGGGGCAGAGCTGCAATGAAACCGAAGTCGCCGCCGGGACTTTTATTGCCGGGCAGCGAAGAACTGCAAAAGTTCCACGAACAGCGCATCGCCATGCTGGAAGGCATGAGCGGACCGGTGATTGCCCTGCCGACGCGCTATCCCGACGGCTATTTCGTGCCGCGCCATCATCACAGCAGGGCGCAGCTCCTTTGCGCATCCCAAGGGGTGGTGCTGGTGACGACCGACGCTGGACGCTGGATGATACCGAGCGATCACGCCATGTGGATACCGGCGGGTGTGGAGCATTCGGTCGAAATTCTCGGCGAAGTCTTCATGCGGTCGATCTATATCTGCGTCGATGCTGTGTCCGGTGTGCCGGATTATCTCCATGTGGTCGGGCTTACAGATCTCATGCGGTGCCTCATAACCGATGCAACGGCGCAGGACAGCACACCCGAACCGGACAGTCGCGATGCGCTGGTGATCGAGCTTATATTGCGGGACCTTCACACACTGCCGCAACGTTCGCTGGGCCTGCCTTTTCCGACCGATCCGCGCTTGCAGAAACTGTGCCGCGAATTCGTGAAAAAGCCTTCTTCGCGTGCCACAATTGATGACTGGGCGGACCGGATGGCGATGAGCCGACGCTCGTTCACTCGGCATTTCCAGCGGGAAACTGGCGTAAGTCTTTCGGTCTGGCGCCAGCAGGCATGCCTGTTTGCCGCGGTTCCCCGCCTTGCGGAAGGGGAGCCGGTAACGAGCGTGGCGCTGGATCTGGGTTATGACAGTGTTTCCGCTTTCACGACGATGTTTCGCAGGATGCTCGGTGTTTCGCCGCGGTTCTATTTGCCGCGGCTCGATACTGTACCATTTGAGCGCAGCGATAGCGTCGCGGCGGAATAATAACAATTGTCTCTGCGATGGGAGCGCAGTAATAGGGCCACATGCTTTTTCAACGCCGTAATCCCCCGACCAGAAAAGAGCGTCTGAGGCTTCTGGTCTGGCCGCGCCGCTCCTTCTCCCGTTCCCTCCGGTACGGTGGAAAGCGGATTCTGCGTATCACTGCCTCGCCCCATGCTGTCGCCGCCGGTCTGGCGGTCGGCGTGTTCTCCGCCTTCACGCCTTTCTTCGGTTTTCATCTCATCATCGCAATCGTGCTGGCTTATGTCCTTGCCGGAAACATCGCTGCCGCGGCTCTTGGCACAACGCTCGCCAACCCGCTGACGCTGCCGCTCATCTGGGGAAGCACGTTCGAGCTTGGCCGCTTCATCATGAACGGAAGTATCGATCAGGCACCGCCGGTTCATCTGGGAAGGGCATTGGAAACCATGCGTTTCGATGAAATCTGGACCCCGCTCCTGAAGCCGATGCTGTTTGGTTCCACCGTTCTGGGCGCTGCATTTGCCGTGGTGGTCTATTTCGTCACCCGGTTTGCGGTTTCGGCTTTCCGCCGCCGCCGTATCGAGCGTCTTGCTGAAAAGTATCGCCGGCACCGCCCGCAGGAGCCCCAGAAAGCATGATTGTCGGTATTGGCAGCGATCTCATCGATATTCGCCGTGTCGAAAGTGCTCTTGAGCGTCATGGCGACCGTTTCCGTAACCGGGTCTTTACGGAGACCGAGCAGAAAAAGTCGGATGGGCGCAAGCAGCGCGCCGCATCTTATGCAAAGCGTTTCGCGGCGAAGGAAGCCTGTGCGAAGGCGCTCGGAACCGGTATAGCCCAAGGCGTATTCTGGCGGGACATGGGCGTGGTCAACGCTCCTTCCGGAAAACCCACGATGCATCTGACCGGCGGTGCGGCGAAACAGTTGCAAAAACTCTTGCCCGCTGGAACGCGCGCCGCCATACATCTGACAATTACCGATGATTTTCCTCTCGCACAGGCCTTCGTCATCATCGAAGCCCTGCCAGAGACGGAATAATTGTGATTGTGGCAGATAAACTCCTGCTCATAATCGTGCGATAAACCGGCGTTCTGCCGGCGGCGTGATTGCGTCATGCATTCATAGTCGTTATTAGATCGCGTTATCGGAAGCGGAGATACAATGAGCGTGTCCAGCAAGAGTGAGACAAAAAAATCCGGCGGCCTTGGCGAAACCATCAGCGTTATCGTGCAGGCGCTGCTGCTGGCACTGGTCATCCGCACCCTTCTTTTCCAGCCTTTCAGCATACCGTCGGGCTCCATGCGCCCAACGCTTCTGGAAGGCGATTATCTGTTCGTGTCGAAATATGCCTATGGCTATTCGCGCTATTCGCTGCCTTTCGGACTGGATCTGTTTTCAGGCCGTATCTGGAGCGCGGAGCCGAAGCGCGGCGACGTGGTGGTGTTCAAGCTGCCAAGCGACCCGTCCGTCGATTACATCAAGCGCGTGATCGGCCTGCCGGGTGACCGCGTGCAGATGCGAGGCGGCGTGCTTTACATCAACGATCAGCCAGTCAAGCGCGAGCGGATCGGCACGATCGACAATCCCGATGTGACCGAACAGAACCGTCCGGTCGATGTATACCGGGAAACCTTGCCGGACGGCGTGACCTACGACACGCTGGACCTCGCGCCGAATTCCATCGGCGACGATACGCGGGTCTTCGAGGTTCCTGCCGGCCATTACTTCATGATGGGCGACAACCGAGACAACTCGCTCGATAGCCGCTTCAGCGTTGGCTACGTGCCATTTGAAAATCTGGTCGGGCGCGCGAACATCATCTTCTTCTCCATCGCCGACAAGGCGAGCCCGCTGGAAATCTGGAAATGGCCGACTGAAGTACGCTTCGGCCGACTGTTCAGTTCAGTTGCAGGCGCACCGCATACAGCCGTAACCGGAAATTGAAATGGCTTCGGCAAATCAGGCAGCAGCAATTCTGGAAGAGCGCACCGGACACCGTTTTCTCAACGTAAAGCGGTTGGATCGTGCGCTCACCCATTCAAGTGTGCAAGCGCCCTCGCGGGCAAATTATGAACGTCTCGAATTTCTTGGCGACCGCGTTCTAGGACTGACGGTCGCGGAAATGCTGTTCGATGAGTTTCCCGAAGCATCCGAAGGCGAATTGTCGGTTCGCCTCAATGCGCTGGTGAACGCGGAAACCTGCGCGGCGATTGCCGATGAGATCGGGCTTGCCGACCTCATCCATACAGGCTCCGATATAAAATCATTGAATGACAAGCGCCTTTTGAACGTGCGCGCCGACGTTGTGGAGGCCCTGATCGCCACCATCTATCTGGATGGCGGATTGGACGCCGTGCGTCCCTTCGTCAAGCGTTACTGGAAAAAACGGTCCTTGCAAACCGGAGCCGCCCGCCGTGACGCCAAGACGGAATTGCAGGAATGGGCGCACCAGCAGGGCAATGTCCACCCTGCCTATTCAATCATCAGCCGCACTGGCCCGGACCATGACCCGCTGTTCATGGTAGAGGTGACGGTCAAGGGATTTGCTGCGGAAACGGGCGAGGGGCGTTCGAAACGGATAGCCGAGCAGAATGCTGCGGAAGCGATGCTTTATCGTGAAGGCGTCTGGAAGCGTGATAATCCCGCTTGATGCAAGAATTGGCAATTTTTAAATCGTGATCGGTTATATTGGTCTGATGCGGATGCCGCTTTCACGAACCATTTTGTCGTATCTGGGACGTCCTGCGCAGGAGGATGGCGGCGTTCCGCAAGGAAATATCGTCTGGAAGGATAAACAATGAATAATCGGACGACGCCGGCTGACGGCGAAAATGAAGCAGGACTAACCCGTTCCGGCTTCGTGGCGTTGATAGGGGCGCCGAACGCGGGGAAATCCACACTGGTCAATCAGCTTGTGGGAACAAAGGTTTCAATCGTCACGCACAAGGTGCAGACGACACGCGCTCTCGTGCGCGGCATATTCATCGAAGGTCCGGCGCAGATCGTCCTGGTGGACACGCCGGGGATTTTCCGCCCGAAGCGCAGGCTCGACCGCGCCATGGTCACCACTGCCTGGGGCGGCGCCAAGGATGCCGACATCATTCTGGTTCTTCTCGATTCGCAAGGCGGCTTGAACGAAAATGCCGAGGCACTGCTTTCGAGCATGAAGGATGTGCGCCAGAAGAAGGTTCTGGTGCTCAACAAGGTTGATCGTGTCGATCCGCCGGTTTTGCTGGATTTGGCACGCAAGGCCAACGAGCTTGTCGCATTCGACCAGACCTTCATGGTTTCGGCGCTGAATGGCTCGGGCTGCAAGGATCTGGCGAAATATCTGGCCGACAATGTTCCCAACGGTCCATGGTATTATCCGGAAGACCAGATTTCCGACATGCCGATGCGCCAGCTCGCGGCAGAAATCACCCGCGAAAAGCTCTATCTGCGTCTGCATGAAGAACTGCCTTATGCATCGACCGTGGAAACCGAGCGCTGGGAAGAGCGCAAGGACGGCTCCGTTCGCATTGAGCAGGTCATCTATGTCGAACGCGAAAGCCAGAAGAAGATCGTGCTCGGTCATAAGGGCGAGACGATCAAGGCAATCGGGCAGTCAGCACGCAAGGAAATCTCCGAGATACTGGAACAGACGGTTCATCTCTTCCTTTTCGTGAAAGTGCGCGAGAACTGGGGCAACGACCCCGAACGCTATCGCGAAATGGGCCTTGATTTTCCAACCTAGAGCGCGTTTCGATCTGATGAAATCAGATCGGCGCTCTAACTTTGTACTGGCGCGCATCTTGTCCGAAAACCGTTTCACACTTTTCGGGATGCGCTAATTCATAAGACTGGCGGCCATGGAATGGCGCGATGAAGGCATAATTCTCGGGACACGACGCCATGGCGAGACAAGCGCCATCGTGGAAGTGATGACCCGTGAGCATGGCCGCCATATGGGTATGGTGCGCGGCGGGCGTTCCCGCCGCATGCAGCCTTTGCTTCAGCCGGGCAATCATGTGGATGTGACGTGGTGGGCGCGGCTGGATGAGCATATGGGCAGCTTTACCATCGAACCGCTGGAATTTGCCGCCGCCCGCCTCATCGAAACGCCAGTGGCGCTTTACGGTATCCAGTTGGCTGCTTCCCACCTGCGCCTTTTGCCAGAACGTGATCCGCATCGCGGTCTTTATGAAACGCTTCGGCTTATCATCGAGCATTTTGACGACCCGCTTGCCTCCGGGGAACTGTTGCTTCGTTTTGAAGTGATGATGCTTGAAGAACTGGGCTTTGGCCTCGATCTGAAGGAATGCGCGGCAACGGGCGTCAAGGAAGACCTGATCTATGTGTCGCCGAAATCCGGGCGTGCGGTCTGCCGCGATGCGGGCGCGCCCTGGGCCGACAAGCTTCTGGTTCTGCCGGGTTTCGTCAACGACACGGCTGTTCGTGCAGCGTCCTATGACGACATCGATCATGCCTTCACGATGACCGGCTATTTCCTGATGCGGCATGTCTGGGAACCACGTGCGATAACGCCGCCTGATGCGCGTGGCGGGTTTCTGAATGCCCTCGGGCGGGCAATTAGTCCATAGTTTCATTTAAGCATGATCTTTTCCGAAAACCGGTTCCCACTTTTCGGGATCATGCTTTCACAGCCAGGCTGAAAACCTCACCTTCAAACGCGTCGGCTCCGCGCCCGATTGCGCGTATGGCAGCAACCATCCGTCCCTGTCGCCCCAGAATATCGTCTGCGAGCGCTACGAGCCGAATATTTGGGGTTGCCGATGGAGACACACCACGCACAATCCCTGCAAGCACATTTTCATCGAGCGTGGGGTTCAAAGCCGAAGCGATGATATAAGCCGCGGCCGTGGAACGGGAAATACCGGCGTAACAGTGAACGAGCAAAGGCGCATCCATGGGCCAGCCCTTCGCGAAGTCCAGAAGCGCCTGCACGTGGCTTTCATCGGGAGCGACCAATCCCGCACGCGGTTCAACAATATCGTTGAATGTCAGCGACAGGCGCACGGCATCATAGCCATCCGGCAGAGCCGCAGGGATTTCGCTTCCAAGCGTCACAACATGGCTTGGCCGGTGCAATGCGAGTTGTGTTGCCAGTTGTGACAGGGGCGTCACGACGATCCGGCTCATCGGTTCTGTCGCGCTTTCTCCAATGCCGCAAATCGTGCGAGGAAATCCATCTGTACGTCTTGTGTCGGGCGCGGGGTGATATCCAGTCCTGCCGGATCGAAACCGCGCGGACGCCCGAAATATTTGACGGCCTCTGCCTCGGTGAAACCTGCAAGCCGGGTCGCCTCAAAGAATGCTGCGACCTGATCGGCGCGCTTGATGAGCGTCTTGAGTTGGGCGGGAACGGTTATGGGTAGAGAAAAACGCAGGTGAATGGCGTTTTCCAGCCGCGTTTCGATCATCTTGTAATTGCCGCCCATCACCGCCTTGAAAGGCGAGATCATGTCGCCGATCACATATTCCGGCGCGTCGTGCAAAAGCGACAATAGCTGCCATTCTATGCTGGCATCGGGCACCAGCCGGTTGAATATCTGGTCCACCAGAAGCGAATGCTGTGCGACCGAAAAAGCGTGTTCGCCCACCGTTTGCCCGTTCCACCGCGCTACACGGGCAAGGCCATGGGCAATATCCTCAATCTCGACATCAAGCGGGGATGGATCGAGCAGGTCGAGACGGCGACCCGACAACATGCGTTGCCAGGCGCGCGTCTTGCCGGAAGATCGGTCGGCGCTTGCCATCAGGCGTTTCCTGCTTCGGCTTCCGGAAATCCGAACCGCACGCGTGGCGGCAAGGTGAGGATGACTGGCGTCTCGCCCGCCAGAATGACGCTCCCGGCATCAATCGCATCCTTGACACGGTCGATGCGCACAAGCGCGATGCCGACCATATCAGCCGAGCTTCCCATCGTGCCGATCTCACGTCCATTAACGGTGAGCGGCGTGCCCATCGGCGGAAGTGGGACCCCAGAACGGGCCACAAGAACACGCCGCCGTGCCGTACCGCGATGCTGCATTCGGGACACGACTTCCTGCCCGATGAAACAGCCTTTCGGAAAGGAGACGCCGCCTGTCTGGTCGAAATTGACATCATGCGGGAAGACGTCGCTGTAAGCGAAATCGACTTCGCCTTCGGCTATGCCATATTCCGCGCGCAGCTTCGTCCATGCGCTCTGATCGGTCGCGCCATCTGCCTGACCATAAATCCGGCAGACATTCAGTTCGGCTGGAAAACGGCTGTCGCGCTTGATTGAATCACTTTGTGAAGAATGTGATTCAGTTTGCCAGGAAACGCTGACAAGCGATTCTGGCAGTTGCGTTATTTCGGCTTTCGCGCGCAGCCTGTAGAGAGTGATACGCTTGATGAAATCGGCGGCGATGCTTGCCGGGAGATCGAAGCGCAAGCCGTCATCGATGCGGGAAACGAGAAAGTCGAACAGGATTTTCCCTTGCGGAGCAAGCAATGCGCCGGGTTTCAGGTCGTCCGGTCCAAGCTTGTCGAGATCGGTGGTAATCACAGCCTGCAGAAACTTTTCAGCCTCATCGCCCGTGATGTGAACCAATGCCCTGTTGGAAAGATTTACCGTTTCAGCTGCCGTCGTCATTGCTTCGTCCTTGCCTTTCGCGCCCTCGTTACGTAAGCCGCAATGGACAGGCTCGCAAGTCCCATCAAACTGGCAGGAGACAACCATGGCCGAAACATTCGACACGATTTTGAAGGGTGCAACGATCGTCAATCACGACGGTATAGGCCAGCGCGACATCGGTATTCGCAATGGGCGCATCGCTGCCATAGGCTCTCTTTCCACCAACACGGCGGGTGAGGTGATCGATTGCACCGGCCTGCATATTCTGCCCGGTGTGGTCGACAGCCAGGTGCATTTCCGCGAGCCCGGCCTTGAACACAAGGAAGACCTCGAAACCGGCTCTCTTGCCGCCGTGTTGGGCGGGGTCACTTCCGTCTTTGAGATGCCGAACACGAAACCGCTCACGACTTCGGCGGAAACGCTGGAAGACAAGGTGAGACGTGGACGTCATCGTATGCACTGCGATTTTGCTTTCTGGGTTGGCGGCACGCGCGACAATGCGAAGGACGTTGCCGAACTGGAACGCCTGCCGGGCGCTGCGGGCATCAAGGTATTCATGGGATCATCCACAGGCGATCTGCTGGTCGAGGACGACGACGGCGTGCGCTCAATCCTCAAGAACACGCGTCGCCGCGCAGCCTTCCATTCGGAAGACGAGTTCCGGCTGGAGGAGCGCAAGGGCCTGCGGGTTGAGGGCGACCCGTCGAGCCATCCGGTCTGGCGCGATGAAATTGCAGCACTTCAGTGCACGGAACGGCTTGTGCGCATCGCGCGCGATACCGGAGCACGTATTCATGTGCTGCATATTTCCACTGCCGAGGAAATCGACTTCCTGAAAGATCACAAGGATGTCGCGACCTGCGAAGCAACGCCCCATCATCTCACCCTGTCGGCGGATGACTACAAGACGCTCGGCAATCTCATCCAGATGAACCCGCCGGTGCGCGACAAGCGCCACCGCGATGGCGTGTGGAAGGGCATCGATCAGGGTATTGTCGACGTGCTCGGTTCCGACCATGCCCCGCACACGCTGGAAGAAAAGCAGAAGCCCTATCCGGCTTCCCCGTCCGGCATGACGGGCGTGCAGACGCTCGTGCCGATCATGCTCGATCACATCAATGCGGGCAGGCTTACGCTGGAGCGCTTCGTCGACCTTTCCAGCCACGGCCCCAACCGCATTTTTGGCATGGCCCGCAAGGGGCGTATCGCGGTCGGCTATGATGCAGACCTCACCATCGTGGACATGAAGCGCCGCGAAACGATCACGCATGAGCAGGCCGGTTCGAAAGCTGGCTGGACGCCCTATCATGGCAAGACCGTCACCGGATGGCCGATTGGAACTTTCGTGCGCGGTATCAAGGTGATGTGGGAAGCGGAAATCGTGAACGCCAACAAGGGCGAGCCGGTAGAGTTCCTCGAAGCATTGCCGCATCGCTGAAGTTGGCGCGATCTGTCCGCTCTTTGTCCGTAAGGCGGCTTTCGGTCGTGGTTGCAAGGCGTATTTTCTCCCTATAGTCTTTTCATAGGGAGAACAAAAATGTCCGCTCACGATACTGCTCTGCTGGTAATCGACGCTCAGGAGTCATTCCGCCACCGGCCTTATTACCGGGACGAAGAGGTTGGCGGCTATATTGAGCGCCAGCAGGCGCTGATTGATGGCGCCAAGTGCGCCGGTATTCCGGTGGTGCAGATTTTTCACGTCGAGAATGAAGGACCGTTCTCGGAAGCATCGGGTCTGGTGAAGGCAATCTCGCCGCTATCGATTGAACCTGACGCAGTTTTCCGCAAGCGCCGCCACAGCGCGCTGGTCGGAAGCGGGCTTGACGTCTGGCTGGTCGCCAACGGCATCCGCCGCGTGCTGGTCTCCGGCATTCGTACCGAGCAGTGTTGCGAGACGACTACGCGGCAGGCATCTGATTTCGGATATCAGGTCGATTTCGTCAGCGAAGCGACATTGACCTTCCCGATGACGGACGCAACTGGCCGTGAATGGAGCGCTGCCGATATCAAGGATCGCACCGAGCTTGTTCTGGCCAATCGCTTTGCCCGTATCGTAACTGTGGAACAGGCGCTGGCTGCGCCCGGAGAACGGAAGGCGGCATGAGTGGTCAAGCGGACATTGCCCGGATAGTTCCGGTTTATGTCGTTATCCCGCCCCGTGTGCTTCTGCTCGACGTGGCGGGACCGCTTGAGGTTTTGCGCAAGGCAAATCTTGAGCAGAATAAGGTGCGGTTCGATGTTCGCTATATCGGGCCCGCGCCAACTGCGATCAGTTCCATTGGCCTCTCGGTTGCGGGTGTGGAGCCGCTGCCGGAGGCTCTGCCGGATGGCGCGCTCGTTATTGTGTCAGGCGCTGCAGACGTCCCACTCGGAAGTGCGGAGACTGATCGATCCGCCGATGCTGTGCTGGAAAAGGACATCGTTCTGTGGCTTCACCGGGCGGTGCGTCCGGGCGTACGGCTGGTGACGATCTGTTCCGGCGCGCTGCTCGCAGCGCGTGCAGGATTGCTGGACGGCTATTCCTGCACCACCCATCATCTGACAATTGATGAACTTGAACGACTGGCCCCCGCAGCGCGAGTGCATGAAAACAGGCTTTTCGTGGAAGATGGCGAGCGGCTGACAAGCGCAGGCATCACCGCAGGCATCGACCTGATGCTGCACATTGTTGCCGGGCTGACCGATCATGCCACGGCGCTGGCGGTTGCGCGCTATCTGGTCGTTTATCTGCGTCGAAGCGGCAATGATCCGCAGCTATCGCCCTGGCTTGAAGGGCGAAATCACCTGAACCCCGTCGTGCATCGAGCACAGGATGCCATCGCGCATGATCCCGCAGCCGAATGGTCGGTGGAAAGACTGGCAAATATCGGCGGGGCCAGCCCGCGCAATTTTTCGCGGCTTTTCAACGAATATGCCGGAATGACGGTGACGGATTACGTCAACCGGCTCAAGATCAGCCTCGCGCGCGAGATGCTACTGAATTCCGAACTGGATATCGAAAATGTTGCGACAAAGGCTGGCTTTGCTTCTGCGCGCCAGTTTCGTCGGGTCTGGCAGCGCATCTACAAGGAGCCGCCGAGCCGGGTTCGCATTGCGGTCTGATTACTCGCCAGCGGTAAAAAAGCGCCAGCTGCCGTCCGGCCCGATCCCGATACTATAGAAAATATAGCCGCCCGCCTTCTTCATGTCCTCGAAATCGCCAGCGGTGACGATCTCGAAAAGCTCCACAATCTGCGGCGGCGTCAGTCTGTCGAGAGGCATGGCGTAGAAATAGGGCCAGACATAGACCTCGTCCTCCTTGCCTGGATTCAGATGAACGTAGCCCGTGTCCAGAAGATCGACGATGATTGCGAGAACTTCACGGCCTGCTTCGTCGCCCGAAAGCGATTTGAGAAAATCGATAACGTCTTCCTCATGGTCTTCCAGCGAGAGCTGTGTCGCCTTGTCCTCGACGCCGAGAAGCGGACGCAATTGCTCGACGTCGCCGGAACGGGCGGCTTGCAACATGCGCTCGCGCATCAATTTCACAGGCTCCGGAAGCTTGTCGAAATCGCGGTGGATTTCCGGCATGGGCTTGGAGGCGGCCGGGAGAGGCGCCGTGTCCGGCGATATTCTCGGCACCGCGCGCGGAAGCGCACCGGGCAGGGGAATGGGGGATGGATTGCCTTCATCCGCCACAGCGCGGGCACCCGGACGCTGCAGGAAACCCGACTGATCCACCAGCGCGAGATCGAAGGAATTTGCTGCCGCAGCGGGCAAGGCAATGCCTGAGGCAAGGAATATCCCTGCCAGCAGATTTCGGGGCGAGGCGGAGTTCCTGATCGAGAATGACATTTGGCGCTGGAAGGGGGACGCCGGAAGGGAACTTCGGCGCCGGTCTGGTCCCGCGACCGGCGTTTTTTCTGCTCTTATTGAAGAATGCGCTGCGGCAGGAAAGTTCCCGCTACAATCTGTTCACGCATCTTTTCGATCAACTCCAGCGCGCAGTCGTCGCCTGCCTCACGGATCAGTTCGGTAAGCGCGGTCGTAAAGGCTGCTTCGGCAAGGATTTCCGGTTCGATACCTTCAGAGATACCGTCAGCCCAGGCCTCATTATGATATTCGATTGCGACGAGTTTCTTCTCGCGCGCAATCATTTCGTCCAGATCGACCGGTGCATGTTCCATAGA
The DNA here is from genome assembly GCF_008932435.1 of Brucella pseudintermedia. Taxonomy (GTDB): domain Bacteria; phylum Pseudomonadota; class Alphaproteobacteria; order Rhizobiales; family Rhizobiaceae; genus Brucella; species Brucella pseudintermedia. Next base: position 146,361 of record NZ_WBWE01000013.1, on the reverse strand, counting down.
TTTCATCCTGGCTTTCGCCTTTCTGTCGCACTGCCGGTGTCTCACCGTTTTGAGGGAGTTCAACCGCCTGGCAACCTGACTGCCTTCTTAAGACAGTGTTAACAGATTATCACGGATTTGAATGAACTAATCCTGTCAATCCGCACAAGAGTGAATGATTGGTTAATTTCCATAGCGTGAGATGATCTCGTTCGACAAGTCCCCGCCTTCCTTCATGTAGCGATCTATCGCCGCAAGCGCCGACGGTGTGCAGCGGGTATAATTGTCGCTGAACACGCGATAGCCGTGGTTGAAGCTTGAAACGAGCCGCACCCGTTCGGCCTCGGAAGGTTTTTCCGCCGTTACGATCGCATCCATCCGATCGCGCCATTCGCTGCCAGCCTCGCCGCACAGATTGCGCAGATAGTGAAGCGAGCCGAGAATTTCGGCGAGCCGCAACATTTTCCCTTGATAGGGCGCGTCCTGAGCGAAAGCCGGAAATGCCGCCCCGACCCATAAAGCAATCGAGAAGCAGGCAGCCGGTCGAAAAAACGGAATGCTTTTCAAACGAAAACCTCTCACTTGGAAATGAGCTATTGCTATAAATAGGGGCCTCTTCAAGGCAGATCGCTAAACAGGATTAATATCCGGGCGTTCGTCTTCACTCTCCGCCACGGACCGGGCGACCTCAAGCGTACTGTCCGTCACTTTTGCGGTCGTCATTTCTTCAATTGTCAGCCAGTGGATGGAGGCAGCGTCGTCTCCTGCCACTTCCTGACCTGAAACTTCGTTGGCCCGGAACACAGACAGGTAATAGCTCTTGGCATAAGCCTTGCCCTCAAGCGCCAGATCCACGGTGATGACGTGGGACAGGGCCTTTGCATCGAGCGCTGTTTCTTCCTTGAGTTCGCGGATCGCGGCCTGTTCCGGGGTTTCACCCGGTTCAATGCTGCCGCCCGGAAAGGCGAGCCAGCCTTTCCATGGTTCTTTCCCGCGCTCCACCAGCAGAAAGCGCCGCTCGCGCCGGCAGATCAGCGAAACACCATGAACTTTCGCAGGAATTGGAAGTACGGGAACTGTTTTCATCATGTTCGAGCTTTTCGTTTTCAAGCGCATCTCGCTCCGAAAACCGTTTCACGCTTTTCGGGATGCGCTCTGGGTCCTGACCCTAGCTATGATTGGCTGGACACTCGTTGGCAATGGAAAACCACCCTTGACCGCTTGGCAAAAAGCTTGAACATGCCCCTCATGTGTGGACGTTTTTCATTGACTGCAAGCCGGGAAGAACTGGAAGCCTTCGCGGCGGCATTGATCGCGGAGGATTTTCCTCCACGATATAATATCGCGCCGACGCAGCCCATTCTAACCATTGTCGGCGGCGAAACGCCACCGCCGGGGAGCAACAGGCCGGATCGCGTCGGATTGCTGGTGCGTTGGGGATTTGTGCCGTCATGGGTCAAGGACCCGAGCGACTGGCCGCTGATGTTCAATATCCGCTCGGAAACCGCTGCGGAGAAGAATTCGTTCCGAGCCGCCCTCAATCATCGACGCGCCCTGATCCCGGCATCGGGCTTTTACGAATGGCGTCGCGAGGGGAAGAACAAGGCTCAGGCTTACTGGGTGCGCCCGCGAAAGGGCGGCATTGTTGCTTTCGGTGGCTTGATCGAGACATGGAGCAGCGCCGACGGCTCGCAGATCGATACCGGAGGCATACTGACGACGGCCGCAAACGACCTGTTGCGCCCCATCCATGAAAGGATGCCGGTTGTTGTGCAGCCGGAAGATTTCGCCCGCTGGCTGGACTGCAAGCGCTTCCTCCCCCGCGAAGTGGCGGATATAATGCGCCCGGTTCAGGATGATTTCTTTGAAGCGATTCCCGTATCGGACAAGGTCAATAAGGTGGCCAACACGACGCCCGACTTGCAGGAGCGTGTGGAGGAACAGGTTCCCTCGGAGAATGCAAAGTCGAGGCGGAAGAGCAAGCCCGAATCCGATGACGGTGATGGCGGCCAGCTTTCGATGTTCTGATCATATCGCCAGTGTCCCGCACTGGCGCTGTTTCTATGAATCCGCTGTCTCTTCTCGTCGCGCCCGCTGAGGCTCGGCGCTGAACGATATCAGACTTTTCAGCCGGTCTTCTTGACGGAGAGAATGGAGCGACGGCGATTGTCGTTACGACCGTCGGTCGTGCGCCGCGTTGCGTTCAGCAATGCTGCAACAAGCACGGCAGGCCCGATCTCGCGATATTTATCAACCAGTCGGTCTTGGCGGGGTTGCAGTTCATTCTTAGACATTGGTCCTTCCTTTCGATAATGCCTGTTCACCATTTTGTGATCGATTGAGACCGAATGAAGGCTGTTTGGAGCCGGTTTTGGGGTTTTCCGGTTGATGCTGTGGAGGATGTATATGTGTTGCAAATCCGCAACATTTGCGGCGATCTGGCCAAACTATCAGGCTGGTCGCGAAAGTTCTTGACGGAAGCACCCCTCTTGAGGATAAGTGCTGGCATGAAAACGCTGACCACGATCATTTGTATCTGTGCGATTATTATTGGCTAGCAGCTTGCTGGCCCGGCCGTTTTCGTCTCCCTTCATAAAAATTGGATGATAACGCCCCGGCCAGTTGGCTGCAGTCAGTCGCGCACTGATTTCACAGGTCTTTTGGGGAATATTTACAATGGCTTATGCGCCGCAACTGCGTCTGTACAACACGCTGACCCGCACCAAGGAGGAGTTTTCTCCCCTCGATGCCGACAATGTGCGCATGTATGTCTGCGGTCCCACCGTTTATGATTTCGCGCATATTGGCAATGCGCGGCCGGTGATTGTTTTCGACGTGCTGTTCCGCCTGCTGCGTCATGTTTATGGCGCGGATCACGTGACCTATGCGCGCAACATTACGGACGTCGATGACAAGATCAACGCCCGCGCCGCGCGCGATTATCCTGACCTGCCGTTCAACGAAGCCATTCGCCGGGTGACGGAAAGCACCAATGCGCAGTTTCAGGTAGACGTGACGGCGCTTGGCAATCTGGCGCCGAGCGTTCAGCCGCGCGCGACCGAGCATATGGACGAAATGCGCGCCATGATCGATCGCCTGGTGAAGCTCGGCGTGGCTTATGTGGCCGAGGATCACGTCCTCTTCTCGCCGTCTGCCATGAACGAGCGGAAGGGGCCGCGCTATGGCGCGCTTGCCCGCCGCTCGCTGGACGAGATGCTGGCAGGCGCCCGCGTCGACGTTGCCTCCTACAAGCGGGACGAAATGGATTTCGTTCTGTGGAAGCCGTCGAAGGAAGGCGAGCCGGGCTGGCCATCTCCCGCAGGAATCACGGCGTTGGGCCGTCCGGGCTGGCATATCGAATGCTCGGCCATGTCGATGGCCAAGCTGCTTGAGCCGTTCGGCGGTGGCCTGAAATGCGATGATCCGCTGAAAAACCAGTTCGACATTCATGGCGGCGGCATCGATCTCGTCTTTCCGCATCATGAGAACGAAATCGCACAATCATGCTGCGCATTCGGCACCGAGCGGATGGCAAGCATCTGGATGCATAACGGCTTCTTGCAGGTCGAAGGGCAGAAGATGGCGAAATCGCTCGGCAATTTCATCACCATTCGCGATGTGCTGAATGAGGGCTTGCCGCAACTGGGCGTCTGGGATGACGTCGATGCACGTGATCGCTGGGTCGGTCTGGCCGCACGCCTGTCGATGTTGCAGACGCATTATCGCGAGCCGATCAACTGGACGGCGCAGCGTCTGGTGGAATCCGCCGAGGAGCTGCATCGCTGGTATGGCCTGCTGCGCGACAGGAATTTCGCGGTGCCGGAAACGCTGACCGCAGTCGGCGAGGTGGTGGAGGCTCTGTCCGACGATTTGAACAGCTGGACGGCGATCACGGCTTTGCGCAAGGCTTTCAAGGCGCGTGATGTTGCCGGATTGGGCGAGGGCATGGCGCTGCTGGGCCTGTTCGATCCGCATTTCGTAACGGCTGAAGATATTCCGGTCTTTGCCAAGGCAGAGGTGGATAGCGAAGCTGTCGAAGCCCGGATTGCGGAGCGTCTGCGCTTTATCAATGAGAAGAACTGGGCCGAGGCTGATCGCATTCGCGATGAACTGCTTGGCGAAGGTGTGCAACTCAAGGATGGCAAGGACCCGGAAACGGGCGAGCGCATCACGACATGGGATGTGGTAGGTTAGCCAAAGTCCGGATCAAGGGGAGGACGAGATGACGCTTGATAACAAACCGATCTATACTGGCGGCTGCCAGTGCGGTGCGGTGCGCTTTCGCGTCGATGGCGCGCTGGGGTCCGCATCGATCTGCAATTGCCGCATGTGCCAGAAGGCGTTCGGCAATTTTTATGCGCCGCTGGTGTCCGTGGGAGAAGCGAAGCTGGAATGGACACGCAACGAGCCGAAGCGCTTCCGCTCGTCCAATCACGTGCGGCGTGGCTTCTGTCCTGAATGCGGCACGCCGCTTACCTATGAAGCGCCTGATGGTATCGCGCTTGCCATCGGCGCTTTCGATGCACCGGAGGAGATAGAGCCGACCATCCAATGGGGGATCGAGAAGCAACTCCCCTATGTGCCGAAGCTCGCAAATCTTCCCGGCTATCCAACGGAACGCGATCCAGAGAGCATCGAACTTGTCAGATCGCTGATTTCCTACCAGCATCCCGATTACGACACCGAAAACTGGCCGCAACAGCAAGGTTGATCGAACCGCATACCCACCCACAGGCAGGCAAGAATGGCACGCGAGCGCATCTATATCTACGACACCACGCTAAGAGACGGGCAGCAAACGCCCGGCATCGATTTTTCCGTGGAGGACAAGAAGTCGATCGTCGCGCTGCTGGAAGAGCTTGGCGTCGATTATGTGGAAGGCGGATATCCGGGTGCCAACCCGACCGATACGGCGTTTTTCAAGCGCCGTCAGACTGCTCGCGCCAAATTTGCCGCTTTCGGCATGACGAAGCGCGCAGGCGTTTCGGCGTCCAACGATCCCGGCCTTTCCAGCCTGTTGCAGGCCTCCGCCGATGCGGTTTGCTTTGTTGCCAAGAGCTGGGACTATCATGTTCGGCTCGCGCTCGGCTGCACCAATGAGGAAAACCTCGAGTCCATCACGGCCTCGGTCACTGCTGCACGCATGGCAGGGCGGGAAGCGCTGGTCGATTGCGAGCATTTCTTCGATGGATATAAGGCCAATCCCGAATATGCGCTTGCTTGTGCCAAGGCGGCCTATTCCGCAGGTGCGCGCTGGGTCGTTCTCTGCGATACGAATGGCGGCACACAGCCGTCCGAAGTCGCCGAAATCATCGCTGCCGTTACGGCTGTGGTTCCGGGCGAAAGCCTTGGCATCCACGCCCATAACGACACGGAACAGGCGGTTGCCGTTTCGCTTGCGGCCATCGATGCCGGCGTGCGTCATGTGCAGGGGACGCTCAACGGTATCGGCGAGCGCTGCGGCAATGCTAACCTCGTTTCGCTGATCCCGACCCTTGCGCTGAAACCCTATTGGTCCGAACGCTTTGAACTGGGGATCAAGCCTGCTGCGCTGAAAGGCATCACACGCATTTCACGCGCCTTCGATGACATCCTGAATCGCGCACCGGCGGAGCAGGCACCCTATACCGGCACCTCCGCTTTCGCGACCAAGGCCGGAATTCATGCCTCCGCGCTGCTCAAGGAGCCACAGACCTACGAACATATTCCGCCGGAATCGGTCGGCAACAGCCGCCGTGTCATGGTGTCGGATCAGGGCGGAAAATCCAATTTCATTGCCGAGCTGGAGCGCCGGGGCATTCGCGTTGCGAAAGACGATGTGCGCCTTGATACGCTGATTGCGCTGGTCAAGGAGCGCGAGGCGGAAGGTTATGCCTATGAGGGCGCGGATGCGAGCTTCGAGCTTCTGGCCCGCAACATGCTGACGCCACAGCCCGAATTCTTCAAGGTCGACTCCTTTCGTTGCCTTGTCGAGCGACGTTTCGATGCCAACGGCATGTTGAAGACCGTTTCGGAAGCCGTGGTCAAGGTGGAGGTCGATGGCGAGGTTCGCATGTCGGTGGCTGAAGGACACGGCCCCGTCAACGCGCTCGATATTGCATTGCGCAAGGATCTGGGGCGCTTTCAGGCCGAGATCGAGGATCTTGAACTGGTCGATTTCAAGGTGCGTATCCTCAATGGAGGAACGGCTGCTATCACGCGCGTCCTGATCGAATCCGGCGACGCGACCGGCGCTCGCTGGCGCACGGTCGGCGTGTCGGACAATATCATCGATGCATCCTTCCAGGCGCTGATGGATTCGGTCAATTACAAGCTGATGAAAAACCGCTCGCTGGCCGGGCTGGCCGCTGCCGAGTAAACTCATCCGTTCACGAAGATTGATGTTTGGATCAGTATAATTGAATGGATTTTATGAATTGTTGAGCGCATAGCGGTTCCATATTGATCCGCCTGCCAATTGCATTGGGCGGACCGTTTTTCGCCCGAGGAGAGAGGCATGTCCGATCAGACCATCACCGATACGCGCCTTTCCGATGGGGCACGCGGATTTCTGATGGCTCTTGGAGCATATGGGCTCTGGGGTGCCTTGCCATTCTATCTCAAGGCGCTCGGTCATATCCCGGCGATGGAAGTGGTCTCACATCGCGTGATATGGTCGGTTCCGGTTGCCCTGTTGCTGCTCCTCGCACTGGGGCAGTTCGGGGATATTCTCAATGCCGTGCGCCGGCCGCGCATGCTGGCCATGGCGGCTTTGACCGCCGCACTTATCACCGCCAACTGGTCGATCTATGTCTGGGCTGTTGCGCATGATCAGGTGATGGGCGCGGCGCTTGGCTACTATATCAATCCGCTGTTCAACGTCGTTCTTGGCGGGCTATTTCTTGGCGAACGTCTGACGAAGGTCCAGTATGTTGCCGTTGGATTTGCGTTTGCCGCAGTGCTTTTGCTGACTATCAATGCCGGTGGCCTGCCATGGGTATCCCTGGCCTTGCCGATCACATTTGGTCTTTACGGGTTCTTCCGTAAATCACTGCCTATGGCGCCGTTGCAGGGCTTCACGCTCGAAGTGCTGATACTGTGCATTCCGGCGCTCGGCTATGTGTTCTGGCTGGCGGCAAATGGTCAGGACCATTTCTCGACCGGACCGGCCTTTAATGTGACGATGCTGCTTCTGGCGGGACCTTTCACGGCCATCCCGCTGATCCTCTATGCTGGCGGCGCGAAACTGCTTCGTTATACGACTATCGGTCTCATGCAATATATGACGCCGACGATGCTGTTCTTCTTCGCCATCTTCATTTTCCACGAGCCGTTTTCGGCCGCGCAGCTCGGTGCCTTCGCGCTGATATGGGCGGGGTTGGCGCTCTATACCTGGTCGATGCTGATCGAACATCGCCGGGGGCGTGCGAAGGCCTGATCTTCACAATTCGCTAAATGTGTTCTCGTCCGGTGGATATCGCCGCCGCGAGCCTTATTTTAGCCGCTCTCTCTACCGCTTATCCGCCAACAATCCAGCGGTAGAGAACTGTTAGAATGGTCTTTGGGTCAGCCCAATCAAGCGCCCCAACAAGCGAAACGCAGGCTGCTGCCACGGCGGAGCGTGAGCTTGCAGCCTTCGGCGCGATCTTGAAGGGCGAGCCGCTTTCTTCCCAAAGCCTGAAGCCATTCCGGCAGGTCCGTTTTTCCCTGCATACGCATCTGCGGTTCTGTCTGGCGCTGTTGGCCGCCGCCTCCATCGCCGGTGGAGGGCTGCTGTTTGCAACGAGGCTGCTGGTGCGCCATGGTCACGCCGCACAACCCGTCATGGTCAATCCGGCAACCCTGGTTCACAGCCACGCCGCACCGAAAGAGGCGCGCCTGACGCCCGCAGGGGGCAGCGATTCCGCCAGTTCCGTATCGCGACGTATCGATATCGCCGAAGGTGTCGAGGACGGTGATGCGCGTCTCTACACCTACCAGCATGTGGTTCTCGACTTGAAAGGCCAGAACCGGGACCGGATCGATGATACGCTGCGCGGCGGTATTTCTGTTCGGAAATCCCCGTCGAAACGGCCTGAGGAAGCACTGGAGCGCGGCGTGCCGATCAATGTCAGCCTCGCCAAACCGGCCACGGGTACCGATGCAAGGGTTCACGAGATCATCGTTGCGCCGCAGTCGCGTGAGCGGTTGGGGGCGTTGCTGCAAGCGGCTGGCATCGCAGCAGGGGATAGCAGGCGTCTTGAGGAGGCTCTGGCGCGAACGGAGCTGGTTCCGGGCGACAATCTCGAGCTGCTGGTCGACAAGTCCAGGCAACTGGCGGATGGAGAGCAGCATATCGCGCTTGCCCGCTTCGTGCATGGCGATATCGATAAGGCGATTTATGGACGAGCTGACGACGGCGTTTTTCGCGCCACGGGCGATGAACGGCTTTTTGCCCGTTTGTCACGCGATGCGATGCTGACGGCCTATCGCCCGCAAAAGGCGCCGGACAGCAGCGGCTCCATTCCGTCCCGGCTGGAGCAGGCAGGCGCGCCGGAGGGAATCGTTGGCGAGGTCGAGAAACTGGCCGCCCAGAACGGCATTTCGTTGGACGGCGCAGGAAAGCCCGAACTGATCGACTTGCTGTTCCGAGGGAGCGACGAGACGGAACCGGAACTGGTTTTTGTCGAGTTCACGATAGACGGGAAAAGCCGCCGCCTTTATCGGCATAAGGGCGACGGAGGTACGGGGTACTTTAACGAGGACGGCTCGTCCATGGCGAAATTCCTCATGCCAAAGCCTTTGCCGAATGGCCGTCTCAACGATGGTTTCGGCTGGCGCGTTCATCCCGTTCTGCATGTGCGCAAACATCACAATGGCGTCGATTATGACGCGCCGACCGGCTCGCCCATCGTTGCGGCAGGCGATGGCGTGGTGGAACTGATCTCGTATCAGAAAGGATATGGCAAATATGTCCGTATCCGCCATCAGGGCGGCTATAGCACGACCTATGCGCATCTTTCATCGGCCAGAAAGGGCTTGAGGGTCGGCGAAAAGGTCAAGCAGGGAGAGGTGATCGCCTATGTCGGTTCGACCGGCTACTCGACCGGCCCGCATCTTTATTACGAGCTCAAGGTCGGCGATCAGTATGTCGACCCGCTGAAAGCGCGTCTCAATGCAGGCGAAAAACTGACAGGTCCTTCCCTGAATAGCTTCCGCGAAGAAATCGACCGTGTAGGGCAGATCGTCAACGAAATGAAACTGCCCGTCATGCCTGCTGTGCCCGAAACCACAAAGTCAGCTTCGGGTAAAAGCAGCCGTCACCACTGATTACTTTGACGGTCGATAGGCATTCGCCAGCGCGACAAATTCCTCGACGCTGAGCGTTTCGGCGCGGCGTGTTCCGTCAATGCCTGTCTTTTCAAGGAGTTCGGCCCCGCCAACCGGTTTCAGGCTCTGACGCAGCATTTTGCGACGCTGCCCGAAAGCGGCTTGCGTAATCTGCCCAAGCGCGTTTGCATCGCAGGGCAGCGGATCTTCACGCGGGATGATATGCACGACCGACGACATGACTTTGGGCGGGGGTGTAAACGCCTGCGGCGGCACGTCGAAGCTGATTTTGGAAACGGTTCTCCATCCCGCTAGCACACCCAGACGCCCATAGTGATCGCTACCGGGCGTTGCGACGATGCGTTCGGCAACCTCGCGCTGGAACATCAACGTCATGGACGAATAGAAGGGCGGCCACGGTTCGACCAGCAGCCAGTTGAGCAGAAGCTGTGTGCCGACATTATAAGGCAAGTTGGCGACAATGCGCGGCTTGGGCCCGTCTGGAAACAGGGCTGAAAAATCCTGTTCCAGAGCGTCGCCTGAGATGATGCGCAGGCGACCCGGATAATGCGCTTCTATTTCGGCAAGTGCTTCAAGGCACCGTTCGTCGCGCTCGATTGCCGTGACATAAGCGCCCTGCGCCAGAAGCGCGCGGGTCAGACCGCCGGGGCCAGGACCGACTTCAATAACGGGCTGGTCTTGCAGATTGCCTGCCTGGCGCGCAATTTTCGAGGTCAGATTGAGATCGAAGAGAAAATTCTGGCCGAGCGATTTCTTCGGCATCAGGTCATGCCGTTCTATCACTTCACGCAACGGAGGAAGATTATCTATGCTCATAGTCAACCGTTCGCCGCGTTTTCTGCCAGTTGCCGCGCCAGGCGAACCGCAGCCACGAGGCTGTCCGGACGGGCGATGCCCTTGCCCGCAATATCGAAAGCGGTGCCGTGATCGGGTGATGTGCGAATGAAAGGGAGGCCCAGTGTTACATTCACCGTTTCGTCAAAGGCCAGCGCTTTGGCAGGAATGAGCGCCTGATCGTGATACATGCAGATTGCGGCATCATAAGTTGCGCGGGCAGGTGCATGAAACATGGTATCGGCAGGTAAGGGGCCGCATGCATCGATGCCTTCCGCACACAGTGCCTCGATTGCAGGCAGGATGATGGCGTCATCCTCCTTGCCCATGGCTCCGCCTTCGCCAGCATGCGGGTTGAGCCCGGATATGGCCAGTCGCGGGGAATGAATGCCGAAGCGCAGTTTCAGTTCGGCGGCGGTAATCCGAGAAATTTCGATGATATCCGCCGTGTTCAGTCGGACGGGAACTTCGGAAAGCGGAATATGAATGGTGACTGGAACAGCGCGAAGCTGCGGACCTGCCAGCATCATGACTGGCGTTACCGGCTTGTCCGTATGTTTGCTTGCAAGTTCCGCCAGAAATTCCGTATGGCCGGGATGCTGGAACCCCGCTTCATAAAGCGGCTTTTTGGAAATCGGGCAGGTGACGACCGCTGAAGCTTCACCTTTCAGCGTGAATTCAACCGCCCGCTCAATAGCTTCGATAATGCCCGCAGCGTTTTCCGGCAAAGGCTTGCCCACACTGTCCGTCAGCTTGTTGTTGAGCGGAAGCACCGGCAATGCATATGCAAAAACGTTGGTTGCGGCAGAAATGACGGGGATGACCTCAATCTCGACTTCGAGCCCAAGATGTCGCGCACGTGCGGCCAGTTGCAGCGGATCTGCCAGCAAGGCGAAAGGCGGCAACGAAAGCTCGTCGCGCCGCAGCCACGCCGCAAGCGCAACATCCGGACCTATGCCGGACGGGTCGCCAATGCTCATGGCGAGAGGGGGAAGAGGAGCAGCGGACATCGCGTCAATACACCAATGAATGCGGATGAAACCGTCCGGTGCGCATTCCGAAAAGCAGGAACCGGCTTTCGGAAAAAGTCGCGACCAAACCAAACAGCAAAAGCGCGGATCTGCTCAATCAGATCGAAGCGCGCCCTGATCGTTAGCGATTAATGATTTTCGCCTTCTCGCGCAGTTCCGCCAGATATTTCTCACTGAGCTGTTCGGCCTTCTTTTCCTGTCCGGAAGCGGAATCCGCCCCCTCCATGGAGAAAACCAATTGGGCAACGCGATCGTCGGAGACCTGCCGGGTTGAGCAGACAGCCAGGAATTCAACACCCTTTTCGGTTTCCTGTGGCGGCGTGGTGCCACCGACCGAAGTGGATTTGACTGCTTTCGACCATTCGTTCGGCAATTGCTGTTCGATGATGCGGCCAAGATCGCGAACGGTCACGTCAAGAATGCCTTTGGCTTGCTGACGAGTCGCATCGCAGTTCTGGAAGCGCGAGCGGAGCGCGTTTGCTTCCTGCTTGCGCTTGCCGAGAAGGGCGGGGGAGCGCTTCGATGCCGGCACCACGAAAATGACCTGCTGGAGGCGATATTCGGTCGCCACAGGCTTCTTGCCGCCATCCTTCAACATGCGCTGAACGGCTTCCTGTTCGCTGATCATGCCGGTGGCACGGAACCGGGCGCTGACAAGGCGGCCCCAGCCCATTTGCACCATGATGTACTTCTTGAAATGATCCGGCGTAACGCCCGACTGATTCATCAACTGGTTGAGTTGCGCCAGGCTCATCTTGTTGCGTGTGGCAAAACCAGCATAGGCTTCGTCAACTTGCTGATCTGAAATGTTGATGCCGCGCGATTTCATTTCGATGCGCTTCAACATTTCGTCGGTCAGCTCTTGCTTGGCGACTTGGGCGAGATTGCCGCCCTTGCGCTGCAATTTCAGAAAGGCCATGCGATGCTGAATATCGCTATTGGTAATGGCATTACCGGAAACGATGACCTTGACCTCAGACCCTGCGCCGGCTGCGAAGGCCGGAACTGCAACCGTCCCAAACGTCGTCAGACAGACTGCGGCGCCCAGCATGGAGGCGAAGAGAGGTCTTGCAATCATCATCTTTCTTTCCCGATTCCTTCCGGTGGACGAACGACAATCCTTACCGGACATATCTCATCATGGTCATTGTCGCTATCCAGCCGAGCAAAAAACCATATCAGCGGCTGATCATAAGCTGCCTGTATAGATGAGCTAGTGCGGCGAAACAATGACCCAAAAGTTATTTTGCGAAGCTTGCATCGCTCTGAATACTGCAAAAAGGAAGCCGGTTTAAGCTCGGAAGCACAAATTTCTTTGTCGAATGAAATGGAAAGACCGGAAGCATTTCCAACGCTTCCGGTCTTCCAAGTTTAGAATGTCTGGTTACCGCTGCCTATATCACCCAATGTGCGCAGCGAAATGTTGAATCCGACGCTATGCGATGGCTTGTCGTCGCCCGGATTGCGGGTTTGGACATAAGCCATGGAGTAGGTGAAGCACTCGTCGTCATAGGCAAGGCCCGACGATGCGCGGACCAGCGTTTCGGAAACCAGATCATAGGTACCGGAGCCGAAGACGCGCCAGTTCGTATTGATGCGTGCTGTGGCCGAACCCGTGACTTCCTGACGGAGATCATTATATCCGTAAGCAGGCTGAGGCGCGATATAGGCATATTGTGCCGAAACCGTCAGTTTCTGCCAGCTCTGCTGGGCTTCAAGTTCGCCGCGACGAACCGAGAAGCTGTCCTTGTCGAAGCGTCCGCGAGCAGCGAGGGCAAGACCCGTCGAGTTGGACGTGCCGATCATGGCCACGTAATCGGACCGTGCATTCTGAAGGCCGGAATCTGCACCGACATTCAGGAAATCAGTCGTGCCAAACGAGTTCACGCCGCCTAACTGGAACGACTGGCCGCCGAGGGCATAAAGGGCCCAATCGCTATTGTTGAAGTTGCCCGAATAGCGCAGGCCGAGATTGGCGCGGGTGCCGCCTTCAACACGGTCATAACCGGAGAACTTGTCGCGCGAGAACAAATTAGTCGCGTCGAAGACGAAGCTCTGGGCGTCTTCATTCGGCAACTCGCCCGCATAGCGCTCGTTATTGCGGATATAAAGCTGCGCAATCGGCTCGAGGATATGAGTAGAGCTGGTGCTCGAGAACAGGATTGGCCAGCGCAGTTCAAGTCCGGCGGTCGCCATGGCGCGCAACGCTTCCGAACGCACGACCGCATCCGTATAGCCAGCATCTGCCAGATTGAAGTTCGTGCTGTTCCCAATCGCATCGCCGCGCAGCGCCAGCAACGGTGTGATGACCAGACCGGCAGGCGTGATGAATGTGCGCTTCCATTCCGCTTCGGTGGTCAGGCGCGCATTGGTGCCGTCAAATCCCGGAACGCGGGGATATGGATTAGGTTGCTGAACCCAACGACCATTTTCCAGAACGTTAATAAACTTTCCAGCATAGTTCGCATTCTGACGATAGAGAACCTGCAGATTGGTGTTGAAATTCAACTCGCCGCCGTAGACCGGCTCCGGCAATGTGTAGGAATAATCGAGGCTTGGGAAAACCCAAGGCTGTTTCGAATGCATTTCGTTCGGATTATCCGCGAGAAGGGATTCCTGCACATTGAAGCGATAGAAGTTCAGGTCGAAATAATTACGGTTGTTAATGCCCGTAAGATATATTTTCGAAACTTGGGTCTCCGCGCCATAACCATCAAGGCTGTAGGTGCGGCTGAAGTTGCGGTCGGTCTGTGCCATCACATCCCAGCCAAAACGCCAGCGCGAATTGAGTTCGAAATCACCTTTCGAGGCGACCATGCCGCGATTGTCTTCGTAACGGTCTACAGAAGCCGCATCGAATTTTTCCGGCTTCATCTGGTGAATGCCGGCAATGCGAAGATTGTAGGTGCCGTTTTCAAGACGATGGCGCCATTCCGCTTCGGTGAGGAAGCCCTGCTTGGTATAGCCGGTCGTGGACAGCGTCAGGTCGTAATTCGGGGCGAGTGCCCAGAAATATGAATTCTTGATGCCGATGCCGAGATCGTCCTTGTAGGAGAAGCCCGGAAACAGGAAACCGCTCTTGCGCTTCACGGTGGGGTCGGCCATTTCGAATGCCGGGAACCAGGCAAGCGGCATGCCGAAGAATTCAAAGCGGCCTTGTTCGAAGCGGACTGTCTTGGTCGTGCTGTTCCAGATGATCTTGCGGGCCTTGATCTGCCAGAGAACAGGCTTGTCCGGATTTTTCGCGCAAGGTTCGCAGGCCGTATAGACGCCGTTATTGAACGTCGTGATCTCGCCATTGCTGCGTTCAGCGCTTTCAGCAGCGAAACGCGTGTTATCCGTGGTCTCGACGCGCAGGCCGTTTACGAAGCCGTCGCGGAAACTGTCGGTGACATCCATATGGTCGGAGTAGATCTTGTTGCCATCGCGCTCGACGATTTCAACATTGCCCGTCGCGGTCATGCGCCGCGTCTGCTGGTTGTAGGTTACCTTGTCGGCGACAAGATGATTGCCGTCATATTCGATGCGCACCTTGCCCTGAGCGGTGACGGTGTTCACATCGCGATCATAGACGAGCTCGTCGGCTTGCAGGAGCATGCGCGCATTTGGATCGCTTTGGTAATTGGCGCCAATAGCGTCCTGTGCCAATGCGGGTGAGGGCAGGGCTGCAACAGATACAAAAGGTAAAGCAAGGACGCACGCCAAGGCAGTCCCGTGCGCGAGGCGCGAGAGTGAATGGGGCAATACCATGCGGGCGTTACTCAAACCCACTAACCATCCTCCTTATGCAACAAAAAGGAGACACCAAAGAATGTCGCAATAATAACCGGAACCCAGGCGGCCACGAATGGCGGAACGAATCCCGCATTCCCGAATGCCTTCACCAGCACCGAAACGACATAAAGCATGAAGCCTGCGATAACGCCACCCAGAATCATAGCTCCTGACTGACCAAATCGCACAAATTTCAACGACACTGTTGCAGCAATGAGAGTCATTGCCATCAGCAATGCCGGCAAAGCCAGAAGTGACTGGTATTGCATGTCAAATGCGTTTGCGGAGTAGCCGAAGGAACGCGCGACTTCGATCTTGTGGCGCAACTGTGTGAAGGGAATCGTGTCCGGAGTCGCGAGCTTCTCTTCCACATATTCCGGACGCAGCTGCGTCTCGATCTGGAAGCTCGCCATTTTCTGAGGCTCTTCGCCGCGCGCGAATCGCGTCACGTCGGTAAGCTCCCAGTGGCCGTCCTCAAGTTGAGCTCTGCGCGCGTCGTAGCGTTCCTTGATATTCTTCTTTTCATCAAACTGAATGAATGTCGCGTCGGCGAGCGTCGCGCCCTGATTCAGAATGCTTTTTGCGCCGATAATGGTTTCGCCTGCATCGGTCTTCTGGCGCAGCCACGGATCGCGCAGCGCGGAAACATCAGTTACCTTGCCGGTCTTCCATGTCGATGCGATTTCATCGGCCTTGGCGAAGCCGTAGGCGGCGAACGGATTGAGAATGAAGATGGTCGCCAGGCCGAACAGGAAGGCGCCGAAACAGGCGGGCAGAAGAAACTGCCAGGCCGACACGCCGACGGAACGGGCGATCACCAACTCGTATTTTCTGTTGAGTGAAATGAGCGTCGCCATTGCCGAGAACAGGGCAACGAACGGGATCATCTCCTGCATGATGAAGGGTACGCGCATGGCGGAAAGGCCGAGCGCCGCCCATACCGAATATTCCGGCAGATTGGAAAGCTTGCTGGCATTCTCGGTAAAATCGAGCAGCAATGCCAATGCAAAAATGCCGAGCAGAAAATAGAGTGTGATCTGCACGTAGCGGATGAAGAAATAGCGCCCGAGCGTCCAGCCGATCATGCCTTTCCTCCGGCATTATTGCGCAAACGTCCGGTGAGGCGGGCATAGAGGGCCGAGCCCCGGCGTCTCAAACTGTCGAAACTGTCGAGTATGCGGTCGTTCCATTTGTCCGGCAGGCCGATCCGCCGCCCGGTGGCGAGCGCGAAGCCCGTCACAAGGATGACCGCAAGCGGGACGAGATACATGACGGCGATATATCCTGCATCCTTGTCGGCTCGGTCTGAGGCGAAATAGCCCGCCCAATAGACGAGAAGGGCGGTGCTGATCGCTGAAAAGGACGCGGATACACGGGCCTCGCGATGCGAGCGGGAATCGCCTGCAAAGGCCAGCGCAATCATCGCAAAGACAACAGGATAGAGCCATTGCGTCAGTCGCCGGTGCAATTCGGCCTTATAGCGCAGCGGACGCGTCTGGAGGATCGGATCGTTCGGGTCCGGGTTCAGCAAATAGGAAAGCGGGCGGTCCTTCGCATAGATGACGAAATCATCGCCCGCCGAGGCAAACTGGCTAAGGTCGAACGCATAGGAATTGAACTTGATGATCGAAACCGTGCCATCCGACACATCGCGGCGCTGCACTTCGCCATTCTGCATTAAAAGCATGTCGCCGGTCGGCGTCGAAGCGATCGCGCCATCGGCGGCATAATAGATGAGGTCAAGTGACGGATCGCGGGAATCGGCGATGAAAAGCCCGCCGATGCTGCCATCGGCGCGTCGTTCCGCGACCTGAATGTAGAGATTGTCGGCAAGCTTGCGGAAATTGCCTTCCTGAACGATGACATTCATGAGGTCGGCGCTCGCATTGGCAATCATGGCGCGCATGTTCATGCGCGCATAGGGATCGACGTAATTGGCGACCAAAAACGAGACGACGGAAATGACGGCAGCGAGAATCAGGATCGGGCGCATAACCGCGCTGCGCGGTGCGCCGGACGCATTGATGACGACCAGCTCGGAATCCTGGTTCATGGTGGACAGGGTCTGCGTGATGGCGATGATCAGCGCAAACGGCATCACGAGCGGGATGGCCGAGGGAATCAACAGCGAACTGAACTGAACGATCGTCTGGAAGGTCTGGCCGCTTGTGGTCAGAAAGTCGATGCGCTGGAGCACCTGCACGGTCCAGGTGATCCCGACCGCAGCGCCCAGCACTGCGAGGAACATGATCGCCACCCGGCGCAGGATGTACAACTCAATCAATCGCATAGGTGGAGTCTACATCCCGGTTCCGTTGAAGGAGCGCGCATCCGAAAGAGGCTGCGGCACTCGTGACAATGACTAAACTTAATGACGCTTGGCTAAGATTGACCCAATAAACGCGGTTAACAGATTACTAAAACCTTCACGAAGATGCCAGCTCCCGTGTTCCTGTTATTGGGCCCCGTTAATGAGCGATGAACCGGCTCAAGGCAACCAGTTTTTGCATGGAGCGGATAAGACTGGCTTGCAAGTGTGTCTTGCACGGCTTTCCTCAGGCTAAAACTGGAACAATCTCGGTTCCACTCTTGCTGTTTCGCCATATTCGTCTCACATGAGTGGGGAAAAGTCGCGGCACAATCGTGTCATTCCTCAATCGGCACCAAGTCTGGAGTTGTCATGTCTAAACGTCCTTCGATCTCTTTCAGCGATTTTGCAGCACCGGAAAAAGGCGTGTCCATCGTCCTCGTCGCCAAGGGCGGCGGCTTTGCCGATGAGGCGGCTGCGGCTGCGGGCGGTGCGGAAAAGATCAGGCGCATTGTCGAGATTTCAGGATTTACAGGAGCTTTGGGCAAGACGGCTGAAGCAATTGAGACGACTTCCAGCGGTGTCGACAAGATTGTGCTGGTGGGCGTCGGCGAGCCCGGCAAGCTTGGCAACGACGACTGGCTGAAGATCGGCGGCGCTGCATTTGCACGAATCGGCAAGGCGGAACGCGCAACCGTGACGCTCGCATTGCCTGAAACCACCATCGCCGGGGACGAAGCCGCCGATCTGGCATTGGGCATGATTCTGCGCTCCTACAAGTTCGAGCGCTACAAGACGCGCAAGAACGATGAGGAAAATGGTGATCCCAAACACGCGGCCAAGATCAGCATCTGCGTCGCGGATCCGCATACGGCAAAGCGGGCCTTTGAAGTTGCCGAAGCGGTGGCGGACGGCGTTATCCAGGCGCGCAATCTCGTGAATGAGCCTGCGAATATCCTCGGCCCTGTCGAGTTTGCACAGGAAGCTGAAAAGCTCGAGAAGCTCGGCGTGAAGGTCGAGGTGCTGGGCGAGAAGGAAATGAAGAAGCTCGGCATGGGCGCACTTCTAGGCGTGGCGCAGGGTTCTGTCCGCCCGCCGCGATTGGTCGTCATGGAATGGCAGGGCGCCAAGAGCAAGGAAAAGCCGGTTGCCTTCGTCGGCAAGGGCGTGGTGTTTGATACGGGCGGCATCTCCATCAAGCCTGCCGCTGGCATGGAAGACATGAAGGGCGACATGGGCGGCGCGGCAGCCGTCACCGGGCTGATGCGCGCGCTGGCCGGGCGCAAGGCAAAGGTCAATGCCATCGGCGTTATCGGCCTTGTGGAAAACATGCCGGATGGCAATGCCCAGCGTCCGGGCGACATCGTTACCTCCATGTCCGGGCAGACAATTGAAGTCATAAACACCGATGCCGAAGGCCGTCTCGTCCTCGCCGATGCGCTGCACTATACGAATGATCGTTTCAAGCCCCGCTTCATCATCAATCTGGCTACGCTTACGGGTGCGGTCATGGTCGCGCTCGGCCAGTATCACGCCGGACTGTTCTCCAATGACGATGAGCTTGCGGACCAGCTTTACGATGCGGGTCAGGCAACGGGTGAAAAGCTGTGGCGCCTGCCGCTCGGCACTGAATACGACAAGATGATCGATTCAAAATTCGCTGATATGAAGAACAGCGCTGGCCGTTATGGCGGTTCCATCACCGCGGCACAGTTCCTCAAGCGCTTTGTCGGTGAGACCCCTTGGGCGCATCTCGACGTTGCCGGAACGGCCATGGGCTCGCCCGCAAACGAATATAGCCAGACCTGGGCTTCGGGCTATGGCGTTCGCCTGCTGGACCGCCTTGTCCGGGATCATTTTGAAAGCTAAAATCTTTTCCTGAACAAAGGGATGGGTGGAGAAGCGGAATCAATTTCTCCGCCCGTCTCGCGAAACGGGTAATGCATGGCGGAAATCCTCTTCTACCATTTGACGGAATCGACGCTCGATGAGGCTTTGCCCGGCTTGGTCGAGCGCTCGCTCGGGCGCGGCTGGCGTGTGACGATCCAGACCGTCAGCGAGGAAAGACGCGACGCGCTGGACGGCCTGCTCTGGACCTTTTCCGACACTTCTTTCGTAGCGCATGGCACCGACAAGGAGCCTCATCCGGAACACCAGCCGGTCCTGCTCACCACCAGTGAAGCCAATCCGAACGGTGCGACTGTGCGTTTTCTCGTCGAAGGCGCTGGGCTGGAAAGGGCGGAAGCATATGAACGCCTCGTCGTCATGTTCGACGGGCATGATCAGGAACAGCTTGATATTGCCCGGGCACAATGGAAGAGCTTCAAGGCAGGAAGCCACGATTTGACCTATTGGCAGCAAACGCCGGATCGCCGCTGGGAGCGCAAGGCATAATGAGGGCGCTATTCATTTCGATGATCGTCGCCGGTTTTGGTCTTGCTATCGGCTATCCGTGGTATATGCGCCATTTCACGGGCAGCGAGATTGGCCGCTGGACCATGCTCGAAAACCGCCAGAGCGGCTTCAAGATACAGGAAGTCAGGCTGTCGGCGGCTGAGGGGCCGGTGCGCGTGTTCATCGATGCAACGCCTCTGCCGGGCTATGTGCCTGCCGAACGGCGTTCGGCGGTGACGCTGGCTGTCAGCCGCGACGGGATGCCTGTTCTTTCGCAGGGGCTCGATTTTGCCTCGACCACTGGCTCCATCAATACGGACCGCCCGCAAGACGGCAGCGTTCTGCGCCAGAGTGCCGGGGACATCGATCCGGTTATTCCAGGACTGTATGCATTTCGTCTGGTGCAGGGAAATACGGACGGGCTTCAGATTTCAAAAGCCGATCTGGTGTTGAGGCGCGGGGCGGAAACGCCCGATGAGGTCTATACGACCATCGGACTGATCCTCGGCGCATTCGGTCTTTATGCATTGATGCGCACGCGCCTGCGTCCCCAGAGCTGATTGATACGATGTTTGGCCGGATTTCCGATAGATTGTTGCTGTTGCTGCTTTCGGCTTTGGCCGCGCTTCTCGCACTGATACCGCTCGAAAGGCTGGGACTCTTCGGTTCCTCTTTCGAGGGGCAAAGCGGTTATGCCGCTCTTTATTTTGGATTTCCGGTTCTAACCGTCGTTTTCGCGATTCTGGCGGTGCGGTTATTGCCTCGTCCCTTGCCGGTCGCCATGCGCGTTATCGGCTGGGTTGTGCTTGCAATCGTGGCCTTGTTGATACTTGCCTGAAGCATCTCCAGACAGAATAGCTCGGGATTACGCCACTTTGGTCGACGGCGTCATCACCATGTCAACGTGGATATTGCCAAACGGGCAATAGAGCGCGCCGCGCTCATCTTTTTCTATCAGGCCCAATTCGACCAAGGCTGCCGCGTCTTCGTGGACACGCTTGACGTCGCGGCTCAATCGGCGGGCAAGTTCCCGCACGCCCACTGTGCCGCTTCCCAAAAGCTCGTTGAGCAAGAGCCAGCGCCGTTCGGTAAGGTGGGAAAAGAACGCGCCCGGCGTTTCGAAATTCAGCGTTTCGCCCTGATATTCACCAGACGTCAGGCCAGCCTTGGCCCGTTGTCCGGCCGCCCGCAATGCCGATTTCCAATTCGGATTCGTCGTGATCGTCAATGTTCTCATGACCGCCTCCGTTTTTCCACTTCGAGTAGAAAATCTTCAATAAGTTGTTCCAGCGTTGTGAACGGATACGGATATTCTTTCCCGTCCAGATGCTTATGGTCACCTTTTCCACGTTCATTATCGAAGCCGACGACACGTTCTCCGTTTTGGATGTAGACCATCCGATATTTGAATCCGTGGGGACGCGGGCGGCACCGGCGTCGGAACCTGCCACACAACGAACTGGATAATGCTTCCGTCCGTCTCGACGCTTTTGTACTCGGCGAGCTTCCGCGCTTTCATGTTGTCAAATATGCCAACAAACGATTGTGTTGTCAAGTTTGCCAACATACTGGCGGGATCGTGAACTTTTTGCGCAAGGGATGTTTGCTCCGGCACCCTTGATCGTCACTCCGCCATCGCTTCTTCATATTCGGTGGAGAGTTCCAGCCACTTGTCCTCTGCATCCGCAAGGGCGGAGCGCGCATCGCTCATGTCCTTGTTGATGCGAACGGCCTTTTGCGGTTCCTTCTCGTAAAGGGCCGGGTCTTCGAGTTGTGACGAGAAGACTTGAATCTGTTTCTGCAGCTTCTGGATCAAGGCTTCGGTTTCCTTGATCTTTTTTTGCAGCGGCGCCATGGCCTCGCGTTTCTGGGCTGCGAGTTTTCGCTGCTCGGCCTTGTTGACCTTGGCACTGTCATCACGGTCGGTAGCCGGTTCTCCCTTGGCATCGGCCAGAACGATCTGACGGTATTCATCGAGATCGCCTTCAAATGCCTTCACGCCACCTTCGCGCACGAGCCAGAGGCGTTCCATCGTGGCTTCAATCAGGTGGCGGTCGTGGGCGATCAGGATTACTGCACCGTTGAAAGCGTTGAGCGCATGCACGAGCTCTTCGCGGCTGTCTATATCGAGGTGATTGGTCGGTTCGTCGAGGATCAGCAGGTTGGGACCGTGGAAGGTCGCAAGCCCCATCAGGAGGCGTGCTTTCTCGCCGCCGGATAGGTCCTTGGCCGGTGTCAGCATTTTCTCGGTCGAAAGGCCCATCTGCGCAACGCGGGCGCGGACTTTCGCCTCCGGTTCGGTCGGCATCAGCTTGCGCACATGCTCGATGGCATTGTCGTCCGGTATGAGGTCATCCAACTGGTGCTGCGCGAAAAAGGCGACCTTCAGGTTGGGCGAAACCGTGAGCGTGCCCTTTTCGGGCGTCAGGCGACCGGCAATCAGCTTGGCAAGCGTCGACTTGCCGTTGCCGTTGGAGCCGAGGAGGGCAATGCGGTCATCATTGTCGATGCGCAGCGTCACATTGCGCAGCACCGGCTTGCCCGGCACGTAGCCGACATCGGCGTTGTCCAGCGCGATGATCGGGGAGGCTGCTTTCTTCTCCGCATCCGGGAAACGGAAGGGCTGCACGTGGCTTTCGACATAAAGCTCGATGGGTTTGAGCTTTTGCAGTGCCTTCAGGCGCGACTGGGCCTGCCGCGCCTTGGTGGCCTTGGCGCGGAACCGCTCCACGAAGGATTCCATATGCTTGCGGTGGGCTTCCTGCTTTGCATGGGCCTTTTGCTGCAATTCCAGCATTTCGTGACGCTGGCGCTCGAACTGGTCGTAATTGCCGCGCCAGAAGCTGATCTTCTTCTGGTCGAGATGCATGATCGACGACGTGGCCGAATTCAGAAGATCGCGATCGTGGCTGATGATGATGACCGTGTGCGGATAGCGCTTCACATAGTCGACCAACCACAGCACGCCTTCAAGGTCGAGATAGTTGGTCGGTTCGTCGAGCAGCAGCAGGTCCGGTTCGGCAAAGAGAACGGCGGCGAGCGCGACGCGCATGCGCCAGCCGCCAGAGAAAGCTGACGCTGGCTGGCGTTGCGCTTCCGCGCTGAAACCGAGGCCAGAGAGGATGGCGCCAGCGCGCGCTTCCGCGGAATGGGCGTCGATATCGGCAAGGCGCGTGTGAATTTCGGCGATGCGATGCGGGTCGGTCGCTGTCGCCGCTTCTTCCAGAAGGGCCGCGCGTTCCTTGTCCGCCTTCATGACGATTTCGATCAGCGCTTCGTCGGTGCCGGGCGCTTCCTGTGCGACCTGACCGATACGCGTGTTTTTCGGCAATGAGATGCTGCCCGTTTCCGGCGCAAGATCGCCCGTAATCACGCGAAACAGCGTTGATTTGCCGGTGCCGTTGCGTCCGACGAAACCCGTCTTCGATCCCGCTGGCAGCGTTATGCTGGCATGGTCGATCAGGAGGCGTCCGGCGATGCGTACGGAAATGTCGTCAAGGATAAGCATGATGAAAGCGCTTTTGCACGGCTTGAAGCGTTTCCGCAAGTATCAACATCAGTCAGGCGAAGCGCCGTCCGCCTTCCGTTCGCAGGAAAAGCATGAGATCAAGCGAGGGCGCTTCCGTTCCCAGTCTTGTGAAAGCGGTATGGATCTGTCCGCGATGATGCGTCTGGTGGTTGAACATATGGGCAAGCGACGGGGCAAGCCGCTGGCTTATCGTGCGCATTTCATTAAGCGCAGTATAGCTGTAGCGGCCGCTCAGTTTCTGGCTGTCGAGCCCATCCGCAAAGCGGCATATGCGCTCGTCTTCCGCCTGCCGCAAATCGCGCAGCATGATGAAATTGTCGGAAATGATTGCATCGAGCGTCTTCGGGTGATCGCCTTCGTTGGTGAAGCGTTTCATCCAGATGCGATCAGCAACCAGTATGTGATTGAGCGTGCGGTGGATGGAACCGAAGAACAGGCTGAGGTCGAGCCTGTATTCCTCGTCGCTCAACTGGGCGGCAGCGGCATAGACCAGTTCATTTGCCCATCGGTTGTAATAGGCGAACATTTGAAAATGCTGTTCCACGAGCCCCCCTGACACCCATCTGCGCCGCTTCCACGAAGCTGAATCGGCAGGGCATCATCTATGCAATCAATTTTCTGTCGTCTCAAGGTGCTAATCGGTTCGCCTCTTGGCAATCGGGCCTATCGACGGTATAGAGCCTCACTTTTCTGAAAATTCCAGCGAACAAGGTGTCATAATGGCAATCGAACGTACCTTCTCCATGATCAAGCCCGATGCGACCCGCCGCAACCTGACCGGCGCAATCACCGCCAAGCTCGAAGCAGCTGGCCTGCGCGTCGTCGCTTCGAAGCGCGTCTGGATGAGCCTGCGTGAAGCTGAAGGCTTCTATGCTGTTCACAAGGATCGCCCGTTCTTCGGCGAACTGACCGAATTCATGTCGTCGGGCCCGACGGTCGTTCAGGTCCTGGAAGGCGAAAACGCCATCGCCAAGAACCGCGAAATCATGGGCGCAACCAACCCGGCCAACGCTGAGGAAGGCACCATCCGCAAGGAATTCGCCCTGTCGATCGGCGAAAATTCCGTACACGGTTCGGACGCTCCGGAAACCGCTGCGGAAGAAATCGCATACTGGTTCTCGGGCACCGAAATCGTCGGCTGATCCCAACGAAAAATAAAGAAAAAGCCCGGTTCGACCGGGCTTTTTTGTTAGGCGGAAACAGATTTCAAAGACTTTGCGCGAGCCTCGCCACTTCCTTCCCTTCGTCGTCGAAGAGAACGAGTTTGCCCATGTCGATCTTGTATGACTTGGTCTTGCCGAGCACGTCGAGGAACTTGCGTTCCTGGTTCATGAGGGCGGGCGGGCACTGGACATAGGTCGAGCCGATCTCGGCAAAGGAGATGTTTTCGCCGGTGACGGTCGCCTTGCTGAAATAGCGGTTGCAGCCGCCGGAGCCGCTGACGGCGCCATCGGTCGAGACGGTGAGGGTCGTCTGGGCATTGTCGATCACGCCGCCGCCCTGAATGTCTTCTGCGAGCCAGTCCTTGCCTTCGATGCCGATGGCGGCACCCACATCGCCGCTCTTGCGGACCATGACAACCTTGATTTCTGCCGGTTCGCCGGGGTTCTTCGGATCAATGGCATAGTGTTCGTCATTGACGAACCACAGCGTGTCGCCCGCTGAAATGCGCGCCTGCAGGGCATAGTTATGGCCGGGCTGAATCTGGTCCGTATCGAAATTGATGGCGAACGGGATCGGCGAACCCTGAACGGATTCGATCCGCGTTTCACCAATGACCTTGGAGGGCGCATCGGCCAGCGAGACGTCGGAAAGCTGAACCGTCAGGCTCGCTTCCGGCGGCAGCGCGATGCGCTCGCGATACATGACCTTGCCGCTGATGGTTTTTTCCGCCGCCAGGCTGCTTGTCGGCATCGAGGTGGTCAGGAACAAGGCAGCGCCGCCGAGCGCGCCAATGCCGACCGCGAGTGCCGCAGCAATTGAAAGGGTTTTCGCCAATCCATTTCGCATCGTTAAAGCCCGAAACTTCCGTTCCCGCATGCGCTGCTTGTTAAGACAGATGGCGCTGATGCGGATCCCAACCTGTCTGTCGTCATTGCCTGTCGGTGTCTGATTCATACCGCCGACATTAGCGAAATCTTCATGTGAAAATTATGGCGGCGCAAGAACACGTCGCCCAAATTACCCAATATTCTAGGGGGTTAAATAGTTAATTCGCGATTAAAATGAAAAATCGGGATTAATTGTGAAACCTGTAATCGAAAGATCAGTCCAGTTTCCAGCGTTCGCGTATCTGCTCATCTTCCTCCTTGGACGACACCCATCCGCCGACCGAACCGTCCGCCAGATGCTCCCGTTTCCAGAACGGAGCGTCGGTTTTCATGTAATCCATCAGGAATGAGGCGGCCTCAAAAGCCGCGTGACGATGCGACGACGCCGCAGCCACTAGAACGATGTTTTCGCCCGGTTTTATAAGCCCGTAACGGTGAATGATCGTCAGCGCGGTTATCGGCCAGCGCACGATGGCCTGTTGGGCGATGCGGGTGATTTCCGCCTCGGCCATGCCCGGATAATGCTCCAGTTCCAGTGCAGAAAGCGTGCCGCTTTCATCACGGCAAAGCCCGGTGAAGGTGACGATGGCGCCGATATCCGTGCGCCCCTGTTGAAGCTTGCCCAGTTCCGCCGCCGTGTCGAAATCTTCGCTTCTTATGCCGACGAAAAGTGGGCACGGAGTTTGCCCGCTCATCTCATCCTCCCGTCATGGGCGGAAAGAGCGCAACCTCGTCGCCGTCTTTCACCAGTTCCGTGTGTTCGGCATGTTCCTGATTGATCGCAGCGCGAATGACATGCTCATGCTCGAAGGCGGCTTCATATTCGTCACCGCGCGACTTCAGATGGCCGATCAGGTCACCGACAGTCGTTTGGGGTGAGGGGAGTTCGATAATCTCCTCACCCTTGCCGATTTTCTCGCGCACCCAGGCGAAATAGACGAGTTTTACCGTCACCGGATCAATCCATCACGTGTTTAAGGCCCGCCTTGAAATAATCCCAGCCCGTATAAAGCGTCAGAAGGGCCGATACCCAAAGCAGGACAATGCCTGTTTCCGTTACATAGGGCATGATTTTGTCACCGGCAGGGCCTGCGAGCAGGAATGCAAGCGCGATCATCTGCGCGGTTGTCTTCCATTTGGCGAGACGCGAAACGGGAACGCTGACCTTGAGCTCGGCAAGATATTCGCGCAGGCCGGAAACCAGGATTTCGCGGCAAAGGATGATGATCGCCGCCCACAGCGTCCATCCGGCGATCGTGCCGTCAGCGGCAAGCAGCAGCAGGATTGCAGACACGAGAAGCTTGTCGGCAATCGGATCAAGCATACGGCCAATGGTCGAGGTCTGCTTCCAGATGCGGGCGAGATAGCCGTCGAAAAAGTCGGTTATGCTGGCGACTGCAAACAATCCGAGGGCTGTCCAGCGGGCGAAATCGCTCGATTCCAGCCGTCCCTCTATAAAGAAACACAACACCACAAGAGGCACGGCGATGATGCGGCCATAAGTGAGGATATTGGGAAGGGAGAGGGTATGATTCTTCTGCATTCGTTCCGCCGCATGTTTGTCAGCCGCACATCAACAGGGATATGACATAAAATCAACTCCCGCTAACATGTTCGGCCGGGACTTAGAGCGCGTTTCGATCTGATTGGATCAGATCGACGCTCTAATTCTTTGTTTTGACGCGCATCTTATCTGAAAACCGTTTCGCACTTTTCAGGATGCGCTCTAATGACGCTTGTAGATGATTCCCGGACAAGTTTGTGTCATCGATCCCGGAAATGGTCATGAATCGTCCGCGCCATGGCTTCCGAAATGCCGTCAATCTGCATAAGGTCCTCGACGGCGGCGCGTGACACGGCCTTCGCGGTCCCGAAATGGTGCAGAAGCGCACGCTTGCGCGATGGTCCGATTCCCGCGATTTCATCGAGCGGATTCTTGACCATTTCCTTCTTGCGCCGGGCGCGATGCGTGCCGATGGCGAAGCGGTGCGCCTCATCGCGCAGACGCTGGATGAAATAGAGCACGGGATCGCGCGGCGGCAGCGTGAAGGGCTGCTTGCCTTCCACGAAGAAGCGCTCGCGTCCCGCCTCGCGGTCGACGCCCTTCGCAATGCCGATGGCATTGACAAGATGGCTGATGCCAAGCTCGCCAAGAATCTGCCGCACAGCGCCCACCTGACCTTGCCCGCCGTCGATCAAGATGACATCGGGCCATGCGGGAAACGCATCGGTCGCCTCAGCGTTGGTCTGTTCTTCCGGCGCGCCATGTTCTTTCACCAGCCGCGAGAAGCGCCGCTCAATCACCTCGCGCATCATGCCGAAATCGTCGCCCGGCGTAATGTCCGTCGAGCGGATGTTGAACTTGCGGTACTGGTTTTTGACAAAACCTTCCGGCCCGGCGACGATCATGCCGCCGACAGCATTCGTGCCCATGATATGCGAGTTATCATAGACCTCGATCCGGCGCGGCGGCTGCGACAGGCCGAAGGTCTCGGCCATGCCTTGCAACAGGCGTGCCTGCGACGATGTTTCGGCAAGCCGTCGTCCAAGCGCCTCGCGCGCGTTGGTGAGGGCGTGATCGACAAGATCCTTCTTCTCGCCGCGTTGCGGCACGTTGACCTGCACTTTATGTCCTGCGCGCGTCGACAGCGCTTCGGCGATCAGCGATTGTTCCTCCACAGTCTCGGACAAGAGAACAAGACGCGGGCATGGCTTGTCGTCGTAGAATTGGGACAGGAAGGCCCCGAGAACCTCCGCGGGTCCGAGCGAACTGTCGGCTTTCGGAAAATAGGCACGGTTGCCCCAGTTCTGGCCGGTACGGAAGAAGAAGACCTGAATGCAGGTCATGCCGCCTTCCTGATGGATGGCGAAAACGTCTGCTTCTTCAACTGTCTGCGGATTGATGCCCTGATGCGACTGAACATGGGAAAGTGCGGCCAGACGGTCGCGGTAGACCGCCGCATGTTCAAAGTCGAGATCGGCGGATGCGGCCTGCATTGCGGCTGCCAGATGGTCTTTCACCGACTGGCTTTTGCCTGAAAGGAAGGCTTTGGCCTCGCTGACAAGTTCGGCATAGTCCGCGTCGCTGATCTCATGCGTGCACGGGCCGGAACAGCGCTTGATCTGATAGAGAAGACAAGGGCGGGTGCGTGTTTCAAAAACCGAATCCGTGCAGGTTCGCAGCAGGAACGCGCGCTGAAGCGCATTGATCGTGCGGCCCACGGCGCCAGCCGAGGCGAAGGGGCCGAAATAGTCTCCCTTGCGGGACCGGGCGCCGCGATGCTTGAAGATGCCGGGCGCCCGATGGTCGCCGGTCAAAAGAATATAGGGAAACGACTTGTCGTCGCGCATCAGCACGTTGAAGCGCGGGCGCAATCGCTTGATGAGATTAGCTTCCAGCAGCAGGGCTTCGGTTTCCGTACGGGTGACGACGAATTCCATCGTCACCGTTTCGCGGATCATTCGCGTTATACGATTGGAATGGCCGATCCCGCGCGCATAGTTGGACACGCGCTTCTTGAGATTGCGCGCCTTGCCGACATAGAGCACGTCACCATCGCTGTTGAACATGCGATAGACGCCCGGATTATTGGGCAGGCGTTTCACGAAAGCATTGATGATGTCCTGCCCGCTGAGGCCCTCGATATCCGGCAGGCCATCGGAGGAATCCCACTGGATCGAATCGGCAGCGGAGGGCGGTGCAGAGGCTTCGACTACGTCGTCGCTCTCGTCTTCCTCTTCGGTTTCCGCATCGCCAATGATGAAACCTGCCACATCCTGCTCGTCATCCGGCGGCAGGTTGGCAACGGCGTCCTCATTGTTCTTGCGGTTTCCGGTCATTCGGTGATTCCTGCAATATCCGGGGTTTCCCATGCCAGATGCTGGCCGCCATCAAGCGCGATCATCTGGCCGGTGACGGAGCGGCTTTCCCAGAAATAGCGAACAGTACGCCCAAATTCCGACAATTCCGGCGCGCGCTGCAAAAGAAGTTTCTCGACCTGCTGTTCGAAATCACCCGGCTTCTGCCTTTCGCTCGGCAATGTGGGGCCGGGGGCGATTGCATTGACCCGGATTCGCGGCGCAAGCGCCTGCGCCATGGTGCGGGTGGCATTCCAAAGCGCCGTTTTCGAGAGCGTATAGGAAAAGAAGTTCGGATTGAGCTTCCACACGCGCTGGTCGATCACATTGACCACAAGCCCATCCTCACCCTCGGGCAAGGCATTCGCCATTTCTTCGGCCAGCAGGACGGGAGCTTTCAGGTGAATGGCAAAATGCTTGTCCCACAGCGCCATGTCCAGTTGCCCGATCTGGTCATCTTCAAAAAGCGAGGCATTGTTGATCAAAAGTCGGATCGGCCCGATCTGGCTCGAGGCATCTTTGACGAGATTGCGCACATCGGCTTCGGACGAAAGATCGGCACGTACCACGCGGGCGATGCCGCCTCGCTCGTTTATGGCGCTCGCAAGGGCTGCGCCTTCATCGACGGAGTGATTGCAGTGTATGGCGACCGGGAAGCCATGGGCGGCAAGGTCTTCGACGATTGCCTTTCCAATGCGCCGCGCGCCGCCGGTTACCAGAACCGGGCATTTGGCAAGCAGGCGGGGCTCGTGATCATTCAACACGGTAAACACTTCCTTATCGAGATTCTTCAATCGATTTCATGCCACTTCGGTCGGAAAATTACAGCTAAAAACAGCGTCGGCAACCTCCATAGCTGACAAATTTGTAGAGATTTCAGCGACTTCGTTTCATCTGGCCGGTGAAGAGCAGCAACGCAGCCACCATCCTTCTCCCATATAGTTGCCCGTAGTCGGCGTTGCGATAATGCAACATCGCAATTTTGCCACGTTCTCGACAGGTTCTCTCCACAGAAGCGGGCATTTCGTGCCGCAATTACCGCCGATATGTCGGTCCTGTCAGCGCGGCATGGACGATTACTCCCAATGTCGCCCGCCCGATAAGGGACCGCGCAAAAGGTAATTTGTGTAAGGAGAATGCTATGCGCACTCTTAAGTCTCTCGTAATCGCCTCGGCTGCGCTGCTGCCGTTCTCTGCGACTGCTTTCGCTGCTGACGCCATCCAGGAACAGCCTCCTGTTCCGGCTCCGGTTGAAATGGCTCCGCAGTACAGCTGGGCTGGCGGTTACACTGGTCTGTACCTCGGCTACGGCTGGAACAAGGCCAAGACCAACACCGATGGCAGCATCAAGCCTGACGATATGAAGGCTGGCGCCTACGCTGGCTGGAACTTCCAGCAGGACCAGTTCGTATACGGCCTCGAAGGTGACGCCGGTTACTCCTGGGCCAAGAAGTCCAAGAACGGCCTGGAAGTCAAGGAAGGCTTCGAAGGCTCGCTGCGTGGCCGTCTCGGCTACGACCTGAACCCGGTCATGCCGTACATCACCGCTGGTGTTGCTGGTAAGCAGGTCAAGCTCGACAACGGCTTCGACGACGAAAGCAAGTTCCGCGTTGGTTGGACTGCTGGTGCCGGTCTGGAAGCCAAGCTCACGGACAACATTCTGGGCCGCGTTGAATATCGTTACACCCAGTTCGGCAACAAGACTTATGATCTTGGCACCGAGTCGGTCCGTAACAAGCTCGACACCCACGACATCCGCGTCGGCGTTGGCTACAAGTTCTAATTATCTGATAATTGAACACGGAAAACCGGGCAGGCGACTGTCCGGTTTTTTGTTGCGTTGTTTTTGGATTCAGCTGTTTGCTGTTTCCATCAGCCAGCCGCGAAAGGCCGACATCGCCTCGGTTTCCGTCCGCGATTGCAGCCTCGTCAGCCAATAGCCGCCCATCGTCACCGTCGTTTCGAATGGCTGGATGATGGTTTCCGACAACAATTGCCGGGAAAACATCAGTGGCGGCGCAAGCGCAATGCCTGCTCCCTGCATGGCAGCTTCCATCATGGCAAGCGACGAATCGAACATGATGCTTCGGGGCAGGGGCATGTCTCCCGTAACGCCCGCCGCCAGAAACCATTGCGCCCATTCATCGGCACGATAGGAGCGTAGCAGCGTATGGCGCGCAAGATCGGCCGGTGTTCGCAATTCACGCGCCAGTTCCGGAATGCATAGTGGCGACAAGGGCGCTTCCAGCAACCGGGTTGCGTCGATGCCGTGCCATGCACCGCTGCCGAATCGGATGGCGTAATCCAGTCCTTCCGCCGCGATATCCACCCGGTTATTGTTGGTCGAAAGGCGCAAGTCGATGAACGGATAGCGACTCTGGAAATCGTGCAGACGCGGCAGAAGCCAGCCGACCGCAAGCGTCCCCACCGCGCCCACCCGCAATATCTCCCGGTAGTGCCCGGCCTCGAAAAGCTCAAGCGTACCCGCGATGCGGTCGAATGCGTCTTTCAACGTGGGAAGCAGCGCTTCTCCTTCTTTGGTCAGCATCAATCCGCGCGGCAGGCGCTCGAACAACGTCACATTGAGGCGGGTCTCGAGGCTTTTGACCTGATGGCTGACAGCGGCCTGCGTGACGCAAAGCTCAATCGCGGCCTTGGTGAAACTGAGGTGACGCGCCGACGCTTCAAAGGCGCGGAGCGAATTGAGCGGGAGATGCGGACGAACCATGAAAACCCAAATTTTTCTAATGCCAAATGCTAGATAACGTCGTTTGTCGTTGCTGCGCAAGCAGCGTACATCAGCAGGGCCTGAAAGGCTTGCATCCCCTGGAAAACGGGTTTCAGTATAATGGATCGCGCAGTGCGGCTAATGTCTTGGTTAAGACGCAGCCGAACGCATAATCATGAGGTTTATTCATCTATCATGAGAAAATCTACGACACTTTTGATCGGTCTCCTCGCTACGGCTGCGATTGTCCCGAACAGTCGCGCGCTTGCTGCAGGCGATAGCGACCTGCGCCGCATTGTCGATGAAACCGTACGCCCGCTCATGGCCGAGCAAAAAATCCTCGGCATGGGCGTTGCCATCACCATCGACGGCAAAATTCATTTCTTCGGTTATGGAGTGGCGTCGAAGGACGGCGGGCAGAAAGTCGATGAGAATACGCTTTTCGAGATAGGCTCGATCAGCAAGACCTTTACCGCGACGCTTGGCGGCTATGGATTGGCGACCGGCACCTTCTCCCTGTCCGATCCCGCAACCAGATGGGCTCCTGAGCTCACAGGCAGCAGTTTCGACAGGATCACCATGCTCGATCTTGGAACCTATACGCCGGGAGGATTGCCATTGCAGTTTCCCGATGCAGTCACCGACGACAGTTCCATGCTGGCCTATTTCAAGAAGTGGAAGCCGGATTATCCGGCGGGCACGCAGCGCCGTTATTCGAACCCCAGCATCGGGCTGTTTGGCTATCTCGCGGCGCGCAGCATGGGCCAGCCGTTCGACGTGTTGATGGAGCAGAAGCTTCTGCCCGCATTCGGCCTGAAAAACACGTTTGTCCATGTGCCAGAAAGCCGGATGAAGAACTATGCCTACGGCTATACCAAGGCCGACAAGCCGATCCGGGTATCGGCAGGCACGCTGGATGCGGAGGCCTACGGCATCAAGACCACGGCGCCGGATCTCCTTCGCTTCGTCGCGCTGAATATCGACAGCTCGCCGCTTGCGCCCGATTTTCAGAAAGCCGTCGCCGCAACCCATACGGGTTACTACCGTGTCGGCGCGAACAATCAGGGGCTCGGCTGGGAAATCTATGCTTATCCGGTCCCGCTCAAGACGCTTCTGGCGGGCAATTCGTCCGACATGGCGCGGAAATCCCATAAGATCGAGAAATTCGATTCCCCGCACGCGCCGTCGCCGAACATGCTTGTCAACAAGACCGGCTCCACCAATGGTTTCGGTGCCTATGCGGCCTTCATTCCCGCGACAAAGACCGGAATCGTTCTGCTCGCCAACCGAAACTATCCGAATGATCAGCGCATAAAAGCCGCTTACCGGATTTTGCAGGCGATCAACGGGAAACAGTAAACCGCAATGAAAACCCCGGAAAATCCGGGGTTTTCATTCGTTTCGGCCATCAGCTGTGCGGCAAAAGTTCCGTCAGTTCCGGATGCAGTTCCTGAAAACGCTTCATCCAGCGCTTGAGCTTGGAGCGGTTGCGCTCCCATTTGCCTTCAAAACGCAGCGCCAGATAGCCGAGCGCGGCTGCAACGGCGATATGCCCCACATGCAGCTTGCCTGCCAGACGCGGCGGCGCTTCATTCAGAAGGTCGAGCGCGCGTTCGGCCTTGCGCCATTGCAGGTCGAGCCAAGGCTGGTGGACCTTCTCTTCCGGACGCATGCGCCGTTCATAGACATGCGCCAGAAGCACGTCGCAAAGACCGTCGGCAATGGCTTCATAACGCTCCGCATCGGTGCGTTTTTCGGCATTGCGCGGAAAAAGCTTTTTGCCCGAAACCCGGTCCAGATACTGGGTGATTGCCCGGCTGTCGAAAATGCCTTTGCCGTCATCCGTCACCAGCGTTGGAATCTTTCCAAGCGGATTGGCATGGATGAGATTTTCCGGTTCCGCCGAGGTGTTGACGATGACGCTTTCAAACGGAATGCCCGCGTGATGGGCAGCCATGCGAACCTTCGCGCTATAGGGTGAAGCGGGTGAATAGAGTATCTGTGTCATCGTAACTTCCTGAACAGGGTAGGTAGGGTCTATCGCGTAGGGGGCACCATCACGGAGCGGCTTCGGCAGGCATTGGCGTCCACCTCGCTGCAGGAACGGAATTGCAGGTCCTTTGTCATGCAGATGCGGACTTCCTGCAGGTAATTCCGCTTGCAACTGATCGAAATACCGTCCGGCTTCATGCCGGGATTGGCAGCGACGAAGGCTTTTTCAACAAGCATGGGATCGACGCGCCGCCCGCTGGCAAGACTGCGCAGGCTTGGCGGAATCTTGACCTGATCGAAAGCGTTGCGCAGCGTGTCGAAATAATCATTCTGGGAAAGGCCGGAACAACTGCCATGCTTGCGCCATTGATAGGCGACGAGACCGGCAGCGGGCATGATGTCCGAGAGGTTGGAAATAATCCGTCGCGGCACATAGCTGCCGCCGCTTCGGTTATTGTCGACCCGGCAGTTCGCCGGATAACCCCGTTCGTTCTGCGGCCACAGACCATGCACCACGAAACCGAAAGGCCGGTTGGTGCCGCATTGCTGCTTGTTGGCGCGTGGGCCTTCCGATGCGCAATAGCTTGGCGACCAGGTGAGGGCGAGGACATAAAAGTCGAACTCGCCCGGAATGTCATCGGCGCGTACAGGCAGGACATTCGCCATCGCCGCTGCAAGCAACGTGATCGCAGCAGCGCCAAACTTCCGCAGCATATGCCCTCCACTCAATGGTTGCCCTGCGGCTTCAGTGTCTGAATCAAAAAGCGGCAGGCCGGCAGGGCGACTTTGAGTAGTCACTAGCGAAGAACGCGGCACCGGGCGTCATACACATACCAGCGGTCGAAACCGTCTACGCAGAACTCGACGTTGCGGCCCATGGATGCAAAGCCCTGACCTTCCTCAACCATATACCAGACCGAACGATACTGGCCATCGCTCAGAACGGCGGTTGCCTTGCAATAAGTGCGCTCGATCTGGGCCGGATTGGTCTTTGGTTCATAGCGCGTCAGTTGAACGTCGCTCATGGCAGTGATGCCGACCTGCGGCAGGTTCGGGACGTGGCGCACCTGATAGCCGAAATCGGAAACCACCGAGCGGAGCACGCTTTGCTGGCTGCACGCGCCCGCACCGGCAACGCCTGCGGGAGCCGGAGCAAGATAATCTGCGGCGCTCGCGGGCAGGGAAGCCAGCGTCAGGGGAAGGACGGCTGCGGCGAAAGCGGCTGCGCGTGAAAACTGTCCGATGCGATCCAGGGTTCGTTGCATATCTCTATCCTGTCCGAAATTGCGAGCCAACTCGCTGAATTCTGTGATGGCCGAAGCCTCGTCGGGTTGCAGTTTCTGTCACCGTTTCACGCGGGTCAAGTGCGATCCGTCTCGCTACGCACCCACTTGATGCTGAAATTGCTCCCCTTTTCCTCGGCCAGAAGCTTGGTAAGGCAGGGAAGCAGGGTTTGCATCTCACTTTCGAGTGTAAAAGGCGGATTGACGACAATCATGCCAGTGCCGTCGAGACGCGGTTCGGCGGAAGGCGCGCGAATCGCAAGCTCGATCTGCATGATCTTGGGAATGCCGGTTTCACGCAGGCGTCGGGTGAACCGTTCCGTCTCCCTGCGGTCCTTTATCGGATACCAAAGCGCGTAGATCCCGCCGCTGAAACGCTTGTGCGCCTTGACAAGACCGTCGACCAGACGGTCGAATTCGCCTTCCTTTTCAAAAGGCGGATCGACCAGCACCATGCCGCGTTTTTCCTTCGGCGGCAGGTGGGCGCCAAGCGCAAGCCAGCCGTCGAGCTCGGTCACGCGCACCTGATAGTCACCCTCGAAGAGTTTCGCCAGCCTGGCCGAATCCTGCGGGTGCAGTTCCAGCGCGGACAAGCGGTCCTGCTTGCGCAGCAAATGCCGCACGAGAAGCGGCGAACCCGGATAATGGCGGAGCGTTTCGCCCTCGTTGACGGCGCTGACGGCGGCAAGATAAGGCTCCAGCAATTCCAGCGCGGGCTGCTCGATCTGGCCTTTCTGGACGGCTTCCACGATGCGGTCGATGCCACCCGTCCATTCGCCGGTCTTGCCGGCTTCCACGCCTTTCAGATCGTAAAGCCCGATGCCGGCATGGGTGTCGATGACGCGAAAGGCCTGATCCTTGCGCTTCAGATATTCAACGAGACGGGCGAGAATGACGTGCTTGACGACATCCGCAAAATTTCCGGCGTGATAGGCGTGACGATAATTCATGGCTGCGCTTGTTTCATGTCGGCATGTTTTCGGCAAGAGGCGGGAAACGGCAAAAACGCCCCGCGCTGCGTCGTTGCTGCAATATCTCTCCTGTCACAAATGTGACATACAAGTTTCAGCATCCGCTCCTTATCCTTTGAATCGAGTCCCGAAATGTCTGGTGGCGTCCTTCTGATCGTCCTCTTTGGCGCGTTCCTTCATGCGAGCTGGAACGCAATCGTCAAGGGAAGCGGAGACAAGTTTTTCGGCGCTGCCAGTGTTACCGGCGCTGCCGGGCTGATCGCTCTTTTCATTCTGCCTTTTCTGCCGCTGCCGAACCCGGCAAGCTGGGTTTATATGCTTCTGTCGACGGTGACGCAGACCTTCTACATGTCGCTGGTGGCCGCGGCCTATAAATCCGGCGATATGAGCGAAGCCTATCCGATCATGCGCGGCACGCCGCCCTTGCTGGTGGCGCTGGTGAGCGCGCCTCTGGTGGGCGAGGTCATGGGCTGGCAAAGCTGGCTTGGCATCGTCCTGATCTGTTCCGGCGTTCTGGCGATGGCGCTTGACGCTAGGCGCAGAAATCGCGGTGCTTCCAGCCGCACCGCCTTGCTGGCCCTTACCAATGCCGGTTTCATTGCCAGCTATACGATCATCGATGGCCTTGGCGTCCGCGTTTCGGGAGAGCCATTATCCTATACGCTTTGGCTGTTCCTGATGAACGCGATACCGCTTGCCGGTTGGGCATTCTATCGCGAGCCCGACCGGTTCATCCATTACCTGCGCAATCACTGGCGACCGGCCATGATCGGCGGGGTGGGCACATTGGGGTCGTATGGTCTGGCGCTCTGGGCGATGACCATGGCTCCAATTGCCGTCGTCGCGGCACTGCGGGAGACGGCGATCCTCTTCGGCGTGCTCATTTCCTTCCTGGTGCTGAAAGAAAAAGTCGGCCTGTCGCGCTTTGTAGCTGCGGGGCTCATTGTCTTCGGTGCGATTTCACTGCGCCTGTCGTGAAAATTTATTTCGTCACAATGATAGTCTTCCGGCAGAATTTCGTTTCTGCGGGAAGTGGCTTGATATATTAAGGTAACATGAACCAGCACGCCCCCATTTCCAATATCAAGATCGGTCATTCGGCCTGTCCGCATGACTGCCCGTCAACCTGCGCACTCGACGTGGAAATCCTCGACGAGCGCACCATCGGGCGCGTGCGCGGCGCGAAGGACAACAGCTACACGGCTGGCGTCATCTGCGCCAAGGTCGCGCGCTATGCAGAGCGTGTGCATCATCCAGACCGCCTGAAGCATCCGCTGGTTCGCGCTGGCGCGAAAGGCGAGGGGCAGTGGAAACAGGCCTCATGGGAGGCAGCCCTTGATCTTGTTGCCGAGCGCTTTCTGAAAGCCGAGCAGGATCATGGCAGCGAGAGCGTCTGGCCATATTACTATGCAGGCACGATGGGGCTGGTGCAGCGCGACTCGATCAATCGTCTGCGCTTTGCCAAGCGCTATTCCAATCAGTTCGACAGCTTCTGCACCAACATGGCATGGACCGGCTATTTTGCCGGAACCGGAAGCCTGACCGGTCCCGATCCGCGTGAAATGGCCAAAGCCGATGTGGTGGTCATCTGGGGCACCAATGCTGCCGCCACGCAGGTCAATGTGATGACCCACGCGGTCCGCGCGCGCAAGGAACGCGGCGCGAAAATCGTCGTCATCGACGTTTACGCCAATGCGACCGTCCGGCAGGCAGATATGGGCATCGTGCTCAAGCCCGGAACCGATGGCGCATTTGCCTGTGCGGTCATGCATGTGCTGTTCCGCGACGGTCTGGCCGACTGGGATTATCTGGAGCGCTATACCGACGATCCCAAGGGGCTTGAAAAGCATCTTCAGACCCGCACGCCGGAATGGGCAGCGGCGATCACCGGCCTGTCCGTTGAAGAGATCGAGGCCTTCGCTCATCTCGTTGGCAAGACCAAGCGCACTTATTTCCGGCTGGGCTATGGTTTCACCCGCCAGCGCAATGGCGCGGTGAACATGCATGCCGCTGCTTCGATCGCCTGCGTCACGGGCGCGTTCCTCCATGAAGGCGGCGGGGCGTTTCATTCCAATTCCGGCATCTTCAAGATGGACAAGCGCGAGATCGAAGGTCGCGCCATGCAGGATGTCGGCATTCGCTTTCTCGACCAGTCGAAGATCGGTCGCATTCTCACCGGCGACCGGCAGGCGCTTTATGATGGCCCGCCCGTCATGGCGATGCTGATCCAGAACACCAATCCGATGAATGTGACGCCGGAGCAGCGGCTGGTGCGCAAGGGCTTCGCGCGCGAGGATTTGTTCGTTGCCGTGCACGAGCAGTTCATGACCGATACGGCGAAGATGGCCGATGTCGTCCTGCCTGCGACGACCTTTCTTGAGCATGACGATATCTATCGCGGCGGCGGGCAGCAGCATGTGGTTCTGGGGCCGAAGCTGATCGAGCCTCTCGCCGATGCGCGCCCGAACATCTTCGTCATCAACGAACTGGCCAAACGGCTTGGCGTCGGGCATCTGCCCGGCTTCGATCTGGATGAGCGCACGCTGATCGACAATATGAATGCCAATAGCGATCTGCCGCATTTCGACGAATTGAAGGAAAAGCGGTTCGTGGATCTGCAGCCGCCTTTCGAAGAAGCGCATTACATCAATGGTTTCAAGTGGCCGGACGGCAAGTTCCGCTTCCGCCCCGACTGGACTGGAAGCCCTTCGCCCAACAAGCCGCCGGAAGTCATGGGGCTTCAGGGGCCTCATCAGTCGATACCGGAATTTCCGGACCATTGGGAAGTGATCGAAACGGCGGATGCCGAGCATCCGTTCCGCATGACGACCTCACCGGCCCATAATTTCCTGAACTCGACCTTTGCTGAAACGCCGACCTCGCTTGCCAAGGAAATCCGGCCCGAACTTCTCATCCATCCCGACGATGCGGCAGAGCTTGGCATTGAGGATGGCGAGCGGATTGAAATCGGCAATCATCGCGGCGAGCTGGTGCTTCATGCCGTGCTGCGCGCCGGACAAAAACGCGGGGTCGTCGTGTCTGAGGGCATTTTCCCGAACTCGGCATTCGAGCGCGGTGAGGGGATCAACATCCTGGTTGGCGCCGAACCTGCCGCCCCTTATGGCGGGCTGGCGGTGCATGATACCAAAATCTGGATACGCAAAATAAATCCATAAATATTAATCCAACAACGCCCGGCGCATATATAAACTATATATGCGCCGGGCGTTGTTGATTTTGGGCTCGTCAGCCAGCGTAACGCAGCTTTAGCTTGGAAACACCAACAGCAGCATTAAGGCCGCGCTGGCCCTGAAGCGAAATCGGCTGAAGTGAAATCGTCTTCCACGAACCGCCCGTCAGGATATTGGTGCCGAAGCCGACGCCGATGGCTGCATTGGCGGAAGCGCCAACGTAACGGCCCTGAAGTGCGCCTTCCGGACGAACGCTTGGGGCCCATACAGCCCAGGCGACACGGCCGCCATTGATGAAACCGACATCGACGCCGAGCTTGGTTATGGTGCCGGTGTAATGTTCAATCGGGCCGCGACCGCGGGCAGGCCGGAATACGCAATCCACATCCTGCTGGCTGCCGATGATCACGCCGATCGCCGGGGAGATGTCGCAGGACAGCATACCGACTTCCGAACGCGGCTGGGTGCGACCCGAAGCGGGAGGAGCTACGAAGTCGGCTGCGATCGCTGGAGCCGTAACCGCAATGCCGGAAACCACGGCCATTGCGGAAAGGAAGGAAGTCGAAAAACGGAGAGACATGTCCTTGTCCTCTTCTAAAAACATATTGAAAGAGACGTTTATCACGACTCTTAACGGGGTTTGCCGAAGCAAGTTCCGTTACGAGGGGGAATTAGAGCTTTTTGCGGGAGATTAAAGTTTTATTAACAAAAAACTTCGTGTGTGATGAATTTGCCGCGGTCAGGCGCTAACAATCACGCAGTCTGCCGGGTCATCTGACTGAATCCCAGCCTGTCCGGTGGCAAATTTGCGCAGGGCGGTAGCATAGAGCTGGTGTTCGGCCTTGAGGACACGCGCTGCAAGTGTTTCCGCAGTATCTCCGGCGCGCACCGGCACCGCCGCCTGCGCCAGGATTGGACCTTCATCCATGCCTTCGGTCACCAGATGAACGGTGCAGCCAGCGACCTTCATCCCCGCATCGAGGGCCCGCTGATGAGTGTGCAGTCCGGGGAACAGCGGCAGCAGGGAAGGGTGAATATTGAGAATGCGGCCTTCATAGGGAGCAATGAAGCGGCCCGACAGAAGGCGCATGTATCCGGCAAGGCAGATGATATCCGGCTTCAAGGCGGCAAGCGCCTCCAGAATGGCATCTTCATGCGCATCCTTTGAGGCATAATCCTTGCGCTTGAAAACCTGCGTGGCAATGCCTGCGCCTTGCGCCTTGGCAAGGCCCCCAGCTTCCGCCTTGTCGGAGAATACAGCCACTATTTCGGCTGGAAAATCCGCAGTTTCAGCGGCGCGGATCAGCGCCTCCATATTGGAGCCGCCGCCCGAAATGAAGATGACGACCCGCTTGCGGCTCATAGCGCGAGCTGGCCCTTGTAAACGACGCCATCCTTCTCGCGCTTGACCATCCGGCCAAGCGTGACGACCTTTTCGCCTTCGGCGGCAAGGGCGGCTACGACTTCCTCGGCCTTTTCAGGCTTCACGACGGCAATCATGCCGATGCCGCAATTGAAGGTGCGCAGCATTTCGTTAGGCTCGACGCCGCCCGTTTTGGCAAGCCAGGAGAAGACCGGCGGAACGGAAATGGAGGCAAGGTCGATTTCGGCGGCAAGACCTTCCGGCAGGACGCGCGGAATATTGTCCGGAAAACCGCCGCCAGTGATGTGCGCCAGCGCCTTGATGCCATCCGAAGCGCGGATCGTGGCGAGAAGCGGCTTCACATAGATACGTGTGGGGGTGAGCAGCGCTTCACCGAGCGTCGCGCCCGGCTGGAACGGTGCATCGGACTTCCAGCCGAGGCCGGAAAGCTCGACGATGCGGCGTACCAGCGAAAATCCGTTGGAATGAACACCGGACGAGGCAAGTCCCAGAATGACGTCACCTTCGGCAATGTCGCCGCGCGGCAGCAGGCGGTCGCGCTCAGCCGCGCCAACCGCGAAACCGGCAAGATCATAATCGCCGTCGCGGTACATGCCCGGCATTTCAGCGGTTTCGCCGCCGATCAGCGCGCAACCGGCCTGACGGCATCCTTCGGCAATGCCCGCAACGATATCGACACCCTGATCCGGCGAAAGCTTGCCGGTGGCAAAATAGTCGAGGAAAAAGAGCGGTTCGGCACCCTGCACGACCAGATCGTTGACGCACATGGCAACCAGATCGATGCCCACCGTGTCGTGCTTGTCGGCGTCGATGGCGATCTTCAGCTTGGTGCCAACGCCATCGTTGGCGGCAACGAGCACCGGGTCCTTGAAGCCAGCAGCCTTGAGGTCGAACAGGCCGCCAAAGCCGCCAATCTCTCCGTCCGCACCGGGGCGGCGCGTGGAGCGCACGAGGGGCTTGATCTTCTCGACCATCAGGTTACCGGCATCGATGTCGACACCAGCCTGCGCGTAGGTCAGGCCATTATGGCCGGCGGGCTTGTTTTCCATGGTCATGGCCTGCTCCTGAAAGGGGGTGCTTATCCACGCAGTTGTCTAATGCATTTTCGGCAAAAGCGTATAACGGTTTTGCTTGAGAAAATGCGATAAACAGAGAATGTGCGCGCAATGCCATGAGACGGCGCTGCCCGCAAGGCCACAAAGCCGGAAAAGAGCGAAATTGCGCAGGATTCTGCCTGGAATCGTGATGGATCATTCCTCTTGCGGTAGAGGGTTGTGCCTCGAGCGGTCTTTCGATCAGCCATTGCAATTCATGCAGGCCGTTCTAACTTGTCGCCGTTCGCACTAAGATA
The DNA here is from genome assembly GCF_008932435.1 of Brucella pseudintermedia. Lineage (GTDB taxonomy): Bacteria > Pseudomonadota > Alphaproteobacteria > Rhizobiales > Rhizobiaceae > Brucella > Brucella pseudintermedia. The sequence continues at coordinate 104,394 of NZ_WBWE01000013.1, read as the reverse complement.
TCCGTAACGCCATCCTGCTATCAGGGCAGGCTTATCGAGCTCATTTCCTGGAAAACAGACGGCTATGGTCAAGAAACCGACACCCACGCGCACCACCGCCAGCCGAACGATCCGTCAATCGGATGCAAAGGTTCGCGATGGCGACATTCACGTCAATGTGGAAGTCGGTGCGCTGACCGGCTCTTCGGTGCGCCGTCAGGCGATGTTCTGGGTGGGCGCAGTTGCGGTCTTCGTCCTGTTTCTGGTCGTGTTCAGTTCCGTCCTGTTGCCTTTTGTTGCGGGTATGGCGCTGGCCTATTTCCTTGATCCCGTTGCAGACCGGCTGGAGCGCCTCGGCCTTTCGCGGCTTGCAGCCACCGTCGTCATCCTGCTCATCTTCCTGATGGCGCTGATCCTCGGCCTGATGATCGTCGTGCCGATCCTCGCAACGCAGCTTGCGGATTTCATTTCCAAAATCCCCGAATACATCACCCAGCTGCAATCGCTGCTGGCAAATGAGGATTCGCAGTGGCTGAAGAAATATATCGGCATTGACAGTTCCGTCATTCAGCAGAATCTGAGCTCGCTGCTCCAGCAGGGCGCGGGTTTCCTCTCGACCTTGCTTCAGTCCCTGTGGAATTCGGGGAAATCGCTGATCGATATTGCGGGGCTTTTCGTCGTTACGCCGGTGGTCGCGTTCTACATGCTTCTGGACTGGGACCGCATGGTCTCAAGCATCGATTCATGGGTGCCGCGCCGCCAGCTTCACACCGTGCGCCGCATCGCACGCGAGATGAACGCCGCCGTTGCCGGTTTCATTCGCGGGCAGGGCACGCTCTGCCTTATTCTCGGAACCTATTACGCCATTGGCCTTACGCTGACGGGGCTCAATTTCGGCCTGCTGATCGGCTTTTTCGCCGGTCTCATCAGCTTTATTCCCTATATCGGCTCCTTTGTCGGGCTGGCGCTCGCCATCGGCGTGGCGCTGGTCCAATTCTGGCCCGACTGGATCATGATCTGTGCCGTTGCGGGCGTGTTTTTCCTTGGCCAGTTCGTGGAAGGCAACATCCTCCAGCCGAAGCTCGTCGGCTCGTCCGTGGGGCTGCATCCGGTCTGGCTCATGTTCGCGCTTTTCGCCTTTGGTTCGCTGTTCGGCTTCACCGGAATGCTGGTCGCGGTGCCTGCCGCGGCTGCGGTCGGGGTGCTTGTGCGCTTCGCATTGAATAGCTATCTCCAGTCACCGATGTATGATCCTGCCTATCATCAGCCGGACCCGGATGCCGGACCGCTGATCGAGGCAGGCGAGAATGCGGGCAGAGAGAAATGAGATTGGGTCGTAACCGGCCAGGCGTTACAACAGGATGTGCAGGAGGCTGCGATGCGTGAGGCACCGCGCCAGATTCCGTTGAACCTTGAGCATCAGCCCGGTTATCACCGGGAGGACCTGATCGTCACGGGCTCCAACCGCGCTGCCGTCGATCTCATTGATCGCTGGCCGAACTGGCTGTCGCCGGTCACCATTCTTGCCGGGCCGACTGGCTCGGGCAAGACGCATCTTGCGGAAATCTGGCGTGCCGGAACGGGCGCGCTTCTGGTCGACCCATCCAACATCACCGAAGAAGCCGTGAATGGCGCTGCCGAATATCCGGTGCTGATCGACGATATCGGCGGTACGCCTTTCGACGAAACCGGGCTTTTCCATCTCATCAACAGCGTCCGGCAGCACGCGGCGCAGGGGCTTGGGCCTTCACTGCTGATGACGTCCCGCCTGTGGCCCGCGAACTGGAACGTCAAGCTTCCCGATCTTGCCTCGCGCCTCAAGGCCGCAACCGTCGTGGAAATTGCCGAACCGGACGACCTCTTGCTTTCCGGCGTCATTCACAAGCTTTTCGCGGACCGGCAAGTGAGCGTGGAGCCGCATGTCGTCGCCTATCTGGTCAGCCGGATCGAGCGTTCGCTTCTGTCTGCAATCCGCATTGTCGACAAGCTCGACCGCGCGGCGCTGGAGCAGAAAAGCCGCATCACGCGCACGCTTGCCGCACAGGTTCTGGCCGACAGCGAACAGCCGGAACGCTGAGGATGAGGATAGCGGTCACCGGGGCAGGCGGTTTTATCGGAAGCGCATTGACGCAAATGCTGGCTGGGGAGGGGCACGAAGTGCTGCCTTTGTCCCGCAATGACCTGTCAGATCCGGACTTTTCAGGCGTGGAAACAATCGTTCATTGTGCAGCGCTCGCGCATCGCACCGGCGCGGAACGCCCGGATGCAGCAACGTTCGACGCGGTCAATCATCGGCTGGCGGTGGAGCTTGCCGTCAAGGCAAAAGCTGCCGGTGTCAGGCGCTTCGTCTTTGTCTCGACGATCTATACGATTGCCGGAAACCCGTCGCCGCTGACGCCGGACATGCGGCTGAACCCTCGCGATGATTATGGTCGCGCCAAGGCCAAGGCGGAAGCTGATCTGCGGGAATTAAGCGGGATCGAGATTGTCATCGCACGCCCGGTTCTCGTTTACGGTCCCGGAGCGCGGGCGAACCTGAAAGCGTTGATAAAGCTTTGCGATAGCGGATTGCCGTTGCCTTTCGGCCTGGCAAACAACAGGCGCAGTTTCGTGTCTCTTGAGAACGTCGCGCGTGCGCTGACGTTTTTAAGCGTTGCGCCTGCGGACAAGGTCGCCGGGCGCGTGTTCCATCTTGCCGAGCCGCAACCGCGCTCCACAAAGGAACTCGTGACGAAGCTTCGGGCTGCCTTGGGAAAGCCTTCGCGGCTTTTGCCCCTTCCGCCGGTCTTCATGCGGCTCCTGCTCACGGCTGCGGGCAAAAGCGGTCTTTACGATCAGCTTTATGGCGATCTGGTCGCGGACAGTTCATCGCTGATCGAAGCAGGGTTCGACTATCTGCCGGGCGACCGGCAACTGGAGGCAATGGTACGTCGTCCGGATTAGTTCTTCTGGCCGACAGCCTTGGGCGGCTCCATGCGCGAATGCGCTGGTCGGGGAGCCTGTTTGGGCGCGGCTGCGGTTGCAGTTTGCTGCTTCTTCGCAACGGAGCCGGTGATCAGGCTGGCGCTGTCCGGCTTGTTGCGTCCGCCGATAAGCTGGTCCTCGTGCACCCAGCCGATCATGTTGGTCTTCGGGACGATCACGCGATGCCAGCGCCCGGTCTTCCCATAGGAACGCATCTCGCGGCCTTTTTCCACGACGCCGATGGATGGTGACTTGTCCCAGGCGTTCTTGTGAATGGTGAGGCGCGCCTTGGCATAGATCACCGATGGCGAGCTTGCCGGCGTGTTGATGCCGCGCGGCGGCATTGAGCGCAGCGCAGCCGCTGGCGGCGGGGGCGGAGGCGCAACAACCTGACTTGCGGGGCGCGGCGGGGTGGCGGTCTGGATGGCAGCCTGCTGGACAGGCTTTTGCGGCGCGGGGGCCGCAACGGGCGCGGACGGGCGCGGCACAGGGCCGACGGCAGCGCCATAATCCTTCGCCGGTGCCTTGCTTTCAGGCGTGTTGCTGGTGACGGTCGCCTTCGGTTCCGTTCTCGCGGCGGGCTGCGCAACCGGCTTGGAGGCAGGGCGCTGGAACAGCGCTGTTAACGCGGCTTGCGGGCTCTTGTGCTGGGTGGTGGCCCACAGGCTGAAAGCACCGAGGCCCAGAATGGCGGCTAGCGCGAGCAGGGGGGCAGACGAGCCGGAAGACTGGCCCGACGACTTGCTTGAACGCTTGGGGGAGCGCTTGGGCGAGCGGGTGGTGCGTTTGCGTGCAGCCATCGTCTGTCTCCTGTTCGAATCGCAATGGGGAGACGCTACCAATTGTTCCTTCGCATTTGGTTACCGCAGCTTTCGGCGGGTGCGGCCCGGCCGATGCATCGCAAACAAAAAACGCCGCTTTCGCGGCGTTTCGAGGCAGGTTGGTAAGACTTACTGGTGGCCAGACGTCTTGTGATCGCAGGAAGTCTGGCCCGATGCCTTTTCCTGCTGCCGTTGGTTGGCTTCGCTTGCTTCAACCGCGTTGCGCAGCTCTGCCCATTCGCGTTCATGACGACGATAAAGCTCATCGGAAACAGTCTGGATACCCATTTGGTCCTCCGTTTTATCTGGTGCCCCAAATAACATGGCGAGGGCGAAAACGTTTCATCACAAAGCGTAAGCGCTTGAAATCTTAATCGGTTTATATGTTTATAACTTCGTTTCGATCCTAATTTTCCTGAATGGAAACGCCGTCTTCTCCGATTTTCATCTCGATCCCGGCGGGTTTGGTCTCTTCGCGATAGACATACACCGCCAAGCCGGCGGCCACGACGATCAGCGCGCCAATAATCAGATAAAGCCCGTTTCTGTTCACATTCAGTCTCCAGCTGGTTGCTCGTGAAGTGAGAACGCCAACCCGCGCGATTTGGTTCCGCCGGGCAAATCGTCGAAAAAGACGGATGTCCATCAATGAAATGCGCGTGGTGCGGGGAAAAAGCGCAATCTGATAATTTTGCCTCTTGCTTTATCCCGTTTGATTATCTAGTGAAGCCGCACCCGCTTGAAAGCGACGGAGCGTAGCGCAGTCTGGTAGCGCACCTGATTTGGGATCAGGGGGTCGCAGGTTCGAATCCTGCCGCTCCGACCATCTTCCCCAAGATTAAATGACCGACATATGAACGCTAGCCGCGGTTTGTGGCGTGCGTCTTTATCGCGTTGACATGCATTGCCGTGTAAACTATTGCCTTGGTGGATTTTCAGCTCCCCGGCGGGGCAAGAGAGTGGTTCAGGGTTCTTCAAATGGTTGCACGTATTTACCGTCCAGCTAAGACTGCAATGCAGTCCGGTCAGGCCAAAACAGACCAGTGGCTTCTGGAATATGAGCCGGAAAGCCCGCGCGTGGTCGAGCCTTTGATGGGCTACACTTCTTCCGGCGATATGAAGAGCCAGATTCGTCTGTTCTTCGCCACTCAGGAAGAAGCCGTCGATTATGCAAAGCGCAACGGCATTGCATATCGCGTTTTCGAGCCGAACGAGCCGAAGCGCCGCAAGGTTTCCTATTCGGACAATTTCCGTTTCGATCGGACAATGCCCTGGACCCACTGATTGCCTGTTCGGCCTGACACTTGTTTCAGGCCAAACAAAGCGATAATTCGGCAAGGCTTTGCCTTCAAAGCCTTGCATTCATTGAAATATCTTCGATTTTTTTCGAGGTCCCGTAGCTCAGCTGGATAGAGCACCGGCCTTCTAAGCCGATGGTCACAGGTTCGAATCCTGTCGGGATCGCCACCTTACTTTTCATGTCGATTGCCACACCGCGCGCAAACGCCACGAGGCGGCTCTTTTCGCGGCGTTGCTGTCTCTACCTGAATTGGCTGTTTACTGCCCGTGCGGTCCGTCAGGTCCGCGCTGCCTCAGGTAAACACGCGGACCGTGATTGCCATGCCAGCGGGGACGGTCGCGCCAGTCGCGGCGATCCCAATGTCTGTTCCGATAATAGCGACGGTCGCGATACCAATAGTCGTCACGGTCGTTGAGTGCCGAGCCTATGGCGACGCCAGCGATAAGCGGAATGCCGATCAGCGCAGCCGTTCGACCGAAATCGCCGGAATAACCGCCCGAGGTTCCCTCCCGGAATGCCAGATAACGCGACGAAGCCCAGCCAAAGGTCGGGCCGTAGCTAACCTGGCACCAGCCGTAACCCGACGTGCAGCCGCGCACCGTTACGGGCGCGCCGCTCGGAATGGAACCCAAAGTGGCATAGCGCGTACCGGGACCGGTGCGGATATTGAGATTGGTGGTGGATATGGCGTTTGCCGCCTGCGCTGCGCCCGCCGCAAAAACGCCAAGTGCGACAAGGGCGGCCTTGAGAACAAGCTTCATCGGAATTCTCCTCAACTGTCTCGATTGCGTATAGAACGACATCGGCGGTCAAAGGTTCCAATCAGGGTAGGCAGATCGAGGATATCGAAACGCAAAAGCGCCGGAAAACCGGCGCTTTCTGTAAGTATTGAAGTGCAGGACTATCGTCTGCAGCGAGCCACATAAATGCGGCCGTGGCGGTCGCGATACTGGCAATTGCCATTGCGCAGTTCACGCACCAGCAAGCCTCCCAGCGCGCCCGCGCCGGCACCAATCAATGCGCCGCGTCCGCCGCCGGCAATGCCGCCGATGATGGCACCTGCGCCGGTGCCGATGGAAAGATCTTTTTCCGTGGTGGTGCAGCCCGTGATCGCGAGCAGGGCAACCAACCCAAGCGCTACCTTCCGCATTCTTGTCTCCTCCTCAGGAATACCAGACCAAGCTTAAACGATCGACTTCATGTTCCGTTGCTTCGGAACTGGCGGGCCGTGCGAAAATACTGCGGATCGCCTGTCAGTGGCGGCGATGCCGCAGAATGACTGCGATGGCCAGTGCGGCCAGTCCGAACGCGATAACGCCCTGCAGAATGAAAACCCAGTTCATCATGATCCAGTCCTCTGACAATTCCCTCTTTTCGGGGTGCGCACGAATATGGCTTCTACCTAGCGCATTTCAGGCAAATGGGAAACGCAGGAACTCGATTTCGTTCCAGACCGGTGAAATCATTAAACTTATTTAATGCTCCCATTCACTTGGCATTCACATTAGCGGGCGCATTGTCACCCCATCGAATACAACAAAGGAAGCCGACATGAAGCGGATCGTTATTGCTCTCACTGCCCTTTCATTTCTTGCTGCGCCTGCTGCGATGGCCCAGTCTTATCCGTCGCAACACGGCAAGCCGTCCTACGGCCAGATGCACAAGAACGGCCCGAAATACGATGCGCGCAAATACGACAACCGCCGTCAGCACAACTGGAAGAAGGGCAACCGACTGCCGCCGAACTATCGCGGCCACGTGGTGAACAACTATTCGCGCTACAAGCTGCGCAAGCCGCCGCGCGGTTATCATTGGGTGAAGGTCAATAACGACTACATGCTGATCGGCATCGCAACCGGCATCATTTCGTCCATCGTCGCGGGACGGTAAAAATCCTCTGCGAGAATGAAAAAAGGCGGCCTATGGTCGCCTTTTTGCGTCCGTGTCATCAATTCTCGGGGCCGAAATATTTGGCTTTCAGCTTGGCGATTTCCTCATTCTCATGGGCGCTGATGATCGCCACGCTCGCCGGTTTGACAAGTTCGCTCTGGCGCGGGAAGCCGAAGCCATATTTGTCCGGGCTGAACACATTGCCGACGAGATCAATCGGCTGGTCGGCATGCTGATGGGCATAATAGTCCAGGACAGGGCCATCGCCGACGATTGCCGCAATTTCGTCATTCACGAGGGCCGCGACCGCGTCCGGCAAATGGTCGAAAGGGACGGTCGCGATGGAGCGCGATTTGAGGAACTGCTCCGCGACACTGCCCGCACGCACGCCGACCGATTTCCCTTGCAGGTCGGACAGGCTGGAAATGTTGTTGTCGATATGCGCAACGGTCATGACGCTGGTGATTGATGAAGTCAGGTAGGCGATAATCGCAATACCGAACACCATCCAGAATGTCTGCCAGATGCGCCCCACCCAGCCGAACAGGTTCTTGCGCGAGGTTTTGCCGGAGGTCGCAATTGAAACCACGTGGTAGAAGCTCTCGGCCAGCCCCTCGCGCCAGCGCTTTGGAAAGCCTTCGTCGAAACGCCGGTCGAATATCGTCAGCACCACAGTGGCGGCGATGAGAATGAACAATATCCAGGCATAGGTCGCCAAGTGCCCGGCATCATCCAGGCGATTAACAAGATCGTCCCATCCGCTGCCCGCCTGAGTGTGGATCATGATGCGCAAGCCCGCATCGAACCACGGATGCGTGAAATCGATGATTTCTGCCCGGCTCTCGGTAATCGTGAGATTGGTGACGGCGGCTTCGACCTTGCCTTCGGAAACGGCCTTCACCAGTTCCCCATAGTTGGGATATTCCACATATTGCGAAGCAAGCTTCATGCGTGTGGCGATATCGTGCCAAATGTCGATGGCCATGCCGGAGTAAGAATCGCCCTCCTTATTGACGAAAGGCTCGCTGACATACACGCCGACCTGAACAGGTCGAGGCGTTTGCTGGGCGTGTGCGAATGAAGAAGTTACCACCAAAAGTAGAGCGAGCAGAACTTTCCATAAATCGCGACTGAATAAACTCATTGCTGGCATTAATGACATAACGTCCCCCATAATTTTCCTGCATATTCTCCAATCCGGATCATTTATGTATTTAATTCATATTAATATTTACTTCCATTGAGGTAATAATTTTATCGAAATATTATCATTAGTATCCGCTAATTAAAGTTATTATTTGCTCCCTCGATCTATGGAACCGAACGCTCCTTTTTCAGTTACCCGGCTGACAAGCCGAAAGCCATAAAGCGGCAAGAGAGGGGTTCAATGGAGAATATCGACAATCCGGATTCTGCCGTTCGCCCGATCACGTCGGCGCCGCCGCGTCTGCCCACACTGGCTGCAATGGCGGTCGCTGTCGCCATTCTCTATTTTGCAAAGGATGTGTTTCTGCCGCTGGCCATCGCGGTGCTGCTGACATTCGCGCTGGCGCCGATTGTCGCCTTTCTGCGCAGGGCTGGTCTTCCGCGCCTGTTCGCGGTGATTACCAGCGTGGCGGGCGGCTTCCTGATCGTGGCCGTATTCAGTGCCGTGGTTGCCTTTCAGGTTTCCGAAGTCGCGCAGAATGTTACATTCTATCAGTACAACATCATCGAGAAGATCAGGACACTCAAGGAAGCAGGGTCTGACAACAGTTTCTTCGACAGGCTGAACAGCTTCGCCGAGCGCATCGGCACGGAAATAAACAGACCCGAGCAGAAAACGAAGGCTTTGCCTTCCGATGAACCGGAAGAAAAGCCGCTTCTTGTCCAGATATTCGCGCCGCGCCACCCGGTTGAAACATTGAGGAGCATCATTGAACCGCTCATCGGGCCGCTGGCGACGACAGGTCTCGTCGTTGTCGTGGTGATTTTCATGCTGCTCGAAAGGGAGGAGCTGCGCGACCGCTTCATAAGGCTAGTGGGCTACGGCGATCTTCACCGCACGACCGAGGCCTTGCAGGATGCGGGAAAGCGTGTCGGGCAATATCTGCTGACGCAGCTTGTGGTGAATATAACCTATGGCGTGCCTCTTGCCTTCGGCCTGTGGATTCTGGGCATTCCCAACGCGGCCCTGTGGGGGATGCTGGCAATTGTCCTGCGGTTCGTTCCCTATATAGGCCCGGTCATTGCGGCCATCCTGCCGATTTTCCTTGCCTTTGCCGTGGCGCCGGGCTGGAATCTGCTGCTCTGGACGATCGGGCTCTTCATCGTCATCGAGCTCCTTATCAATAACGTGGTTGAGCCATGGCTTTATGGCTCGCGCACCGGCCTTTCGCCGCTTGCGATCATTGTATCGGCCATTTTCTGGACGTGGCTTTGGGGGCCGGTCGGGCTTGTCCTGTCGACACCTTTGACAGTCTGCCTCGTGGTGCTCGGCCGTCATGTTCCGAAATTCGAGTTTCTGGAAATCCTGTTCGGCAACGAGCCTGTGCTTGACCCGAAGGAACGTCTCTATCAGCGGCTTCTGGCAGGTGATCCCGACGAAGCCACCGACAATGCAGAGGAAATGCTGGAACAGAAATATCTCGTCGAGTTTTATGGTTCGGTTGCGATTCCGGCACTTCTGATGGCGGAACGCGACCGGCTTCGCGGCGTGCTCACCGAACAGCAGTTGCAGATCGTCACCGAAAGCACGAAAACGCTGGTGGCCAATCTGGAGCAGATTGCCAGCGAGGAGGAGGGCGGTGACGAAGAGATCGCGATTGAAAGTCCCGATGGCGATGACAGCACAGCCGGTCTGGAACTGCCCTCCGGCGAAGGCCGGTCGCTTCTGACCTTCGGCGGACGAAGAGGGCTCGATGACACGGCTGCGGTCATGCTGGCGCAGGTGCTTGCCGTGCAGGGCGCTTCGGCAGAAGCCCTCGCCTACGATGCGCTCACGCCTGCAAGGCTGAAGGCGCTCGATGTTTCCGGCAGGGATACGCTGATAATCTGTTTTCTGGACCGGCAAGCGGCGCGCCATGCCCGGTTCGCGGTGCGCCGTCTGCGACGCCTGCAACCCGCAGTGAGGATTGGCGTGGTGCTTTGGCACGAGCCGAACGAAGCACGGTCTGTCGACCGGGAGGCGTTGCGGGAGGAGATGCAGGCGGATTTCGTCGCCTGCACCATGATAGAGGCCATTGTGGAAGGACTCTCCAAGGGAGAGCCGAAACCACTGAAGGCCGCAAGGAAGACGGCTGGCGCGCGGTCACGCAGGGTGACTGCGGCAAAACCGGCCTAGATTGCCGCGAAACCTTTCTCGAGATCGGCAATGAGGTCCGGCACGTCTTCCAGGCCGATCTGCAGGCGGATCACCGGTCCCGGATAGTTGCCCTTGGCTACCGTCCGGTCATTGAGGCGGACGTGAACCGCGAGGCTTTCATAGCCGCCCCAGGAATAGCCAAGGCCGAAAATCTTCAGCGCGTCGAGGAAGGCATGGGCTTCCTTCTGCCCGCCCTTGGCAAGCACGATGGAGAAAATGCCGGAAGAGCCGGAAAAATCCCGCTTCCAGATTTCATGGCCGGGATGACTTTCCAGCGCCGGATGCAGAACACGGTCAACCGCCGGGTGGCCTTCCAGCCATCGCGCGATTTCCAGCGCGCTTTTGCGGTGATGTTCCAGCCGCACGCCCATCGTGCGCATGCCGCGCAGGATTTGGTAGGTGTCGTCGGCCGAAGTGCAAAGGCCAAGCGTGCCGTGGGTTTCCAGAAGCTGCGGCCAGCATTTTTCATTGGCCGATACCGTGCCGAACAGAATATCGGAATGGCCGGACGGATATTTGGTCGAGGCATGGATGGAAATGTCCACCCCGAAATCCAGCGCCTTGAAGTAGAGCGGCGTGGCCCATGTATTGTCCATCATGACGATGGCGCCGCCCTTGTGCGCCTCTTCGACGATGGCCGGAATATCCTGCACCTCGAACGTGTTCGAGGCAGGCGATTCCGTGAATACGACCTTGGTGTTCGCCCGCATCAGCTTCGCGATGCCTGAACCGATCTCCGGATCGTAATATTCGACATCCACGCCCATGCGCTTGAGGATCGTATCGGCAAAATGGCGGGTCGGATTATAAATCGAATCGACAAACAGCGCGTGATCGCCGGGGGAGAGGAAAGCGAGAAGTGGAACCGTGACGGCCGCAAGCCCCGACGGGACGCAGACCGTGCCCGCCGAACCTTCCAGCGCGTCGATTGCCTTGCAAAGCGCATCGCTGGTCGGCGTGCCGCGCGTGCCGTAGGTATATTTCTGGTTGCCGGTCGCCATCGTTTCCGCATCGGGAAAAAGCACGGTTGAGGCGCGGACAACGGGTGGGTTCACGAAGCCATGATAATCACGCGGCTGATAACCGTCGTGAGCCAGCCGCGTGTTTATACCCAGCTTCTCTGTTTTCACCTGCTGCTTAGTCACGAAAATGCCTCCAGGCCATGTTGCATGCTATCCCGCCGATTCCCGCCCGCCGATTCTCGAAAGAGAGGATTCTGCCCGGTCGCATCAAGGTCGGCTGCGGCAAAAATATCTGCGGTTTCGGTTGCGGCGGAACTTTGAATATCTGGATAGGATGCGCGCGTGCCGGATGCAACCTCGCGTGCTGTTTGTTGCGTAATAAGCTTGTGAAAGGACATTTCAGTATGGCGGCGTCAGGCACGGGAAGCATGTTTCTTTATCCCTTTCGCGCGGCGCTGGAACTTCTCCAGGCTCTTTTGCGCCCGGCCCATAAGGGCGCACCATCCTCCTGGACGATGGAAATGACGGCAGTCGTCGTCCTTCTGCCCTTCATCATTCTCGTGCTGCATCTGTGGGATGCCGACATTATCCGCGTGACTGCGCAAAGCACCAATTTCGTCATGCAATTCCTGCGGACGGTCACGGATGCGATTCGCACCGTCGTCTGGCTCGCAATAGGCATCGTCGTGTGGCTCGCCACCGCGATCCTGCTTTCACCGAAACTGCGCACTGGCACAGGATCGTGGTTGGTGAGGCTCCACAGCTGGGCGACGCTCATCTTGCTCTCGATCGTTGTCGCAAGCGTGCCGGTGGAAATCGGCAAACTTGCAATTGGCCGGGCCCGCCCGTTTCTGCTCGATGACAGGGGCGCGGCCTATTTCTCGCCTTTCAACGGCCAGTTTCTTTATGAAAGCTTCCCCTCCGGTCACTCCATGATGGCAGGCGTCATGATGGTTTCGCTCTGGATATTCCTTCCCCGCTGGCGCATCCTTACGGTTCCGGTCTGCCTTCTCTTCGGGATTAGCAGGCTCGCCGCAGGCGCACATTATCCGACAGACGTCATTGCCGGTCTGACGATCGGATTCGTGGCCGCCTGGTGGGTTTCCCGCTACATGGCCACGCGAAATATTATTTTTTCTTTGGATGACGATGGCGTGATGCCGCGCATCTGATTTCCCGTAATGGTTGTCTCCTGCAGTGCGCATCTGGGATGGTAGTGAAGCTTAACTGGCTGTATTTATTATCATAAGCTATTGGTTTTCGCTCGCCTGCGACCGCGAGTGCACGCAACGGCCTTTCTACCCAGAAATCGGGAAATCATGTAAATTTCCGAATATTTCCCCCTCATCTTTTTTGAAAGCCTTTTCACCCGGCTGCGTTAATGCCTTGACCAAAGGCAAAATTTCGCCTTCGATAAGACCCGTGAAGGCGACAGGTTTGTCACTGCGCTCAAAAGAAAAATCGAAGACCGGATAGCGGTCTCGGGCGGGACAAGCTGTTGTAGGGCATGGGCTTGGGAGGTCACGCGACTTATCCAACGGGTTTATGCAAAAAATAAAGCAACAAGAGACGTCATGGACCGGAGGTCCGACGCTCTCCAGGGAACGAAAAAGGTTGCAGGCCAGATGAAAAAAACTCTTATGACGGGTGTATTGGGTGCGGCGGCGCTGTTTTGCGCAGCTTCGGGAGCATCCGCTGACACGCTTTCCGACGTGAAGGCGAAAGGTTTTCTGCAGTGCGGCGTTAATACGGGCCTCCTCGGATTTGCTTCGCCTAACGACAAGGGTGAATGGTCCGGCTTTGACGTGGATTACTGCCGCGCTGTGGCCTCAGCGATTTTCGGCGATCCGACCAAGGTGAAGTTTACGCCGCTGAACGCCAAGGAGCGTTTCACCGCCCTGCAGTCGGGTGAAATCGACGTCCTGATCCGCAACACGACCTGGACCATCAGCCGCGACACCGCGCTTGGTCTCGATTTCGCTGGCATCAACTACTTTGATGGCCAGGGCTTCATGATCAATTCGAAGAAGCTGTCGGGCATCAATTCCGCCTTGCAGCTTTCCGGCGCTTCCATCTGCGTTCAGGCCGGCACGACGACCGAAATGAACATGGCCGACTATTTCCGCGCCAACAAGATGGAATATAATCCGGTGGTCTTCGAGAAGATCGAAGAAGCCAACGCCGCTTACGATTCCGGCCGTTGCGACGCCTATACGACCGACCAGTCCAGCCTTTACGGCGTTCGTCTGGCGCTCGCCAATCCCGACGATCATGTCATCCTGCCGGAAATCATTTCCAAGGAACCGTTCGGCCTCACCGTTCGTCAGGGCGATTCCAAGTGGACGGACGTCGTCCGCTGGACGCATAACGCGCTGCTCAACGCCGAGGAATACGGCATCACGCAGGCCAATGTTGAAGAGATGAAGAAGTCCGACAACCCGGACATCAAGCGTCTTCTCGGCGTGGAAGCGGATACCAAGATCGGCACCGATCTCGGTCTCGACAATGACTGGGTGGTGAAGATCATCAAGGGCGTCGGCAATTACGGCGAAATTTTCGAGCGCAACATCGGCGCCGGCAGCCCGCTCAAGATCGCACGCGGCATCAACGCCCAGTGGAACAAGGGCGGCCTGCAATATGGCGTCCCCGTGCGCTGACGGGCGTCACTCTCCGGACTGATCAATCGGCGGGTGCAACAGCGCCCGCCGGATTTGTCGGCTTTGCAGTTTGTCCGTTTGCTTTCGGCCCGCATCTGGCGGGTGTGGGAATGTTGACAAGCTGCTTTTTGGAATTCAACCGCGTCTTGCCGTCTTCAAAGGCTCCTGAGGAGCCGGGATAGGAAACAGCAGGACCGAACGGTTCGGCATTCGATATTCCGATTTCAGACGTTGCCGTTCCGGCGTTGTCCGGCAAAGGCGCCCTGTCATTTTTTCGGAACGGATGCTGTCAGCCGAGAGGCACAGGAAACATATGGCTTCCTATTCTGCAACTGAACGCCGCCAGGATAGCGGCGGAACTTCGCTCTTGTACGATCCGCGGATTCGCGGCATCCTCTATCAGGTGATCGTCTTCGGGGTGGTCATCGGGGCGATCTACTGGATCGTGGGCAACACGATCGCCAATCTTCAGCGTGCAAATATCGCATCCGGTTTCGGCTTCCTTAATGGTCGCGCCGGTTTCGATATCAGTCAGACGCTTATTCAATACAGCAGCGATTCGAATTATGGCCGGGCCTTTCTGGTCGGCCTGATGAATACGCTTTACGTAGCCGCGCTCGGTGTCGTGACGGCTTCGATCATTGGATTTCTGGTCGGTATCGGGCGGCTCTCGCGCAACTGGCTGATCCGCAAGATCTGCACGGTCTATGTCGAAGTCTTCCGCAATATTCCCCCGCTGCTCGTCATCTTCTTCTGGTATTTCGGCGTGCTTTCGGTACTGCCGCAGGCTCGCGACAGCATTGCGCTTCCGCTCGGCACATATATGAACAATCGCGGCTTCTTCATGCCCTCGCCGGTGTGGGGCGAGGGGGCCTGGCTTCTGCCGGTGGCGCTTCTCATCGGTATAGTCGCTTCGGTCGTCGTCGCGCGCTGGGCAAAACGCCGCCAGATGGCGACGGGCCAGCCATTTCACACGATACGCGTAGCCGCTGCCTTGATCATCGGGCTGCCGGTTCTCGCGCTGATTGCAACCGGCTTTCCGATCTCATTCGATTTTCCGAAACTCGGCACCTTCAACCTGACGGGCGGTACGCAGGTCAAGCCGGAATTCTTGGCCCTGTTTCTGGCGCTGTCCTTCTACACGGCGTCCTTCATCGCCGAAACGGTTCGCGCCGGTGTTCTTGGCGTCCACAAGGGGCAGACCGAAGCAGCCTATGCCGTTGGCCTTCGTCCTGGCCAGACGATGCGCCTCATCATCGTGCCGCAGGCGCTGCGCATCATCATTCCGCCGCTCTCGAGCCAGTATCTCAACCTTATCAAGAACTCGTCGCTGGCCATTGCCATCGGCTATCCGGATCTTGTCGCGGTGGGCGGAACAATCCTCAACCAGACCGGTCAGGCGGTCGAGGTCGTGGCGATCTGGATGGTGATCTATCTTGGCATCAGCCTGATTACCTCGGGCCTCATGAACTGGTTCAATGCCAAGATGGCGCTGGTGGAGAGATGACAATGGAAAACGCAAATCTCCAATATGTCCGCACGCAGATGGTGGATGGCGAAGCGCCGCCGCGCTCGGTGCAGGGCATTTCGCACTGGCTGCGCGTCAATCTGTTCGCAACGCCCCTCGACGCGGCTCTGACCATCCTGGGCCTGCTGCTCGTAGCGTGGTTTCTTCCCCCGATCATCGAGTGGCTGTTCGTCAAGGCAGTGTGGACCGGTGCCGATCGCACCGCCTGTCTCACCGTCGCGCAAGGCGGTGCGCAGCCGGAAGGCTGGTCGGGCGCGTGCTGGGCTTTCGTGAATGCGAAATACGAGCAGTTTCTCTATGGCCGCTACCCGATTTCGGAGCGCTGGCGCGTCAACCTGACCGCGCTGATCTTCGTGGTCCTTCTGGTGCCGCTCTTGATTCCCAAGGCGCCGAGGAAAGGGCTCAATGCGATCCTGTTCTTCTTCGTCTTTCCGATCGTCGCCTTCTTCCTGCTGGTCGGCGGCTGGTTCGGCCTTCCCTATGTGGAAACGCCGCTCTGGGGCGGGCTGCTGGTCACGCTTGTTCTGTCCTTTGTCGGCATCGCAGTTTCGCTGCCGCTTGGCATCGTGCTGGCACTCGGGCGGCGCTCGAAGCTGCCGGTCATCAAGACGCTATCCATCATTTTCATTGAAATGGTGCGTGGCGTCCCATTGGTGACGGTGCTGTTTATGGCCAGCGTCATGCTACCCCTGTTTTTGCCGCCAGGCGTAACGTTCGACAAGCTGCTGCGTGCGCTTATCGGTGTGGCGCTTTTCGCTTCGGCCTATATGGCGGAAGTGGTGCGCGGCGGCTTGCAGGCTATCCCGCGCGGGCAATATGAGGGTGCGGATGCGCTTGGCCTCGGCTATTGGCAGAAAACGGGATTGATCATACTGCCGCAGGCGCTGAAGCTCGTCATTCCGGGAATCGTCAACACCTTCATCGGTCTCTTCAAGGATACGAGCCTTGTCTACATCATCGGCATGTTCGATCTGCTGGGCATCGTCCGCCAGAACTTTTCCGATGCAAACTGGGCTTCTCCACAGACGCCTGCTACCGGCCTGATCTTTGCGGGCTTCGTTTTCTGGATTTTCTGTTTCGCAATGTCGCGATACTCTATATTCATGGAACGACGCCTCGATACGGGTCATAAACGATAAGAATAAAGGGAATAATGGAAATGAGTGCACAAAGCGCCCTCCCGCAATCCGAGCTCGGAGTGGAAGTTGACCGTTCAAAGATGCAGGTTTCCAAAACCGATGTCGCCATCGAAATCACCAACATGCACAAGTGGTACGGGGAGTTCCACGTCCTGCGCGACATCAATCTGAAGGTCATGCGCGGCGAGCGCATCGTTGTGGCCGGCCCATCGGGCTCCGGCAAGTCGACCATGATCCGCTGCATCAACCGTTTGGAAGAACACCAGAAGGGCAAGATCGTCGTCGACAACATCGAACTGACCAACGACCTGAAGAAGATCGACGAAGTGCGCCGCGAAGTCGGGATGGTGTTCCAGCACTTCAACCTTTTCCCGCATCTGACGATTCTGGAAAACTGCACGCTCGCCCCGATCTGGGTGCGCAAGATGCCGAAGAAGCAGGCGGAAGAAATCGCCATGCATTATCTGGCGCGCGTCAAAATCCCGGAACAGGCCAACAAATATCCGGGCCAGCTTTCCGGCGGTCAGCAGCAGCGTGTGGCCATTGCCCGCGCATTGTGCATGAACCCGAAAGTGATGCTGTTCGACGAACCGACATCGGCTCTCGATCCGGAAATGGTCAAGGAAGTGCTTGATACGATGGTGAGCCTTGCCGCCGAAGGCATGACCATGATCTGCGTAACGCACGAAATGGGCTTTGCCCGTCAGGTCGCCAACCGCGTGATCTTCATGGATCAGGGCCAGATTGTCGAACAGAACTCGCCGGACGAGTTCTTCGACAATCCGCAGCACGAACGCACCAAGCTGTTCCTCAGCCAGATCCTGCACTGATCCGGCATTCGGCTTCTGAATTGAAGGCACCCGCCAGGCAATCTGGCGGGTGTTTTTGCAAGCACGGAGGGATCGTGAAGAACTTTCAATGGACGGAAGAGTTGCCGGTCGAGCGATACCGCGAATTCCATGCTTTCTATTGCGGGGAATGGTGGACGAAGGAGCGGAGCTTTGAGGACGTCACCCATATGCTCGCGCATTGCGACCTGCTTCAGTTCTGTTTCGATAGCGAGGGCCGGATCGCAGGTTTTGCCCGGGTGCTGAGCGATTTCACCTTCAAGGCGATGATCTTCGATGTCATCGTTGCGGAACAGCATCGAGGGCAAGGGTTGGGGCAAGCCTTGGTCGAACGCATCCTCAATCGTGAAAAGCTGAAGCGCGTGAAAAGCTTCGAGCTTTATTGTCCTGACCGCCTTGTGCCCTTCTACGAAAAGCTGGGCTTCGTGAAGGGCACGTCTTCGCTTCTATTCAGGCAAATCTAATCTTCCACGAACCGGCGCAGACGCTGGAGAGCATCATCCCACTGGCTGGAGACGGTTGCGAGATAGGCGCGGGCATCGACAAGCGGGGCGGGGTGAAGCCGAAACCGGCTTTCCCGACCGACCTTTTCCCGTTCGACCAGATTTGCCTGTTCCAGCACAGATAAATGCTTTGTCACGGCCTGCCGGGTGATGCTGCCATTTTGTGACAGCACCACAATCGAACGGCTTTCGCCGTCGCTCAGGGTTTCGATAAGCGCCAGCCGGGTCGGATCGGCAAGTGCGGCGAAAACCATGGACATATCCGTGCCGGTCATCTCTGGCCTATCGTTCATTTTCGACGTGTCTTTTGATGTTGCCGACCTGCTCCTCCCAGCCGCCTTCGTTCATCCGCAGCGCAATTGGCTTGCGCTCGGCGGGGAGGGCATCGAAACCGCTTTCGGTCACGGTCAGTCGTGTGCCGGTTTCGATAGGCTGCAACCGGAATTCGACGAGCGTCGGCGGTTCGCTGGAATAATCCGTATCCGGATCGACGGCATAGGGGTGCCAGGTGAAGGCGAAATAGTCCGGCGCATGCATGTCCTTGATGAAGGCCTCCCAGCGCACATGCTCGAAGCCCGGATAGGTGGTGCGGCCAAGCGAACGAGTGCCGACGATGAAAGGCCCCTCGATCTTCACCTGAAACCAGCTTCCGAACTCCTCATGATCGGTCAGCGCACGCCATACGCGGTCGATCCCGGCGCGAATATCAACAGTCTTCTCAATGCGGTCTGTACTGCTTGTCATGGCCTGCTTCCTCCGTAATTGGCAACTTTATGGTTGCCAATATAAAGGCTGAACGAAAATAAGCAACCAAAAAGTTGCATATTTCATTCGGGCAGCTCAGCCTTGTCCGGAAGCGGGAACAGCGTCACGAATTTTTCCGCAAGGGCGCGATCACCTATGATCTTGAGAACATTGGCGCTTTCCAGCACTGAAAGAGGTTGCCCGCCATAGATGGCGGCGGCCAGCATGCACGGCGAACTTTCGAAATGCAGATCATACTTCTGCGCCACGCCGCGCTCTATCCGAACTTCGGCATCGGCAAGATGAGCCGTGAAATCTTCCCCGTCCAGGCGAAGACCGATCACCCCGCGTAAACCGCCAGACCTGTGATGATCGATCATGGTCCGTAGCGAAAGCAGGAAGGAAACGGTCGAGATCGGCAGGTTGGGATCATGTTTTGGCGAGCGCGCCGCCCATCGGCCTAGTGCCTGAAGGATCGGCTCGCTTTCGTAGCCCCACTCGGTCAGTTCATAGACCTGCACAGCAGCAGGCGGCGGCAGCTTCGTCTTGCGAAGAATGCCGGCTTCTTCCAGTCCTTCCAGCCTTTGCGTGAGGACATTTGCGCTCACACCCGGCAGGTCAGCCCGCAAGTCACTGAAGCGTTTGGGTCCGAGCATCAATTCGCGCATCACCAGAAGCGCCCACCGTTCCCCAATCAAATCAAGGGCATGGGCCGCAGCGCAGGCATCGTCATAGCTGCGCTTCGCGGGTTGCTTTTCCGATTTGGTTATTTTTTCTAACTTCATGGTTGCTAATCATAACTTATATGCCATTATATACAAGCTAACTTTGAGCCAATCCGACCCCAATTGCATTGCGCTGTTCGCACCGGAAGGCTTGACCTTGTATCGCCGGGGAGCCGGGCAGGCGATAGATAATCGAAGAAACAGGAGCGGGCCGCCGAGCCCGCCAACGGAGGAAATCCCATGCCGAAAATGATTTTCGTGAACCTGCCAGTGAAGAATGTCGCGAAGTCGACGAGTTTCTACGAAGCGATCGGCGCTACCAAGAACGAGATGTTCTCGGACGAAACGGCCTCCGGCATGGTCTTTTCGGATACGATCCACGTGATGATCCTCGACCATGACAAGTTCAGCCAGTTCACGCCGAAGAAGATCGCCGATGCCAATGCGGTCAGCGAAGTGCTGGTCTGCCTGTCGGCGGAAAGCAAGGCCGAAGTGGATGCCACGGTGGAGAAAGCGGTAAATGCAGGCGGAAAGGCCGATCCCGCCCCGAAGCAGGATTATGGCTTCATGTATGGACGCAGCTTCGAGGATCTCGATGGCCATATCTGGGAGATCATGTGGATGGACATGGAGGAAGCCAAAAAGGTCATGGGCTAACGCGCCGGATAATGACCACACAAGGCAAAGGAGGAGAAAATGTCAGGTTTGACGATCTGTCTCTGGTTCGACGGAAATGCTGAAGAAGCCGCGAACCACTATGTCTCAATCTTCCGCGCGTGCGGAAGACCGGCTTCGATTGACGGCGCGATCCGTTTCACGCATGGCCACCAGCAAAATGAGGAACAGCCCGTCGTGGTGAATTTTACCCTCGACGGGCAAAAAATATGCGGCCTGAACGGTGGCCCGCAGTTCAAGTTCTCACCGGCAAGTTCGCTGATCGTGCGATGCAGGGATCAAGCGGAAGTGGATGCCTTCTGGGAAAGGCTGCTGGAAGGCGGCTCGCCAATGGAGTGCAGCTGGCTGACCGATAAATACGGTCTTGCATGGCAGATCGTGCCCGACATGCTGCTGGATATTCTGCAGGATGGTGCACCGGATGTCCGTCAACGCGTGGCGAACGCCATGATGAAGATGGTCAAGATCGATATTGCGACATTGGAGGCCGCGCGCGACGCGGCTTAATCCCGTATGGCCGCGACGGCGTCATAGCCATAAAGCCAGTCCAGATCCTTAAGGAAGCTGTCTGGACTGCGCATGGCGAAAAGCGCGTTGCGGCCAAGCGCAAAAATGCCGGTGGCGTGATAGGCAAACCTGTTCAGCTCGCCGCGTTTGGCGACCGCAGCGATGCGCTCCTTGCGGGCGGCATCGAAACGCTTCAGCCCAGCTTCGCGGTCGCTGTCGTCCAGCGCTTGTGCCAGCGCTGCCGCATCCTCGATCGCCATGGCTGCACCCTGCGCCGCAAAAGGCGTGACCGCGTGCGACGCATCTCCGAGAAAGATGGTGCGGTCCGGCCCGACGAATTGAGCATCCGGCATTTCAAAAAGCGGCCAGTAGGTCCAACCATCGGCAGCCGCCAGCACATCGCGGACGGCCGCGCCCCAGTCGTCATAGATGGACCGCAGACGCGCCGCATCGCCGGTTCTGGACCAGACCTCGCCGGGATTTTCACCCGTTGTGATGGCGACGAAGTTGAAGAAGCTGCCGCCCTTGACCGGGTAAGCGATGAAATGCGCCTTCTTGCCGAGCCATGCGGAGACAGATTTGCGTTCCGGCATGGCGTTCAGGAAGGAGGCGGGCAGGGCACTGGCGGCAAGCGTCGTGCGCCATGCGATATGGCCGCTGAACCGCGCCTTGCTTAAACCTGCCTTTGATCGTTCCGCCGACCAGACGCCATCACAGGCGATCACATAGGCCGCGCCGACAGATTCTTCGGAGTTGGCGCGGCGGATGGTTGCCGCAACGGCTCCATTTTCGACGCGATGATTTGTGATTTCAGCACCGAGGCTGATCTCGATGCTTGGCTGTTCGCGGCAGGTATCGAGGAGTGCCGATTGCAGGTCGGCGCGATGGCAAACGACATAAGGATGATGCCAGCGCTGGCGAGCCTTGTCGCCAAGCTTCATTTCCATCAGCGGACGCGCTTTACGCCCATCCATAAGATAGAGTGCTTCCGGCGTCACCGCTTGCGTGGAAAGACGGTCGGCAACGCCGAGCCGTTGCAGATGGCGCATCGCATTGGGGGCGAGTTGCAGGCCAGCGCCGACTTCCGAAAGGGTCTCTGCCTTTTCGACAAGCCGGACGTTCCAGCCGCGTGCTGCCAATTCCATCGCTGCCGACAAGCCCGCAACTCCGGCCCCGGCAATCAATATGCGCCCTCTGCTCATGTCGGTGAGGCCTCCGGAGTTCAGCCCCGGATCAGCAGCCGGGATCAGGCTGCTTTATCGGCAGGTGCTTCGTAAGCGCAGCCAGCCGGAACGGTTTCGTCGGCATGGAGCTTTGCATTGTAGCGATAGAGCGTCGAGCAATACGGGCAAACGGCTTCGCTTTCATCGCCCATGTCGAGAAACACATGCGGATGATCGAAAGGCGGGTTTGCACCGACGCACATGAATTCCTTCACGCCGATTTCGATGGCCGCATGGCCGGCGTCGTTCTGAAAGTGAGGAATGATGTGATCGGACATAACATGCTCCGGTTCTGGTCGATGGGCGGTATGGGCTTGGTCTTGCCGGTTTCCGGGCAAGATCATGCATAGACATTGGCATGCGTGTAGCGCGAAAGTCTTGTTTCCGGAAGCGTTTTCATCAATTCTGACGACATTTCAAGCTATATGCTATCAAACTGTCATATGACAGCCATAGGCTTATAGCGCACCCCGAAAAGTGTGAAGCGGTTTTCGGGATCAGATGTGCTTAAGGCAAAAAGGCAGAGCCGGAACGTTCCGGCGGAAGTCGGGACAGGAAAAATGAGCGAAAACAGCGTTATGGCGAGCGAAACCCCCAACGCACTCCAAGGCGGAACACACGAAATGACAGCCGGACAGGTCTCCACTCCATCCATCGTTCCCGACATGGATGCCGCCCCCGACATTCACAAAGCTTTGAATGGCGAGCTGATGGAAAGTGCCGACCGCTTCGTCAATCGTGAGTTTTCCTGGCTGCAATTCAATCGGCGCGTTCTCGATGAAGCCGCGAACATGCGCCAGCCCTTGCTCGAACGCCTGCGCTTCCTGTCCATTTCCGCCGCTAATCTCGATGAATTCTTCATGGTCCGCATCGCCGGTCTTGCCGCGCAGGTGCGCGCTGGCGTGGCGATGCGCAGCGCCGATGGACGCACGCCGCAGGAACAGCTCGATTTCGTTCTGGACGAAGTAGGGCGCCTGCAGGAAGAGCAACAGCAGCGCCTGCGCGCGCTGCGCGAGGAGCTGGAACAGGAAAGCATCGAGATCGTCCGCCCGTCCGCGCTTTCAAAGCCGGAGAAGGAATGGCTCGAAAACCACTTCCTTGAGACGATTTTTCCCGTCCTGACGCCGCTTTCCATCGATCCGGCGCATCCGTTCCCGTTCATTCCAAACCTTGGTTTTTCCATCGCATTGCAGCTTGCGCGGCGCGCCGATAACCATCCGATGACGGCGCTGCTGCGTATCCCCGTCGCTTTGAAGCGCTTTATCCAGCTGCCGACGGATCAGGCCAATGTCTATCGTTTCATCACCATTGAGGATGCAGTGAGCCTGTTCATCGGGCGGCTTTTTCCCGGTTATGAAGTGCGCGGCGCCGGTACGTTCCGCATCATCCGCGACAGCGATATTGAAGTCGAGGAAGAGGCGGAAGATCTGGTTCGCCTCTTCGAGACAGCGCTGAAACGCCGCCGCCGCGGGCAGGTGATCCGTATCGAGTTTGACGGCGAGATGCCCGAAGCGCTGCGCATCTTCGTGGCGACGGAACTGGGCGTTTCGGAAAACCGCATCAGCGTTCATGAGGGCCTGCTGGCGCTGAACATGATTTCGGAGATCGTTTCGATCCCGCGCGAGGACCTCAAATTCGTCTCCTACAATCCGCGTTTCCCCGAGCGCATCCGCGAACATGGCGGCGATTGCTTCGCAGCGATTCGCGAAAAGGACATCGTGGTTCATCACCCTTATGAATCCTTCGACGTGGTGGTGCAGTTCCTGCGGCAGGCCGCAGCCGACCCGGACGTGCTGGCCATCAAGCAGACGCTTTACCGCACCTCCAACGACAGCCCGATCGTGCGCGCGCTGGTGGATGCGGCGGAAGCGGGAAAGTCGGTGACGGCGCTGGTCGAGCTGAAAGCCCGTTTCGATGAGGAAGCCAACATTCGCTGGGCGCGCGATCTGGAACGTGCGGGCGTTCAGGTGGTATTCGGCTTTATCGAGTTGAAAACACACGCCAAAATGTCGCTTGTGGTGCGCCGTGAAGACCAGAAGCTGCGTTCCTATGTGCATCTTGGCACTGGCAATTATCATCCGATCACGGCACGCATCTATACCGACCTGTCATTCTTCACGTCCGATGCCGATATTGCGCGCGATGTGGCCCATATCTTCAATTTCATCACCGGCTATGCGCAGCCTGCCGAGGAGATGAAGATCGCGATTTCACCTTTCACCCTGCGTGCTCGCATCCTGAAACACATCGAGGACGAGGTCGCCCATGCGAAGGCAGGGCGTCCGGCGGCCATCTGGATGAAGATGAATGCGCTGGTCGATCCACAGATTATTGACGCGCTCTATATGGCGAGCCAGGCGGGTGTGCAGATCGACCTCGTCGTGCGCGGCATCTGCTGCCTGCGTCCGGGTGTTCCGGGGCTCTCGGACAATATTCGCGCCAAATCGATTGTAGGGCGTTTTCTGGAGCATAGCCGCATTTTCTGCTTCGGAAACGGCAACGACCTGCCTTCCGACAAGGCCATCGTCTATATCGGTTCCGCCGACATGATGCCGCGCAATCTGGATCGCCGCGTGGAGACCCTCGTTCCGATCACAAATGCCACAGTGCACCAGCAAATCCTGTCGCAAATCATGTTTGCCAACATAATTGATAACCAACAGAGCTATCAGCTACTTGCGGACGGCACCTCTCGCCGGATAGAAAAAGAGGCAGGAGAGGAAGCTTTCAACGCGCAGGAATATTTCATGACCAATCCTAGCCTGTCGGGTCGCGGAAAGTCGCTGAAGTCTTCGGCCCCCCGCCTTATCGCGCATCGCAAGCGTGCGCAGGCGGAAAGAAAAACGACTGCATGAGTCCAGCTGTAGCACAAGGCCGCCTCAAGGGGCTGAAACCCGTTGCGGTCATCGACATTGGCTCGAACTCGATCCGTGTCGTCATTTATGAAGGCATCGTCCGTTCGCCGACGGTGCTTTTCAACGAAAAGATTCTCTGCGGCCTCGGAAAAGGCCTCGCGAAGACCGGCAAGCTCAACGAGAAATCCGTTGAGGCGGCACTTCGCGCGCTGAAACGTTTTCGCGCTCTGGCCGAGCAGGCAGGCGCTGTTTCCATTCACGCGCTTGCAACCGCGGCAGCGCGTGAAGCGAAGAACGGCCCCGACTTTATCGCTCAGGCGGAAGCCATTCTTGGCCGGCACATCGAGGTGCTGTCCGGCAAGGAAGAAGCCTACTATTCAGCGCTCGGCATCATCTCCGGCTTCTACAAGCCGAAGGGCGTGACGGGCGATCTCGGCGGCGGCAGTCTTGAATTGGTCGCCGTGGACGATCACGAGGTGGGCGAGGGGATCACCTTGCCGCTCGGCGGCTTGCGCTTGCAGGATATGTCCAACGAGAAACTGCCCGAGGCGACGAAGATCGCGCGTGCGGAACTGGCGAAGGCGACGCTTCTGAAAGCGCATCAGGGGCAGGTTTTCTATGCGGTTGGCGGCACGTGGCGTAACCTCGCCAAGCTGCATATGACGGCGAAGAATTATCCGCTGCATGTGATGCACGGCTACGAGATGAACCCCGTGGAAGCGCAAAGCTTCCTGAAGCGCGTTGCCAAGGGCAATCTCGACACGATGCGCGGCATCGAGGCAGTTTCAAAAAACCGCCGCCAGCTCTTGTCTTACGGCGCGACGGTTCTGCTTGAGACGATCCGCCTCATGAAGCCTTCCAAGATCGTTTTTTCGGCGCTCGGCGTGCGCGAAGGCTATCTGTTTTCGCTTTTGCCCAAGAACGAACAGCTTCTTGATCCGCTCTTGGCTTCGGCGGAAGAGTTTTCCATTTTGCGCTCGCGTTCTCCGCGTCATGCCCGTGAACTGGCGACATGGACAACATTGTCCCTGCCGGTACTCGGTTTTGACGAAACCGACGATGAAGCGCGCTACAGGCAGGCTGCCTGCCTCGTGGCCGATATAAGCTGGCGCGCGCATCCTGACTATCGCGGCTCGCAGGCGCTCAACATTATCGCCCACGGCTCGTTCGGCGGTATCGACCATGCGGGACGTTCCTTCATGGCGCTTGCCAATTATTATCGTCACGAAGGGCTGATCGAGGACGAAATCGCGCCGGAGATCGTGCAACTCGCCACGCCGCGCTTGCGCGAACGGGCAAAGCTGCTTGGGGCCTTGCTGCGCGTTGTCTATCTTCTGTCCGCTTCGATGCCGGGCGTCATCCCGCGTCTGGTCTGGCGCGAGGAAGAAAACGGCATTGCGCTGGTGGTTCCCGGCGATCTTGCCGATCTGATTTCGGACCGTCCCGAGGGACGGTTGCAGCAATTGGCCAAACTGACGGGCAAAAACATCTATTTCGCGGTCGGCGACGGCGCGATTGAGGGAACGAGGGAATAAGGCAGTAAGGGAATAAGGCAGTATGTTCATGCTCGCGTTAAACATACTGCCTTACTGCCCTATTGCCCTACTGCCCTAACTCAACCGCCCTTATCCGCCGGTTCTCGAACTTGATGCCGATCTTGCCGTCGATGAGGTCGAGGGCCTTCTGGCCGAAAACCTCGCGGCGCCAGCCGTGCAGGGCAGGCACGTTTGCCTTGTCGCCTTCCGCGGCAATCTTGTCGATGTCGTCGGAACTCGCCACGATCTTTGCCGCGACCCCGTGTTCCTCTGTCACAAGCTTGAGCAGGACCTTGAGGATGTCGGCTGCCGCCGCGCTGCCTTCCGGCGAATGGGATTGCTTTGGCAGTTTGGGCAGGTCTTCCTTGGGAATTTCAAGCGCCGACTGGATCGCAGCGACCAGACCGGCGGCTTGCGCGGAACGCTCCCAGCCCTTCGGGATTGAACGAAGACGTCCAAGCGCTTCCGCGTCGCGCGGCTGCTGCTGGGCGATTTCGGCTATCGTGTCGTCCTTGATGATGCGTCCGCGCGGCACATTGCGTTCGCGGGCTTCGCGTTCGCGCCAGGCGGCGACGGCCTGCACGATTGCCTGCTCGATTGGCTTGCGAATACGCGCCTTGACCCGCCGCCATGCATCGTCCGGATGAAGATCGTAGGTCTCGCGAGAAGTGAGCACCGCCATTTCCTCGTTCACCCACTCGCTACGGCCTTCTTTCTCCAGTTCCTGCTTCAGATAGAGATAAATGTCGCGCAGATAGGTCACGTCCGCCAGCGCATAGTCGAGCTGCTTTTCGGAAAGGGGGCGGCGTCGCCAGTCGGTGAACCGCGACGACTTGTCGATATGCTTGCCGGTGACTTTTTGCACAAGCTGATCGTAGGAAATAGCATCGCCAAAACCGCAGACCATCGCTGCCACCTGACTGTCGAAGACAGGCGAAGGGATCAGGTCGCCGAGGTGGAAGACGATTTCGATGTCCTGCCGCGCGGCGTGGAAAACCTTGACCACCTTTTCGTCCGCCATCAGGCGGAAGAAGGGGGCGAGGTCCAGTCCCGGCGCAAGCGCGTCGACAAGCGCCGTATGGTCGGGCGAAGCCATCTGGATAAGGCACAATTCCGGCCAGAACGTCGTTTCGCGGATGAATTCCGTGTCGACCGTGACGAAATCGGACTTGGAAAGGGCGGATACGGCCTCTTCGAGGGCCTCTGTCGTCGTAATAAGATGCATGGTTACCTTTTAGAGAAAGCGCGGCCGCTTGTCGCGAAGAATGCGCAAAATGGGCTGCATAACAAGTGCAAATAGTGTTTTTTGTCGATACTTTGCGTCAAGGCGCCCGAACCTCGACGCTTGCAGAGAGTGCAGACTTGACAAAACCCGGTCAAAATGCGCTTTTCCGCCAGAAATTATGGCGCTTCCTATCATAAGTAAGCACTTACTTATCTTATTCCAAAAGGCAGAAATCATGCATCGTTACCGCAGCCATACCTGCGCAGCCCTTCGCAAAACGGACGTTGGTTCCAACGTTCGCCTTTCCGGCTGGGTTCACCGCGTCCGTGACCATGGCGGCATTCTCTTCATCGATCTTCGTGATCATTACGGCATTACCCAGATCGTGGCCGATCCCGATTCGCCCGCTTTCAAGGTTGCCGAAACCGTTCGCGGCGAGTGGGTAATCCGTGTCGATGGTGAAGTGAAGGCCCGCGCAGACGATGCGGTTAACGCCAACCTGCCGACCGGTGAAGTCGAAATCTTTGCAACCGAAATCGAAGTGCTGGCGGCCGCCAAGGAATTGCCGCTGCCGGTTTTCGGCGAACCGGACTACCCGGAAGATATTCGTCTGAAGTACCGCTTCCTCGACCTGCGCCGCGAAACGCTTCACAAGAACATCATGAGCCGCACCAAGATCATTGCCGCGATGCGTCGCCGCATGACCGAGATCGGCTTCAACGAGTTCACCACGCCGATCCTGACGGCCTCCTCGCCGGAAGGCGCGCGCGACTTCCTCGTGCCGAGCCGTATTCATCCGGGCAAGTTCTACGCGCTGCCGCAAGCACCCCAGCAGTACAAGCAGCTTCTGATGGTTGCCGGTTTCGACCGCTATTTCCAGATCGCGCCGTGCTTCCGCGACGAAGACCCGCGTGCCGACCGCCTGCCGGGTGAATTCTACCAGCTCGACCTCGAAATGAGCTTCGTGACCCAGGAAGAAGTCTGGGAAACGATGGAACCCGTCATGCGCGGCATTTTCGAAGAGTTCGCCGAAGGCAAGCCGGTCACGCAAAAATTCCGCCGCATCGCCTATGACGATGCGATCCGCACCTATGGTTCGGACAAGCCGGACCTGCGCAACCCGATTGAAATGCAGGCCGTGACCGAACATTTTGCAGGTTCGGGCTTCAAGGTCTTTGCAAACATGATCGCCAACGACCCGAAGGTCGAAGTCTGGGCAATCCCGGCCAAGACGGGCGGAAGCCGCGCATTCTGCGACCGCATGAACTCATGGGCGCAGGGCGAGGGTCAGCCGGGCCTTGGCTATATCTTCTGGCGCAAGGAAGGCGACAAGCTCGAAGGCGCCGGTCCGATTGCCAAGAACATCGGTGAAGAACGAACCGAAGCGCTGCGCAACCAGCTCGGTCTTGGCGATGGCGACGCCTGCTTCTTCGTGGCTGGTCTGCCATCGAAGTTCTACAAGTTCGCGGGCGATGCCCGCACGCGCGCCGGTGAAGAACTGAACCTCGTCGATCGCGACCGTTTCGAACTGGCATGGATCATCGACTTCCCGTTCTATGAATGGGACGAGGACAACAAGAAGCTCGACTTCGCGCACAACCCGTTCTCCATGCCGCAAGGCGGTTTGGACGCGCTGGAAAACCAGGACCCGCTGACGATCAAGGCCTACCAGTACGATCTCGTCTGCAACGGCTTTGAAATCGCTTCCGGCTCAATCCGTAACCAGCTGCCGGATGTTATGGTCAAGGCGTTCGAGAAAGTTGGTCTCAGCCAGCAGGACGTGGAAGAACGCTTCGGCGGTCTCTATCGCGCATTCCAGTATGGCGCGCCTCCACATGGTGGCATGGCTGCCGGTATCGACCGCGTGATTATGCTTCTGGTCGGCGCGAAGAACCTGCGCGAAATCTCGCTGTTCCCGATGAACCAGCAGGCGCTCGATCTTCTGATGAATGCCCCTTCGGATGTGACGCCCGCGCAATTGCGCGACCTGCATATCCGTCTGGCTCCGGTGCAAAAGAGCTGAAGCCCACATGAAAAAACCCGGCGTCGAGCCGGGTTTTTTTATTGCCTTTGAAAAAGTCCGGTGAGGAAACTCACCGGGCTTGTCTTTTAATTGTTGGCGTCGACGCTGACTTTCAGAAGCTGGATGATCTTCGTCGGGTCCAGCGATGCCGTGGCAACGATGGAAGCGAAGGTCACCGGCTGGTCGGGCGTCGCGCTGATGGTCAGCGATTTCGGATCGTCAAAGAACTTGTCGGATGCGGCCTTGAGCTGCTGGGCAAATTCCGGGTTCTTCAACTGTGTCGCCATCAGCGGAACCATCATCTTCATCTGCTGGCCAAGCTGCTTGCCATCCGCGCCCTGTTGTTTTCCGTAATAATCGAGAACCTTCTGGGTCAGGCTATCGTTGTCGAAACGGATCGACAGGTTCTTGAGGTTCAGCTGTTCCGCCAGACCGAGAATGGCGAGACCGGCGGCGTCCTTGTCCGCATCGGCCTTGCTCATGTTCTCCTGCGTCTTCTGAACGGCTTCGAGGAATGCCAGATCGTACCCGCCAAGGCTGCCGGTAATGTTGATCTTGCCGAGTTCCTTCGCCTGAATTTCCAGCTGGTCCAGCGAGGTGTCGCCGGAAGCAGGCGACCAGCTGCCCTTGGAGGTCAGCGAGCCGTTGAATGTGTTCATGTCGAGCGGCGCAAGCGGGTTCTTGCCGTCCTTTTCAAAGGTCGCATCGATGTGGGCGATGTTCCAGACATAGCCGATCTTCTCGGCCTTATTAGTGGTATCGAGCGACAGGTCGAAGCCCGTTACCGTGGCACCGTCTTTGCCGGGCGTGCCGAACAGGATCTCATCGATCTTCAGCTTGTCGTACATGACCATGCTGTCGAGCGGGCCCTTGGCCTTTTCCGACGGAATATGCACGTTCTGCATGGCAAGGCCCTTTAGCTCCGCCTTGTCGTTCTTGTCAGCCTCACCGGCGAGCGCCAGGTCGGGCAGGGTGACCTCATCGATGCTGTAGCCGCCGTCCGGTGCATCCTGAACGTTCCGGAGCGTCACGTCACCAATGGCGGTTTCATTTTCGCCCACCGTCGGCAGCTTGATCTTGGTGCCCTGAAGCACGATGTCGGAGCCACTCGCCTGAACATTGGCGAAGCTTAGCTCGCCGCCCTGTTTCGCGTAGAGCGCCTTGATGCGCTCGGCCACCGCATTGGCGTCGGCAGCCATGGCAGCACTGCCGAATACCAGCGAAAGCGCTGTACCGGCCGCCAAAACACGTGCCGCTGGCTTGATATTGACGAAAACCTGCATTCGAAGCTCCTGCCTAATCTTTAATGTAGCGCGGCATTCATAGGCGGAAATCACGCGCAACAACAACATGATTTCCTCAGCCTGCGATTGCAGCAGGGGAAATCAAACCCGAATAGCTCTATAGGACGCAAATGGCGGCAGGATTGCGACTATTGCACATGAATGTACTGGATTGGTTCTCCTGAACTCTTGCTGGCGAATCGCGCAATTGGTACTGAGAGACATGGGAAAAAGTCTGATTCCGCCGGACGACGGCGAAGAACACATCGAGCGGGTCGATCTCAAATCGGCTCTCGAGGAACGTTACCTCGCTTATGCGCTCTCGACGATCATGCATCGTGCGCTGCCGGACGTGCGCGACGGCCTGAAGCCGGTGCATCGCCGCATCATGCACGCCATGCGCCTGCTGCGCCTCAATCCCGATCAGGCCTATGCGAAATGCGCGCGTATCGTCGGCGATGTGATGGGTAAGTTCCATCCGCATGGCGATGCGTCAATCTATGACGCGCTGGTGCGTCTGGCGCAGGATTTCGCAGTGCGCTATCCGCTCGTGGACGGACAAGGCAATTTTGGCAATATCGACGGCGATAACGCTGCCGCCATGCGCTACACCGAAGCGCGCATGACGGAAGTCGCGACGCTGCTGCTCGAAGGCATCAACGAAAACGCCATCGATTTTCGTCCAACCTATAATGAGGAGGACGAGGAGCCCATCGTCCTTCCGGGCGCTTTTCCGAACCTGCTGGCCAATGGTTCGGCTGGCATCGCGGTCGGCATGGCGACCAACATCCCGCCGCATAATGTGGCGGAGCTTTGCTCGTCGGCGCTCTATCTGATCAATCATCCCGATGCGCCGGTGGAGGAGCTCGTTACCTCGCCGGAACAATGGGAAGAGCTGAAGCGTGAAGCCGAAACCGATCCGGCTGCTCTTTTGAAATGCAAGGTGCGCGGGCCGGATTTCCCAACCGGCGGCATCCTTGTCGAAGAGCATGGCAATATTGTCGATGCTTATCGCACGGGTCGCGGTGCGTTTCGCGTTCGCGCGAAATGGGAAAAGGAAGAAGGCAATCGCGGTACATGGGTGATTGTCGTCACGGAAATTCCCTATCAGGTGCAGAAGTCGCGCCTGATCGAAAAGATCGCCGAGCTGCTGCTGGCGAAGAAGCTGCCGCTGCTCGACGATATCCGCGACGAGTCGGCGGAAGATATTCGCATCGTTCTGGAGCCGAAAAATCGGACGGTCGATCCTGAACTGCTGATGGAATCGCTGTTCAAGCTGACCGAGCTTGAAAGCCGCGTTTCGCTCAACATGAACGTGCTCTCGCACGGCAAGGTGCCGAATGTCCTGTCGCTGGGAAGCGTTCTGCGTGAATGGCTCGACCACCGCAAGGAAGTGCTCGTCCGCCGCTCGCAATATCGTCTGGCGGAAATCGAAAGACGGCTGGAGATTCTTGGCGGCTTTCTGATCGCTTATCTCAATCTGGATGAGGTGATCCGCATCATCCGCGAGGAGGATGAGCCGAAACAGGAACTGATGCGGGCCTTCGAGCTGACAGACGTTCAGGCCGAGTCGATCCTCAACATGCGCCTGCGTTCTCTGCGCAAGCTTGAAGAGTTCGAGATCCGCAAGGAGTTCGACGATCTCACCGCCGAGAAGACGGATCTCGAAGGTTTGCTCGCTTCCGGCACGCGTCAGTGGAAGAAGATCAGCGCGGAAATCAAGGCGGTACGGGAAAAGTTCGGTCCGAAGACCGAGCTTGGTGCCCGCCGCACGGCCTTCGCCGAAGCGCCGACCCATGATCTGGAAGATATTCATCAGGCAATGATCGAGCGTGAGCCGGTTACGATCGTTGTATCAGAGAAGGGCTGGCTGCGTGCCATGAAGGGGCATCTGGCCGATTTCTCGACGCTCGCTTTCAAGGAAGGCGACAAGCTCAAGCTCGCTTTCCATGCGGAAACTACCGACAAGCTTCTGTTTTTTACAACGGGCGGCAAGTTCTTCACCATCGGCGCGAACACGCTTCCGGGCGGTCGCGGCCATGGCGAGCCGATCCGCATCCTTGTGGACATGGAGAACGATCAGGATATTTTGACAGCCTTCGTCCACGATCCGGCAGCCAAGCTGTTGCTCGTCAGCCATGAGGGCAACGGCTTCATCGTTCCCGAAAGCGAGGCCGTCGCCAATACCCGCAAGGGCAAACAGGTGATGAACGTGAAGGCGCCGGATGAGGCGAAGCTTTGCCAGCGCGTTTCCGGCGATCATATCGCAGTCGTCGGCGAAAACCGCAAGATGGTGGTCTTCCCGCTTTCCGACATTCCCGAAATGACCCGCGGCAAGGGCGTGCGCCTGCAAAAGTACAAGGATGGCGGCGTGTCCGACGTCCGCACCTTTGCCATTGCCGAAGGGCTATCCTGGCAGGATTCGGCGGACCGCACCTTCAACCGCAGCAAGGAAGAGCTTGTCGAATGGATCGGCGCGCGTGCTTCTGCGGGCCGTCTGGTGCCGAAGGGTTTTCCGCGTTCGGGCAAGTTTTAAATTCGTTCGGAACCGCTAGAAGTTGCGGTCGATTTGCGGGTAGTTGCTGAATAACATGGGATGCGGTCGTACAGGCCGCGCTCCACGGAGGTTCCATGCACGTTCGCTCGGCACTATCTGACGATGCCGTCAAAATTTGTGACATTTTGAGGCGCTCCATTACGGACCTTTGCACGGCCGATCACGAGGGGCGCGACGATATTCTGCTGCCGTGGCTCGCCAACAAGACACCCGAAAATGTAAGCAAGTGGATAGGAGCGCCGTTTCAAACCTTGCTCGTCGCGGAAATCGGCAGCGTCATGGCGGGTGTCGGACTGGCGACGGACGAGGGAGAAATCCTGCTGAATTATGTCGCGCCGGAGTTTCGCTTCCACGGTGTCAGCAAGGCGCTCATGTCAGAACTCGAGAGCTACCTTTTACGCCGCGAGGTGACGGTTGCCCACCTTGTCAGCACGGAAACGGCGCGTCGATTTTATCGAGAGAGAGGCTATGGGGCGGCAGGCGAACCGCAGATATGGCGGGGCGGGAAACTGTCATATCCCATGAAAAAGCAGCTAACGCCTTAACCCTCAAACCGCTGCCAGCCTCGTGGGCCCAGATGCTCCTGCGGGGTGAAGCGGATCTTGTATTGCATCTTGCGCGATCCTTCGACCCAATAGCCGAGATAGACATGCGGTAGACCGGCGGCATGTGCCCGCTGGATGTGGTCGAGGATCATATAGGTGCCGAGCGAGCGCTCGTGCATATGCGGCGAGAAGAACGAATAGACCATCGACAGGCCATCGGCCATCACGTCGGTCAGCGCCACGGCAACAAGCTCGCCATCGCCTTTCGGATCGATGAAGCTGTCCGGCCCGCGCCGGCGGTATTCGATAATCTGCGTGTTGACGTGGGTATCCTCGACCATCATCGCATAATCGAGCACCGTCATGTCGGACATGCCGCCCGAGCGATGGCGCGCATCGAGATAGTCGCGGAAAAGCGCATATTGTTCGGTGCTGGGCTGGGCCTTGTGCACACGCCCGATCAGGTCGCGGTTCTGGCTCCACACGCGGCGCATATTGCGCGTCATCTTGAACTCGCCAGCGAGGATGCGAACGGAAACGCAGGCCCTGCACAATTCGCAGGCCGGACGGTAGGCTATGTTCTGGGAACGGCGGAAACCGCCCTGGGTCAGAAGATCGTTAATCTCATTCGCTTTGTCTCCGACCAGATGCGTAAAGACTTTCCGCTCCATCTGGCCTTCGAGATAAGGACAGGGTGATGGAGCTGTCAGAAAGAACTGCGGAGACTGCTGCGGTTGATGGGTCATTCAATATCCACGAAATGGCAATACCGAAACCATCACGATACGGCATAAGGATTGAACCGGCAGTGCAAAACGTCAATAGGTATTTTGCGCAGCCGGCTCTGAATTTTTTTGAAGCGTCGCCTCAACAGGGCAGCGAAGGGCTCAACGGTCCGAACGAATGACAGCCGTGCCGAGCAGAAGATCGTGCACGGTGCGCTTGCGGTCGAGAACCAGCGACGCAAGCAGGATCAGCGGCGTCAGTACCACATTAAGACCCCAGAAGAGGACCGTGTGGACGATTGCGAGCATCGGGTCGACCGTGCCGCCTTCGAGCCTGACGAGCTTGATGTTCATCATCTGCATGCCCTTCGTGGCCTGCTGCGGCCCGCCAAGCGTGCGCGCAACGTAGAACAGCGCCACCATGGGAAACATGATACCATAGAGCATCCAGCCAAGGCTGAGCGTAATGATGCCGAGGATTGCAATGACGATCGCTGCTGGGATGCAGAGCAGGAAAACAATCAGGTAATCGATCAGAAAAGCCATAATGCGGCGGGTTCGCACGCCTTCAAAAAATGCGCGGCTTTCATAACGCGGACCCATGACTTCGCCGTGCAGGATATGGTCGGACATTGTTCCTTCCAGTCGTTTCAAAAGAAGCGTCCGGGGGGATGTGACAACCGGCGCTGTCCCGCCACCTCGGCGGAACAGTCATCAACATGGGAACCAAAACCGGCGGTTTCAAGGAAATTTGATGATTTCCCGAAAGCAGGACTTGCCGGTCAGTCCTGTTGTTTAAGCTTTTCAGCCACTTCGATTGCAAAATAGGTGAGAATGCCGTCACAGCCCGCGCGCTTGAACGCCAGAAGGCTCTCCATCATCACCTTTTCTTCGTCGATCCAGCCGTTGATCCCGGCGGCCTTGATCATCGCATACTCGCCTGACACCTGGTAGGCGTAGGTGGGAAGGCGGAACTCGCTTTTCAGGCGATGGATGATGTCGAGATAGGGCAGGCCCGGCTTGACCATAAGCATGTCCGCGCCTTCGGCAATGTCCTGCTCGGCCTCGCGCACGGCTTCTTCCGGGTTGGCCGGATCGAGGTAATAGGTCTTCTTGTCGCCTTTCAGCAGGCCCTGCGTGCCGATGGCATCGCGATAGGGACCGTAAAATGCGGAAGCGAACTTGGTGGCATAGGACATGATCGGAATGTGGCAGAAGCCATGTTCGTCCAGCGCCTGACGCACGGCGCCGACGCGGCCATCCATCATGTCGGAAGGTGCGATGATATCGGCACCTGCTTCAGCTTGTGAAAGCGCGCCGCGCACGACCATGGCAACCGATTCGTCGTTGATGATTTCGCCGTTGCGCAGGATGCCGTCATGGCCATGCGTGGTGAACGGGTCGAGCGCCGCATCGGTGATGATGCCGATTTCCGGCACTTCCTTCTTGATTGCGCGCACGGCACGATTGATCAGGTTGTCAGGGCTGGCGACGAAAGAGCCGTCCTCGGTTTTGACCTCCAGCTTTTCGCGCGGGAAGGGGGCAATGGCGGGAATGCCGAGCTTGGCGGCTTTTTCCGCCATGCGCACGGCCATATCGACCGAATAGCGTTCCACGCCAGGCATTGCTTCCACAGGTTCGGACACGTCCGTGCCATAGGTCAGGAAAAAAGGCAGGATGAGATCATCGACCGTCAGCCGGGTTTCCTGCACGAGCCTGCGCGACCAGTCGGCCTTGCGCATGCGGCGCAGGCGTCTGCTGCCGGTAACGTCATCGACATGCTTGCTGATATTGACGGGCAGATATTTGGACTGGCGTTCGGTCATGAAATCGTTCCCGAGAATTGATGCCTTGTGATTTGCAAGGCTGATATCGGATGCGCACGGTTTATCATGGGAAAAGCGACGAAACCAAGAACATTGAGCTGTGCAGGATTGACGCGGGGCGTCTCACTTTCTACCCATTTACAGGAACGGGAGACACGACATGCAGATTGACTTCGGCGGTGGCAGCGAAATCGGCTTTGAACGCAAGGGAAAAGCAGGGCTAATAAAACTCACGCGGACCGCAGCCCTTAATGCGTTGACGCATAAAATGATTCTGGCGCTGGACCGTGCGTTGCAGGCGTGGGAAGATGATCCTGAAGTCGCTTGCGTGATTCTGGAAGGCGAGGGGCGCGCGTTCTGTGCGGGGGGCGATGTCGTTGCTGCCTACAAGGCAGGTCAGGCCGGAACGCCGGCCTATGAATTCTTCCGCGACGAATATCGTCTCAATGCGCGCATTGGCCGTTTTCCAAAACCTTATATTTCCCTGATCAACGGCATCGTCATGGGTGGCGGTGCTGGCATTTCCGTTCACGGTTCGCACCGCATCGTGACGGAAAACACCATGTTCGCCATGCCGGAAACCGGCATCGGCTTCTTCCCGGATGTGGGCGGCAGTGCCTTCCTGCCGCATCTGCACGACAATTTCGGCTATTATCTGGCGCTGACCGGCAACCGCATCCGCTGGGGCGATTGCCTGCAAAGCGGGATTGCGACCCATGCGGTCGCCGCAAGCGATCTGAATGATTTGCGCGAAGACATCATCGCCACCGCCGACATTGATGCGGCGCTGACGCGCAGCCAGTACCCTGATTTTGAAACCTCTGTCGAAGCGCGCCAGATCATCGCGGAGTGCTTTTCCGGCGCAACGCTTGCCGACTGCATGGCGGCGCTGGAAAGGGAAGCCGAAGCAGGCAACAAGGCCGCCATGGATATTGTGAAGGTGATCGCCACGCGCTCGCCGACCAGCGTCGCGGTGACTTTCCGCCAGATTGCCGATGGACGGGCGCTCGACCTCGACGATTGCATGCGCATGGAATACCGCATCGCCAACCGTATGCTGGAAGGGCACGATTTCTACGAGGGCGTTCGTGCATTGCTCATCGACAAGGACGGCGCGCCGACATGGAAACCTGCAACGTTGGATGAAGTGAAGCCCGAACAGGTCAATGCCTATTTTGCCAATCTGGGCGAGAGGGAACTGACCTTGTGATGAGGAACTGCTGATGCATATGAACGAGTTGCGCCAGCATATCCAGCCAAGCGGAACCGAATGGGCCTTTACATGGTTCGTTCGGACACTCGCGCTTGTGGCGCTGGCCAGCGGTGTGTTCTACTGGGTCCGGCTGATCGGCATTCACCCCGGACTTCTGTGGCGGTTCGATCTGATGCCATGGCCCTGGCAGACAGCCGTTGTGGCTCTGGCCGTCCTGATGCCCGTCGCGGCAACGGGACTGTGGATGCGTGCGCCCTGGGGTCCTGTGCTCTGGTTCGTGGCGGCGCTCGGCGAAATCGCCATTTATTCCGTCTTTTCGCGGCATTTCGAATACAAGCCGCTGACAGTCGGGTTCAATGCCGCCTGTATCGTTATTTTCATCGCATTTCGTATTCTGCTCTTCTTCGAGAAGAAACGGCAGGCCCGCGCGAGCCTGCCGACTTAGATTTTATAATGCCTGTGTTCCTTCATAACGGGCGAAGGGCTTCGTAGTCTGCCCTTTGAAAAGCAGCACATCATAGGTATCGGCTTTGCTGCCCGGCATTTCCATGCCCGGCGATCCCATGGGCATTCCCGGCGCGGTCAGCCCCGTTGCCTGCGGACGTTCGGCCAGCAGCCGCTTGACGGCGCCAGCCGGAACATGCCCTTCGATGACATATCCATCAACGACCGCCGTATGGCACGAGGCAAGATTGGCGGCGACGCCATGCTTTGCCTTCACGGTGTCCATCGCTTCCTCGACCTTGACCGTCACATCGAAGCCCGCGGCTTTCATATGCTCGGCCCAGCCGTCGCAGCAGCCGCAATAGGGGTCCTTATAAATGGTCATTTGCGGAGCGGCGGTAATCGGATCGGCGTGAGCCAAGCTTGTGAAGCCGGTAAGGCTTAACAGCCCGCCAACGACAAAATATCGTGCAAGACGAAGCGCCATGGTCCCTCCAATGGAATGTTGACCGTCTGAAACTAGCTCCTATCCACACGCTTCTCAAATGACGAAAGTTTAATGTGACACGGCTGTGCGAGCCCGGAAAACCGGCACTTCGGTGCGTGAACGGGGCTCCTCGGTGAGCTCTCTCAATCGGCGCGGAGTAAGCAAACATTAAGCCTGAATGGCCAATTTTGCCGGTAAGTTACTGTTAAGGCTGACTTTTAAGTCGAATTTTATGCATCTCCCCTAAATTCCTCTCAGAACGGTGAGAAATAATACACCGCATAAAACAGGACAGAGAGCTGCATCATGATTTCATGAAATGCGGCTCCGGCAGAGAGGCAAAAGAAATGATCAATGCACAGCGCAAGACGGACATGTCCGCTCCGCTCACGACACCGGAAACCGCACTTCGTTCGCTTTATCTGGAAGCCCTCCAACTGGTTGAGCGCCTGCACCGCCGCTTGCTCGACGTCGTCAAGGATGAGTTCGACCGCAACGGCCAGAGCGACATCAATGCGACGCAGGCGCTTCTGCTTTTCAACATCGGCAATTCGGAACTGACGGCAGGTGAACTGCGCTCGCGCGGTTATTATCTCGGCTCCAACGTTTCGTATAATCTGAAGAAGCTGGTCGAAATGGGCTTCATCCATCACCAGCGCTCGCGTGTCGACCGCCGCTCGGTGCGCGTCAGCCTGACGGACAAGGGCAATGCGATCGCCGATCAGGTTGCAGCGCTCTATGAACGCCATATTTCCTCGATTGAGCAGGTTGGCGGCATTCAGGTCGATGAATTCATGGCGATGAACAAGTCGCTGCAGCGTCTCGACCGCTTCTGGAACGACAGCATCGCCTACCGGCTCTGATCCCGGCTGCCCCTGCTGGCTGACGGACGGTTTTGTTGCAGAACTGTCACAACAGGCTGCCATTGAGAAGAAATAAGGCGCTGAGAGCTCCCAATCGTAAGACGCATGGCTTGAAATTCTGGCCATGCGACATGATTAAGCCACAAAAAACGACATAAGCGTTTTAAAAATGGCACGGGCAATATTGTGCCTCTTTCATTCAGGAATGGGCTCCAAAGTCGAATTTCGGATAAGCGAGCAGTTTCGCATCGCTTGCTGTCCGGATATCGCCTTGTCGACGCATTGCTGATATTCTCTGGGAAGATTCCGCGCGAGCGGTTAGCCTTTTGGGACTACGCAAGATGACCAAGACCGACAGATCAGCCGATGCTTTCAGGGTAGATCGCCGCAGTTTTCTGCGCGGCGCGGCAACCGCCGGCCTTTCCGTGGCTGCCTCCGCCATGGTTTCCTCGGCCTATGCCCAGCAGGTTCTGACCGATGTTATCTCAGCCCCGCGCCGCGGCAACTGGGACGACCAGTTCGATGCCCGCGCGACAGGTGGCCAGCGTGTGGCGACCAACCAGCCGGTACTGAGCCAGCAGACGGTGGCAAACCTCCAGAATGCAATTGCGCAATATACGGATATTGCCGGCCGCGGCGGCTGGCCGAATGTGCCGGGCAATGCGAAACTCCAGATCGGGGTGACCGATCCTGCTGTGCAATATTTGCGCAAGCGCCTGATGGTTTCCGGCGATCTGCCGCAGGAAGCCGGGCTTTCCAGCGCGTTCGACACTTATGTCGACGCTGCCGTGAAGCGCTTCCAGTCCCGTCACGGCCTGCCCGCCGATGGTGTCATGGGCCAGTTCACCTATGCGGCGATGAATGTGGACGCGAATACGCGCCTCGGACAGCTCCAGACCAATCTCCAGCGCCTTGCGCCGCTGGCAAACGAGGGCATGCAGGAACAGCGCTTCGTGATGGTCAACATTCCGGCAGCGCGCATCGAGGCCGTCGAGGGTGGCAGCGTCGTACAGCGTCATACGGCTGTGGTAGGCAAGATCGACCGGCAGACGCCGCTCCTCACGTCAAAGATTCACGAGGTCATCCTCAATCCTTACTGGACCGCGCCGAAATCGATCATCCAGAAGGATATCATTCCGCTCATGCGGAAGGATCCGCAATATCTGGCGAAGAACAAGATTCGCCTTTACGACCAGTCCGGTCAGGAGGTTGCGCCCGAGACCGTGGATTGGAATACGGATGATGCGGTGAAGCTGATGTTCCGTCAGGACCCCGGCAAGATCAATGCCATGTCCTCAACCAAGATCAACTTCCACAATCCGTATGCCGTCTATATGCACGACACGCCGCAGAAGAGCTATTTCAACAAGCTCATGCGCTTCGACTCGTCGGGCTGCGTCCGCGTTCAAAACGTCCGTGACCTTGATGTCTGGCTTCTGAAGAACACCGCGGGCTGGGACCGCCAGGCCATCGAAAGCACGATCAAGTCGGGTACCAATACACCGATCCAGCTCGCCGATCCGGTTCCGTTGCACTTTGTCTATATCAGTGCATGGTCCACCGGCGATGGTGTGGTGCAGTTCCGCGACGACATCTACAAGATGGACGGTGCAACGGCGCTCGCGCTCGGCACGGACACCTGATTCTGATCTCGGGTTTGAGTTTTAAAGCCGTCCGGACCCGTTCCGGGCGGCTTTTTCATCTCCGCTCAATTATCAAATCGGTTTGCCGCATTTTGGAATAAGCTTTTCGCTTTGCGGCCATTGGCCTTGTGCGCTCAAGTGTGATAATGCGCCTCATCCATATAGCTTTTACCGGCTAACCCGGAGGGTGTGAAACATGTCTCAAGCCAACGCCGCCGCCAGGAACACGTCTTCCGACGTTTTCTTCAATGCAAGCCTCGAGGACATCGATTCCGAGATTTTCGGTGCCATTCGCAACGAGCTCGGTCGCCAGCGCCATGAAATCGAGCTGATCGCCTCGGAAAACATCGTTTCGCGCGCTGTTCTGGAAGCACAGGGCTCCATCCTCACCAACAAATATGCCGAAGGCTATCCGGGCAAGCGCTATTATGGCGGCTGCCAGTATGTCGACGTCGTGGAAGAGCTGGCCATTGAACGCGCCAAGAAGCTCTTCGGCGCCGAATTTGCCAACGTTCAGCCGAATTCCGGCAGCCAGATGAACCAGGCCGTGTTCCTCGCGCTGCTCCAGCCGGGCGACACCTTCATGGGCCTCGATCTCAATTCGGGTGGCCACCTGACGCATGGTTCGCCGGTCAATATGTCCGGCAAGTGGTTCAATGTCGTATCCTATGGCGTTCGCAAGGACGACCACCTGCTCGACATGGACGAAGTTGCCCGCCTCGCGCGTGAAAACAAGCCGAAGCTGATCCTCGCAGGCGGCACGGCCTATTCGCGTATCTGGGATTGGAAGCGCTTCCGCGAGATTGCCGACGAAGTCGGCGCCTATCTCATGGTCGATATGGCGCATATCGCCGGTCTGGTCG
This sequence comes from Brucella pseudintermedia, assembly GCF_008932435.1. GTDB lineage: Bacteria > Pseudomonadota > Alphaproteobacteria > Rhizobiales > Rhizobiaceae > Brucella > Brucella pseudintermedia. Next base: position 62,499 of record NZ_WBWE01000013.1, on the reverse strand, counting down.
CCGGTGGCGTTCATCCTTCCCCGGTCCCGCATGCGCATGTCTGCACCACGACGACGCACAAGTCGCTGCGTGGCCCGCGTGGCGGCATGATCCTCACCAACGATGCCGACATTGCCAAGAAGATCAATTCGGCTGTCTTCCCCGGCCTGCAGGGTGGCCCGCTGATGCACGTCATCGCTGGCAAGGCCGTCGCCTTCGCCGAAGCGCTGAAGCCGGAATTCAAGCTCTATGCCAAGAACGTCGTGGATAATGCGCGCGCTCTGGCTGAGGAACTGAAGTCTCACGGTCTCGACATCGTTTCGGGCGGCACCGACAACCATCTGATGCTGGTTGATCTGCGCCCGAAGAATGCGACCGGCAAGCGCGCGGAAGCGGCCCTCGGACGCGCAAACATCACCTGCAACAAGAATGGCATTCCGTTCGATCCTGAAAAGCCGTTCGTCACGTCCGGCGTCCGTCTTGGCACGCCTGCCGGCACGACGCGCGGTTTCGGTGTAACTGAATTCAAGGAAATCGGCTCGCTGATCGCTGAAGTTCTTGACGGTCTGAAAGTCGCCAATTCCGACGAAGGCAATGCCGCCGTCGAACAGGCTGTCAAGGAAAAGGTCATCGCCCTGACCGACCGCTTCCCGATGTACGGCTATCAGGGATAAGCCGGTTTCCCTGATCGAGATAGAACCCCGTTCAACTTTGTTGGGCGGGGTTTTTCACACCGCTTTTTCATCGTCGCATCCGGTAGGTGGAATGCCGCGAATGGGCTATGATCGACAGGAATCGTTTGCGGGGATAGCGCTCTTGAGTTTGTACCGGGAGCAACCCCATATAGGTGAGTTCCCGCCTTTGCTTCGCTGCAAGGGTGCGGCAGTTAAAGTCGAAAGTGTTCCATGCGTTGTCCCTATTGCCAGTCTGAAGATACGCAAGTGAAGGATTCCCGCCCGGCGGAAGATGGCGCTGTCATTCGCAGGCGTCGCGTCTGTTCGGTCTGCGGCGGGCGTTTCACCACCTTTGAGCGCGTGCAACTGCGCGACCTGATGGTTGTGAAGAAAAGCGGGCGTCGCGTACCCTTCGATCGCGACAAGCTCACGCGGTCCATCGAAGTGGCGTTGCGCAAGCGCGATGTCGATAATGACCGGGTTGAACGCGCCATTTCCGGTATTGTTCGGCAGCTGGAAAGCTCAGGCGAAGCGGAGGTCACGTCCGACGAGATCGGGCGGCTGGCGATGGATGCGCTGAAAGGCATCGATGACATAGCCTATATCCGCTTTGCATCGGTCTATCGCAATTTCAGCAAGGCTGTCGATTTCCACAATGTCATCGACGAGTTGACGGTCCCCGAAACCGGGGATGATCTGGACGCTTGAGCATGAGTGGCAACAGGTTTGCGCATTCGAACGCGACTTCGAATGATGTTCGCTTCATGGAGGCGGCGATCCGCTATGCGCGGCGTCACAAGGGACTGACGGGGACTAATCCGTCGGTTGGCACGATCATCGTCAAGGATGGCGTCATCATCGGGCGCGGCGTGACCGCTTTGGGCGGCAGGCCCCATGCAGAACCGCAGGCGCTGGCCGACGCGGGAGAAGCCGCGCGCGGTGCGACGGCTTATGTGACGCTGGAGCCATGTGCCCATCACGGACGCACGCCGCCCTGTGCCGAAACGCTGGTGCGGGCAGGGGTGGCGCGCGTCGTGGCGGCGGCGACCGATCCGGACGAGCGGGTCAGCGGAAAGGGCTTCGCTATCCTGCGCGAAGCAGGGATTGAGGTTGTCCCGGGCGTTCTTGCCGATGAGGCCGCTGACGACCTGGCAGGCTACCTGAATCGATCTGCGAAGAAGCGCCCGGAAGTGATTCTGAAACTTGCTCTTTCTGCCGATGGCATGATCGGTCTCCGGGGCCAGGGACAGGTCGCCATAACAGGTCCGATTGCGCGTGCGCAGTCGCATATCCTGCGCGCCCAGACCGACATTATCCTGATCGGTATCGAAACTGCGCTCGCTGATGATCCCGTTTTGAACTGCCGCCTGCCGGGGCTGGAGCAGCGTTCGCCGGTTCGTGTGGTGCTGGATGGTGGATTGCGGCTGCCGCTTTCATCAAGACTTGTGCAGACCGCCGATGCCCAGCCACTGTGGATTGCTTGCGGCGAGGAAGCATCGCCGGAACGGCGTTATGAACTGCAGTCGGCAGGTTGCCGCATTCTCGCGACCGAAGCTGACGATTGCCGCATCGCCTTGCCCGAGCTGATGGACGATCTTGCCGCGCAGGGCATTTCCTCTGTTCTCGTCGAGGGCGGCGCGGGCGTTGCAAAGAGCTTTCTGGAAGAGGGGCTGGTGGACCGGCTTGCCATCTTCCGTTCGCCCATTGAAATCGGCGTGGAACACGGGGTTGCTGTGGACGGCCTGGAAACCCATATCGCAGACGAATTCAAAATTCTGAGGCAGGCTCGCTATGGTGACGATGCCTATGCGGAATATGTAAGGAAGATTTGATGTTTACAGGCATTATCACAGATATCGGCAAGGTTGACCGGATCAAGCCGCTGAATGAAGGCGTCCTTCTGCGTATCGAGACCGCATATGATCCGGAAACGATCGAGCTTGGCGCATCGATTGCCTGTTCCGGCGTATGCCTGACGGTGGTGGCGCTGCCGGAAAAAGGCACCAATGCCCGCTGGTTCGAGGTGGAGGCATGGGAAGAGGCACTGCGCCTGACCACGATCTCCAATTGGCAGAGCGGACGGAACATCAATCTGGAACGTTCGCTGAAACTCGGCGACGAAATGGGCGGTCACCTCGTTTCCGGCCACGTCGATGGACAGGCTGAAATCATCGAGCGCAAGGAAGAAGGCGACGCCGTGCGCTTTACCTTGCGCGCACCGGAAGAACTGGCGCCGTTTATCGCCCAGAAGGGATCGGTTGCGCTCGATGGCACCTCGCTTACGGTCAATGGCGTCAATGGAAACGAGTTCGATGTGCTGCTGATCCGTCACTCGCTGGAAGTCACCACTTGGGGAGAGCGGAAAGCAGGCGACAAGGTAAATATCGAGATCGACCAGCTGGCACGCTACGCAGCAAGGCTTGCGCAATATCAGAAATAGGCTTAGAGCCTAGAACTCTAAAGCTGTAACAGCATTTCCCGATTTAAGCGTTGACCGCAATCGTTGCGGTCCGCAAAATTTGTCATGGAGTCTCTCATGTCCAAGCACGAGGCGCATGCGCCGCATTTGCTTATTGTCGAAGCGCGTTTCTACGATGATCTCGCCGACGCGCTTCTGGATGGCGCAAAGGCAGCCTTGGATGAGGCGGGAGCGACCTACGATGTCGTAACCGTGCCTGGAGCTCTCGAAATTCCGGCTACGATTTCTTTCGCGCTCGACGGCGAGGAAAATGGCGGCACGGAATATGATGGCTATGTCGCCCTCGGCACGGTTATCCGTGGCGAAACCTATCATTTCGATATCGTCGCCAATGAATCCTGTCGCGCGCTCACCGACCTTTCGGTCGAGGAAAGCATTGCCATCGGCAACGGCATCCTGACCGTCGAGAATGAAGAGCAGGCATGGGTTCGCGCCCGCCGTGAAGACAAGGACAAGGGCGGTTTTGCTGCTCGCGCCGCGCTGACCATGATCGATCTGCGCAAGAAGTTCGGAGTCTGATCGTTATGAGTTCTTCTACCGGAGGCCGCTCGACTTCCAATGCCCCGCGCATGGCCAACAAGCGCGGCGTCGCCCGTCTTGCCGCCGTGCAGGCGCTCTACCAGATGGATGTAGCCGGGACGGGTGTCTTGGAAGTGGTTGCCGAATACGAAGCCTTCCGCCTCGGCAAGGAAGTGGACGGCACGCAGTATCTCGATGCCGATCCGCAATGGTTCCGTGCAATCGTCGCGGGGGTCGTCGATGAACAGCTGAAGCTCGATCCGATGATCCACCAGGCGCTGACGGAAGACTGGCCGCTGTCGCGTCTCGATTCCACGCTGCGCGCCATTCTCCGCGCCGGTGCGTGGGAATTGCAGACGCGCAAGGATGTGCCGACAGCGGTGATCGTGTCTGAATATGTCGATATCGCCAAGGCGTTTTATACGGAAGAAGAACCGAAGCTGGTCAATGCCGTGCTCGATCGCCTCGCATTTGTCATTCGCGGCGAGAGCCGTGGCGTGAAGCCCCGCTGACGCATTCTCTCGGCAATTGAAATGAAAAAAGGGCTGTGAGAAATCGCAGCCCTTCTTTCATTCTACGTTGGCAAAGAACGACTTGACGTTTGTTGAACCGTTTCGCATGTTGGTTGCGCGGCATTGAGAATGCTGAAATGCAGGGAATCGCGCCAATTGATTGATTCCAAGGCGTAAGTTCCCCAGTAAATATACCGTTGAAGCCTGGTTCTCTTATTCGGCTTCAGGCACTTCCATGCCGCTCAGTCGGGTCCGGGGAGGGGTTTTCGGGCCTATCCTGCGCATGCGCCTGCTGGCAATCGCGGTTTGCGGTCTGACGGCGCCAGCGCGAACGATGGAGCGCGTTTCGGTCTGTTGAAACAGGCCGGCGCTCCAGTTGAGTGGCCGCGCATCTTTCCCGAAAGTCACTTCACATTTTTCGGGATGCGCTCAATGGGAGTTGGCCTTTATGCAAATGGGAGTGGCAGTCTTAGTTCTCGTCATTGCCTGCGGTGTGCTTTCCGTTCTTTTCGCCATATGGGCGATCCGTTCGGTTCTCGCTGCCGATCAGGGGACGCAGCGCATGCAGGAAATTGCTGAAGCCATCCGGGAGGGTGCCTCAGCCTATCTCACAAGACAATATTCAACGATTGCTATCGTCGGCATCGTAGTTTTTCTGGCCGCCTGGTATCTGCTGTCGCTCAGCGCCGCAATCGGTTTCCTGATCGGCGCAGTTCTGTCGGGCGTCACTGGCTTTATCGGAATGCACGTTTCGGTTCGCGCCAATGTGCGCACCGCGCAGGCCGCATCGCTCAGCCTTGCCGGAGGGCTTGAACTGGCCTTCAAGTCAGGGGCCATTACCGGCCTGCTGGTGGCCGGGCTCGCGCTGCTCGGCGTCTCCGTCTATTATTTCATTCTCACCGTCTGGCTTGGTTACGCGCCCTCTGACCGCACCGTTATCGATGCGCTGGTGTCTCTCGGCTTCGGTGCTTCGCTGATTTCGATCTTTGCGCGTCTAGGCGGCGGCATCTTTACCAAAGGGGCCGATGTGGGCGGCGATCTTGTCGGCAAGGTGGAAGCCGGTATCCCGGAGGACGATCCGCGCAACCCTGCGACCATTGCGGATAATGTCGGAGATAATGTCGGCGATTGCGCGGGCATGGCCGCCGACCTGTTCGAGACCTATGCGGTGACTGTTGTCGCGACCATGGTTCTCGGCGCGATCTTCTTCAACGGATCAGACGTTCTTTCAAGCGTCATGCTCTATCCGCTGATGATCTGCGGCGCCTGCGTGATTACGTCGATCGTGGGCACCTTCTTCGTCAAGCTCAGCGTGGATGGCTCCATCATGGGGGCGCTCTACAAAGGGCTGATTGCAACCGGTCTTCTTTCCATCATCGGCCTTGCGGTCGCCAATACGCTGACCGTTGGCTGGGGCGAGATCGGAACGGTTGCCGGAAAAAGTATCACCGGCACTAATCTCTTCATCTGCGGATTGATCGGTCTCATTGTTACCGGCCTGATCGTGGTGATTACGGAATATTACACCGGCACCAACAAGCGTCCGGTCAATTCCATCGCCCAGGCCTCCGTCACCGGCCACGGCACCAATGTTATTCAGGGACTAGCCGTTTCGCTTGAATCGACAGCCCTTCCGGCCATCGTGATTGTCGGCGGCATTATCTCGACTTATCAGCTTGCCGGCCTGTTTGGGACCGCTATTGCGGTCACCGCCATGCTCGGCATTGCGGGCATGATCGTGGCGCTTGATGCATTCGGTCCGGTCACGGACAATGCGGGCGGTATCGCGGAAATGGCCGGTCTCGACCCGGAAGTCCGCAAGGCCACCGATGCGCTCGATGCGGTCGGCAACACCACCAAGGCTGTCACCAAGGGCTATGCCATCGGTTCGGCAGGTCTCGGCGCGCTGGTGCTCTTTGCCGCCTATTCCAACGACCTTGCCTATTTTGCCGCGAACGGGCAGACCTATCCCTATTTCGCGGATATGGGGCCGGTCTCCTTCGATCTCTCCAACCCTTATGTGGTTGCAGGCCTGATCTTCGGCGGACTGATCCCCTATCTGTTCGGCGGCATGGCCATGACGGCCGTGGGACGAGCCGGCGGCGCCGTGGTGCAGGAAGTGCGCCGCCAGTTCCGCGAAAAGCCGGGCATCATGACCGGCAAGGAACGCCCGGACTATGCCCGCGCTGTCGATCTTCTGACGAAGGCGGCGATCCGCGAAATGATCATCCCGTCGCTCCTGCCCGTATTGGCGCCAATTGTCGTCTATTTCGGTGTGCTGCTCATTTCGGGTTCCAAGGCCGCAGCCTTTGCAGCGCTTGGCGCATCGCTTCTCGGCGTCATCATCAACGGGCTGTTCGTGGCGATTTCCATGACGTCCGGCGGCGGTGCCTGGGACAATGCCAAGAAAAGCTTCGAGGACGGTTTTACCGATGCCGATGGCGTGAAGCACCTGAAAGGGTCGGAAGCGCACAAGGCATCGGTGACCGGCGATACGGTGGGCGATCCCTACAAGGATACGGCAGGTCCGGCGGTCAATCCGGCCATCAAGATCACCAATATCGTGGCTCTGCTGCTATTGGCCGTGCTGGCGCATATGGCTTAGAACATTTCCGAACGCAAAGCCGTTTCACACTTTTGCTGGAATGCTCAAACGCAAAGAGCACTAAATGAAGAAAACCCGCCGTGAAGGCGGGTTTTCTGCTTGTATATATCCGTTCGGATCAGTTGTTGGGGCCGCCAGAAGCGCCCGGCAACGAGGTCGGGGCCTTGGAAACGCCCTGGATGATCTGGCCGAGGAAGGTCTGGTCCTTGCCGCCGGTCGGCGTGGTACGCGATACGAAATCGAACAGCTTGCCGTCCTTCAGGCCGTAATTGGCGATATGTTCGACTTTGCCGTCCTTGTCGAAATAGATGGCGAGGATCTGACGCTCGATAATCTTCGGCTTCATGAACTGCGCGGCGCGGTAACGCTTCTGCGAAATGTAGTAGAACACTTCATTGTCGAAGGTCGCGGTGGTGGATGGGGTGCCGAGCGCCAGAAGCACCTGCTCGCGGCTGGAGCCGACAGGAACCGAATCAAGCGCATTCTGATCGAGCACGTAACCCTCTGTCAGCGTTTCGGACGGATTGAGCGTGGATGCAGTGTTGCACCCCGCAAGCGCCACTGAGACGAGAATTGCCGTGCCTGCGAGAAGAGCACGCTGCGTGCGCATGCTTGGAAAAATTCGCTGCAACAAAGACCTCTCCATACATTCTAAATCAGCGCGGCACTTTCGCCGTCGGGAGAACTTCGGTAAACCACCTTGCTTATTTATGCAACTGGAACGGTCGTACGGACATGATTCTCCAACTATTCCGCCGCAAATCCAAAGCAAACGAGGCAATTATGCTTCGCGTTTACGAGGTGATCGTGGCGGCGGCGCGGCAAAAGCGGTTCTATGCACAATTTCAGGTGCCTGATACGCCGTTAGGCCGCTATGAAATGCTTTCCCTGCATATTTTTCTCGCGCTTCACCGCATGAGGGGAGAAAACAGGGCGCTTGCCGATCTCGCGCAGGAAATTGCCGACGAGTTTTTCAAGGATGTCGATCATTCGCTGCGGGAACTCGGTATCGGGGATCAGGGCGTGCCGAAACGCATGAAAAAGCTCGCGCGCATGTTCTATGGCCGCGTTGCGGCTTATGGCGAGGCACTGGACGCAAACGATGGGGAAGCGCTTGCAGCAGCTCTTACGCGGAATATCCGCCCGGACCTCGAATTCTGGCCGCACGCCCACCATTTAAGTGAGTATGTTCTGGCATGCCGGGACCGGCTGCAAAAAATTGCGGACGACGCTTTGGCGGCTGGCGACATTTCCTATATGGATGCAGGGTAAGCATGTCTTCCAAAAGTGGGAACCGGTTTTGGGACAAGACGTGCATGGAAACAAAATTTTAGAGCGCATCCCGAAAAGTGTGAAACGGTTTTCGGACAAGATGCGTGTCGACGATGGACTTTGCGCCAACGAACAATGCTGAAAAAGGCTAATGAGAATGACTGATAAACCGGCGCTTACCTATCCTGTTCCGGTTCTTCACCTGCCACAAAAGGGCGTGACGGTGAAAATAGGCACGGATGAGAAAGAGCGCGCAGCGCTTGCCACTGATCACGGAGTTGAAGCCGTGAACGCTTTTGCTGCCGAATTTCTGATTACGCCGTGGAAAAAGGACGGCATTCGGGTGCGCGGCCGCATCGATGCGGAAATCGTTCAGTCCTGCGTCGTGACGCTGGAGCCGCTGACCAACCGCATCGCCGAAGAAGTCGACACGATCTTCGTGCCGGAAAATTCCAGGCTCGCGCGGATACAGCTTGATGACAGAGGCGAAATGCTGCTCGATGCGGAAGGTGCTGACAGCCCGGAAGTTTTTGTCGGTGACAAGATCGATGTGGGTGCGATTGCGGAGGAATTCTTCGATCTCGCCATCGATCCCTATCCCCGTAAACCGGGCTTGCCGGAAGACGGCGAGCCAAAGGTTTTCGGGGACGATGATGGAGAAGAGAAGCCCGTTTCGCCGTTTGCGAAGCTTTCGGAATGGCAGAAGAAGCCGTAATTCACAGTGCGTTTGTCAGAATTTGGTTGTGTGGAAACGCAAAAGCACTATTTTCGCCGAAAACCTGTCTGCTGCAGAGGCAGGACAGGAGCAGGGTCGCACAGGAATAATCAAGAGTGATCAAAATTTCGATTGACGCGATGGGCGGTGATTTTGGCCCTGAAGTGGTCATCCCCGGCGCAGCGAAGGCGCTTGAGCGTCATCCTGACATCCGCTTCATATTTTTCGGTCTCCCCGCACAAGTGGAGCCGGTGCTGGCACGCTATCCGAAGCTGAAGGCCGCATCGGAGTTCCGCGCGAGCGAGGTTGCCATCAGCATGGACGACAAACCCAGCCAGGCCCTGCGCGCCGGTCGGGGCAAATCGTCCATGTGGCAGGCCATTGAGGCTGTAAAGACGGGCGACGCCCAGGCGTGTATCTCCGCCGGCAATACCGGTGCGCTTATGGCCATGTCCAAATTTTGCCTGCGCATGATGTCGGACGTCGAACGCCCGGCAATTGCCGGCATCTGGCCGACGCTGCGCGGTGAAAGCATCGTGCTCGACATTGGCGCCACCATCGGCGCCGATGCGCGCCAGCTGGTCGACTATGCCGTCATGGGCGCCGGAATGGCGCGTGCATTGTTCGAGGTGCGTAAGCCGACTGTCGGGCTTCTCAATGTCGGTACTGAAGAGGTCAAGGGTCTCGACGAGATCAAGGAAGCAGGCCAGATTCTGCGCGATACCCCGCTGGAAGGACTTGCCTATTCCGGTTTCGTTGAAGGTAACGATATCGGCAAGGGCACGGTGGATGTGGTTGTGACCGAAGGTTTCACCGGCAATATCGCACTCAAAACCGCGGAAGGCACGGCGCGCCAGATGGCGGAGCTGCTGCGTCAGGCCATGAGCCGTACGCTGCTTGCCAAGATCGGCTATGTTTTCGCCAAGGGCGCCTTCGACCGCCTGCGTGAGAAGATGGACCCGAACAAGGTCAATGGCGGCGTTTTCCTGGGCTTGAGCGGAATTGTCATCAAAAGTCATGGCAGCGCGAATGCGGAAGGCTTCTGCTCGGCGGTGGAAGTCGGCTATGACATGGTGAGAAACCGCCTTCTGGAAAAGATCGAGGCTGATCTGGCGCATTTCCACCACAGTCATCCGCATGTTTCGAATGATGGTGGCGAGGCTGCGAAAGCTTGAATTCCGACAACGCCGTTCAGAAAGTGCATTTGATTGTTTTGCGGATTGCCGAATATCTTTCGGCGCCGAAGCGGCGAAGTAACTTTTGCCGATTAGTGTAGGGCCAGAATTCTCGGCTGCGCGCGTGAACGTTCGTTGCGCCGGTCGCATGTAAGGACAGGAAATAAGAGATGATAAGATCTGTCGTGCGGGGTATCGGTTCGGCATTGCCGAAGCGGGTCATGAAGAATACCGATTTCGAAGGTATCGTCGAAACCTCGGACGAATGGATCGTGCAGCGCACGGGTATCCGCGAGCGGCACATTGCAGGCGATGACGAAACCACGGTTTCGCTTGGCGCCGCCGCCGCGCGCGCGGCGATCGAGAATGCCGGCCTGCAGCCGACCGATATCGATCTCGTTTTGCTGGCTACCTCCACACCCAACCACACTTTTCCCGCCAGTGCCGTGGAAATCCAGCGGGAGCTTGGAATCACCAGCGGTTTTGCATTCGACATGCAGGCCGTGTGCAGCGGCTTCATCTATGCCATTACTACGGCGGACCTCTATATCCGCGGCGGCATGGCGAAGCGGGTTCTGGTCATCGGCGCGGAGACCTTTTCGCGTATTCTCGACTGGAGTGACCGCACGACCTGCGTTCTTTTCGGCGATGGCGCTGGCGCGCTCGTACTGGAAGCCGCCGAGGGCCATGGCCTGACCTCGGATCGTGGCGTTCTTGCCGCCAACCTGCGTTCGGACGGCAATCACCGGGAAAAGCTTTTTGTCGATGGCGGTCCGTCCACGACCCAAACGGTCGGCCACCTGCGCATGGAAGGCCGCGAAGTCTTCAAACACGCGGTCGGCATGATAACCGACGTTATCGAGGCCTCTTTCGATGAAACGGGTCTTACAGCCGAAGATATCGACTGGTTCGTTCCGCATCAGGCCAACAAGCGCATTATCGACGCCTCCGCCAAGAAGCTGAATATTGCGGAAAGCAAGGTGGTCATCACCGTTGACCGTCACGGCAACACCTCTGCCGCGTCGGTTCCGCTGGCGCTCGCAACCGCCGTTGCGGACGGCCGCATCAAGAAGGGCGACCTCGTTCTTCTGGAGGCAATGGGCGGTGGATTCACCTGGGGCGCGGTTCTGTTGCGTTGGTAAGCGATAAATTTGATCCGCAATGAGGGAACTCGCTGCTTGACCGTTGCGCTTTTATTTGTGTAACGTCCTGTCACGTAAGGATATTATCTGTTCAAACGCTAACCAGGCAGGTTCGGTCATGGGAGGTAAAACGGTCACGCGAGCTGATCTGGCAGAGGCTGTTTACCGGAAGGTAGGCCTTTCCAGAACGGAGTCGGCGGCTCTTGTCGAGATGATCCTCGATGAAGTCTGTGACGCTATCGTCAACGGCGAAACTGTGAAATTGTCGTCTTTCGCGACATTTCAGGTTCGCGACAAGAACGAGCGCATTGGCCGTAATCCGAAAACAGGCGAGGAGGTTCCAATTCTTCCCCGCCGTGTAATGACTTTCAAGGCTTCCAACGTTCTCAAGCAGCGCATTCTGCAGGAACATCAGAAGCGCGAAGCCAAAAGCCGGAAATAGTTCCTGAAATGCCGTCCGAGGGGCGACATTTTTGTTTTTTGCGCCATCATCTCAAACCCACAGCGGTTGCTTCCGTGCCTGACCTTGGTCGCAGGCGGGGATTGGTTTTGCTTGCCGCAGGATGCCATGGCGTGGCTGGCTGTTCATGCCGGGGACCGGCCAGCGCTGCCTTCCGTTTCGCGTGAAGGGATGCTTATAAAGCTCTGATATTATATAATGGATTTTGCGGGGCGAATCGCTCTGCTAAAATTGCAATCTGGAAAGCGGCACGTTTTTCAGAAGGAGTTTGCGTTGAGCGCCGTCCGGTTTTGAATGACGTTGAGCTGTGCCTTTTACATGCTGGAGATTGTTAACTCCCGTCCTTTAAAATCCGATGCTAAAACGCCTTGTGTGTAGCAACGCATTTGCGTTGGCGAGTTGAACTATCTGGATCGGCGAGGTTGCGCCGCGATGGCGAAACCCGAACCTCTGGAAAGGGCAAGTGGAATGGACAAGAGCCCTGATGCATTCAGGACGATCAGCGAAGTAGCGGAGGATCTCGATCTTCCGCAGCATGTGCTGCGTTTCTGGGAAACACGCTTTACCCAGATCAAGCCGATGAAGCGTGGCGGGGGGCGCCGATATTATCGTCCCCTTGACGTGGAGTTGCTCAAGGGTATTCGCCATCTGCTCTACGATCAGGGCTACACCATCAAGGGTGTACAGCGTCTGCTTCGCGAAAACAACGCGCAGTTTATCATCGCGCTTGGCAATGGCGATGTTCAGGCCATTGAGGCAATCACGCGCCAGAAACAGGCTGCCGCCGACAAGCGCGCTGCCGAAGAGGCGGCGGATAATGAGATGGCGCTGCCGAGCGGCATCAAGGCGCCGCAACCAGCCCGCAAGCTTTTCGGTCTCCTGAAGGGCGAGGAAGATGGCCCCATCGGAGCGGATGGAAAACGGCCCTCGAAGGATAATCGCTCGCTTTTGCAGGAGGCACTGTTCGACCTGCTCGAATGCAAGCGCCTTCTCGATCAGGTGCGTTGAGCGACTTCGGATCATATCAAAGGGAGGCTTTTGCCTCCCTTTGATTTTACAAGCGGACGGATCAGCTTGATGAGAGTTTCAATCCGATGATACCGGCAAGGATCAATGTCACGCTTGCGATGCGGAAAAAAGTGGCTGCTTCGCCGAGGATGACGATGCCAACCACAAAAGCGCCGACCGCGCCAATGCCGGTCCAGATTGCATAAGCCGTGCCGAGCGGGAGGCTTCGCATCGCTATTGACAGCAGGGCGAAGCTCCCGATCATCGTTACCATGGTGATGATGCTCGGTGTGAGAAGGGAAAACCCTTCCGATTTTTTCATGAAAAAGGCCCAGACAACTTCAAGAATTCCGGCCACGGCCAGATAAATCCATGCCATTTTATTCCCTCATGAGGGTTATGAACGGGCCGTCCCGTTCGTTGATGAGCCGGGAAGGGCGTCCCTCCCGCTGAAATGTTGATACGTGCGAAGGATGCAGCGCACCCTTAGCGCCACGATGCGTGTGGAATATATGAACCCAATCGGCTGCTCGCCGATTTCATTCCTTCAACAATGAGCTTGATTGCATATCGTTCGATCATCAGCCTGCCATAGGACGCTCTCCTATGGGGCCGTCCCCGATGCGAACACAGGCACGGGTCGTCCCGCGCAGCGTTTTAAATAGTGATTCTTGCGAAGAGAGGCAAGAGAATTGGCGCTTATGGAACCCCAACAGGAACTTGATCACGCATCCCATGTATCAGGGAGCATTTTCGCGTATTCTACCGTTCTTAACCACAGATTATGCCGGGAGATCGATCGATGACCATCTCAAGACGTAATTTTATTGTTACAGCATCTGCTGCCGGGGCCGGACTGGCCTTGTCGCCGCTGGAGCTTGCCAGGGCAGCAGCCGAAACAGGCGGTTCCAAAGTGCAAAATCCTTCACAGGTAGAAAATCCGGGCTTCCATCGTTTTCAGTTCGGTGATTTCGAAATCACTACGCTTTCCGATGGGCGCAGGGCGGGCGAGGCGCCCGAAAAGACTTACGCGGTGGATCAGGACCCGAAAGCGGTCGCAGCACTTCTGGAGGAAAATCTTCTGCCCGCTGACCGTTTCGTCAACAGTTTCACGCCGGTGCTCATCAATACAGGCAAGGAGCTTGTCCTGTTTGATACCGGCATGGGGGCTGGCGCTCGCGAAGCCGGGTTGGGCAGGCTGGCCAGTGCGCTGGAAGCATCCGGATACAAGACGGACGATGTGTCGCTGGTTGTGCTGAGCCATTTCCACCCCGATCATATCGGCGGATTGATGGAAGGCGGCAAGCCAGCCTTCGCCAACGCCCGATACGCTGCCGGACAGAAGGAGTTCGATTTCTGGACAGACCCCGCGCGGCTTGACAGTCCGGCAAAAACTGCTGCCGAGATGGTGGCCAAAAACGTCAAGCCGCTGGCCGACAAAATGACGTTTCTTGGAGATGACAGCGAGGTCGTATCCGGTATACATTCGGTGGCTGCCTACGGCCATACGCCGGGGCACCTCGCTTTCAGGATCGAAACCGGCGGCAAGTCCCTCATGCTTGTCTCTGACACGGCAAATCATTTCGTCATCACCTTGCAGCGGCCCGAATGGCACGTTTCCTTCGATATCGACAAGGAGGCCGCTGTTCAGACCCGCAAGCGCATGTTCGACATGATCGCGACGGACAGGCTACCTTTCATCGGCTATCACATGCCATTTCCCGCCTTGGCCTATCTCAAGCGGGAAGGCGAGGGTTATCGCTACGTCGCGGAAACCTATCAGCTGCGCGAGAAATAGAAGCGCAGCGCCACTTATCGTCCGCCGGCAACATCGATGAATGTGCCGGTTACATAGGCGGGGGCGTCGTTGAGCAGCCAGAAAATGGCTTCTGCGACTTCCTCCGCCTTTCCGGCCCGCCCCGCCGGGGTAGCGGCGCCCAGTCGCGCCGCGCGATCCGGATTGCCTCCGCTTGCATGAATTTCGGTATCGATCAGGCCGGGACGCACCGCGTTGACCCGGATGGCTTTTGACGCCAATTCCTTCGACAGGCCGATAGTCAGCGTATCGAGGGCACCTTTCGCTCCAGCATAATCCACATATTCAAAAGGAGACCCTAGACGTGACGCCATGGACGAAACGATCACGACGGCGCTGTCCGGTTGCAAGCGTCGCGCTGCCTCGCGGGCGCATAGATAGGTGCCGTAAATATTTACCTCGAACATGGTTTTCAGTCGCTCGGCGTTCATTTCGGCAAGCGGCATTGTCTGAGCCACGATACCGGCGTTAAGGACCACGCCTTTCAATGGACCGAGCTCGGCTTCCGCCCTGTCGAACATGGCAACCACGTCCCGCTCGATGGATATGTCGCCCTGAATAGCTAGTGCCTTTGCCCCGAGCTTCACTGCGTCAGCCACTGTTTGCTGCGCGGCCTGTTCGTTCCCGGCGTAATTCAGAGCTACAGACCAACCCTGCGCTGCACTGCGCAGAACAGTAGCGCGGCCGATACCACGACTTCCACCAGTGATCAGAACGTTCTTCATGCTCTCCTCCATGCGAACCATGGCGGAGCTAATCCGATTTGCACTTCGCGTGCAAAGGAAAGATCCTATAAAAAGAAAGGATTGGGGAAGGAAAATGGTCGGAGCGGCGGGATTCGAACCCACGACCCCTTGACCCCCAGTCAAGTGCGCTACCGGGCTGCGCTACGCTCCGAGCCGGGGAAAGCCTTAGAATATAAAGGATTTTCCCGCAAGCTCTAAAACCTCAAAAAAGAACAAAATGCACACAGATGCACGGCTCAGGACAATTCAGCACCAAAAGTCCCACGGAAATCCCCACGGAGTTTCTCGTTCTGTTCTCCTGCCTTTGACATCATTCCGCCTTCCGTTCTTTCGGCTTGATCGATGATTCGTCGCCAGCCGGTTTCATGGCGTCCATGGCGGAACGAATATCCTCCACCATGGCGTGGGCATACTTGGTTGTCGTCTTGATATCCGAGTGGCCGAGCAGTTTTTGAACAACCTTCAGATTGCTCGCGCGCAGGGCGCGGGTAGCTGCCGTGTGTCGCGTGTCATGGAAGCGGAAGTTCTTTACGCCCGCATCAGCTATCGCTCGGCGCATGGCTGATTTCAAACCGGACTCCGTGAGCGGATATCGTTGCCCGCGAATAAGCCCCGGCTTCTTCAATGTCCGCTTTGCCACAAAGGTGAAAACCTTTGCCTCGTGATGATTGCGCTCCCCCCAGAGCAGTTCAAAGACTGCTGATGACATGGGGACAATGCGTTCTTTCTTTCCTTTCCCCAAAACCGTGAATGTCCTGCCGAAGAAATCGACCTTATCCCACGATAGGCCGAGTATCTCCATTCTTCGGCACCCCGTTAGAAACGCGAAGCGGACGGCTACATCATAACCACGCTCAAGCTCGCTCATGATTTGGGCTTCCTCGACATGTGAAGCCTCACGAATGCGCTCGCCATCTTCTTTCAGCAGGTGTTCCGACCAGTCGATAGGATTGGTTTTGACGCGCCAGACGTTCGCAGCCCGGAGCATGATTTCTCGCAAAGGCTGCGTCATTGTACGGTTGACGGTAGCTGGCGATATCTTTTGCGGGGTTTTCCTGTTCGGAACCAGTTCGTTCCGGCGCTTTGCTACAAGCTCAGCCACGGTTCGATCTGTGATCTTGCTTAGGCGCGTCCTCCGACCAATAGCGCTGCTCAACCAGTCCAACGTCCAGAGCGTATTATCCGAGTTGGCGTGGTGTTGCCCGACCTCGTGCCAGTATTTGGAAGCCGCGACTTCAAATGTCGGATCGTCTGCGCTGAAAGAGGCTTCTTCTGCCAATTGAAGCTCAGCCTCTTTCTTCTTGGCCTTTTCTATCTGGCGCGCTTCTCGCTCCGACTTTTTGCCAGTGTTGCCCGAAAATCTACGACCGCGTATCTGGAATTCGTAGGTGTACGTTCCGTCCTTGCTGTCTTTTCGGATATAGACTGACATTCTGTTTTCTTCCGTTGGTTCTTAAATGCCTCGATATCGACCGGATCGTAGCGGCGTATTTTCCGCGCCCCTCGACCAATGTTAATGAACGGCAGTTCGCCATCGTCTGTCAAATAGATCAGCTGGCGGTGTGATATCGAAAGCGCTTCTGCTGCCTGCTCAGGTGTAAGAAGGCTCATTTACGCACCTCCTGAAAGATGTGATTTGTTCTCTTATTGTTCACGGCATAAGACAGCCAGCCTTGGAGGCTGTCATGCGGGTATCCTGCACAAACGAGACGTTGGGCGACTGCAAACGGTACGGGTTCATGCTTACCGCGTACTGTAACGGGTGCCACCACAGTAAGCAGCTTGATATTGACGCCTTGATTGAGAAGCTTGGCCCAGATCATGGTGCGCTCAAGAAAGACCTTGCGCATAAACTGCGTTGCTCGGCCTGCGGTGCGAAGAAGGTTCAGCTTCTTTCCTCGCACATCAGCACGTACCGAATGTCCGGAAAGGGTGACTATCCAGGACGCTGACATCCTCACTCCCTTTCCCGCAGTGCGGCGCGGCCTGCTTTCCGGTCAAGATGATCAAGCCGTTGACGCATTTCATCTGTGAAGCGACACACAGTTGTTAACCGGGCAGGATCATTCAGAGCTTCTCCGATCTCTAAGATTGACGATGCCCAATCTGCCGCATTCTTAGCGATGAATGCACACTGTTGCGCAAATTCTGCTTCTGTCAGCTTAGCCATGGTCCCCGCCTTTCAGGGCTTGGCGACCGGCTTCAAGCAAGCGCCATCCCCAAACTTTCCGGTCGAAAACGGCCCATCCGAATTTCTTGGCGCGGGCACGGGCACGATCCTGTGCGCGTGTTGCCAGCGGAAGAGGCCAAGATGATGTAGGCTCCCCATCTGGCCTGAGAGCGCTGAGAAACTTCCGATCTTCGTCTGTCAGCTTCATTCGCTCTGCTCCCCAAGTGCGCGGATAGCGCGGGCTGACTTCGCATAGCCGATTGCCAGACGGTTGTAGTGCTTCCCTTCTTCATAGAACCGGGTTTGCTTTTTCAGCCCGTATTTCCCGCTCTTCAGCTTGTCGTGGAAAGCTTTCGCATGCTTCCGAGCCGCCTCGGCCTTGTGATCTAGGTGTTCTGCGACAGACACGAGAACGGCGATTGTTATTTCCTGCGCAATGTCTATGGAGCGAGCCGGAACCACTCGTGCACGGTCCTTCCAGACCATCTGTTCGACTTGAGCGATGAGTTCCTTACTCGGCATGGTCGGCCTCCCCAAAGTCAGCGACATAGGACCGCGCCATTTCCCGTGCGGCTTCCTCGCTCCAGTCGAAGCCCGAATGCCCGAACTCCGCGCTTGTGTATTCTCTGGCGTATTCCCGCGCTTCGCTTGCCGTCACGTTCGGCCAATACCTCAGCATCTCATTGTAGAAAGCGCGATAGTATTTCGATTTCGATGTGAACTTCTCAGGCATTCGACGCCTCCTTTGCGCGCAAGAGGGCGATCAGAAGGGCGATGGCAGGATTTGCGGCTCTGCCATCAGCGCACGCTGCTTCGTCTTTCCTGTCGCAGTTTGACGGGTCGTATTTGTGAACATATGCCCATCCATTCGGGAAAAGTTCTGTTCTCCCAACTCGCCACTTCCACCCCGGTAACACCCTCTCAGCCAGCGCGATAGTGGCGTCTACGGAGGCAGTGAGTTTGGGTGTTTTCTCAGTCCACAATTCGCCATCGACTTCAAAGTCAAGCCATTCGTCCTTGAATTCTTCGTCGGTATCGCGGCGAATATTGGTTGCGCCTTTCTGAGTGACATATTGGAGAGCGATACAAATCTCCGCATCCACTTCCCTGTCAGGCGCGTCTAGCTTGGAAAGGCGGGTAATGAGGTCGGTCATTTCTTCGCGTCCTTCTTTTTCGGCCACGGGTAGACAGGTTTGGGAATGTCTGGATGATCGATCGCTTTATTCGATAGAAAGACCACATCAGCGACACCAGCAGACAGCCCGACGCCGCTATGTGATCCCTTCGACCTATTGAGCAGTTCAGCAGCAGGCCCATCAGATTGGCGGATAAGCCATTGCTCATAGTACCCGTCGCCATACCAGCCAGACAGCGGACGCCCGAACCGATCAAGGCAGTATTCCAGCACAACGGAAAATGACGCATCGGTCAGAATATATGTGGTTCGGTGATATCCTCGACCTTCTGTGCTGTCGAAGGAACTGCGCACAATGTACCCCTTGAGGTTATCGAGGCGCTTAGCGTTCGCTGCAATTTCCCGCTCATGAGCCTGACAGGCTTCAACCGTGTCGAAAACCTTGCCATCGTCAGAGATATAGACTTCGCGTTTCTCGGCTTTCATGAACGCGCCTCCTGTAGAATGCGCCGCACTTCGTCTGCGGCTTCCTTGTCGGTTGGTTTGCGACCAAGCCGCGTTTCAAGCTTTCCGTAAATTGTGTGAGGGCCAGCGTTGTGCCATGTGGTGGTGACGATCATGACAGCTTCCCTTCCAGCACGGCGCGGGCTTTGCGGAGGTCGCCAATTGATACGACAATCTTAACCGTCTCTTTGTCGCGCCAGCCTGTATCGTCTACGGCGCGGTCATTGGCATGGTCCGCAAACGGCTCCAACGCCTTTTCAGCAGCCGCGAGCTTGGCTTCGAGGGCTTCGGCGCGGTCCACTTCATCGACATATTTCTGCGATGCTTCACGTGCTTTCCGTGACCAGTATCGCCACAAATCAGAACCGGACGGATCGCTATCTAAAGCTTCCTCCATCTCCTTAACCCGCGCAGTCAGCGCCGCGTTGTCGGCTTCGGCTTTCTCGGCACGTTCCTTCCATCGTCGAAGGCCGCGATGCATAGTGTCTCTCAAGCTTTCTTCATTGGTTGCGCGCTGGCTTGCTTCCACATACCGTGCCCGTTCCGCCGCCAATAGCTCCACAGCCTGCGAGCGGGTGACGAGTTCGTCGCTGTTAATATTATTGAGGAATTCATTAAGCTTCCGAAGATCGCCGTTACATACCCTCACAAATTCATGATCGGGCGTAGGCGGTCTGGCTATAAAATAACCCGCAAGTGCATCAAGGTGATCATAAAACTTTTTACTGATGCTAACTCCTGCCACCGTCTCCAGTCCCGTATCTGTAGCGGCAGGCGCGGGGCGGGTGTTCATGGCGTCAACAACTTCCTTGGCTTTATGCGTTCGCATTGGAGCGACCATTACACCTTGATCGTCATAAACCCACGAATAGCTGTCTTCGCCATCGGGACCGTACTTAATCTCGTATCTCCAAGGCTTCAGTTCACTCACCATGACGGTCGTGGGCTGAGGCATCACCGGAGAAGTCATACCGCGCTCATCCCGGCTCAGGCCAACGTTACCGCGTACCCATGACTGGCGCTGCTCTTCCATCATTTCAGCCTGTTGCTCTGGCGACAGGGCATTGAAAGCGGCAACGGCTTTCTTCAAAAGGTCTTCACTCGCCATGACGGTCGCCTCCTGATGGGTGGGTGGCGCTGATAACCGCCGTGGAAATGCTCTTGAAAAGCTTCTTGATGATCGCATCACGCTGACTATCCGTGACGTAGCCGCGAAGACGCAGCCTTGAAAGCGCCTCACTATCCTTCTGGAAATGGTCAGCCACATCGTCGTCCAGTTCGGGAAACTGTTCTTGGATTGATGGAGCGCCCCACCCGAGTATGATTTCCCTGCTCATTCCGCGCCCTCCGATGGTGCAGAGGGGGACACATGCGCCCAAGTGCTCCCGTGAAGAACACGCAAAACCGTGCTCTTATCTACGTCGAACCTTCTTGCTATCTGACGGGATGAAAGCCCTCGAAACGCGAGTTCCTTGATTTCAATGACCTTTGGTGGTGAAAGTTTCGCAGAATTAGTTAACTCGCCCTTTCTGTGAGGAAGCCTAACTGCTCCGAAATGATAACCGTGGTATCTATTCTGAGACGGCGTTACCCACTCTAAGTTATCAACTCGTGCATTTGTTCTGTCGCTGTCGATATGGTTCACCTCTGGGAGAGCCAGAGGATTGGGGATGAACGCTTCGGCTACCAGTCGATGAACGCGAGCCGTTGCTTTTCGTCCATTCGAGAGATCGGATAGGCTAACTGTAAGGTAACCGGTGCCATTCTTTCGAGCCGTCAGAAGATGCGCGCGAAAGCGCTGTAGTGATCCGTCTTGTTTTTTGATCAAACGGCTAACGGACCGAACACGCCCAAGGTTCGACACTTCATATAATCCTTCCCACCTGACCACAGGTTTCCAAAACTCAACCATTTCGGCCTCCTTTGATGGGAGGGAGAGGCAGCGGACGCCAGTGGACGAACTCGTCAGGACTTTCCGCCCATTCGTTGGAGTGCGCGTGAACCCAGCCGGTTTCGCCGCCTTCGTAAGCCATCGGAGCGCCCCAATAGCAGTCGGTCAGCCGTCCATATTCATCAGACCAAAGGTCGATTACTGTCCCATCCTTCGGCGCGCTCTCAATCGGCCTCCACCCATCCCCCTCGACCTTACCGGCGTCGGCATGGTCCGGGGAGAGTAGGGTGCGGATGGCGTCCTCTATCTTGGCGAGTGCCTTCTGAGCCTCAAACGCTTGTGCGCTATCACCCTCGTAGCAATATATCATCGCCCGGATCGTGGCGAATTCTACATCCAACGCCAGCTCACGCGCTGCGGAAGGCTCAAGCGCGGACAGGATGCGAGCCTCAAAGTCGGCCTGTGCGGCGGCTTTGGCGGCGTCGGCGGTTTCAAAGCTGCCTAGTGTGTCGCCGTCATCCTCTCCGAGTATAAGATCGTACGGCTCAGGTATGTCGCTCCATTCAGCCTCGTCATCCCAGAATACAGAATACGTAAGAGGGCCGATGCCGCTGGTGTAGCTCTTGGGATATTTGTCTTCCCGCCACTCCAGCTTCTTCACAGCCCCTTGCACGGGGAGGAAGGGGAGTGCGGCCTTCAAAGCCTCGTGGAAAGCTCCTTCCGGCGTAGGTTCCTCCGAAGGATAGATGACAAGATCGTCGTAGTATTTGTTGTGCGCGGCTATTGCCGCCTTCACGGCTTCTTCCGGTAGGGTGGTCATGGCTGGTTCCTCGCAGTTCCCGCCTGCATCAAGCGGGATGGTGGAAGTGGTGGAAGGGCGGATTTGTCGATGCGCGGCGACTTCTCGGACTTGGCAAAGCCTTGTCCTTTGATCGTGCCTTTCGGGCGAACGATACCTTTAGCCTTGTCGCTCATCCGCTTGGTTTTGGCGGCTCTTGGTGTATCAACCGTGCGGGTTTTGTATCCGTGACAAGACACACAAACGGCGGCGCAGTTATCCAGTGTCGGTTCACCGCCGATGCTGTCGGCAATGATGTGATCGTATTGGACGCCAACGGATAGAGGCGCATTGCAACGCTGGCCCTGTTTGAAGCCGTACATTTCGCCAATGGCCTCACACTTACCGAGTGACCGGCGCAGAGCGGCACGTTTGATTTCCTTGGTGAACTCGCGGCGAGCCATCATTCCACCTCATCCAGTTCAGCAACATCGGCACCGATAAGAGCGCAAGCGTCTTCCAAGGCTGACTGTTGCGTGTTGAAGCCAACCGCTACGCCGCCAAACCAGCTTGTAATTTTCCGTGCCTTCGCGATGCCTTCCTGGGACTTTATCTGGGCTGTGGTCATGAAGCCCTTGGCCCAATCCATAACACCGGCCTTGACGGTCTCAGGGTCGTTCGGGTCGCATTCCTTGGTCAGCGCGACCAGTTGGACAACCAGCCTCATAAGCTCCCGCTTCTCGACCTCTGCGCTTGGCTGACCTGCGTCATCTTCAGACACCCCCTGTTCGCCCGCATCCGGCTCGCTGGCTGGTATTTCGGTTTCTTCGGTAACAATCTCCGCTTCTTCGATTTTCGCGCTCTGTGGCTCATCTCCGAAAGGATCAGCAACGGTCTGGACCGGCGTGATGTCATTGGCTCTGCGAAAGCGCGAAGCCTCCGTCATGTCCACCATTTCGTCGTCGGTGTAGACGCCAAGCATCAGGGCTGGTTCGTATATGCGGCACCAATCTCTTGTCCCGCGATAGACGAGCATTCGGTTAAAGTTCTTGGCTGTCCAAGGGGTGCCCGTTCCCGTAGTTTTCCATTCGGCCACAGAACCATCGAGCAACCGCATATCCTGACGACGATAACCGGGACGAAGTTCGGGAATAATCTTCTCTGTCAACGGCTTGTCACTGAGATAGATGCGCATGGCGTCGCCTTCACCGTCGAAATGGTGATGTAGGCTCATTCCCATCTTGGCTTGCAAGACTGCGGACACCAGCTTGCCCTCGTAGCAAAGCTTGCCATGGACAACGGAAACGCACTGTGCAACTGCGAACGGGTCCAGACCCCATCTAACAGCCTGGTTCACTACCAAAAAGCAGTTGGACAGGATTTGCTCGTAAGGCAGCATTTCCTTTTCGTCCTTCTTGCCCGTCATGTAGAGGCTTTCCGGCATCAGAGTTGAACGCGCCATAACGGTAGCAACCCGCTGCATGTGTTCAAATCTGCCAGTATCCAGAAGCGGCACCGCGTCAAGCACGTCGATACGATCTCGCTTGGCGACCTGTTGTGTTGAAATATCGTTCATTTCACGCTCCGATAAGCTTCTGCTGGTACCAAACCGGCATGTCTGTCTCATAAAGTTCGTCTAGCTGGGTCGTTGGCACCCAAGGCTCATCCGGTCCGAACTCGTCCATGTACCGGCGATAATTGGCGACCGCCTTAGCGATCATTTCTGATGCTCTGTCGTAGATCGGGTTATCCGGCGAGATCATTATTCCGTGCGAGATCGGTGCGGCTGACTTCTGCCAAAACACAAAGACAAACGCGAAGCTCTGGAAGTTGGCGACATTAATCAGCCATCCATCCATTCCAGCGGGCAGGCCAAACACTAAGCCTTCCTGCAAGAGCCGTTTCATCTGTCTGCGGCCTTCGGAATAATGGTGAGCCGAGACGATGTAGTCATAGTTGGCAATGGCGTTTCGACATGCCTGGGTGAACTCGATGCCCTTCTGGTTGTCGATGGATTTCAGATCAACGATTGACCGGGTTTGCAGATAATCGAACCGCGCCTTGTATCTGATGTCATCGACAGTCCAGAATACAGACACTTCCGGCAAACCACCCTCGAAAGCTTTTTCCAGCGTCCGGTTCTTCTTGATGAAGAGAGAAGCAAGCAAAATCTTGTGGTAGTCCTTGATCTTGATCGGCTCTTTGCCTGCTTCTTTGATGGCCTTTATTTCGGCTATTCCGGCCTTCTCGTTGCCTTTGCCCATATACGGCGCGTAGAGCGACTTGAACTTGTCAACGCCTTCCAGAACGCACGTATGAAGGCGGCGACCGAATACCTTGGCTTCGGTATCATTGTCCTCGTGGTGCGGGTTCATCCAGCTTTCAAACCAGAAGTCAGGCGCGCTATGGACAAGCTTCTTAAGACCAGTTGATCCCAAAGCCTTATCAGCGTGATAGTCGGTGTCAGACAAGCCGAACCAAATGCCGTCTTGATGCTGCAAGGTGTCAGTCACGATCACCTCCACGGGCTAGCTCAAGCGCCTTTTCCTTGTCCCTTTGCCAGTCGTGTTCGACATAATCACTGATGGCTTCAAGTATCTCGTCCTTGTCGTCTGCTTCCTTGATCTGTTCGAATAGGTCTTGCAGGCGATAAAGCATTGAGACAGACGCATGTACCTTGTCAGAGGCTAGCTTAAGGGCAGCGCTACCGAGTTGATAATCTGATATTTCCAGCGTCTGGTTGAACTGTTTGACAACCCAATCAACGGTCTGGTTCTGCTCGTTGGCGATCAGTTGCGCAGCTGCAATGGCTTCATCTTCCGAAAGGTGTAGGTCGCATTCATTGTAAACCGAACCAGAACCCACGCCTGTCTCGACACACATGTACCGAAAGCCGTGATCATAAGCGCCTTCTGCGCTATTGAACTGAACGCTGCCGATAGTCAGCTTGTTTACGAACGGCTCAAACAGCGAGTATTCCAGCGACATATCGTGGTTGCTTCGATACGAAGTGCTGCACCGTGGGCACGAAAAATCATAATCAGTTCCAGCCGGTGAGGTAGCCTTCCACTTCCTGGTGCCAAGGCAATCGGGGCAGGGGCGCTGCTTACGATTGGCGACTGTGCGGCCCAGATAGACCGTATCTCCAATCGAATATTTGCTCTCGATTTTCACATCACTCTCCCGAAAAATCTGCCAACCCGACTTCCAGAGCGCGGACGTATTCAGCGTTCTCGGCTGCTAGTTCTCTCTGCATCTGGATTGCTGTCTGGATTACGTGTTGCGTGAACCGATCCGGCTTCTTTCTGTCGTGACCGGATACGTGGATAGTCTGGGCGCGGGGCTTGCGGCTTACTTGGAACAGGGCGGTCATTTTGCTGGCTCCTGCTTTGCTGTTGAAGCTGGCTTGCAGTAGGCAACCGTTGACCGGCGTGTGTCTCCTGGTGCGTCGGTATCGAAGCGCATACTGCTAAGTATTTCGAAGCAGTCGGCCTTCGGCATTGGCGGTGTGTTGTCCACCGCTCCGCAACCCCATCCAGAAATACCCATGCAGACGAAAAGTATGTATGCGGGTTCCATCTCACTCACACTTTCTCGGCCAGATACGCGGCCCATACTGCAAACGTTGCGATGAAGGTTGAAACGGCGATGAAGCTAAGAGCGTCTTCGATAAGGTCACGCATCGGGGCCTCACTCAAAAATCTGCTTGATGACATCGCGATATCGGTAACTTCCTTCACCGACGTTCTTCGCGGCTTTCTTGACCATTTCCTGCGTAAGCATGTCGCCGATTTGGCTTGCTGCACCTATGGCAGCTTCGATGATCGGACCTTTTTCGGAAGCCAGAAACTTCTTCACTTCCGGCATGACTTCCTCAGCCATGAACTCGCCTACGACCTTCGAAATCTGGTCCGACATTTCCCACCGGTGAGATTGGAGAAGCCCGTCAATCAGCCGCTGCTTTACCTGCGCGTTAATGTCTTCACGGTTGGCTTCGAGGAATGCTTTTACGTCTTCTTCAGTCACGGCCTCGTCCTCTTGCTCTGGCACAGCGCTATAAAAGCGACGATCAGTGCCATGGTGATTAGGTGATCGAATGGGGAGGCGATCATTTCTCCCTCCGCTGGCAAACAACTTCCGTGGTCATCAGGCGAAGCGCCTCATCGGGGCCTGTCTGGTAGGGCCGGAAGATCAATTCAAAGGCGTGGTTCACGATGCCCTTGCCGACGAATTCGCAATCCTCGCGGTCCCAGAATGGGCCGATCTGCTCGACTACCCGGTTTTCAACCAGCACAAACCCAACATGCGGATCGTGCGGTCTGGTGGCTGGTACGACGGACAGAGCCGTGGAAATCATCAGTGCAGAGAACATCAGGCTACTCCCCGATAGATCGATGGTGATTTGAAAGACCGCTCGTGGCGGACCTGATTGCGCCGGTCCTCTTCTTCCTCGAAAGCCATCTGCTTGAAGAATGGCGTGTCCTTCACCCACAAAGGCGGGGCGTCAAAATCGCCAGAAAAGTACGGTGCGGCCTGTTCGTTGATGATCTCGCCAGTCAGCGTCGATCCATCGAAACGAACGATATCCAGTGCATTCCGGTAGGTTGCCTCGTTAGCCACATCGAAGAACGTGGCACCGGAAACCAACATCGGATCGAACCATTCCCATCCCGAAGACGTGGGCACCTTGAGCAAGATGCGTTCATCAGTATTCAGGGCTATGTCACGCATCTCTTGACCTCTTGGTGAAATCTCGCGGGACAGATCGGCGCGTTGGCTTCTTCGTGAACCGCTTTGATGACCCTATGTAAGCCATGCCTACCTACATTGTCAAACGAAAAAAGTAGGCATGACCTACAAAAAAATTTGACACGCGATGTAGGTAGGGACTATTGGTGAGGAAATCGAAGCAGCGACGAGGGTGCAATTCCCTTGCTGATGAAGCTGCAAGCGCGGGGGTCGTAAGTCCTACGGTGCTGTCAGAAACAGAGGACGGGTGGCCGAGAGGCGCTCTAGCGTGTGTCCCATTCCCGGCTCCGGCCTTCAGGACATGCTAAACGATCCCCCACCTCTGGGAAGGCTTTTGTCTTTCTGGGGGTAGGGGGGTCTTTAGCTGGAACCCTTCCCCCACCAACCTTCAGAACAAGAAATCAGAGATAAGAACTGAAACGTAAGACAGTATGCGTTGAGGAATAACGCGCAACCAGCCCAAAGCGGCGTAGGAGGAAGTGATGAAAGAGTTATTCAACTCACCGTATTTCGGTCAGTTCTGCGTAATGGTCGCGTCAATCACGCTCATGCTAGGCGCGATGAACCTGTATTGGGCGATGAAAAAAGTAGTCACCTTATGGGAAGACTTGAGAGAAAGCTTGAAGCGCACCTCAAAGTGATCTGTATCTGAATGATTAATGAAAAACCCCGCCGAAGCGGGGCTGAGTTCAGGGTGCAAGATATTTCGATAGACCGGCTATCGCCAATACAGCGACTACGAAACCCAATAATTGCAGAGTGGTCGGAAGTGTGCTGACCTTGCCATCTAGGCGAGCGACATCAATCTCGACCTTGCTCACCTTATCGATGATTTTATCGAGCTTATCTTCAATGCGCTTTGATGTTGCCTCTAGGGCAGAAACGCGAATTTCCAATTCATCACCTCCAGAAGGCGGCTGCCCGCCTTTCTTATCCTGGTGAATATAAGACACGTTCGATGAACTGTCGAATGGTTTGGGATCTCGATCACTCGCCATTTGCTTTTGCCCCCCTCAATACGAGCGGGATATTATGAAGTCGAATGAAGCCGCAATTACCGCATGAAAAGGCCACGGCAGGAATGGAAGGCGCTCCATCCCAATACATTCGCGGATCCTTCAAAAGAAATGCAGTTGACGGAACTTCGCCTTCCAACGTCCTGCTTACCTCCAAATGCCAGTCAGCCGCATCGCACATGGGGCAAGGCTTTCCAGCAACCTTTTCCGCAATGATAGAAACTGCCTTCGGCGTGTTAAACTGGTCAAAAAAATTATCTCTATCGCTCATCCCGCCCCCTATTCACCCTTAATCCGTTCCCACTCTTCCGGAGATAGAGCCGCTTTCAAGCAACTCCCGCCAGTGCAATGAAGTGCACAGACACAACCTGGTCGTGATCGAAAATCAGTTCTTTCGGCGGGTTGAACTGCGAGAGCACAAGCTCTTCAGCATTGTGACGAACAAAGCGCTTCACGTAGGCGTGTGGCGGTTCGTGTTCGTCAAACTGGATTTGGGCGACGACATAATCACCCTTCTTGACCCGACGGCGCGGATCGACAAAGGCAACTTCTCCATCCTCATAGCGTGGGAACATGCTGTCACCGGATATCTGGACGCCATACGCGCCGGATATTGCCGCGATTTGCGGCGGTGCCATCACCTCATACAGAATAGTACCGTTCATCAGAAACTGCCCGTCGATCCCGCCAACTGCCTGACCATAGACAGGAACCATTACGCCAGCACCGGTTACTTTTTCACCAATGGTGGCGTTTGGAGCGTCGGTCATTTCGCGCTTCGGGCGGCCACTTTGCTTGACGGATATTCTCACTCCATCTGATAGGGGCGGCATTCCATGACCGGTGATATACCATTCGGCGTCCCCGCCAAGCAGTTCCGTGAGACCTATTAACTTGTCGCTGCCGGGCTGCGTTGTATTATTTTCCCACTGGGTCACAGAAACGCGAGCTATGCCGAAATGGTCGGCAAGCTGTTGTTGCGTAAGTCCTTTTTGGGTCCGTGCTCGACGTATTCTATCGCCAATTGTTTCCATAGCGCCGTTGTAAATCCCGCCTACGTAAAAATCACCTACATATGACGCTTGACAAGGTAGGTAGGTATAGCCTACAACTGCCTACCATGATCGAGATTGTCGCAAAAGCAGCAGAGGAAGTGGGAGGCGTCGTTGCGCTAGCCCGCGCCCTCAACATCAAACACACCGCCATGTACTCTTGGAAACGTGTTCCTGCGGAGCGCGTTCTGGAAATCGAAAGGGTATCTGGCATTTCCCGCCATGAGCTTCGTCCCGATCTGTATGGGGAGAAGGCAGCGTGAACATGATCCAGTACCAAACGCCAGCAACTATCAATCCAGCCAGTGCGCAACTTCCAGCGACCTACCAGAACGCAAAGAACGCACTCTCGGAATGTGTCCAGATAGATGAATGCGTGACATGGGCAGATAAGGCAGCCGCCCTCGCTTCCTATGCAAAGCAGGCCAACGACGACGAAATGATGAAGATGGCTACCCGCATTCGGGATCGTGCCATTCGTCGGGCCGGTGAACTGCTCAAGCAGATCGAGCCACAGTCGGGGAAGCGTACCGACCTTGAACCTAGTGGGGGCGTTCCTACTAGGTTGGAAGTTGCAAAAGAAGCTGGCTTGTCCCGCGACCAGATGCACACCGCGCTTCGAGTTGCCAACATTCCCGACGAAGATTTTGAGCGTCAGGTCGAAAGCCAGAACCCGCCGACCGTCACCAAGCTTGCCGAGCAAGGCAAGAAAGCCGCTCCCAAGCCGGTAATCGATCTCAAAGGTCGCGATCCGCAAGAGTTCAACCGGTCCATGCACTTCGTGCAGGCGCTGGAGGCTTATCAGCGCGAAGTCGAAGCCATGGCTCTCGACACAATTCTCCCTGTCTTGATCGACAGCGAGCGAGAACGCGTCCGCAAGGCTATCGCCGCGATTGACGCCACGCATGACCGCATCATTACAAGGATATGAGACATGGATGAATTTAAAATACGTTCTGAAATGCATCAGATCGTGGCCGAAAACCTCGCAAATGGCATCGTTGTAGATGTCGATATGCTCTGTCTCGGGCTGATGGAAAAGCGCGGAACAATTGAAGGTGAAGGCGCTGAGTTTTATCGCGTTCATACCTTCAAGGATGTGAAGCGCATCGCAAAGAGCGTCATCGGAAAGTACGACGCGAAAGATACCACTGACGCGGAACTCCTTCTCCCGGGCTTCAAGCATCTCTGTAAGGCTTACCCAATGAAACGTCAGGGCAAAAGTGTCCTCGTTCCTGTGGATCAGTGCAGCGATTTTGAACTGATCAATCGAGCCACTCAGCTTGAGGATATGGCTTCTGGTTGTCGTTCTCATGCCGGTGAAATCCGCGAGTACGTGTTGGCCCGAACAGCTTCCGCCGCTTAACCCATTGCCTGCCGGGGACACCTCGCCCCCGCCTGTTACTCGGTAGGTAATAAGCCCGGAGATTTGATCTCCCTGACGGGTCTCCGGGCAACCCATTTCACAAAGGACCAAGCTATGCGCATTGCAGCCCTTCTGAACTTCGGAGCGTTCCTCTTCAATTTAGCGGTAGCAACATCGACAGATAGCTTTGTTGGCATGTTCTGCGCTGGCTTCAGCCTTGGAATAGCGTCGTTTATGACCGCCGCTATTGTTTTCGATTTTTAATGCAGAAATCAGGAACATGGCCATGAACATCACCGGAAAGGATCGAAAGGATTGCGCTCTGCCAAGATGCTTCCCTTCGGCTTTCGTGGTGAGTTTTCAGGCCAGTACCACAAGACGAGTTGGACGCCAGTGTCAGTCTTCCAGGCTTTCCGGGCTGTCCGCTTCATCTTCATCACTTCAGTTCCCTTCAGGACAACTGGTCACCACGACCAGCTCTCTTCCACGGCTTCAACTTAGCCGTGGAGAGATTGCATGTCTGAACAAAGAATTTCCGCGTACGGAAAAACAGTTTCCGAGGACAACAAAATGAGCATGGGTTTTACAGCCATAGATGACGCCCGTTATTGGGCCGAAGAGCTGCAAAAAGCCGAGTACAAGGGCCTTGGCGACACCCGCGAGGCCGCACGTTACCGCGTAGCAAAACGTACTGGTGTTTCAGAGAGTTACCTCAAGCGCTTGCGCTACCGTTACGAGGAAATGACCGATGTGGCCGGTTCGGCCTACCGGGCGCTCATGTTGGCATACAACGACATGTGCCAGCGCAATGAAGAAGCAGCCGCCCGCTACTATGCGGAGCGCCAAAATCTACGAGCAAACCATGAGACTTATTACGAGCCTGTCCAGCCGGACATGGGAGCGGGTTCTGCTTGCCTTCAGGCGGAACTCGAAGAGGAAGGCAAGCGCACGAAGGCGTTCAAAGCCAAAACCGCTCGCATTGCTCAGATGGCTATCGCTGCGGAGACGAATGCGTCTCGCCGCTACGCTTCGAGATAAGGCCGATCACCTAGCGGATCGCGTCTGCCCGGAGTTAGCCGATTGGCCGACCCTTGAAGAAGAGTTCAACATTCCAGCACCGGGAGAAGTGAAATGAACGCAGGCCATAATTCGCAGCTTACCGAGAATGAACGCAAGGCGCTTTTCTTCCATCACCTGCGCAAGCGTATGTCTCACATCAGCAAGGCCGCAGAAATCAACGCAGCCAAGAAAGCGGACGGCAAGGTAGCTCAGGCTGACGGTATAGTTCTGGGCGATCTGGACTATGCCATCAAGGCGATCAACGCCGACGACAAGGCTACCGTGACTGACCGCTTCCTTGCGCATGGCGAAGTTCTTTCGTGGTTGAACCTGACGCCGGGTTTCCAGTCCGATCTACTCCGCGACCGTGCGCCAGCCATTGAGCGCATTGAAGGCGAGGGCGAGCTTGCAGGTCTAGCCGGTAAAGACCCGGAAAGCAGCCACGACAAGGGTTCTGACGAGGATCAGGCGTGGATGAGGGGGTGGCACCGTGGCCAAGAGATCATGCGCGACAACCTCAAGAACGCGATGGAAAAGATCAATTCCGAGGCCGAGGAAGAAACCGGCGACCCCGACTTCCCTGACGTGGAGGCCGCGTGATGGCCAAGCAACTGCCAATCATCGCCTGGACAAACAAGTCCGGGTTCGAACTCCTCATGATTAACAAGTCACAGACATTGGTTCTGCCTGACGACGGCCGCGCCCCTGACTGCGATATTGCCCTCGCCAGTCATAAGGACGCGCAGGAGATTATTGATGATCTTTATAACGCCTTGAAACTACTGGTCGAGTACGGTGAAGGCGAAGAGGAGCCTGAATTATTTGAAGAGCAACACCGTCGATTGAACATCGGTCGTGCCGCTCTCGCCAAAGCTCGAGGGGAGGCTGCCTAATGCTCTCCATGACGCCACGCCAGAAAGATGCATACGACTTCATCCGTTCATTCATCGATGAGAAGGGCTACGGCCCTTCGTATGAGGAAATCCAGGAAGCGCTTGGCTTGCATTCCAAGTCTGGTGTCCATCGCATCATTGAAGGGCTTGAAGAGCGCGACTTGATCGTCAGACGTCCCGGTATACGCCGGAGCATCGCACTGAAACCAGCCTTCAACGCTGACTATCACCTTCGCCGTGTCCTCTCAGCGCTCGACGGTACTCAGGTATCGGACCATGAGCACGTTCTGGAAGCAGCGCGGTATCTACAGGAGGCCGCATAATGTCTCGTGAAGATAAGGAACTCGAAGCCAAGATCGTCCAGATGGTCAAGGATGGCGTGAACCAGAACGAAATCCGCCATGAGTTGAAGATCGGAAGCAAGAAGCTTCAGGAAATCGTTCGCCGGAATGGTCTCAACACCGGGAAGTTTTCAGCGGCTTGGACTGAGGAAGAGCTAGAGATTATCGAGCGCCTGCACCGCAAGGAAGGACTATCGCCGGGCAAGATATTCAAGACTGGTCTCCTTCCCGGTCGCAGCAAAGCATCCATCGCCACGCGCTGCTACAACACGACCAGCCTTTTGCGAAAGCAGGAACGGACTGCCCCCAGCATTTCGAAAGAGCATGAAGCTCTTATGCGTCAGTCCATCCCAGACGATACCCGATCCAAAACAGCAAGGATCATGGGCGATCCGTTACCTGGTCGCAGTGCGCTAGACATGCGGAGGGCAGCATGAGCCAACGTATCGGTAACGCCCTCATCATCACCGGCTATGTGCTTATCGCTCTGGCTTGGATTTTCGCCCCGGTAGCCTGCGTTATGGGGAGGTATTGAATGCAATCGGAGAGACCGACACATAAGCTTTGCATCGATCCTTCCACGAACGCCGGTTATTGCCTGCTTGTGCATGACGAGGACAAGCCGGAGAGCGAGCGCAGAACGCAACGCGAGCGACTGTTCTATGGTTCATGGGATTTAACGCGGGATCGCGACGGCAATAAATGTTCTCGTCACGGCGATTACTATCTCAACCTCTGGGATAACGTGGTCAAACTTCTGCGGAAGCACGACATATTTGACAGCAAGGACGTGGAAATCATTTTGGAAGCCGAGGCTTACGGCGCGGCTCGTTCTGAAGCGTCGGCGCGGCTCTCTGGGGGCTGGATAGCAACTGTCAGCATGATCGCAGCACGAAGAGGTTTCCCGTTACCAAGGACCGTGAACACTGTTTCATGGCGCAGCTTTTTCATCGGCGTCACCCAAGCGCCCAAAAGCGTTACTGACGGACTAGAAGGTCCGAAAAAGACGGAAAAAGCCAGGCAGTGGCTGAAAGATCAGGCCGTCGCCGCCTGCAAAGCGCGAGGGTTTGAAACGATTGATGATAATGCTGCCGAAGCAATCGGCATCCTGTTTTGGGCGCTGAATGGCGGGATTATTCGGCAGGAAAAAGCCAGAGCAGCAAAGAAAGCCAAGTCCAAGGCGAAGCGCGCACAAACGAAAATGAATTTGCAGGTGGCGGCATGAGCGCAGTGAGGAAAATGGATTACGAGCAGCCCGCACAAGCAATCTGCAACTATGAGGCAGAAGGCGCGGTGATCGGAACGCTCCTTCTCAACAATGACGCTTTCCCGCTGATCGCCGGTATTCTCCAGCCAGTGCATTTCTATGACAAGTTTCTTGCTGAGATATTCGGCGTCATTACCGATGTCATCAAGCAGGGCAAGGTTGCGCAGCCAGTTACAATCAAGCCGTTCCTTCCGTGGGATCGCAATATCGACAGCGAAACGACTGTAGGGCGATTGGTCGCCCGGTGCTGCGCTCAACACGCTCTCCCGCCTGCGATGCTTCCACAGGTTGCCCAAATGCTTGTTGATCTATCGAAGCGCCGTCAGATTATCGCCATCGCTCAGGATGTCATAGCCGAAGCCCAGAACGTCAGCACAGAAAGCGACCCGGCCCAGATTGGCGAGCGCGCAATATCGGAGATCAGCAGTGCATTGTCTGACGGAGACGACATTTATGGCGCGGTATCATTCGGGACGGCTCTGGATGACGCTCTGGAGGACACAAACCGGGCATACAGCGGCAAGCGTGGGACCGGCATAGGTTATCGCTTCCGGCCAGTGGAAGAGCTTATCGGCCCAATGTGTGGCGGTCAGCTTATCATCCTCGGAGGAGCAACCAAACAAGGCAAGTCAGCACTGGCCGGTCAGTTGGCAATGGGAGCAGCGGCGGAAGGATTTCCAGTCTGGTTCTATTCCGGTGAAATGTCAGCAAAAGAGCTGGCGATGCGGGAGAGCAGCCGTGAAACCAAGGTCACGGTAAACCGGCAGAAGCGCGGCAAGGTGAACGAGAGCGATTTCGAGCGCCTGATGAACTTCCGCAACGCAAACCGCGAGAAACAAATCTACATCCAGCAAAAGCGCCTAACGCTGGATCAGATTGAAGAGCGCATTCGGTACTTCGTGTCCAAGAAAGGCAAGGGACTGGCCGTAATCGACCATATGGGGCTGATCGACAAGAACAAGGATGAGAAGAAGCTGGCGGATTGGGAATTTGGCCAGATCGTCACGGCGAGGCTCAAACAGATCGCCAGAGAGACGGACATTCCGATTATCGGCTGCGCACAGTTGAAGAAGAACACCTTCACGGATTATCGACCGACGATCAATGAGAAGTTTTTCCATCAGCTTTTATCCAAAAAGCCAAGGTATTCCGACCTGATAGGAGCAATCGAACGAGACGCCGACCATGTACTGATCCCGTTCCGCCCTGTGGTTTTTCTCAAGGAATATGAACCTTCTATCCATTCCGATCTTCATGAGCTTTGGCAGGATTTGGTCGACCAGAACGAGGACAAGGCCAAGATATTCCTTGCTCTCTCACGTGAAAGCCAATGGCCGCGTGATGTGGAATGCGGCTGGCATGGGCCAACGACAACATTCGTTGATCTGGGCGGTATGAACCAGCCAGAACTTATCAAGCGTGAAGTCATCGACAATCCAATGGGGTTAGGCTTCTGATGAACCACTTTGCAGCGTACACCCAGCAAGTTCCAACCGGATACCGTGTGATGCTTCGCTTTGCGCAGCACGGTAGGCCAAACCCGCTCATGGACAAAGGCGACAAGCCCAAGGTCTTCTCAACCAAGCTAGAAGCCACAGAGGAGGCCCTGAAACACCTTCTCGCCTACATGAACACAGAATACCTGCGATGCGGTGAAACAGCGTCAGCGGCCCGCACAGAGGCAGAGAAGCTATTCCCGACACTCCAGCCGATACGGAAGAACGGGAAGGTCATCGAAGTGACTAGGAGGAGGAAGGCGGCATGAGATACGGCTCAGTTTGCTCAGGTATCGAAGCTGCAACTCAGGCTTGGCATCCTCTCGGTTGGTCGCCAGCGTTCTTCTCCGAAATTGAACGTTTTCCCTGTCAGGTTCTCGCTCATCACTACGGCGCAAACATGCCTGGTGATGAACTGTCTGCAAATGGTGTCCCGAACCTTGGTGACATGACCAAATTCAAGGAATGGCCAGACTATGCAATTGACCTTCTTGTCGGCGGAACTCCCTGCCAATCCTTCTCAATCGCGGGACTTCGCAAAGGACTTGCTGACCCACGCGGCAACCTCATGCTCACCTATCTTGCCATCGCTCGACGCTATCAGCCCCGCTGGCTGGTTTGGGAGAACGTCCCCGGCGTCTTGTCTTCCAACAAAGGAAGGGACTTTGGAACCTTTATCCGAGGGCTGGAAGAATGCGGGTATCATGCGGCCTGGCGAGTGCTTGACGCTCAGTATGTCAGAGTGGACGGATACGAACGGGCAGTCCCTCAAAGACGAAGGCGTGTGTTCGTTGTCGGATATCTTGGAGACTGGAGACGTGCCGCATCGGTATTATTTGAGCGCGAAGGCCTGTCTGGGAATACTCCGCCGCGCCGCAGTCCGCAGGAAAGTCTTACCAGAGATGTTGCGCCAAGCCTTAGAGCACAGAGCAACTGTTCGCTAAGAGATGACAGCGATGCCTATGTGGCGGTTTCATCGTCCGGAGATGTAGCGCATTGCCTGAATGCTGGCGGAATGGGCAGGCAGGACTATGAGACAGAAACGATGATTGCATTCAATAGCCGTGAGGACCCGGAGGTCACCTTCGATCGTTCAGGGCCGCTTGGCGCATCGTCTCCACAGTCGCAAGCTATAGCATTTCAGGAGCGAGGGAGAGAGGGCGGCCGCACCTTGGAGATTGGAGGAGATGTTGCCTACGCTCTTACTGCGCCATCCGGTGGCGGCAGAACACAGGAGAAGAACATCTGCTTTGATTGGAATGTACGTCGCCTCACGCCGACAGAATGCGAGCGCCTGCAAGGTTTCCCAGACGGATACACGAATATCCCTGTCGGCAAGAAAATGGCTGCCGACGGCCCGCGCTACACAGCCCTTGGAAATTCCATGGCAATCAACTGCATGAGATGGATTGGCCGGCGCATTGATATGGTCGAGGCTCTTTCGGAAAAGGAATTGGCGGCATGACTGACAACGTGAACCGTCCCCGTCACTACACAGCGTCAGAAACAGGGCTTGAATGCATCGACGCTATAGAAGCAGCGCTTACGCCAGACGAGTTTCGTGGGTTCTGCAAGGGCAATGCTCTGAAATACATCTGGCGCGAGCGTCACAAGGGCAAATCAACCGAGGACTTGGAAAAGGCGGCTTGGTATTCGAACCGGCTAGTTGAAACCATGAGGAAGAAAGCGAGGCTTGATCGATGACAGTTGACTCTCGTGTTTATTCGATATGCGCAGAGTACGGCATCAAGATTGTGGATGCTCACCGATACCCGGATATTGGCGAAACACGGGCGGTCGCCACGCTGGACCGGATACTGCGCAACCATGGAGAAGGTCATTTCCGCTTAGTCATGACCA
This sequence comes from Brucella pseudintermedia, assembly GCF_008932435.1. GTDB lineage: Bacteria > Pseudomonadota > Alphaproteobacteria > Rhizobiales > Rhizobiaceae > Brucella > Brucella pseudintermedia. Next base: position 25,820 of record NZ_WBWE01000013.1, on the reverse strand, counting down.
CATTGGCGGAAACGGCCAACAATAAGGCATGTCTGGATGAATTTGGCCTATGGATGGCTTCGGACATGGTGATTGCAAACCGGGGCCTGATCGAGCGCGATACGTCAGCATGGCTGGAACTATGGGATGCAATACCGCTAGGGCGTCTTCAATTCATCGCCAACGACCTGTCAGGCATCACCCCGCAACGACATGCAATCAGCGGCATGGTATATGAAAGGGTGTTCCGCCGCTTCGGACCGAACGCAGATCAACTCGACCTTTTGGACGATAGGAGGACAGCATGACGCCGTTGGAAATAGCTGAACTGTTCATCCGAGGCGCAGAAGTTGACCGGCGGTTGCCACAGACAGCGAAGCCGAAGCAGTTGAAGGCGCAGAGCCTGGGTTATGTCCATAGCTGGGCTGAGATGCGTGAATGGGGCGATGAGCGGCATAAAGAGCATCGCGCCGAGATGTTCGCCAAGACCAAGCTGACGACACGGGACGTTTCTGAGTGGGAACGGTGCAACCAGCTTATCCTTTCAGTGAAGGACGATATGCGCCGCCGTTGTCTCTGGGCATGGGCCAACGCACAAGCGGGAGGGACGCCGTTTGGCAAATGGTGCACGAAGCAGGGCTTCACCAGAGAAACGGGAAGAAAGCGAAAAAACCGGGCGATTTTAGAGATTTTCGGTGAGATTGCCCGCATTAACGGCCAAAATTACAAAAACGGCCTAGAAGGGGTGTTGCATGTTTGCCCTGAAACCGGGCAGATTGATGTCACAATCGGAGACCATGCGGGCAGCGAAAAGGTGCTGACATGGCGGGATGATTTCTCGCTAACGCACGGTGAAACCGAACCGGATTTCAGTTGGGCAGAAGCCCGAAACGAAAGACGCCGCCAGAAGTATGCTGAAAGGCGAAAGGCGGCATAAGCGGGTGCAAGTAGCAGGCGACCGAATGTCCAACCGGTTGCCGGGAGGTGCAAATCCTCCCACAGCGCCAAATTCGAGGCAACGCCTCAACGGAATGCGAGACGGCGAAAGCCGTGAAGGATGGGGAGGTCCGTCCGTTCCTCGCAAGTAGCTGACGGCCAGCGAAGATAGCCGTGGTTGGAGAACGGGTCTGGGGAAGTCCTCGTAGCCAGACGGCTCGAAAGAGCGCCGACTAGGGCAAAAATCCGCCCTCATGCAGTACCGCCCCACTTATCCGGGTAGCGCGAGACATGAGGGCAAACAAATCAGAACGGCGGTCATGCGTCTGGTGTGTTTCCAGAGGGGCCGAAATAGCGGTAGCCGCGCCCATATAGCGCGGAGCCTTGCAAGCCTGCCGTGGTCCCGTTCTGATCCTATCCGTATGGTGGTAGGCCACCGTGTATGAGGTGGTGCCCAAATCGCATTGGAATTGGATTTTTATCCGTAGTTTCAATAGCTTGAGGTGGTGCCCAAATGAAACGATGTGTCCACTTCGTCGGGTTTTGTGGTGAGGAGTACTGGTCAGCGGTCAAAGCTTTCGGGCCACCACACTTCATTCATCGCGGATGGGACTTGAGGGCGCGCCGAGAAATAGCTGACGGTGATCTGGTTGTCTTCGCCAAGGGGTCGCACGATCAAGAGCCGCGCACGAAGTCATTTGACGACATTCGCGAGTAATTTAGCCGTCGCCTTCGGGTGGCGGCTTTTTCATTGGAGAGAGCGGAGCGGAATTAAAAAGGGATGGCTTCATCCTGCGGCATAGACCGGAGCTTCAAGAAGTCATCGCGGTCAAAGATGCCGTACTTTTCTATCCAGACCTTCAGGTCAAAGGTAGCGTGTCGGACGAACTCTTGCGCGGTTTCCATTTCGGTGAACTCATGTGGCCGTGACGTACCGTCTTCGAGAAGTTCCAAAACCTTGATCTGATACATTGCTGCCTCCTGTTTCCATCAGGATAGCGCATCTGTCTAAATATGCGACCAACAATCAGCCCCGCCATTGAGCGGCTTTTCGCATCATAGGGAGCGGTACTCCTTTCACTCATCCCACCGGGCGATGAGACCATGGCTACACTCGTGTTTGAAGAGAACGCACCGACCGCTCCGGGGCCGCAACCCTGCATTAAGCGGTGTGAAGTGGGCAAGCCCGGTTAAACACTAATCAGGATATTTGGATGCACGATCGTTTGAATTGTTTGCAGCTCCGCATTGAGGCAGCAGCAAAGCGGTATGGCGTTGCGCTTCCCGCCAAGCCTGAGCCCATCGAAGTTGATTGGGAGGCCTGCATGGCGTCGGCTTTAGAGCTTAAGAGGATCGCGCAAAGAGGCAGAGCCAATATTATCAGGGCAATGTGCGAACGCCGTGGGTTTGGTGCGATGCGCATCGGTTTCTAAAGCCATAGATCAAGAGGAACGGATATGAACTGGCAGCCGATAAATATGGCAGCGACGGTCAGCTACGGAACGGTTGCCGTTCTCAAGATGAAAGACGGCACTGTCGTTAAGGCCGTATGGGGCTTCAACGGTAACGAATGCGCTTGGTGGCCGAAGACAGGCAAGCGAGAGCCGATATCTAAGTACAAACCGTCAGCATTCGCAATCATCACCGAGGGCGATGTCCCGAGCCATGATTGGCGCACCGGGTGCATTGCAAACCACGCTGGAGAAGCAGCATGAACCGCAGACGCTTCCTTTCCTTCCTCGGCCTCGCTCCTGTAGCTGCTGCCGTTCCTGCAATGGCGCTGCCAAGAGCGGAGAACGTCAAGAATATCGTTACTGGTGAAGCCGGGCCGGAGATGGTCCTCAACCCGGAGATCACGAAGCCCATGATCTTCAAAGACGGTAAGTTCTGGGTCAACCCTGCCAATATTTATCCAATCGACGTTGATGCGCTAAACCAAGACGTGGCAGCATCGCTTAAGTGGACATCGGACAGCTTCCGCCACATTACCGGCGAACTGGAACGGCTGGGACGCTACTAATGCCCAAGCCCATCCAGTTCATGCAAGCCACATGGCAGGACATCGTAGGATCAAGGCATCTCCATCTCGCAGCAGTCATGCGCGGCAACATGGATATAGCCGATGAAATCCGAGACCAGATGCATGCCAGCTTAGACGCATACCTGGATCACCAGACCGAGGCAGCAGTAGCAGCAGAGCTTAAGGCGAAGGGGTAGAGGATGGCGGAAGAGCAGCAAATCAAATTCCTCGGCAACCTTTCGAGATTGGATGCTCGGCCCGGTGACAAGTTCGTGCTCATGACAGATGAGCCAATATCAGATGATATGAGGCAGAGTATCAATGACGCATGGAACCGCTTCATGGGACCGGATGCGCCAAAGCTTATGGTCCTATCAGACGGGATCAAGATCGGTGTCGTGAGTGGCTAAGATCAAAACCCTCAAGCCTCTCGTATCCACGATGAAGCCAAGGCTGGGATACGCCAAAGGGAATGAGAGAGAGCGGGACCGACTGCGGTATAAAGTCCAGCCATGGCGCAAACTGTATGCGACAACGGCATGGCGAGCGCTGCGGTGGAAGGTTCTGACCCGCGATCTATTTACCTGTCAAATGTGCGGTGTTCTGGAGAGTGACACGTCAAAGCTGGTTGGGGATCACAAGACCCCGCATCGTGGCGATAAGACACTGTTCTTCGATGAAGGTAACGTCTGGACGCTTTGCAAGACATGCCACGACACAGTGAAGCAACGTGAGGAGAAGCGCGGCTACGGCTTTGAGTAGAGGCGGCATTGTGCTAGAAATAGCGAACCGCCGAGATGCTACCAACATGCTCGACGGCTCTAACCAGTAACGATCATGGAAGGATCGCTATGGCTTCGACCTATCTAGTCGAGTGCGTTGTCTGTGGCAACACGGCACAGACCAAGCAGCCCGCAAAATACTGTAGCCAAGAGTGCCGGAACAAACGGCCACGGCCAAATCGTAAGCGCAGCAACAGCGGCAAGCACAGCTTCAAGGAAAAGACGTGTAAGGCGTGTTCGTCAGTCTTCATCGCAAGAGGGGATAACGACCGCATATTCTGCTCTGACGCCTGCAATGCAGATTGGCGCAGGATAACGTCAAAGCCGCCGTCATTCCGCATACTCATGCGTAAGCCAGTTGTGAAGCCCGCTCCTTCGCTGGAGTGTGTGAGATGCGGCGGTGCTCGTACACCAAAGCTGTATGACCGCAAGATGTGCGACGAATGCAGAGAGGCTAATCGGCTCCAGACCAAGGAGCGAGCGAAGCAGGCATTCAAGGCATCAGGACGTAAGGCTGCCGAGCGCAAGGCAAGGAAGCTTCGCCTTCGTGGCGTATCAGTGGAGAGCGTCAATCCACTCACGGTGCTGGAGCGTGACAAGTGGACCTGCCAGCTATGCGGAGTGAAGACACCGAAGAGGCTGCGCGGAACCTACGATGATCGAGCGCCAGAGGTGGACCACATCATTCCGATAGCGCAAGGCGGCGAGCATTCGTATCGCAATACACAATGCGCATGTCGAAAGTGCAACCTGATGAAGTCAGGCACGGCAATGGGGCAGATGAGACTGTTCGGATAGAAGGGGGGCGGGGGTGAAAGTCCAGAACCGCCTCTTCCGCCACTCCCGCGCCCCCCGCACGCGCAGATTTTTTCCCGCTTAACAAAGGCTGTTAATCGATGGCGTTAACTGAACAGAAGCGCCGGTACGCCGAAGCGCGTATGTCAGGCGCGTCGAAAAAAGAGGCTGCAATAGCGGCTGGATGCCCAGAAAAGACGGCTTCACAGGCTGCTTCGAGATATGAGAAAGACCCGGATGTTTTAGCGGCAATAGGGCGCACACATGTGGTAAAAGCGGCTGTTAAGCACGAACCACCGGCAGGCGACCCGAACCCGTACATACCGGCTCAGGCCAGTGATCCCCTCAAGTTCTTCGAGCAGATGATGAATGACCCGGAAGCGGACCCGAAATTGAGGCTTGACGCTGCGAAAGCTCTGGCAAGCTTCACGGTAGCAAAGCCGGGTGAAGGGGGGAAGAAAGAACAGCGTCAGGAAAAGGCAGAGAAGGCTATGAATAGTGGCCGGTTTGCGCCGCGCTCCCGTCCTAATCTGAAAGTCGTGTGATGGTTGAATGGACAACGCGATGCCCAGATTGGGAAAAGCGGATTATCAATCGTCAATCGCTGATCCCTTTCGCCCCGCTATTCCCAGATGAGGCGGCTTACGCGCTGGAGAAGTTTAAGGCGCTTAGAGTGCCTGACCTACCCGGGAAGCCGACATTTGGCGAATGCTGCGAACAGTGGGTATTTGATTTTGTGGCTTCGATCTTTGGAGCGAATGACCCGGAAACAGGGCAGCAGAAGATCGCCGAATATCTTTTGCTCATTGCTAAAAAGAATACGAAATCGACCATTGCTGCCGGTATCATGTTGACGGCGCTGCTTATCGGATGGCGTGAGGAAGAAGAAATCCTCATTCTCGCCCCGACGCTTGAGGTGGCGAATAACAGCTTCAAACCTGCTGCCGGTATGGTGCGGGCTGATGACGAGTTGGCTGATTTGCTGCATGTCCAAGAGCATACCCGCACGATTACGCATCGGGTGAACAGATCAGCGCTCAAGGTTGTCGCGGCTGAAACAGATACGGTCTCCGGTAAGAAATCGGGCCGCATCCTGATCGATGAGCTTTGGGTGTTTGGCAAAAAGCCTAAGTCAGACGCCATGTTGCGCGAAGCAATGGGCGGCATGGTATCGCGTCCAGAAGGTTTTGTGATCTATCTGACCACGCAGAGCGACGAACCTCCCGCTGGCGTTTTCAAGGCGAAGCTCGACTATGCCCGCGATGTGAGAGATGGCAAGATTGAGGACAACAAGTTTCTGCCGGTCCTGTATGAGTTCCCAAAGTCGATGATCGACAGCGGCGAATTTATGAAGTCGGAAAACTTCTACGTCACCAACCCAAATTTAGGTCTTTCGGTTTCATCTGACTGGATTGAACGAGAGCTGACAAAGGAACTGGCAAGCGGTCCTGAAACGAGAAATGTGTTTCTTGCCAAGCATTTGAATGTCGAGATTGGCTCAAATCTGCGCGCCAATCGCTGGCCGGGTGCCGAGTTCTGGGCAGAGCGCACGGACAAGACGATAACCAGTCTCGATGCTTTGTTGGATCGGTGTGAGGTCTGCGTTGTCGGCATCGACGGCGGCGGTCTGGACGACTTATTCGGGATGACAATAGTCGGACGTGAGAAAGGCTCGTGGAACTGGCTCGCATGGTCACATGCATGGTGCCACACAAGCGTTCTTGAACGTCGGAAGTCTATCGCGTCTCTGCTTCGTGATTTCCAGCGGGCAGGGGAATTGACGATTGTCGATGATGCGCTGGAGGACATCTCGGACATCATTGGCAAGATCGACTACGTGAAAGAGCGGGGCTTGCTCGCTTCTGTAGCCGTGGACCCGGCGGGCCTTGGCGACATGATCGAAGCTCTGGATGAAATCGGCGTATCGCAGGAAAACGGCAATCTGGAAGGCGTAGCGCAGGGCTGGCGAATGATGACGGCAATCAAGTCGTCTGAACGCCGCCTTGTGAACGGCACGTTGAGACATGCACCGTCATCGCTGATGGACTGGTGTGTGGGAAATCTCAAGATTGAGCCAACGGCAACCGGGATCAAGGCAACCAAGCAAAACGCGGGCGATGCGAAGATTGACCCGGTGATGGCGCTATTCGACGCGGTGACGGTGATGAGCCGGAACCCGGAGCCAAAGCGGAAACCGCAATATCAGATGCTCATAGTTTAATCTGAGCCTTTCGAACAATTCGACCATTTGGAGGTCCGTCATGGATGATATGACGCGGCGCGCTTATTCATTCTTCGATGTCAAGTCGGTGAATGAAGAGCGGCGCATTATTCGCGGTGTGGCGACGACGCCAACTGTCGATAGGTCTGGCGATATCGTTGATCCGCTTGGCGTCAAGTTCCAGAACCCGCTTGCCTTCCTTTGGCAGCATGATGCTCGCAAACCCATTGGTACGGTAAAGTTTGACAAGCCGACCAAGGACGGCATTGCCTTCGAGGCTGAAATTCCGGTCATAAATGAACCTGGCGCATTGAAAGATCGCGTCGATGAAGCTTGGCAGAGCATCAAGCTCGGCCTTGTAAGGGCAGTTTCTATTGGCTTTCGAGCCTTGGAATACAGCTTCATGGAAAACGGCGGCATCAAGTTCGCTGAGACTGAGGTTTACGAGCTTTCCGCCGTTACTATCCCCGCCAATCAAGAGGCGGTCATTACCGGCCTTGGCAAGAGCATGAATGCTGACGCCATCGCCGTCATCAAACAGTTCGATATCGGTGCGCCTGCCGCGTCTGGCAACAAGGGTACCGATCCTTCTCCCGTCGCTTCGGGAAAACCTTCCACAAAATCCATCAATCTCAAGAAGCCACAGGAGAAAACCATGGCTGAGAAGAAAACTGTTGCCGAGCAGATCGAGGCACTCGAAGCCGCTCGCGTTGAAAAGACCGACCGTATGTCGGCAATCATGCAGAAGTCCATTGATGAAGGCCGTTCGACCGATGAGGCGGAACAAGAAGAGTTCGATGGTCTCGAAGCCGAAGTCGCATCGATTGACGGTGACCTGAAGCGTTACCGTGCGCTCGAAAAGGCTCAGGCTGTCGAAGCCAAGCCGATTAACGCCACCAAGTCGGTAAATTCGTCTGTTGACGTTTCTCGCGGCCCGGTAATCGAGGTCAAGAGCAAGCTCGCGCCTGGCGTTGAATTTGCTCGCTTCGTCAAGTCGCTTGCGGCTGCCAAGGGCGATCCTCTCCGCGCTGTTGAAATCGCGAAGACGCACTATCCTGAACAGACCCGCATTCACAACGTCCTGAAGGCCGCTGTTGCAGCCGGTACGACGACTGATCCGACTTGGGCCGGTGCACTGGTCGATTATCAGAACTTTGCTGGCGACTTCATCGAGTTCCTGCGGCCTTCGACCGTGATCGGCAAGTTCGGCACTGGCAATATCCCGTCGCTGTTCAACGTGCCATTCAACGTCAAAATTCCGGCGCAGACGAGCGGTGGTGATGCATACTGGGTTGGAGAAGGTGCTCCAAAGCCTCTTACCAAGTTCGATTTCTCGCAGATCGAGCTTCGTTGGGCGAAGGTGGCGTCTATCGCAGTTCTGACTGAGGAACTCGTTCGCTTCTCCAATCCGTCTGCTGACCTTCTGGTTCGTAACGCTCTGGGTGATGCGATCCGTGCACGTCTCGATATCGACTTTATCGATCCAGCAAAGGCCGCTGTGGCGAACGTCTCTCCGGCGTCCATCACCAACGGCGTGACCGGCATTCCTTCGACCGGCAATCCGGATCAGGATATCGACGCTCTTTATACGCAGTTCATCACCGCCAACCTTTCGACGGCGAACGGCGTGTTCCTGATGTCGGAAATTCTGGCGCAGCAGCTTGCCCGCGTTAAGAACCCGCTCGGTCAGCGCGAATATCCTGAGATCGGCCCGAAGGGCGGTGTACTGGATGGCCTCCCGGTTATCACCTCTCAGTATATCCCTGCCGGTATGCTGGCTCTCGTTGCCGCTGACCAGATTTATCTGGCTGACGATGGTCAGGTTGTCATCGACGCTTCCCGCGAGGCTTCGCTCCAGATGGTTGATAACCCGGCCAATAACAGCGGAACGGCAACCCCGGCTGAACTCGTATCGCTCTGGCAGACGAATAGCATCGGCATCCGTGCCGAGCGTTATATCAACTGGCAGAAGCGCCGTGCGCAGGCTGTCTCGTTCGTCACGGGTGCAAACTACGGCGGAAATGCTGGCAGCTAATCCGTAGCCTTTACGAATATGCCGGTCGCCTACGGGCGGCTGGCTTCACTCACTGGAGGCGTGATGATCGCTGTTGCATTGTTATCGGTCGCTGTACTTCTGGCCGGGATTTCATCCGTCATCGCCGGGATTTATCTGCTGGCCGGTCTGCCGTGGGCGCTTATTGCCGGTGGTTTGGCAGCGATCATTCTTGCATTCGTTATTCGCGAAGGACTGAGGACAAATGGCTAAGACATCATTCCTCAGTGCCCTTGCTGGCGTTGTGGTGCCTACGCGCAAATCCTTGTCTCCGGTCGATAATCGCGGCGGATGGTGGCCATGGGTGCGCGAACCATTCTCTGGGGCATGGCAGCGCAATATCGAGATCGAGCATGACACAGTAGTCGCCAATCATGCCGTCTTTGCCTGCATGACGCTGATTGCTTCGGATATCGCAAAACTGCGTATCAAGCTCGTACAGAAGGACAGTGACGGCATCTGGTCGGAGATATCCAATCCAGCTTATTCGCCCGTCCTGCGCAAGCCTAACGGATTTCAGACCCGCATTCAGTTCATGGAAAGCTGGATGCTGTCGAAGCTGTCTCGCGGGAATACCTATGTTCTGAAGAAGCGTGATCTTCGTGGGGTCGTGAATGGACTGTATGTCCTCGATCCCACTCGGGTGCGTCCGCTGATTTCGTCCGATGGTTCGATCTTCTATCAGCTTTACGGCGACGATCTGAACCAGATTGAGGACAGTCTTGTCGTTCCGGCCCGTGATATTATCCACGACCGTTTCAACTGCCTGTTTCACCCACTTGTTGGTCTTTCACCAATCTTCGCCAATGGCCTTGCCGCCGTTCAAGGCTTGAAGATGCAGGAGCACTCAGCGCGGTTCTTTGGGAATAATGCCAATCCGGGCGGCATTCTCACTGCCCCAGGTGAAATTGACGACGACACAGCTAAACGGCTCAAGGAATACTGGGAGAGCAACTATACGGGCAAGAATGCCGGTAAGATTGCTGTTCTTGGTGATGGATTGAAGTACCAGCAGCTTCAGATCGCCGCGACGGATGCCCAGCTTGTAGAACAGTTGAAGTGGTCTGCGGAAGTCGTTTGTTCGACGTTCCACGTCCCTGGCTTCCTCATCGGCGTTGGAGCCGAGCCGACTTACAACAATGTAAGCAATCTGACCCTCCGCTATTATTCACAGTGTTTGCAAAAGCTGATGGAAGACGCGGAAGCCTGCCTTGATGAAGGTCTTGGCATGGATGGCGTTACGCTCGGCACCGAGTTTGACGAGGAAGCCCTGATGCGCCTCGATGCGATGACACAGATGGATGTTTTGGAAAAATCCAAGGGCAAACTGACGGTTAACGAACAACGCAAGCGCTTGAACCAGAAGCCAGTTGCTGGTGGCGATACGGTCTACCTTCAGGAACAGGATCACAGCCTTGAGTGGCTTTTACGACGCGATGCGCTGCCGATAGAGGGAGACACTCCCCCGGAACCGGAGCCGCCACAGAAGCGCATTTCTGCGTTGAAGGTTAAGGCGATGTTCGCCGGCAATGACAAATCACGAAAGGCCGCATGATGGACCTGCAAGAAGCTTTTGATCAGGGTTTTGAGGCGGTAAAGTCGTACGTTGATCGGTCGTTTGCTGCTTATGAAGGTCGTTTGAATGATCTTGAAAAGCGCCTCGACAGTCTTCCCACGCCGCGTGATGGTATCGACGGCAAGGATGCTGATCCAGTGGCCATCGCGGCTACAGTCAAGGAAGAATTGGCAGATCAGATAGCGTCCATAGCAGTTGATGCAAAGGGAGCGAGCGAGGAAGCTATTGCGAAGCTACAGGCGGTAGTCGATGAGCAAAAGCAAGCATTCTCTGTTGCCGTATCTGACTTGAGCGATGTCAAGAATGGTTTGGCTGAGGTTACGGCCCGTGTGGCCTCGCTACAGGAAGCCTCTGAACTGCCAGACATCCCGAAGATGATTGATGAGGCTATATCAGCTAAGTTGGGCGTCGAGGACATGGAGCGCAGCATTGAGGAAGTGGTACGCGCTGTAGTGGCTGAAATTCCGGCCCCGCAAGACGGCAAGAGCGTGACGATTGAAGATGTTGCGCCGCTTATCGCATCGGAAGTGGAAAAGCGCGTCAGCGAGCTTCCCAAGCCGAAAGACGGAAAGGATGGCCGGGACGGTCTGGACGTGAAAGACCTATTCCGGGCTGAAGGTGGTATTCTTGTTGCCACGATGAGCGATGGCCGGGTCAAAGAGCTTGGCCGGTTCGTCGGTGAAAAAGGCGAACCAGGCAAAGATGGCGCTGACGGCTTGGGCTTCGATGACCTGACGGTGGAATATGACGGCGAGAAGAATTTTGCCTTCAAGTTCATCAAGGGCGAACGGGTCAAGCAGTTCGATTTCACCCTGCCGGTAGTCCTTGACCGTGGTATCTTCACGAACGGCAAGGAATACACTCCTGGCGACGGAGTGACGTGGGCGGGGCATTACTGGATCGCTCAGACGAAAACCAAGTCCAAACCCGGCGGCGGTGATGACTGGCGTATCGCTGTCAAGCGCGGTCGCGATGGCAAGACGTTCACTGTCAAGGTTGGCGAACAGAAGTCTCCTGTCAGTCTCACGAAGGACGAAGACAATGGCTGATCTTGTCACTCTCGATCAGGTCAAAGCTGGCCTTCGCATTGACCATGACGACGACGATGCGCAATTGGGATTGTTCATATCAGCGGCTTCAGAACGTATCATTCTCTATCTCAAGGGCCGAGCTAAAGAAGTCCTGAATATGGATGACGAAGGCAATGTTGCCGGTCCCGTACCCGCCGCAGTGACCACGGCAACAATGATGCTTGTCGGCTATCTGTATCGCGATCCTGACCAAGACCCGGAAAAGGATTGGGAACTGGGGATGCTCCCGAAGCCTGTTTCTGCCCTGATTTACCAACTTCGCGATCCAGCACTGGCTTAAAATGCAAGTCACCATAAACGGCATCCCTTACGCCCCGGCGTCATCGACGGGCGGCCAGATTGGCATTGCCATTACGACGCACAACCGCGCTGATGTGCTCGCCAAGGCCCTTACAGAGCATGAGAAGTATCGGCCAACGGGTTCGGTATTCGTAGTGGTGGATGACGGGTCTAAGCAGCCGGTCACTGTACCAGAATGGGTGAAGCTGGTTCGAAACGATGTATCTCAAGGCATTGTTTCTGCAAAGAATGCCTGCCTGCGCGCCTTGATGGAAGCCGGTTGTACTGAGTTCTTCCTCTGGGATGACGATGCTTGGCCCATAGCGGATAACTGGCATCAGCCATATATCAACAGCCCGGAGCCGCATCTCGCCTATCAGTTCCTTGATCTGGCTGGTCCTCGGAAGTTGAAGGACATCACCGTTCTTCACCAAGATGCGCGGCACGTGGCCTATTCGGGCCAGCGCGGAGTGATGCTGTATTACCGGCGTGACGTGATCGAGCAGATTGGCGGTTTCGATTGGGTGTATGGCAGAGGGATGTATGAGCATTCCGATCTCGCCATGCGGATTTACCATGCCGGTCTGTCATCGTGGGCATTCGCAGACGTGGCAGGTTCAGGGCAACTGATCTACAGCATGGACGAGCATGAGGCCGTGACACGTTCGGTTTCGGCTGTTGATCGCGATGCTCTGGTCAAGCGCAATGCCGAAATCCATAACCGGCGGCGTGATGCTGGATATACCGCCTATGTTCCACTGATCGAGCCGGTGAATGTGGTACTGACGTCGATGCTGACCGAAGCGGCTGACCCGCAGCGCGGCACGAGATTGCAGGCAACGCCTGACATGCTGGCTTCTTGGGCCAAGAGCATCAAGGGCGGCAAGGCGGTCATTCTGGCCGATCATCTCGACGCGGCACCGGCTGGCGCTGCGATTGCCGAGGTCGAGCCGAGCAACCAGAACCCGTATTTCCTGCGCTGGCTGCATGTCTATGGCTGGCTGCGTGAACATCCAGAAACCGAGTGGGTCTGGGCGACGGACGGCACCGATGTGGAAATGCTGGCAGAGCCGTGGGCACATATGGAACCCGGCAAGCTGTATCTCGGATCGGAGCATAAGACGCTTTCCGATCAATGGATGCTGTCAAATCACCCGGCCAGTCATCTGCAAACCTTTTTGAAGGATAACGGTCATCGCCTGATGCTGAATGCAGGACTGGTCGGCGGAGATCGGCAAACCGTGATGGCGTTCGCCCACGACATGATGAAGGACTGGCATTGGTTGGCATCGCGGCGCTTCTGGAATGTCGAGCGCGCCGGTAACGAAGTCGGGGACATGGCAACGTTCAATTTTGTCGCTTACTCAAAATGGGCTGAAAAGATCGAAACTGGCCCGCGCATCAACACCGTGTTCAAGACAGAAGGTGTTGGGCGGGAATATGCCTTCTGGAAACATAAATGAAAATCGTTGTCGTGGCACATTATTCGCGGCGTGACCGAGCCGAACGGCTTGCTGGACGCCTAGGCGCACATGTCGTCATGGACGAGATCGGTAACGGAGCGTTATTCGGCCACAGGAAGGCGCTGGAGTGGTGTTCTGTCCAGGACGAGCGCTGCGTCATCATGGAAGACGATGCGCTTCCTGTCCCCGATTTCCGGGCGAAGGCACAGGCGTGGCTGGATGACTATCCTGATAGCCTGCTTTCCTTCTACCTGGGTACGGGTCGCCCGCCGCAGTATCAGCCCCAGATCGCCCATGCTGTGACCTATGCCGACGATCCTGATGCGGTGCTTTGTTTGCCGCAACTCATTCACGGTGTTTGCTACAGCATCCCGCAACAGTATGTCCGTGCCGTTGTCGAACGACTGCCACTAATTGGGGCCGCAGATTTCGCCATCGGAAACGCATGGCGCGCTGTTAGCGGCGAGCCGGTTGTCTATACCATCCAGTCACTGGTCGATCACGACGATTTGCCAAGTGTAGAAGTGCACCCAGACGGACAGAAACGAACAGAACCCCGCCGAGCGTGGCGACTGGAGACCGCGAATGGCCGATAATCGATCAGCTGGAACGCTCTATTACAAGGTCGAATGCCAGTCTCGCGAAAAAATAGACGATGGCATGGGGAACGAAATCTCTGGCCCTTGGACCACAATTTTCTCGACCAGAGCCGCATATAGACACCTGCGCGGCGGCGAAACGGTCATAGCCTCTCGGCTTCAGAATAAGCATCCCATGATCGTCACCGTTCGCCGGTCAAGCCAGACGCTTTTGATCAACAATGAATGGCGCTTGGTTGATGGCCGCAACGGTCAGATTTTCAATGTTCGCGATGTCACTGAGGAACTAGACCGACAGTACATTTCGTTTTTGGTAGAAAGAGGAGTTGCGACCTGATGGCCTGGGTACATTTCGTCAAAGACTTCAACTACATGAAGCCGTCTTTTACCATCGCTTACAAAGCGGGGATGACGCTCAACGTCAAAAAGGACTGCGCTGACGAGGCAATTGCCAAGGGGCGCGCCAAGGCAGTGAAAGCGCCCCGCAAAGGCGAGGAGCCTACCCATGGCGATGAAGGCGAGGATTAGAGGCCGAGAACGGCTTGCCCGCGAGCTTCGCGCCATAGCGCCGGAGGCAGAAAAGGAAGCCGCTGAAGAGAAGTTGAAGGTGGCGCAGGAGGCAGCGAAGGCTATTGCCGCACGTGCTCCAGTCGGGCCTTCGACCGATCCGGTGACGGGCGAGCCTCGCACTCCCGGCGCATACAGGGCGAGTATTCGTGGCGGGTACCAGAAAGACAATCCGAACGCTCAGCGTGGGCGAAATCAGCGACAGTCCAAGGACCCATACGCGGCTGCCGTCTTCGCCAACTATATCTGGCGATTTCTAGAATTTGGCACCAAGCCGCACGTGATGAAGAGCGGGATATTCGCGGGCAAGCAGCACCCAGGTACCGAGGCGCAGCCGCACGTGTTTAGCGTCTGGCGCGAGATGAGGCCGAAAGCCAAGCGCAAGATCAACTCCGCTGTTTACCGTGCGATCAAGCGCGTGAGAGGTAAGTAATGGCCTCGCTGAAGAATGAGATACAGAAGGCGCTTTACGACCGCCTGACCGGGTATGCGCCGCTCAATGGCACGAAGGTCTATGACCTGCCGCGAGCGGATACGCCATTCCCATACATCACCATCGGATACGCCGACATCAAACAAAACGATGTGACCTGCAAGAGATCGTGGCGAGCTTATCTCCGCGTAGATGCATGGTCCGACAAGCCCGGTTATCCCGAAGTGAACGACATTTCGGCAGGCATTGAGGATGCGCTTCACAACTACCCGTTGGCGCTTCCAAGCTATCGGCTGATCAGCATCAGCCACATTGGTACCGAGAACTTACGAGCACCGGATGGGATACTCTCTCACGCCGTTTGTGAGTTCGAAGCGTACATCGAGGCGATCTAACCGCCAATCCCAAACATCTGAGAGCAACTAACCCGGTTCGATAGTCGATCCGGCAATAGAGGAATATTACCCATGGCTGACGGACAGCAGATTGGTCGCCTCCTCCTGATCAAGATCGGGAACGGCGCAAGCCCGGAACAGTTTCTGAACCTTTGCGGCCTATCGACCCGCAGCTTCAATATGTCGGCCAATGAGGTCGATACGACAGTAACGAACTGCGAAAACCCGGAAGAGACGCCGCAGCGTACCGCCGAACCCGGCATCAAGAACCGTACCTTCAACGGTCAGGGCCAGTTCATCGCCGGTTCGAACAACACGGCCTTCATCCAGCACGTGAACGACGCTACCAAGTTCAACGCTCAGGTTGTCGTTCCGGGCCTCGGCTCCTACACCGGCCCTTGGTTCGTGTCTGAGTTCGAACTTACCGGCGAAATGGAAGGCAATATGACCTTCAATGCAACCTTTGTTGCCGCTGGACCGCTCACATTCGAACCAGAAGGAGCAGGCAGCTAATGGCTCTCGAAGTTAACGGAGCGCGAGGCGAAGTCCTCATCAATGTAGGCGGCGAGGAAGTGGTTATCGCCGCCACCATTGGCGGACTTTCGATCCTTTCGACACGCCTGGAATGTAAATCGCTTCACGATTTGTACCTTCGCCTATCTGGCGCGGAAATTGCCGCCACAAGCCTAGCGGTCACCGCATTGGCCGTTCGCGGAGATGCGGGCAAAGCCGTATCCAAGATGAAGCTGAAGCATCTCCCCGCAATTGCGGAAGGCATAGCCGAAGCTCTGAAGCATCACTTCGATGATGACGATGAGGGAAACGGGGAAGCCGCCAAGCCGGGGGAGTAGAAACCTTCCCTTGGCGGCAGTGGCAACGAGTGGCTTACGGCGCGCTCAGATGGACGCCGGAAACATTCTGGCGTTCCACCCTTACCGAACTCGTCATCGCGATTGACGGGTACTGCGAGGCGAAGGGCATCAAGAAGGAAACAGGGCCGACAAAAGCCCAGATGAATGAACTTTTGGCGAAGTATGGATAGCAAAAACCCCGCCGAAGCGGGGCAGGGTCAGGCGGCTTCAAGCTCGTGTATTTGGGCAAGCTCTTTCTCTATGGCAGCAGCTTCCGTCTTAAGATCGTAGCTTGCCTGCATGTTCATCCAGAACTCAGGCGTCGTGCGAAAGAACTTGGCAAGACGTAGTGCTGTATCAGGAGACAAACCTGTCTCTTCCTTAGCAAGGCGCTCAATACGAGTGCGAGGAACGTTCAACTCTTTGGCAAGCGCTCCGGCGCTTATGCCAAGCGGGATGAGGTATTCTTCGCGAAGGATTTCGCCGGGATGGACCGGAGGGAGTATGCTGGCCATGGCTTCTTCCTTTCAGTGGTAGTCAACAATCTCGACCTGTTCAGCGCCTGCATCGGTCCAAACGAAGCAAATGCGCCACTGGTCATTGATGCGGATTGAGTGCTGGCCTTTGCGATCTCCATTTAATGCTTCCAGCCTATTACCGGGCGGGGAGCTAAGGTCGCTCAGCACAGCAGCGCTCTCAATCATCGTTAGCTTGCGAATGGACGGTTTTAACAGGTTCGACGGAAAGCCCTTTGGCGCAATTCCCTTTGCAACTGTTTCGGTTGTGTCGTCCCTGTATGATCGTATCATCGCCCGCTCCCGATGCTTGTATCATAGCGTGATACATATAGGTGTCAACGTAAATGTATCAACCCGCGATACATAGCAGCGCGCTCGTTGTGGATCAGGGTCATTTGTCGGCGCGTGTCTTCTCGATCAACGTTTTAATGTCCTTGCTGTTTTCCTCTACGGTTGCAACAAGTTCAGCAAACTTCGCCCAAACGTTACCAGGGATAACCTCAGCGGTGACAATCGGCGCGCCAGTTTCATCGATAGAGGGGCCTCTACCAAGAGAAGCTTCCAGGCGGGCGATTATTTCCGCAGATAAGCTTCTTCTGTTCTCAACAGCGAAGTGTTCCAACGTCTGTTTGAGGTCAACGGGAATAGCAATCTTAAAATGGACGCGCTCTTTTTCGGTCATATGCGACTTATGCCCATAAATTGGCCTTGACGCTATAACCATTTTATGGGTAAATACCCATGTAGTGGTTATAGGTGGACACATGAGCAGAGACAGAATGCAGTTCAAGATCGCCATCCCAACAGAAATGAAGCGATGGCTTGCCATTGAGGCAGCGAAGAATATGCGGTCGCAGTCGGCGGAAATATTGGTGGCTATTCGAGAAAGGATGGATCGCCAAGCGGCAGCGACGGGGGAGAAGTTTGGCGACCTAGCCCCCGCCGCTGCTGGAAACCACACAGACGTTCCAGCGTCCGTGTAATCATCAACCACGGTTTAAAGGGAACCGCAGATGAATACGCACATTATCCAAAATTCCGGCCCGCTTGTCTATAACGGACATGAGCTTACGGTTAAGGCTGAAAGCCTGTCCTTGACTGACATGTGGAAAGCAGCGGGGGAGCCAGAAGGAAAACGACCCGCCAATTGGCAGCGGAAGGAGGGCGCTCCTTTTATAGAGGCCGTTTCGCTGTCGCTAAATGTGCCCGTGGGGCACATTATCAAAACGCAGCGCGGGAAGGGAGGCGCAACGCTGGCCCACTGGCAGATCGCGCTTGCCTACGCCAAATACCTGTCGCCAGAATTCCATATGTGGTGCAATCAGGTTGTTCGCGAACGGATGGAGGGCAGATCGGTAGCAACTGCCAATCTTCCAGACGAGGTGTTGGAGCTTATTCGCCGTAGCGATGGCATTGCTCGGATGCTTGCGCATAAAGTTACGGAAATCGAAAAGCGCGTCTGCGACATGATTATGGTTGATGGGGTAACTGCCGGAGAAGTCTGCGATCTGGCGAAAGTTGCGACCAACTACCCTCGCGGCTTGTCCGGTCGCGTTTCTCGCCGTCTTACGCAATTCTGCATTCGCCATGGTGAACGCCCAAGGGTTAGCCGGCTGGGCCGCGTTAGAGCGCAGCTATTCCCCACGAACCTTGTCCGCGAGTGGCTTGATATAGAAGGCCGTACTCTAATAAGGGGTTGGATACAGGAAAAGCAGGCTCAAGGGGCGCTCCGTCTCGTAAATCGGAGGGCGGCATAATGAAAGACATCATTTCACGCCGTTCTCTGTTGCAGGCCATTCCTGCTGTGGGTGCTGCTGCGGTTGTCCCATCGGTTGCTCTAGCCGTCGAGCCGGAGCATCCGTTAGTGAAAGTAAAACGTCTGGCACGGGAGATTTCGGCAACACTGGAAAGCATTGATCCGGATGATCGACCATCCTGTATAATGGTTTTCCCCGACAACAGCCGGGGCTACCGCTTCGGCATCGTGAGTTAGGAGAGCGCCCTACGGGGCGCTTTTCTGTTGCCCGACAACGCTGACTTCTTCCTCTGTGAAGGCCCCTTTGGTGATACACAGTCTAACTGCTTGAACTTTCTCATTGCTGGGAGGCAGGGTGTAAAGGGCGTCTTTCCCGCCGAAAGAATAAAGTTCGCGAACGCTAACAAAGCAGGGTTCCATTGAAGTCCCCTTGGAGGCACGCTCTTTCTCTAAGTATGCTGATTGCAGGCTAGCCAAGCGTTGTTTTTCGGCTCTGTTTCTAATCTCATTCATCTTAACCCGTTCAGCTTGAGCCAAAGCATCCTTATGAGATTGCTCGAACCAAGCAAGACTTGAATACCTTCTGGAACAGGAAATAGCTTTGTCAATATCTCTACTGCCAGCGATTGATTGCTTGACGATCAACTCGCAAAGGCGAAGCTGCGCTTGGGCTTCACGTTCTCTCTCTAATTCAGCGTTAGCCATATGCAATTGATATCTATCGTAAATCCATAGCAATCCGGCAACAACGACTATTGCAGACGCGAGGGCAACAAGCCCCTTCAACCAACGATCCATGTGAACCCTCAACCCGTCCTGTGTGGCGGGTTTTCTTATAGGACAAGACAACGATGGCTGGCAATCAGGACGATATTGTCATTGGCGTATCTCTAGATACCAAGACGATCAAGACCGGCGTCAACCGCGTTGTGGGCGATATCGACTACATCACTCAGGCTGCATCGCGAAGCTTTGACGCCTTGGGCAAGAAAATCGATAAGGCAATTCCGACTTCGGTTCAGACCCGTATTCAGAACATGGTCGGGATCGGTACGAAATCGACCAAGGAATGGACAGGTGCGCTTGCACAGCAAGGCGCTGAACTGGAAAAGCTCCGCCTGAAGTACAATCCGATATTTGCGGCGGTTAAGCAGTATCAGGCGAGCGTAGTAGATATTCAGCAAGCCCATCGTATCGGCGCTATTTCAGCCGATGAGATGACTACAGCGATCCAGCGCGAACGCAAGGCTACCCTCGATAGTATAGCGGCCATCAAGCAGCGAAACGGCGCTGTCGCGTCCATGCGCACCGCCAATAGCGGTCCGAACCGTTTCAACACTGCGAATATTGCTGCGCAGTTCCAGGATATTGCGGTTACATCAGCAATGGGTATGTCTCCCATTCAGATCGCTTTGCAGCAGGGTACGCAGCTTTCGGCAGTTTTGAATGAAATGGGTCGCGGGAAGGACGTGGTGCGCGGCCTTGGCGCTGCGTTTGCATCAGTCGTCAGCCCGGTTTCGCTTGTCACGATTGGTGTCATCGCTGCTGGTGCAGCATTGGCGCAGTATGTGGCGTCAGCCGGTGACGTAAAGACTGCCGACGACATAATCAAACAGCATGAGGAGAATATTAAGCGTCTCGGCCCCGCATACGAGCAGGCAATCAAAGAGCAGCAGAAGTACGCTACTGAAAGCCCCGCTGTTGTAGGGATTTCTCTTAAAGACGATCAAAAGCAGGCGCTTGAAAAGCAACTTAAAGATGCTCGCGATGCTGTTAACCGCATATTCGCGGCAACGATGGCACCCAACGATAGCACATCTGTTGCTGACATCTTCAAGCCAGCCGAACAGGCTATGGCAACGTTCTTCGCATCCGTACAGGATGGAGCGCCAAAGGTTGCCGCCTTCCGCGAAGAAATCGGGCGGCTGGCTGAGACAGGGAAGCTTACACAGGATGCAGCAGCGGACCTCCTGAAGTTTACCGATACGGCATACGATAGTGAAAGTCGTCTGGGTAGCGTGTCTGGCGAGGTTGACAGGTATGCTGCTGCTTTTGGCGCGCTTCAGGACGCCATTAATCGGGTCAGTTCTGCCAAAGCGCGAGATGAAGCGCAAAAGCTGTACGATCAGTTCAAGGACGGGAAACTATCTGTTGATGAACTCCGTAAAGCGCTGGGGGACTTGTCCGCTAATGCTCCGAACTTGCAAAGTCATGTTGAAGAAATTCTTCGACTGTCGAAGGCGGCGGCCAACGCTAAGGCAGAAATTGACGGCATTTGGAAAGGTGCGCCGGGGCGGGAAGGTCGGCACATGGGGCCGGGTCTCGATCCGAAGTCATTCAATGACCGTTTTGGTGGAAACCAGGACGCTATCGATGCCCTAGAACGTCAGCGGAAAGAGCTTGAGAAGAAGCCGAAGCGTACAGCGGAGGATCGAAAGGCCGAACGCGATGCGAATGCGTACCGCGATCTGGTAAAGTCCGCTCAGGACCGTATCGACCAGCTTAAGCTTGAAGAGCAGTTAGTAGGCAAAACCGGCGTTGCAGCCGAGACCATGCGTATGAAGCTGGAGCTTCTTCAGCGGGCGCAGGACAAAGGGCGCAATGTCAGCGCGGCTCAACGGACTGAAATCGAAAAACTCGCAGAGGCATATGGGAAAGCTGCTGAAAAAGTCGCGGCTATGTCGTTGGCCGAGGAGCTTCAGTTTGAGCGCGCCCAGATGTTCCGCAGCCCGACAGAGCAGCGGGTGCATGGTCAGCTTCGTAGCGCAGGGATAAATCCCGATAGCGATTACGGGAAAATGCTTGCGGGCCAAATCCGCCTTAACGAAAAGCTGGCGGAGGCAAAAGACCTTACGCTAGATTTCGCACAAGGCTTCACGCAAGACCTCATGAACGGCGTTTCTGCGATGGATGCCCTCGCTAATGCGGCTGGGCGTCTTGCCGACAAACTGATTGATATGGCGCTCAATCAAGCCATTAATTCGCTCTTCCAAAATCTGGCTGGCGGCCTTGGCGGTGGCTCTCCATTCGCGAATAGCGGTCAAGTGGCGAATGCCTTTGCCAGCGGCATAGGTGGGCTATGGGCAGACGGTGGGTACACAGGGCAGGGCGGGAAATATGACCCGGCTGGCATCGTCCATAAGGGCGAATATGTGGTTCCGAAGAACATTGTGGACCGTATCGGTGTGCCGAACATCCAGAGGATGTTTAGCGGGTATGCGGGCGGCGGCCTTGTGGGTGGCCCTCGTGTGCCGTCTATCCCATCTGCTGCAAACGAGAATGGCAACGGCGGGATGCGCGTTGACGTTGGCGTCAGCGTCGATAATGACGGAAACCTTCAGGCTTATGTGAAGAACATCTCACAGCAGACGACGAAGCGAGGGATCAAGGCTTACGACAAAACCGGTCCTATTCGCCTACGACGTGACAGCCAGAAGGCAAAGACCTGGGGAGTGGTATGATCGACCTTGTTTCGACGGTTCGCTTCCTGCCGTCTTATCCGCAGCTTATCAGTCCGGTCAGCATGTCCAAGTACGGGAACAGGGCTATTTCATTCGTGGAATATGCCGATCCGTTTCGGACAATCGACATGGAAACGATACCGATGAGAGCTTCGGAGGCTGTTGCGCTTCAGGCTTTCATTGCATCAGCTCGTGGCGGGATGGAAACCATTATCTACCGACCGACGCACATCTGCATTCCTCAAGCCTATTGGGGTAACCCTGATGATCCGCATATCACCAGCACCGCATCACGTGGCACGGTGACGAACGGCTATCAGGTGCAGCTTACGAACGTCGTTCCCGGCCTGATCCTGATGGCAGGGGACCTGATTTCATTCACGAGCGGCACCTATCGGCAGATGGCGCAAGTCACGATTGGCGCAACGGCGGCAAGCACTCAGATGACTGTCACGGTCGATCAGCCGATTGCGTCCTATATCGCGGCGGGTGCAGTCGTCAGGTTCAAAAAGCCAGAACTGAATACCCGCCTTGTGCCGGGATCATTCCAGATGAGTAGGGGGCCGTTTCCGACTGCAACCTTCCAGTTAACGGAGGTTCCGCGCTAATGGCTTTCCCTACGCGACTGCAACAGTGCCTTACCGAAGGGCGTATCATCGTCCGATCCATGGGTGATTTCATGTTTGGGACAGGTGCGTGGTATATGTGGAACGGCATGTCTGAACTGGTATGGAACGGGAATACCTACATCCCGAACCAGCTCATTTCGATTGAAGAGCCTGACTACCAGATGGGTTCGGACGCCGTTCCGTTTGTCATCACCATGCCGTCAGCAGCTGATTTCGGCGTGACGCCTGACAAGCTGGCCCAGATAGAAAGCCTGGATTACAAAAACCGCTTAGTGATCCTATACGACGCGTATTTCGATCCTGATACGCGGGAACTCTTGCACGTTGAACCGATGCGGCGCGGGCTGATCGACACGATTGATCACGTCTTCGACGGTGACGGCTTCATGCTTCAGGCGAATGTCATATCGTTGGCGCAGGAAAATCACCGTGACGGCTATCGAACAGCATCCCATGAAGATCAGCAACTGATCTCTCCCGGCGATAGGTTTTTCGAGTACGCGTCCACCGTCAAACGCGAAAACTTCCACATAACGGCACCGTAAACCATGCGACATCCAGAATGGGAAAAACGCCTCGTAGCAGTTACGGAGGCGCATCTAAAAACGCCCATGGTTTGGGGGCAGTCTGATTGCGTACTGCTGGCCGCTGACGTGGTGGAGGCCGTTCGCGGCGATGATCCCGCGTCGGATATCCGAGGCAAGTACAAGAGCAAGACAGGCGCTTATCGCCTGATAAAACAGCGCGGCTTCAATACCGTGTCCGATGTTGTGTCCAGCCAATTTGAGGAAATCCCCGCAGCCATGGCGCAACGGGGCGATTTGGGCGTCTACGAGAACACCGCTGGGTACTTCTGCGAGTATGGGTTCGCCGTGAAAAGCGAAGACGGCTTGCGTTTCCTCCCGCGCACGATGGCTGAGAAGGCTTTCAAGGTTTCCTGATGAAATATTTGCTGGTTATCCTGTTTGCGCTGCTGGCAACGCCTGCGGCGGCGGACCCTATTACTCTTGTGGTCGGCGCTCTCAGCAGTGCAGGATCGTGGCTGTTCGGCGGGACTGTACTCGCGAATATCGTCTTAGGCGGCTTGGCCGCTGCGGCGAAGTACGTTCTGGGGTCGATATTCCAGCAAAAGCCGAAATCGCAGGCGTCAAAGACCGAGACGCAATATGGCGAAAACCTTGTCCGCGAAGTTGGCTTTGGCACGTTCGGAACGATGGGCCATCACGTTTACCGTAATGCCTTCGGCAAGGGCAACCGGATGGTGCAGGACGTCTATAAACTGTCGGATTTCCGCTGCCTTGAATTGCTCCGCGTGTCGATGGACGGCGAATGGAAGAACCTATCGCCGAACGAGGAAACCAAGTATGGCGACACGTGGGGCCGCAAGGTTCTCGGCGTGCATGAAGGCGGCGAAGTCTGGGTACGTTTTCATGCTGGCACGATGGATCAGGCGGCAGACCCGCAACTGATCGCTCATGCAAATCCGGCTGGACGCTGGACGCCTGCGCATCGTGGTGCTGGCTGTTGCTATGTCGTCGTCACTTCCCGCATGGAGGCAGACAATCTCACTGCACCACCTAGCCTGATGTTCGAGGTAAAGGGCGCGCCTGCCTACGATCCCCGCAAGGATACAACAGTCGGCGGGTCTGGCTCGCATCGTTGGTCTGATCAGAACACATGGGAATATACCGACAATCCAGCCGTCATAATGTACAACCTGGAAAGGGGCATCTACAACGGCACGGAAAGGATCGTCGGTCGCGGAGTAGCTGCGAGCCGTCTCCCGCTGTCGGAATGGTTCACCGCGATGAATATTTGCGATGAGACCATGCCGGACGGCAGTAAACGATACACTGCCGCATTGATCGCATCTTCCGGGGATGGTGTCACCCACGACAGCAACATGACGCCTTTGCGAGAGGCATGTGCAGGATCGTGGATCGAAGGAGTAACCGGTGAGTATCCGATTGTTGGCGCTAATCAGGCCGTTGTTTTCACAATCACAGATGACGATATCAATTGGGAAAAACCGTTTACGCTGTCGCTGACGCGGCCCCGTGCCGAGTTGGTGAATACAGTTGCCGGTAGCTATGTCAGCCCCGATGCCTTCTATGAGACCGTTCCACTGGCAACGCGTATTGATGAAATCGCCTTGGCACAGGACCGCGAACGCTTGGCATCGAAAGTTGATTACACCGCTGTTGTAGATCATCGAGTTGGTGACCGGCTGGCAGATATTGCGATCCGGGCGTCCCGCTATCAGGCGAACGGCCAGTTCACCATTCACCCGAAGTTTCTCGAACTGAAAGTAGGCTCGTGGGGTGTGTTCCAGTCGGAGCGCTATAACTTCACCAAGACGTTCCAAATCCAGTCGAAGGGCCTTGGACCGCTTGGTGAGGATGGCACTCGCGACGTAACTATTTCCGTGCAGGAAGTCGGCAACGGCATCTTTGATCCGACGGCATATGAAACCAACCCGCCTGTGCCGATCCCGGTCGGGCCTCCCGACTATCTGGGCGAGGTGCAAGGCTTCTTTGCAATAGCAAACAAGGTCGTGGGTGACGATGGCGACGAACACCCAGGCATTCGTCTGCTTTGGGATGCGATTGACGACGTGACGGTTGCGGGTGTCGAGATACAGTATTGGCCGGATAACGATCCGACACAGGTATTCAACGACTACGTTACCAAGGACGTGACCGTTGTTCAGATCGTGAACGGCCTGACAAGCCTGACGGAATGGTGGGTCCGCACACGCCTTCGTGTGGCTTCGGGCACTCGACCTGTTACATGGGCCGCTGCGGTGAAGGTGACGACGCTGGACGCTCGTGGCGACGAAAGCCCAGTCGATTATGGTCGGCTCGACGGCGACCTTAAGGGCCTTGTCAACTGGATAACAGATGACCGGCGCGAGATTATTCGGCAGGCTCAGGAGAACGCCACCGCCACAGCCGATGACGCGCTCAAGGGGTTCGCGAACGTTCTTCGCCTCAGCCAGCAACTGACAAGCACGTTTGGTTCTGCAAAAGCTCAGTGGAAACAGGATATTTTTGTTGCCACCGGGCCGAACAGTGCCATCGGTCAACAACTGACCGAAATCAATGCGCAATTATTCACCGACGACGGCGCAAGCGTCATTGATCTGATGCAGGCCCGTGTTGATGGCGTCAAAGGCGATGTAACTGCCATTTCCAACGCGCTGACCGAAGTGAACGCTTCTGTAGACGGCACAGTGGCAAATGCGGCGTGGCGTATGACGGCGCAGGCGGGCAGTGGCGGCAGTTCGGTGAAGATTTCGGCCTTCGCCCGTCTTGGTATCGGTGACGCTTGGAAGCAGGCAGGCTGGTTCGTGAATGTCACGCCGACTGGCGGCCAGTTTGTTGTTGTATCTAACCAGTTTGCTATCGCTAATCCCA
>NZ_WBWE01000012.1 GCF_008932435.1 Brucella pseudintermedia | reverse complement strand
GATCGAGCGCCGGGCGGCCGTTGTCGGCGCAGTAAAGTCCGGCAACGCGGTCGTGGATGAAGGAGAAGTCGATCACAGCATCGATCTTGCGAAGCAGGTGATCCTTCGGAACCAGACTGTCGAGCGTTACCATCTCGAGAGCTGTCTGCGACGGAGCGGGTTTCTTCAGCATGACCCAATGAATCACAAACCCCTGAACAAGGCCAGGGGTTTGTCAGCAGTCTGAACCGGCGGAAACGCCGGTTTTTCTTTGCTTTTGTAGAAGCTTGGTTTTCCGAGGCCCGAACCGGGATTCAGGCCCTCTGCTGCGGCAGCCAGTCTTCAAGCCGGCGAACAGCCTCTTCCATTTCCTCAATCTTGCCCGCATAGGAAAAGCGCATCGTCCGGTGCCCGTCCAGCGGATCGAAATCGCGCCCGGGTGTCGCTGCGATGTTGATTTCGGCAATCATTCGGCGAGCAAATTCCATGCTGTCGTTCGTGAAGCGCGACACGTCGCAATATGCATAAAATGCTCCGTCCATCGGTGCAGCAAGGCTGAGGCCGATACGTGGAAGGTGATCCAGCAGGATCGACCGGTTCTGACGATAGCGATCCTTCACCCGTTCGAGTTCCGCAGTAGCATGAAAAGCTTCGATGGCGGCGCGCTGCGAAAGCTCCGGCGCGGAAATATAAAGGCTCTGCCCAAGTCGTTCGATTGCGCGCGTGTCGCTTTCAGGCAAAACCATCCAGCCGATACGCCAGCCGGTCATGCAGTAATATTTGGAGAACGAGTTGATGACGGTAACATCGTTGGAAATCTCCAATGCGGTGACATCGTCTGCCTCATAGGAAAGCCGGTGGTAGATTTCGTCAGAGATAACCCGGATGCCGAGATCACGAGCCGTTTCAATGATCGCCTTGAGCTCCGGCTTGTCGATGACAGCGCCGGTCGGATTGGCAGGGCTTGCAAACAGGACGCCTTTCAAGGGCTTCTCGGCATGTGCCGCCGCAAGCGCCTCGGCGGTCAGTGATGCCGACGTTCCATTGCCCGTCGCGATTTCCACAACCTCAAGCCCAAGCGCCGTCAATATATTGCGGTAGGCGGGATAGCCGGGGCGCGTAATGGCAACACGGTCGCCGGGATCAAAATAGACAACAAAGGCCAGATTGAAGGCAGCGGATGAGCCCGTCGTTACAGCAATGCGTTCCGGCGAGACCGAAATCCCATAGTGATCGGCATAATGTGCAGCAATCGCCTCCCTCAGTTCGATCAGCCCCAGGGCATCCGTGTAGCCGATGCGGCCGTCCTTCAAGGCGCGTTCGGCAGCCTGCCGGACGGCGGCGGGTGCGGGATCAGCCGGCTGGCCTACCGCCATGGAAATGATCGGATGCCCGGCTGCGCGACGGCGGTTAGCCTCTGCCAGAAGGTCCATGGCGTGGAAGGGCTCAACTTCGCTGCGGCTGGAAAGAGTGACCACCATTACCTCCAAAAAATTGCGAATGTCGCTTTCTCAACCCGCCGTATAATCGCCGGATTGCTAAAGCAACAGCACCTTTAGGGAAAATTCGATCAAATAGATTATCCCACCCTCCGCCTATCGTTGATTGAAAGCAAAGGCTATAAGATTCGGGCCGGTTTGAAGAAGGAAGAGCAGCACGATGGGGATGATGACTTCACCTTTCCCAGCCAGAAGGTTTTCTTTCCACAGTATGGTCCGACGTTCGGTCGCCGCAATGACCGCGGCCTCCATAGCCCTCACCAGTGCCCTGCCCGCATTCGCGCAGTCACGCGGCGGCGGCGTTCCCATCGTTCGCGATGCGGAAATCGAGGCGCTTGTTGCCGATTATGCCGCGCCGATCCTCAAGGTGGCCGGGCTGGGCGGTCGGGGCGTTCGCGTCATCCTGGTCAATTCGCCGAGCTTCAATGCCTTCGTTGATGGTCGCCGTATCTTCATCAATACGGGCGCAATCATGCAGGCGGAAACCCCCAATGAAATCATCGGCGTGATCGCGCACGAATCGGGCCATCTGGCTGGCGGGCATCAGGAGCGCCTGCGCGAACAATTGAGCCGGGCTCGCAATATGGCGATCATCGGGATGCTGCTGGGCGTTGGCGCCGGTGTTGCCGGTGCCGCAAGCGGCAGCGGCAATGCAGCAGGTGCTGGCGCGGGCATCGCGATGGGTTCGGGCGAAATGGCCATGCGCAGTGTCCTCAACTATCAGCGCACCGAGGAAATGACCGCTGATCGCCTCGCCGTGAATTATCTCAACGCCACCGGGCAATCGACGAAGGGAATGCTCAATACATTCGAACGCTTTGCGTCGGCCTTGTCGCTGACCGGCACCCAGATCGACCAATATCGCATCAGCCACCCGCTGCCCCGTGAGCGAATTGCCAATCTGGAAGAGCTTGCGAGAAAGAGCCCTCATTTCAACAAGACCGATTCTCCTGCCTTGCAGTTGCGCCACGACATGGCGCGCGCCAAGATTGCCGCTTATTCGGGCAATATGGCTGCCCTTCAGCGCATGTTCCGCAGCAATCCCGGCGGTCTCCCTGCCCGTTATGGCAATGCGATCACAACATTCCTGAACGGCTCGGCCCGTGCAGCGCTTCCCAAGTTCGACGCGCTCGTCAAGGAACAGCCGAATAACCCGTATTTCCAGGAGATGAGAGGAGAAGTCCTCATCAAAGCCAACGACGCTGCAGGAGCTGCTAAGGCTTTCCAGAAGGCCGTTTCGCTCGACCCGCGCAAATCGCCGCTGTTGCGCATGAGCTATGGACGCGCCCTCATGCTCACGGGCGCCAAGGCGAACATGCCGACCGCAATCAAGGAGATCAAGGCGGGCATCGCATCCGATCCGGAATTTCCGGGCGGCTATGGCTACCTCGCGCAGGCCTATGGCCAGCAGGGTGATATGGCCCTCGCGGACCTCGCCACGGCCGATATGAACTATTATTCTGGCAAACTTCAGCAGGCCCAGATATTCGCCATCCGTGCGCAAAAACAGATGAAGCCCCGCTCTCCGGAGTGGCTTCGCGCGCAGGACATCATCAATGCCAAGAAAAGCAAGTAAGGCGGCCATTTACGCCTGACGCCGATATTCGAGACAGATTGGAATTTGGAATGAAGAATGCAGTTTCCATAACAGTTGCCAGCGGCATTGCGGGCATTGCCGCTCTCGCATTGGGGTACTACGCGGGAACGGCCCGGCAGGCGCCCGCCCCGGTGGAAACCGCCGCCGCGCCTGCGGGGATGAACCAGCAAGCCATTGAAAATGTCGTGCGCAATTATCTCATCCAGAATCCGGAACTGATGCTGGAAGTACAAAGCGCCCTTGAAACCAAGCAGGCACGGGCAGCGCAGGAGCAGATCAAGCAGGTATTGGCCGCCAATCGCAGTTCGCTTTACGATCCAAAGCACGACGCGGTCTTCGGCAATCCTGAAGGCGACGTGACGGTCTACGAGTTCTTCGACTACAATTGCGGCTATTGCAAGCGGGCACTGCCCGACATGGAAGCAATCCTGAAGACCGACAAGAATGTGCGGTTCGTTATGAAGGAGTTTCCGATTCTCGGACCGGATTCCGCCAAGGCGCATATCGTGGCGCAGGCGTTCAGAGCATTGATGCCAGAAAAATATGCTGAATTCCACGAAGTGCTGTTGGGCGCGCAAGAGCGTGCGACGGAAGACTCCGCCATCGCCGATGCCGTGAAACTGGGAGTCGACGAAGCACAGCTGCGCGAAAAGATGAAGGACCCGGCCATTACCGGCGCGTTCCAGCAGACCTATCAGCTGGCGCAGCAACTCAACATCACCGGCACGCCATCCTATATTATAGGCGATGAACTGGTTCCCGGCGCCATCGGCGTGGATGGACTGGCCGAGAGAATCGCCGCAGCGCGCGCCGCAGCGAAAAATTAGGCAGCGGGTTCGCGGCTTGACCGATCACTTTTGTGAAACAGTTTAAGCCGCGGCATTCAAGCCGTACCAGATGAAGAGAATTGCCGCATTGCCAGCCATTTTGCACAGAATAGCGGGAAAAACCGGTCCGGCAAAACATCTGCAATGATTTAGAGGGTTTCGGCTTGCGTCCAAGCCCTCTATATGAAATGCGAAGTATACCGAAATTTCGTGGTAGTGCGTTATCAGTCGCGGACGGATATGGCAAAAACGGTTTTTGTTTTGAACGGCCCCAACCTCAACCTTCTCGGCAAACGAGAACCGGGGATATACGGTGTTGCAACGCTTGAGGATATCGAAGCGAGTTGCAAGCGCGAGGCTGGTCAACTCGGACTTGATGTCGATTTCCGTCAGTCCAATTATGAAGGCGATCTGGTGACATGGATTCAGGAAGCGGGCGATAAAAATGCCTATGTCCTCATCAATCCTGCCGCCTATAGCCACACTTCGGTTGCTATTCACGATGCGATCCGCTCGGCCAAGGTAACGGTCGTGGAAGTCCATCTTTCGAACATACATGCGCGTGAGGCTTTCCGGCATCACTCCTATGTATCCGCAGTCGCCAGAGGCGTTATTTGCGGCTTTGGCGCGGAAGGATACCTGCTCGGTCTGCGCGCGCTTGCGGCAATTGCCAAAGAAGAAGAAAACAACGGGCAAAGCGTTAAAGGGGCCTGATATGTCCAGCAAAAATTCCGTCATCGACAAGGAAACGATCCGCGACCTGGCGGATATTCTCAATGAAACCGACCTGACCGACATCGAAGTCGAGCACGGCGACCTGCGTATCCGCGTTTCGCGCAAGGTTACGGTTCAGGCCGCAGCGACCGTTGTGCCTGCCGCAGCTCCAGTTGCAGCCGCTCCTGCGCCGGTTGCAGCCGCCGCCGAACCGGCAAAGGCTGATCTGTCGAAGAATGCCGTTCCGTCGCCGATGGTTGGCACCGCCTATCTCGCTCCGGCTCCCGGCGCTCGCAACTTCATCGAGGTTGGCGCGCAGGTAAAGGAAGGCCAGACCCTGCTCATCATCGAAGCCATGAAGACGATGAACCAGATTCCGGCCCCGCGCGCCGGCACCGTAAAGGCCATCCTCGTCGAAGACGCTCAGCCGGTGGAATTCGGTGAGCCGCTCGTCGTAATCGAATAAGATAGTTGATTACGGCTTATTCAATGAACGGGCAGCAAAGCGCAATGTTTCAAAAGATACTCATAGCCAATCGTGGCGAAATCGCTCTTCGCGTGCTCAGGGCTTGTAAGGAACTGGGCATCAAGACCGTCGCCGTCCATTCCACGGCAGATGCCGATGCGATGCATGTGCGCCTGGCAGATGAAAGTGTTTGCATCGGCCCGCCGCCGTCGCGCGACAGCTATCTGAACATCCATCAGATTGTTGCTGCCTGCGAGATCACCGGCGCCGACGCCATCCATCCGGGCTACGGTTTCCTGTCGGAGAACGCCAAGTTTGCGGAAATCCTTGAAGCGCACGGCATCACCTTCATCGGCCCCACCGCTTCGCATATCCGTATCATGGGCGACAAGATCGAAGCCAAGCGCACCGCAAAGCGCCTCGGCATTCCGGTCGTTCCGGGTTCTGACGGCGGTGTGACAGACGATGTGGAAGCTGCCCGCATCGCCAAGGAAATCGGCTATCCGGTCATCATCAAGGCTTCAGCCGGTGGCGGCGGACGCGGCATGAAGGTTGCCCGCAGCGAGGAAGATCTTTCCATCGCTCTTGCAACCGCTCGCTCGGAAGCTGGCGCAGCCTTTGGCGATGACGCGGTCTATATCGAGAAATATCTCGAAAAGCCGCGTCACATCGAAGTTCAGATCATGGGCGATGGTGCTGGCAACGCCATTCATCTGGGTGAACGCGATTGCTCGTTGCAGCGCCGCCACCAGAAGGTATGGGAAGAAGCCAATTCACCGGCGCTCAATGCCGAGGCACGCGACAAGATCGGCATGGTCTGCGCCAATGCCTGTGCGGAACTGGGCTATCGCGGTGCGGGAACGATCGAGTTCCTTTATGAAGACGGCGAATTCTATTTCATTGAAATGAACACGCGTCTCCAGGTGGAACATCCGATCACCGAAGCCATCACCGGCATCGATCTCGTTCACGAACAGATTCGCGTTGCGGCCGGCCTCGGCCTGTCGGTGAAGCAGAAGGATATCCGCTTCTCCGGCCATGCAATCGAATGCCGTATCAACGCCGAAGATCCGCTGACATTCGCGCCCTCGCCGGGCCTGATCACCCATTATCACACGCCGGGCGGCCTCGGCATCCGCGTGGATTCGGGCGTCTATTCCGGCTATCGCATTCCGCCCTATTACGACAGCCTTATCGGCAAGCTCATCGTGCATGGTCGCAACCGCGTCGAATGCATGATGCGTCTGCGCCGCGCGCTGGACGAGTTCGTTGTTGATGGCGTGAAAACCACCCTGCCTCTCTTCCAGGACCTGATCGCCAATCAGGATATTGCCAACGGCGACTACGACATTCACTGGCTGGAAAAATATCTGGCCACGAAAACCAAAAGCGAAAGCGCCTGACGAAAGTGACCGCAGGAGTGTCCCCGGACGACTATTCAATCGAACCGGAGTTGCTCCTGCGGGCCTATGCCACGGGAATATTTCCCATGGCCGAAGAAGCCGACGATCCGGAAGTCTTCTGGGTTCGTCCCGAGAAGCGCGGCATAATCCCGCTTGATGGCTTCCACCTTCCCAAAAGCCTGCGGAAAACGATCCGCCAGGGCATTTTCGACATAAAGCTCGATAGTGATTTTGATGGCGTGATCGACGGGTGCGCCAGCGGCACCGGCGAACGCGCGCGCACGTGGATTAATGGGCCAATCCGCGAGGCTTACAAAAAACTGTTTGAAATCGGACATTGCCATACAGTGGAAGCGTGGCATGAGGGCAAGCTTGTCGGCGGGCTTTATGGGGTAACGCTCGGACGTGCCTTTTTTGGCGAGAGCATGTTCACGCGCAAGCGTGACGCATCAAAAGTCTGCCTCGCCTATCTGGTCCAGCATCTGGTCAGCCGCGGCTTCGTTCTTCTCGACACACAGTTCACCACGCCCCATCTTGAGAGATTCGGCGCCGTGGAAGTTCCAAGAAAAAAATACGAGAAATTGCTGGAAACTGCGCTCGACGGAATCGCGCGTTTTTAGAGTATGCGTCCCGCAGCTTGCCGAGGATGATGCGTAAACAAAAGGCGGAGTTTATTTGCGCTGATCCGGCGGAGGCACTTCCGACTTCTGCTTGCAGTCTTTCAGCCAAACGTCATAAATCGGGTGTTCGACCGCATTGAGGCCGGGACTATCGGCAAACATCCAGCCGGTGAAAATACGGCGTATCTTCCGATCCAGCGTAATTTCATCGACCTGAACGAAGCCGTCGGTGCGTGGCGCTTCATTCTCCGTGCGGGAATAACAGACTTTCGGCGTCACCTGAAGAGCGCCGAACTGAACAGTCTCATTGATGTAGACGTCAAACGTCGTGATGCGGCCTGTGATTTTGTCGAGGCCGGAGAACTCCGCAACCGGATTGGTAATGCGTTCGGCCATCGCAGCCTCAAAGCAACTGGCAGTGGCCACGAGCGAGAACAGGGCAAGCTGAACAGCCCTTTTGATCGAGTTTTTTCCGTTGCCGGGAGTTTGCTTCGTCAAAACGGAGATCCGCATCCAAAAGGGTTAAATTGAGCTGGAACAATTCCTAAGCAAGAATTGTGACGATTCGTTGCCCTCCCGCAAGCCGCAATGTAGCCGCGGGCATGAAGCGAACCTTCTATCCTCAAGCCTTTTGCGATAGCATCAAAAGGCGGACATAAGAAATCCGGCGCGGATTAACGCGCCGGTCGAAGACCGAAACAGAATATCAGTTGCCCGGCGTCCAGGCATCGTATTCACCGGTCACACGCGGACGTTCCGCAGGCTCCGAGCCGGGACGGGCAATGGCGCCCTTCGGGCGATAAGCCAGCGGGGAACCGGTCAGGTTCTGCAGATGCGGCTTCTGCCATTCGCGCGGACGATAGTCTTCCTTGGAGGGCGGCGTATCGACGCGATGATGTATCCAGCCGTGCCAGCCGGGAGGAATAGCGCTTGCTTCCGCATAGCCATTGAAGATCACCCAGCGACGCGTACGGCCCTCGGAATCCTTGCCGCCCTGGTAATAGATATTGCCGAACTCGTCCTCACCGACGCGCTCGCCCTTGCGCCACGTATGAAACCGTGTGCCGAGCGTCTGGCCGTTCCACCAGGTGAAAACTTGCGTGATAAATTTCTTCATGACCTATTCCAGATCCATCATTGCCACAGGTGATCAGAACCACCGGGTTTTCTTGCTTATGACCCTATCGCCCGGCCATGGCAAGGGTCAAGTTGCCGCTGTCACAAGAGTATGAAGAGCGCTACGCGCTTCGGGCTTTTATATTCTCGCATGTCTTGATCCCCAAACCGGTCTCCACTTTGGGGTCTACATATTCCAGCCTTCCAGCGACTTTTCCATGACCAGCACCGGCTCCTTGCAATTGGGATCGCCCCAATCCTCATTACGGCCGACCTTGCTGTAGCCCTTGCGCTCATAGAAATTCACCGCCTTGGTGTTTCTCTCGATCACTTCGAGCTTCATCGTCCGGACACCGGGAAAAGCCATCTCGATTTCAGCGAGAAGCATCGTCCCGATGCCCTGAACCTGCGCATCGGGCCGGACATAGAGCTGATGTAGCGAAGCCTTGCCTTCTTCGGACTGGCTGGCAAAAGCCATTCCGTCGATGCCCCCACTGCCATTATCGGCAATGATGAACTCCGAGTAAGGCTTCTTCAGATTGGCCTTCAGCACGGCGATGCTGTGCCACTGGGCGGTAACGGCATTCACCATTTCCCGCCCGAGGAGGTCATCGAAGGTCGCGTGCCAGGTCGATACGAGCAGTTCATGCACTGCCTTGAGATCGGCTTCTGTCGCGCTTCTGACCCACATTACTCTTCAATCCCGAGCTTGGCCTTGACAAGTTCATTCACAGACTGCGGGTTGGCCTTGCCGCCCGTTGCCTTCATGACCTGACCGACGAACCAGCCAGCCAGTGTCGGCTTGGCTTTCGCCTGTTCGACCTTTTCCGGGTTGGCGGCGATAACGTCGTCCACGGCCTTCTCGATCGCGCCGGTATCCGTGACCTGCTTCATGCCGCGTTCTTCAACGAGCTTCTTCGGGTCTCCGCCTTCATTCCAGACGATTTCGAAGAGGTCCTTTGCGATCTTGCCGGAAATCGTGCCTTCCTTGATGAGATCGATGATCGCGCCAAGCTGATCGGGGGTGACCGG
The DNA here is from genome assembly GCF_008932435.1 of Brucella pseudintermedia. Taxonomy (GTDB): domain Bacteria; phylum Pseudomonadota; class Alphaproteobacteria; order Rhizobiales; family Rhizobiaceae; genus Brucella; species Brucella pseudintermedia. The sequence goes on along the minus strand of NZ_WBWE01000012.1, from coordinate 171,619 downwards.
CGATTCCTCTATATCCTTGCCTGCCTTGTTCAGCGCACCAAGAAGGTCGTTGATGACCCAGTTTGCCGCGGCCTTGCCGTCGCGACCGGCAGCAACGGCTTCATAGTAGTCGGCAATTGCCTTCTCGGTCACAAGGATGGAGGCGTCGTAAACGGAAATGCCCTGCGTTTCCACGAGACGCTGCTTCTTGACGTCCGGCAATTCCGGCAGTTCTGCGGCCAGAGCATCCACAAATGCCTGATCGAATTCGAGCGGCAAAAGATCCGGGTCAGGGAAATAACGATAGTCATGCGCTTCTTCCTTGGAGCGCATCGAACGTGTTTCGCCCTTCACCGGATCGAACAGGCGCGTCTCCTGATCGATGGAACCGCCATCCTCAAGAATCGCAATCTGGCGGCGCGCTTCATATTCGATAGCCTGACCGACGAAACGGATCGAGTTGACGTTCTTGATTTCGCAGCGCGTGCCGAACTCGCCGCCGGGGCGACGGACCGAAACGTTCACGTCGGCGCGCATCGAACCTTCGTCCATATTGCCGTCGCAGGTGCCAAGATAACGGACAATCGTGCGCAGCTTGGTCAGATAGGCGCGCGCCTCGTCGGAGGAGCGCAGGTCCGGCTTGGAGACGATTTCCATCAAGGCGACGCCGGAACGGTTCAGGTCGACATAGGACATCGTCGGATGCTGGTCGTGCATGGACTTGCCCGCGTCCTGCTCCAGATGCAGGCGTTCGATGCCGATTTCCACGTCTTCGAACTGGCCCTTATTGTCCGGGCCGACCGAAATCATGATCTTGCCTTCACCGACGATGGGCTGCTTGAACTGCGAAATCTGATAGCCCTGCGGCAGATCGGGATAGAAATAGTTCTTGCGGTCGAAAACCGACTTCAGATTGATCTGCGCATTGAGCCCAATGCCCGTACGAACCGCTTGCTTGACGCATTCCAGATTGATGACCGGCAACATGCCTGGCATGGCCGCATCAACGAGGGAAACGTTCGAGTTTGGCTCTGCCCCGAACGAAGTGGAGGCGCCGGAAAACAGCTTCGATTCTGACGTGACCTGCGCATGGACTTCCATGCCGATGACGACTTCCCAGTCGCCCGTGGCGCCGGAAATGAAGCGTTTCGGTTCTGGCGTGCGCGTATCAATAATGGACATGCTGGCTCGCGAATATCTTGATTGAGCTGAAAAACGGATTGACTACTGGCTAGAGCAAAGCCCCTGTGGATGCAAGCTTTTCAGCCATTTATCCGCGTGTCGAAACGGAAAAGGCCGCGCAAGGCGCGGCCAGTTCCAAATTCACCAGACAGAAAAGATCAAGCCTCTTCGGACTTGTCTTCGTCGGCCTTCTTCTTGGGAGCGGCCTTCTTCTTCGCAGCAGCCTTCTTGGCAGGCTTTGCTTCCGAAGCTGCATCTTCGTCTTCAGCCGTCAGCTCTTCCTTCGAGACCTTCTTGTCGGTCACGTTGATGTTGGCGAGCAGATGGTCAACGACCTTTTCCTCGAAGATCGGGGCGCGCAGGTTGGCAACGGCATCCGGCGTCTTGCGCAGGAATTCGTAGATTTCCTTTTCCTGGCCCGGATAGCGACGAACCTGATCGTAAACCGCGCGCTGCAGTTCTTCTTCCGTTACTTCCACGCCTGCCTTCTCGCCGATTTCGGAGAGAACGAGGCCAAGACGAACGCGACGTTCAGCGAGCTTGCGGTATTCTTCGCGAGCAGCTTCTTCGGTTGTGTCTTCGTCTTCGAAGGTACGGCCAGCCTGCTGCAGGTCGAAGTTGATCTGCTGCCAGATGTTGTTGAACTCAGCGTCAACAAGCTTCTGCGGCGTTTCAAACTGGTAGTCGCCATCCAGAGCGTCGAGAATCTGACGCTTTACCTTCTGGCGGGTGATCTGGCCGTACTGGCTTTCGATCTGTTCGCGAACGACCTGACGCAGACGCTCAAGCGATTCAATGCCGAGCTTCTTGGCGGTTTCGTCATCGAGGACGAGTTCGTTCGGCTTGGCAACTTCCTTGACCTTGATGTCGAAGGTAGCTTCCTTGCCAGCCAGATGAGCGGCGCCATATTCAGCCGGGAAGGTAACATTGATGACCTTCTCGTCACCGGCCTTGAGGCCAACGAGCTGCTCTTCGAAGCCCGGAATGAACTGGCCGGAACCGAGAACGAGCTGCGCATCGTTGTCGGCGCCACCTTCGAACGGCTCGCCGTCGAGCTTGCCGAGATAATCGATGGTAACGCGATCTTCGTTTTCTGCCTTGCCCTTCTTGGTTTCGAAGGTGCGGGTCGAAGAAGCGATGCGCTTCACCTGCTCATCGACTTCCTCATCGGAAATATCGACGACTTCACGGGTAACGGCGATCTTGGAGAAGTCCTTGACTTCGATTGCCGGCAGAACTTCGTAGTTCAGCGAGAAAACGAAATCGGCCTTGCCGTCGAGGACCTTTTCGGCCTCTTTTTCGTCTTCCGACATAATGACTTCAGGCTGGGTCGCTGACTTTTCGTTGCGGTCAGCGAGAATCGAGCGCGACGAATCGTTGAGGATTTCGTTGACGATCTCCGCCATGAAGGACTTGCCGTACATCTTGCGCAGATGATTTGCAGGCACCTTGCCGGGGCGGAAGCCGTTGATGCGTGCGCGACCGCGCGCAGTTTCGAGCCGCTCCGAGAGCTTGGCTTCGAGATCCTTGGCCGGAACCACGACTTTAATCTCGCGCTTCAGCCCTTCATTGAGCGTTTCGGTAACCTGCATGTTCAAACCTTCACTTCTTGTCATTGTCCCGCCGTCACCGGCTTGCTTGCCTTGTCGCGGGAGAGAAATTCTTTTGCCTTATGGCAGTTGGTGCGGATGGAGGGACTCGAACCCCCACGGTCTCCCGCCAGAACCTAAATCTGGTGCGTCTACCAATTTCGCCACATCCGCTTCTGAACCGAAGCGCATTCCTCAGAACGCACCATTATTCGTCTCAGATGTTGAACCGCCCCTCGAAAGCGCGCGTCTCTATATCATCCAATTTTCACGGTTCAAAGGAAAAAAGCCGCCTTCCCCGTAGAGAATTACCGGGTTCGCTCCGGCTGTCCTTTTCCGCCTCTATATAGCGATCCTTTGCCGTCAGCCAACCCTTTTGAAATATGGAGCGTTCTCGGGATCAATAAAGCGGCTCCTGATAAAGCTGCATCCCGTCTTCCTGCAGAGCCTTGATGACCGGCACTCCTTTCGGGTCTACGGCAACAACGGCAGTGATCCGCCGTTCTCGCTGGCTGTCTTCAATCGCTCGTCCCTGCCCTTCAGGTACATAATATCGTTCGATGCCGAAATTGAGACGAACATTCGATTGCGGATCGTCGGATATTGAATAGGCGGCTTCGCCGCGAATCTGCACCTCGCCCGCTATAAGCTCTGAAATAGGTAAGAATGAAGCGCGTGAAAACCGCGCTATACCGTCCGCATCAGGCTTCAAAGCCACATAGACAGTGCGCGAGCCGGTGGGAGGGATGCCTGCTATGTCCTTTCTTGCCAGACTTGATATTTCGTAGCCAAGAACGACGTAATCGCCACGCATCAGGTCGCGCGGGTCGAAAGGTTCCGTCTGGAGCGTCACTTCCGCGCCCGAGCGCAAGACCGAGGCGCGTTTTTCAATGCCAGCATAAAGAATGCCGGTTTGCAGCAACGCGGTTATGACGGCACCGACATAGAGCCATCTGAGCCGACTGCTCATGGATGTACCTCCACGCTGCTTTTCCTTCCGAAACGGTTCTCCATGCGCCGCACGAACGCAGCCAGCAGCAGGACCAGAATGCCTGCCGTCAGGAAGAAGCCGGAGGTTCCGATCATGGTGCCGACCGTCTCAAAAGCCAGATAGAGAACCTGAATCGAAAATGCGGCATAGGCGATGGAGCGCAGACCGCCATTGTTGCGTCCGGCTACAGCAATCGCTCCGATCGCAAGCGCCAGTATGAAGATGCTATATAATATGTCCCTATCCAGACTTGCGCCAACGCTTGAATAAGAGAACATCTGGTTGAGTTGAAGTGTGACGAGCGCCAACAACGCCAGAAGCAGGCCATAGGCCGCAAGCGGATGAGCGAAGCGTGTCAATCTTTGCACCGTCGCATGAGCAAAACCGTCAGCAAGTATCAGCCCGATTCCCACGACCAGCATAAGCACCAGCACCGTATTGCTCTCGTGCTCGACATAAATGAGCAAAGCCCAACCGATGGAGAACATGGCCCACAGATGCGCTGCATGCCGGGAACGTGTAAACAACGCCGCAGCAGCACCGAACGCCAACAGCAGCGGCCCGATCCAGCGATAGGTCACGTCATCATAAGATGACGCGTCGAATACATATGTCGAAAGATAGAAGCAGGCGACGCCTGCCCCAAATGCAGCCAGCACCGGGGCGCGTAGAAGAAAGGCCGAAATCAGGACGCCGACAGACCAGTAGATTGCGGCGGAATGGATATCGCCGGACAAATGATACATTTGGCCCACGAGCGCCAGCCCCGCTCCGAAGGATGCAGCGCCTACGATATAGCATACCGCCGGAAACAGATTGTCACCCCGAGCTTGCCGCCACGCACCGCCGAGATAGCTTGCCCATATAAGAACGAATATGAGGCCAATGCGCATAAGCCGCGGCATGTCCTGCCAGTTGGCGGCAACGAGCATGATCACGGCTGCGCCAAGAAGCAGCCCGCCAAGGGTGGCCAGAACGGAACCGAGACTGAAGACCGAAGCCCGCTTTTCAAGGTCGGCGTTCAGTTTCGATGCAGTCTCCGCATCGATCAGGCCGTCCCGCTGCCATCGCTCTATCAGGCGCTCAACAGAAATGGAAAATGACAAATTAGCTCCTGCTCATTCCGTCAGTTGTTGCTGCCGCAACCGTAAGCGGTTGAGAACATATAGGAAACCGTGCAGCCGGCAAAGAGAGGGATCAAATCGCTTTGCGGCAATTTTGTGCCCAGCCAGTCTAATCGATTTAGAGTGACGTGCAGAACCCGCAGAGCAGCTATGCAAAGTCGGGTCTGCAACCTGCGAAAACAATAGCTTATATCATGGGCAACAAACGAGATGAATTAAACAGAACTCCAGTTCCTCAACGATGAAGGAATAGCACGATGAACCTGCTTCGCTCTTACAACAACTGGCGCCGTTACCGCGACACCGTCAATGAACTCAGCCAGCTCTCCACCCGTGAGCTGAACGATCTTGGCATCTCCCGCGCGGACATTCCGTTCGTGGCTCGCCAGACCAAGGCTCGCTAATTCAACGAGCCTCATAATTTTCCCGATACGGGTTTCTCCAAGTCTGGCTCCTCCTCCCACCAGACTTGGTTCATCGCAGAACCATCCTCCTCCCAGGTTCTGCGATAACAAGACCGGTTCTCCTCCTCCCAATGCCGGTCTTACCATAATGGCATCCGTCGCTCCTCCTCCCGCGACGGATGCCATTTCTTTTTGCCGCTCGATTCCCCTTCCCGGCGCGCCTTCTCCATTGAAGGCGTTCAGCAAAGGCGATAAGGGAATGGCCATGTCAAAAACACCCGATCTTTCTCCCGTTCACGTCGTCGGCGGCGGCCTTGCCGGTTCTGAAGCGGCATGGCAGCTCGCGCAGGCGGGCGTGCCCGTCATATTGCACGAAATGCGCCCGGTGCGCGGCACCGATGCGCACAAGACCGAGCAACTGGCGGAGTTGGTCTGTTCCAACTCATTCCGCTCGGACGATGCAGAAACCAATGCCGTCGGCGTTCTTCATGCCGAAATGCGTCTTGCCGGTTCGCTCATCATGGCTTGCGCTGACGCCCATCAGGTTCCGGCTGGCGGCGCACTGGCTGTCGACCGCGAAGGTTTTTCGCAGGCTGTCACTGCCAAGCTTGAAGCCCATCCGCTGATTAGCATCGTTCGGGAAGAGGTCACCGGTCTGCCGCCGGAGGAATGGGGGACGACCATCGTTGCCACCGGGCCGTTGACCGCGCCTTCGCTCGCGGAGGCGATTCAGGCGCAAACCGGCGCGGATGCGCTGGCTTTCTTCGATGCCATTGCGCCGATCATCCATTTTGATTCGATCAATATGGATGTCTGCTGGTTCCAATCGCGCTATGACAAGGTGGGGCCCGGCGGCACCGGAAAAGACTATATCAACTGCCCCATGGACAAGGAGCAGTATGAGGCCTTCGTCGCCGCACTGGTCGAAGGCGACAAGACCGACTTCAAGGAGTGGGAAGGCACGCCTTATTTCGATGGCTGCCTGCCGATTGAGGTTATGGCCGAACGCGGAGCGGAAACCTTACGCCATGGCCCCATGAAGCCGATGGGCCTTACCAATGCGCACAACCCGACCGTAAAGCCCTATGCTGTCGTGCAGCTTCGTCAGGACAATGCGCTCGGCACGCTCTACAATATGGTCGGCTTCCAGACGAAGCTCAAATACGGCTCACAGACGGGCATCTTCAAGATGATTCCGGGGCTGGAGAACGCGGAATTTGCGCGTCTCGGCGGTCTTCACCGCAACACCTATCTGAATTCTCCCGTGCTGCTTGATGGCACGCTTCGGCTTAAATCACGCAAGACATTGCGCTTTGCCGGTCAGGTGACAGGCTGTGAAGGCTATGTGGAATCGTCTGCGATCGGCCTGCTCGCGGGCCGTTTCACAGCCGCCGAGAAGCTGGGGCAAACGTTGACGCCGCCTCCGGGAACCACGGCATTCGGTGCCCTGCTCGGGCATATCACGGGCGGACATATTGTGGCGGATGACGAGCCGGGCAAACGTTCGTTCCAGCCGATGAATGTGAATTTCGGCTTGTTCCCGCCTGTCGATGTGCCGAAGCCCGAAGGCAAGCGCCTGCGCGGCAAGGAAAAAACAATTGCCAAGAAGCGTGCGCTTTCCGCGCGTGCTCTCGCTGATTGCCGCCAATGGCTGGGATTGGGCGAGTAATATTGCGATAGGCTTCAGTTTGAATGGACTGAAGCCTATCTTTTTTGAATGCTTAGAAGTTGGCTCTGAACATCAGCCATTGTTTCCGAATAGCTGAAATGTCTGCCACCTTCTCCACGGCCTCGGTGCCAAGGCGCTCGATTGCTCGCAGATAGGCCGGGACAAGCGCCAAAGGCAGGAATGCCGGAGCAAGGCTCTTCGGCAGTTGCGACCTGTTCTTCTCGAAAATCGCCAGATGTTCGCGCGCGAAAGCCAGCATGATGCTGGTGACGCGTCCGGTGGCCGCTTTGTCTTCACCGGCGAGGAAGTTCTCACGGGCCACACCCACCGCCTGCAACATATCCGCCGGAACATAGAGTTGCCCACGCCGCCGATGAATGGGCATCAGGCGAAGCAAACCCGTCGCGGCCTGCGCTACTCCCGCATGGCCTGTTATCTCGGTTTGTGCCTGCGCGGCATCCCTGTCGAGTATAAAACCGGCTAGCTGAATGATCGCCGACGCGGTTTCCCCGCAATAACCTTCCAGATCATTACGGCTCGGCATCGGGTCATCATAAAGATCGAAAATGCGCGCTTCGCAATAATTGTCGAAGGCTGCTCGCGGCAGTTCATATTTTTCAATAGTGCTGATCAGCGCTGCGGCAACGGGATGCGCTTCCGCACTGCCCCTCGCCTCACCATTGATGAGATCGCGCCACCATTGCAGGCGCACCTCGCCCGGCAACGGTTCATGGACAAGATCGCGGATACGCGCGATCTCGGCATTGAATGCGTATAATGCCGCCAGACCGCCGCGACGATCCTCCGGCGCGTAGAGCACTGAAAGATATCGGTCCCGGTCCGCTTCGCGAAGCAATGCCAGGCAATGTGCCTCATTCTCGTTCATGGTGTTCAATCTACAGCAATCAGCGCCGCCGCAACCGCGCGATCTTCGGCCAGAAGCACATTGTAGGTGCGAACCGCAGCGCCTGTGCTCATAGGATCGGAAGAAATGCGATGGTTCCTCAAGATGGCACGAACGTCTTCGGGGATCCGGCGCAGATCCATGCCGGTTCCCACCAGCAGAATTTCAATATCGGATGCCTGCTCAAGGATCATTTCCAGATCGGCTTTAGCGAGCAGTGGCGGCGTGGCCGGTTCCCAGCCGTGAATTCCCGAAGGCAGACAAAGGATCGATCCGCGATGCGACATTTCCGCAAAGCGAAAGCCTCCATTGCCATAGGCATCGATGGGCGCACGACCCGGAAAATGGGCCTCTCTTATCTCTATCCCATGGGCCATTGTCAGCTTTCCAAATTCAGCGATTGCGCCAGTTCATCATCCATCGAATCGCTGGATTCATTCGCGCCCCGCGGCTTGAGGCCGAACTGAACCAGCAACGGAGCCGCGATGAAGATCGACGAGTAACTCGCGACTATGATACCGACGCTAAGTGCAAGCGCGAAACTGCGTATATCCGCGCCGCCAAAGGCATAAAGCGGAATATGCGCGAGAAACGTCACGAAGGACGTCAGCAGGGTGCGCGACAGTGTCTGATTGATCGACGCATCAATGATGGCGGGCAGCGGGGCGCGTTTATAGACACGCAGGTTCTCGCGCACGCGGTCATAAATAACCACCGTATCGTTTAGCGAATAGCCGATGATCGTCAGGATCGCCGCGACGCTCCACAGGTTGAATTCCATGCGGAACACAATGAACATGCCCGCCAGAATGATGACGTCGTGCAGGGTAGACAGCACCGCGCCGAGCGCAAGCTGCCAGCGGAACCGGACCCACACATAAATAAAGATACCGATCAGCGACAGGATGACCGCCAGAATACCGGCGCGGGAAAGCTGTTCCGAAACCGTCGGTCCGACGACTTCGACCCGCTGGAATGAATAATCCTGCTCGAACTCGCCGCGCAGCTTTACGGCGACGGTTTGTTCCGCATCGTCGCCGACCTCCTGACTGCCGATGATGACGAGAGCGGAACGCGGGGATTTTGCAGGCAGAACGCGCGCGCTGTCGATATTGAGTTCGGTCAGCCGCTCGGTGATGTCTTCGAGATTGGCGTCGCCACTGCGCGCCTGCAGCTCCACCATCGAGCCGCCACGGAAATCGATACCGTAGTTGAAGCCGATATTGACGAACAAGGCGATCACAATCGCGCAGGCGAGAACCGAAATGCCAAGCGTCACGAATTGCAGACGCATGAAAGGAATGTGCGTTACTGTCGGGACCAGCTTCAAGCGACGCTTCGGCACTTCCTTCGGCTTGGCCGTGCGCACCCATTGCGCAATCAGCAGTCGCGTGAAAGTGAGCGTAGTGAAGAGCGTCGTGCCGATACCGACCGCGACCGTCAGCGCGAAGCCGTGCACCGTTCCCGAGCCGAGCAGGAACAGAACGAGCGCAGCAATCAGTGTGGTGAGGTTCGCATCAATGATGGTTGAAAGAGCGCGATAAAAGCCGGATTCCATCGCCTGAACGACGGAATAGCCCTTGCGGCGATCTTCGCGAACACGTTCATAAATCAGGATATGGGCGTCGACGGCCAGACCTATTGTCAGCACCAGACCGGCGATGCTTGCAAGGCTGATCGAAGCGCCAATCAGCGAGAGTATGGCTGTGAGGATGATGATATTGACGGCGAGCGCGATCATCGCGATCACACCCAATATGCCGTAGGACAAGATCATGAACAGGCCGACCAGCAGCGCAGCCAGCAAAGCTGCCAGCGCAGCGGCGCTGGCGTAGTCCTCGCCCAGAGCCGATGCTATCGTGCGTTCTTCCAGAACCGTAACATTCTGTGGCAGCGCGCCGGAACGCAGCACCACCGCCATATTGTTGGCCGCCTGAAGATCGAACGCACCCGAAATCTGCAATTCGTTCGTGTCGAGCTTCTCGTCGACGGCAGGTGCGGAAACGATCTGATTATCAACGACGATAGCAAAACTCCCGCCAACCAGATGCGATGTTGCCTCGGCAAGGTTCTTGCGGCCCGCATCGTCCAGCGTGAGCGTGATGATGGGTTCGCTGTCGTCGTCCGAAAGCGTTGCCTTTGCGTCGGTCACATTCGCGCCAGTCAGGATCGGCTGCTTCTTGACCAGGTAACCGACCGGCGGGTCGTCATAAGAGTAGATAACTTCACTATCGGCGGGCGGCGTTCCACGAATGGCGTCGTCCGGCCCCATGGTGCTGTCAACGGCGCGGAAAGAAAAATTGCCGCGAACACTGAGAATGTCTTTCAGGAGCTGCGCGTCATAAACGCCTGGAACTTCGACCCGAATCTGATTGCGGTTTTCCACTTCGACGAGAGGCTTGCCATATCCCAGCTCCTCAAGGCGCTGGCGCATGATGTCCGCTGTGCGCTCAAGACCCCCTCGTCCCGGATTCTGCACTTGCAGGACCAGGCGCGAGCCGCCGGAGAGATCGAGTCCAAGGGAGATCTGCTGTTTCGGCAGGAAATTTGGCAGCTTTGCCAGCGTTTCACGCGAGAAAAAATTAGGGGAAGCGATGACGAAGCTCACGAGAACCGCGAGCCAGATCAGGGCAGATTTCCAGCGTGAAAAATAGAGCATGGAGCAGCAATTCCGTATCAGCTTGGATAGAGCAGGCCGGAGTTCACCTATTGCGAACCGCTCTCCGGCGTCGTGGCGCGCACGTTCTGGCGCTTGCCGAATAATGCACAGGCCCCGGTTATGGAAATCTTACCGGGGCCTGCATGTTGTAAAAGAATTACTTGTTCTTGTTGTCGGCGACAGGTTCGCCCTTCACGCGAACATCCATCAGGGTGCTGCGCATGACGCGGATGCGAACGCCTTCAGCAATTTCGACTTCGAGTTCGTTGTCATCAACGACCTTCTGAACCTTGCCGACAATGCCGCCGCCAGTGACGACGGTATCGCCGCGACGAACCTGCGACAGCATTTCCTGACGCTTCTTCATCTGGGTCCGCTGTGGGCGGATGATGAGGAAGTACATGATCACGAAGATCAGGATGAACGGCAGAATGCTCATGAGCATGTCTGGCCCAGCAGCGCCGCCGGATGCCTGAGCGAAAGCCGGTGTTACGAACATTAGGAACTCCTCTGAAGTCTCGAAGACAAATTATTAACGGCATTACAATGGTTAGCGCGCCAAATGCAACTGGCGATGACCCCGCCTGTGCCAAGGTCGCACACTTTTCGCCTCCGCTGTGGCATGTTAAGTCCATACTCCTATCATCAGGGGCATGAAATGACGACCGAAGACATACTCAGCCAAAAACTGGACCGCTTGATCGCCGCTCTGGAACGCATTGCGCCGCCGGAAGCCAGAACACCCGATCTCAATGCCGCAGACTGCTTCGTCTGGGCTCCCGAACGACTGACCCTTGATCCGGTCAAGCGTGTCAACCGAGTGGATATCGCGCTGATCCGTGGCGTAGATTTGGTACGTGACCAGCTTGTGGACAATACCCGGCGCTTCGCAAAAGGATTTCCGGCCAATAATGTGCTGCTCTGGGGGGCGCGCGGCATGGGCAAATCCTCGCTCGTCAAGGCTGCGCAGGCAAGCGTCAATGCGGAAATGCCGGACCATACCCCGCTCAAGCTGATCGAAATCCACCGTGAGGATATTGATAGCCTTCCGACATTGATGAATCTCATCAAGGATACGGACTATCGCTTCATCCTGTTCTGCGATGACCTTTCCTTCGATCACGACGATACGTCCTATAAATCGCTCAAGGCGGCGCTCGAAGGCGGTGTGGAGGGGCGTCCCGGCAATGTGATTTTCTATGCAACGTCGAACCGGCGCCATCTCATGCCGCGCGACATGATCGACAATGAGCGCTCGACGGCGATCAATCCTTCGGAAGCCATTGAGGAAAAGGTTTCGCTGTCAGACCGTTTCGGTCTCTGGCTCGGTTTCCATAAATGTAGCCAGGACGATTATCTCGCAATGGTTGACGGCTATGCGGCCTATTTCAAGCTGGCATACGATCCTGCCAAGATGCATGCAGAAGCACTGGAATGGTCCACAACGCGTGGAAACCGCTCCGGTCGTGTTGCGTGGCAATATATACAGGATCTGGCGGGTCGCCTCGGCATTGCCATGTAAAACGATGGAACAACGCATAAAAGAGAAAGGCGGACTTTTGGGTCCGCCTTTCTTGTTGAGTCACGTTCCGATCAGGATTCCAGATATTTGGAAGGATTGACCGGCGCGGAATTTTTGCGCACCTCAAAGTGCAGTTTCGGAGATTTCGCGTTGCCGCTCATGCCAGATTTTGCAACTTCTTCGCCGCGACGGACTTTCTGTCCACGCTGAACCAATATCTGGCTGTTGTGGCCGTAAACGGTAACGAGGCCGTTGTCGTGGCGGATCAGAACCGTCTGGCCGAACTCCTTGAGGCCGTCACCGGCATAGATGACAACGCCATTTTCAGCCGCCTTCACCGAGGTGCCTTCCGGAACCATGATGTCGATGCCGTCGCTTACCGAAGTGCCGTCACGCTGGCCGAAGCTTGCGAGAATGCGGCCACGCACCGGCCAGCGCATCTGCGAAATGCCGGTGGAGGAAGGCGCTGCCGCCTGATCCTTTTCGGCATCCTCGATCACCTTGTTGCTCGCCTGCGGCGGCGTGTAAGGCTTCACATCGGCGTTGGCGGCTGGGGCGGAAGCTGTCTTGGCCGGGTTTTCCGGCGGCTGCGAAACTGCGGCAACCTGCGTTGCATTGCCAGCTGCGGCGGACGGGATGACAAGCGCCTGTCCGACGCGGATAGCGCCGTTCGACAGTCCGTTGGCCTTCTTCAACTGCTCGACGGGCACATTGTGCTTCTGGGCGATGGAGAAGAGTGAATCGCCGCTCTTTACCGTATAGGTGCCGTTCGACGCTGGCGGCGTCGTTGCGTTTGCGCCCGCTGACGCCATATCGTTTGCCGAAGGCTTCTTGCCGTTGACGGCAGGCGCCTGCGGTACGACCGCGATATTGTTATCCGTTGGCCTTGGCGCGGACGGAGCAGCCGGAAGCTGTCCGAGAACCTTTTCCTGCGCGCCGTTCACGGTATTGCGCGTAGCGGTGGCGGCACTGGCAACCTTGGTTTCGGCTGCATTGACCGTGTTGTTCACACGGTTTGCGGCCATATCCTGCGCCTGACCGACCTGATTCTGGATGTGATTGGATGCGGCTGCGACCGGAGCCTGCACAGACTGGCGCGCTGCGGCAACAGGTGCCGCCATCGGCGCCGAGGACACCGGCGGCAGCGAATTGCGCTGAACAGAGCCGCTGGAAGCGGGAGCCACAGGAGCCGCGGATGCATAAAGATCGCCAGCCGGCTGCTGTGCGACACGCTGACTGGACGTAGAGCCCGTACTGATACCATCAGTGAAGCGCATCGTATCGGCACTGCACCCGGCACCAAAACCGGCAATCAGAACGATCGCGACATTCCGCAGGAGACGTTCAGACGTGTGCTGCAAAATTTGTAAACGCATGTTCAACTCGCCCATACTCGAAACTCAGTAAGGTGATTAAAACGCGTTAATGTTACTCTCTGGTTAAGAAGGGCAAATCTTCGAAAAAAGATTCACCAATTAAATACCATAAGCGCACAAAGCTGCCGAAAGCCCTCTCCGGCGATGCCGGAAAGAACCAGTCAGCCATCTTTTTGACGAATCAATATCTGCCGGTCAAAGAACGGACGAGACGCCTTCGATGAAAGGCTGATAGCGAACCGCCATCAGGTCCTCCTGCTCGAAGCGGCTGCCAACCTTGGCGATGCGCGTCATGACCTGCGGGCCATCGCCCGGACCGATGGGGGCGATCAACACGCCATGCGTCGCCAGAAGATCGACGAAATGACGCGGCACTTCGTCGAAGGCGAGCCAGATCAGGATGCGGTCGAATGGGCCGCCCGGCATTCCATGGCGACCATCGGCATGCTTGACCATGATGTTCTCGCGCTTCAGCGACACGAATTGCTGCAAGGCGTGGTCGCAAAGCTTGCGATAGCGCTCGACAGTCGTGACGCGACCGGCAAGAGTCGACATCACCGCCGCCGTAAAACCGGAGCCCGTTCCGATTTCCAGAACCCGATGACCGGGTTCCAACTTCAGCGCAGCGATGGCGCGGGCCTGTTCGTCGATGCCTTCCATATACTCGCCGCAGTCAAGCGGCGCAGTGCGGGGGCTATAGGCGAGATGAGACCATGCGGATGCGAGAAAACTCTGGCGAGGCGTGGCCTCAATGGCTGCGAAGAGACGCGGATCGTCAATACCGTATCCGCGCATCCGCATAACGAAGGATGCAAATCCTTCCCTGTCCGAAAGCCGTGGGCGCTCAGACGCTGCCTGCCTCATGCTTCAACCCCAAGTGCTGCGCTCAATTCTGCCCGAACCTTATGCGCGGTCAGATCAAGGTGCAACGGGGTGACCGAAATGCAGTCGGAACGAATGGCCGCAATGTCGCTGTCATCTGCGACAGGCGCCTTGCCGCGACCGAAGTGCAGCCAGAAATAAGGAAAGCCGCGTCCGTCCCGGCGCTCGTCGAGGCGCGCATCGTGGCTAAGCTTGCCCTGTGCCGTGACACGCACGCCCTGCACTTCCTCCGGGCCGCAGTTCGGGAAATTCAGGTTCAGTAGAACCCCTTCCGGCCAGCCAGCCTCCATCAGCTTTTTGATAAGGTCCGGCGCGTGGGCTTCCGCCGTTTCCCACGGCACGATGCGGCGGTCGCCTTCATATTCATATTCCTGCGACAGCGCGATCGCCCGTACACCCAGCAAGGTCCCTTCCATTGCACCGGCAACGGTGCCCGAATAGGTCACGTCATCGGCCATGTTGGCACCGGAATTGACGCCGGAGAGAACCAGATCGGGCGCGCCGGGCAGCACGTGACGCACGCCCATGATGACGCAATCGGTCGGCGTGCCGCGCAATGCAAAATGGCGTTCGTCGATCTGGCGAAGGCGAAGCGGTTCTGACAGCGTCAGCGAATGCGCGAGGCCGCTCTGATCGGTTTCGGGAGCGACCACCCAGACATCGTCGGAGAGTTTGCGTGCGATCCGCTCCAGAACTGCGAGGCCTTCAGCGTGGATACCATCATCGTTCGTCAGCAGAATTCGCACGTCATCACTCCTTCATCTATCAATGATTCTGATTCACGCAGCTTTCTCGATCCGCGTGAGGCCGCCCATGTATGGCTGCAATGCTTCAGGAATATGAATGCTGCCGTCTTCTTCCTGATAATTTTCCATCACGGCGATAAGGGCACGGCCGACGGCGACACCCGAACCGTTCAGCGTGTGCACGAAACGGGTCGACTTTTCGCCTTCCGGACGATAGCGGGCATTCATGCGACGGCCCTGGAAATCACCGCAGACCGAGCAACTGGAAATTTCGCGATAGGTGTTCTGGCCCGGCAGCCACACTTCGATGTCGTAAGTCTTCTGCGCGCCGAAGCCCATGTCGCCGGTACAGAGCACGACCGTGCGGAACGGCAGACCGAGGCGCTTCAGCACTTCCTCGGCGCAGGCGGTCATACGCTCATGTTCTTCAATGGCGCTGTCGGCATCGGTAATCGACACCATTTCCACTTTCAGGAACTGGTGCTGGCGCAGCATACCGCGTGTGTCGCGACCGGCGGAGCCCGCTTCCGAGCGGAAGCACGGCGTCAGTGCCGTATAACGCTGGGGAAGCGACTTCGCGTCGACGATTTCGTCGGCGACGAGATTGGTCAGCGGCACTTCGGCGGTCGGAATGAGCCAGCGGCCATCCGTGGTGCGGAAAAGGTCTTCCGAGAATTTCGGCAGCTGACCGGTTCCATAGACAGCTTCGTCGCGCACCATCAGCGGCGGCATTGTTTCGGTGTAGCCGTGCTCTGTCGTATGGAGATCGAGCATGAACTGACCGAGCGCCCGTTCGAGACGCGCGAGCGGCCCCTTCAGCACGGTAAAGCGCGAACCTGCGAGCTTTGCCGCACGCTCGAAATCCATGTAGCCGAGCGCCTCGCCCAGCTCGAAATGTTCCTTCGGCTGGAAAGCGAAGTTGCGCTGGTTGCCGACGCGGCGGATTTCGACATTGTCGCTTTCATCCTTGCCGAGCGGCACGTCTTCGAGCGGAATATTGGGGATGGACGACAGCGCGTCGTTCAGTTCCTTGGTCAGACGGCGTTCTTCGTCTTCGGCCTGAGCAAGAAAATCCTTCAACTCGGCAACTTCCGCCTTCAGCCTGTCAGCCGTTGCTGCATCCTTCGCAGCCATGGCCTTGCCGATTTCCTTCGAGGCAGCGTTGCGGCGCTCCTGCGCGGCCTGAACCTTGCCAACATATTCGCGGCGTTTCTCGTCCAGCGCCATCAGTTCGGACGACAGCGACTGAGCCCCACGCTTGGCGAGCGCTTTATCGAGGGTTTCAGGGTTTTCGCGTATCCATTTGATGTCGAGCATGGGAAAAGCCGTTTCGTGAAATTGAACAGAAGCAAGGCCGCACAACCTGCGACCTTACGGAATTAACGTGACAAATCAGGAGGATGAAGCGTTATTTTCAGCGTCGGTGTTTGCCTGCGCCTCATCCCGCTTCTTCTCGATCATGCGAGCCACGATGATTGAAATCTCGTAGAGAAGGATCGTCGGCAAGGCAAGGCCGATCTGGCTCGCCGGATCAGGCGGCGTCAGCACGGCAGCCACGATGAAAGCGATGACGATGGCGTATTTGCGCTTGTCCTTGAGGCCCGCCGACGTCACCAGCCCGACACGCGCCATCAGGCTCGTGACCACCGGCAGCTGGAAGACCAGGCCAAACGCAAAGATGAGCGTCATGATGAGGCTCAAATATTCCGATACTTTGGGCAGGAGGGAAATCTGCACTTCACCGCTGCCGCCGGTCTGCTGCATGGCGAGGAAGAACCACATCACCATCGGCGTGAAGAAGAAATAGACGAGCGCGCCGCCCATCAAAAACAGGATCGGCGAAGCGATCAGGAATGGCAGGAACGCCATGCGTTCGTGCTTGTAGAGGCCGGGCGCCACGAATTTGTAAATCTGCGCAGCAATGATCGGAAATGCCAGCACGATGCCGCCGAACATGGCCACCTTCACCTGCGTGAAGAAGAATTCCTGCGGCGCAGTATAGATCAGTTCTGCCTTCGAGCGATCCATGCCCGCCCAGTCGAGCGCCCACTGATATGGTACGACAAGCAGGTTGAACAGCTGTTTGGCGAAAGCGAAACAGAAAACAAATGCCACGAAAAATGCCAGAATCGCCCAGATCAGGCGGCGGCGCAGTTCGATCAGGTGTTCAAGCAGAGGCGCTGCGCTCTGTTCGATTTCGTCCTCGTCGCGTGTCACGCTTTGGTTCCTGTCTTCTTCGTGGTCTTTTTGGCAGGTGCTGCGGCAGCAGCCTTTGCAGTTTCCGATTTCGTTGACGCCGACTTCCGGGAAGCTGGCTTTGCAACCGGCGCTGCCTTGGCTTCTTTGGCTTTATTCCCTGCCTTCGGCGCAGCCTTGCGAGCAGGCTTTTTGGGCGCTGGAGCCTGTTCTGCGGCAGGCTCCACAGCAGGCGGCACCGGAGCGCCGCCAGCATCAACCGGCGTGGTCACTTCGGCTATTTTTTCAGGCGTCGCCGGAGACATGGACGATGTGGATTGGAGGCCAGCGCGCAAATCCTCGCCCGCGCTTCGAATCGGATCGAACACCTGCGTGATCTTTGAACGCGGGTCGAGCTTGCGGGTCTCGTCGATGATGGTCTTTACATCGTCAAGCTCAGCCTCTTTCAAGGCTTCGTCGAACTGCTGCTTGAACTCGTTGGCGGTCGCGCGCATGCGCGCGGTCGCTTTACCGAATGCACGCAGCATCTTCGGCAAATCCTTGGGACCGACCACCACGATCATCACGATCGCAATAATCAGAAGTTCAGACCAACCGATGTCGAACATATTCTTGATACCCCGCGCAATTCGCGCGCGCGTCCCGTCTTTCGGCGGAAAACCGCACTTGTAAATGGCAAAATATGCTGCGCGCTGTCCCGCACGCAGCATGCTTTATCCGTTAAAGCGCTTCCTGTTTGTCTGAATCATTGGAAACGCTGTAACTTTTTGTTTTTACGCATGTCTTTATCCCGAAACCGGTTCCTGCTTTCGGGAAACATGCTCTAGATCAGGACTTGGTGGTTTTCTTGACGTCGTTGACCGTCTCGTCAGCCTTGGCGTCGATCGTGCGCGCATCGTCCTTCGCATCGTCGTCGTTCATGCCCTGCTTGAAGTTCTTGATGCCCTTGGCAACGTCACCCATCAGCTCGGGAATCTTGCCGCGGCCAAACAGAAGAAGCACAACCGCCAGGACGATCAGCCAGTGCCAGATGGAAAAGCTACCCATTTTATTCCTCTCATTGCCGCAAGCGCGGCATGTTCCTGCAATGCCAATTACGATTTAAGCGCTTTCAACAAATCTTTCAAACAGAAGTGTGACGGTGAACGGCTTTGCGACAAATAAAATTGGCTGCAAAGCCCAGACCGGGATTATTCACCGCGTGGAGCGAGCAAGCCAAGGCTTTCCAGATCGATATCTTCGAGCGGCTCTTCGTCTTCCGTCAGTTCATCCGGGTCGACGTTCGGGACGGGGACGGCAAAACTCGATGGCATCCGCGCAGAAAGAAGCCCTGCCCCCCGCAATTCTTCCAATCCGGGCAGATCACGGATCTCCGGAAGGCCAAAATGGTCGAGAAACGCATCTGTCGTTCCATAGGTGACCGGGCGACCGGGCGTGCGGCGACGCCCGCGCAATTTGATCCAGCCGGTCTCCATCAGAACATCAAGCGTGCCCTTTGAAGTTTCGACACCGCGAATATCTTCCAGTTCGGCGCGCGTGACCGGTTGATGATAGGCAATGATGGCCAGCACTTCCATCGCAGCGCGTGAGAGCTTGCGCTGCTGCACGGCTTCACGGCTCATGAGAAAGGCGAGATCGGGGGCGGTACGAAACGCCCATGCGCTGCCAACCTGAACAAGATGCACGCCGCGCGTTTCATATATTTTCTGCAAATGCCTCAAAACCGGCGCAACGTCGACATTGGCGGGCAAACGTTCCGCCAGTGCGCGTTCGGAAACGGGTTCGGCTGACGCAAAGACAATCGCCTCGACAATGCGCGCAAGCTCGGCCAGCCCCTGCGTCGAGACAGGAGCCTCTGTTTCGATCTGATCGTCGTCGCTATCGATCGCAGCCAGATTTCGACGTTCCGCCTCAGACATCCTCATCCTCATCCCATTCGCTCAGGTCGCTCGTCGCCCTGATATAGATCGGCTCGAAAGGAGCGTTTTGCTTCACTTCCAGCTTGCCTTCCCGCACAAGCTCAAGGCTGGCGGCGAAGGAACTTGCAAGCGCCGAAGCCCTCTCCCGCGGCGAAAGCGCATAATCGATCAGGAAGCGATCGAGCGATATCCAGTCGCCGACCGATCCCATCAGGCGCACAAGCGCCACGCGCGCTTCTTTCAGCGACCAGACAGCCCGCTTGGCAATCTGCACCTGAGAAACCGCCTCGCGCTGCCGCTGTGAAGCATAGGCTGTCAGAAGGTCATATAGTGTAGCGGAAAACTGGCTGGTCCTGTCCACCATGACCATTTCCGGCATGCCCCGCGCAAAGACATCCCTTCCCAGCCGGTTGCGGTTGACGAGCTTCGCAGCGGCGTCACGCATGGCTTCAAGCCGCTTCAAGCGATAATGCAGCGAAGCCGCCAGTTCTTCACCAGTCGCGCCATCGTCGCCCTGCTGCTTCGGGATCAGCAGTTTCGACTTGAGATAGGCAAGCCATGCCGCCATCACCAGATAGTCGGCGGCAAGTTCAAGGCGCAAGGCGCGCGCCTGCTCCACAAATTGCAGATATTGCTCCGCAAGCGCCAGCACGGAGATGCGGGCAAGATCGACGCGCTGGCTGCGTGCGAGATGGAGCAGCAGATCTAACGGCCCTTCAAATCCCTGCACATCGATGAGGAGCGACGGTTCGCTTTCGCTGCGTTCTGTCTCGCCCTGCCACAGCGCATCCATCGGCACGAGCGTGCCGTCCTTGCCGTCTGTGTCTGCACCCGATGCTGCCAAGCCCGTTTCCCTGCTGATAAGATTTCATCGGCGGCCGGTCCGCCGACGATCTCAGTTTACCAAGTTTTGACGATTACGCTATCAGTTCGAACATGGCGCCGAATTCTGCACGCAGTTCTTCCTCATTGGAAAGATCGGGGTCGCCCGCATAGACTTCAGCCAGTTCGGCGCGGCGCTTTGCCTTGCCTTCGAGCACGGGCACACGCGCTGCAACTTCCTTCAATTCCTCCATCACGCCTGCGCAATAGAGAACCATATCGCAGCCCGCGCCAACGATGCCGTCCGCAATGTCGCCAAGGCTGCCCGAGAGCGCTTTCATGGAAATGTCGTCGCTCATCACAAGTCCATCGAACTGGATGACATCGCGAATGATGGTGTTGATGACGGTCGGCGACAATGTTGATGGGCGCTGTGGGTCGATGCAATCGAAAACGACGTGAGCCGTCATTGCCATCGGCAGATCGTTGAGCGCCTTGAACGGCACGAAGTCATGCGCGACCAGTTCATTCAGTGGAACGGTAACGCGCGCCAGCTCCTTGTGCGTGTCGGCAAAGGCACGGCCATGCCCCGGCATATGCTTGACTACGGGCAACAAACCACCGGCCAGCAAGCCCTCGGCAGCGGCTCGTCCCATTGCGGCAACCGCATGCGGATTCTTGGAATAGGCTCGTGCGCCGATGACGTCATGCGCGCCCTCCACAGGTACGTCCAGCACCGGCAGGCAGTCCACATTGACGCCGACCTTCAACAAATCGAATGCATGAAGACGAGCGTGAAGCCATGCAGCGCGCAGTCCCGCCTCGCGATCGCGCGCGTAAATCGCGCCTACTTCCGAGGCAGAAGGATAATTTGGCACGAGCGGCGGGCGAAGGCGCTGCACGCGGCCACCTTCCTGATCGATGAAAACAGGGGTCTGGTCCCGCCCCGTCAGGTCACGCATATGCGCCGTGAGATCAGAAACCTGTTCAAGGCTTTCAACATTGCGCGCGAAAAGAATAAAGCCCCAGGGCCTTTCGTCGCGGAAAAACGCGATTTCGTCTTCCGTCAGTTTCGTTCCCGACACACCGGCAATCCATGCCTTGCAGTCTATCATGCGCTTTTCCCCAATAATGTCCGGAAATGCTGTACTCAAACAAGCCCGCCCCGGTTTAACCGAAAAAATCAGAGCTTGGTAGTGGACCATGAAAAAGGGCGACCGAAGCCGCCCTTTCGATACTCAGTGTGTCGTCTATCACTGCGTGACGAAGCAGCTGCCGCCAGCGGACTTGAGACGAGCGCACAGTGCGGAGGCGTCGTCCTTGGAGCCGCCCTGAACGCGGACACGATAGTAGGTGCCCTTGCCCGGAATGTCGGCGCGCTTGATGTCCACACTGCGGCCGCCGATCACGCTGCCGTACTTCTGGGCCATGTTCGCATAGGACTTCTGGGCCAGTTCAGCCGATGGCTGCGAAGCGATCTGGATGAAGTAGCCGCCTGCACCTGCTGCCGATGCAATCTGCGGCGCAGCCGGTGCGGGAGCCGGGTTGGATGCAGCCGGGGCCTGCGTACGCTGCGGCACGTTGCCGACGATATTGACCGGCTGTTCAGCCGGGCGCGACGGCACCACCGGCGCGCGGACGGGAAGACGCGGCGTTTCAGCAGCTTGCTGAGGCTGCGGCGACACCTGTGCGGCAGGTTCTGCCGGCGCGTTGCCAGCCGCGAGCGCGGCGATTTCGTCGCCACCAGCCGGTGCAGCGGGCTGCGTGCTGTTTGCCGGAGGCATTTGCGAAGCGGTTTCTTCCGGTGCCGGAGAAGGCTGAATGATCGAGCCATCCGGCCGCACGATCATGGTTTCCACTTCGCGCGGCTGGACCAGCGGCGCATTGCGGTTGTCCTGATTCACGGCCGGTGCATTATTCGCCACCTGCGGCTCCTCGGGGGTGTTGTCCACCATGTTCTCGCTGTCATCCGTGCCGGAAATATCCACCGGCTCTTCGCCGGATGTGATCAGCGACTTTTGTTCCGGATTGTTCGGCAGCGTACCGGCAACACGGTCATATACCGCCTTGTCCTGGTTCGGCACTGTCGCGCCGCCGGGATTTTCCGGCTGCATCTTGATCGGCTGGTTGTCGGCGCGAATCACGACCGGTTCACCGGAACCGGCGCCGCCGAGAAAGTGATAGCCGATCCCGCCCAGCAGCACGGCTACGCCGGCCACGCTTGCCAGGATAAGGCCGCGACGGCCACGAACCGGGCGATTGCGATAGGCTTCGGCGGCGCTGCCAAGATCGTCTTCCGGCTGCATCGCGGCCCGTTCACCATAATCGCCAGCTTCGAGCGGCTGTGCGCCCTGGGCGGCCCAATGGTTGTAGAAGTCGTCTTCATTGCCAAGCTGGCTGGACGGATTGAACTGCACCGGAGCCTGAGCCGTCGCCTGCGAGCGGCCATATGCCCCCGCAGCAGCGGCAGCACCAACGCCCATCGCCGCAGCGCCAACAGCGGCACCGAGACTTGCGCCAGAGTTCGGCAGATAGCTTGACGCGCTTTCGCGGAAAATATCCTCAAAAGCCCTGTCAGCTTCGCTCTGGGCATCGGATTTTGCCGTTTCGTCGACGCCGACCGTGTTGAAGACCTCAGCGAATTCCGCTTCAAGATCGGTCAAGCCGGCATTGGTTTCTTCTTCGCCGTAATTGATTTCCGGCAGATCGAGAGAATGTGTCTGCTCGACCTTTTCTTCCGCCACGCTCAGGGTTTCGACTTCCGGCGCGGGCGCGCTGATCGCGGCCCTGTTTGCAGTTCCGAACGGCGAGAACGAAGCCGGGGAAGACCGATATTCATCGTCCGAACGCACGGCATGCGCATAAGCGGTTGGTTCTTCTTCAGGCTCCACATTCAGATCGAGGTCATCTTCGGTGAAGAAATCATCTTCGTTGAAAGCATTTTCGTCCTGAACGTTTGAAACATCGCCAGATGGCTCAAAGCCGAAATCGTCCTCGGAGAGACTGATCTCATCGAGTTCCGAAAGATCATCCTCCGTACCTTCGCCAGCCGCCGCCGTTGCAGCTTCCTCGACATCGAACGAAAAATCATCATCGAAGGAGAAATTGTCTTCGTCATCCAGAGAAGGGGTTGCGGACGGATAATCAGCCTGCGGCGTGGTCGCTAGCGTGTCCTGCCCCGGAACGCCGGAAGAGAAATTGCTCCGCGTATAGTAGGGATATCCGGCAGGAATGGCCTGGGGCGCGTAAGCCTGCGCCTGTGTGACGGGAGCGGCAGCCTGAGGCTCACTGTAAGCGGGTTCATCGAAATGCAAATCGTTCAGTTCCGGCTCATCCTGATAACCGGAATTCTGCACTGGAACCGCATCGTGATGGGCATTTGGCGTTTCCGTCGGCGCAACATGCGAGAAGTAAGTCTCGTCATGAGAGACCGGCTTGGGCTCGTCGCCGAACAGGAGGTTTTCCAGTTCATCTTCAAGCGAAACCGGCGTGGAAACAGCAGCATATGAAGGCTGCTCGGGCTCGACAGCCTGAACGTTCCAGTCCGGGAGACGCGCCGCTTGATAAACCTCCTCGTGAGGCTCTATCGCTGGCTGGTAGATGGTTGGATCGTAGTCGTCCTGATCGATTTGAAGCGGCTCGATCGTTTCCCTGCGGCCATAGGCCGGAGAAGACGCGGCGAAGGTATCTTCATGCGAATCACGAGCAGCCGAGTAGTCGTTATAGTCGAATTGCGGCACCGGCTCGGTGCGATCGGCCTCTTCAAATTCAAGCGTTTCGAATGAGGGTGCTTCCGGTTGCGGGGCCCGCTCCTCCTGATCCATCTGAAGATCGAGCTCGTCTTCCAGAGCGGAAGCAAGTTCTTCTTCGTGAATAAGCGGGGCATCCGCCAGATAGGAATCATCATGCGCCGGCGCGGCGAACTGCGACTGTTCCGCAGGCTGGGAATAATCGCTGAAGTCGCCGAGCAGCTCGCGCTCCAGATCCAGGGAAGGATCGAAGCCGGGATTGGTCCGGTCCTCAAAATGCGTATTCCCGAACTGAGTGGATTGGCGCTCATTCCAAGCGACGTTGGCATCAGCAGGCGTGCCGAAGTCCATGATGCGCGAAAGTTCCATCAGCGGGTCGTCTTCGTGCAACGGACGCTCGCCGTAATTACGGGGATTTGCACTGCTGTCCGTCATGGCGTGTTCCTAACTCAAACCCTGGACGCCGCAAGACGTCTCCATACATTGCTTATTTAGCGAGGCAATGTGGGCAAAAGTTGACGGAAGTTTCCTGCGCCAGAAGGAAGACCAATGACTTGCGTTCATTGTAGCCTTCCACCCGTTCGACTTGCCAACCTTTGCCTTCAATCAGTCTTTCGACCTCAAAAGCTTCATGACAGTCGCCTGATCTCCGAAATCATCTCGAGCCGCCTATTCCGGCCTGCGGACTGCGGAGACCATTTTTCGAGTATAATCCGTCCCAAAAGGTCTTCACCTTTCAAACTATACTCTAGCGCATTTCCGTTGGAGCATCCGCACCGATTATCGTCAATCCGGAAGTCAGCACATCGGAAACAACCTGTACCAGCCCTAGCCTGGCTAGCGACAAGTCTGGATCGTTAACCTTAATAAAACGTAAGTCCGGGTTCTCTGTGCCTCTATTCCATTGCGAATGGAACGCGCTGGCGAGATCATAGAGGTAGAAAGCAAGCCGGTGCGGCTCCTGATGAATCGCCGCCGCCTCGATCAGACGCGGATATTCTGCGAGCTTGCGAACGAGCGCGATTTCGCTTTCATCGGTCAGCTTGTCGAAATGAGCGGCCATGCCGATCCGGTCGAGCTCGGACAGGCCGAGCTGATCGGCTGCCTGCCGGAAAACCGAATGGCAACGCGCGGAAGCATATTGCACGTAAAAGACCGGATTGTCCTTCGACTGTTCCGTCACCTTGGCAAAATCGAAGTCCAGCGGCGCGTCGTTCTTCCGGTAAAGCATCATGAAACGGACCGGATCGCGGCCCACTTCATCAACCACGTCGCGCAGCGTGATGAACTCGCCTGCCCGCTTCGACATGCGCACAGGCTCGCCGTCGCGGAAAAGCTTGACCAGCTGGCAGAGCAGCACCGTCAGCTTCGCCTTGCCGTCGGAAACAGCCCTTGCGACCGCCTCCAGACGCTTGACGTAGCCACCGTGATCGGCGCCCAGCACATAGATCATCTCGTTGAAGCCGCGGTCATACTTGTCCTTGAAATAGGCAACGTCGCCGGCAAAATAAGTGAAAGCGCCATCGGACTTCATCAGCGGACGGTCGATATCGTCGCCCACTTCGGTCGAGCGGAACAGAGTCTGCTCGCGATCTTCCCAATCCTCGGGAAGCTGGCCCTTCGGCGGCGGCAGCTTGCCCTTGTAGACATGCCCCTTGAGCGTCAGGTCGTTGATCGCATTGCGAATCGCCCGGGCGTGGTCGACATGCAGCTTCCGCTCCGAGAAGAACACGTCATGATGCACGTTGAGCGCATCGAGATCGGCGCGGATCATCGCCATCATGGCGTCGATCGTGCGATCCTTCACCAGAGCGAGCGCTTCGGCTTCCGGCATTTCCAGAAGCTTCGTGCCGAATTCCTTTGCAAGTTCCTGGCCGACCGGAACGAGATAGTCGCCCGGATAGAGACCTGACGGAATTTCGCCGATATTTTCGCCCAGCGCTTCGCGGTAACGCACCATGACGGACCTTGCCAGCACATCGATCTGCGCACCCGCATCGTTGATGTAGTATTCCTTGACCACATCATAGCCCGCGAATTTCAGCAGATTGGCCAGAACGTCGCCCACGACCGCGCCACGGCAATGGCCGACATGCATCGGGCCAGTGGGGTTGGCCGAAACATATTCGACATTGACCTTCGTTCCGGAGCCGAGCTTGGAACGACCGAAATCCGTCCCTTCGTTCAACATCGCCGCGAGTTCGCGCTGCCAGTAGCTGGCCTTGAGACGCAGATTGATGAAGCCCGGACCGGCAACATCGACGGTTTCCACATCCTCATCCGAGGCAAGAGCTTCGGCTATACGGCTGGCAAGTTCGCGCGGGTTCTGACCGACAGCCTTGGAGAGCACCATTGCGGCATTGGTGGCAATATCGCCATGGGAAGCATCTCGCGGCGGCTCCACGCCGATGCGCGAGAGATCCAGTTCGCTACCGTCTTTCGGTTTCAGATCAATATCTTGCAACGTCTTTTTGATACGTGCATCGAAATCTGCAAAGATATTCATGGTCTGTCCTGTCAGGCTTACGCCGGGCTTTGTTTATCGCATTGTCCGATGCAAAACCGCTTCGCACTTTTAGCTCGAAAATGCTTTGTTTCATCGCATTGTCCAACGCAAAACCGCTTCGCACTTTTGCTGGAAATGCTTTGTTTCGTCGCATTATCCCACGCAAAACCGCTTCGCACTTTTGCTGGAAATGCTCAAAATTTCCTGCGGAACCCGGCCAGTCTGCCGGAAACGCCGCTTCGTTTGGCCCCGATTAAGCTAAATCGGGTGTGCGGTCAAACAATCGTCGGTGTTCTCGCACGGCATAATTGTCAGTCATCCCGGCAAGATAGTCGGCAACCCGCCGCGCCCGCGCCGCTTCGTCGAGTGTCTCGCAGCCCATCTGCCATTCTGGAGGCATGATCGAAAAGTCTGCAAAACAGGCGTCGAAAAGGTCCTGCACGATCTTGTCGGCGGCGTGCCTGCGCACCACGACGCTGTCGTGGAAATAGAGGTTCTTGAACAGGAACCGCTTCAGCGCCTTCTCATCGGCGCGCATGGCGTCGGAAAAAGCCACAAGCGCGTGCGACTGGCCATGCACGTCTTCCACGCTTTGCGGCTTAGCCGCAGTCAGACGGCGCTGGGCTTCTTCGATCACGTCTTCCACCATGATCGTGATTTGCCTGCGCACGAGTTCATGCCCGGTGCGAACAGGATCAAGATCGGGATAGCGCGTCCGCACCAGATCGAGCAGGCGTTTTGTCAACGGCACCTCATCCAGCGCATCAAGGCTCAAAAGCCCTGCCCGCAGACCGTCATCGATATCATGGGCGTTATAGGCGATATCGTCGGCAATGGCCGCGCATTGCGCTTCCAGACTGGCAAAGCGCGTCAATTCCAGATCATAGCGTTCGTTGAAATCGAGAATCGGCAACGGAACCGGGATGTCCGGATGCGTCGCATGAGCGCCCAGCAGAGGGCCATTGTGCTTGACCAGCCCTTCAAGGGTTTCCCATGAAAGATTAAGGCCATCGAAATCGGCATAGCGATGCTCAAGCTTGGTCACGATTCGGAGCGACTGCGCATTGTGATCGAAGCCGCCGAAGGCTTTCATACGTTCGTTGAGCGCTTCCTCGCCCGTATGACCGAAGGGCGTGTGGCCGAAATCGTGGACAAGCGCCACTGCTTCGGCCAGATCTTCGTCGAGCCGCAATGCGCGAGCCAACGCACGGGCGATCTGAGCAACTTCTATCGTATGAGTTAGCCGCGTGCGGTAATGATCGCCCTCATGCGCGATGAAAACCTGTGTCTTGTGCTTCAAGCGGCGAAACGCGGTGGAATGAATGATACGATCGCGGTCCCGCTGGAATGGCGTGCGGGTCGGGCTTTCCGGTTCCGGCACCAAACGGCCCCGGGTGCGCGCCGGATCACAGGCATAGGGCGCGCGTTCGCGATAACCGAAGCCTATTCCTTCCAGCGACATTGCGATGCATCCCTCACTGTAATATGATTACACAAACCGGTGCGGAACCGGTACAGACATTGACTTCCGCTATTCGCGTTCATAGCTATCAGCTAATCATGAAGGCAAGTACGCGGCTATCGGAAATCTGGAGAAATCGTCCGGTACGATATTCGCATTTGCAAACGGAACAAGGCAGATGACAGGCATTACCGTTTCAGATTCCGCGGCAAAGCGGATCGCCAAGATTCTCGGATCGGAACCGGGCAAGACTGCCCTTCGCGTTTCAGTCGAAGGCGGCGGGTGTTCCGGCTTCTCCTATAAGTACGATCTGGTCGATGAGCAGACTGACGACGACATCGTTATCGAAAAGCTCGGCGCCAAGGTGCTGATCGATTCGATTTCGGTTCCCTATATGGACGGTTCGGAAATCGATTTCGTCGATGATTTGATGGGACAGTCGTTCCAGATCCGCAATCCGAACGCCACCTCGTCCTGCGGCTGTGGAACCAGCTTCGCCATCTGATCCGGGCTTAAGAGAGAAATCAAAAACCGGCTGCCAAGCGACAGCCGGTTTTTTCATGACTGCCAACCAGCTCAAACCTTGACCGAAGCGACAGTCGCCTCGATGTGATCCACCAGGGCATCCGGCAGTCCGAGACGACCGGCCAGCATATCCAGATATCCGCGCTCAGCCCGGTTGTCTGGGTCGATCGCAAGGCGGGAGGCCGTATAAAGCTCCACCTTCTGCTCTTCGGTCTGTGCGGCGGAAACCAGCACATCGATATCGACGGGTTCGGCCAGCTCTTTCTCAAGAAATGCTTCCGCTTCATCATCGAGGCCGGAAATCTTCACCTTCTCCATGATGCGGGCGCGTTCGGCGTCATCGATATGGCCGTCGGCTTTCGCAGCCGCAATCATCGCCTGCACCAGCGTCAGCGCGAAACTGTTGCTCATTGCCGGCGATTGCGGATGGAAGGGAGAATCGACTGGAGGCGGCGGAAGAAGTTCAGGCTGCTTCGCAACCGGCTGTTCCGCCGTTTGCGGCGCCTGACCGGATTTGTAGTTCTTGTAGGCGAGATATCCCAATCCGGCGATGGCGGCGATACCGCCCACGGTCGCCACATTGCCCGCGAGCTTGCGCCCGGTCTTCGTGCCAAGAATGGCTGCGGCAATGGCACCGGTCGCGAGCGGGTTCTTCTTTGCCAGATCGGTCACCTGCCCGGCCTTGTCGCGGACGCTTCCCGACGTACCGGGTATTTGTGATCCCAGAAACTGTTCGAGAAGTTTCTTGGCGTCGAACATTCGAATTTCTCCTGTTTGGCTCCTGTCCAGAGCAAATAGGAATGCAAAACCGCCAATACAAAGGGTCCAGCGCCGAAATATGAGCGAATATTGAAATTGCAGAAGATGAAAAGCTGTGACGCGCGATTGCGCGCTGCTTGCCCTCACCTCCCCAAGCGCATAATCATAGCTGCATGAAAATCGCGACCTGGAACATCAACGGCGTCAAAGCCCGCATCGACAACCTCCAGCATTGGCTGAAGGAGTCCTCGCCCGATATTGTCTGCCTGCAGGAAATCAAATCGGTCGATGAGCAGTTTCCACGGCTGGAGATCGAAGCGCTCGGCTATCATGTGGAAACACACGGGCAGAAGGGCTTCAACGGCGTAGCACTTCTGTCGAAAAAATCGCCCGATGAGGTCAATCGCGGCCTTCCCGGCGACGATAACGATGAACAGGCGCGCTTTATCGAGGGCGTCTATTCGACCGAAAAGGGCGTTGTCCGTGTCGTTTCGCTTTATCTTCCGAACGGCAATCCGGTGGACACGGAAAAGTTTCCCTACAAGCTTTCCTGGATGCAGCGGCTGGAGCTTTGGGCCAGAGACCGACTCGCCCTTGAAGAGCCGCTCGTGCTTGCCGGTGACTATAACGTCATTCCTGAACCGGCCGACGCCAAAAATCCCGGCCAGTGGGTTGGCGATGCGCTCTTCCAGCCGCAATCGCGCCAGGCATTCCGCAGGCTGGAAAATATGGGGTTCACGGACGCAATCCGTGCATCAACGGATGATGGCGGGATTTACTCGTTCTGGGATTATCAGGCGGGAGCATGGCAGAAGAACAACGGTATCCGCATCGATCATCTGATGCTGTCGCCGGAAGCTGCCAATCGCTTCGTATCGAGTGACGTGGAAAAGCACGTCCGTGCATGGGAAAAGCCATCCGACCATGTGCCGGTTACGATAAGGCTTGCGGTCTGAAAACAGACTTAAATCAGGACAATCAGAAATCGCCTTTGTAGTCGCTGGAAAGAGCAATCGCGTTGCGGCGGTCCGCTTCCCCGGCAATCGAAAATGCCTGCTCCTGCATATCGCGTATCCACGGGCAATCTTCGGCTGGGCAGCGTTCGAAAGCCGCCGTCATCATGGCAAGGCCGCGAACAGTCTTGCCGGCCTGAAACAGCATGTTTCCAAGCATGGCCTGTGCACCCGCATTGCCTTTCTTGGCTGCGAGCTGGAACCAGCGGGCCGCCTGAACGGAGTTGCGTTCCCCGCCGTCGCCGTCGAGCAGCATCTTGCCAAGCTCGAACTGGGCCGCGGAATCACCGAAATTCGATGCGGCCTGCACATAAAGCTCGCGCGCCATGCTCGGATTGGCACGAACCGGCGAACCCGGAATGCCGCGTTTTACATAGCCTGCAAGCGCCACGAGAGCATCAGCCACATAGGAATCGTTTTCCGAACCCGGCTCCGAACCTTCGCGAACGATCTTTTCAAAAATCTTGTAGGCTTCGTAGTCATTCTCCGGCACGCCGTCACCATCGGCATACATGCGAGCCAGTTTCCACTTTGCGCCCTGATGACCGCGATCCGCAGCGTAGCGCAGCGCCTTGATCGCCTCATCCTTATGACCGTTCTTATATGCGGAGAAGCCGAACTTGAAGAGTTCAAACGGGCTTCTCGACTTTTCTGAATCGTCATTGAGGTCGAAAGCAAAGGCGCTGTTACAGGCAATGGCGAAGCCGAGAGCCATGGCAAGGGCGCTATATGAAAAACTGCGGATACGCATCACAACGCTGGTCTTTCACACTCAGTGGAGGAAACATTCATGGTGGACAGAATGCACGCTGTTTTCGTCAAGACTGCGACCCGATCTTGGCCGAAAAAAGCCTTGCCATCATTGGAAAGAAAAAAAGGTGCGCGAACAGGGTTGATCCTGTTTCCAATCTGTTTGCCGTGCAACAACGCGCCCTTGGTCATTCCTGCCTGTCCTGCCGGAGCTCGCGGCTCCCAATTTTTGGTGGCTTCTGCCTTTCCATTGATCGGTGACGCCTGTTTGTGGCGGGAAATGGGCAAAAAATACCTTAGCTCTTTCTAGCCTAAAGCAACGGTAAAGACTGTTGCTAATTGACAACAAACCGTCTGTTGTTGCGACCAAAAATCTGCTCTTGTGAACGCCATCGGAACGGGCCCGAAACTGACGCAAACCAAGGATATAAGGGAGCAGGCAAGCGCACCCATGAGCAGATATCGCCGCCCTTACAGACGTCCCTATCGTCAGAGCCGCAAAAGCAATGGCATAAGTTTTCGCAGTATCTTATTGACTATATTGCTTTTTTCTTTTTTAGCGCTGTTGATCACCTATCTGCCGATCCGGCAGGCACCCAGAGAGGCATTGACCGGCCCGGTCTATGTTATCGACGGCGACACGGTAATCCTTGGCAAGATTCATATACGCCTCAAGGGTATCGACGCGCCGGAGATCCAGCAGCAATGCGTGCGGGCAGGCACCCTTTACGATTGCGGCAGGGAGGCTCGCAACATATTGCGAGCGAGAATCGGCAAATCCTCGATTCGCTGCGAGAAGGAAGGACGGGATCAGTATGGCCGTGAACTGGCGCGCTGCTATCTCGCAGAAACCGATCTTAATGGCTGGATGGTCGAGCAGGGATGGGCCGTTTCCTACGGCGATTATCAGCGTGAGGAACGAGATGCCCGCCGCAGCCAGCGCGGCATATGGGCCGGGAAATTCGAGCAGCCTTCCCTGTGGCGCAAGGAGCATCACAACCCGAGCCTTGAACGACCAGTCGAACACAAACCGCCCCTGGCTGTAATTCGCGATGCTTTTACCTATATAAAGGAACACATTCGCACCCTCATTGAAATGATTTATCCCCGGAGCTGATGGAATTCATGGAAAAACTGGACGAGCTCAAACACTCGATCCGGGCCTGCCGTATCTGTCGCGACATACCTCGGTTTCCGCCGCCCCTGCCGCATGAGCCCAACCCCGTCTGTATCGTCTCGGATACGGCAAGAATTGCCATTTGCAGCCAGGCCCCCGGCATTCGCGTCCATAACACATCCCTGCCGTTCAACGACCCGTCCGGTGATCGCCTCCGGCAATGGCTCGGCGTGTCGCGCGACGAGTTTTATGATCCGTCGCGCTTCGCCATCGTGCCGATGGGCTTCTGCTTCCCCGGCTATGACAAACATGGCGGCGACCTTCCGCCGCGCCGCGAATGCCGCCAGACGTGGCATGACCGCATTTTTGCAGCCATGCCACAGCTGGAATTCATTCTGGTGGTCGGGCAATATGCTCTCGCTTACCACCTGCCCGACTATCGAGGCCGCAATCTGACCGAAACCGTGAAGAACTGGCGGCACTTCATGGAAACGCCCAATCAGGCCGGACGAATCGCCCTGCCCCTGCCTCACCCCTCCTGGCGCAACAGCGGCTGGCTCAAGCGAAATCCGTGGTTCGACGCTGAAGTCGTGCCTGTTCTTCAGGCAAAAGTGCGACACCTCATCCGGGACGATAAATAATTTTTACTCCATTCGTTTTCATCAGAATATTTTTCCTGTAACTTCGGGTCAATGCGAACCATAAGGTATGACGTTTCACCTATTCGCAAAGTTCGGGAAACGATTTCTAAAACCGGGAACGGAAACGCATGGACAGGCTCGACAGGAAGATACTGCGCTTATTGCAGGAAGATGCGACACTTGCGGTGGCAGACGTTGCCAAGAAAGTTGGCCTTTCCACGACGCCGTGCTGGCGCCGTATCCAGAAGCTGGAAGAAGATGGCGTCATCAAGCGCCGCGTCGCCATTCTCGATCCGGTTCGCGTCAATGCGCGAGTGACGGTGTTCGTGTCGGTACGCACCAGCTCCCACAGTCATGAGTGGCTGAAGCGCTTCTCTGAAGTTGTGCAGGAATTTCCGGAAGTCATCGAATTCTACCGCATGAGCGGCGACGTCGATTACCTGCTGCGCGTGGCTGTGCCGGATATCGCCGCCTATGACGCCTTCTACAAGCGCCTGATCAGCAAGATCGAAATCCGCGACGTGTCATCGTCTTTTGCGATGGAGCAAATCAAGTACACGACCGAACTGCCGCTCGATTACATGGTGCTCGACAAGGATAACAACTAACGCTGTTAAGCGTTTGATTTAAAAGAAAAGCCCGCTCGATGGCGGGCTTTTTTGATGAAATGGAGAGCGTTACTTCGCGCCGGATATTCCGGCCTGCTCGAAAGTCGCCATGCCGCTATGGCAGAGCGCCGCCGCCTTGACGATACCGGCTGCGAGCGCGGCTCCGGTTCCTTCTCCGAGGCGCATTCCCATATCGAGAAGCGGCTCCTTGCCCATCTTTTCCAGAAGCTTGCGATGGCCCGGCTCGGCGGAAACGTGACCGAACAGGCAGTGATCGATGGCCTCCGGATTGGCGGCATAGAGAACCGCAGCAGCAGCGCTTGCCACAAAGCCGTCGACGATGACCGGAATTTTTTCCATGCGCGCCGCGAGAATTGCGCCTGCCATGGCCGCGACCTCGCGGCCACCGAGACGGCTCAGCACCTCCAGCGGATCGCCGAGATGCGGCTGATGGAGCGCAACCGCCTTGCGCACGGCGGCAAGCTTGCGCTCAAGCAGTTCGCCCGTCGAGCCCGTTCCCGGCCCAACCCAGTCTTCCGCCGCACCGCCAAAAAGCGCCAGCGCGATTGCCGCCGCAATCGTGGTATTGCCGATGCCCATTTCACCGATACACAGGAGATCGGTCCCACCAGCAATTGCTTCCATACCAAAGGCCATGGTCGCAGCGCAGGTGCGCTCATCCATGGCGGGTTCTTCCGTTATGTCGCCTGTTGGGTGCTCCAGCGCCAGATCGAAAACCTTCAGCCCCAGATCGTTGGCGATGCAGATCTGGTTGATGGCAGCGCCACCGGCGGCAAAATTCTCGACCATCTGCGCCGTGACGCTTGGCGGAAACGGCGTGATGTTCTTGGCCGTCACGCCATGATTGCCAGCAAACACCGCGACCAGCGGGCGATTGATCTGCGGCGTGCGCTTGCCGGTCCATGTGGCAAGCCATGCCACGATCTCTTCCATGCGTCCAAGCGAACCAGCAGGCTTCGTCAATGTCACCTCGCGCTCGCGAACGGCCCTTTCCGCCCCGAGGTCGGGCCCCGGCAGATTGCGGATCAGTTCCCGGAAATCGTCAAAAGGTAGGCCACTGGCGCTCATAGGTTCAGTCCAATCAATGATGGGAGGTGTAAAATCGTTGGGCTCGTCCTATAAGCACTGACGCGAATTTTCAAATCACCTCTTTGAGTTGAAGCAACATTGAGGCGAATTATCGCGAAAATCCGTTTCGGAAACAAAGTGGAACAGTGACTTGCAGCGAAACAGTCTCATTGGCGACACGATCCGCAGCCTCGGCTTCCTGAGCCGCCTGCCGCTTCCGCGAAGCTGGTTCGAGAACGGTGATGATTCGTTGCCGCGCAATGCCCGTGCCTTTCCGCTCGCCGGAGCAGTGCTGGGCCTGCTGGCGGGCATCGTGCTTTATGCGGCTCATAAAATGAACCTCCCGCCCCTTGCCTGCGCACTGCTTGCAATTGGCGCTTTGGCGGCGATGACCGGCGCGCTTCATGAAGACGGTCTTGGCGATACAGCCGATGGCTTTTTCGGAGCCTCTTCCGCTGATCGCCGGTTGGACATCATGAAGGATTCCCGCATCGGGACTTTCGCCGCGCTCACCCTGATTATCTTTGTCGGTGTGAAAGCGTCTCTCCTGATGGCGATCATCGACCGTGCGGGCGCGGGATATGCAGTGCTTGCGCTGATTGGCGGCGAAGCGGCAAGCCGCGCAGGTATGCTGGCATTCTGGCACGCCCTGCCCTCGGCACGTCCCGGCGGGCTTTCCGACAGCGTTGGCCAGCCGCAATGGGAGACCGTGGTTTGCGCTTCGGGAATCGGGCTGGCCGTTCTTGTCTTTACACTCATGCCTTCTGGCGGCTTCCTCTCGCTCATCAATGCGCTGGTGTTGGTGACCGTCCTGCTTTTCGGCTTTGCCCGGCTTTGCAAGGCAAAAATAGGCGGACAGACCGGCGATACTTTGGGTGCGGCGCAGCAGATCGGTTCGATTGCCGTTCTCGCCGGGCTTGTCATGGCGCTTTGACGCAACCACATTGCATCCATGGACATGACGACCATCGAATCCCCGTGCATATTGGTCTGCACGATCGACACCGCAACCGGCTTCTGCCTCGGCTGCGCCCGGACGCTGGACGAGATCGCACGCTGGTCCAGCATGAGCGCGGAAGAGCGAACGGCCGTCCTGTCGCTTCTCGCCGACAGGCACGAGATTATTGTAGAAAAGAGAATTGGCTGATGGGGCGCTTTTTCTGGCTCATTATTGCGGCGGTCGCGATTGTTGTCCTGCTGCTGATGTCCAACAATGACAGCGGCTCAACGCTGGGCATGGACAATGACGTATTTGCCCGCGCAGCTTATCTGGGCATATGGGGCGTGGTGCTCGCCGCGGGACTGCTCGGCTCCGGCATCAAGCTGACCGACTTTGCACGCAACATGGCGATGTGGGCCGTGATCATTCTCGGCCTCGTTGCGGGCTACCAGTACCGATATGAATTGCAGGACGTCGCAAGCCGGATCACGGCGGGATTGATCCCCGGAAGCCCAATTTCGGGCCGCAATGCCGATGGCACCATGACCGTCACGCTTGCCAAGGCGGCGAATGGCCATTTCGAGGTCAATGGCCGCGTGAACGGCGCCCGCGTTCATTTTCTCGTCGACACCGGCGCATCCTCGGTCGTGCTGTCCCAGCAGGATGCGGAACGCGCAGGCATAGACACCGCCTCGCTCAACTATTCCGTTCCGATCATGACGGCCAATGGCCAGGCAAGCGCGGCAGTCATCAACATTGCCACCTTGCAGATTGGCGATATCGAACGTCAGAATGTGCGCGCCATGGTGACCAAGGAAGGTCTGATGACCGGCAGCCTGCTCGGCATGAATTTTTTGCAGACGCTCGGCGGTTTTACCGTCCGCGGGGACCAGCTTATTCTAATTGATTAAGCTGCTTCTGCTGCCGCTTCAGTCACCACCGCATAGGCCTGACGCAGCACATCGCTGGTCGCCCCTGGCTTGGTGGCATCCGTCGAAAGGATTTGCCGCCAGCGCCGCGCACCCGGCTGTCCGGTGAAAAGCCCGACCATATGGCGGCTCACATGCGACAGCCTGCCGCCCGCTGCGATGTGGCGATCAATATAGACGCACATATCATCGATGATGTCCGCCATGGCAATTTGCGCCTTCTCAACCCCGTACAGACGCGCATCCACCTCTGCGAGAAGCTCGGGATTATGATAAGCAGCGCGGCCCAGCATCACTGCATCTATTTTCTGCAAATGCACTTCGGCTTCATCCAGCGTATTGATGCCGCCGTTTATGCCGACGAAAACTTCACCGAGGCGTTCCTTGAGGCGGTAGACGCGATCATAATCAAGCGGTGGAATCTCGCGGTTCTCCTTGGGCGACAGCCCTTTGAGCCAGGCCTTGCGAGCATGGACCCAAAGCGCGTCCGCTCCCGCGGCAAGCGTCAGATCGGCCAGAGTATCGAGCGCAACCTCCACGTCCTGATCGTCAACGCCGATACGGCATTTGACGGTAACGGGTACGGAAACCGCCTCTTTCATGGCTGAAACGCAGCGCGCCACCACGTCCGGGGTCTGCATGAGGCACGCTCCGAATGTGCCTGACTGTACGCGGTCCGACGGGCAACCGACATTGAGATTGATTTCATCATAGCCGTAATCGGCACCGATCTTGGCCGCCTCTTTCAGCTTGTCCGGGTCGGAACCGCCGAGTTGCAGCGCCACAGGATGTTCGGCTTTGTCGAAGCCGAGCAGCCGGTCACGCGGGCCATGAATGATGGCGTCCGCCACGACCATTTCGGTATAGAGCAATGCGCGTCTGGAAAAGAGCCTGTGAAAATAACGGCAATGCCGGTCCGACCAGTCAATCATGGGAGCAACGGCAAAGCGCACATCGGGATAGTTGCGGTTTTTTGATTTTATTTCAGTCATTTATACAACAATCCTGAGAATGCGATTCAGTCGCAGTCGGCGCTTTCGGCATTTATTTCAATTCGGAAGGGTGCCAAAAGCCACAATTGATCGAAATGATCAAGTTTCGCCAATATTGCGGTCGCCAGCGCTCAATATAGTGAACGAACGAGAATTTTCATACCCGTTGCGATAAGTCTGCGGTTCCGAGACTGTCTTCTCGTCCAAGACGCACTATGATTGAGTGCAGAAGCATTCCCGATTCTCATCTGCGCGAACATTTCCTGTTTTGATTGAATCGCTGGAAATGCTCTATCTTTCTGTTTTACACATGTCTTTGTCCCGAAACCGGTTCCCACTTTCGGGAGACATGCTCCAGTTCAAGGAATTTCAGCGTGACCTCCTTTTCCCCTTTCGGCAAATCATTCGATGCGTTTCTGTTCGACATGGACGGCACGATATTGAGTTCCATCGAAGCAACCGAACGGGTTTGGGCCGAATGGGCGATACGCCACGGCATCGATCCGGTTACGTTCCTGCCGACCATCCACGGTGTTCGGGCAGTGGAAACCGTCCGCCGCCTTGCCCTGCCCGGTGTCGACCCGATCCGCGAGGCGGAGATATTGCTTCAAGCCGAAATGGCGGATCTCGAAGGCATCGCGCCCATCGACGGCGCCCATGAATTTCTGAGCGCGCTGCCAGAAGATCGCTGGGCTATTGTCACCTCGGCACCGCTTGAACTGGCGCGCCGCCGCGTTGCAGCGGCGGGATTGCCGATGCCGAAGACCATTGTTTCCGCCGAAGATGTGGAGCGCGGCAAGCCAAGCCCTGAATGTTTCCAGCTCGGTGCGAAACGTCTTGGCTTCGATCCGCGCAATTGCCTTGTGTTCGAGGATGCGCCGGCCGGTATCGTTGCCGGAGAAACGGCTGGTGCGAGCGTCGTCGTGGTGACGGCAACGCACCCGCATTCCCCCAAGACATCCCATCTCAGCATCCAGAGCTATCGCTATCTGCAACTCGATATTCTGAACGACGGCAGGCTGGGGCTGGAACCGACGGCACCCGCTCCGGTGGGCTAGATCACCCGCCGCCCTTCCCGCCAGACGGTGCGGATGATCGGAACGTGGTCGGCGACCTGCACCCGAACCAGATCGGCCCGCTTGCCCGCAACGATCTCGCCGCGATCCTCCAGCCCGACAGCTCGCGCAGGGTTAGCCGAAACGAACCGGATAGCCTGCGGCAGCGAAATGTCATCGACCACATCCGCGAGGAAAAACGCCGATTGCATCATGCTGGCCGGGATATAGTCCGACGAAATAATGTCGAGATTTCCGGCTTCGGCCAGTTCGCGCGCGGAGACATTTCCCGAATGCGAGCCGCCGCGCACGACATTCGGCGCGCCCATGAGCACGGACATTCCGGACTCCTTTGACGCCTTCGCGGCCGTGTGTGTGGTTGGAAATTCCGCAACCCTTATTCCCTGCGCCTGCGCTTCCGCCACATGGTCCACCGTCGCGTCATCATGGCTTGCCAGAATAACCCCGCGCTGATGGCAGAGGTCAGCAATCGCCTTGCGCGTCGGCGCTGAATATTGCTGCGACTGGCCGATACGTCGCTCGCAATAGAGCCGGAACTCTTCTTCCGAGAATTTCAGCTTGCGCGTGAAATAGATCTTGTAGCTCTCAATATCCGTAAACTGGCGCTGTCCCGGCGCATGGTCCATCAGGGATACGAGCCTGACCAGCGGCTGGTTGCCGAACCTTTCGAAGGCCGGAAGGCAATCGGGGGCCGAAACCTCGCAGCGCAAATGCAGAAAATGGTCGGCGCGCAAGCGCCCAGCCGCGCGGCCCTCGGCAATGGCCGAAGAAAGCTTGCGCATATCGTCAATACCCGTCTCGGCATCGTCATCGAAGCCGATGCGTAGCGCGTCGAAAACCGTGGTGATGCCGGAGGCGGCAATCTGGGCGTCGTGCGCCTGCACGGCGGCGATCGGGTTCCAGCGCACTTTCGGACGCGGCGCATAGTGCCCTTCGAGATGATCCGTATGCAGCTCAACCAGACCGGGCGTCAGGAAGTCGCCTTCCATATCCTCGCCGATGCTTGATGCGCCAATAGAAATATCGGCAATCTTGCCATCCACCAGCTTCAGGGAACCGAGGACAACATCGTCGGCGAGCACGATGCGGGCGTTGCGCAGAACCGTTTCATTTCCCATTGCTCACGGCCTCCCAACCGCTCGCGGCGCCCGGGCCGAAGCGGCCTTGCCGCCGGTCAGAGGATGCAGCGAATGAATCTCGAAAGGAGCCCCTTTCTCAGGTTCCACGAACAAGGCGAGGTTCGCAACCTCCACGGCATCATCCAACAGCGGCGTGAAAAATTCATCCAGCGTCCGCTCCACGCGGGCTCGATCTTTCTCCTCCACCGGGCCTGTCAGCGTCATATGAAAGCGGAACTCTTCAAAAACATAAGGATAGCCCCAGCGCTCGATATTGTGCCGTTGCGTCTCGCTCAGACGTTCGGGCCGTCGCTTCGCGATTTCCGCCTCGTTGAGCGGGGCGCGAAACCGGTCGAAAGCAACGACGACATCATTGGCGAGCTGATTCAATTCCGCAACCGGTTCTTCCGGCACAAGCGCGAAGAACGGCCCGATAGCGTGAAGCTTCAGACGAGGGATGATGACGGGCGACGCCGACGATGCGAAATGCATCAAGGCCGAAAGCAGGTCGTTTTCGGTGTGTTTTTCGTCCAGACGGAACGGTGCCTTCATCGTCGCATGAAAACCATAGCGGCGCGGCTCTTCGGTCAGCCGGGCGATTTCATCGGTCGCAAGCGAGCGAATCGCAGGCATCTTTACCGGCTCACCGCTGAACGCGTTGCGCCCGAGCCAGTTTGCGGCAACCTTCAAAAGCGCATCGTTGGATGGCGGCGTGAAATAGATCGCATAGCGCATGTCAAATCCTTAGAACATTTCCAGCAAAAGTGTGAAACGGTTTTGCGTTCGGAAATGCGGCAAAAACAAACAGTTAGAGCGGTTCCAACGATTCCGTTAAAACAGGAACCGCTCCAGGCGAGGTTCGCGACACGACGTCAGCGGAACTTCAAAATGTCAGATGATGCATCGCACTTGCGGAAAACTGTTCCGTTTTGCGGGCGATGCGGTCGGCGGATGCTTACACAATGAATGTGGCAAGTCGATAAAGGCCAGATGACAGAAGCGAATTGCCGACAAACCAATTTTACATGACGGCAAATTAGTATAGGCGTTAGCCCCATTGGAAGTGAGGAGACTGAAATGGGCGGCTTTGCGTCTATCGGCGAATGCATGATCGAGCTTTCTGGCAATGAAGGCGACCAGTGGCGCATGGGTTTTGCAGGCGATACGCTCAACACTGCGTGGTACATGCGGGCGCTGACGGAAAAATCCTATCCTGTGGAATATGTGACCGCGTTCGGCCAGGACAGTTTTTCCCAGAAGCAGCGCGTGTTCCTGACCTCCAACGGTATTGGTATAGCCCATAGCCCGATCATCGATGGGCTGCATCCCGGCCTTTACGCCATCACGCTCAACGGCGCCGAGCGCTCCTTCACCTATTGGCGTAGCGACGCAGCCGCAAGGCGTCTCGCCAGTGATCGCGAAGCGCTGGAAAAGAGCCTGCACGGTCGCGACATCATCTATTTTTCCGGTATTTCGGTCGCCATCATCCTGCCCGAGCATCGCGACACGTTCTTCGACGTCCTGCGGCAATGCCGCGCCGCGGGTTCGCGCATTGCCTTCGACCCGAATTTCCGCCACCAGCTATGGCCGGACCGCAAGGTCGCACAGGACATCATCAGCGAAGCAATGCGCATTGCCGATATTGCCCTGCCCACCTTTCCCGATGAACAGGCGCTCTTTGGCGACAAGGACGCCAGCGCCTGCGCTGACCGCCTTGCAGCGCTGGGCGTGAAAGAGATCGTCGTCAAGGACGGCACGGAACCTGCCCTGCTTGTCGCCGGCGGTGAAAGAGTGCTGGTGCCGTCCGTCGCAGCACAGGCCGTCGACACGACGGGCGCGGGCGACAGTTTTAACGGTGCCTATCTCGCCGCACGCCTGAACGGACTTTCTCCGGTGGACGCAGCCCGCAAGGCGCATCTGGTTGCAGCCCGCGTCGTCGAGATACGCGGCGCGCTCGCTCCAATGGAAACTGCACGCGCCGCCTTCGCAGACTGATTATCTTTCGCGCGAAAAGCTGAAATGGCTGGTCTGGGCGTAAATCTCGCCCGGACGCAATATTGCCTGCGGGAAATAGGGATATTCCAGCGATCCGGGCCATATCTGCGGCTCCAGGCAGAAACCCGCGTGCTTGCCATAAGGCTTGCCCGTGAGGCCGATGCAATCATTGGCCATCGTGTTGCCCGCATAGAACTGAACGCCCGGCTCTGTCGTCGAAATATCGAGGCGAATGCCGGAACGCGCGCCCTTCACTGACGCACATGGACGCAATGGCCCCCGCGCCGCCGCGAGGCAGAAATTGCTGTCATATTGGACCTGATGGCCGTTCTCCTCGAAGCGAATCGGGCGAAACTCCCTGAAATCATATGGCGTCCCCTTGACCGGCAGAACGCGCCCGTCCGGAATGAGAGCTTCATCGACCGGCATATAGGCGTCGGCCTCGATTTTAAGCTGGTGATCGAGAATATCGCCCTCACCGCCGTCGTCGAGATTGAAATAGCTGTGATGCAGCAGGTTGCAGACAGTCGGCTTGTCGGTCACGGCCTCCAGCCGCACGATGAGCGTTCCGTCCGCGTTGAGCATGTAGGTGCAGCTTACATTCAGGTTACCGGGAAAGCCCATTTCGCCATCCGCGGCCACCGTCGCAAGCGTTACGAAATCCGGCCCGGTCCCGGTTATTTTCCAGACACGATTGCCTAATCCCTTGCTGCCGCCATGCAGGTTATGACGGCCCTGAAAATTCGGCTCCACCTCATAGGTCACTCCGTCCAGTTCAAACCGGGCATCGCGGATACGGTTGGCCGAGCGGCCTGCAATTGCGCCGAGGTGCGGCGAATGCGCCGGATAATCGGCAAAGTCGCGATAACCGATCACAAGCGGCGCTGCGTGGCCTTCCATGCGCAAATCCTGGACGGCAGCGCCCCAGCTTATGATTTTGGCCGTCAGCGGGCCGTTGGAGATAGTGAGCCGGTGAACCGCCTGCCCGTCCGGTGCATACCCAAAGATTTCCGAATCCACGTTTGCCCGCCTGTAAATGATGCAGCGTTGAGGTGCCCATGAATCCGCATCCCTGCGCGGGGCGCAAGATGCAAGATGATCAAATAATGATTTTGAACAAAACTTGACCAGCCGAAACAACCGATGAATTTAGGACTGTTTTCCCGCTTGAAACTGGTGTTATGATAGCGTGTAAATTATTGATTATTATGGATAAATACTAATTTAGAGGCTTTTCAAATGAAGTCGAATTTCCAGAAAGTCATGCCTTATATTTTCAGTGAAGAAGGCGGTTATGTAGACAACCCCGCCGATCCCGGAGGCGCAACCAATATGGGCATTACCATCGCAACCCTGTCTGCTTGGAAGGGCCGTCGCGTATCGCCTGAGGATGTGCAGAACCTGACACGGGCCACCGCCACGGAAATCTATCAGGCGCAATTCTGGAACAAGATCGACGGTAACGACCTGCCTCCCGGCATCGACTACGCAGTGTTCGACTTTGCAGTCAATTCGGGTCCGGGACGCGCGGCAAAGATGCTGCAAGGCGTTCTGGGCGTGCCGGAGGATGGCGTGATCGGCGCGAAGACGGTTGCGGCTGCAAACATGCGGCCCGCGGGCGAGATCATCAATGCCTTGTGCGACGCCCGCGCATCCTGGCTGAAAAGCCTGTCGACCGCATCAACCTTCGGAAAAGGCTGGCTCGCGCGTGTGGAGCGGGTGCGGAACCGTGCGTTCGCCCTCGCCGCCGCGTCACCGCTTGCCCCGCCAGCAACCCAACCGCGAGCTATCGCTTCCAAGGGCCCTCAAGGCGATACGGCCTCCAAATCTGCTTCGATTCCTCCGGAAGCCTCGGGCACAAAAGCCCGTCAGGCCGATACGGCCTTCACATCCGCTTTGATGCACCCGGAAGCCTTGGGTACGATGGGCAGCGCCGCATCGGGCCTCGCGGCAATTGCATCGGGAAACGGCCCGGTGCAATATGCGCTTGGGATCATCATGATCGCCTGCGCTGCCGTGGGTCTATGGTACTTTATCAGGCGGGTCAGAAACGAACCCTAACGGCATCGCAATAACCCGGTTTTGAGATTATTTCCAAAACAAGAGTTTGGCTTTATGTTGCGCTTCGCATGTTGCGCGCCTTATATGCGCTTTCGACAGCCCCGGTGCTTATGAAGGTAATATGACTTTCCCTGTCACCGGAAAAACGCTAGACACGCGCAAACAGTCAGATGCGTGCCATCTGTGGCACCGCCATGAATAAAGGAATCGAAACTTGTCCTCTACTTTTGACAAAGTCGCCGACATCATCGCCGAAACCAGTGAAATCGACCGTGACACCATCACGCCAGATAGCCACACCATCGACGATCTGGGCATCGACAGCCTCGACTTCCTCGACATCGTCTTCGCCATCGACAAGGCTTTCGGCATCAAGATTCCGCTTGAGCAGTGGACCCAGGAAGTGAACGAAGGCAAGGTTCCGACTGAGGAATATTTCGTTCTCAAGAACCTCTGCGCAAAAATCGACGAGCTGGTTGCAGCCAAGAAGGCCTGAGCCAGAGCATAATATGACGGTATTCAAGGGTGGGCAGAAATGTTCGCCCTGATTCCGTTTCTGGAGCAGTTTCAGCAGCACGGGCAGAACGCAACTCATGCAGAACAATAAAGTCGTCATCACAGGCATCGGCATTCTTTCTTCGCTCGGCGAAGGGGTAGACGTGCATTGGAACGCTTTCTCGAAGGCTGGCACTGAACCGCGTCTCGATAAGGAAACCTTTGCGCCCCATACGGTTCACCCGCTCGGCGAAGTGGATTGGAGCCTGCAAATTCCGAAGCGCGGCGACCAGCGCCAGATGGAAACCTGGCAGCGCCTCGGCACCTATGCCGCAGGGCTGGCGCTTCAGGACGCAGGCATGAAGGACGATGAAGCGCTCTGCGCGACCATGGATATGGTTGTGGGCGCTGGTGGTGGCGAACGCGACATTACCGTCGACATGCAGATTCTGGATGAAGGCCGCCGGTTTGCAGACCGGGGCAACGACCGCGGCGTCATGCTGAACGAGAAACTCTCGACCGAACTGCGCCCAACCCTGTTTCTGGCGCAGCTTTCCAACCTGCTCGCAGGCAATATTTCCATCGTGCACAAGGTCACGGGTTCCTCGCGCACCTTCATGGGCGAAGAAGGTTCCGGCCTTTCGGCCATCGAGACCGCAGCCGCACGCATCCG
The DNA here is from genome assembly GCF_008932435.1 of Brucella pseudintermedia. Classification (GTDB taxonomy): domain Bacteria; phylum Pseudomonadota; class Alphaproteobacteria; order Rhizobiales; family Rhizobiaceae; genus Brucella; species Brucella pseudintermedia. The sequence goes on along the minus strand of NZ_WBWE01000012.1, from coordinate 127,157 downwards.
CACCGGCCAGAGCACCCATGCGCTGGTTGGCGGCTCCTACAATGCCGAACATTTCGACATGATTCTCGGTCACGAGCTTGGCGGACTGCTCAAGCATGACGGATGGGCTCCGCTGTGGAGCCGCGACGGGTCGGCAGGCGGCGGCATGGTTTCCGGTTCCGGCGGCGTGTTCCTCGTTCTGGAAAGCGCCGATCATGCCGCAAAGCGTGGCGCGCGCGCCTATGCGGAAGTGGCCGGGATTGAAAGCGCGCAGATTCGCCGCGACAATGCCGACCTTGCCAACACGATCCGCGAACTCGTGCTTGCTGCCAATGACGGCAAGGAACCGTCCTACGTTGTTTCCGGCGCTTCTGGCGCGCATGACGCGACCGGCGCGGAGAAAACCGCACTGGACGCCCTGTCGTCAGCCTATCGCGGCATTTCCGGCTTGACCGGCCACATGCGCGAGGCGCAGTTCCCGCTGGCATTGGCGCTTGCAGCCATTTCCGTCTGGAAGGGTGAGGCTTTCGCGCCGCTCGATGCCTCCGAAAAGGACGCCGGTGGCCCAATCAGCGAAGCAATTGTCACCATCGTCGGCGCCACACGTGCCGAAGGCGCAGCAAAGCTGGTGAGAATATAAGATGACGAAATATACAGACCATCTCGGCCGTCCCATTGTCGCCATCACCGGCGCTGGCGTGGTTTCCTCGCTCGGTCAGGGCAAGGAAGACAACTGGGCTGCATTGACCAGCGGGAAATCGGGCATTCACACCATTACCCGCTTTCCGACCGACAATCTCAACACGCGCTTTTCCGGCACGGTCGATTTCCTGCCTGAAAGCGATGTGGGCGCATCGGCGCTTTCCGAAGCGCTGGCCCGGCTCGCTGGCGAGGAAGCTCTCGCCCAATCCGGCCTTTCATCGACCGATTTCGGCGGTCCGCTGTTTCTGGCAGCTCCCCCGGTCGAACTCGACTGGAAAAGCCGCTTTGCGCTTGATGCAACCGTGAAGAATGAAGGCCCGGCCAGCTATCAGCTTCTGCTGGAAGCCTGCCGTCGCGCGCGTCAGGACGACCTCTTCAACACGACGCAGTTCGGCTATATCGCGGAACGGCTGTCGGAAGCTTTCGGCACGCGCGGCCTGCCGATCACGCTGTCGACGGCGTGTGCTTCGGGCGCAACCGCGATCCAGCTCGGCGTGGAAGCCATCCGCCGTGGCGAAAGCGACCGTGTTCTTTCCATCGGAACCGACGGCTCGGTCTCGGCAGAAGCGCTGATCCGCTTCTCGCTGCTGTCGGCCCTTTCCACCCAGAACGACAAGCCGGAAAAGGCTTCAAAACCCTTCTCCAAGGACCGCGACGGCTTTGCCATGTCGGAGGGTTCTGGCGCTCTGGTGATGGAATCGCTGGAAAGCGCGGTTGCGCGTGGCGCCAAGGTTCTGGGCATTCTTGCCGGTTGCGGCGAAAAGGCCGATGATTTCCATCGCACCCGCTCCAAGCCTGATGCGTCACCCGCCATCGGCACGGTGCGCGCCGCATTGGCCGATGCTGGTCTCACCGAAGACCAGATTTCCTACATCAATGCTCACGGCACCTCGACGCCAGAAAACGACAAGATGGAATATCTGGCGCTTTCGTCCCTATTCGGCGACAAGCTGGCCTCCATTCCGGTTTCCTCCAACAAGTCGATGATCGGCCATACGCTGACCGCAGCGGGCGCCATCGAAGCCGTCTTCTCGCTTCTGACGATCCAGACAGGCACGCTGCCGCCGACCATCAATTACGACAATCCGGACCCCGCTATTCCACTTGATGTCGTGCCGAATGTGAAGCGTCAGGCGGAGGTTTCTGCCGTGCTTTCCAACTCGTTCGGTTTCGGCGGACAGAATACGAGCCTTGTTTTGGCGGCAAATCCGAATTAATCGGTCCGGCAAATACGAATTTTCCCATGATCCCGGACGGTTCGCCGTTTCCGGGATTATGTCTTGAAAAGGATTACTTCATGCGCGCCTTGCAGCTTCTCGATGATCGCCGCCTTGAAATCACCGATATCACACCGCCGCCCGCCCCCGGCATCGGCGAGGTGACGGTACGCATCAAGGCCGTCGCGCTCAACCACATCGACGTGTGGGGCTGGCGCGGCATGGCATTTGCCAAGCGCAAGATGCCTCTGGTGATCGGTGCGGAAGCTTCCGGCGTGGTTGATGCTGTCGGCCCCGGCGTTTCCAACCTCCTGCCCGGCCAGCTTGTGTCGATCTATGGCGCGCGCACCTGCGGCCTTTGCCGCGCCTGCCGCGAAGGCCGTGACAATCTGTGCGAGCATGTCGGCGGCGTGCATGGTTTCCATCTCGACGGCTTTGCCTGCGAAGCGGTGAACCTGCCTGCCCGCCTGCTCGTCCCCGCCCCTCCCGGCGTGGACGCTATCGGCGCTGCTGTCGCGCCTGTCACCTTCGGCACGGTCGAGCATATGCTGTTCGACAATGCCAAGCTTGAGCCCGGCGAAACCGTGCTCGTTCAGGCTGGCGGCTCCGGCATCGGCACGGCGGCGATCCAGCTTGCCAAGAAGATGGGCTGCACGGTCATCACCACGGTCGGCTCCGATGACAAGATCGAGAAAGCCAAGGCGCTTGGTGCCGATCACGTCATCAATTATCGCGAGGACCGCTTCGAGGGTGTGGTGCGCAAGCTCACCAAGAAAAAGGGCGTGGACGTGGTGTTCGAGCATGTGGGCGCGGACACCTGGGCGGGTTCGATGCTGTGCATGAAGCGCGGCGCGCGTCTCGTCACCTGCGGGTCGACCTCCGGCGTTTCCACCAACATGAACCTGATGCAACTCTTCCAGCAGCAGCTCAAGATTTTCGGTTCCTTCGGCTGCCGCATGGAAAACATGGCCGACGCCATGCAGAAAATGGCGCGCGGCATCGTGCATCCGGTCATCGACACTGTGGTCGGCTTCAACGATATCGACACGGCGCTGAAGCGCATGGAAGGCCGCGACGTCTTCGGCAAGATCATTCTTGAGATCGACTGAGCCGCAATTCCATGATGTTCAAGCTGAAACTTCTGCTCTTCCGCTGGACCCGCAAGCTGAAGCAGTTCAACTACTGGCTCTGGGCACAGGCCGTATTTCTGCTGCTTGGCCTGCTGCGCCTGTTCCCGGCGAAGGCAGCGATCAGCTTTTCGGCAAAGGTGGCCCGTCTGGTCGGGCCGCTGACGCCGCGCCACAAGGTGGCGACCGATAATCTGCGTCAGGCCTATCCAGAGAAAAGCAACGCCGAAATCGAGGATATCGCCCGCGAAATGTGGGATTCGATGGCGCGCCTCTTTGCGGAATATATCTTCCTCGATGCGGTCTTCGATTTCGATCCCCATGCCGCGACGCCGGGACTGGTCGAAGTGGAAGGCATTCCGATTTTCGAGCGCCTGCGCGACGAGAAGAAGCCGCATATCTTCTTCACCGCCCATACCGGCAATTTCGAGCTTCTGCCGATCTGTGCCGCCACCTTTGGCCTCAATGTCACAGCCCTCTTTCGTCCGCCGAACAATCCCTATATCGCCGACAAGGTGCTGAAGGCGCGCCGCACCAATATGGGCCATCTGGTGCCGTCGAAAGCCGGTGCGGCATGGTCGCTTGCGCATATCCTCGATGAAGGCGGCAATGTCGGCATGCTGGTGGACCAGAAATTCCGTCGCGGCGTACCTTCCACTTTCTTCAATCGTCCGGTGAAGACCAATCCGCTATTGGCCAAGCTTGCGCGGCAATATGATTGCGACGTCTATCCGGCGCGCTGCATCCGCCTTCCCGGCGGGCGTTATCGCCTCGAACTCTACGAGCGCATGGAATTGCCGCGTGATGACAAGGGCGAGATCGATGTCGCTGCAACCGCGCAGCTTCTGAACGATACCGTGGAAACATGGGTGCGCGAATATCCCGGCCAGTGGATGTGGTTCCATAAGCGCTGGGGATAGGATTCTTGCCCCTCATGTGCTAGGGGCTGGCCAAAGTTACGGAGATCACATATGCGCCCCATCGCCATCGCCCCGTCCATCCTTTCCGCCGATTTCGCCCGCCTGGGTGAAGAAGTCGACGCCGTGCTGGAAGCCGGTGCCGACTGGGTGCATATCGACGTCATGGACGGGCATTTCGTGCCGAACATCACTTTCGGCCCGCAAGTGGTGAAGGCGATCCGTCCGCGCACCAAGGCATTCTTCGATGCGCATCTGATGATTGCGCCTTGCGATCCCTATCTGGCGCCGTTTGCCGATGCCGGTTGCGATCTCATCACAATTCATGTGGAAGCCGGTCCGCACACGCACCGCTCGCTGCAATCGATCCGTGCGCTGGGCAAAAAGGCCGGTCTGGCTTTGAACCCCGCAACGCCTGCCGAAGCACTGGCCAACGTCATCGAAGATGTCGATCTCGTCCTCGTCATGACGGTCAATCCGGGCTTTGGCGGGCAGAAATTCATCGCCCCGATGCTCGACAAGATCAAGCGCGTCCGCGAAATGGTTGGCGATCGCCCTATCGACATTGAAGTCGATGGCGGCATCACGCCGGAAACCGCGGGCTCGGTTGTTGCCGCTGGCGCCAATATTCTTGTGGCCGGTTCGGCTGTCTACAAGGGCAATTCGGTCGAGAGCTACCGCGCCAATATCGATGCCATTCGTGCCGCAGCCGAAGCTGCGCGCAATCGTTAAACTCCCACGTCTACAGGATACGCCCATGATCCCGCGCTATTCCCGGCCTGAAATGGTCGCCATCTGGTCGCCAGAAACGAAATTTCGCATCTGGTTCGAGATCGAAGCCTATGCCTGCGAGGCGCTGGCGCAACTGGGCGTCATTCCAAAGGACGCGGCAAAGACCATCTGGGAAAAGGGCAGCGTGGCAAAGTTCGACGTTGCCCGCATCGATGAGATCGAGGCTGTCACCAAGCATGACGTCATCGCCTTCCTGACGCATCTGGCCGAATTCATCGGCCCGGATAGCCGTTTCGTGCATCAGGGCATGACCTCATCGGACGTGCTCGACACCACGCTCAATGTCCAGCTGGTGCGCGCTGCCGACCTGCTGCTCGCCGACATGGACCGCGTGCTGGAAGCCCTGAAGAAGCGCGCCTTCGAGCACAAGGACACGGTACGCATTGGCCGCAGCCATGGCATCCATGCCGAACCGACGACGATGGGCCTGACTTTCGCGCGTTTTTATGCCGAAATGGCGCGTGGCCGCGCCCGCCTCGTTGCGGCGCGTGCGGAAATCGCAACGGGCGCCATTTCCGGCGCTGTCGGCACTTTCGCCAATATCGACCCGCGTGTGGAAGAATATGTCTGCGCCAAGCTCGGCCTTGAGGCAGAGCCGGTTTCGACGCAGGTGATCCCACGTGACCGTCACGCCATGTTCTTCGCAACGCTTGGCGTCATCGCCTCCTCGATGGAAAACATCGCCATCGAAATCCGCCACATGCAGCGCACGGAAGTTCTGGAAGCGGAAGAATTCTTCTCGCCGGGCCAGAAGGGTTCGTCGGCCATGCCGCACAAGCGCAATCCGGTGCTGACCGAAAACCTGACCGGCCTTGCCCGTCTGGTGCGCATGTCGGTAACGCCTGCCATGGAAAACGTGGCCCTCTGGCACGAACGCGATATCTCCCATTCGAGCGTCGAACGCGCCATTGGCCCGGACACCACCATTACGCTCGACTTCGCGCTCAATCGTCTGGCCGGCGTCATCGAAAAGCTGGTTATCTACCCGGACAACATGCTGAAAAACATGAACAAGTTCCGTGGCCTGGTGCATTCGCAGCGCGTGCTTCTGGCACTGACGCAGGCAGGCGTATCGCGCGAGGATGCCTATCGTCTCGTGCAGCGCAACGCCATGAAGGTCTGGGAACAGGGCGCCGACTTCCTCGAAGAACTGCTGGCCGACACGGAAGTGCGCGCAGCGCTTTCCGAAGAACAGATCCGCGAAAAATTCGATCTCGGCTACCACACCAAGCATGTGGATACCATTTTCAAGCGCGTCTTCGGTTGAGGTGGCTCTGCCCACCCCTCCCTCACCCTGAGGAGCCGTTGAAAACGGCGTCTCGAAGGGCTGAGGGAAACACTCCGCATGCCCTCGTCCTTCGAGGCTTGGCTTCGCACCTCAGGATGAGGGTGGGAGCTCGGAGACAAGAAAAAGCCCCATGTTTATGAAAACATGGGGCTTTTCTACATTCTGAAGATCGTCTGGCTACGCCTTGGTCTTGATCGTGTTGACCACATTGCCCCACGGATCGACAAAAGTGCTGTTGTCGCCGCCGCGCGTATCCTCAAGCTCGACCCACGCGAGACCCGTGCGATCCTCGTCGCGCTTGCCAGCACCGGCGCTCTGCCAGGCATTGGCCGCGATGTGGTGGTGGTAGCGTCCGGTAGACATGAAAACCGCCCGGTCTCCGTAGGTCTGGACGGTTTCGAGGCCGAGTTCATTGTGCCAGAAGGTTTCGGCCTCCTGCGCATTGCCTACGCGCAGATGCACATGGCCCACGACCGTATTCTGCGGGGCAAAAGTCCATTCTCCGCCTTCCTGCTTGATGACATCGAGCAAATTGCCGACATCAAGCGGATCGGTGCTCATGGCCACGCGATCACCATTCCACTGCCATTGGTCATGCGGACGGTCGGTATAGATTTCGATGCCATTGCCCTCGGGATCGGTCAGATAGATGGCTTCGCTCACCTTGTGGTCCGACGCGCCGCTGACCGGCAGTTGCTTATCGATGGCGCGGCGCGACCAGCGCGCAAGGTCTCCTCGCGTGGGTAGCAAAAACGCGGTGTGATAGAGGCCGGCGCTGCGCGGGTCGTCAGGACGGGCTGCTGAAAACTGCTCGATTTCCATCAGTTCGCGGTCGCCCGCGCCAAGAACGATCGATGCGCCGCGGCGCGCCATCTCGCGCAAGCCCACCACATCGCGATAATATTCAGCCAGCGTTTCGGCATCGCGCGCCTTGAGGCCGACGCGCGCCACGCGCATCGGCGTGGTCATTGCGAAAGGAAGCGGAGCGACCGGACGCCCGGTTTCGGCTGTCGCCGCTTTCAAATGCTGTGTCATGTCGCCCTCCTTCGATGGCATTTCTGCACGAACAGGAAGAATGTTGGCCATGACAGCAGTCCCGGCAGCGCGGAGCATCGTACGTCTGCTGATTGTCATGCCATTATCTCCGTCGCGTTTCAAATCTGCCTAAACATCGCTATTTGGAGCGTGTTTCACAAGATCGCGATCAGCGAACAGGCTGTTCATCATTCACATGCCTTCTATGCATTGCACGCGACCACGCACCGCTTGAAGAAGCCACAAAGCCCCTCTAAATGGGAGGCATGAAAGTCAAAGACGCAGATATCCTCATCATCCCCGGCTATACCAATTCCGGTCCCGATCACTGGCAGACCCGCTGGGAAAGCAAACTTTCCACGGCGCGGCGCGTACAGCAGGCCGAATGGAGCAAGCCCGTTCGCGAAGACTGGATTGGCGAAGTCGTCAAGGCCGCCAATGCGGCAACGAAGCCGATCGTTCTGGTCGCGCACTCGCTCGGCGTTGCAACCGCCGTCCATGCCGTGCCGCATATCCAGCACAAGGTGGCGGGCGCGTTTTTTGTCGCGCCGCCGGATGTTGCCAACGACAGGATCAGGCCGAAACACCTGATGACGTTCGGTCCTTACCCGCGTGAACGCCTGCCATTTCCGACGATTACAGTCGTGAGCCGCAATGATCCTTTCTCCAGTTTTGAGGCTGCAGAGGACGTGGTGAAGGATTGGGGCGCGATGCTGATCGATGCTGGTGAATCCGGGCATATCAATTCGGAATCCGGGCATGGCCCGTGGCCGGAAGGCTCGATGGTATTTGCCGAGTTCATGACGCAGCTACAGGCGCCCAAGCATCATTGATATTCATGCAAATTGCATGAAAAAGGCGGGTCAGCAGCCCGCCTTTTCTTTCTTGTCTATTACGACGAGTTTAATCGCGAACCGCTTTCGTCAGCGTTTCGGCTGCCAGCCGGATATAACCGCCATCATTGCTGAGCGTCAGGAAGCGGAAGCCAAGCGGAATGTAGCGGCGCGCAAATTCTGCGGTCGGCGAATAGATGCCCGCAATCTTGCCAGCCGCAATTGCCTTGCGCGCAATATTGCCGATCGGCTCCACGATCGCATCGGAATTCGGGTTGGCCTCGCGTCCATTGCTCCAGGCGATGGAGAAATCCGCCGGTCCCACGAAAACGCCGTCGATGCCGCGAACGTCGAGGATGGCATCGAGCGCATCATAGGCGTCTCGCGTTTCGATCATCGCGAAAGCAAGTGTGTCGTGATTTGCGGTCGTCAGATAATCATTGGAACCCGGCGTGCCGTAATCCGTATTGGCCCGGAATACGCCCCATGAGCGCTCGCCTACCGGCGGATATTTCATGGCGGCAGCAAACCGGCGGGCATCCTCGACGGAATTGATCATCGGGGCGATGACCGCCTGCGCGCCGAAATCAAGCGCACGGCTTGCCATGTCGAAACGTCCGACGGGAACGCGCACGACGGGCGGCTTGCCGGCGTTCAGGATAAGGCCCAGCGAGCGAAGCACGCTCGCCTCGTCGTGGCCGCCATGCTGCATGTCGAGCGTTACGGCGTCGAAAGCGCTATGGGCGAGAATTTCGACCGTCAGGGGTTCAGGAAGGGAGGACCATGCGGAAAGCACCGTTTCCCCGGCGCGAAGGCGCGACGACAACGACATTCTAATTTCCTTCATTTCATGAGCTCAGGGCGGAAATGCCACCGGCACATCCGCCCTGAATTATTTATCAATCCTGCTTCACCTGGCGAATGGCTTCCTCAAGGAAAGCGAACATCTTCTCGCGGATCGCCTCATCGGCTACGCTGACATTGGCAGCGTCGAAGTCGGCGCGGATCTTGCGGAAAACGTCCTCGTCACCGGCTTCCTCGAAGTCGGCGGCCACGACTTCCTTGGCATAGGCTTCCGCCTCCGCATCCTTCTTGCCAAGCTGGTCTGCGGCCCAGAGTCCCAGAAGCTTGTTGCGGCGTGCCTCCGCCTTGAAGCGCAGTTCCGCATCAAGCGCGAATTTCTTTTCAAAAGCGTCGCGGCGATCATCCATGCCAGTGGTCATTCATAAAGCTCCCAGACTTACAAGTTAGAAGAGATCGTCATCCGTTCTCTTGCCTAAAGCTGGCAAGGGGCGCAAGATTATACAAGGGCTTAAAGACCAATTTCTTGCGACTCATACGTAAACTTGCGTCAGAAACGCCGAAAACGGGGGAACGGGCACAAAGCAGGATTGTTAAAAGCCCACAATTGCTATAGGTAGCCCGCGAGAATAGCGGCTGAGAGCCGATCACCATAAATATGGAAATCCGAGAAAAGCCATGAACCGTCGCCGCCGTATTTACGAGGGCAAGGCCAAGATTCTTTACGAAGGCCCTGAACCCGGTACGCTAGTCCAATTCTTCAAAGATGACGCAACTGCCTTCAATGCGAAGAAGCACGAAGTCATCGACGGGAAAGGCGTGCTGAACAACCGCATTTCCGAACATATTTTCACCCAGCTCAACCGCATCGGCATTCCGACGCACTTCATCCGCCGCCTCAACATGCGTGAGCAGCTGATCAAGGAAGTGGAAATCATTCCGCTTGAAGTGGTGGTGCGCAACGTCGCAGCCGGTTCGCTTGCCAAGCGCCTTGGCCTCGAAGAAGGCACCATCCTGCCGCGTTCGATCATCGAGTTCTACTACAAGGCCGATGCGCTCGACGACCCGATGGTCACCGAAGAGCATATCACGGCTTTCGGCTGGGCCAGTCCGCAGGAAATCGACGACATCATGGCGCTCGCCATTCGCGTCAACGACTTCCTCACCGGCCTCTTCCTCGGCATCGGCATCCAGCTCGTCGACTTCAAGATGGAATGCGGTCGCCTGTGGGAAGGCGACATGATGCGCATCGTCGTCGCCGACGAAATTTCGCCGGATTCAGCTCGTCTTTGGGATATCACCACCAATGACAAGCTCGACAAGGACCGTTTCCGCCGCGATATGGGCGGTCTGGTCGAGGCCTATCAGGAAGTTGCGCGCCGTCTCGGCATCATGAACGAGAACGACACGCCGCGCCCATCCGGCCCGACGCTAGTGAAGTAATCATCCGCCCAGCCCGGGAATGTGTTTTCCGGGCTGTTTCATTCGTTCTTAAAAATTGCAGGAACTAGAGAGTGATCAAGGCACGCGTCACCGTTACACTGAAAAACGGCGTTCTCGACCCGCAGGGCAAGGCCATCGTCGGCGCGCTCGGCAGCCTCGGTTTCGACGGCGTCAATTCGGCCCGTCAGGGCAAGGTGTTCGATCTGGAACTGGAAGGCTCGGACAAGGCCAAGGCCGAAGCAGAGCTGAAAGCCATGTGCGAGAAGCTGCTCGCCAACACCGTGATTGAAGATTATTCCATCGCCATCGCCTGAGCCCAACAAGGAAGCAGCCGCCATGAAATCCGCAGTCATTCTCCTTCCCGGTCTCAATCGCGATCGCGACATGATCGCGGCGCTGACCAAGATCACCGGACAGGCTCCGGTGACCGTCTGGCAGACTGACACCAGCATTCCCGACGATGTGGACCTGATCCTCATTCCCGGCGGCTTCTCCTATGGCGACTATCTGCGTTGCGGCGCCATCGCAGCCCGGATGCCCGTCATGCAGGCCGTTCGCGAGAAGGCCAACAAGGGCGTCATGGTCATGGGCGTCTGCAACGGCTTCCAGATCCTCGTCGAAGCCGGGCTTCTGCCGGGCGCGCTGATGCGCAACGCCTCGCTGAAATTCGTCTGTCGCGAAGTGAAGCTCGAAGTGACCAACGCCAACACGTCGTTCACGCGCGGCTACCAGCCGGGCCAGATCATCCGCTGCCCGGTCGCGCATCATGACGGCAATTATTTCGCCGATGCCGAAACGCTGAAGCGCATCGAAGGCGAAGGCCAGGTCGTGTTCCGCTATGCCGAAGGCACTAACCCGAACGGATCGGTCAACGATATTGCGGGCATCGTCAATGCGCGCGGCAATGTGCTCGGCATGATGCCGCACCCGGAAAACCTGATCGAAGCGGCCCATGGCGGCGATGATGGCCGGGCGCTTTTTGCCGGCGCACTCGGCGTCGCGGCGTAAGCTCGCAGACATATGAACGGAAAAGGCGGCTCCCATCGGGCCGCCTTTTTTATTGCGTCTGCCGCGCCTCAAAACTGCACTGGCAAAGCATCTGTTTTCGTGGCAGCTTGGCTGCGGGAGGAATGCAAGCGTCGGGAGCGACCATATTTGTTTCAAGCATTTTTCCCGGCACAAAACGTCCACATTTTTGCTGGAAATGCCTCACAGATTTTAGCGATAAGAATCAGGGGAATTCACTCATGCAGCTCTATTCCAGGCCTCTCTCCCCCTACTCATCTTTCGTGCGCGGCGTGCTTTATCTGAAGGATCTGCCCTTCAAGCCAATGAACCTGCCTTATCCATTTCCGGCCGATTTCGGCAATGTAACGCCGCTTCGCCGCATTCCGGTGCTGATTACCAGTTCGGGGGAAACGCTGTTTGAAGCCGCGGTCATCGCGGAGTATCTGGAAGACCATTTTCCCGAGACATCCGTGCTGCCCGGCACCCCGCGCGAACGCGCCCTCATCCGGCTACTGGCACGCGTGACGGAACTCGAAGTGCTTGGACCAGCGATGAAGCTCTTCATCCTGCTAAGCAAACCGGAACGCGACGATGCAAGCATCGAGCGCCTGTTCGACAAGATGCATACCGGCCTGAAAGTGGTCGAAAGCCGCCTTTCGGACAAGGCTTTCGCCGCCGGAGGCGAGCCGACCCTTGCCGACTGCTGGCTGTTGCCGGTGCGCTTCCTCATGGAACCGTTGAAGAAGCTTTCCGGCAAAGCGGATTTGCTGGACGAATTCCCGAAATTGGATGCATATGCAGCCAAGGCAAAACAGCATCCGGTCTTTGAGCGCATCTGGAACGAGATGAGCGACGGACTGAAAGCTTTCATGCCGCAACTCGCCTGACTTTATTTATCCCACGCCCACATCTCATGCGTGCCTTTTTGAAGGCACGCACTATCGGAGCCCCTCCTTGAAGACCAAGACTTTCGCTCTTCTGGCCCTTCCGGCCATTGCATTGCTTGCAGCCTGCACCTCCAGCAAGCCCACGGGGCCTGTCGCCGTCGACGCCAGCAAGGCGGCGCTGCCGACCATGGAGCGCATCGCGCTGGCAGCCAATAGCTGCTGGTTCAAATCCAAGGACAAGGATTTCCGCGGTTATTCGCTTGCGCCGGAACTGAACTCCTTTACCGGACGCCCGCGCATTCTGGTCGTGCCGGCCCGCAACCCGGCATCGCGTCCGCTGCTTGTCGTGCAGGCGCAGGGAAATCCGGCTCGCGTAGAAACCTTCGGCCCCATGATGGGAGAAAGCCATGGTGGACGCATCGCCGCCGATGTCAACCGCTGGGCGTCGGGCCAGAGCGGCTGCCAGTAAGAGCAAGATCTGTCGCGGAAATGCCGGAACCGGCTTTCCGCGACAGATTTCAACGAAAGTGAAAACGCACCTTCCGCGCCTCGCGCTGGGCTTCACTGCGCTGAAGTCCAATGTCTCGCAACTGCTCGTCCGTCAGTTCGCCCAATGCAATGCGGCTGCGCCGCAGCATCATCCGATAGGATAGCCAGTCCAATATCCGTCTTATATATCCGCCTTGCGACGGCGAAGCTGTTGCCAGATGCGCATGCAATCCTTTCGGCATATCCGCAGCGCTGTCAGCCACGGGCACAGGAAGAATTGTATCTATTGTCTCGGTCTGCGATCTGAAGTAAAATATTGTCTCGGTCCATTCTTTGCCAGTTGGGAGCTGGAAAGCAGATGATCAGGCATTTTTGCGCCTGAAACCGTTTCACACTTTTCGGGATGCGCTCTAAAAAGCGACGAATTGACTCTATAATTGACTTGGCAATGGGTACAATTTATAAGTTGTCACCATGACAAATTGGATTCCAGATCTTTCCGGCAAGTCCGGCCCGTTTTACCTGCAACTCGCCGATGCGATCGAAGAAGCCATCGGCAATGGCGGATTGCCTGCGGGCACCAAGCTTCCGCCGCAACGCAATCTCGCCTTTGACCTGAAGGTAACAATCGGCACAATCGGGCGTGCCTATGCCCTCGCCCATGAGCGCGGACTCGTAACGGGGGAAGTTGGTCGCGGAACCTATGTGCTGGGCGAGGAACAGGCAGGCAACGCGCTGTCTGCCTCCGGCATCACTGGCACCCAGTCCGCCGACGTACCCACGGGAAAAATACGTTTCGACACGACGGCCGCGCCGGATGTCGGCCAGCATGTCATTCTCGCCAGAATAAATGCCGACATTCATCGCGATTTTCCGCAGGATATTGCGAGCTATTCGCGCTACTTCCCGCAGCACTGGCTGGAAGCCGGGCAGAAGTGGCTTTCGCGGGCCGACTGGCGACCGGAACTCGACAGTATCGTGGTCACCAATGGCGCGCAGGCGGCGAGCATCGCCATTATCACCGCCTTCACCAGTCCCGGCGACCGCATTCTTTTCGAAAATTTGACCTATGCCCAGATCAGCCGTTCCGTGCGCCTTCTCGGGCGACGCACCATTCAGGCGGGTCTCGATGAATATGGTCTTATTCCGGAAGAGTTCGAACGCGCCTGCCGCCAGCAGCATCCGACGCTCGCCTTCCTGATGCCAACGCTGCATAATCCCACATTGTCCGTCATGCCGGAAGAACGGCGTCGCGCCATTGCCGACATAGCGCGGCGTCACAATGTCTGGCTCATCGAAGACGACATTTATGGCGTCATGTGCGACAGCCAAATTCCACCCTTGGCAAGTTTTGCGCCCGAACGCACCTTCGTCGTTTCCGGCCTGTCGAAAGCTGTTGCGGCAGGCATACGCAGCGGCTGGGTCGCCTGCCCCGCGCATTGCGCCCAGCGGGTGAAGGTAACGCACAAGATGGTCACCGGCGGGGCGGCCTTCCTGCTCGCCGAAACCGGCGCGCAGCTTGTCTTGTCCGGCGAAGCGGACGCCATTCACGCCAAATGCCGCGAGGAAACGGTCATTCGCGCGGAAATGGCCCGCAGGATCTTCGACGGGTTCGATTTCGTATCGAAACCATCCATTCCGTTTCTGTGGATGGCGCTGCCCGAGCCGTGGCTCTCGGGAACCTTCAAGGCGGCGGCCTACGAAAGCGGAATCCTGATCGATGACGAGGATGAGTTCAAGGCCGGGCGCGTTGACCAGACTTATCACAGGGTGCGCGTCGCCTTCTCTTCCCCTTCCGATCGCAGTGTCGTCGAAAACAGTTTTCTGACGCTCCGCCGCCTGCTCGAAAACGAACAGGCGGGATATGAAGGAAGCGTCTGAGGGTTTGGGTCTCTTTTTATCGTTACTGATGTATGATTGAGGCCGGGAAAGCGGTATTTTCCTGTCGCACTTCATGGAAACTTAGGTTAAAGAGGCGCCTTGAAACCTTAGGTATCCAGCCTTCGGCAGAGGGTTTTCGGGTGCCGCAGCCTGCGACGGGGTTCCCCATTTCCATGACTATTTCCAATACGCGAGACATCACGCCGGAATTGATCGAAGCGCATGGTCTTAAGCCGGACGAGTATCAGCGCATTCTTGATCTGATCGGACGCGAGCCCACTTTCACAGAGCTCGGGATTTTCTCGGCCATGTGGAACGAGCATTGCTCCTACAAATCGTCCAAGAAATGGCTTCGCACGCTGCCGACCAGCGGACCACGCGTCATCCAGGGTCCCGGCGAGAATGCGGGTGTCGTGGACATTGGCGATGGCGATTGCATCGTGTTCAAGATGGAAAGCCACAACCACCCCTCCTATATCGAGCCTTATCAGGGTGCGGCGACCGGAGTCGGCGGTATCCTGCGCGATGTTTTCACCATGGGCGCGCGCCCTGTAGCAGCCATGAATGCGCTGCGCTTCGGCGAACCGGACCATCCCAAAACCCGCCACCTCGTGTCGGGCGTCGTTTCGGGCGTCGGCGGCTATGGCAATTCCTTCGGCGTGCCGACCGTTGGCGGCGAAGTGAATTTCGACAAGCGCTATAACGGCAATATCCTCGTCAATGCCTTCGCTGCGGGCCTCGCCAAGACCGACGGTATTTTCTATTCCAAGGCCGAAGGCGTCGGCCTGCCGGTCGTTTATCTCGGCGCGAAGACAGGCCGCGATGGCGTCGGCGGCGCGACGATGGCTTCGGCTGAATTCGATGAGTCGATTGAGGAAAAACGCCCGACCGTTCAGGTGGGCGATCCCTTCACCGAAAAATGCCTGCTTGAAGCCTGCCTTGAGCTGATGGCTTCCGGCGCGGTCATCGCCATTCAGGACATGGGCGCGGCGGGCCTCACCTGCTCTGCCGTCGAAATGGGCGCCAAGGGCGATCTCGGCATCGAACTGATCCTCGACCATGTTCCCGTCCGCGAAGAGAACATGACGGCCTATGAAATGATGCTTTCGGAAAGCCAGGAGCGGATGCTCATGGTTCTCAAGCCGGAAAAGGAAGCAGAAGCTCAGGCCATTTTCCGCAAATGGGGCCTCGATTTCGCTATCGTTGGCAAGACCACTGACGACCTGCGCTTCCGC
The DNA here is from genome assembly GCF_008932435.1 of Brucella pseudintermedia. GTDB lineage: Bacteria > Pseudomonadota > Alphaproteobacteria > Rhizobiales > Rhizobiaceae > Brucella > Brucella pseudintermedia. The sequence continues at coordinate 111,523 of NZ_WBWE01000012.1, read as the reverse complement.
GTCATTCATCAGGGCGAGGAAGTCGCCAACCTGCCGATCAAGGATCTGGGCGACGAAGCGCCGGAATATGACCGTCCATGGATGGAGCCCGGCAAGCACGCCCCGCTTCCTGCCAGCAATGTGCCGCAGGTGGAAGACTATTCCGCTGCCCTGCTCAAGCTCATCGGCTCGCCCGATCTTTCGTCGCGCCGCTGGGTCTACGAACAGTATGATACGCTCATTCAGGGCAACTCGCTGCAGGTTCCGGGCGGTGATGCGGGCGTGATCCGCGTGGAAGGCCATGAAACCAAGGCGCTCGCCTTCTCATCCGATGTTACGCCGCGTTATTGCGAAGCCGATCCGTTTGAAGGCGGCAAGCAGGCCGTTGCCGAATGCTGGCGCAACATCACCGCGACCGGGGCGGAACCGCTGGCTTCGACCGACAATCTGAATTTCGGCAATCCCGAAAAGCCGGAAATCATGGGCCAGCTCGTCAAGGCCATCGAAGGCATCGGTGAAGCCTGCCGCGTGCTGGATTTCCCGATCGTGTCCGGCAATGTCTCGCTTTATAACGAGACCAACGGCCAGGCCATTCTGCCGACGCCGACCATTGCCGGCGTCGGACTCATCCCGGATTGGTCGCAAATGGCGAAGATCGGCGGCATGCAGGACGGCGATACGCTGGTTCTGCTTGGCGGTGACGGCACCCATCTCGGCCAGTCGGTCTATCTGCGTGATCTGTTCGACCGCGCTGATGGCCCTGCCCCAACGGTCGATCTTGCGCTTGAAAAGCGCAACGGCGAATTTGTCCGCTCTGCCATCCGCAACGGTCAGGTCACGGCCTGCCATGACCTCTCCGATGGCGGTCTGGCGATTACGGTCGCCGAAATGGCGATCAAGTCCGGCAAGGGTGCTGAACTCGATGCCGGCGACGGCCTGCCCCATGCCGTTCTTTTCGGTGAAGATCAGGCGCGTTATGTCGTCGCGGCCACGGCGGAAATGGCAAAGCTCATTGCGCTGAATGCCGAAGGCGCAGGCGTTCCGTTCCGCGTGCTCGGCACGGTTGGCGGCGACCGCCTGAAGATTGGCGATCTGGTCGATGTCAGCGTTGCCGACCTGACCAACGCTTTTGAAGGCTGGTTCCCGGCCTTCATGAGCGGCGAGCCTGCAACCGACAACTGATCGTCCTTCGCATCGTTGATACCTTTTACCGCCCGGATGGAAACCCTGTCCGGGCGGTTTGCTTGTCTTTGATTTAAGCGTTAGACAGATGGTTGTTGACGTTCCACGATGGTGCGTTACGATTCGACAGAACGATAAGAAAAGGCCGGAAACGGCAGGAGATTTTGCATGGCTATGGACGCACATGAGATCGAAAAACTGATACGCGAGGGGATTCCCGACGCAAAGGTGACGATCCGCGACCTTGCCGGTGACGGAGACCATTATGCCGCCGAGGTTGTCGCGGAGAGTTTCCGCGGCAAGTCCCGCGTGCAGCAGCACCAGATGGTCTATGATGCGTTGAAGGGCAATATGGGCGGCGTGCTGCACGCGCTCGCCTTGCAGACGAGCGTACCGGAATAACGCAAATCCCTTTCGCGGGAGGGGCATCGGCTGCGGCAAGATGTTGCTCCCGCGAAAGCAAATTTCTCGCGCATTTGACTTGCTTTCTCCCGATCCGGGTGGTTACCAGCATTCAAAGCGACTATATGGGAGATATCCTCCCATCCTGTGCCGGAATTTGGGCCGGCATTTTGAAAGGACCGCAAATGACCGGCATCAATGATTTCATCGACAACGAAGTAAAGACCAACGACGTCGTGCTTTTCATGAAGGGCACGCCGGGTTTCCCGCAGTGCGGTTTCTCCGGTCAGGTCGTCCAGATCCTCGACTATCTCGGCGTGGAATATAAGGGCGTCAACGTCCTGTCCTCCGACGAACTGCGTCAGGGCATCAAGGAATATTCGAGCTGGCCGACCATCCCCCAGCTTTATGTGAAGGGCGAATTCGTCGGCGGCTGCGATATCGTGCGCGAAATGTTCCAATCGAACGAATTGCAGGCACTTTTTACCGACAAAGGTATTGCCACCAAGGCAGCTTGAGGATTAATTGCCGGTTATACGGCTTCAGCCTCACCTTTCCAAGGCGCCGTTCCACGGCGCCTTTTGCGTTTTGCTAGATGTTCAACGACGGATTTCCATCTGTCGGCTTCTGCTTTCTAAATTTTGTCTTTCGTATCGTGTCCCTCGACGCGATGCGCCACCTTGCCAGGGAATGCCAGTCATGCCGCTCGACATCAAGAACGGTTCGCCGGACCAGAAAACATCCATGCGCGGACGCGGGGAGTTCATCGCGCTCATTGCCGCCATCATGGCCATCAATGCGCTGGCAGTCGACATCATGCTGCCCGGCCTGCCGCAGATCGGCGCAAGCCTCGGCGTGCAGTCGGAAAACCATGTCCAGTTCGTCATCACCGCCTATCTGCTTGGCTTCGGCGTTTCCCAGCTGTTCTACGGACCGCTGAGCGACCGCTTCGGTCGCCGCCTGCCGCTGTTCGGCGGACTGGCCATCTATATCGCGGCTGCTCTCGGAGCGGCTGTCGTGACCGATTTTACGACGCTGATCGTCCTGCGCGTCCTGCAAGGGCTTGGTGCCGCCGGAACGCGCGTCATTGCCGTTTCCGTGGTGCGCGACAAGTTCGCCGGTCGCCAGATGGCGGAAGTCATGTCGCTCGTCATGATGGTTTTCATGATCCTGCCCGTCGTTGCGCCTGCAACCGGCCAGCTCATCATGCTGTTCGGCGAATGGCACCTGATCTTCCTGTCGATGGCGCTGATGGCGCTTGTGGTCGGCATGTGGGCGTTTTTTCGCCTGCCCGAAACCCTGCCCGCTTCCAATCGGCGTCCGCTGACGGTCAAGAGCGTGATCGGCGGCTTCGGCATCGTCCTGTCGAACCGCGTGGCCCTGTTCTATATGCTCGGCACGTCGTTCATCCTCGGCGCGCTGTTCGGCTATATCAACTCGGCGCAGCAAATCTTTGTAGATATTTACAAGCTCGGCGCCCTGTTCCCATTGGCATTCGCTGCGGTCGCCATGACGCTGGCGCTTGCCTCGTTCATGAACTCGCGCCTTGTCGGCCGTTTCGGTATGCGCCGGATTTCGCAGACAATGCTGCTGGTCTTCACCGGTTTCAGCCTCTTGTGGATGGTCCTGTCCGTCACGCTGGAAGGCCCCGTACCCTTCCCGCTGCTGATGGCGATCTACATGACCATCATGTTCTCGTTCAGCCTCGTGACCGCCAATTTCAACGCGCTGGCGATGGAGCCGCTCGGCGAAGTCGCAGGCACGGCCTCATCTGTTCTGGGCTTTGCCCAGACCGTGATCGGCGCGGCGCTCGGCGCGGTTATCGGTCAGGCTTTCGACGGCACCACGACGCCCGTTGCGACCGGCTATTGCGTGCTCGGATTTGTGGCGCTCGGCTGCGTTCTGATCGCTGAACGCGGACGGTTGTTCCGGGCGCAGAACCCGCGCGCAGAACACGTGATCTGATCACGCTGACGATAAAGAAAACCCGCACGGGCTGGCAATGCTACGTGCGGGTCATATTCTTTACGGAAGCGAAACGGGTTGGGAGTAGGCTATGGCCTGCTATTCTTCCCAAAGCGCGGCTTGAATGGACTGCCAGCTCTCCTTGCTCGGCGCCACCAGAAGCCCGCCGCCGGTGTGGGACGGCAGATATGCGCTTCCATCCCAGCGCGCCAGATAGCCGCCCGCTTCCTGATGGATCAGCGCTCCGGGAAGATGGTCCCACGGCATCAGCTTGTTGTAGACTGCGAAATGCGCGCCGCCTGTTGCGATAATCCGATATTCGTGCGCCGCGCAGCGATAGCCAATCTGCGACAGGAATTTCGTATGATTGCGCGCCAGCCGCGACCGCATCGGCTCGGCCGTATATTGCCATGAAATCGAGCCGGTCATCTGATCGATCGGAGCCGGTTCGGCAACGCTGACCCGGCCCACATCGCCACTGGCGCGGCGAATGTAGCTCCCACCGCCCTTTGAAGCCATGATCCAGTCATTGCCGACGGGATCGTGAATGATACCGGCGACGGTTTCGCCTTTCGACACAACCGCAAGCATCACGCCAAAAAGTGGAACGCCAGAAGCAAAATTGAAAGTGCCGTCGACGGGGTCAATCGTGAAGGCAAGTTCCGCGTCGCCCAGCCCGTCCAGCAGCGCCTCATTTTCGGAACACGCTTCTTCGCCCACGATCACGGCATCTGGAAAGCGTTCCTTGAGCCTTGCGGTGATGTACCGCTCAGCATTCACATCCGCTTCCGTCACCAGATCGGCGGCTGACGTCTTCTGCCGTATATCGCCCGCATCCAGCCTGCGGAATCGCGGCATGATCTCCTCGCGCGCCGCATCGGCCAGCAGATCGGCCAGCCAGTCCATCTGTCCTTCATCAAAGCGCATGATCGCCCTCTCCTGCATCGTTCAGCGCCAATCCTGCGAAATCGAACAGTTTGCGATCCAGCAGATGGCTTGGACGAACATTCGTCATGGCGCGGATCATCGTGTCCTTGCGGCCCGGCATGCGCTTTTCGATGTCGGTCAGCATGGCTTTCATCGCGTTGCGCTGCAACCCTTCCTGGCTGCCGCACAGATCGCATGGAATGATCGGGAACTGCATCGCAGTCGCAAATTTTTCGAGGTCGTCTTCCGCCGCGTAAGCCAGTGGGCGGAACACCATCAGGTCGCCCTCGTCGTTAACAAGCTTCGGCGGCATCGCGGCCAGCCGTCCGCCATGGAACAGGTTCATGAAAAAGGTTTCGAGAATGTCTTCCCGGTGATGACCCAGAACCACCGCCGAACAGCCTTCCTCACGCGCAACACGGTAAAGATTGCCGCGACGCAGGCGCGAGCAGAGCGAGCAATAGGTGCTCGTTTCCGGCAGCTTGTCGGTGACGATGGAATAAGTGTCCTGATATTCGATCCGGTGTTCGATCCCGTAGCGATTGAGAAAATCCGGCAGAATATGCTTGGGAAAATTCGGCTGGCCCTGATCAAGATTGACCGCCAGCAGCTCGACCGGCAGCAGGCCGCGCCATTTGAGATCCAGCAGCAGCGCCAGCAGGCCGTAGGAATCCTTGCCGCCTGAAAGGCAGACCATCCAGCGCTCGCCGGGCTTCACCATCGAGAAATCCTCGATGGCCTGTCGCGTCAAACGCAGGAGGCGCTTGCGCAACTTGTTGAATTCCACCGTGGCCGGCACATCGCGGAACAGGGGATGACAGCCGCTGCCGTCGGCGTCTTCGGCAATATCAGGATCGAAAGCGTTCATCGGGCTTCCCGAAAAATTGAGGATGTTGCAGGCTTCATACCGAAAAGCTGGCGCAGGGAAAACCGGGAAACCGCAATTCTTTGCCCTGAAATGCCTAATCGATCCGTCCCGCACATTTCCAGACGCGAAACCGCTTCGCACTTTTGCTGGAAAGGAAAAAGCCGCGCTGACGGACAGCGCGGCTTTTCGATCTCGGCATATATCCAGCGCGCCAAAGCGCGCCCGGAATTAACGCGAATAGAATTCGACGACCAGGTTCGGTTCCATCTGGACGGCGTAAGGCACATCCGAAAGGGTCGGAACGCGGGAGTAGGTCGCAACCAGCTTGTTGTGGTCGACTTCGATGTAGTCCGGAACATCGCGTTCTGCGAGCTGAACAGCTTCGAGAACGATAACGAGCTGCTTCGACTTTTCGCGGACTTCAACAACGTCACCGGCCTTCAGGCGGTAGGACTGGATGTTGACGCGGCGACCGTTCACATTCACGTGGCCGTGGTTGATGAACTGGCGGGCAGCGAAAATCGTCGGAACGAACTTGGCGCGGTATACGACTGCGTCGAGACGCGATTCCAGCAGACCGATCAGGTTTTCGCCGGTGTCGCCCTTGCGGCGAGCGGCTTCTTCATAGGTCTTGCGGAACTGCTTTTCGGAGATGTCGCCGTAGAAGCCCTTGAGCTTCTGCTTTGCGCGCAGCTGCACACCGAAGTCCGACAGCTTGCCCTTGCGGCGCTGGCCGTGCTGGCCCGGGCCGTATTCACGACGGTTTACCGGGGACTTCGGACGGCCCCAGATGTTTTCGCCAAGACGGCGATCAATTTTGTACTTAGCGGATTCGCGCTTGCTCATCGCATTTCCTTCAAAGAGTTATAGCGCCGGAAGGCGCTGGAGGAAACGCGCCCTCCTCTGCCCTCCTTTCGGAGAACTGACAGGATGAAGCGCGCGAGCGCAATCTTCATCCACGGGACACGTCAAATGAAACGCCGGTGCGAATACGCGCCAGCGATGGGCGGCTTTTAGTCATGCAGCTGTTATCTTGTCAAGCAGCGCCGCCGAAAAAGCCGGAAAAACCGGTGTTCGGCGCGCATTTCCTACCATTTGCTACGCCCTGCCATCAAGCGTGAAGGAACGCCATTCCTTCTTTCATCATTAGTCCTGATGGAACCGCTATTCATGAGGCTTCGATGGCTTTGTCTTTTCGTCCGTCCTGCAAGGGTGCATTTACCGCTCTGATCGCGCTTGGCCTCGTTGCGATATCGTCTTTATCCGGCACTTTTTCCGGCGAGGCGCAAGCGCAGACCTTCATCGAACGCATTCTTAAACAGGACGCGCAAAAGGCAAAGCAGCATCGCAAGCGCCCGGCAGCGAGACACACACAAAGGAAATCCGCCCCGAAACAGGCGGCAAGACAAGCAGCACCCGCGCCGAAAGCCGAAGCAAAACCCGCGCCCGGCATCGCCATCCCCGTGCCCGCCTCGCGCCCGGAGGAACCGGGAAAGATTAAACCGGAACCGAAAACCGCGCCCGTTCCCGAGGAAAAGCCGGATACGGAACCGCAGGAGCAGCCGCACACCGCTCCTCCTCCACCTGCGAATCTTCCGGCAAAACCTTCAGAACCGACCGACAATCCGGAGCAGACGGACAAACAGCGTCAGGAATCGAAGCCGGAAAGCGAGGGGCGCATTTACCAGGTGGCTTGCCCGGCGCTGATTTCCGGAGAAGTTGAGGGCAAGCTCCTGCCGCCCATCAAGGACGGCGAACAATGCGGCGTTCATTCCCCCTTGTCTCTGACAGCTATCGGCAAGGAAGAGCCTTTGAAATTCGCCAATGCAGTGACCACCAATTGCGCGATGGCCGTTACGCTTTCGCAGTGGAGCAGCGAAGTGGCAAAGGCCGCGAAGGATGTTTACGGTCCGGGTTCAAAAATCACGGAAATCGGCGTCGGTTCGGACTATCAATGCCGGAAGGTAAATGGGGCCTCGTCGGGGCGGGTTTCCGAACATGCCTTCGGGAATGCACTGGACATCATGTCGTTCACATTTTCGGACGGCAGCAAAACCCAACTCGAAAGCGGCTGGAATGGCAGCGATAAGGAAAAGGCTTTCTGGCGCGCGGTGCACAGTGCAAGCTGCAAGCTTTTCATGACCGTCATCGGCCCGGATGGCGATGCGGCCCATCGCACCAACATGCATCTCGATCAGGGATGCCACGGCAAATCCTGTCTTGCACGCATTTGCCAATGAGCTATCGCAAGCATCGGAATTTCATAAAAAAATCAGAATTGCGTCTGTAAGCTGCTTTCCATTATCGGTTCAGTCCCGCCTGAGCGCGAGTGGAAGACGGGCATCCAGAAGGATATCGGCATGAAATCGACCAATCTCATACTTTCTGTCATTTTCGCACTTGGTTTTTCGGCTGCCGCTCACGCCGATGCCGTTCCCAAGCGATCGAAGGATTTTACAGCCAATTACCAGACGCTCGTCAAAGACCAGCAGGTCGCGCCGCAGATCGCGGACTGCATCGCGAGCAGCTATGACTATGTGAAGAAGAGCAAGAAATATGACCGTCTCGGCTTCACCAAAGACGATATGTCCAACGCGAAAACCGATGACAAATCATCGAAATTCAGCTCCCGCGACCCGCGCGACGTGTCAGCGGTGATTTCAGTTCCGGGCGAAGCGCGCAATAAGGGCGTTTCCGCGACGTGGGACAGCATCACGCTGCGTTGCGGCATTTCCGGCGGCAAGCTGAACGCAATCGAACTTGCTCCCGCCAAGGCCGGAAAGTAAGGTTCCAAAATTCGGCGAGTGCCAGATGGCGCTCGCCAGTCCATTCAATGCTTCTTCTCGGTTTCCTTGTGCTGCGGCAAGCCCTTGCGTCTAGTCTCCGCGAATTCTTCCAGTTCCTTTTCGGTCATCGATTCATACATTTGTTTCGACGCACCAAAGAGTTCACTCTTCTTCATTTCACCGCGCTTGGCGGCAAGGGCCGCGCCGGCTGCTTTCTGTTGGGCCTGTGATTTTGCGGGCATGGCTTTCCCTCCTGTCTGACGAACAAACGGATGGGATTTGGACCGGTTCCTTCTATTCGTTGCCTGCATCAAAACGTGAACGTGCATCGCGCAGCAGATCGCGGTTTTTCACCGCCCATTGGCCGAGCACATCGATCGGCACGGCCAGGGAATGCCCAAGCCCGGTCAGCGCATATTCCACTTCGGGCGGAGATGTCGGGCGAACATGCCGGGAAACGAGCCCGTCCCGCTCCAGCGACCGCAGCGTGACCGTCAGCATGCGCTGCGAAATGCCTTCAATGGATCGCCGCAATGCATTGAAGCGCATCGAGCCTGCCTGAAGATTGAAAATGACAAGGATGCTCCACGTGTCACCCACCCGGTCCAGCACCTCGCGGATCGGACACGCGCCATCGCCGTCGGTTTTGAACGCCGGGGTCGACGAGAGCAAGGGCGTTTTGCCATCCGGTCGTGTCGATATCGTCATCTGTTTCTCCTGGCGCAGGCCGCCTGCCCGCTGACGTGCGCTTCATCGTCCGAGCCGCGCCAATTTCGCACCATTCCGGGTATCGTCGCCGACAAAACTATATGAAAACAAGCGGATAGATCGAATTTACCTTTCGGCTTCATCGCCCTGTTCCCAATACTTGCCTTCGACGCAGTTACTTCCATGTACCTTGAACATGTAAAAGTGCGTTCTTCACACGCATGGCAGCATCGCTTATCTGGTTATCAGAAATAACCTGATTACGAAACATACCTCAATTCGTTCGATACGAGAAGATCGGAAAGGAAAATGCCATGACCAGGATCGCACTGATCGGCGCAACGGGATTTGTAGGCGCCGCAATTTTGAAGGAAGCAGCCGCACGCGGCAATCAGGTGACCGCGCTGGTTCGCCATCCCGAGAAAGTGGAAAAGCTTGCCAATGTAACAGCGGTGAAGGCCGACGTGTTCGACACCGATGCGCTTGCGGGCCAGCTTGCAGGCCACGACATCGTGATTTCGGCCTACAATCCGGGCTGGAACGACGAGAATATCCGCGAAAACCACATCAATGGCAGCCGCTCCATCACGGAAGCCACCAAAAAGGCGGGCGTCAAGCGCCTTATAGCTGTTGGCGGCGCTGGCAGCCTTTCGATCAACGGCAAGCAATTGGTCGACTCGCCCGAATTCCCCGCCGAATGGAAGGAAGGCGCACTCGGGGCGCGTCAGGCACTGGAAGACCTGCGCGGCGAGGATGGATTGGAATGGACATTCGTGTCGCCCGCAATCATTCTCCAGCCGAGGGAACGCACCGGAAAATATCGTCTCGGCGGAGACGAACCCGTGTTCGACGACAAGGGTGAAAGCAAGATTTCGGTCGCTGATCTGGCCGTCGCCATTCTGGACGAGGCTGAAAAAGGCCAGCATATCCGCAAGCGTTTCACCGCCGCCTATTGAGCGAAATCACAAAAATGCCACATTTTTGACGGGCGTTCGCCACAAAATCCGTGGTGAAATACCGACATTACCGCCGGTTTTACGTGCAAGAAGACTGCAAAACGGGCACGTTCCCGTTTTGCCTTAATTATCTCAGACCAGCTCCACGTCCACGACGCCCTGAATGGATTTCATGGCGCTGGCGATCTGCGGGCTGACGCGATAACGGTGCGGCAATTCGATTTCGACTTCGCGCTGGCCGTTATCCTTGATGACGATGAGGCTCACCTGACCGTCACCGCGCGTGTTGAAATGCGGCGCGATATGACGGACCGCATCGGCCGAGCGCAGATAAAGCCGCATCGCCTTTTGCATCCGGCAGGCCTCATCTTCGAGCGACTGCACCGTCTGTATGCGCAAGCCAATGCCTTCGGGTCGGTTTTCCGCCTGAACCGTGATCACCACCGACTTGCCGCTTTCCAGCAGATCGCGATATTGCGCGAGCCCTTCCGAAAACAGCACCGCCTCGAACTGGCCGCTGGCGTCCGACAATGACACAATGCCCATCTTGTTGCCGGTGCGGGTCTTGCGCTCCTGACGGGCGGTCACGGTGCCCGCCAGACGCCCGGCATTGGCGCCGCGCTTGACGGCGGCGGAGAAATCCGCCCAGCTTTGAACGCGCATCCGGTTCAGCACGTCGCGATATTCATCGAGCGGATGCGCCGACAGATAGAAGCCGACCGCCTGAAACTCGCGATGCAGCATTTCCGAAGGCAGCCAAGGTGCTGCCTGCGGCAGGATAAGCTTTTCCTTGGGCGCGCCGGACAGGCCGAAAATATCGGACTGGCCGCTTGCGGCATTTTCCTGCGTGCGCTGGGCAAAGCCCATGATGCGGTCCATGCCAGCACTCATGGCCGGGCGCTCGCGACCGAAGCAATCCATCGCGCCGGCATTGATGAGGCTTTCCAGCACCCGACGATTGACGATGCGCGGATCGACCCGCTCGCAGAAATCCTCAAGGCTTTCAAAGGGCTTTTCGGCCCGCACCGCGACAATATGATCGACGGCCGCCTCGCCGACGCCCTTGATGGCGGCAAGCGAGTAGAAAATCTTTTTCTCGCCAACCTCAAACGGACGGAAAGAAGTCATCACCGACGGCGGCACGACCTCAATGCCCAGACGGTTCGCCTCGCGGCGGAAATCGTTGAGCTTGTCGGTGTTCGACATATCGTAGGTCATCGACGCGGCGAGGAACTCGACCGGATAATGCGCCTTCATATAGGCCGTCTGGTAGGAGACGATGGCATAAGCGGCGGCGTGCGACTTGTTGAAGCCATAGTCGGCGAACTTGGCCAAGAGGTCGAAGATCATGTTGGCCTGCGCCTTGTCGACGCCGCCCTCAATCGCGCCGTCCACAAAACGGACGCGCTGCTTGTCCATCTCCTCGCGGATCTTCTTGCCCATGGCGCGGCGCAGAAGGTCGGCTTCACCGAGCGAATAGCCCGAAAGCACCTGCGCGATCTGCATCACCTGTTCCTGATAGACGATAACGCCCTGCGTTTCCTTGATCAGGTGGTCGATCTTCGGGTGAATGGAGGCAATCTCCTCCTCGCCGTTCTTGCGCGCATTATAGGTCGGGATGTTCTCCATCGGGCCGGGACGATAAAGCGCCACAAGCGCAATAATGTCCTCGATCCGGTCCGGGCGCATGCCGAGCAGCGCCTTGCGCATACCCGCACTTTCAACCTGGAACACGCCGACCGTTTCGCCGCGCGACAGCATTTCATAAGTGAGCGGATCATCGAGCGGCACATGGGACAGGTCGATCTCAATGCCCTTGCGCGCCACCAGCTTGACCGCCGTTTCCAGAACGGTCAGCGTCTTGAGGCCGAGAAAGTCGAACTTGACCAGTCCCGCCTGCTCGACCCATTTCATGTTGAACTGGGTGACCGGCATGTCGGAACGCGGATCGCGATACATGGGCACCAGTTCGGACAGCGGACGGTCACCGATCACGATACCGGCAGCGTGGGTCGAGGCGTGGCGGTAAAGCCCCTCAAGCTTGAGCGCCATATCGAGAAGCCGCCCGACGACCGGCTCCTTCTCGCGCTCTTCGTTGATCTTCGGTTCGGTCTCGATGGCCTGCGCCAGCGACACCGGATTGGCCGGGTTCTGCGGCACCAGCTTGCACAGGCGGTCGACCTGACCATAAGGCATTTCCAGAACGCGCCCCACATCGCGCAGCACAGCGCGGGCCTGCAAGGTTCCGAAAGTGATGATCTGCGCAACCTGATCGCGCCCGTATTTTTCCTGCACATAGCGGATCACCTCTTCGCGGCGATCCTGACAGAAATCGATATCGAAGTCGGGCATCGAAACGCGGTCCGGGTTGAGGAAGCGTTCGAAAAGCAGGGAGAAACGCAGCGGATCGACGTCGGTAATCGTCAGCGCATAGGCGACGAGCGAACCGGCACCCGAACCACGGCCCGGCCCGACCGGAATACCATGGGCCTTGGCCCATTTGATGAAGTCGGCAACGATCAGGAAGTAGCCGGGAAACTTCATGCGGGTGATGATGCCGATCTCGTACTCGAGACGCTCGGCATATTGTTCCGCCGTATAGCCTTCCGCGAGGCCCGCCGTTTCAAGCCGCATTTTCAGGCCCTCACGCGCCTGCCGCGCCAGTTCGTCAGCCTCGGCCTGAAGCGCCGCTTCCGGATCGTCCGATTCGCCCGTGAAGCGCGGCAGGATCGGCTTGCGCGTCTGCGTGTACCAGCTGCAGCGCTGGGCAATCTCCACCGTGTTTTCAAGCGCTTCCGGCAGATCGGCAAAGAGCGCCGCCATTTCCGCACGGCTTTTCAGATGATGATCCGGCGTCAGGCGGCGGCGATCATCGTTTGAGAGAATCTGCCCTTCCGCGATGGCGAGAAGCGCATCATGAGCCTCGAAATCTTCCGCCTTGAGAAAGAAAGCCTCATTGGTGGCCACCAGAGGCAGGTCCATCTCATAGGCAAGCGCCACGGTCTTTGCTTCCAGCGCACGGTCATAGCCTGCCTGACGCTGCAACTCGACATAAAGCCTGTCGCCGAAGGCTTCCCGCAGAAAGGCAAGCCGCGCCTCGGCCCTGTCGGGGCGGTCGGCGGCAAAAGCGCGACCGATCGGCCCCAATGCGCCGCCGGAAAGCACGATGACATCTTTCGCCAATGGCGGCAGCCAGCCCGCCTCGACATGCACCGGATCACCCGCCGGGGTGTCCAGAAAGGCGCGGCTGACGAGCCGCACGATATTCGCATAGCCCTCCTCCGTCGCCGCGAGCAGCACGATGGGGGCAAGGTCCAGCGCGACGCGGCGATTGGCGCTGCGTCCATTGTCGGCATGATCGCCGAAGGCAACATCGATCTGGCAACCGATAATCGGCTGCAGCCCGTCCTTCGATGCCTTCTGCGCAAATTCAAGCGCACCGAACAGATTGTTGGTGTCGGTGACTGCGATAGCCGGGGCCTCATCGGCAATCGCCTGTTTGATGATCTTGCCGAGCGGCAACGCGCCCTCCAGCAAGGAATAGGCCGAGTGTACGCGCAGATGCACGAAACGTGGCGTCAAAGCACCGTCATTTGCTGCACTGGCTGCTGCTGCATCACTCATTCCATCGACCCCGATCATCTGCCGAGCCGCCCGGATGGACATACATCCGACGCTCCAAATCCATGCATCGGACTATCCGAAAATCGATTTCGATCTTCGAGCCGATACAGTAGCCGCCTGATAGCACATTGCTTCAAGCATGAACCACATTCGTGATTCATCGCGGCTGGCGACTCTGTCGCCTGAAAGCATCAGTTTCGGGGAATGATGCGGCTATGTCCAGTAAGACTATCGCCGCGCTGGCGCTGGTTCACAGGAACCCGCCAAAGCATTTCCAGTTTTCCGAAATCACCGGAAATGCCCTATCTTTTACGCATGTCTTTGTTCCCAAAACCGGTTCCCGCTTTTTGGAAGACATGCTCTATTTCCTTCAAATCGCGCTCACCCAGATGGCGAAGGTTGCAATGAACAGGCTTACCGAAATGAAAGACAGAACGTCGTGGACGAGATCGGTCATGTGAGAAACTCCTCTGTGTTCACGTATGTTTATTTTTTGTTCTATTTTTGTTCGCAAGTCAACACCCGTTTTGCACCGGCATTTATTTTAGGGTTTACGAATAGTGAATACACAACCGCAGGACAGGCTACGGAAGAACAGTGGGATGGGAACGTTGCGAGGCTGAACGAGAGCCTGTTCAGGCGGAGCCGCACCTCGCCCTTCGAGACGCCGCCTACGACGGCTCCTCAGGATGAGGTGCTGGCGGGGCGGTTGCATGACGTCCTGAACGCCAAGACAAGGGGCACGGGAATATATAGGAAGGCCCAAAGGTCCTGCCCGATCAAACGCACAGTAGAATAGATGGGAACGCTGGCCTGTTCGACCAAACACGAACGCGCTGATAGCGGAGCCGCACCTCGCCCTTCGAGACGCCGCCTGAGGCGGCTCCTCAGGATGAGGTGCTACTGTAATGTGGAAGTTTTAAAGGTCGACGACCTTACCGTCCTTGAGCGTCACGCGCCGGTCCATGCGGCCAGCCAGTTCGTGATTGTGAGTGGCGATCAGGGCAGCAAGCCCGGACTGGCGCACGAGCGCTTCCAGAGCACCGAAGACATAAGACGAAGTCGTCGGGTCGAGGTTGCCGGTCGGCTCGTCCGCCAGAAGAACAAGCGGCGCATTGGCGACGGCGCGGGCAATGGCGACACGCTGCTGCTCGCCGCCGGAAAGTTCCGACGGGCGATGCGAGGCACGCTTGCCGATCTTCATATATTCAAGAAGCTGCTGCGCGCGCTCTGCTGCCTGCTTCTTCGACAGTCCGCGGATCATCTGCGGCATCATCACATTTTCCAGCGCGGAAAATTCCGGGAGCAGGTGATGGAACTGATAGACGAAGCCGATGTCGTTGCGGCGCACCGCCGTCCGCTCATCATCGGAAAGCTTGCTGCAGGAGCGCCCGTCAAGGAAAACCTCTCCCTCATCGGGACGTTCCAGAAGGCCTGCGGTGTGCAGCAAGGTAGACTTGCCCGCGCCCGATGGCGCGACAAGCGCAACCATCTCGCCGCGACGCAGCGTGAAATCGGCATCCTTGAGGATCACCAGTTCACGGTCGGCTTCCTTATAGGCGCGGCCGACGCGTTGCAGCCGCATGATGATTTCAGCCGCCATTATTCATACCTCAATGCTTCGACCGGATCGAGCTTGGCAGCGCGCCAGGCCGGGAAAATGGTGGCGATGAACGAAAGCACCAGAGCCATGACGATGACGGAAATCGTTTCGCCGGGGTCCATTTTTGCAGGCAGTTGGCTCAGGAAATAAAGTTCCGGATTGAAAAGCGTGGTGCCGGAGAGCCACGAGAAAAACTCGCGGATTCGCTCGACATTGAGGCACACGACGACGCCCAGAACCACACCGGCCACCGTGCCGGTGACGCCGATGGCAGCGCCCGTCATCAGGAATATGCGCATCACCGCGCCACGAGTTGCCCCCATGGTGCGCAGGATCGCAATATCATGCCCCTTGTCCTTCACCAGCATGATGAGGCCGGAAATGATGTTGAGCGCCGCCACGAGCACGATCAGCGTCAGGATCATGAACATGACGTTGCGCTCGACTTCCAGCGCCGAGAAGAAAGTCTGGTTGCGCTGGCGCCAGTCGACAAGCGAAAGCTGGCGTCCCGCCGCCTCTTCCACAGGCGCGCGCATCGCATCCACCTTGTCGGGATTATCGACAAAGATTTCAAGCGATTGCACCTTGCCTTCCTGATTGAAGAAAAGCTGCGCCTCGGAAAGCGGCATCATGACAATGGAGGCGTCATATTCCGACATGCCAATCTCGAAGATGGCGACAATCGGATAGGCCTTCACGCGCGGATTGACGCCGAAGGGGGTGACATCGCCGTCCGGCGAGATCACGCGCAGCGTATCGCCGATGGAAAGGCCGAGATTTTCCGCCATGCGGGTGCCGATGGCGACGCCGCCGGCCTGATCGAAGCCCTGGAGCGTACCCTGGCGAATATTGCCGGAAACGAGCTTGAGCTTGTCCAGATCTTCCTCACGCAAGCCACGGATCAGCGCGCCATTGCCAGCGCCGATATTGCCCTGCACAAGCGCCTGCCCTTCCACGACGGGAATGGCGAACTTGATGCCGGGAATAGCGTCGATCCGCTTGATGAGATCGGCATAATCGTCCAGCGGACGGTCAATCGGCTGCATGATGAGATGGCCGTTGATGCCGAGAATGCGGGTTAGCAGCTCGGCGCGGAAGCCGTTCATCACCGCCATGACGATGATGAGGGTCGCCACGCCCAGCATGATGCCAGTGAAGGAAAACCCGGCAATGACCGAGATGAAAGTCTCGCGGCGGCGCGCGCGCAGATATCGCCAGGCGATCATCCGCTCATAGGCCGAGAATGGACCGGACTTGGGAGCCTTTTGGGCCACCTTTGCCTTGTCCCCGGATTTTGCTGCCGCCGCGTTGCTCATGCTTCTGCCGTCAAGAGATTGATCGCGGCTTCGACGCTCAGGTTCTGGCGTTCGCCGGTCTTGCGATCCTTGATTTCGACTTCACCGGCGGCGACGCCGCGCGGTCCGACGATCACCTGCGTCGGCAGGCCGATCAGGTCCATCGTGGCGAATTTCGCGCCCGGACGGTCGTCCGTGTCGTCGAGCAGCGGATCGACGCCTGCATTGGTCAGCGCCTCGTAGAGCTTTTCGCTCACGGCGTCGCAGCCTTCGTCGCCCGGCTTCATGTTGACGATGCCGGCACCGAACGGCGCGATGGCCTTCGGCCAGATAATGCCTGCATCGTCGTGGAAGGCTTCGATGGCGGCCGCGACAAGGCGCGACGGGCCGATGCCGTAGGAACCCATGGAAACCAGATGTTCCTTACCATCCGGGCCCTGCACTTTCGCGCCCATCGGTTCGGAATATTTGGTGCCGAAATGGAAGATGTGGCCGACTTCGATGCCGCGCGCGGAAACCTGATTTTCAGGCTTCACCTTGGCCCAGTCGGCCTCGTCATGCATTTCGTCGGTCGCCGCATAAGGCGTCGTCCAGCGCTGAACGATGTCGGTGAGTTGCGCATCGTTGCGGAAATCGGTGTCCGCGCCCGGCACGGCCAGATCGAGATAGGCCTTGTCGCAGAAAACCTGGCTTTCGCCGGTTTCCGCCAGAATGATGAATTCGTGGGAAAGGTCGCCGCCAATCGGGCCGGTATCGGCGCGCATCGGGATCGCCTGCAAGCCGACGCGGGCGAAGGTGCGCAGATAAGACACGAACATGCGGTAGTAAGCCATTTTCGCGCCCTCATAGTCGAGGTCGAACGAATAGGCGTCCTTCATCAGGAATTCGCGTGAGCGCATGACACCGAAACGCGGGCGCACTTCATCGCGGAACTTCCACTGGATGTGGTAGAGATTGAGCGGCAGATCCTTGTAGGAGCGCACATAGGACCGGAAAATATCCGTGACCATTTCCTCATTGGTCGGGCCGAAGAGCATTTCGCGCTCCTGCCGGTCCTGAATGCGCAGCATTTCCTTGCCGTAGGCGTCATAGCGGCCGCTTTCGCGCCACAGCTCGGCGGACTGGATGGTCGGCATCAGGATTTCATTGGCGCCGGCGCGGTTCTGCTCTTCGCGAATGATGTCGCAGACCTTGTTCAGCACCTTCAGGCCGATCGGCAGCCAGGCATAAATGCCGGCCGACTGTTGACGGATCATGCCCGAGCGCAGCATCAGCCTGTGGGAGACGATTTCCGCCTCCTTGGGGTTTTCCTTCAGAATAGGCAAAAAATACCGCGACAGACGCATTGTAACCACCAATCAAGAGGGACTGCCTGAGTGCTTCAAGAATCAGGCAAAAATTAAGCATATTCGTCGGTTTCTTACCGGGTTATAGACCGGTTGGAAACCCGCCTGGAAAAGCTTTCGGGGCAGCGGATTTCCCCATCCACAGCCATGATAGCCTGCCGAAAGAACTGGCCACGCAAAATTGGGCTTCCAGATTCACATTCAAATTCAATATATTACAGATATATCACCGTCGCTCGCGAAAATTTGCGAAAGAAATATGACGCCAAAGAAGATTTTTCGTGACAAAAGCTGTGCAGTTCGCTATTTTTTTCAGCATAAGAGCAACAACGGAATAAAACCGTTGGTTTCACGCGGTCAAAGTCTTGGGAGGATGGATCCAGGCGCGACTTTCGCAGCCGCCAGTCAAATGGAAACGGATCGAACGCGTATTTGATTAGCAAGGCGAAAGCCTTGCTTTTTTTTTGCACTTGCAGAATGGCCGCCTTCTCCGCAATTTCGCTGTTTTTTATGTGCGAATAACACATTGATTTTGTGGGATTTATCACGGTGCCTTTCGCACCTGCAAGTATTAAATTTCACTTAAGTATAAAACGATTTATGCATGCAAAATTGCCCGGGAAATTGCATCGGCCCCGCAAATGACGGCAGGTTGCAGCCCGCCGCAAATTCAACGGGTTACGCTTGGCCGCTGTTGTCGACTACAACTTTTGGTGGATCAGTCCACTTTTCTTTATACAAAAAAGAGGCTGCCTAATTTTTAAGCAGCCTCCAAATCCGTATCGCGAGAACGGGTCAGATCACGTCAGGTCCGGGAAGAAATGCGGAATGTCGTCAAGGCCGAAACCGCTGACCTGGGTGAGGTAATAATAGAGCAGGAAAATGAGCGTTGCGACGGCCGTGGTGCGCAGGAAGGCGCGTCCGATGCGCGGCTTGGCGGGAGCACTGGCGACCGTGCCCAAAGTCACTTCATTTTCTTCGGCCTGCGTGCGCAGGCCCACCGGCAGGAGCGCGAAAAGCGTGGTCCACCAGATGATGAAATAGATGGCTATTCCCGAAACCAGAGACATGATTACACCTCTTCAAGCTCGATCAGCGTGCCATTGAAATCCTTGGGATGGAGAAACAGGACCGGCTTGCCATGCGCGCCGGTCTTCGGCTCTCCGTCACCGAGGATGCGCGCGCCCTCCGCCTTCAGACGGTCGCGCGCGGCAACGATGTCTGTGACCTCGTAGCACAGATGATGCATCCCGCCCGACGGGTTCTTTTCCAGAAATGCCGCGATGGGCGACCCCTCGCCCAACGGCTCCAGCAATTCGATCTTGGTATTGCCGACGTCGATGAAAACCACGGTCACGCCATGTTCGGGCAGCGCCTGTGGCTCGGTGACCTTGGCACCGAGCTTGCCGCGATAAAGCGCTGCGGCGGCCTCAATATCCGGAACGGCAATCGCCACGTGGTTCAAGCGTTCGAGCATCAGCACCTCCCTTGCTGTTATCAGCTATGGTTCAGCGTATCCTATTCACGAATACGGTCACCACCGGCTTTTTGCCCCATGCCTCATTTGCCGCAGCACGAACGGCACGGCGCACGGATTCGCGCACCAGCTCGAGGTCCTTGCGGCGCACGCGCGGAATGCTGTCGATGGCCTCGATTGCGGCGTCCAGAAGAATGTCTTCCATCAGGTCGCCGACGGCGTTTTCTTCCGGCACGCCGAACGTCACAAGGTCAGGCTCATCGACGATCTTGTGGTCACGATCCAGCAGAACAGAGACGGCCACATGGCCGACATAGGCGAGCTTGCGGCGCTCGACCATGCCGATTTCTTCCTCGTCGCCGATCAGCTTGCCGTCCTTGTAGATGCGGCCTACCGGCGCTTCATCGATGATTTCGGCCTTGCCGGGGGCAAGACGCAGCATGTCGCCGTCACGCACCTGCGCGACCTGCTCGATGCCTTCCATCGCGCCGAGCGATCCTTGCGCGACCAGATGAGCGGCCTCGCCGTGCACCGGCACCAGAATTTGCGGGCGAACCCAGGAATACATCCGGCGCAATTCGTTGCGGCGCGGATGGCCGGACACATGGACCAGTGCATCCTCATCGCCGATGATCTTGATGCCGCGATCGATCAGGCGGTTCTTGATGTCGAGAATGGCCTTTTCGTTGCCCGGAATGGCGCGGGATGAATAGATGACCGTGTCGCCCGCCGACAAGGCAAGGCTGCGCATTTCGTCACGCGCCAGCTTGGCGAGCGCGGCACGCGGTTCACCCTGACTGCCGGTCAGGATCATCACCACATTCTCGCGTGGAATATAGCCGTAATCCTCTTCGCTGAGATATTCCGGCAGGCCTTCCATATAGCCAAGCTCGGTCGCAACGGAGATTGCGCGCTTCATCGAACGCCCAACCACCAGCACCTGACGGCCCGCGTCACGCGCGGCTTCCGTGATGGAGCGGATGCGCCCGACATTCGAGGAGAAGGTCGTAATCGCAACGCGGCCACGCGCATTTTCAATCAACTCACGCAGGCTCTCGCCGACCTGCCGCTCCGAAGGGGATTCACCTTCGCGCAGCGCATTGGTGGAATCGCAGATCAGCGCCAGCACGCCCGCATCGCCGATAGCGCGGAAACGCGCCTCGTCGATAACCGGCCCCAGCGACGGCTCCGGGTCCATCTTCCAGTCGCCCGTGTGCACGACCGTACCGAGCGGCGTGGTAATGGCCAGCGAAACCGGCTCGGGAATCGAGTGGGTAACGGCCACCGCTTCGACCTTGAAAGGCCCGACCTCGAACTTCCCGCCCGCGTTGTAAACGGTAATCGGGATTTCGGGCGCGCCGTCTTCCGACTGCCGCTTGGCTTCAAGCAGACCGGCGGTGAAAGGCGTCGCGTAGACAGGCACTTTCAGGCGCGGCCACAGATCGAGCAGCGCGCCAAAATGGTCTTCATGCGCATGGGTGATGACGATGCCGCGCAGATTGTGCTTTTCAGCCTCAAGATAGCGGATATCCGGCAGGATGAGATCGGCGCCGGGCTGTTCCGGCCCCGCAAAGCTCACGCCCATATCCACCACCAGCCACTCGCGATTATCCGCGGGACCGTAACCGTACATGGCCAAATTCATGCCGATTTCGCCCACGCCGCCAAGCGGCAGAAAGACGAGTTCCGTAGTATTGGATCGGGCCATGAAATTTCCTCTATGACTATCGAGCGGTCTTGCCGCATCAACTGGACCTAAAGTTGTCCTGTTGCAACCCTGGCAAGACAAAACAAAGCAAATTATTTGCGTATTGTAGCAGCAGTTCCGAAATAGACATCGCCAGCCGTTACCGCAACCCGCGAGCCGTCATCTTCGCGAATAACAAAACGGCATGACTCGTCAATCGTATCAAAATGGCCTTCGACGATACGGCCTTCAACCTGCATCGTCACACGCTGGCCAAGACCATGGGCGCGCTGCAGCCAGCGCTTGCGAATGTCATCAAGGCCGCGCCCCTCGTTCCAGACGCGATAATTGACAGACCATGCATCCGACAGGGCCGCGAACAAGGTTTCCGCATCGCATTTGCTGCCGAGCGCACGCAGGGACGTGGCCGCGTAGGGCAAATCGTCGGGAAAGGCGACTACATTCGTTCCGATGCCGATGGCAACGGCGAACAGGTTTGTCGCCAGAATAGAGGATTCGAGCAGGATGCCAGACAGTTTGGCGCCATTCAGCAGCACATCGTTTGGCCATTTGAGGCCGATCGTCGGCGGCACGGCAGGCCCGGTTGCGGCGAATACCGCGTCAAGCGCATCGGCAAGCGACAGCCCGGCGACGAAACCAAGCGTCGCCGCCGTCTTCATTTCATAGGATTCGACGAGGAGAAGCGTGGAGGCAAGATTGCCTTCCGGCGTGGACCAGGCACGGCCCCTTCTCCCGCGGCCGCTTTCCTGCTTCTTCGTGACAAGCCAGAGCCTGCCCGGATCACCGGCGGCTGCCCGTTCAAGGGCAACAGCGTTGGTGGAACCTACCGTCTCGAAGCTTTCGAGACGGTAGCCCTCATTTGCCGCAACAGGCGAAAGCGCAAAACTCATCTATGCTTCCGCCTCATGCATTAATCAGAAGAACGTCTTGGCTGCGGCTTCGGCAAGGCCACCGATCGGGCCAGCAATGAAGACGTAGAAGAGCACGAAGGCACCCGTTACGCCGAGAACGAGGCGAAGCTCGCCCGCGACCGGAACGAAACCGCCCGTCGGCTCATCGAACCACATGATCTTGATCATGCGCAGGTAGTAGAACGCGCCCACGACCGAAGCCA
The DNA here is from genome assembly GCF_008932435.1 of Brucella pseudintermedia. Taxonomy (GTDB): domain Bacteria; phylum Pseudomonadota; class Alphaproteobacteria; order Rhizobiales; family Rhizobiaceae; genus Brucella; species Brucella pseudintermedia. Next base: position 89,583 of record NZ_WBWE01000012.1, on the reverse strand, counting down.
CGATACCGATGATGGCGAGCGGCAGGAGACCGGCCTGCACAGCGGCAAGGAAGGTATACCACTTGCCGAAGAAGCCTGCGAGCGGCGGAATGCCAGCGAGCGAGAACAGGAAGATGGTCATGATCGTTGCCAGCACCGGATTGGTGCGGGACAGACCGGCCAGATCATCGATGTTCTCGACATTGCCGTCCTTGGTGCGCATTGCGAGGATGAACGCGAAGATGCCGAGCGTCATGGCAAGGTAGATCGCCATGTAGATCATCACGCCCTTCACGCCGATCACCGTTCCGGCGGCCAGACCAACGAGCGCATAACCCATATGGCTGATCGAGGAATAAGCCATCAGGCGCTTGATGTTGCGCTGGCCAATGGCGGCAAAGGCACCGAGGATCATCGAGGCAAGCGCGATGAAGATCACGACCTGCTGCCAGTCATGGGTGACCGGGGCGAAGGCTTCGGAGACGACGCGGATGATGAGCGCCATGGCGGCCATCTTCGGAGCGGCGGCAAAGAATGCCGTTACCGGGGTCGGCGCGCCTTCATAGACATCCGGCGTCCACATGTGGAACGGAACGGCGGAAATCTTGAATGCCAGACCGGCCAGAATGAAGACCAGACCGAACACCAGGCCCAGCTCGCGCTGTCCGCCGGAGACGGCCTGCGCGATTTCGACAAAGCCGATATGACCGGTGTAACCATAGACGAGCGAAATGCCGTAAAGCAGCATACCCGAGGACAGGGAGCCAAGGACGAAATATTTCAGGCCGGCTTCCGTCGAACGGACGCTATCGCGGTTGAACGCGGCCAGCACATAGAGCGCCAGCGATTGCAGTTCGAGGCCGAGATAGAGCGACAGCATGTTGGAGGCCGAAACCATCAGCAGCATGCCGAGCGTGGAAATCACGATCAGGACCGGGAATTCGAACTTGTCGAACTTTTCCGCCTTGGCGAAACCGACCGACATGATCAGCGTCACGATGGAGCCGATCAGCGTCAGCACTTTCATGAAGCGGCTGAAACCGTCATTGACGATGGCTCCGCCGAATGCGGCGCCGTTTGCCGGGAAAAGGATGACCAGTGCCAGCGCCGCAATAAGCACCGCGACGGATAATCCGTTGACGAGCGTGGTCGCCCGTTCGCCGGAGAACACGCCAATCATGAGCAGTGCCAAGGCGCCCACAGCAAGGAGAACCTCCGGTGCTGCAAGGGTCAGATGAGCTATCAGATCAGTCTGCATGACCTACGCCTTTATTTCTTACTGTGCCAGCACGGCGCTCGCGGAGCCCGCGAGTGCTGCGTCGTAATGTTGGACCAGGGCGTTCACGGCACCGGCGGTCACATTGAAGACCGGGGTAGGATAGACGCCGAAGAAGATGGTGAGCACCACAAGCGGATAGAGAATGAGCTTCTCACGCGGGCTGAGGTCGAGGAGCGCCTTCAGGCTTTCCTTGGTCAGCGCGCCGAAGATCACCTGACGATAGAGCCAGAGCGCATAGGCCGCCGAGAGGATGACGCCCGTGGTTGCGAACAGCGCCACCCAGGTATTGACCCGGAACACGCCGAACAGCGTCAGGAACTCGCCGATGAAGCCAGAAGTACCCGGCAGGCCGACATTCGCCATCGTGAAGATGAGGAAGGCCACCGCATATTTCGGCATGTTGTTCACCAGACCGCCAAACGCCGCGATTTCACGGGTATGCATGCGGTCATAGATCACGCCGACGCAGAGAAAGAGCGCACCCGACACGATACCGTGCGACAGCATCTGGAAGATGGCGCCCTGCAGGCCCTGCTCGTTGGCTGCGAAAATACCCATGGTCACATAGGCCATGTGCGCAACCGACGAATAGGCGATCAGCTTCTTCATGTCTTCCTGCACCATCGCGACGAGCGAGGTGTAGATGATGGCGATGACCGACAGCGCGAAGATGAACGGCGCGAAATCAGCGGAAGCCAGCGGGAACATCGGCAGCGAAAAGCGGATGAAACCGTAGCCGCCGAGCTTCAGCAGGATACCGGCCAGAATGACCGAGCCCGCCGTCGGTGCTTCAACGTGCGCATCCGGCAACCAGGTGTGGACCGGCCACATCGGCATCTTCACCGCGAAGGACGCGAAGAAGGCAAGCCATAGCCATGTCTGCATACCGGCCGGGAAGTCGTACTTCAAAAGCTCGACGATGTTCATCGTGCCAGCCTGCCAGTACATGGCCATGATGGCGATGAGCATCAGCACCGAGCCCAGAAGCGTGTAGAGGAAGAACTTCAGGCTTGCATAGACGCGACGCTTGCCGCCCCACACGCCGATGATGATGAACATCGGGATAAGGCTTGCTTCGAAGAAGACATAGAACAGGAACAGGTCGAGCGCGCAGAACACGCCGATCATCAGCGTTTCCAGAATGAGAAACGCGATCATGTATTCCTTGACGCGCTTTTCCACCGACACCCAGCTTGCCAGAATGCAGAAGGGCATGAGGAAAGCGGAAAGCACCACGAACAGGACGGAAATACCGTCCACGCCCATGTGGTAGCTGATGCCGCCGCCCATCCAGTCGACCTGCTCGACCATCTGGAAGCCGGCGTTCGAATTGTCGAAACCGGCCCAGACGACGAGCGACAGGATGAAGACGAATATCGTCGTCAGCAGCGCGACGTTGCGGATATTGCGACGCGAAGCCTCGCTGTCGTCCTTGATCAGAAGGATCAGTAACGCGCCGACGAGCGGCAGAAACGTGACCGTTGAGAGAATTGGCCAGTCGGTCATCAGAAAGAGCTCCCGAGCATCATCCAAGTGACGAGCGCGGCGACGCCGATCAGCATCGCGAATGCGTAGTGATAAAGGTATCCGGACTGCATCTTGACGACGCGGTTGGTAACGTCGAGCACGCGGGCCGAGACGCCATCCGGGCCGAAGCCGTCAATAAGCCAGCCGTCGCCACCCTTCCAGAACAGGCGGCCAAGCCAGCGAGCCGGACGCACGAAGAGGAAATCGTACAGCTCGTCGAAGTACCACTTGTTGAGGAGGAACTGGTAGAGGCCACGATGACGGGCAGCCAGCGCCTTCGGCGTTTCCGGCGAACGGATGTAGAAGATCCAGGCGACGATGAAGCCGAGAACCATCGAAACGAACGGCGACAGCTTAACCCACAGAGGAACATGGTGATATTCCTCAAGGATCTGGTTGGCAGCCGAGGTGAACAGCGCACCCTTCCAGAACTCGGCATATTCGTGGCCGAAGAAGAGCTCCTTGAACACCACACCGGCAAAGAGCGCGCCGACGCCGAGGATTAGCAGCGGAACGAACATGACGGCAGGCGATTCATGGACGTGATGCATGACTTCCGCCGAAGCGCGCGGCTTGCCGTGGAAGGTCATGAAAATCAGGCGCCATGAATAGAAGCTCGTGAAGAGCGCGGCGATGATGAGAAGCGTCGAAGCGTAGCCGCTGGCAGCACTGTGCGAAGCGAAGACGGATTCGATGATCGCATCCTTGGAGAAGAAACCGGCGGTGCCGATAACCGTGCCCGGAATGCCGAGGCCGGTAATGGCGACCGTACCGATGACCATCATCCAGTAGGTGATGGGGATCAGCTTGCGCAGGCCGCCCATGCGGCGCATGTCCTGCTCTTCCGAAACGGCATGGATGACCGAACCGGCGCAAAGGAACAGAAGCGCCTTGAAGAAAGCGTGCGTGAACAGGTGGAACACAGCGGCGCCATAAGCGCCGACGCCAAGCGCCGCGAACATATAGCCAAGCTGCGAACAGGTCGAATAGGCGATGACGCGCTTGATGTCGTTCTGCACGAGGGCGACGGTTGCCGCGAAGAAGGCGGTCGTCGCGCCGATGATGGTCACGACCAGAAGCGCGGTCTGCGACAGTTCAAAGATCGGCGACATGCGGGCGACCATGAACACGCCCGCGGTAACCATGGTAGCGGCGTGAATGAGCGCCGAAACTGGCGTCGGGCCTTCCATGGCGTCCGGAAGCCAGGTGTGCAGCAGGAACTGCGCCGACTTGCCCATCGCACCCATGAAGAGCAGCAGGCAGGTGATGGTGATCGCGCCCTGCTTGTCGAGCTGGTAGCCGAGGAAGTTCAAAACGACCTGGTTGGCATCGGCAGCGCCGTCAGCCGGCAGGTAATTGGCGGCAGCAGCGAAGATCGTGTTGTAGTCGACCGACTGGAACAGCGCGAACACGCCGAAGATACCGAGCAAGAAGCCGAAGTCACCAACGCGGTTGACGACAAAGGCCTTCATGGCGGCGGCATTTGCCGAAGGCTTCTGGAACCAGAAACCGATCAGGAGGTACGAAGCCAGACCCACGCCTTCCCAGCCGAAGAACATCTGGACCAGATTGTCCGACGTGACCAGCATGAGCATGGCGAAGGTGAAGAGCGACAGATAGGCGAAGAAGCGCGGACGATGCGGATCGTGGTGCATATAACCGATGGAGTAGATATGCACGAGAGCCGACACCGAGTTCACCACCACCAGCATGACGCCGGTAAGCGTATCGATGCGCAAAGCCCAATCGAAGGAAAGCGCGCCAGACGTTACCCAGTGCAGGACCGGGATGCGGACGGTTTCCGCGTCGTGGCCGAGCGGTATCTGGAAGAACACGACCCATGACAGGATCGCGACGATGACCATGAAACCGGAAGTGATGTATTCGCTCGCCTTGGCTCCGATCTGATTGCCGAAGAGACCGGCAATCAGGAAGCCGAGAAGCGGAAGGAAGACGATCGCGTAGTAGAGCATTTGCCCGTCAACCTTTCATAACATTGACGTCTTCCACCGCGATGGAGCCGCGATTACGGAAGAAAACAACGAGAATTGCCAGACCGATGGCCGCTTCAGCAGCCGCAACGGTCAGAACGAAAAGGGCGAAGACCTGCCCGACCATATCGCCGAGCTGGCTGGAAAACGCCACGAAGTTGAGATTGACCGAAAGAAGGATCAATTCGATCGACATCAGGATGACGATGACGTTCTTGCGGTTCAGGAAGATGCCGAAGACGCCAAGCGTGAACAGGATGGCCGAAACGGTCAGATAATGGGCGATACCGATTTCCATATGCTTATCCTCAGATGCCTTTGCCCGTTTCGACCCGCTTGATCTCGATCGCCGTTTCGGGCGTGCGAGCAACCTGGGCCGGAATGGACTGGCGCTTGACATTCGGCTTGTGCCGCAGCGTCAGAACGATGGCGCCGATCATCGCGACCAGAAGGACGAGACCAGCAACCTGGAAGTAGAAGACGTAGTCGGTGTAGAGAATGTCGCCCAGAGCAGCGGTATTGGTCCGCTCGGCCACATTCGGGATCGGGACGGCACCCTGCCCCAGCTTCGGCGTGAACATGCGGCTTGCGAACACGAAGATCAGTTCGCCCAGCAGGATCAGCCCGACCAGAGCGCCGACGGGCGCATATTGCAGCGCGCCGCGCTTCAGTTCGGCAAAATCCACGTCCAGCATCATGACGACGAAGAGGAAGAGAACCGCCACCGCACCGACATAAACGACGAGCAGGATCATGGCGAGGAACTCGGCCCCCGTCAGCAGGAACAGCGCCGCCGCATTGAAGAATGTGAGGATCAGAAACAGCACCGAATGCACGGGGTTGCGTGCCGCGATCACCATGAACGCGGACGCGATCATGATGAAGGCGAACAGATAGAAGAACGCTGCCGCAATACCTGTCAGCATGGGGATCCCCCAACACCTTTCCGTGAACAAAGCCTTATTGCCTTGCTCGCTTTAGTCTTTGTTTGCCGCGAATATTCGCGAAACTTAAATTCCAGCAACAAGACGGGCCTCCCCTTCCTGTTGCCGCTTTTCAAACCGGATGCCGAAACCGGGTTTCGGCAGGACCAATCAGCGATATGGCGCATCCATCGCGATATTGCGCGCGATTTCGCGTTCCCAGCGGTCGCCATTGGCAAGGAGCTTTTCCTTGTCGTAGTAAAGTTCTTCGCGGGTTTCGGTCGCAAATTCAAAATTCGGACCTTCCACGATGGCGTCTACCGGGCATGCTTCCTGGCAGAAACCGCAATAGATGCACTTCACCATGTCGATGTCGTAACGCACCGTACGGCGAGTGCCGTCGTTGCGGCGCGGACCGGCCTCGATGGTGATGGCCTGCGCCGGGCAGATCGCTTCGCAAAGCTTGCAGGCGATGCAGCGTTCTTCACCGTTGGGATAACGGCGCAGCGCGTGCTCGCCACGGAAGCGCGGAGAGACCGGGCCCTTTTCATGCGGGTAGTTCAGCGTCGCCTTGGGCGCGAAGAACTGGCGCATGGAAAGAAAGAACGCGCCGACGAATTCCTTGAGAAGGAGCGATTTGGCCGCTTGAGCGAATGAAGCCATGAGTTTTACTCCTTACGCCAGACCGAAGACTTTGAGGAAGGTCGCGGTTGCGACAACCATGAAGAGCGAGATCGGCAGGAACACCTTCCAGCCAAGGCGCATCAGCTGGTCGTAGCGATAACGCGGAACGAAAGCCTTCACCATTGCGAAGAGGAAGAAGCAGAAGCAAAGCTTCAGCATGAACCAGATGATGCCCGGAACCCAGTTGAGGAACCACACGTCCACCGGAGGCAGCCAGCCGCCGAGGAAGAGCGTCGTCATCAGGGCGCACATCAGCGTGATCGCCACATATTCGCCGAGGAAGAACAGAAGGAACGGCGTGGACGAATATTCGATCATGTGACCGGCCACGAGTTCCGATTCCGCTTCGACAAGGTCGAAAGGCGGACGGTTCGTCTCGGCAAGCGCCGAGATGAAGAAGATCACGAACATCGGGAACAGGCAGAGCCAGTTCCAGTCGAGGAACGAGGCCGGCAGGCCGAGCATGGTGCCAAGGCCGGTGTTCTGCGACAGCACAATGTCGGTCAGGTTGAGCGAGCCGACCGTCAGGAGAACCGTGACGATCACGAAGCCGATGGAAACTTCGTAAGAAACCATCTGCGCCGCCGAACGAAGCGCACCGAGGAACGGATACTTCGAGTTGGAGGCCCAGCCGCCCATGATCACGCCGTAAACTTCGAGCGAAGAAATGGCGAAGATATAGAGCATGCCGACATTGATATTGGCGATGGCCCAGCCTTCATTGACCGGAATGACCGCCCAGGTAGCCATTGCGAGAACGGCGGAAACGAAAGGCGCAAGGAGGAAGACACCCTTGTTTGCGCCCGACGGGATGATCGGTTCCTTGAAGACGAACTTCAACAAGTCGGCGAAGGCCTGGAACAGGCCCCAGGGACCGACAACGTTCGGGCCGCGACGAAGCTGCACCGCCGCCCAGATCTTGCGATCCGCGTAAAGCAGGTAAGCGACGACGATCAGCAATACGACGAGCAGAACGACCGACTTCAGCGCTATGATAAGCGCGGGCAAGACGTAAGCTGCAAAAATTCCTTCCATTGTTCCGTCTCTCTCTCGCTTACTCAGCTGCCTGTTGGAAGCCGCCGGCCGCGAGCGCCGAGCATTCGGCCATGACGGCGGAAGCGCGCGCGATTGGGTTCGTCAGGTAGAAGTCCTTGACCGGGGAAACGAACGCAGCGCCGTTGCCCGGATTGGATGCTTTCGCCGCCAGCGCGACGAGATCGTCGGCGGAAGCAGGCGTGATGGTGTCGATGGCCGCCATATGCGGATAATCCGCATAAAGCTTGGCGCGAAGCTGCTGCAGGCTGTCGAATGGCAGGCGCTTGCCAAGGCTGTCGGAAAGAGCGCGCAAAATCGCCCAGTCTTCCTTTGCCTCACCCGGTGCGAAACCGGCGCGGTTGCCAAGCTGCACACGACCTTCGGTGTTGAGCCAGGTGCCCGACTTTTCCGTATAGGCTGCGCCCGGCAGGATGACATCGGCGGCGTGTGCACCGGCATCGCCATGCGTGCCGATGTAAACGACGAAGCTCGAGCCCTTCTTCGTCATGTCGAGTTCGTCTGCGCCAAGCAGGAACACGACATCGAGATTGCCCAGCATGTCGCCTGCGGCCTTGCCGCCCTCACCCGGCACGAAGCCGAGGTCCAGAGCGCCAACGCGCGAAGCGGCGGTGTGCAGAACGGAGAAGCCGTTCCACTCATCCTTGATCGCGCCGACGTCCTGGGCGAGCTTGGCAGCAGCCGACAGAACGGCACGACCGTTTTCGCCGGTGAGCGCGCCCTGACCGATGATGATCAGCGGACGCTCAGCCTTGGCCAGCACGTCGCGGAAAGCGTGTCTGCCGGAAGCCACGGCTGCGAGCGTCTCGGCGCCAGCACCCAGATATTCGTAATTGTAACGCAGTTCAGCCTGTTCGCCGATCAGGGCGACCGGGAAATGGCCCATGCGCTGACGCTTGCGGATACGGGCGTTCAGAACAGCGGCTTCAACGCGCGGATTGGAACCGATGATGAGCAAAGCATCAGCGTTTTCAATGCCTTCAATGGTCGAGTTGAAGAGATAGGTTGCGCGGCCCAGAGCCGGATCGAGAGCTGCGCCATCCTGACGGCTATCGATATTGGCGGTGCCGAGCGAAGCCATCAGACCCTTCAGCGCATAGATTTCCTCAACCGAAGCCAGATCGCCTGCAACAGCGCCGATCTTATCAGCCGACGTTGCAGAAACCTTGGCGGCAATAGCGGCGAAGGCTTCCGGCCAGCTTGCGGCGACCAGACGGCCATCCTTGCGGACATATGGGCGGTCGAGGCGCTGGGTGCGCAGGCCATCCCAGATGAAGCGGGTCTTGTCGGAAATCCACTCTTCGTTCACCGCTTCATTGACGCGCGGCATGATGCGCATCACTTCGCGGCCACGGGTGTCGACGCGGATATTCGAGCCGACCGCATCCATCACGTCGATGGTTTCGGTCTTGTTCAGTTCCCACGGACGGGCCTGGAAAGCGTAAGGACGCGAGGTCAGAGCGCCGACCGGGCAAAGATCGATGACGTTGCCCTGCAATTCCGAGGTCATGGCGCGTTCGAGATAGGTGGTGATCTCGGCGTCTTCACCGCGGCCAATGAGGCCGAGTTCGGAAATGCCTGCAACTTCCGTCGTAAAGCGGACGCAGCGCGTGCAGTGGATGCAGCGTGTCATCACCGTCTTGACGAGCGGGCCGATATATTTGTTTTCGACCGCGCGCTTGTTCTCGCGATAGCGCGAACCGTCGGTGCCGAACGCCATTGCCTGATCCTGCAGGTCGCACTCGCCGCCCTGATCGCAGATCGGGCAATCCAGCGGGTGGTTGATGAGCAGGAATTCCATCACGCCTTCGCGGGCCTTCTTGACCATCGGCGTGTTGGTGAAGATTTCAGGCGCCTCGCCATTCGGGCCGGGACGCAGATCGCGCACGCCCATGGCGCAGGAGGCCGCCGGCTTCGGCGGTCCGCCCTTCACTTCAACCAGGCACATACGGCAGTTTCCGGCGATGGAAAGCCGTTCGTGGAAACAGAAACGCGGGACTTCCGCGCCCGCGGCTTCGGCAGCCTGAAGGAGCGTATAGTGATCGGGTACTTCGATCTCTGTGCCGTCAACCTTGATCTTTGCCATCGCTTATCCAAACCTGCGGCTCAAGCCGCATCTTCCAGATCTCAAACTCTTGCCCTGCCCTTGTTTGGCATGGCCTTTTCCGAAAACCGCCAGGCACTTTTCGGGGCCATGCCCTGCCGGGCAGGCTCACACAACTTATTCAGCCGCTTCCAGACGGATATTGCGGCTCTGAACGGCGTTGCGGGTATAATCGTCAATGCGCTTTTCAATTTCCGGACGGAAATTGCGGATCAGGCCCTGAATCGGCCATGCAGCCGCGTCGCCGAGCGCGCAGATCGTGTGTCCTTCAATCTGCTTGGTCACGTCGAACAGCATGTCGATCTCGCGCTTCTGCGCGTTACCCTTGACCATGCGTTCCATCACGCGCCACATCCAGCCGGTGCCTTCGCGGCACGGCGTGCACTGGCCGCAGCTTTCGTGCTTGAAGAACGCTGCCAGACGGGCAATCGCCTTGATGATGTCGGTGGACTTGTCCATGACGATCAGGCCGCCGGTGCCGAACGACGATTTCTTGTCGCGCATGCCGTCGAAGTCCATGATGGCGTCCATCATGTCCTCGCCCTTGATGACCGGGCACGACGCGCCGCCGGGAATGACCGCCAGCAGATTGTCCCAGCCGCCGCGAATGCCGCCGCCATGCTTTTCGATCAGTTCGCGGAACGGGATGCCGAGGCCCTCTTCGATGACGCAAGGCGTGTTCACGTGACCGGAAATCTGGAACAGCTTGGTGCCGACATTGTTCGGGCGTCCGATGGACGAGAACCATGCAGCGCCACGACGCAGGATCGTTGGCGCAACGGCAATCGATTCCACGTTGTTGACGGTGGTCGGGCAACCGTAAAGGCCCATATTTGCAGGGAACGGAGGCTTGAGGCGCGGCTGGCCCTTCTTGCCTTCAAGGCTTTCGAGCAGAGCCGTTTCCTCGCCGCAGATGTAAGCGCCAGCGCCGTGGGTGACGAAAATGTCCATATCCCAGCCGCACTTGTTGCCCTTGCCCAGCAGACCGGCTTCGTAGCATTCGTCGATTGCCGCCTGAAGAGCTTCACGCTCGCGCATGAATTCACCGCGCATGTAGATATAGGCGGTGTGTGCGCCCATGGCGCAACCGGCGATCACGCAGCCTTCGATCAGCGTATGCGGATCGTGGCGCAGGATTTCGCGGTCCTTGCAGGTGCCGGGCTCGGATTCGTCGGCGTTGACGACCAGATAATGCGGGCGACCGTCGCTCTGCTTGGGCATGAACGACCACTTGAGACCGGTCGGGAAGCCAGCACCGCCGCGGCCACGCAGGCCCGACGCCTTCATCTCCTCGATGATCCAGTCACGGCCCTTCTCGATCAGGCCCTTGGTGTTGTCCCAATGGCCGCGCGACATGGCGCCCTTCAGGGAGCGATCCTTGAAGCCGTAAATATTGGTGAAGATGCGATCTTTATCAGCCAGCATGTCTCACCTGTTTCCGTTCGTGTTTGCCAATATCGAAGTCATCATACCGGCTTCTTTCCGAATACCTTGATGTATTCCTCGACGCCGCCCTTGGCCAAAGCCTTGGCCTGCTTCACCCAGTCCTCGCGCTCGATGCGGCCGTGGAAGCTGAGATAACCGTCGACCCATTCGCGCTCGGCTTTCTTCCAGGCAGCAACCTGCTTGTAGGTGAAGATGCCGAGCTCGTGCAGGGTCGCCTCGATCTTCGGACCGACGCCGGCAATCAGCTTGAGGTCATCGACCACTTCCGGGCGCTCCATGGCAACCGGACGGTTCTTGTCGTCAAGCTTGTATACCTGCTTGGCCTCAACTGAAGCGGCCTTTTCGGCTGCATTTGAAACCTTGACATCAGAGGGCGACTTGAGCGCCGGAGCGGTTTCTGGCGCGTTGGTCACGGGCTTTGCCGTATTCGACGGCGTAGCCGCCGCAACTTCGGCTTCCGCCTTTGCCTTCGCTTCCGCTTCGGCCTTCGCCTTGGCAGCGGCTGCGTCCGATGCCTTGCGGGTTTCGAGGCCGATCTTCTTGTAGTCCAGATCTTCCGTCAGCGACGTCAGGCCGTTGATCGGATTGGACGTTTCACGATCGATCTGCGGACCCGGCTTGACGGTATCGCCCTTGCCGGCTTCAAACGCATCGATGATTTCGGCGAGGCGTTCCGGCGTCAGGTCTTCATAGGCGTCCTTGAAGATCATGACCATCGGCGCATTGGCGCAGGCGCCCTGGCATTCCACCTCTTCCCACGACAGCGTTCCGTCCGCATTGAGCTCGAACGGGTCGTGATTGATCTTGTGGCGGCAGACATCCATCAGCGCTTCCGAACCGCGCAACATGCACGGCGTAGTGCCGCAAACCTGGATGTGGGCGCGCGTGCCGACCGGCTTCAACTGGAACTGCGTATAGAAGGTCGCAACTTCCAGAACGCGGATCAGCGGCATGTCGAGCATGCCTGCAACGTGTTCAATGGCGGCTTTCGTAACCCAGCCTTCCTGCTCCTGCGCGCGCATGAGCAACGGAATGACAGCCGACTGCTGACGGCCTTCAGGGAATTTTGCAATCGTCTTGTGCGCCCAGGCCTGATTTTCCGCGTTGAACGCGAAAGCGGCTGGCTGGACGGCATCATCTGCGAGACGGCGAACGGACATCAGCGGTCAACCTCACCAAACACGATATCGAGCGAGCCAAGAATTGCCGACACGTCAGCCAGCATATGGCCGCGGCACAGGAAATCCATGGCTTGAAGATGGGCAAAGCCCGGCGCGCGCAGCTTGCAGCGATAAGGCTTGTTGGAGCCATCCGATACGAGGAAGACGCCAAATTCACCCTTCGGCGCTTCAACTGCTGCGTAAACTTCACCGGCAGGCACATGGTAGCCTTCCGTGTAAAGCTTGAAGTGATGGATAAGCGCTTCCATCGAGCGCTTCATCTCGCCGCGCTTCGGCGGCACGATCTTGTTGTCGGCATTGGAGACCGGACCGACGCGTTCCTTGCCGAGAAGCAGGTCGACGCACTGGCGCATGATGCGCGCCGACTGGCGCATTTCTTCCATGCGGATCAGGTAACGGTCGTAGCAGTCGCCGTTCTTGCCGACCGGAATGTCGAATTCCATCTCGTTGTAGCACTCATAAGGCTGCGACTTGCGCAGATCCCATGCAGCGCCCGAACCGCGAACCATGACGCCCGAGAAGCCCCACGCCCATGCGTCTTCGAGCTTCACGACGCCGATATCGACGTTACGCTGCTTGAAAATACGGTTCGGCGTGATGAGGTCGTCAAGATTGTTGAGCGTCTTGAAGAACGGATCAATCCATTTGCCGATGTCTTCAACGAGCTGATCCGGCAGGTCCTGATGGACGCCGCCCGGACGGAAATAAGCCGCGTGCATGCGCGCGCCGCAGGCGCGTTCATAGAACACCATCAGCTTTTCGCGTTCCTCGAAGCCCCAGAGCGGCGGCGTCAGCGCGCCAACGTCCATGGCCTGCGTGGTCACGTTCAGCAGGTGGTTCAGGATACGGCCGATTTCCGAATAGAGAACGCGGATGAGCTGGCCGCGCTTCGGCACGTCGATGCCGAGCAGGCGTTCGACGGCGAGCGCATAGGCATGTTCCTGATTCATCGGCGCCACGTAATCGAGGCGGTCGAGATAAGGCAGGGCCTGAAGATAGGTCTTGGCTTCCATCAGCTTCTCGGTGCCGCGATGCAGCAGACCGATATGCGGATCGACGCGCTCGACCACTTCGCCGTCGAGCTCAAGCACCAGACGCAACACGCCGTGCGCGGCAGGGTGCTGCGGACCGAAGTTGATATTGAAATTGCGGACCTGAGTCTCAGCCATGTTCAGCTTCCTGTTTGGCTGCAAGAGCCGCCAAGAACTCCTCGCCGGTCATCCGGTGGGTGTCATTGGCAAAATCGTAATTCGCAGGCTTGTTATCGATGAAGATTTCTTCGGCGAAATGGAAACGCTCCGGCTCGGCGAAGGCTTGCATGGAAACGGCCATCTTGCCGTCATGCACGCCGCGCCAGAACAGCGACGAACCGCATGTCGAGCAGAACAGGCGCTCGCCCCATTCCGAGGAACGATAGACGCTGAGCGCGGCTTCGTTCTCGATCTGGACCGAAGTGTCGCACATGACAGCCATGAACGTGCCGCCGGACCAGCGCCGGCACATGCTGCAATGGCAGACATCCATTTCCATCTTTGCCGGAACAGCGGTGAACTTCACCGCTCCGCAAAGACATTGACCGTTCAATCTCTCGCCTGCGCCCATGAGTATGTCCTCAGTTCGCCTTGGCTTTCTCGTCGCCCGGCAGAACGTAGTCCGTTCCTTCCCATGGCGAGAGGAAGTCGAAGTTGCGGAACTCCTGGCGCAACTGCACAGGCTCGTAGGCGACGCGCTTCAGCTCGTTGTTGTAACGAACCTCGACGAAGCCGGTGAGCGGGAAGTCCTTGCGCAGCGGATGGCCTTCAAAACCGTAGTCGGTCAGGATGCGGCGCAGGTCCGGATGGCCGGAGAACAGGATGCCGTACATGTCGTAGGCTTCGCGCTCGAACCATTCAGCGCCAACGAAGACCGGAACCGCGGACGGCACCAGCGTGTCTTCGTCAGCCTGAACCTTGACGCGGATGCGCTGGTTCTGGCGCGGAGACAGAAGCTGGTAGACGACATCGAAGCGCTTGGCGCGCTGCGGATAGTCGACGCCGGAAATATCCGTCAGGTTGACGAACTGGCACTGCACATCATCGCGCAGAAAGGTCAGAACGCTGATGATGCTGGCGGCCGGAACCGACAGGGTCAGCTCGCCATAAGCCAGCTTCGCCTCTTCGATCGCATCGCCGAGACGTTCCTTGATGTAGCCGGAAAGTTCACCGAGAGCTTCTTCGCTCATGATCAAATGTCCTTTTCTTCGGCCCTAGCGTTCAATGGTGCCGGTGCGGCGGATCTTCTTCTGCAGCATGAGAATGCCGTAGAGCAGCGCTTCAGCGGTCGGCGGGCAGCCCGGAACGTAAATATCGACCGGAACCACGCGATCGCAGCCACGCACCACCGAATAGGAATAGTGGTAGTAGCCGCCGCCATTGGCGCAGGAACCCATCGAGATAACATAGCGCGGCTCCGGCATCTGGTCGTAGACCTTGCGCAAAGCGGGCGCCATCTTGTTGGTGAGCGTACCGGCAACGATCATCACGTCGGACTGACGCGGAGATGCGCGCGGCGCGATACCGAAACGCTCGGCGTCATAACGCGGCATGGAGATGTGCATCATTTCCACGGCGCAGCAGGCGAGGCCGAAGGTCATCCACATCAGCGAGCCGGTACGCGCCCAGGTAATCAGAGCGTCAGCGGAGGTGACGATGAATCCCTTGTCGGAAAGCTCGCTGTTCAGATCGTTGAAGAATGCATCGTCGGAACCGACAGGCTTGCCCGTGCGCGGGTCAAGAATGCCCTTCGGCTGCGGAGCCACGAGTGTCGTGTTGGCGTTGGTCAATCCCATTCCAGCGCTCCCTTCTTCCATTCATAGATGAAGCCGATGGTCAGAACGCCAAGGAACACCATCATCGATGCAAAGCCGAACCAGCCGATTTCACCAAAGGACACGGCCCATGGGAAAAGGAAGGCGACTTCCAGATCGAAGATGATGAAGAGAATCGACACCAGATAGAAACGGATGTCGAACTTCATACGGGCGTCATCGAAGGCATTGAAGCCGCACTCGTAAGCGGAAAGCTTTTCCGGGTCGGGCTGTCTGTAAGCGACAAGAAACGGCGCAACCAGGAGGGCTACACCAATTATCATCGCGATGCCGAGGAAGATGACGATCGGCAGGTAGGAACTTAAAAGCTCGTTCATGGTCCTTTATCCGGCTTGAATACGAGGCTGCGCCGCCTGTCATAAGCTTTTTGAAGCTCACGGCCATGCGACACATTGCATCTGCTGCAACCTCGTCGCCCAAGCAGCTTCAAAAGGCATACCGTGCGAACTAAGCGCTTTTCGCCGGGACGGTTATCGCAGCGCACGCGCAAGCGCAACCCCTCCGGCACGATCTATTGGGCAAAGTCGAGCCAAGATGCTTAACAAGCCATGCATCCAGCCCGCTTATCCCCCTTAAAATCCCTATAACATGAAAAGATCATAATTTCGTGAGCAAATGTCGCACGGCCTGCCCCACTTGGCAATTGCCGGGAGAATCAATTGCCCGCAATTTAAAATGAAAATCAGCCGGTCTGCACCCGCATGAAATGTACCGGATGCGCTCATGGAGCGGCGGAAGCCCCCGCACCGACCAACCTGCCCGGCAGATAAAGCACAAGCGATGCCGCACCCCTGATCGCAGAAGCGCTGTCCGCCAGCACCGCCTCACCGGTCGCCTGGCTTGCCCGCGCGTTCAATGCACCCAGCGAAAGAGTGCCGTCGCTGACCAGAGCCATGAGTGACGGCGAAGACGCAAAGACATTGTGCGCGCCACCATCCAGATGGGTCGCGTCGATCACGGCAATTCCGTATTTCTGGAGCGTCGGAATGCTGGTGCCATCCCCCACCCGCGCATGACCGCCGGTAATGAACGAAGAGACGCCGAGCGCCCGATCGCTGCGCGATGTCATCACCGCGGTCGGATGCGGCATCGGGTCTATATCCTTTACCTGCTTTTCAAAGACGTCCAGATCGATGTCGGGCGCGGCGAGCAGCAGCGCGGTGATGCGGCGCAGCACCTCCTTCTCGCCCCGAAGCGACAGCGTTCTCAAAGCCTCCATGGTGACGAAGCCGCCCATGGAGTGGCCAACCAGAACAATGCGTTCAGCATTGCTGCGAGCGACAAGCTCGAGCAGCCGCGCCAGACCGTCCCGCGCAAAGTCGGCGCTGTCGCGATCATAGACATAAAGGCCCAGATCGCCGCCCGATGGCCAGGCATATTCGACCGCCACCGACTTCATCTTGTAATCATGAACAAACTGCGCGGTGCGGAATGTGCTGTCGGCAAAATTATTGTTGTAGCCGTGCACGAAGATCAGGATTTCCCTGTCCCTCGGCCCCTGCTTCGCCAGGGCTACATTCAATTGTGCGAGAAATTGCTCCGCATTGTCGTAGGGCTGGAATGCGGTGGCCGCGAAATTCCTGGCCGGGTCCGGCTTGTAGCCGGTCGACTCGACCTGTCCTTTGACATGGGCTGCGGGAATGCCGACATCGACCTGCGCGAAATTCAGCGTCTTCGAGCGATTTGAATTGTAGGGCTGCGAGAAGTCGTTCGAGCGCTGGCGGCTCGTCGCAACATAGATGGGGACCACCGCCGCCGGTTTCGCAGGCTTGACGATGGCGGCTTCAGCCGCTGCCACCGATTGCGGGCTGGAATTCGGCCCGTGCCACAACACGGCGCGCGGCGTGTCACAGCCGGAAAGAATCAAAAACGTTGCAAGCACACCAAGAAAAGCGTGTCGGGTCATCGTCGCAGCGATCCGTTCCTGTGATCCGGTTCCACGCGATTGAAAACAGGAAATCAGGTCCTTGGCAATGCAAGGACAAGACGGCCGCTTTGCGCCGCGACAATTCAAGGCGAAAGGGCGCCTGCAAGACGACGGAAAATTCCGTTCGCGTTTGCGGTCAAACTTGGAATGGAAACCTTCGGGATGGCGATGGCTTTGCGAAGCGATGCCTTCAGATCGCATTCGCACCGGCTATCATGATTGTATAGTCGGCCAGAGCAGCGAAAGGAGATCACGCATGAGTCATTATCTGCTCGCCAGCGGCGATCTTCTGGTCATTGCCGCCATTATCCTGTCGGTGGCGTATCTTTCCTGGAAACAGTTCTCGAAGTAGCAGGCGCACGGTTCGGCGCCACTTTCGTGTCAACGTTCAATTTATCGATCTGTTGAGAGGAAAGTGGCGCGAGTGACGGGGCTCGAACCCGCGACCTCCGGCGTGACAGGCCGGCACTCTAACCAACTGAGCTACACCCGCGCATTTCTCGGCAGCCCTGAGGCTGCGTCGCACCGGCGTTTCCGTCCGGTGTGAGCGGTCGTTTAAGGGGTTCTCGAACAAGTGTCAAGCGCGTGTTTGGAGAAGATTTGCGATATTGGAAAAATCATTCACAGGACGTTTCAACGCCCGTTGGATGTCAGCAAATTCAGGCGTGAAAAGAAGTGAAAAGGCGGTTCGGCGCCACTTTCGTGTCAACGTTCAATCTATCGATCTGTTGAGAGGAAAGTGGCGCGAGTGACGGGGCTCGAACCCGCGACCTCCGGCGTGACAGGCCGGCACTCTAACCAACTGAGCTACACCCGCGCATTTCTCGGCAACCCTGAGGCTGCGTCGCACCGGCGTTTCCGTCCGGTGTGAGCGGTCGTTTAAGGGGTTCTCGAACAAGTGTCAAGCAAGGGTCACGAAGAAAGGATAAGAATTTTCGATTTTGCCGTGGAGCGCCCGATTTCCGGGCGTTTTCAATGACATCAAACTTATCCACAAGCGCCGCCAGCCCACCGGAATCGGCCCGGTTTCCAGAATCATCGCCGCCGGCAATGGAGAGCGCCTGCTTCCCCGCTATTAAAGCGCTAGAATCTCGTTGCTTGCTTTCAGGCAAGTGACGTAGTTCACTGAAAACGGACCGGAGTTCAATAAAAGACAATCATACGGACAATCGATCCCGGCCATATCTGGGCGCCCGGCCCCGAAACTACTGTGTCGGGCGTAATATCTCTCTGTTTGTACGCATCGCATTTTTCCGAAGCAGGTTTCTACTTTCGGACACTTCAATTGAGTTTCGACATTGGGAGGAGAATATATGTCGGCTTATCGGATCACACGGCGCATGAGCCTCGCGCTCGGCCTTTCCATCCTGTCAGCATTCGCACTTGGCAGCCCTGCCCGGTCCCAGACCTTTCCCGACCGGGTGGTGACCATGGTCGTGCCGTTTGCGGCTGGCGGCTCGACGGACGTGGTGGCCCGCGTCATCGCGGCCAAAATGTCGGACATTCTCGGCCAGCAGGTCATTATCCAGAATGTCGGCGGCGGCGGCGGCAGCCTTGGCGCGGCAAATGTCGCGCGGGCCGACCCGGACGGCTATACGATTCTGATGGGCACCGTGGCCACACACGCGCTCAACCCGCTGATTCTGAAAACCAAGCCCTATGACGCGGAAAAGGATTTCGCTCCGATCTCGCTTCTCGTCATCGTTCCCAATGTGCTGGTGGTCAATCCGGAACTTCCGGTGAACTCGGTGAAGGAACTTGTCGACCTGCTGAAAGCCGAGCCGGAAAAATACAGCTACGCCTCATCCGGCAACGGCACGCCGCTGCACCTGTCGGGCGAACTCTTCAAGAAGATGGCGGGCGTTTCAATGCAGCACATCCCCTACAAGGGGTCCGGCCCGGCCCTCAATGACGTCATCGGCAATCAGGTTCCGATCATGTTCGACAACCTGCCCTCTTCGTCCTCGCACATGAAGGGCGGCACATTGAAGGCCCTCGGCGTCACCACCAAGGAGCGTGCGCCATCCTTCCCCGATGTGCCGACGATCGCGGAGACGATCCCCGGTTATGAGACCTATACATGGAACGCGCTGTTCGCACCGGCCGGAACGCCGCCCGAGGTCGTGGCCAAGCTCAACGAAGCCGCAAACAAGGCCATGGAAGATCCGACGGTGAAGGAGCGCATGAAGGAGTTCAGCGCCACCATCGTCGGCTCGACCCCGGAAGAACTCGCCGCCCATGTGAAGGCCGAAATCGCCAAATGGACGCCGGTCGTCAAGGATGCAAACGTCCAGATCGACTGATAGCCCGCGTTTTTGCGCTGCCGGCATTGCGCCGTAGATGCAATACCGGCAGTTCATTCCAATCCCTATCCTGCCCGCTTCCAGAGCACCGAAGCACGAGGTTCGCTCCCCTCTTGATTTAATACCGACCGGTTGGTATGATATGATAAGGGAGTACGAAAATGGCACGCAAACAGAACCCATCGACCCGGTCCAATCTGCTTGATGCAGCGCTCGGTGTTATTCGCACCAAGGGTTATGCTGCAACGTCGGTCGATGACATCTGCGCGAAGGCATCGCTGTCGAAGGGCGCTTTCTTTCACCATTTCTCCAGCAAGGAAGATCTGGCCGTTGCCGCCGCCAACTACTGGTCGGAAACAACGGGCGCGCTTTTTGCGGAAGCCGCCTATCACGCTCCCGAAGACCCGCTTGAGCGCGTGCTGGCCTATGTCGAGTTGCGCAAGCAACTCGTTCAGGGCGAATTGCCGGATTTCACCTGCCTCGTCGGCACCATGACGCAGGAGGTCTACGAGACCAATGCCCCTATCCGGGAGGCCTGCTGGGCCAGCATTTCAAGCCATGCGGACACGCTTGTCCCCGACATTGCAGCCGCGATGGAGCGCTATCCGATTGCCGGTGATTTCACCGCCGAAAGCCTCGCTTTGCATACGCAGGCGGTTATTCAGGGTGCCTTCATCATCGCCAAGGCAAGCGGCGATCCGCAGCGTGCGGTCGAGAGCATCGACCATCTCAAGCGATATATAAGCCTGCTCTTCAAGCAACCCGCCAATACCCGCTGAAACGCAATGGGAGGAAACCATGCCCAGCACAATTCGCCTGCACCGTGTCTTCGCCGCCAAGCCGGAGAAGGTCTATCGCGCTTTCATCGAGCCGGACGCCATGGCAAGCTGGCTGCCGCCCTATGGCTTTGTCTGCACTGTCCATGAGCTGGAGGCAAAAGTGGACGGCAAGCACAGAATGTCTTTCCGGAATTTTACGACGGGCCAAAGCCATTCATTCGGCGGCACATATGTCGAGCTCGTTCCGGGAGAAAAGCTCGTCTATACGGACAGTTTCGACGATCCGAACCTGCCGGGCGAAATGAAAGTCACGATCACGCTGAAAGCCGTATCGGTCGGGTCCGAAATCAACATCGAGCAGGAAGGCGTGCCGGATATAATTCCGGCCGAAGCCTGCTATCTCGGTTGGCAGGAATCCCTCGAAAAGCTGAAGAAGCTCGTCGAGCCGGAAATCAACCAGTAACGCCGTTTCAAGAATCAGTGCGGGGGGCAACAAGACTGCCCGCCCCGCATCATCGATCGAATGAATATCGGACAGAATTTCCCGTCTTCTTTGAGATACAACAAATCCGGTCTGCGCCTGTCACTCTAGAATGGCTCGAATGATGATGCGGCTGTCGTCATCATGCTTCGAAGCCTGACAGCCACGGAACAACAAGATGTCGGCAGAACCTGTCTCCCCCTCCCCGGTAATCGACGTTCGCACCATACCGCCCATTTCGCGGCACGCGACGATCTTCTCAATGATCGATGCGCTTGAACCCGGCGATGCGCTGGAAATCATCAACGATCACGATCCCATTCCGCTGCGCCGCCAGCTCGAAACCCGCAATCCAGGCCTGTTCTCGTGGGTCTACAAGGAAACTGGTCCGTTGTGGCGGGTCGAGATCGGCCGCCAGAAAGTTCATCACGGCGCGGACCACGAATGTAGCTGCGGCAATCACTGAAGTCTTGTAGGCGCAATGTCCGGGACGAATTGAGATGATCGGCGCGACGCTTTCCCGTTGGACCCTGTCCTATTTTACCGCTTCGCTGGCTTTCCTCGTCTTTGGGCTTGGATTGATGGCAGGCGGTTTCGGCTTTCCGGCTCATGGAATACGCGCCGCCGAAACGCTCATCGTCGTGCACGCCATTTCCATCGGATGGCTGGCCTTGCTCATGAGCGGCGCGCTCATGCAATTCGTGCCGGTTCTGGTGAACAGGCCCTTATGGGGAAGCGGCGCAAGCCTCCCCGCCTTGCTTTTGCTGGTGACGGGCCTTTGCGGCCTGCTCACCGGCTTTGCGGGCATGGCGGGGCTGGCGGAAAGCCCGGCTTGGCTGCTGCCGGTCTCCGGCATTCTGCTGACCTGCGGCTTCTCGATCATTTTTGCAATATTGGGCATGACGCTCTGGCTTGCCCGCCCGATCGCCATGCCAGCGCGGTTCGTCGCAGCCGGTATTTGCTGCCTTCTGACAACCGCCCTTCTTGGCAGCGTTTTCACCTTCGCGCTTTCCGGACTGGCGGAACAGGCCATTCTGCTCGATATTGCGGGAGCGGCCTTGCCGGTTCACGCCGCGCTTGGCCTTGGCGGGTGGATGACCTTTACCGCCATGGGCGTCAGCTACAGGCTGCTGACCATGTTCATGCTGTCGCCCGATGCCGTGCGGCAGACAACCCGAATCCTCTGGTGGGAGGGCGTTGCCGCCCTTACCATCCTTGCAGCCGGGATCGTCATCGCAGCGCTGGAAGCGGGATCGGTGGGGATTGCCGTCACAGCGGCCCTCGTTCCCGGCATCGCCTGCATCGCCCTTTATATGATCGATATTCAGGCGATCTACCGGCAGCGCAAACGCAAGACGATTGAATTGAACAGCGCCGCCAGTATTCCGGCTTTCATTGCGCTTGGACTTTCGCTCCTGCTGGCGATTGCCCTGTTCCGGACTGGCATGTCCGACCAGATGATCGCCGCTCTGGTCTATCTGTTCGCCTTCGGCTGGCTGAGCGGCCTCAGCCTCGCCCAGCTCTACAAGATCATACCGTTCCTGACCTGGCTGGAATGCTATGGCCCTTTCATGGGACGCGCGCCGACGCCGCGCGTGCAGGATATGGTCAGCGAACACCGTGCGCGGCAATGGTTCGCTCTTTATTATAGCGGCGTCGCAATCGGGACGCTGGCCCTGATCGCCGCTTATCCGACCGTGTTCCGCGTGGCCGCAAGTTTGAATCTCATCGCCATATTTGCCTTGACCGTGCACTTCTTTCGCGCCCGGCGGCTTCTTGATGTACCCAACGGCCTGCGTCTGCCAAAAGGGGCAAGCCTGCCGCATCTGATCTACGCCGGTGAACCAATTTTCAGGAGATCGAAATGAAACCCTCAGTTCAGGACATCGCACACTATGTGCTGGACGTGCGCCCGCTGATCAGGGGCGGCGTGGAGCCGTTCAATGCCATCATGGAAGCAGTGGACGGTCTTGCCCCGGGGCAAAGCCTGCAATTGATCGCGCCGTTCAAACCGGCACCGCTTTTCAGCGTCATGGAACGGAAAGGCTTTTCCGCAAAAGCCGAGCCTCTGGAGAACGGCGACTGGCAGGTGCTTTTTTGCCCCGTCGCGGACGCCAAGCGAGAATTGCAGTTTTCGCAGAATGTCGTTTCGCCGGAAGTCTGGCCGGAACCCTCGCGCTATCTCGACTGCTCGGACATGCAGCCGCCGGAACCCATGGTGCGCATTCTTGCCGAAGTGGAGGCTATGCCCGTCGGCGCCGTTCTCTTCGCCCTCCTGCACCGCGAGCCCCTGTTTCTCTTTCCAGAGCTGGAAAAACGCGGCCACGCATGGGTCGGCAATCTCGACGAGACCGGCAATGCCTATCGCATCATGATCCGCGTCGCAGAGCCGAGGTAGCTGCCATGGATGCCATAGCCCATGCCGGTATGGAGCAGCAGATCGTCGAAAATCTGCGTCTGGTGCTCGATCCCGAACTCGGATTCAACCTGATTGATCTCGGCATGATCTACAGCATCGACATTAAGGACGGCGGCATTGTCGATATCTGCATGACGACCACCACGCCCGGCTGCCCTGCGGCCGGCTTCCTCACCGAGGCCGTGCGCGCCAGCGCCGCATCTGTCGAAGGCGTTCACGCGGTGAAGGTGGAACTCGTCTACGAACCGCAGTGGATTCCGGAAATGGCAGCGCCTGAAGTACAGGCCCGGTTTGGCGCGTAATCGGAAAACAGGAGATCGCGGTTTCAACATTTCCTTTTAAAAAGCAACCGCTCCAGCCATCCTCGAAACCAGCGAACGGTGCCAACCGTCCGCTGGTTTCTCTTTGACCGGAACGTGCCGCTGAGCCTTTGCGCCAGCGCAAACAAGACAGAACATTAATCAACAAATCAGCATAACCCTTTGATACTTAAGTATTAATATTGACCGATTTTCCGCACCACCTTGATCGCAGTCAAGGACCATCCATACGGCCTTTTTTATAGTCGTGAGGACAGAGCAGGAAATGCTCGGTCCTATCGTAAAGGAGAGTATCGATGGTCGACCAGATGCAAATCAGCCGCCGCAGCATATTGGCCGGAGCCGCCCTGGCTGGGGCGCTCGGGCCGGTGCTGGCAACCACATCGGCCTGGGGACAGGGCGCGGTGCGGAAGGCAAGCGCTGCGGAGATAGCGGCACTGCCGCGCCAGAAGGTGGAGTTGGTGGACCCTCCCTTCGTGCATGCTCACACCCAGGTCGCGGAGGGTGGCCCCAAGGTGGTCGAATTCACCATGGTGATCGAGGAAAAGAAAATCATCATCGACGATGCGGGAACGGAAGTTCACGCCATGGCGTTCAACGGCACTGTTCCGGGCCCGCTGATGGTTGTGCATCAGGACGATTATCTCGAGCTGACCCTCATCAACCCCGAAACCAACACGCTGATGCACAATATCGATTTCCACGCGGCGACGGGTGCCTTGGGCGGCGGCGCGCTGACCGAAATCAATCCGGGCGAGAAGACGATCCTGCGTTTCAAGGCCACCAAGCCTGGCGTCTTCGTCTACCACTGCGCGCCTACCGGAATGGTGCCGTGGCATGTCGTTTCGGGCATGAACGGCGCGGTCATGGTGCTGCCTCGCGAGGGATTGCACGACGGCAAGGGCAAGGCCCTGACCTACGACAAGATCTACTATGTCGGCGAGCAGGATTTCTATGTGCCGCGTGACGAGAATGGCAAATACAAGAAATACGATGCACCGGGCGACTCGTATGAAGACACGCTCAAAGTCATGCGCACCCTCACCCCGACCCATGTCGTTTTCAACGGCGCTGTCGGCGCGCTGACCGGCGACAAGGCGATGACGGCGGCGGTTGGCGAGAGGGTCTTCATCGTCCATTCGCAGGCCAATCGCGATACCAGGCCGCATCTGATCGGCGGCCACGGGGATTATGTCTGGGCGAACGGCAAGTTCAACACGCCGCCCGATGTCGATCAGGAAACCTGGTTCATTCCGGGCGGCACAGCCGGAGCAGCCCTCTATACGTTCGAGCAGCCCGGTATCTATGCCTATGTGAACCACAACCTGATCGAGGCTTTTGAACTTGGCGCAGCAGCCCATTTCAAGGTCACGGGCGAATGGAACGACGACCTGATGACATCGGTTCTCGCGCCGTCTGGCATGTAACCAATGCATGAAGGCGCTTTGCCTCCCGAAGCGCCTTGGCAAACCCTCCCTGAGCGGTTCCTGCCTAACGGAATCGATAGAACCGCTCCATCTGTCGCTTTGCGAAGAAAGGCTAGGGCTGCATCCGTCTGCCTCCCGAATGGGTGCAGTCCCTTGTTAATCCGATGACCAAGTGCACAGGAAAAAAGTGCCTGCGTGAGCTTGCCATAGCCGTTCCGGCGGTTCTGTTGGCGGTTGTCGCGGGACTGTTCGTCGTTGACGCCGTGGGGCGTGCGGGCCAATCGCAGCCGGATGCGTCCGTGCTGCGTCCTGAAACGGTTGTCATCGCGCCGCGCACCATGACCTACAGGGCCAATGGTGACTTTCAGAAGAACAATTATCCGGTCGATGCCCCCCTGACGACGCGCAAGCTGTCACGGGCATTCGAGATCATGAAATATCAGGTCAGCACAGCCGACTACGAACGTTGCGTGTCGGATGGCGCGTGCCAGCCGGCGGAGGTCCTGCCGCATAACCAGGATGCACCCGCCGCCGGGGCGCCGATCGTGGGCGTGAGCTATGACGATGCGCAGGCCTATGCCGACTGGCTATCGCGCAAGACCGGAGAGATCTGGCATCTGCCAACCGACGAGCAATGGGCTTTCGCAGCCGGCTCGCGCTTTCCCGACGATGCGCTCGGTATCGAGGACGATGCCGCAAGCAATCCCGCACTGCGCTGGCTAAAGGATTATGAAAAACAAAGCGCCCGCAAGCAGGACAGAAGCCCTGCGAGACGCCCCGCCGGTGCCTTCGGCGTCAACGAACTGGGCGTAGCCGACATTGCAGGCAATGTGTGGGAATGGACGCAGACCTGCCACCGCCGTGTCAATATCGATGCCTATGGCAAGCAGGTTGCGGAAATGTCTTCATGCGGCGTTTACGTGGCCAACGGCCAGCACCGCGCGGCGATCAGTTCGTTCATCCGCAACCCGAAAACCGGGGGGTGCAGCGTTGGCGTTCCGCCCGATAATCTCGGCTTCAGGCTGGTGCGCGACAACCGCTGGCATGCCGTGGTATGGAAGCGTATCAGGAACATTGGCGCATGAGGGATTAACTGTGAACGCCCGGTCCCCGGCTCCGAAAACAATTCCAAGCCCGCGTTGCTGTGCTAAGGTAAATATGGGTCTTGGAGTGTGAGAAATGCAATGTCCATGATAGATCGCGGACTTGTCAGGAAACTGTCGCTGTTCGCAAAAATGAATGACGGCGAACTCGACAAACTCGTCTCATATGCAACCACAAAGCGTGTCCTGCCGGGAGAGGCGATCTTTGAACAGGGCGACGATGCCGTCATGTTCTATCTCCTCCTGCACGGGCGGTTGAAGGTCAATCAGGTGACGCCGGACGGACAGCAGATCATCGTCCGCATGGTGCATCCGGGCGACCTTTTCGGCTTTGCGCGCGCCTTGCAGAGAAGCGATTATCCCGGCACCGCAGTCGCTGTCATGGAGAGCATTGTGCTTGCGTGGCCGACCGAGCTTTGGGACTATTTCGTCGAGCAGAACCCCGGTCTGGCCATGAATGCGATCCAGACCATCGGCAAGCGGCTGGAAGAAGCCCATACGCGCATTCGCGAAATGTCGACGGAAGAAGTGGAGCGGCGCGTCGCGCACACGGTTCTGCGCCTTGCGCGTCAGGCCGGACGCAAAGAGGAAGACGGTATCCGCATCGATTTTCCGATCACGAAGCAGGATATCGCCGAAATGACCGGGACAACGCTGCATACGGTGTCGCGCATCCTCACCGGTTGGGAAGCGCTGGGTTTTGTTCGCGGCGGACGCCAGAAACTGACCGTTCTCAATATGTCGGGCATCAGGCGGCTTGCCGATGGCGAGCGATAAAACAACGGAAAAAGGTGAAGTTTCAGGCGGAAATACCCCGACGTTTATTCGCTAAAATACAATAAAAACAAACATTTGAAGCAATATCTTCCCGATGCGATTCAGGGGTGTGGCCTTCGTTTCATTCGAAAACCTCACGGTCCCCGGATTTCGCCGCCAGCAGCGCTTCTATCATCAGCTTCTCCGACAGGATATGGCGGCGCACGCTCTCGATAAAGCCGCGCACCATGTATGAAATCGTGTCGGGCGCAAGACTGCAACGCCCTTCTGCAAGCGCGATCAGGACCTGTGACAATTCCTCGGCAGCCAACCGGTCACAACGATGTTCCGCCTTCAGCCGTTCGATGATGGCATTGGCAAAATGCGAATGGGCCTGCCGGCGAAAATCGGGGAACAGGACCTCTTCTTCAAGCGCATGGGTTTCGCCGACCAGGCGGGGAATGAGCATTGCGATGCGCCGACACTCCTGACCGGCAGAGCCGGTTTCACGGTCATCGGCTATTTCCTCCAATTGCAGGCACAGCTCCAGAAGCTCGTGATGGTGCGCTTCCAGGCGGCTGATATCGACCGCGTGCAGGACCGGCGTGTCCACAGGCCTCTCCACCATTTATTGACCGAGGAAAAGAACCGCGGCAATCGCGATGGAAGCCGCGACGGCGGACAGGGTGCCAGCGCCTTGCAAGGCCCCCATACGGTAGAGAACCAGCGAAAAGCCGATGATTGCCGGGGTCGCGACCATGAGTCCGATCTGTGCGTCCGTCATTGAGATTTCCTTTGCTATGGCGGCGATACAATGTCGCCGTCAGTGCGCTCGTTCTTTGCCAAAACGCAAAGAAGCCCCCGATTGCGGGCGCTAGGCATGTTCCATGTCTGGAACCGAAGATTTGACCATGGTTGCAACGGGTTCAGGGGATCGCCCGGAAGACGATCTTCTGCTCTGGATTCTCGTATGGAGCGAACTTGTCGCCTTTGCGATCCTGCTGGCCGCTTTCATGGTGATGTCGATCATTGACGTGGAAGGGGTGGCGCGGTTGCGTTCGCATCTGAGCCCTGCCCTTGCCGCGACCAATACGGTCGTGCTTTTGATGAGCGGCTGGCAGGCGGCCATCGCCGTGCGCAGGCGCGATGATCTGAGCCAGGCGCGCCGTCCGCTTTTATATGCCGCGTTTTTCGGTCTGGCTTTTGTCGCGATCAAGCTCGTTGAATATTCGCACGAGATCGGGTTCGCAGGCGATGGCGCCGCCGGTTCCTTCTTCGAGCTTTATTTTTTGCTGACCGGCTTTCACTTGCTGCATGTGCTGTTCGGCTCGCTCGTTCTGGCGCTTGTCGCATGGCGACCGACGCGCTCCAATGTTCTGCTGATCACGACGCTCTGGCACGCCATCGACCTCGTATGGCTGGTGATGTTCCCCGTCCTTTATCTTGCCTGAGGCCCACAGTGTCCGACCGCGCTCCTTCGCTCACCCGAACATTCCTTGTTCTCGTTCTCCTTGCGGTGAGCGGTGCATTCGTCGCGGCCACCGGCGCCGGAACGCTCGCGGCGGTTGTCACCGTCCTGATTTTAGCCTTCGCGAAAGGCTGGTTCGTCATCCTCGATTTCATGGAAATGCGCGGAACCGATGGCCTTTTGAAACCCGCCTTGCTGGCCTGGCCCGCCCTTCTGCTGGCGCTTGCTCTGGCGCGCTCCATCCTCGTGCGCGTTCTCTTCTGACAACCGTGCCGGTGTTTGCCAAATCGCAAAGAAGGCTTTCGCCCGCCCGATAGAACAGTCGCGTCCCGTGATGCTGGCGAGGGGAATGACCAGCCACATTATCGACGGGGGAATTGCCGGGCCTTGTCCCCGGCCAATGAAAGGACGAAGGGATGGCAGAACGCCTAACCAAGACCGGCGCCCGAAACGTCTTCTATGGCGGGTCTATTTTCTTTTTCGCGATCTTCGTGGGGCTGACGGCGCACAGCCACTACTACATGAAAACGACATCCACGGATGAATCCACGCTGACGGCATCGGTCGCCCGCGGCAAGCACATCTGGGAGAAAAACTCCTGCATCAACTGCCACACCCTGCTTGGCGAAGGCGCCTATTTCGCGCCCGAGCTTGGCAATGTCTGGAAGCGTTGGGGCGGGGAAGAAGATTCCGAGGGCGCGCGCGAGACGATGAAAGCATGGATGCAGTCGCAACCCACGGGGATCGAAGGGCGTCGGCAGATGCCCCAGTTCAACCTGAGCGAACAGGAACTCAACGATCTGGCTGATTTTCTTGAATGGACCAGCCGCATCAAGACGCAGGACTGGCCGCCCAATGAGGCCGGCTGAGCGCAGGATGAACGGAGTTACACAACATGAAATATGAAAGCCAAAAGGTCGCGATGCTCTATTTCTATGGAGCGCTCGTCCTGTTCGTCGCGCAGGTCGCATTCGGTGTTCTCGCCGGTACGATCTATGTTCTGCCCAACACGCTCTCCGAGCTTCTGCCCTTCAACATCGTCCGCATGATCCACACCAACGCGCTGGTCGTCTGGCTGCTGATGGGCTTCATGGGCTCGACCTATTATCTTTTGCCGGAAGAAACGGAAACCGAGCTTTACAGCACCAACCTTGCCGTCATCCAGTTCTGGCTGTTCTTCGTGGCCGCAGGTATCGCCGTTGTCGGTTACCTGTTCCATATTCACGAGGGGCGTGAATTTCTTGAACAGCCATTCATCATCAAGGTCGGCATCGTCGTTGTCTGCCTGATGTTCCTGTTCAACATCACGCTGACGGCGCTCAAGGGCCGCAAGACCACCGTAACCAACATTCTTCTGTTCGGTCTGTGGGGGCTGGCGCTGTTCTTCCTCTTCGCCTTCTACAATCCGATCAATCTCGCGCTCGACAAGCTCTACTGGTGGTACGTCATCCATCTGTGGGTTGAAGGCGTGTGGGAACTCATCATGGCGTCGATCCTCGCCTTCCTGATGATCAAGCTCAACGGCATCGACCGCGAAGTCGTCGAAAAATGGCTCTATGTCATTGTCGGCCTTGCCCTGTTTTCCGGCATTCTCGGCACCGGTCACCACTATTACTGGATCGGCGCGCCCGGGTACTGGCAGTGGATCGGCTCGCTGTTCTCCACGCTGGAAGTCGCTCCGTTCTTCACCATGGTCATCTTTACCTTCGTGATGACATGGAAGGCCGGTCGCAAACACCCGAACCGTGCCGCCCTTCTCTGGTCCATCGGCTGTTCGGTGATGGCCTTCTTCGGGGCGGGCGTATGGGGCTTCCTGCATACGCTGTCGTCGGTCAACTACTACACCCACGGCACGCAGCTGACCGCCGCCCACGGGCACCTCGCCTTCTTCGGCGCCTATGTCATGCTCAACCTCGCGGTCATGGCCTATGCGATACCGGAGATCCGCGGGCGCGCGCCCTATAACCAGATGCTCTCCATGGTGAGCTTCTGGGCCATGTGCACCGCCATGTCCGTGATGACCTTTGCGCTCACCTTCGCGGGCGTCGTGCAGACCCACCTTCAGCGCGTGCTCGGAGAAGCATTCATGACTGTGCAGGACCAGCTGGCCGTATTCTACTGGATACGCCTCGGTTCCGGCGTTGTGGTGGTGATCTCGGTTTTGATGTTCATCTGGGCCGTGCTCGTGCCGGGCAAGGAACGCCCTGACAATGCAAGGACCTTGATACAGCCCGCCGAATAATCGACGCAGGCCCCGCCTCACGGCGGGGCTTCATTGCCTGACACAAAGGAAAACGGCCATGAACCCCATTCTCAGAAATGTAGAAAATGCCAATGCCTCGATCCCGCCATACAGCCCGTCGGGCAATGAATGCGCGCTCTTTGAAATGGCATGGACGCGCAAGCTGCCATTGCTTCTCAAAGGTCCGACCGGCTGCGGCAAGACGCGGTTTGTAAGCCATATGGCCGCAAAGCTCGGCCTGTCGCTTTCGACGGTTTCCTGCCATGACGATCTGGCTGCTGCCGACCTGACCGGGCGTTATCTGCTGAAAGGCGGTGACACCCTATGGGTCGACGGCCCGCTGACCCGCGCCGTGCGCGAAGGCGGCATCTGCTATCTCGACGAGATTGTCGAGGCGCGCAAGGACGTGGCCGTGGTTCTGCATCCGCTGACCGACGACCGCCGACTTCTGCCATTGGAACGCACCGGCGAATTGCTGGAAGCGCCCGACGACTTCATGCTCGTCGTATCCTACAATCCGGGTTACCAGAACCTGCTGAAGTCCCTCAAGCCAAGCACACGCCAGCGCTTTGTCGCCATCGCGTTCGACTTTCTGCCCCAGGAGCAGGAAATCGAAGTGGTGAGCGAGGAAAGCGGTCTCGCGGCCCACAAGGTCGCGCCGCTGGTGGCGCTGGCACACCGCTTACGCGGCTTGAAAGGGCATGATCTGGAAGAAGGCGTTTCCACGCGCCTGCTGGTTTACTGCGCGACGCTGATCGCGGCAGGCATGTCGCAACACGAAGCGGCGCGCGCCGCGATGATCGAGCCGCTGACCGACGAGCCGGATGTGAAAGCCGCCCTGATTGAAGTTGCCGATGCAATGCTGAAATAGGCGGGCGCGCAATGCTGGATTTTCTGGAACTGGAGGAAACAGTCGGCCGGGCGTGGCATCGCCTGATCGGCAAGACGGGATCGTGGCCGCATTATCCCGAGCACGCCGTGCAACTTGGCGATATCCGCCAGAAGCTTGCCATCTGTTTTCGTGGTTTTGGCGGCGATGTTGCGGTGCAGATTGCCCCTGCCCGCGCCCGGACCTCCGGGCACAGGCTGGGCTTGCGACAGCGGATGGCTTTGGGCGAGGAAAAACTAAGCCAGCCATCGCGGGACGAAGCGACACTGATGCTGCCGCCGGAGATCGCGCTCTTTCCCGACAGCGCCCTCAATCACGACCTTTATCTCTGGCTTGCCGGTTACATGGCGGTCATGCCGGTGCAAATAGGCAAGCTTCACGCCGATCCGCTGCGCCGCAATCTTGCGTCGCTTGCAGTGGCGTCGGAAACGGTTGCCAAGACCTGCGAGATTTTTCCCGGTTTGCAGAAGCGTTATGCGCGCCTTTGCAAAGCGGTGCTTGCTGCGCGTCCGAAACGTTCGCTCCATGGTGCGGAATGGCAAGTGGAGGAGCGTATTCTGGCGCTTCTGAAGCAGGGAGCGGGATTGCCGGACGACAGTCTTCCCACGATCTTTCCGCATTGCGCGCCAGCGGGCTATCTGCCCGCCCTGCCCGTTCCGCTCTGGCCGGAACTGACAAGACGGGAGGAAACCGCGTCGCGTGACAGCGATGACCAACCGGTGCCCGGCAGCAAGGTGCAAGCCGTCGAAACCGGGCGGCAGATCGCCAACCGCGAGAAGCAGGATCCGAGACTGGCCGACCGGAACCCGTTCATTCTCAACCGCTTCGAAAAAATCCTGGCCATGGCGGAGATGGTGAGTGTCGACCGGCCAACCGACGACAGCGACGAGCAGAACGCCAAATCCGCCGACGAGCTTGACGATCTGACATTGGGCGAGCGCAAGGGCAGACCGGCTGCGCGTTTCCGGTTCGACCTCGACCTGCCGCCCGAAGCCGTCGACCGGGCGGCTCTTTCCGCCAAACTGACCTATCCGGAATGGGATTACCGCAAGGCGACCTATCTTCAGGATCATTGCAGCGTTCTGGCAGCACCGGCGCAGGCCCGCGAAGACGCTCTGGAACTGGATGACGAAGCGCGAAGCCTCGTCCGCCGCGTGCGCCGCCAGTTCGAGATCCTGCGTCCGGGCCGCGAATTGATGCGGGCGCAGCTCGATGGCAACGATCTCGACCTCGACGCCGTGGTCCGTTCGCGCTGCGACTTTGCCGCTGGCGGTCAGGGCAGCGACCGCGTGCATCTGATGAGCCGCCCCAAGGCGAACGACCTTGCGGTCACCATTCTGGTCGATGTGTCGCTGTCCACCGATGCGTGGATCGACAACCGGCGCGTGCTGGATGTGGAAAAGGAGGCGCTTCTGGTTCTGGCCAATGGCATTGCCGCCTGCGGCGACCGCTGTTCGATCCAGACGTTTACCTCGCGCCGCCGCTCATGGGTGCGGGTCGAGACGGTGAAGGACTTTGACGAAGCTTTCGGGCCAGCCGTCGAACACCGCATTGCGGCGCTGAAACCCGGTTTCTACACGCGCATGGGAGCAGCCATCCGCCATTCGACGGCAAAGCTTGCCGAACAGCCCAACCGAAAGAAGCTTCTGCTGGTGCTGACCGACGGCAAACCGAATGACGTCGATCACTATGAAGGCCGGTTCGCGCTGGAAGACAGCCGCCGGGCAGTCCAGGAAGCGCGCGCCAAAGGCGTCAATGTCTTTGCCGTGACGGTCGACCGCGAGGCGAGCAGCTATCTCCCCGCACTTTTTGGGCGGAGAAACTATGCGCTCGTCGCCAAACTGTCGAAACTGCCATTCGCTCTGCCAGCGATCTATCGGATGATGACTGGCTGAACCGGACAGGCAATTTTCGCGATGCGCCTCAAGCAGCTTGAGGCTGTCGCACCGACGCGAGGTGGCGAGCCACAACCGGCACAAGCAGCGCCAGCCCCACGAGCGATGAGTAAATCTCCGGCGCAACCAGAAGGATCGCGGCCACGATCAGCAGGACATTTTCCCATGCCTTGGTGCGCACCAGGAAAAAGCCCGACAGTGCGGCGCCAAGCGCGGTGATGCCGATGGCGCAGCCGAGGAAGGCCACGGAGAAATCCAGCCAGTTGAAACCCGACGTGACCAGCAGCAGCGACGGAGAGAACACAAACACGAATGGCACGAGCACCTTGCCGAGACCGAGCCGGAAGGCTGTATTGCCGGTCTTGAACGGATCAGCGCCCGCCATTCCCGCCGCCGCATAAGCGGCGAGCGCGACAGGCGGCGTGATGTCCGCCAGCACGCCATAATAGAAGACGAAGAAATGGGCCACGATCGGCTCCACACCCAGCAGCCCCAGCGCGGGCGCGGCGATGGTCGCCATGATGATGTAATTGGCCGTCGTCGGGATGCCGCAGCCCATCAGAATGCAGACGATCCCCGTCATGATGAGCGTGAAAAGCAGCGTCAGGGTCTGCGGACCAAACCATGCGGCAGGCAGAATCGTGCCGAAATAAGTGGAGAGCTGCGCCGCCGTCGACGTCACGATATAGGAAATCTTGAAACCGACGCCGGTAAGCGTGACCACACCGACGATAATGCCGACAGTCGCCGCCGCCGCGCCCACGGCGAGCGCATATTTGGCGCCATCGCGCAGACCGTCAAAAATCTCGCCTATCGACATGCGCTTGCGCGGATTGAGCAAACCCACCGCGATACACAGCGTAATGCCCCAGAATGCAGCCAGATAAGGCGTGTAACCGGACAGAAGCACCCCGATCAGCACGACCAGCGGAATGACAGTCGGCCAGTCGCGCTTGAAGGCTTCCTTGAGGTCGGGCAGCTCTTCCTTGGTCATGCCGCGCAAGCCGTTGCGCTTTGCTTCGAAATGGACCTGCATCAAAACGCCGAAGAAGTGCATGAAGGCCGGCACGATAGCCGCCAGAATGATCGTCGTGTAAGGCAGGTTCAGGAATTCGATCATCAGGAAGGCGGCAGCACCCATGATCGGCGGCGTGATCTGCCCGCCTGTCGATGATGCGGACTCAACGGCGGCGGCGAAATGGCGCTTGTAGCCAAGCCGGATCATTGCCGGGATGGTGAGCGAACCGACCGTCACCGTGTTGGCGACCGACGAACCGGAAATCATGCCGAAAAGGGCTGACCCGAAAATGGAGACTTTTGCCGGGCCGCCTGCGAAACGGCCCGCCACCCACGCCGCGCAATCCAGAAACAGCTGACCGAGGCCGATACGGGTCGCAAACACCCCGAACAGCACGAAATGGAAGACATAGGTTGCGACCACGCCAAGCGCGATGCCGTAGATGCCCTGCGTCGTCAGATAAAGATGATCGACAAGCTGGCTGACGGTCGCGCCGGGATGGACGAGAATGCCCGGCATATGCTGCCCATAAATGGCATAGAGCATGAACAGGACGGATATGATCGGCAGCGGCCACCCGACCGAGCGCCGTGTCGCTTCCAGCAGAACCAGAATGAGAAGACCGCCAAGCACAACGTCCGTCGTCGTCGGATTGCCGACACGGAACGCCAGATCGTCAAGCGGAATCATCGGAACATGGGCAACGGACACGACCGCAATGATCGCCAGCGCCCAGTCGATGACGGAAATGCCGAGCGGCCTCAGCAATGACGATGTTGTGGGCTGGTCGTAGCCCTTGCGGGAAAACGGAAAGACGAGAAAGACCAGACCAAGCACGAAGGAAAGATGGATGCCGCGATGCACCATTTCCGACAGAAGGCCAAAGCCCGCCGTATAATAGTGGAAGATGGAAAGTATGATGAGCAGCCCGCCGACGATACGCGCCGCAAGCGGACCGAGCGGCCGAAAGCGAATCTCGGAGTCGAACTTTTCTTCCAGCTCGCGCGCCTTGGCCTCATCCAGTTCCATGGGTGAAAGCTTTGTCTCTTGCTCGCTCACCATACTGTCCTCTCCATTCAAAGCGCAGCCGATTCAACTGAATCCGGAAACCGCTCTAACTCCATGTTTTACAGTCTTTTTCCAGCGCCGGAAGCAAATGCACGGAGTTCAGGCGAAGCTCCGTGCATCTTGTTCGTCCGACCGGAACGGGCGACTTATTTCAGTACGCCTGCTTCCTTGTAGAAGCGTTCCGCGCCGGGATGCAGCGGAATGCCGAGACTTGTCGTCGCCGTATCGAGCTTGATGAGCTTGCCCTTTGCATGTCCGGCATCGAAAGCCTTTCTGCTGTCGTCGTTAAACAGGGTCTTGGTGATGTTGTAGACCAGTTCTTCCGGCTGCTTGGCGTTCGTGACCCACTGTGCCGCGACCGCCAGCGTTTCGGTTTCGCCGACATCCTTATAGGTGTCGGCCGGCACCGTATCCTTGGAGAAGAACGAATATTTCTCCAGAATCTTCTGCGCTTCCGGACCGGAAATCGGGACCAGTGAGATGCCGTTCGACGTCGCCAGTTCAGAGATTGCGCCGGTCGGATAGCCACCGACGAAGAAATAGGCGTCGAGCGCGCCGTCCTTCAGACGCTCGCCTGCCGGACCGGGCTTCAGATGCTCGGCCTTGATATCGCTTTCGCTCAAGCCATATGCTTCCAGAACGATGCGGGCATCGACAATCGTGCCGGAGCCCGGCTCATCGATGGAAACGCGCTTTCCCTTGAGATCGGCAACGGATTTGATTCCCGCGTCCTTGCGGGCAACCAGATGGATCGTCTCGGGATAGAGCGTAGCAATCAGGCGCAGATCATCGACCTTGCCCTTGCCCTCATAAAGGCCGGTGCCGGTATGCGCCCAATAGGCGACGTCGGACTGGGTGAAGCCGGATTCCAGCGAACCGGACTGGATGGCGTTGATGTTCGCGACCGAACCGTTCGACGAAACCGCCGTGGCCACCAGACCCGGAACGCCCTTGTCTCCCGCGCCGGAAATCGCGTTGGCGATCAACCCGCCTATTGGATAATAGGTCCCCGCCGTGCCGCCGGTGCCGATGCGGAAGAAGGCCGGAGCCTGCGCGACGGCGATGCTTGCCCCCACCGCGAAAATGCCTGCAAACGCAGCAACCACACCGCGCCGGGTGAATTTTCCCAATGTCATAACTGCTCTCCGTTCCCTGGGTAATTTTGTTCAAATTGTGTCCAGCCGACCATGGAAAGTCGGGTGCGGCTTGTCAAGCCGTCATCGGAGAGCTTCCAGATTGTATAGCGGATTTCAAAGCCGTCTTTCGCATAGATGACAATCGGAAGACTGCTATTGTAGCGGAGCATGAAATTCTCGCCGCCGACCGGCAGGAAACCGGTCTGCCTGCTGTCTTCCGGGCAAGCCATCAATGTGGCGGACATGCGGGCGTTTCGGCAGGTGCGCTTCCGTCTTCCTCGGGATAGTGAAACGGTTCGGGGGGACAACGCCATTCAAACCATCTTTTGGAGCGCCTGCTGATGCGATCAGATCAGGAGGCGCTCCAGATAACGAATGCACAGTCTCGTTCGTAACGGCCACGCGACGTCTTATACGTCACCATTGAGCATTTCCGGTTCGTCACAGGGCATTTCGTGCGACATGGAAATGCTCTGTCTGCCTTTACGCCATGTTTAACCCAAAACCAGTGTCCGCTTACGGGAGACATAACCTAGCGGCAACGCGCCTCAAAAACGCGGCCGTTCCGGTCGCGATAACGGCAGTACTGCACGCCGTTACGGGTTTGGGCGACG
The DNA here is from genome assembly GCF_008932435.1 of Brucella pseudintermedia. GTDB lineage: Bacteria > Pseudomonadota > Alphaproteobacteria > Rhizobiales > Rhizobiaceae > Brucella > Brucella pseudintermedia. The sequence goes on along the minus strand of NZ_WBWE01000012.1, from coordinate 52,705 downwards.
CCTATGAGCGTGCCTGCCGCTGCACCGATAGCTGCGCCGGTCAGCGCGCCGCGCGTGTCGCCGCCAATGGCTGCTCCGGCAAGACCGCCAATTGCGGCACCGCCGACACCGTAGCCGGCTGTTCTTCGTTCATCAGTCGTGCACCCGCTCGCAGTGGCGCCTATCAAGGCCATCGTCACGACGCTGTACAGGATCATTCTCATCGAAATATCCTTCCCATTTTGATGATGCGCTTTACCGCCCAATACATAGGCCGCATCTTGAAAGGTCAAGATATGCCGCCGGTGCGGGGCTGGCGTTTTCTATGCCGAAACTTTCAAAGCGGTTCGCGCGGAAAGCCGAATATTTCCGCAAGCCAACCCGTCGCGGAATAATGCGCGCAGAAAGTCAGCGCGACAATGGTGATCGGAACGCCGATGAAAGCGCCGAAGATACCCCACAGCGCACCCCAAGCGAAAACGGAAAAGAGCGTTGCGAAAGGCGACAGGGAGATGGTTTTTCCCGTCAGCCGGGGCTCGATCACACTTCCAATGACGGACTGAACGATATTAAGGCCTATGAAAACGGCAAGCACCAGTTGCCAGCTCGCAAAGTGCGTGAACGCAAAGGCAGTAATGAAGAGTGTGGCGACCAGCGGCCCCAGAAAGGGGATGAAGTTGAGAATGAACGCAGCAAAGCCCCAGGTTTCAGCAAATGGCAGTCCCATGAGCCGCGTCAAAAGCCAGACAAAGGAACCGGTCGCAATACTCATCAGCGCCCTGAGCAGCATGTAATACCGGATTTTCGTCGAGGCTGACCGGCTGGCGCGAAGAAACGCGTTCGCAGCAGCCTGATTTTTCAACTGCCTGATGCGCGCGCCGAACTCCTCGGTTTCAGCAAGCCCCAACAGCACGTAGACCAGCGCCACAATCCAGAAGCTGAACGTATTATTGAGACGGCTTCCTATCGATTGAAGCGTTCGCAGGGTCCAGCTTACACTGAAATTCTCCGACCATAGCATCGACGCGGCAATTCCATGGCCCTCGAGCCAGGTGCGCAACTGGTCATAAAGCATCTGATATCGCACAGCGTCAATCAATATCCGGCTTCCGACCTGCCCCATCGTCCAGGCGATGAGCCATCCGAAACCGAGCAGAAGGAATACCACAAGGAGGAAAGTGATAGCCAAGGCGACATAGCGCGACGTGATCAGCGAAAGCGACCATTGGATGGGCCAGACAAGCATGATGATGAACAAGGCGAAAACGACCGGCGCGAAAACCGCGCTGCCGTAATGGAGCAATGCAATCAGCACGCATCCCGCGATCAGGATCAGGGCTGCATTGCCAGCTTTCAGCATAGGACCTCCCTGACCCGAGGACGAAACCAGATTATGATTTCAGGGTATTCTTGTGAATCTGGCCATCTTTCATGATGATCGCCAGCGTCTCTTCCGGCTTTTCCAGCACGTGAATGTCATCGAGCGGATTCTCGTTCAGCACCAGAAGATCAGCAAAAGCGCCGGGCTCTATGAGACCGAGCTTGCCGGGATAGGGATTGCGCAGATTGGAAAGCGCGAGAAGTTCGGCATTGACCGATGTCGCCGCACGAAGCACCTCCGCATTCGAATACCACCGGCTCAAATGGGTCAGCATGAAATTTTGGCGCGGGGTCAATTCGGGCGAAAACAGAACGTCGGAACCCCAGCCGGTCTTGATCCCATATTTGCGGATAAATTCGTAAATTCGTGGCGTGCCTGCGAAAAGCTGCTGAATTCGTTCGGCACCGGGGCCTGTCTGCGATGCCGCATCATCCATCGTGAGGAAAGGCTGGGTGCTCAACCAGACATTTTTTTCCGCAATCATCCGCGCGGTTTCCTCGTCTATCAGATGTGCATGTTCGACACAGGCAACACCCGCACGTATGGAACGCTGGACTGTGTTCGGCGCATAGGCATGAACGGTGACATAGGTGTTCCAATCCCTTGCCACATCGACCGCAGCCCGTATCTCGTCTTCGCTGAATGTAGACATATCGAGCGGACTGCGCGGCGAGGACACGCCGCCGCCAGCAACGATCTTGATCTGCGAGGCGCCCTGCAACAATTGTTCGCGCACACGAAGTTTCAAGCTGCCTGCATCATCGACGATTGCGGAAGCGCCCATTAACTCGCTGGTGCTAAGTTTGCCGCCATCACGCGGTATTTCCGTGGGCAACCGGAGATCGCCGTGGCCACCGGTCGTCGTTATCATCGCGCCTGCCGGAAAGATACGCGGGCCGCTGATAATGCCGGTATCGATCGCGCGCTTGAACGAAAAAGTGGGCCCGCCCATATCACGCACCGTCGTGAAGCCGCGCAGAAGCGTTCTTTCCGCCTCCGCCGTCGATGCGGCGAAAATAATACCAGGATCACCTTCCAGCAGGACCGGAAGCGGCACCGCCGCATATATGGCGTGCCAATGCGCGTCGATCAGACCCGGCATCAGCACCCGGTCGCCGCAATCGATGACCGTCGCTCCATCGGGCGGAGCGCTGTTCGACGTATCGACAGCCGCAATGCGATTGCCTTCGACCAGAACCTGTACCCCGGACTTCAGCGTGTCCGCCTTGCCGTCGAAGAGCCTTGCTCGCCTCAGTAGAACCTTCGGTGATTGCGCGGCGGAGCGATCCGCAACCACCGTTGCGCCGACTGCCGCTGCCATGCCCGCGAGGAAATGCCTTCGGGACAGCCGATCCAGTCGCCGGGAAACCTGCTGCAATATCGGGTTGGAGCAACCGCAGCCGTCGCCGTGAACAAAATGCTGATACTTCCCACCCATTCTAAACATGGCAGCTCCCGCATGAGGCATCGTTGAAGGCAGCTATTTGATTACCTTGAAATAATATACGTCTACGAACCTTCCCCTGACGTCGTTTTCGACACGTCCCCGGATTTCAATTGTATTTTTTGTGTTTATTTCCCGTCCGCGCCAGACTTCGCGCTCGATCCGGACTCTCGTTGTTCCGGTACGGTCCCGGAAAGCATAGTGAGCTCTTCCGACATTGCTTTTGACCGAGCCGACCAGCACGACACGGGTGCCTACGGGCGTTCGGGTTATGACATCCGCCGTTATGGTGTTTCGGGGCCTGAAGGAATCCCGGAACTGGGCTTGAGAAACATCAGCCGAGCCAAGCGAAACGAGTCCCGCAATCAAAGCCAATGGAATCATATGCTGCTTTATCGAGGTCATGAACTTTCACCTCCTTGTAGCAATGATTTCCGTTCTACTTCGGAAACGAAGAAATATCTATGGTAATCGCAGAAATAAACAAGGCTCTTCTTTGAGGAACCCTGCAATCTCAAGTACCGCGCGCTTTCAAATTTGCCCGCAAACACCGATAAAGGCCGACGCCTGCGGAACTTTCAAACTGCTGCCGGGTTGTCTGCATGGAGGAGCTCGCCATGGAACAGATGCACTGGGATGATGCTGTCATCATCGAAATTGCCGAGGGCATCACGCAGACAGTGAGAACGGTAGCGGATGCGGAGAACGTGTTGTTGTCGCAGTGGAACAGATTTGAACTAAATAGCCTCGGGGCCGCTATCAAGGCCTGCCTCCTGTGTACGCATGACATTCGCAGTACGGAAGATGCACGGCTCGCTTTCGAGCGGGCCGCCTCGACATCCGGCATTCTGGTGTGACTGCGATCCGCGCGGCAGGCCCAGCGCGTCATGCATGTGTCCGGTCAATGAAATCCAGCCATTTCAACGTGCGGCGTTCTGCGTCGTTCAGTTCCGGTGCGACCAGGCGGATGGCCGCTGCCGCATCCACCTCTGCAGCCAGAGTACCGGCAAGCCAATGTTCGGGAACGGCGGGATGTATATAGGACTGCCTGCACACAGCCCTTGTATTGCCAAGCCGATGCGCAACCTTGTCGATTTCGCCATTCAGCGTTCGCTTTTTTGCACGCTCGCTTTCGGGCAACTCAATGCAGCGCAGCGCCTCCAGTGCGGCAGCCGTTGCCGCCCATGTCCGGAAATGCTTCGACGTGAAGTCAGCCTGCATGATCGTCCGCAGATAGTCGTTTATATCCTGCGAGGTGACAGGACAGCGGTTTCCCTGGTCATCGACATACTGGAATAGCTGCTGCCCCGGCAGTTCCTGTATGGAGCGAACAATGCGAACGATCCGCTTGTCGGAAAGTTTCAGGCTCCACATCTTGCCCGATTTGCCCGTGAAAACCAGCCGCAGGCCGCTGCCCTCATCGCGCAGATGCCGGTTGCGCAAGGTGGTTGCGCCAAAACTGTTGTTGCTTCGCGCATAGTCAGGGTTTCCGACACGCAGCAGCAGCCGGTCCATCAGCCAGATGACGGTGGCAACAACCTTGTCACGGCAAAGCGAGCGCCGTCGCATATCGGCATCGACAGCCTTGCGCAGCCGGCTGAGGGCGCGCGCGAAATCCGGCAGGCTCGAAAATTTCGTTTCTTCCTGCATCGCCATCCATAACGGGTGGTAACGATACTGCTTTCTTCCTCGCGCATCGCGGCCTGTGGCCTGTATATGTCCCTGGGCATCGCAGCATATCCAGACCTCGGTCCATGCCGGCGGAATGGCAAGCCGGGCGATCCTGTCACGATCCGCAGCCGTAATTGCCGACCTGTCAAAACGGACATAGCGAAACCCCGCACCGCACCGCAGGCGTTTGATACCCGGCGCAGTGTCGCTGATATGAAGCAACTTGCTCTCGGCAACCTCCGTTTCAACCGGCGGCGCGGTGAACGATTTTTCAAGCAATGGATAACCCCGATCTTGTTCTTCTTGCCGGATAACCGCGACGAACCGCGACTGGTTCCCCACTCGTACAAGTCCGGTCCGGAACCATCCGGCTGCCAACCGGTTATCCTGTTCTCCGGAGGATCAGATCGTGCCCCACAGTTTCTGGAAAGGTTATCTCAAGCTTTCGCTCGTCACCTGTGCGGTGGAGTTGACGCCTGCAACCAGCGAAAGCGAAAAAGTGCGCTTCCATACCCTCAATGCCGAGACCGGGAACCGGGTGATCAGCCGGTATGTGGATTCGGTCACGCACAAGCCCGTTCGCGACGAGGACGAGGTCAGGGGGTTCGAGAAAGAGGATGGCAGCTATATCGTTCTTGAGGAGGACGAGCTTGAGGCCGTGGCGCTTGAGAGCACCAGAACCATCGATATCGACAAGTTCGTTCCGCGCGACAGCATCGGTTGGATCTGGTATGACAAGCCGCACTATCTGGCTCCTTCCGACAAGGTGGGGCAGGAAGCCTTTTCCGTCATTCGGGAAGCGATGGAGAAAAGCTCGGTCTTCGGTCTGGCTCGCCTCGTCATGTATCGGCGCGAACGGGCGGTGCTGCTTGAACCACGCGGACGCGGGATCGTCTTGTGGACCCTGCGTTTCGGCGATGAAGTCCGCAAAGCCGACGACTATTTTTCAGCGGTCGGGAAAGGCAAGCCCGACACCAAACTGCTTTCAATGGTCCGCAAGCTTATCAAGGACAAGACGGAAGAGTGGAACCCGGACTTCCTTCAGGACCCGGTACAGAAAAACCTCCAGTCGATGATCTCTGCCAAGAAGAAAAAGAAACCGGCAACCCGACCAAAATCCCGCAAGGCCGAACCGGCCAGCGAAGGCAATGTTATCAATATCATGGACGCGCTGCGCAAGAGCCTGACCAAGGAAGGCAAGAAATCGTAAGGCGGCCCGTTTCGGGCGTTGAGCGTCACCCACCCTGTTTTTTCATTTTCGGCAACGGCGTTTCCGCACTGCGAAAATCCTGCCAGGGGTCGTTTTTCAACGCAGCCAGCCGCGTCGGCGTGTTGGGAATGGTAAAATGCGCCGGACCTATGGCCGGGGTGACTTCCTCCCAGGCAAGCGGCATGGATACCCCGGCGCCGGACCGCGCCCGCGGAGAATAAGGCGCTACGGCAGTCATGCCGCGCTGGTTGCGCAGATAATCGATAAGAATCTTGCCTTTGCGCTTGGCTTTGGAAATCGTCGATACATAGCGATCCGGGCTGTCGGCAGCCATCTGGTCGGCGATAGCCTTGGTAAAGCTCTTCAGCGTGTCCCAGCCAGCCTTTGGCTTGAGCGGGGCCACCACATGCAGCCCCTTGCCGCCAGAAGTTTTGACAAAGGCCGTCAATCCGAGTTTTTCCAGTCGCTCCCTGACTTCGGTGGCGGCCTCAATCACGCGCGGCCAGGGAACACCTTCGCCCGGGTCAAGATCCATCGTCAGTGTATCAGGCAATTCCCAGTTCCTGAGCGTCGATCCCCAAGGATGAATTTCCAGTGTCGCGGCTTGCACCAGACCGATCAGCCCGTTGAAATCGCGGATGCTGATATAAGGCTCCTCGTCCTTGTCCTTCGGGTCCTGAACTTCGACAATATGCTCATTCAGCCCCTTCCATGCATGTTTCTGAAAGAAAAACTCTCCCTCTATACCGGTAGGACAGCGCAACAGGGCCAAGGGGCGATTGACGATGAAAGGCTCGATGCGCGGCCACACCTCGGCGTAATAATCGGCGAGCCCTTGCTTGGTGACGCCCTCGCCGGGCCAGTAGACACGGTCAGGATGCGTGAGCTTGACATCGGTCTTCTGGGTATCCTTGTCGGAAACACGAGCTGGCACGTTTTGCTCCTCCCATGTGACATCGCTGGCAGACTTGTCCTCGCGCAGCCCCCGAAAGGAAGCGTGACGCACCCGCTTGTCGGCGGTCCATGCGCGAAATTCGATCTCCGCCACCAGTTTCGGCTTGACGAACTTCGCGCCGCGCCTTTCATCTGCGGTCAATGGCACCGCGAAGGGGCTTTGTTCCGACCGCATGGCGTGCAGCCGTTTGTAAAGTTCCTTGGCAACCTTGACCGAAAAGCCGGTTCCCACACGGCCCACCGAAACCAGCCCCTTTTTATCCTGTACTCCCAATAGCAGCGAGCCTATTGCACCTCTTGTCGCTGTTGAGGGAACATAACCCGCAATAACAAATTCCTGCCGTCCAATGCATTTGGACTTGCGCCAATCGTTGCTGCGCCCGCTTTTGTACGCCGCATCCTTCAGCTTCGACACAATCCCTTCAAGACCAAGTCCGCACGCATTCTCCCATACCGCAGCGCCATCGGCATCGAATGCCTCGCTGAAGCGCAGAGTGGACGACGTTCTGGAAAGCAGTTTTTCGAGCAGCTTTTTGCGCTCAACCAAGGGCGTGCCCCGTAGGTCGTTCCCGTCCAAATGGAGAAGATCGAAGAGATAGTAAGTGAAACGGTCCGACCGACCCTGGCTCAGATCTTCCTGCAAGGCCGAAAAATCGGATAGCCCCGACTGATTTTCGACAACTATTTCGCCGTCGAAAATGGCTTCGTCCGCACCTGTCCCCAAAAGGTCGGCAACGATCTGCTGACCGAATTTTTCGGTCCAATCCAGTCCGCCGCGCGAATAGAGCTTTACCTCGCCCTGCGCCACATGGGCCTGAACACGATAACCGTCAAACTTTATCTCATGAAGCCAGCGATCTCCTTCCGGCGCAGCCGGTACGAGCGTGGCCAGCTCGGGCTCGATAAAGTCCGGCATAGCTCGTTTCCGACTGTTTTTTGGGGGTGAGGCCGCAACTTTCCTCCGGGTGGCCGCCTTCTTCTTGATCGGGCCGGTTTTCGACGACCAGCCGGGGGCCTCGTCTTCAACATCGGCGATCACGCGTCCGGTTTTTACCGATTCAGGTTTTTCTTCGAGAATGTCTGGCTCATCGGGCTCCCTGGCGAACTCGTCCTCTCCCTTGATGAGAAGCCAGTTCTCCCGCTTCTCGCCGGGCTTTCCATGCATACGGACAAGATGCCAGCGTCCTTTGAGTTTTTCCCCGGTGAGTTCAAACTCTAGGTGCCCTTTCCTGTATTGTTTATGTGCATCGCCGGTGGATTTCCAACGTCCCGTATCCCAGACGATAACCGTGCCGCCGCCATATTCGCCCTTGGGTATTGTGCCTTCAAAGCCCGCATATTCAAGGGGATGATCCTCCACATGCACCGCCAGGCGCTTTTCGCCGGGAACGAGGCTTGGGCCGCGCGTCACGGCCCAGCTTTTCAGAACGCCATCCATTTCGAGGCGAAAGTCATAATGCAGCCGCCGCGCATCATGTTTCTGCACGACAAAGATGTCACCTTTTGTCCGCGCGGACTTGCCCCGTGGCTCGCTGGTCAGAGTGAAATCGCGCTTCTTCCGATAGGTTTCGAGTGGCTGTCCCATGATCACCCTGCCCTCTTTCGAGACTTCAAGCCGGTTTCAGCCCGCGACTTCGTTCTGCCTTTTGTTGGTTTGGCTGCCTTCCGCCCGCCCCCACCGAGGCCCGCACTCTTGCGAAGAGCCTCCTTGAGATCGATGACCTCCGCGGTTTTTGGCGCGGCCGGTTTCCTGAGCGGCTTGCCTTCCATCTTTGCCTTGATCAAATCAGCCAGCGCGGCATCGTACCGGTCGTCGAAGCTTGCGGGGTCAAAACTGCCCATCTTGGTGTCGATGATGTGTTTCGCCAGATCGAGCATTTCTCGATCGAACTTGAAAGAGCCCAGATCAGCGAATGCCTCCGCCGCAGCGCGCACCTCATATTGAAAATTGAGCGTGGTGGCGATCAAACCCTGATTATGAGGACGGATGAGGACCTGTCGCGCACGACGAAAAAGGACGGCCTCCGCTATCGCCGCCACCTTTTCAGCTTTCATTCCGTCGCGAACCAGCACGAAACTGTCGTCATCGCCGGCTGGCGCAAGATAATACGGCCGGTCGAGATAGACGTCATCGATTTCATCGCATTTGATAAAATGGGTAACATTGAGCGTCTTGTCGCTTTCGGGGATTGCGGAAGTGATTTCCTCTTCGTCGAAACTCAAGTAAGAGCCGGACGAAACCTCGTAGCCCTTGACCTGGTTATCGCGCGGTACGGGCTTGCCCGTATCGCTGTCCACAAACTCCCGGCTGAGGCGGTTTCCGGTCTTGCGATTAATCAGGTGAAACGAAACGCGTTCCGAAGTCGATGCTGCCGTGTAGAGCGCGACAGGACACAAGAGCTGCTCGATCTTCAGTTGGCCTTTCCAATTTGCACGAGGCGCCATCGATTGTCTCGCTTCCTCAGGCTCCATCTTCGTGCCGGGTCGTTCCGCCGGTACGCTTGAGATAGTGCGCATAGGCAAAACCGCCGGCGAGAAGCGCAGGCAAGCCGATCAAAACGACCCAAAACAAGAATTCACCCATTTGTCCTCTCGCGCTATCTGATTGCTACGCAGGACAAACTCGGCAACAGCCCCAATTGTTCCGGCATTGCCCCATGCCGAACCGCGTCAATGTCGCAGCCTTCAGCCCATGACTATAAACAGCGCAATGCCGTCGAGAGGTTCTTTAGCAAACTCAAACACTTTCGAGCCGTTGCAACCAGATAGGAGAAACGCGACGATAACTTCATCGCATCCGTCCAACTCGCTTCGATTCGAATTGGGCTGCGATCTAATGAGTCAGTCACTTATGTCACCGCTGCATATTCAATGCAGCGATGACCCCGAAACTTCCGTTCCCCTTTCCAGTTTTTCAATCGCACGATCGATATCGGCATCATCGTATAAGAAGGCACTGTCCGCGAACGGACATGTATATGTCCGCCTGGAAGCCCGGAACTCCTGCAATGCGCGTCCGTTCTCGCCGAGAGCTTGCAACGTCGCCCCGCGCAAGGCCCTTATCTGACCGCATAAACCATACTGGTCAGCGGCACCGTCGAGATAATACAGCGCCCGTCGCGGCAAACCCTTCTGCAGACTATCGTATGCAAGATAGTTGTTGGCGAAACTTCTCAACTCACCGCCCCAATATCCTTCGTCAGCGATTGCCACTGCGTACTGCGCCGCTTTTCTGGCTTCGCCTGAGTTTTTTTCCGCGCTGAGATCTGCAATCTTCGCTTGGAGCCCCTCACGGGTTGGAACCGTAACGGCGACAGCCGCATAGGGCGCGCGGCAGGCTGGGATATCGAACATCCGGTTCGAAGCACGGGGCCAATATCGCGACTTTTCTTGCTCATTAACGTTTTGAGCGGTCTTCAGCACCTCTGATATCATCGTCCGAACAACGTTCCGGTCATCTGGTGCAACCGTATTCAGGCAACGAACAGCCTGTTTCAGAAAGCCTCCCCAGCCGATGACCTCTTCACTCCAGACCGGAAGTGCCTCATTAAATACAGCCAGACGCGGCGCATTGTCGGAGCGATCAGTGCTACCGATTACATTATATATCATGTCATCGAGAAACCGGGGTGCTGATACGGCTTCGTCGTCCTGCTTCTGGCGTGGAAGTAGATCCAAAGGGCTGGCTATATTTTCATAGGATACAACTGAAGCATTAACCACCGCGAGCAACAAGCTGTCGCTGGCGTTTAATAATAACTCCAGTTGCGCAGCCACTTGAGCGATGTTTTGCTTCTCAAAATTCGCGATCGAGCCGAGGTTGCTGTCCAGGAGCCGCTTGATCAGCACCTGATGCAATTCCTGCTCCGCGGACACTATCGAACGAGCCTCGCTGGTGCGTGGTGGCAGAAGTTCCCACAAAGCTGCCTCAAGAAGCGGATCCAACAAGGATGCTGCTTCAAGCAGCGGCCCCCACTGTGCCAAAGTCTTTTGAATGTCCCGGCGTTCTTCAACCGATGCCTGGCGATAAAGTTCAGCCAGCTTTTCCAACTTGCGTTGGCGGGCAATCAACGGGGTCAGCGGCTTGACAGATTTCGTCGTCTGGTCCGACAACTTCGTGAGTTGGGAACGAAAACCAACAATATCCAGAGGACGGCTGACATCTCGCAACCGAACGCTTTCTGTCGAACGATCGCTCTCAAGCAACGAAGCCGCCTTGTTCATCTTGGCGGCAAGTGACACAAAACTGGTTGTTTCTACGGCATCGTTTCCAGCGGCAATCTCAAAAAGGGAAGCAAATTGATCTGTCAGCACCGTTGCGACAGGCTGATCCATAAGATCGCTGTACCGCCAGCTTGTGGCAAAGGTCATAAGTGGAAATACCAGCATAACTGTCGCGGCAACTTCCAGCACCCACAAATGCCCGCTCAGAGCAGGTCTCTTGCGACGGTCCGCGAGATAGTTCCGTCTCTCCCCGGGGAATACGACCCCTCGCCTGTCAACCTCTTTAACGTAGCGGGTGTAGTGCTGGACGGTACGCCTGTAATGCGTCGCAGCGAAACAAACCCTGCATGCCACAGACACGCATAAACAGAGCAGGGCTATCATAATCCAGTCAACATGCAGCGTATTCAATGAGGCGCTAAGCGCACAGATCACTGCTGCTACTGCGAAACTGGTCTGCCCCCTGAAAAGTGGTCCTCCCTGAAGTAGGCTATTGAGCCGTAGGAGGACGTTGGAATGCCCCAGAAGAAGCACAAACCCGAAGAGATCGTCGCGAAGCTGCGCCAGGTCGATGTTCTGCTGTCGCAAGGAAAATCGGTTGGCGAGGCGGCTCGCGCGATGACCTGTCGTGACGCCGCACGCGTTGAGAACCGTAAGATTGGCGAGGTAACCGCCAAGATTTCGAGCATCAAACTCGTGGCCGATGGCGCGAAACGCTATGCCGAGGTGACGATCCTTGCATGCCTTGGCGACGGCACACCTCCGCCTGTCGCATCGGGGTCAGATGAGGAAACGGGCGACGTCATTTACACGATGACATATCCAGATCCGTCGACGCCGACCGTAGCTGGTCAGCTCCGCACGAAGGTGCATTTCGTCGACATCATCAACTCCTACGCCGAGCAGAAATCCGCTGCTCTCTATGAGGGCGACCCCGTGGCTGTCATCGAATCGATGCCCACCAGAATAGAATTGGACGTCGACCCGATCCGTGAAGAAGACCTCCTGACGCGAAATCTGGCAGTAACATGCAAGCCGATCTGGCTCCCTCAGAATGTAGTTATCGGAAGTTAGGAGAAATGGGTATGGATACGACCGTAGAGAATTCGAGCGAAATTTTGGGCGCTCTGCAGGCCATGCGATTGCAGGCACAGGATCAAGCGCGCCGAGATCGCATGGCCCAGCCGACGAGAGGGTCTATTCGGGATAGTAGCGCTCGCAGACGAGATAGCTACTCGACCAAGCTGATTATAGGGTCAACGGAGAGGTGCGATTTATCTAGCGCGATTGTTGAGACAAACGTTGTTAGAGTTTCGACCTAAAAAGCGGGCAGTTTCCCGCCCGCTTCTTGCCCCGCCCAAATCCGTCCTCTTATTAACGGAAGAGCGACAAGATATTCTGGGTGCTCTGATTTGCAATCGAGAGCGCCTGAACACCGAGCTGCTGCTGAACCTGGAGTGCCGAAAGGCGGGCCGATTCAGCATTCATGTCAGCGTCGACCATTGCACCGATACCACGGTCAATCGCATCCGACAGGCTCTTAACCAACGTCGTCTGCAGTGCTACACGGTTGTTTGCCGCACCGAGTGTAGAAGCAGCAGTAGCAAGTCCACCAGCCGCCTTTTCGATACCTGCAAGCATTTTGTCGAGAGCGGCATTGTCAATGTCAGCGCCTGAAACATCGAGATCAAGGACACTTGCCTTGACTTCTGTCGTTGCTCCATCGGCAGAAATTGTGAAGGCCGTATCGAGAATGCCAGTTCTCTCTGCGGTGTCGTCAGCGTTTGTATCGACCAATCGAACTGACTTGAGATCAACATCGATAGAACCGGTGCTAATCGTTCCATCGGACGCGCGATTGTAAGACGAAACAATACTGAAATTGTTCGCTGGTTCTGTAGCAGGATCAGCCGGATCTTCTGACGAATCCGTGCTCAACAGATTGGAACCTGCGTAAGAAGCCTTGACGCTTTCACCGAGCTGCTTCTGCAGAGCGGTGATTTCGGTCTGGATCTTTGCACGGTCATCTGCGGATGCGTTCTTTGCCGACAGAACTTTTTCCTTGATCTGATCGACCACAGAGATGGTGTCTTTCACTGCAGTGTAAGCAGTGTCGAGCTTAGCGCCACCGAGACCAAGCGAGCTGGCAATGACATCATTTGCCTTGTTGTCGGAGCGCATGGTCGTTGCAATAGACCAATAAGCTGCATTGTCCGAAGCTTCGGCAACCTTCATACCAGTCGAAATTCGGCTTTGAGTTGTTGCGAGATTCTTGTTGGTGTTAGCAAGAGTCTGCAGAGCGGTCATCGCCGAAGCGTTAGTCAGAATGCTGGACATAAAAAAAGTCCCCAAAATGAAAGGAAGGGACAAGTCGGAATTTCACCGAAAGTTGAGAACGACATCATGTCTACCGATATGCGCTTGGCATAGGCCCCAACTGTGAGTTCACAGTTATAGCGCAAATATTAACAAAAGGTTAATATCCAAAGTTGCATTTTCCCGTTCGTTTATTTTAGCAAATCGGGCGACTTTACGCGCTACAGGCCTGACTCCGCACAGAGCTAGGCCGTGTGGACGGATTTGGCCAAGATGAAGCCTGCGACGAGCGCGACGAAGGAAGCAAAGTTTCGCTTTGTCTTCTCGCAGCGTAGGGCGATGCGCTTGAAGCGTTTGAGCTTGCCGACGGTCTGCTCGATGCGGGCACGCCCCCGGTAGAGCGCTCTGGCGAAGAAGGCGGGCCCGTCCTTCTCGTTCGCCTTGGGCGGGATGACGGGAATGATGCCGCGATCGCGTGCGGCTTGGCGGTTGGTCTTGCTGGCGTAGCCTTTGTCGCCGACGGCCGCGCGTGGATCGATGTCGGGGCCGAGCCCGAGCAGGACGGGAAAGTGCGGCGCATCGGCTTTCTCGCCGCCGGTCAGGTCGAAGGCGATCGGATGACCGTCGAAGTCAGTCTTCAGATGGATCTTGGTCGAAAAGCCGCCGCGCGAACGGCCGAGTGCCTGGCCTTTTTGCCCCCTTTTGCGCCCGCCGCCGAGACATGGGCGCGCACGATGGTGCTGTCGAACATCTGCACCAGATGGGCGGAGGCCGACAGCGAGGCGAGATGGTCGAAGAAGATCTCGAACACGCCCGCCTTGCTCAATCGATCGAACCGCTTCCACACGCTGTTCCATTTACCGAAGCGCTCCGGCAGCGCCCGCCAGCTAATGTTATGGACCGAGAAATAGTGCAGAGCCTCCAGGAACAACCGGTCATCCCGCCCCTTGGCGCCGCGCCGCGGCAGCGAGGCGCGAAAGACCTCCAGCACCACCGCCCAATCCGCTTCCGTCATCTTCGTGGACATGCCGACCTCCAGAATCAGTCGGCAATCCATGAATCACACTGGATTCCTTCGCGGAATCCTCAGGCCAATACCTGAGTCAATTCGTCCACACGGCCTAGAATCTTGCACTGGAGCGTGATCTGGTAAGTAAAGCAAACATGTTTACGAGATCATTTTTATGCCTTCAGATTTTCCGACAGAGAAGATTTTACAGCTCCTTGTATCCCAAGCGCGCATGGAAGAAAAACTTGATGCGTTCATCAAGAATGCGACTTGGCCTGACCCCATAGGGTGGTCCGGTTTCAATCTTAGTTCATGTTCGGCCTTGGGGCTATTGCCTGGGCAGATGACGGTGCTGCTCCGCTTGCTGGCGCAGGCCAGATGATGGCCTCGGGTGCCGGTGGCTTGTATCCAAGCGACGAGTGTGGCCTCTCGGTGTTGTAGTACCGCCGCCAGGCTTCGATGATGATCTTGGCCTCGGCGAGGCTGTAGAAGATCTCACCGTCGAGCAGTTCGTCGCGGAGCTTCGAGTTGAAGCTCTCGCAGTAGCCGTTCTCCCAAGGGCTTCCAGGTTCGATGAACGCTGTCTTTGCGCCGACGGCTACGATCCACTCCCGTACAGCCTTGGCGATGAACTCCGGGCCGTTGTCGGAACGGACATGGCCGGGCACACCACGCAGGATGAACAGGTCCGACAGGGCGTCGATGACGTCGGTCGAGTTGAGCTTGCGATCGATGCGGATTGCAAGGCATTCCCTGGTGAACTCGTCGATGATGTTGAGCATGCGGAATCTCCTGCCATCGTGGGTCCGACCCTCGACGAAGTCATAGGACCAGACATGGTTTGGATGCTCGGGTCGAAGCCGGATGCACGATCCGTCATTCAACCAGAGCCGCCCCTTCTTCGGTTGCTTCTGGGGAACCTTCAGCCCCTCCCGCCGCCAGATCCGTTCGACACGCTTGGCGTTCACCGTCCAGCCTTCAGACCGCAGCATCGCCGTGATCCTGCGATAGCCATAGCGGCCATACCGGGAAGCGAGCCGGATAATGTCGGCGGTCAATGCCTCTTCATCGGGTCGGCCGTGCGGCTTCTTGCGCTGGGTCGAACGATGCTGGCCGAGAACCTTGCAGGCAAACCGCTCCGAGACGGAGAACTTCGCCACGACATGGTCGACGCAGTGACGACGACGGGCGGGGCTCAATAGTTTCCCGAGGCAGCCTCTTTCAGGATCAGCTTCTCGAGCGTCAGGTCCGACACAGCCTTGCGCAGACGGTCGTTCTCTTTCTCAAGCTCCTTCAGCCGCTTCACCTGGTCACCCTTCAGGCCGCCGAACTCCTTGCGCCAGCGGTAATACGTGAACTGCGTCACGCCGATCGTGCGAACCGCCTCGCCAACCGATTTTCCTTGCGACAGCAGAACATCGACCTGGCGCAGCTTCGCGACGATCTCTTCGGGTTTGTGCTTCTTCTGGGGCATTCCAACGTCCTCCTACGGCTCAATAGCCTACTTCAGGGAGGACCACTTTTCAGGGGGCAGACCAGACTGGCGCGATGTCGTGAGGGGATATCATGGTGCGGCCGCAGCACTTGCACTGGATGCCCATCGAAACTCGTTGAAGGGTGAGTCACCGAAGTCGTTGCCGATTTCTGAAGCTCATATGATCTGGCTTTTGCGTGAGGAAGGGCACCGCGTGAGTCAGATCAATGAACGCTTGTGGCGGTTGGATGGCCGCACGGCTACACTCGGCGATCTCATACAGCTAGCCCGCAAATATGAGGACGGCCTAGTCCTGGTGGCCGCGTAACTGCAACAAAACATTGTAATCGCACAGCAGGAAAACATTGTATTCCGACTTTTAAAACAGGCTTCTTCGGAGGCCTTTTTTGTCTGCGTTTGTAACATATAAGTGACAAACGCAAATCATCTCAAATTGAAATGGATAGCCGACAACGCGTATTACCGCTCGGTGATTTGAGGGCATTTGGACGCCGATTATTACCGCGCAGGAATATGTCTTTTACGACATAAAGCCAAATATGTTGTCAGGAACATAAACCGATTAATTCGTGACTTTCAAGAGAATCAGTTCATCAGGTGACAATACAACAGTGTACCGATATCTAGCATTTTGGCGATCTGGACCATAGATACCAGATGCCACAAATGAGATTTGCATTCCTCGTTCAGACGTGGCTTCGACGTGAGCTTCACTAATCGGTTTATCGTAGATTGTCGCGGAATTTGAACCTTCGCGCCGAGCTGCTCTGACTTTCACAAGCATCATTTCCCCTCCGTTTTATTCCCCAAGAAATGAAAGATATCAAAAAATCGGACTTCACGCATCGATGGAGTGAGGGAGTTTTGGTGGCGGTTTTGGTGGCGGTAAAAATAAAGGCCGCCGAGGCGACCATCTAAGTAATTGATATTATTATGAAAAACTGGTGGGCGATGAGAGACTCGAACTCCCGACATCTTCGGTGTAAACGAAGCGCTCTACCAACTGAGCTAATCGCCCGACTGTTTCGCCTAGTGGCCAGTCGCTGTGAGAGCCGTTTAGGCAATTCATGCGACAAGCGCAAGTGCAAAAATCAGCATCTGGCGTCTTTCTTGTGTTTTTCTACAAGCACTCCCGTGCCGCGGCAAAAGGATCAGCCAAAAGAAAAACGGCCAGCCGAAAAACACCGATTAGCGCCAACGGCAAATCGGAACTCGGTGTCGGTTTTGCTGACGGAACAGGAAAACACATTGTTCGGGCGGTGGGCATTGGGCCACCGCCCTGAACCTTATCCCGCCAGCCGCTCAGACGAGCGCAGGATGGATGCGCCGCCTGCCGCTTGCACGGCGAGGCTCCCATATTCGATCCCGGCAGTGAGTGCCCGATGGACGTCATGGCCTTCAAGCCACGAATCGATGAAGCCTGCATTGAAGGCATCGCCCGCTCCGGTCGTGTCGATAACCGGCACGTCTTTTGCCGCCATGTGAATGTCGGCTTCGGCAGTGCGAAGCCACGCGCCCTCACCGCCGCCCTTCAATGCGACAACGGGAAAATGACCTGCAAGCGCATCGAGCGCCTTCGCCGGATCGTCATGGCCGGTGATGGCCTGCGCTTCTTCACGGTTGGGCAGGAAGATGTCGACGCCCTCACAGGCCGCGAGCAGGCCGGGATCATAGATCAGGGTCTCATCCCAGCTCGGGTCGAGCGAGACGGAAAGTCCGGCAGCCTTTGCCTGCTGCACGAGACCTGGAATTTCGTGCAGCGTTGCAAATTCGGCGATGTGCAGATGCCCGGCATCCTTCCATGCCAAAGCGGCGGAAAGCGTGGCGGGAAGCGCTGAACCGGCGCGGCGCGACAGGAAGGCGCGGTCGTTGCCGATCACACTGGCCACCGTCACCTGCGGCCCGGCATCGTCGGCGCGCTCCAGAAAGCGCAGGTCGACGCCATCGATCTTCAAGTCCGGCTCCAGCCCGCGTGACAGGCCGTCAAAGCCAAGCCGTGCAACCAGCGCCACTGCCCTGCCCGCATGGGCAAGATGGGCAGCGGAAATAAAGGCGCCGCCACCTGCCGCCATCTTCATGTTTTCGGCGAAAATCTCGCGCCCCGGCTGCGGCAGCGATTGCAGCCCGGTGAAGATGAGGTCGCAGTAAATCCGTCCGATGCTGAGGACAGCCGGACGCTTGAATTGTTGCGGCATCATAGGCGGCCCAGACTCTTCTCGGTTTTCGCGTCGAAGAGATAGAGGCTTCCGGCAGGCGCAGACACAGCAAGCGTGCCGCCCGTTGCCGGAATGACCTTGCCCGGAGCGGTTGCAATCACCGAAACGCCATTGACATCAAGATGCACCAGCGTTTCCGCGCCGAGCGGCTCAACCGCCGTCACCGTGCCGGTGAGCGATAGACCATTGGCCGTCCCCTCCTCGACTTTCAGGTCGTGCGGACGAACGCCGACCAGAATGTCGCCATCAGGCGCAAGCTCAACGCCCGCACCGCTGCGACGGCCTGCAATGAGGTTCATCGACGGGCTGCCGATGAAGCGCGCCGTGAACACATCGGTCGGGTTTTCATAAAGCTCTGTCGGCGTGCCGGTCTGAAGAATGCGGCCGTCGCGCATGACCACGATGCGGTCGGCCATGGTCATGGCTTCCACCTGATCGTGCGTCACATAAACGGTCGTCGTCTTAAGACGCTGATGCAAGCTCTTGATTTCAATGCGCATCTGTGCGCGAAGCTGGGCATCGAGGTTCGACAGCGGCTCATCGAAAAGGAAGGCCGACGGGTTGCGCACCATGGCGCGACCGATGGCGACGCGCTGGCGCTGGCCGCCGGACAGTGCCGCCGGGCGACGGTCGAGATAGGGTTCGAGACCGAGCGCCTTGCCGGTTTCTTCGATCCGTTTGTCCTTCTCGGCCTTGGACAGTTTCGATGTATAAAGCCCGAAGCCGATATTCTGGCGAACCGTCATATGCGGATAGATTGCATAGTTCTGGAACACCATGGCGATGTTGCGCTGCTTCGGATCGCGTTCGTTGACGACTTCGCCGCCAATCTTCAGATGACCGCCGGAAATGTCCTCAAGCCCCGCGATCATGCGCAGGGTTGTGGACTTGCCGCAGCCGGAAGGGCCAACAAAAACGACGAATTCGCCATCCTTGATCTGGAGATCGATTGCCCGGACCGCCTCGACCTTGCCATAACGCTTGACCAGCTTTTCAAGTTCGATGGTTGCCATCAGCGGGTCTCCACAAGTGCACTGAATTTATCATTGAGTTCGCGCGCAGCCTTTGCCTCGGCGGCTGCGTGATCGACGGCCAGCGCCCTGAAGCGGTCGGCCTCGGCCTTATGCCGCGCCAGCGCTGCATCCATCGCTGTTGGCGCCGGACCGCCCAGACGATCCCGCACCACCACGAAATGCTGCGGCGAGACCAGCTCCTCGAATTTCTCGCGCCCGAAGGACGGCTCGCGCCCGGCGGATTCGCGGAAAGCTTCGAGGAAAGGCTCAAAACCGTCCTTTTCCAGACCGCCGCCCATGGCAACGACCGCCCGCGCAACCCTGGCGGCGATTTCATGCGCCTGCCGGAACGAAAGCCCTTCGATGCGCACCAGCGAATCCGCAAGTTCCGTGATGGTGATGCAGGAGCGGCGGATGTTTTCGGCGACACGCGCCGGATCGATGCGGATCGCGCCGATGAACGCGGCCAGAAGATCAAGCACGCGGCCAGCTGAAGCGAACGCCTCATAGCCCATCTGTTGCGTTTCGCCTTCACTGTCGTTCATGTCAGTGAAAGGCGTGTTGTGCATCACATCGAGCACCGTGCGGGCGCGGCCCATGGTCTGGCTTGCCAGATGGCGCATATGTTCGATTGGAACCGGATTGCGCTTCTGCGGCATGATCGACGAAATCTGCACGAAAGCGTTCGGCACATAAATCTGGCCGACCTCGAAACTGGTCCAGAACTGGAAGTCCTGAATGAGACGCCCAAGATGCACGAACATCAGTTCCAGCGCCGAATAGGTGGAGGTGATGTAGTCCACCCCCGCGATGCAGCTATAGGAATTCGGCAAGGGGGCGGCAAAGCCCAACAGGCTGGCGACCTGTGCGCGGTCAATAGGGAAGCCTGAGGTGGTGATGGCCGCCGCCCCCATGGGCGACAGGTTGACGATGGCGCGCGCGGCTTCCATCCGTTCCATGTCGCGGACGAGAACCTCAATTGCCGCCGAAAGATAATGGCCGAAGGTCGATGGCTGTGCAGGCTGACCGTGCGTATAGGCGACGATCAGCGTCTGTTTTTCGCGTGTCGCTGCGGCAACCATGCTATCCAGCAGATTGCGCGCCTGCGCCATCAGCGTGTCGATGCGGGCTTTCAGGCCAAGCTTGAACAGGGTGTGGTCGATGTCGTTGCGCGAGCGCGCCGTGTGAAGGCGACCGGCAATATCGGCACCGATGCGGGCCTTCAGCTCCTTTTCGATGAGGAAGAAGAAGTCCTCTACTTCACCCGTATAGGTAAGCTTTGAAGGATCGATTTCCTTGTCGATGGCTTCCAGCGCACCGGCAATGGCTGCGGCCTGCTCGCGGTCGAGAATGCCGGTTTCAACCAGCATGACGAGATGGGCGCGGTCGATGCGGCGAAAGCCGTCGACATGATGGGTCTTGGCGCCGTCGAAAAGCGGGCGAAGCACGGTTTCCTTGTAAACCGGATCGGGGAAGACGCTTTTATCGGACAGCCGTGGATCGAGATCGGACATGGTTCAACCCTTGAGGCCAGCGAGCATGACACCGCGCACGATGTAACGCTGGAGAAGAAGAAAGACGACGAGCGTGGGAAGCGTGGCGATGGCCGCGCCAGTCATGATCATTTCCCACTGGATGGACTGCTCGACGGCGAAGCTCGAAAGCCCGACCGGCAGCGTGTAAAGCTCCGGGCTGGTGGCGACGATCAGCGGCCAGAAGAAGGCGGTCCAGTTGCCGAGGAAGGTGAAGATCGCAAGCGCCGACAGCGCAGGCGTCACCAGCGGCATGGCGACTTTCCACCAGATCTGGAATTCGTTGAGGCCGTCGACGCGGGCAGCTTCCAGAAAGTCGTTGGGAACGCCTTCAAAGAACTGCTTCATGAGGAACGTGCCGAAGGCCGTCATCATGCCGGGGAACATGATGCCCCAGTAGCTATCCAGCCAGCCGAGCTTGCTCGACATCAGATACCACGGGATCACCAGCATTTCGGTGGGGATCATCAGCGTGGAGAGGATGGCGAGGAAGATGAAATAGCGTCCGCGGAACTGGAATTTCGCCAGCGTGTAGCCGACGAGACTGTCGAAGAAGACGTTCGACAGCGTGACCACGACCGCAACGATCATGGAATTCAGGAACCAGCGAATGAAGCGGCCATCGGCAAGGATGGTGACGTAGTTCTGCAATGTCGGCTCTGCCGGAATCAGGCGCAGGTCATAGACCTGTCCTGCCGTCTTGAGCGAGGTGGAGAACATGAAAGCCAGCGGCGTGATCATGATGAGACCGCCGATGAGCAGCAGCGTCCATGTCACGATGCGGCCGGGCCGAAGATTCTGGAAGGGGAGCGGTTTCGTTTGGGCGGACGCTGTCATTTCTTTTCCCTCAGAATCCAGAGTTGCAACAGCGAGACGCAAAGCAGGATGGTGAAGAGGACGACGGTTTGCGCTGCCGCATAACCCATCGCATAGGAGGAGAAGGCCGTCTGATAGATCATCAGCACCAGCGGCTTGGTGGAGCCGAGCGGGCCGCCGGGATCGTTCGTGGTCATGTTGTAGACCTGATCGAAGATGCGCAGGAAGCCGATGGACGAAAAGACGACGAGGAATACCGTGGTCGGTTTCAAAAGCGGGATCGTGATCTTGCGCAAGATCGCCCATTCGCCGAGGCCGTCAATGCGCGCGGCTTCGTAGAAGGTGTTGGGAACAGCGCGCAGCCCCGCCATGAAGATGATGATCTGGAAGCCGAGACCGGCCCAGATGGATGTCGCCATGATCGCATAGAGACCCTGATCGACCGAGCGCAGAAACCCCTGCTGCGGAAGGCCCAGCGCATTCAGGATATTATTGATGAAGCCGATGGGGGCTGGCTGGTAGAACCAGCGCCAGACCCATGCCATGGCCGCTGCCGTGGTGAGGTAAGGCAGGAAGTAGAGCGCACGAATGAACCCGTGCATCACGCGCACGCGATCCAGGAAATAGGCGATTGTGAACGCCACCACGAGGCTGATCGGCGTGCCGACCAGAAGATAGGTGAAAGTGTTCCTGAACACTTTCCAGAATTCGGGATCGGCGAAAAGCTTCTGGTAATTGGCGAAGCCAATGAACTTTGGCGGGTTCATCAGGTCCCAGTCGGTAAGCGACAGCCAGAAAGCCTCTATCGTCGGGTAAAAGCGGATGACCGAATAGAACAGGATCGGGAGAGCCAGAAAGCTCCACACCCAAATCAACCGTCTTGTGCGCATGGAAAGGCGGTCCGTCAGGCCGTTGCCCGAAGGCCCCTTGCCCGTACCGCCTGTTTCAGCCGTCCCGGCCTCTACAGTCATTGTCATGTGTCAAAATCCTTCGGCTACGGATGAGCCGCGCAGCGAGAAGAGCGGCGAGGCCCCTGCCCCGCCGCATCAAGCCTGTTACTTGGCCGCGTCGAGCACTTCCTGCTCGGTCTTGGCAGCCTGTTCGAGAGAATCCTTGACCGGCTGCTTTTCGAGGATCACGCGGTTGGCCATGTCAACAGCGACCTGACGCTGCTTCAACTCGTCCACGAACATGGTCGTGTGCGCATATTCCAGACCTTTCAGGAACGGGCCGTAGATCGGGTCGGCAAGGTTCGTTTCCGTCAGGGCCGCGGAACGGCGTGCAGGCAGTTCGCCCACATCCTTTAGCCAGATTTCCATGGCTTCCGGCGAGGAGATGTAGTTCAGGAACTTCTTGGCGGCTTCGAGTTTCTCGCCGCTTGCCTTGGCGCTGATGCCGTTGGCGAAGTAGCTCGCATAGTTGGAGCGCACGCCTTCGGCGTTGGCCGGAAGCTCGGTCACGCCCCATTCGAAGTCCTTGATGGTGCGGAACGAACCAAGACGGAATGTGCCGTCGATGGTCATCGCCGCCATGCCGGCCCGGAATGCAGCCTGGCCTTCGTCCATGAACTTTACTTCGCCGACCTTATGTTCGGTCTGGAGACCGGTATAGAAGGCAAGCGCCTTTTCGCCAGCAGCGTCGTTATAGGCGACTTTGCGGTCGTTGTCGGTGTAAGGCTGGCCGCCGAACTGGCGCACCAGAACCTCACGCCACCAATGCTGGTCCTGTCCCGGCATGTCGAGCGTGATGCCTTCGGCCAGAAGATTGCCAGAAGCGTCGCGCTTCGTCGTCTTCTTGGCGGCTTCGACCATTTCATCCAGCGTCTTGGGCGGATTGTTCGGGTCGAGGCCAGCTTCGGTGAACAGCTTCTTGTTGTAGAAAAGCGCCAGCGAACGCACAGCCGTCGGCAGGCCGTAATATTCATCGCCGCGCTTCATTGCCGAAACGATCGGGAAGAACTCGCTCTCGATCTTGTCATGCGGGAATGCGTCCTGCGGCAGCGGCTGCAAGATGCCGCCAGCCACGAACTTGTCCAGCCAGCCATAGAAAAGCTGCATTACGTCCGGGCTCTTGCCCGCCATCTTCGCGGCGATCACGCGTGTCTGATAGTCGTCGTATGGGAACGTGACCTGCTTGACCTTGATGTCCGGATTGGCCTTTTCGAAATTCTCGATCAGCTTGTCCATCGCCTTGACGCGTGTCTCGAAGACATATTGCCAATATTCGATTTCGACAGCTTGAGCGGCATTGATCGCAAAGGTGCTGAGACCCGCAACCAGACCTGCCAATAACAGCTTACGCATTTAAACCTCCCTAATGCCCCGCCCACCGGTTCGAATGCGGTCGCCAGGCACGGCTGCGGACTGGATTGGTCAGTCCGCATATTCCACCACATGCCGCACAGCTTATGCGCAGCGCCCATTTTTCCTCACGCAGGAACCCACTTCCCCAACGTGAGCAAGGCAGTCTTCACCACCCTGCCTTACGGTTGAATTTTGCGAGCCATTTGTCAATAAGATAATTTAGTTGAATTAATATATTGCTGTTAGAAACAGCCCGCGCTATCTCTTTGAATGGGAGAAGGAGGGGATCATGACATCGAAATCGGAAGATGCATCGGCAACCATGCGAGCCGCTGCGCAGGCTGTCACCCTCGGCAAGAATCCCGAGCGAATCCGCGATCATAACCGGCGCGTGGTGCTTGATGTCGTGCGTCGCCACGGTCCGCTCGGCCGGATGCATATCGCCCGCCTGACCCACCTGACCGCGCAGGCCATCGCCAATATCGTCGATGAGCTGGTTTCAGAGAATCTGCTCATGCAGCTCGGACGGCTGAAAACAGGACGCGGCCAGCCGCCGATCCAGTTTGCCGTCAATCCCGAAGGCGCGATGACCATCGGCGTTGAAATGGGTTCGACGCATATGGTAACGACAGTGCTCGACCTGTCCGGCAAGCCGCGCAAGCAGCATGTGCGCCCGATCCACGACGTCAGCCCCGACAGGCTTTCCGCGCAGTTGCGAAAAGAAGTCGACGCCGTGAAAGCTTCATTTCCGGCGCGCCTGCTCGGCATAGGCGTGGTGATGCCGGGACCGTTCGACATTGAAGGCATGAGTTCGGTTGGCCCGACCACCCTGCCCGGCTGGTCCGGCATCGACGCGGCGGCGGTTCTGAGCGAAGCCTGCGGCGAGCCGGTTCTGGTCGAAAACGACGCCAATGCCGCCGCCGTCGGCGAGCGCCTGTTCGGCGCGGGCCATGCGATTTCCAGTTTCGCCATGATTTATTTTGGCGCCGGTATCGGGCTTGGCATGATCCAAGACGGCGCGCCGTTTCGCGGCGCTTTCGGCAATGCCGGAGAAATCGGCCATATCGTCATCACGCCCAATGGGCGGGGCTGCGCCTGCGGCCAGAAGGGCTGCCTTGAAACCTATGCCTCGCTTCACGCCCTGCGCGAGAAGCTTCACGCTGCCGGGATTGATGACACCGATTTCGACGCGCTCCAGAAACTGCACGAAGACCGCAACCCGGTCCTGATGGGCTGGGTGCAGGAAGCCGCCGACCACCTCGCGCCAATGATTGCCATGATCGAAAACATTCTCGATCCCGAGACGATCATTCTGGGCGGCATGTTGCCCGATGCGATCATTGATGACCTGATCTGGCATATGGGTGGCCTGCCGATTTCGGTCGCAAGCCGCCGCGCCCGCGCGCTTCCACGTGTCATTCGCGGCCAGACGGGACAGTTTACCGCCGCGCTCGGCGCTGCATCGCTCCCCATGTTCGAGGCCATGACGCCGAAGCTCGACACCAATTCGGAAGTCTGACCATGCTCACAGCCCGCCAGCGCATGGAGCGCCAGAAATCGTCTCCCGCCCTTGTCCGCCTGCACCGGGCGCTGAACAGGCTGCGCTGTACCGTGACGCTGATGCATACGGGCGCGCACCCCGATGACGAGCAGAGCGGCCTGATGGCCTATATGCGGTTCGGCTTGGGTATGCGGGTGGTGATTGCCTGCTCGACGCGCGGCGAAGGCGGGCAGAACGCGCTTGGCCCGGAACGCGGCGGCGCGCTTGGCGTGATCCGCACCCGCGAGATGGAAGAAGCCGCGCGCATTCTCGATTGCGACCTGCATTGGCTTGGGCATGGTCCTGACGATTCCGTCCACGATTTCGGCTTCTCCAAGGATGGCGACGACACGTTCGCCCATTGGGGCGAGGAGAAGACCGTTGAGCGGCTGGTCCGCGCCTATCGCACCGAACGCCCGGATATCGTGCTGCCGACTTTCCTCGATGTTCCCGGCCAGCACGGCCACCATCGCGCCATGACGCGGGCGGCGGAAACGGCCATACGGCTTGCCGCCGATCCCCATGCCTTTCCAGAGCATTTTGCCGAAGGGCTGACGCCGTGGCAGGTGGCGAAACTTTATCTCCCCGCCTGGTCCGGCGGCGGCGACACTTACGACGACGAGCTTCCGCCACCCGACACAACGCTGACGATCAGGGCGACCGGGCGGGACGAGGCAACCGGCGCTGATTACGACCGGATCGGTGAATGGTCGCGTGCCTGCCATGCCACACAAGGCATGGGCCGCGGGCCGGAAATGCCCAAAGCAGAATGGCCGCTGCATCTGAAACTGCCGGAAAGCCGTTCGGAAAAGACGATTTTTGACGGGCTCCCGGAAACCTTAGCCAGTCTCGCCGATAGTCTGGCATTTGAAAATCGCAAGCAGCTTCTTGATGCGCATCTGTCTGTTGAAGCGGCAATCGCAGCTTTTCCCGATAGAAAAGCCATCATCAAAAACCTGGTCGAGGCCGCGAAAAGCCTGAAAACTGTTCTGGCCAGCGCACCGGAAGATTTTCTTGTGCGCCACAGACACAGGCTGCAACGCAAGCTGCATGAAATAGATGCCGCGCTGATCGAAGCAGCCTCGCTGTTCGAGCGGGCTTATCTGGAAGCCCCTATATTGCCGAGCGGCGGCGAGACCCGCCTTGTTGTCGAATATGGGCCGGGTGCGGCAGACGTTGCAGCAACGGCGCAACCCGTCCTGCCGGAAAGCTGCTCAACCGCCTGCGGGCACCGGACGCCGGAACGGGAAATTCTGGATGTGTCGCTGGCAGGCGACGCGGCATTGTCCCCGCTTTTTGAACCGGCATGGCGGTCTCTCGGCGGCAATGGACAAGCCTATATCCGATTGAAAGCGCAGTTTGACGAACATCTGGCGGAGTGCAGCTTCGACCTTGAAGAACCGCTCGTTATCGTGCCGCCTGTCTCGTTGCAGATCGACCCGCCAGCCGTCATCCTGTCGGGCAAATGGGAACCATTGCCGATCTCGATTCTGGCCGATGGCCCGGCAAGGCAGATCACCTTCGCGTCGCAGAACGGCTGGAGCGTCAGCAAAAACGGACAAAATGCCGTCTTGCATGGTCCCTCCGATCCGGCACCAGGCCTGACCGTTCTTCCAGCACTGGTTGATGGAAATCCGGCGTGGCAAACACATTTTTCCAGCTATCCGCATACAGGCAAAACCATCTGGCGCGAGTCAGCCGTGCTGCCGGTGCTGGCGCTCGACATGAAGCTGCCCGATGCGCATATCGGCTATATTGGCGGCGGTGCCGATAATGTCGGCTTATGGCTGAAACGCATGGGGTTTGACGTCACGGAGATCGAACCGCATCATTTTGCGGGTGATCTATCCGGCTTCACGACCATCGTGGTCGGGATATTTGCCTTTGGGCTGCGCGACGATCTCACCCCCGCGACGAAAAAACTGCATCGTTTTGTCGAGAATGGCGGACATCTTGTGACGCTCTATCATCGGCCATCCGATGGCTGGCATCCAGACCGGACGCCACCGCGAAAACTGACCATCGGCTCGCCATCACTGCGCTGGCGCGTTACGAACCCGCAGGCGGCGGTTACCGTTCTTGCTCCTGAACACCCCCTGCTCACCTATCCCAACAGCATCGATGAAAGCGACTGGAGCGGCTGGCACAAGGAACGCGGACTTTATTTCGTTTCCGCATGGGACGATGCTTATCAGCCGCTGCTTTCCATGCATGACGACGGAGAAAAACCGCTCTATGGCGCACTGGTTTCAGCCCGAATTGGCAAAGGCCGACATACGCATACGAGCCTCGTCCTGCATCATCAGCTCGATAAACTTGTCCCCGGTGCTTTCCGCTTGATCGCAAATCTTATGCAACCTGCGGGATAATCGCCCACGCAGGCCGGATGAAATATTTATGACACCCGCTTGCTTTTCGCGGAAATAATTTCCTCTATATTTCATTTCACTAATTAATTTTTCTTGAGTTTCCTTCGCAAAAAAATTTCGCTCTATCACAACGTGTATTTGACTCATGGAGATGAAATTATCATGCGCAATCTGGTACGTGTTTCTTTGACCGGTCTTTTTCTTGGCGCAAATCTTGCCACGGCCTTCGCTCAGGCAACGCCGGAGCAGATGGAAATGGCCTATAACGCCGCCCGCAATCAGCTTGGCGTACTCCAGTACTGCCAGGAAAAGGGTTATACCGATGGCGGCGCAATTGATATCCAGACGAAAATGATCGCGCTTATCCCAGCCCCGGCCGACACGTCCAAGGCCGACGCTGCCGAAGCAACCGGCAAGCAGGGCAAGGTCTCTGCCATGGGTATGGAGCAGGACATTGCCACCAGCGCAAAGGCGCAGAACATCTCCGAGGAAAAGCTCTGCCAGACCATGGCCGATGCCGTCAAACAGGCAGGAGCACAACTGCCGCAGTAAGGCGCATGACAGCCACTGGGGAATGGAGCCTCGCGCAAGCGGGGCTCTTTTGCTATCTGCAACTATACATTCAATATCGCTTAAATTCCGCTCATGCCGAAATTTCAAATTTCATTTTGTATTCAGCACTTTATTAATCATATGCAATACTCACCTTCCGTTTACCATGCAACTTAAGAGGGTGAACATAATTGGCGGATAGTTTGCTCGCAGGTCACAGCGACCACTAAACAAACAAGAATGATCTCAGGAGCAACACATGACCAAGCTTATCGCACGCTTTCGTAAAAACGAATCCGGCGCAACTGCCATCGAATACGGCCTCATCGCGGCTTTGATCGCTGTTGTCATCATCACAGCAACGACGGAACTGGGAACCAACATTCGCGACAAATTTACTGAAATTTCGACTGCAATCTCTACTGCAAGCAAGTGACAGAGCTACACATATTTTGCATAGAAAGCCGCCCTCCGGGGCGGTTTTGTGTTTTGGGGCGCCTTTCGCCTGCCTGAAGCAACTTTTGGAACGTTTGTTGCGTTATTTAACAGGTTTGCAGCATTGGATCGAAATTGAGCAGCGTGGACGTGGAGATGTGAAGTAAGCTAACCAAGCTAACGATCTGCAATCTTTATTGATTATGGGCGTGGTGCAAAAATGCGCATAATCCCTCTAAATAGTGGTTCGCCGCGTGGTTGTTGCGTATTCCAGCGCTGACACCGGCTTTACTGGAGTAGCGGACATGTCCTTGAAATCTATTCTGCTGGCGCTCGGCATTGGCGCTGCGAGCCTTACACTCAGCGGTTGCGTGTCCGAAGGCTATTATGGCGATGGTTACGATCCGTATTATTCGCGCGGCAGCTATATCGGCACCGGCGTTATCTATGACAGCGGCGGCTATTATCGCGATTACCGTCGCTATCCTCGCTATTATCGGGACTCTCGCTATCGCTATCGCGACAATTATCGTTACCGTGACAGGGATCGTAACCGGCCGAGCTATAACAAGCCGGATCGCCCTCGCCCGTCGCGGCCGGATCGCCCGTCGTTCAATACTCCCAGCGTGGAGCGTCCGGGCCCGAACACGGTTCCGCCTTTCCGCCCGATCAGGCGCGAATCGCATAATTGATAACGCATATTTCAAGCAAAACACCCGCCGAAGCCCTCGGCGGGTGTTTTTCATCAGCTTTATAACTTGATGACATATTCCTTGCGGGTCGTCTCGATCACTTCCCAGTTTCCCCTGAAACCGGGCCGTATGACGAAACTGTCGCCAGCCTTGACCTCGCGGGTTTCGCCACCCTCTTCGTGGATGACCGACCGACCAGACAGAATATGGCAGAACTCCCATTCGTCATATTCGATCCGCCACTTGCCGGGCGTCGCTTCCCATATGCCGGCGAAAAGCGTGCCTTCGGCATTCTCTTCCAAATTCCAGGTGCGGAATTTGGGGCTGCCTGAAAGAATGCGCTCCGCTAAGGGAGCGCCTTCCTCCGGCTCGATGCCGGAAAGGTCGAAAGCGAGAAACCGGCTCATCGATCAGACCTTTGCCAGCGCCTGTTCCAGATCGGCGATGATATCGTCGGCATCCTCGATGCCGATGGAAAGGCGTACCACGTCCGGTCCCGCGCCTGCCGCCACCTTCTGCTCGTCGGTCAGCTGGCGGTGGGTGGTGGATGCCGGATGGATGACCAGCGAACGCGTGTCGCCGATATTGGCAAGCAGCGAGAACAGGTCGAGGCTGTCGACGAATTTCACGCCCGCGTCGTAACCGCCCTTGAGTCCGAAAGTGAACACGGAGCCCGCCCCCTTCGGCGCATATTTCTGCTGGAGCGCGTGGAATTTATCATTCGGCAATCCAGCATAATTGACCCACGACACCTTGTCATGGCCGTGCAGCCAGGAGGCAACCTTCAATGCGTTGTCGCTGTGGCGCTGTATGCGCAGCGGCAGCGTTTCCACGCCTGTCAGTATCTGGAACGCATTGAATGGTGAAATGGCCGGGCCGAGATCCCGCAAGCCCAGAACACGGGCAGCTATGGCAAAGGAAATATTGCCGAATGTCTTGTGCAGTTCCAGACCGGCATAATCCGGGCGCGGTTCGGTCAGAAGCGGGTAGTTGCCGGATTTGGCCCAATCGAACGTGCCGCCATCGACCAGAATGCCGCCCATCGAACTGCCGTGACCGCCGATGAACTTGGTCAGCGAGTGGACGACGATATCCGCGCCGTGCTCGATCGGGCGCACCAGATAGGGCGATGCGAGCGTGTTGTCCACGATCAGCGGCAGGCCGTGCTTGTGGGCGATTTCGGCAATGGCCTCGATATCCACGACAATCCCGCCCGGATTGGCGAAGCTTTCGATGAAGATGGCGCGCGTCCTGTCATCGATCTGCTTGGCGAAATCGGTCGGATTGGTGGCGTCGGCCCAGCGCACATGCCAGTCGAAAGACTTGAACGACTGGCCGAACTGGTTGATCGAGCCGCCATAGAGCTGGCGCGCGGCGATGAAATTGTCGCCCGGTCGCAGAAGCGTGTGGAACACGAGCAATTGCGCCGCATGGCCGGATGCGGTCGCGACCGCCGCTGTTCCGCCTTCAAGTGCCGCAATGCGTTCTTCCAGAACGGCAGTCGTCGGGTTTGTGATGCGCGTATAGATATTGCCGAAAGCCTGAAGACCGAACAGCGATGCCGCATGATCCGCATCATCGAACACAAACGAAGTTGTCTGATAGATCGGTGTCGCGCGCGCACCCGTCGTCGGATCGGGCTTCGCGCCTGCGTGGACAGCCAGCGTTTCAATTCCGGGCGAACGTTTTGACATGATTTCCTCCAGCGTCTAAGCCCCAATGATGACAGGACGTTAGGCGTTGCCGCCAGGAAAGCAAAGGCGGATTTTCCGCCAAATGGCGGAATCGCAGAAATTAAATCCAAAACTTCCTATTCAGAAATGAGGCGGGGATATTCGATGGCAGGACAGCGGTCCATGACGACCGTCAAACCGGCTTCACTGGCGCGGTTTCCAGCCTCTTCGTGCACGACGCCAAGCTGCGTCCACAAGACCTTTGGCCGATGTTTCATCGCCAGAACTTCGTCCACGATGCCCGGCAGGGAGTAGGGTTCACGGAAGACATCCACCATATCCACCGGTTCTCCGATGTCGGCAAGACGCGCCACCACGCGCTGGCCGTGTATATCCTTGCCCGCCTGCCCCGGATTGACCGGAATGACGCGATAGCCCTTGGCAAGCAGGAATTCCATCACGCCATTGCTCGGGCGTTCCGGCTTCGGCGATGCGCCGAGAAGCGCAATCGTTTTCACGGAAAGGAGGATTTCGCGGATCTGGTCGTCGGATGGGTTTTGCATCTTGTCCTCTTTAATCGCCTGAGCCGGCGCTTGCATGAAAGCCGCCGCAGCCTCTATTGATTATTAAATTTGGGAGAAATGCATGAATATCAATACCGCACATCGCACAAGCGTCAGCCCCGTCATGAGCCTTGATGAATTGCGGGCCTTCATGAAGCGTGAATTTCCGCAGCTTGGCGATGCTTTCGAGGTCATGGCCGTGGATGAGGGGTCGGCTACAATGCGCCTTCACGCCGATGAGCAACATCTGCGCCCGGGCGGGACGGTTTCCGGCCCTTCGCTGTTTGCGCTGGCCGACGTTGCCGCCTATGCCGCCATTCTCGCCCATATCGGTCCGGTTGCCCTGGCCGTCACCACCAACCTCAACATCAATTTCCTGCGCAAACCCTCCCCCGGCACGGTCGAGGCCGTGGCGCGCCTCCTGAAACTCGGCAAGCGCCTTGCGGTCCTCGATATCAGCCTGACCGATGGTGCAAGCGGCGAGTTGGTCGCCCATGCCACCGCCACCTATTCGATTCCACCGCGATAAATGGGCAAAAAATATAAGGTATTATAATACCAAACACGCAACTTATTGATTTTGTTATTCTTTTTAAAAGATGCTTCAAATACAGGGCTTGACGGAAGCGCCAACATTGTATATCGACCCGCCGGAAGCGTGCGAAAGGCAACTTTTACACGCCCGTTCGGGTTGGAGAATATCCAACACAAGCAACAAAAAAAGCCCGGTTCGCAAGGACAGGGATCAAGTCAAGGAAGACTTCAATGGCAACTTTCTCCCAGAAGCCGGCTGAAGTGGTGAAGAAGTGGGTGCTGATCGACGCCGAAGGTCTCGTCGTCGGCCGTCTCGCATCGCTCGTCGCCAATCGCCTGCGTGGCAAGCACAAAGCAACCTTCACCCCGCATGTGGACGATGGCGACAATGTCATCATCATCAATGCCGACAAGGTTGTTCTGACCGGCAACAAGTATGCCGACAAGAAATATTACTGGCACACCGGCCATCCGGGCGGCATCAAGGAGCGCACTGCTCGCCAGATCCTCGAAGGCCGTTTCCCGGAACGCGTTCTTGAGAAGGCAATCGAGCGCATGATCCCGCGCGGTCCGCTCGGCCGTCGCCAGATGAAGAACCTGCGCGTTTATGCAGGCCCGAACCATCAGCACGAAGCTCAGCAGCCGGAAGTCCTCGACGTCGCAGCGCTGAACCGCAAGAACAAAGGGAATGCATAATCATGGCTGAGAGCATCAACTCGCTCGAAGAACTCGGCACCGTTGCCAAGACCGAAGCTGCCGCTCCGGTTCATGTCCAGAAGCTGGACGCACAGGGCCGCGCCTATGCCACCGGCAAGCGCAAGGACGCCGTTGCACGCGTTTGGGTCAAGCCGGGCTCCGGCAAGATCGTCGTCAACGACAAGGAATTCGAAAAGTATTTCGCACGTCCGGTCCTGCAGATGATCCTGCAGCAGCCGATCGTCGCTTCGAACCGCGTCGGTCAGTTCGACATCGTCGCCACCGTTGCCGGTGGTGGCCTCTCCGGTCAGGCCGGTGCCGTTCGTCACGGTATTTCCAAGGCCCTCACCTACTACGAACCGGGCCTGCGCGCGGTTCTCAAGAAGGGTGGCTTCCTGACCCGCGACAGCCGCGTCGTCGAACGTAAGAAGTACGGCAAGGCCAAGGCTCGTCGCAGCTTCCAGTTCTCCAAGCGTTAATATCTATCGCTTCAGAGCTTACAGAAAAGCGGGCCTTCGGGTCCGCTTTTTTGCTATGTAACAAGAGACTCAAAGCCAGCACGGAGCCAGCCGAATGTCGTCCAGTCGTTTTGCTTCCACCCCGGAGCCGCCTTATCTGATCGTCACCTTTGCTTCGCAGCGCGTTACGGGTGAAGACGATGGCTATGGAGACATGGCGGTTCAGATGGGTGAACTTGCAGCGAAACAGCCCGGCTATCTCGGCATCGAGAGCGCCCGCGACGCGGAAGGATTTGGCATCACCAATTCTTTCTGGACCGACGAGGAAAGCATCCGCGCATGGAAGCGCGATGTGGATCATCTGGTGGCGCAGAAGCTTGGTCGCCAAAAATGGTATGAAACCTATCGCGTGCGTATCGGTCGCGTGGAGCGCGCCTATGGATTTGATGCCAAGAGCGAATGAAAGCGCTATAGAAGCCAGACTATCACTCGGATCACCACCATGCCTTCAAAAACCATCGACCACGCGATCACGGCCCGCAGCCTGACCAGCGCCGCGACCGACCCTACCCATGCGGGCGTGCTGTCCTTCATGCGGCGGGTATATACGAAGTCGCTCAAGGCTGCAGAGGCGGTTGTCTGGGGCATTCCCTTCGATGCCGCCGTTTCCAATCGCCCCGGAGCGCGCTTCGGCCCGCAGGCGATCCGGCGGGCCTCGGCAATCTTTGACAATGATCCGCAATATCCGTTCGAGCGCGATCTGTTCGAGAATCTTGCCGTCATCGATTATGGCGACTGCCTGCTCGACTACGGCAATCACACCAAGACCCCTGCCACAATCGAGCGCGAAGCGGCGAAAATCCTGAAATCCGATGCGTTCCTGCTGACGCTCGGCGGCGATCATTTCATCACATGGCCGCTTCTCAAGGCCCATGCCGCGAAATATGGTCCGCTTGCTTTGGTGCAGTTCGATGCGCATCAGGATACATGGTTCGACGATGGCAAGCGGATCGATCACGGCTCATTCGTGGCCCGCGCGGTGCGCGATGGCATCATCGATCCCGACCATTCGATCCAGATCGGCATCCGCACGCACGCGCCGGAAGATTGCGGCATCAGAATCATCTACGGCCATGAGGTCGAGGACATGTCGGCGGCGGCGATTGCTGATGCAATCCTGAAACGCACCAATGGCCGGAAAACCTATCTGACCTTCGATATCGACTGCCTCGATCCGGCCTTTGCGCCGGGAACCGGCACGCCGGTCGCTGGCGGCCCTTCATCGGCAAAGATGCTGTCGGTCCTGCGCAAGCTGACAACTCTTGACTTCGTGGGCGCCGATGTGGTCGAGGTTGCACCAGCCTATGACCATGCCGATATAACGGCCATCGCGGGAGCGACAATCGCAATGTACTATCTGGGCCTTCTGGCCGAACGGAAAGAACGACGATGAGATGCTTGTTCACAAAGTGATTCAAGCGGCTCAAAAACCCATTCCACCTATTGTCGTAACTTTCTGAATTCAAAGGCAAAACGCATGAAACCGAAAATCTTCATCGATGGCGAACACGGCACCACCGGCTTGCAGATCCGCAACCGTCTGGCCGAGCGCGACGATCTCGAAGTGATTTCCATCCCGGAAGCCGAGCGGCGCAACAAGGATTTGCGCGCCGACTATCTGCGTGCTGCCGACATTGCGATCCTGTGCCTGCCGGACGATGCCTCCAAGGAAGCGGTTTCCCTGCTCGAAGGTCATAACGCGACCCGCATCATCGATACCTCGACCGCCTATCGCGTGCACCCGGACTGGGCCTATGGCTTTGCGGAACTGGCCAAGGGCCAGCGCCAACGCATTGCCGAGGCGCGCCTCGTTGCCAATCCGGGCTGCTACCCGACCGGCGCGATTGCACTTGTGCGCCCGCTGCGCGATGCGGGCCTGCTGCCTGCCGATTATCCGGTCAGCGTCAATGCTGTTTCCGGCTATACGGGCGGCGGCAAGCAGCTCATCGCCCAGATGGAAGACAAGAACCATCCGGAGCATCTTGCCGCTAACAATTTCCTCTATGGCCTACCGCTGCGTCACAAGCACGTGCCGGAACTGCAATTGCATGGCCGTCTGGATCGCCGCCCGATCTTTTCGCCCAGCGTAGGACGCTTCCCGCAGGGCATGATCGTGCAGGTTCCGCTGTTCCTGAGCGAACTCGAAGGATCGCCGTCGCTTGCCGCGGTTCATGCCGCGCTGACGGAGCATTATGCCGGTCAGGATATTGTCGAGGTCGTGCCGCTTGAGGAAAGCGGGAAGCTTCCGCGTGTCGATGCGGAAGAGCTCGCGGGCAAGGACGGCATGAAGCTTTTCGTCTTCGGCACTGAAGGCGACGGCGAGGTCAATCTGGTGGCGCTGCTCGACAATCTCGGCAAGGGCGCATCGGGTGCCGCCGTCCAGAACATGAACCTCATGCTTGGCAAGGCGTGATGCCGACGAAGCCGGTGTTTCCTGTCGAATGGAAGATCGGCTCCTATGAGCCTCTGGTCGATACACATTCAAGCCTCGTCTGGAAGGTCGAACGCATCGATCATCCGGGCGAGGTTTTTGTCGTCAAACAGTTGAAACCAGCCGGGATGGAAGAGCTGCGCGGCGCGCATTATCTGGACTGGCAGGACGGCCATGGTGCAGCGCGATTATACGGCCTCAAGGGCATATCGATGCTGCTCGAATATGCCGGCGACTATCACCTTGATGAGCACCTGAAGCGCGGCAAGGATGCCGAATGCCTGCACATCTTCGGCGAGGTGCTGAGCGCGCTGCACACGCCCTCTCCCGCTCCAATACCGACTGGCCTGCAGCCGCTGGACAAGCACTTTTCCGGCCTCTTTGCGGTGGCGCATGAAAGCCCGATCTATGCAGATGGCACGACGGTCGCCAAGCGCCTGCTGGCGACGCCGCACAAGGCCATTCCGCTGCATGGTGATATTCACCATGAGAATATCATTGAGGGACCGCGCGGCTGGCTCGCCATCGATCCGCACGGGCTGGTCGGCGATGCCGCCTTCGACGCGGCTAATATCTTCTATAATCCGCTCGATCGGGACGAGCTTTGCCTCGACCTTGAACGCGCCCGGCACATGGCCGAACATTTCGCGCCGATCATCGGGCGCGAACCGGCCTATATTCTGGATTATGCCTTCGCCTATGGTTGCCTGTCAGCCGCTTGGCATCGTGAAGACGGCAACGACGCGGAGGAAGCGCGGGAACTGAAGATCGCCTCCGCACTCCGGCAATTGCGCCACAGCGCTTATCCCTCGTAAGCACCCTTGGTTGCGCGCCAGTGCGCCACCGCGAAAGCCAGCACGATCAGCGCAACAAACTGATGCGTCAGGCCCAGATGCAGCGGAACGCTCATCAAAAGCGTGGCAACGCCGATGACCGCCTGCACGAGAACGAGCCCGAGGAGAACGATGGTGCGGCGCGCATGGGTGGTGCCGGGAGCCTGTTTCCAGACCTGCAACGAATGCAGAACCGCCAGAACCAGAACCGTATAGGCGAACATGCGGTGCACGAACTGAACCGTTTTCGGGTTTTCGAACAAGTTGCGCCACCAGGGCGACTGAATGAACAGATCGGATGGAATGACAGCGCCATCCATCAGCGGCCAGGTATTGTAAGTCAATCCCGCATGCAAGCCGGCCACCAGACCGCCCAGGTAAATCTGCACCAGAACCGCGAACACGATCCATCCGGCAAAGCGCTGGATGGATCGCTCCGCCGGTCGCTCGCTATAGGTGACAAGCCCGCGCGCGATGTAGAACACCGCCGTTATGATGACACAGGCCGTCGTCAGGTGAATCGCCAGACGATACTGGCTGACGCTGGTAAGCTCGCTGAGGCCGGATGCGACCATCCACCAGCCGATGGCGCCCTGCAAGCCACCCAGCGCGAGCAGGCCCAGCATACGATATTTGAGGCCACCCTTGAGACGCCCCGTCACCCAGAAGAAGGCCAGCGGAACGGCGACCAGAAACCCGACAAAACGCGCAAGCAGGCGGTGCGCCCATTCCCACCAGAAGATGTACTGAAACTCTTCCAGCGACATGCCCTTGTTGATCTGCTGGTATTGCGGAATCTGGCGGTACTTGTCGAACTCTTCCACCCATTCAGCATGATTGAGCGGCGGAATGACCCCGTGAATGGGCTTCCATTCGGTGATCGACAGGCCAGACCCGGTCATGCGGGTGGCGCCGCCGACCATGACGATGGCGATCAGCACGACGAAAACCGCATAGAGCCAGTAACGCACGAGGCGGCGGTCGCGGTCCTCTTTCGATGACCTCGAACCCTGCCCCATACGCTGCGCCGCTGCTGTCGTCATGCCGTTCACCCTTCAATAATGAGCTCAAGTGTACATGCAGCATAGGCCGAGCAGTTACAAGTTCGCCTCACGCGACATGCCGCCGCGTTTTTGCCCTTTCGCTGGCCCCCTTCACCGGTTAGTGATGAACCGGGAAAAGGAGAATGCGCATGCCTGTCCGGTTGAAGAAACTGATCGGTACTTTCTTGCTGGTTTCACTGGTCATCGTCTATGCGGTATTTGCGACCATCATCGCGGTAGCGCATCTGGCCCAGTCGAGCGCCTGGGTGCATCTGCTTTATTTCTTCGTGACCGGCATTTTGTGGGTTCTGCCAGCCATGGGCATCATCTGGTGGATGGCGCAGCCCCCACGCAAGAAACAACATTAGTCCCCTGAGGATGCTGCAGACAATGGCGGGTGAAGTCGCAGCGCGCATTCTGACGGATTTCAGCGAGATCGGGCGGCTCTGGAAAGATGCGGACGCCATTCATGGCGCACCCCAATCGCTCGAATGGATCGATAATTGGCGCACAATCGTCAATGCCGACAGTTTCGTGGCAGGGCTTTTTGACGGCAGCGGGCCGATCCTGCTCGTGCCGCTGGAAGTCGTCCGCCAGAACGGCGCGAAAATTGCGCGCTATCCCGGCGGGAGCCACGCCAATTGCAATTTCCCATGGCTGCGGAAAGAATATGACGTCGTTCGCAGTCGCGATGCAGTTAATCAGGTAGTGAGCCTTATCCGCAAAGTACGACCTGACATCGATGCATTGTCGCTAACGCGCCAGCTTTCGGAACTGCAAGGCGTCGCCAACCCGCTGCTTGCTCTCGGAAAGGCCCCCAATCCGAATCCGGTTCTCGCCGCCTCTCTTGATGATGGGTTCGATGCCGTGCTTGATCGCGCCCATCGCAAGCGGAAGCTCAAAAAACATCGCCAGCATGGTCGCCGCTATGAAGAAAGCGGAGGCTGGAGAATTGCCGGACCGCATAGCCGTGCGGAATCGGACGAGGTTCTCGATCTCTATTTCGCGATGAAGGCACAGCGCTTCCAGAAGATGGGGATTAGTGACCCATTCGCCGATGAAAATGTGCGTAATTTCTTCAAATCTTTCTTCGGTGACGGGCTGACCAAAGGTCAAGAACTGAACGAGTTACGCTTTCTTGAGGTGGGCGGAGCAACACGTTCCATCATTGGGAAAGTGTTCGGCGTTGCAGGACCGACCGTTGAATTTGGTGCGATCGCGGAGGATGAACTGATGACGGCAAGTCCGGGTGAATTCCTCTTCTTCGAGGATATAAGCCGGAGTTGTGAGGAAGGCCGTTCGGTCTACAGTTTCGGCATCGGGGACGAGCCTTACAAGCGCGAATGGTGCGACGTCGAATTTACTATCTATGACACGCTGGTGCCGCTTTCCGCCAAGGGAAAGCTTTTCACGACGCTGCAATCAGCCCGCAACACGGTCGCCGGAAATCTCAAGCGCAATCCACGTCTCTGGGGCTTGGCGAAGGCGCTGCGCAGCAGATTCGCAAAAAGGTAGGGGATGCTGGCAATCTGGTTCAAGAACCTGTTCTAAAATACTGTTCCAGATCCAGATTCGACTATCAGACGGTCTCATCCATGAGAATGACAACATCTTCATAGCCGCCCTGGTCGAGATCAAGTGCAGCCAGCGCGACGCCCTTGTCGTCCGGATCAACAATGCTCATCACAACGGAAGCCGGTCCATCGGCAATGCGCGCGATCTGTTCCGATGACGACGGACCACACTCCACAACGACAAAATCGTAGACTGTTTCCAGCGCGTCAAGAATAAGCGGGAGGCGGTCAGCGGAGCGCATGGCAATTTCGGGATCAGCCTCCCCCAGCGGCACCACATGAGCCTGTGAAAACCGGTCGCTGTGAATGACCTCGTTGAAACGCCGCTCGCCGGACAGAAGCTCGGTTATGCCGGGCAGATGCGCACCGTCCAGCATGGCCAGACCGACGGTTCCATGTGCCGTCATGTCCACGAGAATTGCCCGCTTGCCGCGGTCGGCAAATTCGCGCAACAGACGTACCGTTCCCGCCGATGCCTTGTCACCTTCGGGAGAGACAACCACGATGCGCTTTTCCTTTCCGCCGTCAAGCAGATCGGCGACAGCTTTCACGCCGTTGGGATTACGCTGCTGTGCCTCGCGTTGACTGGTCTTATCTCCCCCCGTCATGGGAAACTCCTCCACGGTTCTCCGTGTGTCTGAAGCCAACGGCTTGGCCGCAAATGGCGTAGTCCATGACCGGCGCGGCGCTTCAATTGTTTCGTTCGAAACCGTATCACCGCCTTCGGCTTTCGATGGCGGCACCGCAGCGGCTTCAGCGGCGGCGGCAATAACCGGCATTTCGATTTCCTCCACCGCATCGGCCCTTTGGCCATCAGCCGTCACGAATGCGCGCCCACTGAACAATTCGCGCAACAGAACGAAAATCGAAAGCAGCAGCAAACCCGCCACGAAGGTCGAGCTGACAATCGGCAGTATCATCGGATAATAGGGAACAGCGGGAGCCTCGGCAGAAGCAAAAACGCGGGCATCGACCGGCACATAATTGCGGTCGGTACGGGATGCGGCTTCGCGATAGCGCGTCAGGTAGGTTTCCAGAAGCTGGCGCTGTGCCGCCGCTTCACGCTCCAATGCGCGCAGTTCGACTTCCTGATCGCCTGCCTGTGCCGCCTGTGCCTTCACCCGGTTCAGCTCGCGATTGAGTTCATCCTCGCGAAGCTTTGCGGCAGACACTTCATTGTCGAGGCTGGCAATGAGCTTGCGGCCTTCGTTCCTGATCTGCTGGTCGAGATCGGCAAGCTGCGAACGCAGCGCCTTGATGCGCGGATGGCCGTCCAGAAGCGTCGTCGAAAGATCGGCAATCTGTGCATTGAGCTGGACGCGCCTTTCGGCAAGACGCTGCATCATCCCGGAAGCAAGCACATCCGGCAGCGTGTCGATGGGCGCGCCGGAGGCGAGCGCCTTGCGAATGCTTTCCGCCTTGGCTTCCGCCGATGCACGATTGGTGCGCACCCGTGTGAGTTCTGTCGAGACCTCGGAAAGCTGCTGTGTGGCGATGGTGCTATTGCTCTGCCCCGTCAGAAGCCCACGCGAAGCACGGTAGTCCGCGACCTTCCTTTCCGCATCGCGGACGCGATTGCGCAGGTCGTCAATTTCGGGGGCAAGCCAGCTGGTCGCGTCGTCGTTCGATTCAAGCTTCGCGGCCTGCTGAAACAGGATGTACTGATCAGCCAGCGCGTTGGCGACGTTCTTGGCCGTTTCCGGGTCCGGCGAGGTATATTGCACCGCGATGACGCGTGAGGCAGTCACGGCAAACACCTGCATGTTCTTGCGCAGCTTCTGCAAGACGCGCTCTTCCGGGGTCAGCCGAGCCGGATCGGTCCGCATGCCGAGCATGATGAGGACGCGGGTCCAGGGCTTCACATCCGTTGTCGTGAAGGCTTCGTTGCTGGTCAGCTTGAGCTCGTCGGAAACTTTCTTGAGAAGATCGCCGGAGGAGAATACCTCGACCTGGCTTTTCACGCCTTCGGCGTCGAAAAGCGGGCGCTCGGCGGCAGTCTCGCCATTGGGGCGGGTATAGATGGATTCGCGAGCCTCGATCATGATGCGGGCTTCGGCGCGATAATCCGGGGTCAGAAGGAGGCAGACGGCCCATGCGAGCGCTGCCATCAGGAGCGCGCCCACGACGATGAACAGCCAGTGGCGCCTCAGGCTTGCGAACAGCGCGCCGATATCGATATCTGCATCCCTTGATAACGGATCGACTTCTGCCATTCCCCATTCTCCATGGACTTCGCGAATGCGCTTGCGCGCGTGATCGCTCTCGCCCGCGTGGGGTAAACCACCCCCGAATCTGGCCGAACGGTAAAGGAACAAGGTAACCAGAGGGTTAAGCAGGACCAGCTCACGACCCCGGCGAAACATAAAGATTTTGCGCCTCACCCTGTCTTCTTTACCAGCCATTAACCCTAATCAATCGATAACCCTTGCAACCGATATTCGCAATTGCGCGGCCATACCGCGTCGATTGCGTACTTTAGGAAATAATGCTTTTCGGAAGAACCGAGGCGGAAGATGACGGCGAAGACAAATCAGAACAAGCGCAAAGGCCACGCCATGCTCGTGGCACTCGGCCTTGCGGCCATGACGCTTTCTGCCTGTTCCAGCTATCGCCCTGCCCCGCCCGCTTTCCACGAAGCGCTGAACCAGCCCTATATGCTGGACGCCGGCGACCGTGTGCGCATTACGGTTTTCGAGCAGCCGAGCCTTACCAACACCTACAGCGTCGATCAGGCAGGCTATATCGCCTTCCCGCTTGTCGGCAGCATTCCGGCCCGCGGCAAGACATCCAAACAGCTGGAAGGCATCATCGCATCCAAGCTGCGCGGCGGCTATCTGCGCGATCCAGACGTCAGCGCGGAAATCGACCGCTATCGCCCGATCTTCGTGATGGGTGAAGTGGGTGCCGCCGGCCAGTATTCCTATGTTCCGGGCATGACCGCGCAGAAGGCTATCGCCGCTGCAGG
Organism: Brucella pseudintermedia; assembly: GCF_008932435.1. GTDB lineage: Bacteria > Pseudomonadota > Alphaproteobacteria > Rhizobiales > Rhizobiaceae > Brucella > Brucella pseudintermedia. Next base: position 10,724 of record NZ_WBWE01000012.1, on the reverse strand, counting down.
CGGTTTCAGTCCGCGCGCCAATCAGGAAAATGTCGATATCACGCGCCAGTTCAACGGCAAGGTTCTGACCGGGCGGGTGCTGATTTCGGATCCTATTTTGCCGGGCGACACGATCTATGTGCGCGAACGTCTGTTCTGATGGCGATTGATGGCTGATGACACCAACGTCTCCCCGCTCCGCATCCTCCACTGCTTCCGCGAACCGACCGGCGGGCTCTTCCGCCATGTCCGCGATCTGGTGGGCTTGCAGGCGGAGAACGGCCACGCGGTCGGCATTGTCTGCGATGCAACCACAGGCGGCCCGCGCGAAGACGCGCTTCTGGAGGAATTACGGCCAAAGCTCGCGCTCGGCTTGCATCGCATTGCCATGCAGCGCCATATCGGATTGGGCGATGCGGCCGCAGCCTACAAAACATATCGCATCATCAAGAAATTGCAGCCGGACATATTGCACGGACATGGCGCCAAGGGCGGGGTCTATGCGCGTTTGTTCGGTTCAGTCTTACGGGTATTCAGGTCTCGCGTAGCCCGTATCTATTCACCGCATGGCGGCAGCCTGCATTTCGACGGGAAGACGCGCCGAGGCGGCGCCGTCTTTCTGATAGAGAGATTGCTGGCCCCTCTCACCGACGCGGTGATGTTCGTCTCGAACTTCGAAAAGCGCATCTACGAAGAAAAGATAGGACGGCCCTATGGCCTTCACGCCGTCATCTATAACGGCCTGACCGAAGACGAGTTCATAACAATGGCTGACGCGCCGGATGCCAGCGATTTTCTTTTTGTCGGCACGATGCGCGAACTGAAAGGGCCGGACCTCATGATCCGTGCACTGGCGCGCCTGCGCGACCAGAGCGAGCGCGCTTTCACCGCAACCATGGTGGGGGACGGCGCGGAAAAGCCGGGCTTCGTCGCCCTCGCCGAAGAACTGGGCATCTTCCGGCAGATCCGCTTTCTGCCCGGCATGGCCGCGCGAGAGGCCTTTGCCCTTGGGAGGATAATGGTGGTCCCGTCACGTGCCGAAGCGTTTCCCTATATTGTTCTGGAGGCGCTTGCCGCCGGAAAGCCCGTCATCGCCAGCAATGTCGGCGGCATTCCTGAAGTGTTCGGGCCGCGTTCCCCGGCGTTGGTCGAGCCGGAGGACGAAGCGCTTGCGGACAAGATGCTGAAGGTTGCGGATGATCCGGCGGCGTTTCGCGCCGCGATGCCGGAGGCGGCGCGGCTAGGTGAGCGTTTCAGTCTGCAATCCATGGCCCAGTCGATCGAGACGATCTATTATGAAGCCCATCCCGACCGGACAGTGCCGGAAGACTGACGGATATTCTCCTCAGCCTGCCATCGCGGCGAAGGGCCCGGAGGCAGACACAATTCTGTCCACCTGTGACCGAAATCCCCCCTGCGCTGCAAAATAGATGTAGTGGAAGGCGTCCGCGCGTCCGCCAATCAACGATATATCCTCGCGTTGCCATTGCCACGGCAGCATGTCCAGCTTGTCTTCAAACGGGTCGGATATGGTTGCGGACCAGAACGCGGCGATGCCGTTCGGCTTCAATGCCCGTTTCACCAGCCTGAGGCCATCATCCTCATAGATGGCTCCGTTGGCGGCGCGGACCGTGAAATCCGGTCCATTATCCGTGTCCATCAGTATGGCATCATACCGACCCTGTTCTGCACGAAGGACATCCATCACGTCCGCGACCCGGATATCCACCCGAGGATCGTTCAGTGGATAACCGGCAAGATGCCCGATATGGGTCCGGTTCCAGTCCACGATTTCCGGGACAAGATCGCACACAGTGACCCTGGCCTCGGGTCCCAGCAGATCGAGTGCGGCCCGAAGCGTGAAACCCATGCCGAGCCCGCCGATCAGCATATGCGACACCGCCCGACCATGCAGGCGAAGCGACCGCTCTGCCAATACGGTCTCGGACTGGAAGTTGACGTTCGACATCAATTCCAGGCCATTATAACGGATTTCATAGATGTGATCGCGTTTTCGCAACAAAATTTCATCGCCGGCATGATTGCCCGCTCTAGCCAGTTCGACCCAGATAGTCATGTTCAACCCTAGTACGCTTCTCCGAACGTCACAAAGGGCTCGGATAAAGCGCATCAAAACAAACAGTTAATACGACCTTGAAAGGTCGCAGCGTGAATTGCTCTCATCAGGATTTGGGTCGCTGTGCGGTCAGGCGCGCAGCAACCCCATGACATCGTCCGATCTGGTGCCTATCAGGAGGGGGAAGAGAGCCTGCCTGTTGACGGCGATATGTGCCGAACAGTTCGATGGCAAAATGCCGCTTGCAGCTTTATCTTCCAACGGTTCCATATCACTGTCCTAGGCAATATAATCCCGCAAGGCAAGCCTTGCAGCTGCTTGCCTTGCGGCAACGTGCGCATACCGGTTGCCGCCACCAATGCTGTAACAGTGCGAGCAGAAATCTTTTTAGTTTAGTCGTTGCTAACAGTAATGGCTTTCAGTCATGTATTTAATCGGGTGTTTACCTAAGCCATAAGCTTGTCCGGCGGTGTTTATATTCTGCTTAGGACTTTGGGGCTAATCACTACGCGTCATTCTTATGATCAGGGGCAATGTTGTGCGAAATAATGATGCGCTTTCTCCTTTTGGCCGAAAAGCCATGGAAGCCAGCGGCAACCAGGATGCAGGGCCAGACGCCAAGCCACAAGGTCCGGTGAAACTCGGCCCTCTTGCGCGCCAGATGGCGGAGCAATATCAGCGCGACACGTTCTCACCGCTGATGCTGAGCGGCGTCATGCGCATGGCAGAGTTCGGGCTTGTCTTCCTGTCCGGCATTGCGAGCTTTCTGCTTTATGTGGGCCTCGGCACGCATCTCCTCATCTACTACCCGCTCATAATCATCGCTGGCGGCGCGCTTTTCGTCCTGCTGATGGAAATCAATGACGGCTATCAGATCAACGTGCTGCGCAGTCCCGGCCGTTATCTGCGGCGGCTGTTCATCAGCTGGGCCGCCGTGCTCGGAACGCTGGCTATCGCGGGTTTCCTGCTGAAATCCTCCTCAGATTTCTCACGCGGCTGGTTCCTGTACTGGGCGCTCAGCGCCTGCGTGCTGCTTGTGCTGTCGCGTGTCTTCATCGCCTGGAAGATAAAGCGCTGGGCGCGAAACGGCACTATGGAACGCCGCGCCGTCATCGTAGGCGGCGGCTCCAATGCGGAAGTGCTCATCCGGTCGCTGGAACAGCAGCCGGACAACGACATCCGCATATGCGGTATTTTCGACGATCGCGATGACAAGCGGTCGCCGCCCATCGTTGCGGGTTATCCAAAACTCGGCAATATCAATGAACTGATCGAGTTTGCCCGCATTGCCCGCATCGACATGCTAATCGTGTCCCTGCCGATTAGCGCCGAAGCCCGCGTGCTGGCTCTGCTGAAGAAGCTCTGGGTCCTTCCCGTCGACATTCGCCTTTCGGCACTCAACAATCACCTGCGTTTCCGCCCGCGCGCCTATTCCTATGTCGGCGCGGTGCCAATGCTGGATATTTTCGATAAGCCCATCAACGATTGGGATTCCGTCGCCAAACGCATCTTCGATGTGGTTTTCAGCATTCTCGGCATCATTCTCCTTTCGCCGATCATGATCGGGACGGCGATCGCTATCAAGCTGGACAGCAAGGGCCCTGTGATCTTCAAGCAGAAGCGGCATGGCTTCAACAACGAAGTCATCAATGTCTGGAAGTTCCGGTCAATGTATACCGAGATGTGCGATCCCACCGCAAAACAGGCCGTTACCAAAAACGATCCTCGCGTTACGCGGGTCGGGCGTTTCATTCGCAAGGCTTCCATCGATGAACTGCCGCAATTCTTCAATGTTCTGGCAGGTTCCCTGTCGCTCGTCGGCCCACGCCCGCATGCGGTCGCAGCCCATTCGCACAATGTCCTCTATAACGAGGTCGTCGACGGCTATTTCGCGCGCCACCGCGTGAAGCCGGGCGTCACCGGCTGGGCGCAGATCAATGGCTGGCGTGGCGAAATCGACAATGAAAACAAGATTCGCATGCGCACGGAATTCGATCTTTACTACATCGAAAACTGGTCGCTGTGGCTTGATCTCAAGATTCTGTTCCTGACGCCGATACGGCTTCTCAACACGGAAAACGCCTATTGACCAGCGTAGCGCACAGGTTTGAGGGCAATCTGCCCCCGCCCATAGAGCTGCGGGCAGATATAGCGCGCAAACGTGCGCTCAATCGCCTCATTGCCAACACGGCGATCGGTTTCGGTGTTTTTCTGTTGGGCTTCGTGATGAGTGAGCCCGCGCCTTACGAACTCTATATGGTCGGCCTGATTGTGCTGGCATTATTGTTCGGCCTGAAGCTGACCCGCACCAGCCTCGTGCTGCTGGCAATCCTTACCGTGTTCAATTTCGGCGGAATGATCTCGGTCATGCAGATGGCCGATGTGAAGAAGGCCCCGCTTTATATTGCGGTCTCGCTGTTTCTGGCTTTTACATCAGTGTTCTTCGCGGCTGTGATCGAAGCTGACTACAGGCGTCTGCGAACCATCTTTAACGCCTATCTTCTTGTCAGCATCGTCTCCTCCTTGCTCGGCATTGCCGGTTATTTCGCCCTCTTCCCCGGAGCGGAAAACTTCACGCGCTACGGACGCGCGCAGGGTGCTTTTCAAGACCCGAACGTCTACGGCCCCTTCCTTATACTGCCGCTGACCTGGACGCTTTATCGCGTCATGCGCGGAAGCATGCGCGATGTGGCTGCCTATCTTCCGCTCTGCTGCCTGCTCATGCTTGGCGTACTGCTGTCCTTTTCGCGCGCGGCATGGGCGATGGTTCCCCTCTCCTTCGCCCTTTTGTTCGGCGTGCTTTTTCTGCAAAGCAACAGCAACCGCTTTCGGTTTCGGCTGATCGCAATCGGCCTGCTTGCCGTGGTGGCGATCGTTCTCGCGGTCCTCATTATCCTGCAAATTCCCGGCGTGGGCGACTTCTTCCGTGAGCGCGCGCGGCTTGAACAGAGCTATGACAGTGCAAGACTTGGACGCTTCGCGCGCCATTGGCTTGGTATGATTCTCGCCACGCAGCATTCCTTGGGTATCGGGCCGCTCGAATTCGGACCGATGTTTGGCGAAGACACGCACAATATCTGGCTCAAGGCTGCGCTCGACTATGGATGGGTCGGATTCATAGCTTTTCTGACACTGACATTTCTGACCCTTGCGATCGGCTTCAAACTGCTGTTTCGCAATCGTCCCTGGCAGCCATTTCTCTTGGTGGCTTATGCAACCTATCTCGGGCATGTCCTGATCGGAAATGTCATCGATACCGACCACTGGCGACATTTTTATCTGCTTTTCGGGATTATCTGGGGTTGTGCAGGGCTGGAATACAAGTATGAGCTTTCACTCAAACTCAAAGAAGGCTCAGGAGAGCAGAACCTTGCAATTCGCGATCTACGCCGCCGCAGCCCTGTTTGAAATTGGCGGTTGCTTTGCCTTTTGGGCTTGGTTGAAGCTTGGCAAGTCACCGTTCTGGCTGGTGCCCGGCATGGTGTGCCTCGCCTTGTTCGCCTATCTGCTGACATTGATTGAGAGCAATGTTGCCGGTCGCGCCTACGCAGCTTATGGCGGGATCTATATCATCGCGTCGATCCTGTGGATCTGGTTTGCCGAGGGCGCCCGCCCCGATCGCTGGGATGTGGTCGGCGCGTGCACGGCCTTCGCCGGTACATGCATCATCCTCTTTGGACCGCGCTCCTGATTTTCGACGCTCTTTTTGCTGGAAATGCTTTTATGATCGAGACGGTTGGAGTTCGCCGCCGCCTATCAGCTTCGAGAGACGCGATGGGCGCGGCTCTACTTCGATAACCCAGACGGCATATTGGCCCGGCATGTTACTCCAGATATTCGCGCGCCGGCGACCGTCAATCAGGAATTCCGTACCTTGCGTGCGAACCACGACCAGACTTCCCTCGACATGGCGGGGTGTCTCCACTGTTCGCAAACGTTTTTTTGCCGAACGGGCATCGCTGGTTTTCTGCATTTGGTCGAGAAGCCCAGCGATACGGCGGTTCGACCACTTCTCATTGACGACGGTTCCCTGAAATACGTCAACCCGCCGGAGCCCGTAAAGGCGGGTCCACTCTCGCGCCAATCTTTGGATCGCCAGCACGCCGTCGCGATGAAAGAAGAACAACGGCAATATGTTCTCCCAGACGGGTTCACGGTTAACGGCCCGATGCGCCCGCCAGAAATCAAGCGTCTTGAAAAGGTGACTGATTCTCATCCACTGATGCCCTCCCCTATCCCAATTTATTAGGAAAGACATAGCTGCCATCGAAGGTGACAGATTGTCACAATTTGTACGCAATTCTGACACAATTCGCCGAAGCCGGATTGGAGGACTATTTTCGATTTCACGCGTAACACAAAGTCGGTGTGCAATTTGCCAGTTTCGAGAAATTATCCCTTGCGTGCCAAGTCGTTATATTCTACGGCTTTCCCCGGCTCGGAGCGTAGCGCAGCCCGGTAGCGCACTTGACTGGGGGAAAAGTTCCCTGAGGGCCAATTTCAAAACAGTTACAAGAAGTTGATGACTTTGCTGTAAGTCTCCCAGTGATTTTCGTGGGACTTTTTGTGTTGTCGTATTTTCTCACAGTCAGCGGGGAGTAGTGCTGTTATTGACCTATCGCGCGCCTTACCAGATTAGTAGATTATCGGGCATCTGCCTTTAAGTGACCGTAATTGTTCTCTTGCTATTAAATCGCAAGCAGTCCATCCTTAATTGTCAGTGTATTGATTGAATACGGGTGCCCCTGACATGGGCGGAATGGCCCTTGCCCGCAATTGAAAGGAGGACGCGATGTCTTCCAATATCTATAATGGCGATTTTCACTCAAACCATCGCATTCTGAAGCAGATGATTGCTAAGGCCGGCTATGTCACATCCAGGATGAGACCCCTACCAGGACCCCATTATAATGACTCAGCGTTAATTCTGAAGAGATTTATGGATGGAGTAATGGGCGACATTCAAACAGGCCCAGGTCCACAAACGGAAGTGTCGTCCGCCTATGGCACTGCCTAACAATTATCCCTCGAGAGGCACCAAACTGGGCCTCTCAAATAATAATTTTTTGAATCGTTATTTCACTGTAAAAACAATGGAAATATTAAGCGAGTTAAGAAGCTTTCTCCACTTTATTGACCCATAATTTATTAATCGTTTGACAATTTTTATTTAACCATCTAAAAGACAATTATCGATATTTTCTTGCTGAGCTTTGCTTGCTGCGCGATTAGCACCGTGCGATGAACGAAAACTCCCTTTTAAAAATCGTTTCGTCTCTGCGTTTTTCTAAACGCGGTTTTTGATATACTATGAAAGAGGTTCAAATGAACACCGGCACAGTTAAATGGTTTAATGCAGCAAAAGGCTTTGGATTTATTCAGCCTGAAAATGGCGGCGGCGATACGTTTGTTCATATCTCTGCGGTTGAACGCGCAGGTATGTACTCGCTGACCGAAGGCCAGAAGCTCACTTATGATCTTGAACAGGATCGCAAGTCCGGCAAAATGTCGGCCTGCAATCTGCAAGCCGCTTAAATAGCTGATTTTCTTTCCTTTGACCACGGATGTACTGGCACTGTCGAAGGAAATTAGCTTTGAGGCCAAGCATTGCTTGGCCTTTTTTATTCACTTCAAAAAGGATTACAACAATTGCCCCAAGACCCACGCGGTCCCTTTACGAAAGATACTCTTTTCAAGCCAATTCCTTCCTCTCGCGAGTCGGTTGCTTCACGTACCAATAAAGCCGTGCGTACTATTCTAGATGCGGAAGTAGACGAGCGGGTCGCAAAGACTCTCCGCCTGCGAAAACAGCGCTTGGAGCGCGAGCTTATCGTGGTCACGCCTGCTCCGAGAAAGAAGGCATTGAAAATCAAATAGAGTATTTACGCGCTCGTTTTTCCGTTTGATATCAGTGTGGCATGGCACTTCTTACGCGCTCACTTATGAAACCACGCCCATATTTTTACCGCGTTCTCATACAGCGAAACGATCCCGATAAGGATCGCCAGAATGCCGAGAATGAGCCAGCGCATGAAACGGCCAATGGTTCTTAGTGACCGGATCAGATCGAGACCATCTTTCAAGAGGTCAATATCTTCCTCGCGAAGTTGGGATAGAAACTCTCTCGTTTCCTCCGGCAGCTCTACAAGGCGGTGTGCTGTAGCAGCATCTTTGTCCATTGGCGTCATCTCCAGCAGCCCCGCCGTTTTCCGTTTTCATCATTGCCTTCGACCCGCTCCGCCGCTGGCCGGTCCACTTTGGTCAGTGCGACCAGACCGGCAGGCGATAGGTTATTCTGTCTCCAGCCCGCGCAGCTCGTCGCACTGATCGAAGGACAGCCCGCGACGACGAAGGGCAAGAATACAAAAATCATAATCCGTAAGCCCGCGTAGTTTTTCATCGTCCTTGCCCCTTTCCTTTTCGGCTTTGACGGTTTCGCGCAATTGCTCGGAAACAGCTTGCTGACGGCCTTCGTGCTTCCCGGCGAAATATCCACCCGCCAGAAGCAGAAACGCCGCCAGAACGGCAGCGAGCGAGTATTTCAGCCATGAGGGGATGAGCGCCCAGATCATGAGCGCGTCTTCCGCCAGATGCCCCAGAGGGTAAGGGCGACAATCACACTAGCAATCGCCACACGCACCCACTGACCGCTAGACAATTCGTCCTGCTGATTTGAGATGGTGCTAACAATTTCAGGAATGACAGGGCCGACCGTTGCCGCCGCACCAGCAGCACCAGCACCGCCAATCGTGGCGACATCGGTCTTATTGGCTGCCGTCTCGGCTGACACATAGTTGGACGAAACGAAATCTCCCTTGGCCCAGAGACCGGCTTCAGCGGCTCGCCGGTTCACAAGACCCTGCACCTTCCTCCCGCCAGCATTCACCCACTTCATGAGTTCGACCGGGACAGCGGCATAGTCGCCCTTGTTCAGTTTTTTCAGCAGCGTGGATTTATCAAGCGCCCCGGTGTTGAAATCGAACGAGACGAGCGCTGCGAACTGGTTGTCGGTAAGCGGCACCTTTACGAACCGCTCTACCCTCGCCTCGAATTTCGCCAGATCGGCCTTCAGGATGCGCTCGGCTTCCTTGTCACCGATTGCCATTCCCGGCGTTACCGTAGGTGCACCGGCAGCGCTCGTATGCCCATATCCGATGGTCAGGACACCGGCCACGTCCCGGTAAGCTGTATTCTTGAGGCCTTCCCACTGCTTCACGAGCGAAAGCCCCGCCGCGTTGATGCGTCGTGCCATTTTCGTTTCCATTCCTTTGATTGTTGCGTTGCAGCACTTAAGTGCGTCGTTTTCACACTTTCATGTGATTTTCATTGACTATTAATATCTGCCTATCATATTGATAGGTGCATGAAGGACGAACAACGCTCTCACAATGTCGCCCGCATGGCGCTGCGACCCGATGAATTTGAAGATCGCGTGCGCAATCTCGCTGCAGTAACTGGCCGTGTCGCATGGTCAGCACATGCAAGAGAACGGATGGAGGAGCGGGAAATTTCTATCCGAGTTGCTCTTACCGTCCTAAGAGAAGGCCGTGTTTCGGGTCCAATCGAACCCGGCCAATCTGCCGGAGAATGGAAAGCAAAGATCGTCCGAAATGTGAAAGGCCGAAGAGATGTTGGGGTAGTCGTCGTGATTATCCGTAATGATCGTCTCTTTGTTAAAACAGTTGAATGGGAAGACCTAAGATGAACATCCAAAACTTCTACAGGCAAGGTGAGAAGCTCTCCAAGGAGCCACTTCACTATGTGGAGTGCGGATTGGACAACATCTATCTACGCAACGGCTTTACGAAAGAAATCATCGACGGCGAAGAATATTTGACCGTTGAGGATATTGACGGACTGCACCGTGCTATTGGTCTGCACATTGTTCTTGAGAAGAAAGCCCCTACGGGGAAAGAACTAAAGTTCCTCCGTGGTGAGTTGGACATGACACAGTCTGACTTGGCACGCGTTCTAAGTGTGACAGATCAAAGCGTAGCTAGGTGGGAGAAAGGACAAAGCGAGCCAAACGGACCTGCTGTTCTAGCCCTCCGGTTGATCTATCTGCTTTCCTTGGTTCCTGATGACAAGAAACCTGATGTTATGAAAGACATCATAGACCGGTTCGAAAAGCTGGCGCAGAAAGACGAAACCACTGATAAATTTGTTTTGTCTTATTGCGACGACCACTGGTATGTGCCAGCACTAGCCGCTTAACCGGCAATCAGTGCAATCACAACCCCGGACTAGCCGGGGTTTTCTTTTTCGCTGATTGCGCTATATCAATTTTGCGCACCGTTTTTAGCCCCCGCTAACCCTTTGCGGTGCGCAAAGCCTCGGACTGGGTCCCTCCTGCGTCCGGGGCTTTCTTTTGTTCTCCGGTGCGCTATCTAAGTATAAGAGCAGGTCAACAGGCACGACGCGACTGGTGGCCTGCACAGCCCCGGTAACCCTCGTTGCCGGGGTTTTCCACGTCTCTGGGAAGACAATATTAACAGTTAGCGATCTACACGGAGACTGGGCGCTTATCGTTGCTTTCAGCTAGATTTCCCAAGGCGCCTGCCCCGGTTAACGAAACCTTGCCGGGGCTTTTCATTCCATTGAGTGAACTTTCTCAGCCTTCCAACGTTTGTGCGTTGGGAGGAGTTCATGGGATCACTGGTCTACTCAC
>NZ_WBWE01000011.1 GCF_008932435.1 Brucella pseudintermedia | reverse complement strand
GCAAAACCTCAACCTGCCGAAGCTTCGTGACGATCTCGTCGGGCTTGTGTCGCTTGTTTGCCATTGTGGTCCTCCTTCATGGTCAAAACCATACTTCAAGGTGGACCCGTTCAATGGGGGTGGATCAGCTTACATTGAACGCAAACTGCGCGACCAGTACCGCGACGACCCTATCGCAGTTGAACGCGGCTTAGAGGCAGCCCGAACAAAAATCGCCGGGATGATTGCACGCGGGAATGAGATTGAGGCGCCTAGCGGCTCATTTTTCCTCCGTATTCAAGCGGGCAGCACTTGCTACCGTGCATTAAACCGTTCAATCAAGTCATCTATGCTCCGCCTGTCCGTCCCTTCCTGAGTGGCGGTCTAGTTCTGCCTTTTCGGCGATGATGCGGTGAAGCTCGGCTACACCAGCCTCCAGGCAGGCCCTTCCGTCCAGATGCCGGAAGCGCAACCAGAACGCGGCGCGCTCCTCGCGTGTCGGCCCTATTCCTGCCTGTCGTTCCAAATCGCCAATCGTACCCATGACTCGGCCTTTCTCGCGCCGCTCAAGCGGCGGCGCGTAAATCTTCGGTTTCGTGGTTGCTGCAGGGCTGCAAGCTATGAAGATAGGCGACAGCCTTCTCCGCGTGGCTCGCAGCCTGAAAGATGGCGCGCTTGTCGTTTTTGAGGACCTTGACCCACGAGGCGATATAAGCCGCATGATCGTCGCGCGGTTCCGCCGCAAGCCCCAAATCCGCTGCGACGAAAACACTGCCGAGCTCGGCAACAACTTCCTCTAGGGCGTATCCTTCGTCGCCCCATTGCTTGCGGCCTAGATCACGATCAAGGCGGCTTGGATGCCGAGTCCAATGGACGCATTCGTGAGCAAGCGTTGCTGCATGCGCCTCGGCTGACACGAAGGAATCGAACTTCGGCATTCCGATGAAGTCTTGATCGATCCGATAATAGGCACTGTTCCCGCCTTCGCGAATATCAGCGCCAAGGTTGGCAAAGAATGCATCCGCGTGAGCGATGCGTTCTTTCGGCTCGCCCTGCGGCTCGATCTTCGCATAAAAATGCTCGGGCAACCGGTCGATCTGGTCCGCATTGAAAACGCTGTACCCTTTCATGAAAGGTATGCGCTTCTCGATCTCTTCACCGTTGTCGGCCTGCTCGGTTTTCTCAATCGCGCCAGCATAGACGACGAGCGCCGAGCGCTCACCCTTGCGGACCTGACCGCCAAGCTCCTGCGCCTGCTTATAGGTCATCCAGAAAGCGGACGAATAGCCGTTTTCTTGTGCAGCCATCCAGAGCAACACGGTATTGATTCCACGGTAGGGAACGCCGTTGTGACGCAAGGGCCTAACGGGCGTGCCGGCTGCGCCCCACGGCTGAAACCATGGCCACGTCCCTTGCTCCAGCGCCGCAACAATCTTGTTGGTGATGATCTGATACGTGTCGCGCTTTTCGTTCGTCATAGCTGGCTCTCCTTTCCGCTTTGGGCGAAGCCTCCCCGATCTGTTCGGGGAAAGACCTCGTGGCTTTCCCCCGGGCAGAGGGGGGAGGGCGCAGCCCGCCACCCGGCTGAAACCGGGCGGGTCAAGGGGTCGTGACGGCGGAAAAAACGGAAGGTTCGGCCGCCAAGCTGAAAGCCGTTTTTTTTGACGGCGCGACAAGCGGCTTGCCGCGCCTGCCCCTTGGCGCGAACGGTTTCCGCTGGCAGGCGGATTGAGAAAATGATTGAGATGTGAGTTGCAGCCGCGCATAGCGCGGGGCAACTCGCCTTCTGAACGTCAACCGGCTAGGCCGTTTGCCCGCTTACTCATGTGCTGTATACAGCAAAATTGCATTGTAGTTTTAATGTGTTAGGCTCAGGCCGGACGCGGCAACTATACAAGGAACGTAGTGATCAACCCGTTCCCAGGTTCGATCAACGCCGCGTCCACTTATCGGCAATAGCCATTCCGGCAGGAGACATGATGGAGCCACTGCATACGACTGAGGAACGCACCATTCTCGGGATATCGCTGTTGACGTGGTATCCGATCGTCCTCATTGCCGGCGGCGCTTACCTCACCAGTTCGCTATTCCTCGATCACGGTTCCCTGTTCGTCCTGCTCGGGACTCTGGCTTTGCTGTATTGGCTTGCCAGATACAAAGCAGCCAAGGACGGACCCTTCTGGCTGCGTCATGTCCTTGAGGCACGTCGAGGAACGAATTTCGAAGACAAGCCGTAACTGGTTCAGGACGCCGGCGACGTGTTTCCGCACCAATGCCGGAATCGCTCGTTCCATGTTTTGGAGCCAGGTCGCCACCTGACGGCTAATCCTTCACTCATGAGAAGATCCCCGGCGTCGCGGCCGTCGACAAAGAGCCGCACCAATGGGCGACTATATTTGTCACGCTCGCCTCGATCGGCAATCTCGATCATCACGGACCTTGCAATGAGATCGCGCAAGCGATCACGAGCCGCATAGCCGGTTGTGCGCTCTGCGTCACAACGCGGCTCGGAAACCTCGGGCGCATCGATGCCGACCAGGCGCATGCGTTGCCGGTCGATGATGATCGTATCGCCATCGTAGACATAGACACGTTTGGAATCGATTGCGGTTCGGGCGAGGGGAGTTCCGACGATCGGCAACTTTGCTTGAACCGTCGTGATGAGCTGGTCGAGCACATGACCAACTTCGGATTGCATACCGGCGAGGATGGCGCCCGCCACAAGAGCGGCAACTGCAATAGAGCGTCGACTGAACACGTGAGCTCCCCGCATCAGTTGCGATTGGAGCGCTGTGAAACCGCATCTATCCGGCGCTCTAAATCCGAATTGATTTGATACGTTTGAAAAGCTGTAAAGACTGCAAAGATGGCCGATAGAACTGAAAAAAACGCGGCGATCGTTATCGCAATAGTGAGGATGGACACTCGCGCACTGGTTATTTCCTTATCCATCATTTATTTCCTATCTCGCAAAATATGATACTGGTAGAGCTTATCATAAACGGTCGTTTTTGAGAGGCCGCACCTGAAGGTCAGAAAATTGTCTGTCTAAACCTGGCGGGCTTCTCAAAAGCCTTCTCAAATGATAGCATTCTCAAAACGCCCACTGAAGCCCTTTTTGAGAGTGTTTAATGCTCATTGGCTACGCCCGAGTGTCTACCTACGACCAATCTGCAGATTTGCAGATTGAGGCTTTGAAAGCGGCAGGCTGTAAGAAGATCTTCACGGAGACTGCGAGCGGCGCGCGGACCGACCGGCCCGAGCTGCAAAAGGCGATCGAGTATTTGCGGGAGGGGCAGGACCAGCTTGTGGTTTGGAAACTGGACAGACTGGCGCGGTCACTGCTTCAGCTAATCGAAACGGTCAATGAGCTGCACGAGCGCAAAATCGGCTTTCGATCGTTGACAGAGAACATCGACACATCGTCGTCGGGCGGCCGGCTCATCTTTCATATCTTCTCTTCCATAGCCGAATTTGAGCGTGATCTGATCCGCGAGCGCACGCTTGCGGGTCTGGAGTCGGCGCGCAAAAAGGGCAGGCGGGGCGGACGTCCCAAAGCGCTTGACGCAGCCGGGGTCATCCAGGCGCAAGCTCTGCTCGAAAAGGGCGATCTCACCGCCAAAGAGATCGCCGCTCGCCTCGGTGTCTCGGTTCCCACACTATACCGCTATGTTCCCGCAAGCACATTGAAGGAGGACGATAGTTAATGCTGGTTTTGACGACAGACGTTTTGCCGCCTGCGCATTTGCGTTTGAAGTGATCCAAAATGAGCCAATCAGCAAAAATGCAATCGTCAGAAATCGTTGCATTGGGCCTCTCTCTCCCCCTCAAGCGAGCGTGATTGTTCGCCATTTTGCCAGTGTAAGGTTGAATAATAATGCTCGTTGCTAAATTATCGACGGTGGTGGGGGGATCGCTATCGCAGTCCAAGATCGATTCTGCGTTCACAATGACAAGTGACGCATACGCTATTTTCGAGGGGAGACGTTTGCAGTGAATTCCAAGCTTTTCATTATCCTGACGATTCCGCTATTTGTGGCTACCGGCTGCACGAGCAGCCCCAAACCCTGGGTGAAGGACAACACGCCCCGATCTGAAGCGGATCAGGCCATGGCCGACTGCAAGTATCAGGCGCAGGCTGCGACCATCGGGATAGGATCCAATGACAGGCCGAAGAACATGACCGATGCAATCGGTCAGGGAATTGGCGACGGCATTGTCCAGGCCATGGACCAAGCCGAACTGGTCAAATCCTGCATGGAAGCGAAGGGCTTCACTCAATAGTTGATCCAGGGCAAGCCAATGTGGATTTCCACCTAACATACGGCATTGATCTTCCTTCTGTGACCGGTTCGTCCGGCCATCAGAATTTTAGGGATAGGGGAATGGTCAACACGATGGTTCAGGCAAACCTCCGATTCGACCGCACACGCCTCCAAATACGAGGCGAGCCATGATCCGGCTGCTCTTTCTGCTTCTTGGTGCACGCGCTCTGAAACCGACATGGCGGTGGCTTTCTCTTGCCGGCATCGTCTGGATGGCGCTCGGTGTCACGATCCTGCTCGATCTTAGTGATGGCATACTGTCGGTCGTTCTCGATACGCTTGCGATCTTTCTTGTGGCCGAAGGCCTGGTGGAGATCACAGCGGCGGCCTCCCGCGGGCTGCGGAGCTACTGGATCGACGCGCTGCGCGGCGGCACTTTTCTCTTTGCCGCCTTTCTGGTTTTCAACGTTCCGTGGGACAACAATATCGGAGCGGCCATCGTCTTCGGTCTTGCGTTCCTGACCGATGGACTGTTCCGCATTGCCTCGGCCTATGTCGTTCATAGCCACCGCTGGCGCGTCGGCATTGCGGCGGGTTTGGTCGAAGTTTCTTTGGCGATCGGAATTCTTGCATCGTGGCCCATCCCGCATCGGCTGACCGTACCGTTCTGCTTTGCGCTGCTCCTGCTCACCTCCGGATATGCACTAATCCGCATGTCTCTGCCGTTGCGCGATTTGCCGGAGGGTGCTTCCGTTACCTCGCTGCCGCTCTATGCGGCGCGGAACTGGCAAGGTGGAAAGGTCCATCCACTCATCACCGAAAATGCCATTGACAGCGCCGGTGATCAGATTCTCAACGTTTATGTCTGGACCGCCGTCGGCTCGGTGAAGGACCCACAGCGCCGATTACTGATAGACCGCTACGTGGCCGCCGTCGACAAGAAGGGGGTGATCTCCACAGGCCATGCGGCATTGGAAATGCCGCCCGATCTTTATGTCAGCCACTATCCGGCGAACGACATCGATCACAGCCCGGACGATTTCCGTTCCCTGCTTTACGCAGGACCTGAAAACAACGTGCCCGGTCGCTTCAATGAATCTCTGGCGATCGAGGCTGCCGCCTGGTGCATGCCCGATCAGAGGATCACCTTTCGCCAGTTCAATCCGCAGGCGCTACGGACGTTCTGGCAAGCCTACTCAAAAGACACGACCTACAATCTCACTGCGCGCAACTGTTCGACGACGGTGATCCAGGCGCTCGACGCCGCCATTGAGGGAGCGGCTTACACCGGGAAACTCTGGCGCGATCTCTTTCGCATCGTCAGCGATCCGCATTTCTGGCTGATGCGGATCGTGCGCGGTCGTGCCGAGGCCATGACGTGGACGCCGGGATTGGTGCTCGATTACACGCGGCTGCTCAAACATGTGGTGGAACATAGCGAGCGCCGATGGAGAAGAAAATTGAGCGACGCCCTTCGCGCCAGAAAGACGTTGGCTCACAAGGATGAGCGGGCGGAGGGCAAAGGGGCAGCGGCTTGACCGGAACGACAAGAACGACAGCAATAGTAATCTTGACGGCCGCTACCTTCGGATTGACCTACGGTCTCAGCGCGCCGCTGATCGCGCTCGAACTTTCAGATGCCGGCTACACCGAGACTTTAATCGGCGCGAACGGCGCCATGTACGCGGTCGGCGTCCTCGTTGTCGCGCCGGTGCTTCCCCGCCTTTCCAGGAGCCTGGGCTTCGGCAAGCTCGCCAAGGGTGCGCTGCTTCTCGCCGGCGCACTGTTCGCTCTCTTTCCCGCCGCCCCTTTCCTGTGGCTGTGGTTTCCGCTGCGGGCGGCCTTGGGCGCCGCTTCCGAAACCCTCTTCGTGGTTTCCGAGACTTGGCTGAACCAGATCACGAGCGCGGCCAAAAGAGGCAAGACGATCGCGATTTATGTGACGGCCTTGTCGGCCGGAACCGCGCTCGGTCCGGCGATTCTGGCGCTTGTCGGACGAAACATGGCGCTTGCATTCATTATCGGAGCCGCGCTCGCACTCGCAGCCTGCGCGGTTCTGCAGTTCGGACGACCGCATGAAGCGCGGCACGAGAGCGCGCCGAAGGACAGCCCGTTCCGCTACCTGAGGCTCGTGCCGGTGGCGGTTGCCGCCGCGGGCCTGAACGCGGCGCTGGAATCGGCTGGTCTCAGCCTCCTGCCCCTTTATGCGATGGCGCTCGGCTGGCCGGAACAGTCGGCGACCTTCCTCCTCACGATCCTGCTCATCGGATCGATCCTGCTTCAGCTTCCCATCGGCTGGTTGGGCGACCGGATGAATCGTCGCCTCCTCGTCGTCATCCTGGCGATGGTCTCGACCGCGGGGGCGCTCATCTGGCCCGCCGCCCTGACGCATGCCTGGCTCGCCTATCCGCTGTTGTTCGTCTGGGGCGGCGCGTTCGTCGGCATCTACACGACGACCATCGCCATTCTCGGCGATCGCTACAAAGACGGTGAACTGGTCAGCGTCTATGCTTTGCTGTCGATTGCCTGGGGGCTTGGCGCCCTTGCCGGCCCGCTGATAGGCGGGTTAGCGATGGAAATCTCGCCCCACGGATTGCCGATCTTCGCCGCTCTCGCCTGCGGCCTGTTTGCGGCATGTGCCGCGTTACACAGATCCGGGAGCGCCGCTCCCAAACCGGAAACCGGGAGGGAACCGACGTCGGTGTCGAATAATTGATATGAACTTTCGTATTTTCTTTCTGCTCCTTGCAATCGTCGCAACCACGTTCATTGCTCAATCCGCAACAGCGCAAAACGACACTATATCGACACAGCCGCTGACGATTGGCCTCTATGTGAGCCCGCCTTTTGTGATGAAGGACGGCGACCATTATTCCGGTATGGCGATAGAACTTTGGGAAGCAACTGCACCCCTTAATCTCAGCTATTCGTATCGGGAATATCCGACTTTCGAGGCGTTGATCGCAGCGGTGCAGCGCGGAGAGGCACAGGTGGCGGTGTCGAATCTCACCATCACCAAAGACCGCGTCGAACGCATTGCCTTTTCCCAACCTTGGTATGATGCGGGCCTTCGGATCATGATTGCCGACAGTCAGGGCTCCGGCTTCTGGCAGATTCTTGGCGGCTTGGAGAAGGCCGGGCACCTTCGCGCCATGGCCTGGCTCGTCTTCATCATAGTCGTGGCCACGATTCTGCTGGCCGTATTCTATCGCCGTTTCGACAAGGACTTTCCACGAAGATGGCACGAAGGCCTTGCCGAGAGTTTTTATGAGGTCATGTCGGTTGCCACGTCGGGCAAGGTCACGCGCGCCAATGCGCTGGGCTGGATCGGGCGCATTTCCGGCGGCATCTGGATGGTCTGCGGGGTGGCCGTGATCGCCTACGTTACCTCTTCGGTAACAAGCGTCATGACGGCCCTGACACTGACGCACCAGATCAATTCGCTCGCGGATCTTCCCGGCCGCAGTGTCGGCGTACTCGGCGGCAGCGTGGCGGAGAGCTATTCAAACGATATGCGGCTTGCAACAAGACCCTATGGCAACATCGACAGTGCGGTCCAGAGCCTCGTTTCGGGCGAGGTCACAGCGATCATCGGTGATGCGCCGGTCCTCGAATATTATGCCCACACGCATGCTTCTACGCCTTTATCCGTCGTTGGAGCCATCTTCCACCCCGACAAATACGGCTTCGGCTTCCGCCATGGCGATACGCTCAGCCACGACGTCACCTTGGAAATCCTGGCACTGCAGGAAGGCGGCGAACTTGAGCGGCTGAGACGGAAATATTTCGGTGACGAAAGATAGAGGGAAGCCTTGGGGCACTTCAGTCCTAGGGTAGGATTTCGCCCCCTACCGCAAACGAGCCCTACGGGACGGTTTCGAGGTCGGTTTCGCTAAATTCATCGTCCGTCGCCAAGATCGGGACACGATAGTATTTTGCGCACGCGTAATGAATGCAGTCTGCGAGATTAAGACCGTGACGGCCTTTTCGATAGGTATTGGCCGCGTGAAGAGACAGCGCTGTGGTGCGTCTTGCGGGCGGCAAGTCGCGTATTTCGATAGCGCGAGCGTCCAGAAATTCCATAATAAGCGGCTCGACCTGGCCAATAGCAAGGTCGAACTTGTCGGGCCGGGAGAGGGCGAGGGCCGTTTCCAGAATGGCAAGCGGCGATGTGAAACGCTTCTTGGCGCTCATGATCGCGGCGGACACGCGTTCCGATTCGGGTTCATCGGCCAGAACGGCGACAAGGGCGCAAGCGTCAATAAACATGCCGCTCACGCTTCCCACATCTCGTCAAAGGCTTCTTTCGGAAGCGGCTTTTTGGCTGCTTCCTTGCCCTCGACATGATATTTTTCGCGCAGCCGTGCAGCCGTCTGAGCCGGTGTCTCGACGTTCAAACGACGCTCGATCGCTTCGCGCATGGCAATGACGATCGCATCAGAAATGCTCACATTCGCGATCTTCGCGAACTTGCGGGTCAACTGGTCGGCGGTTTGGTTCGTGACATTGATTGCCATTGATCCACCCCCATTGAACGGGTCCACCTTGAAGTATGGTTTTGACCATGAAGGAGGACCACAATGGCAAACAAGCGACACAAGCCCGACGAGATCGTCACGAAGCTTCGGCAGGTTGAGGTTTTTCGCGGCATCGAGCATGACGACGCCGCTGTTTCCGCTTTATCAGGCAAGCTGGGGCATTTCGGCCTTTCTGATCAGCGTGATTTTCGCGATCTATGTCGGAACGCTGCTCGTCTCGCTGTTGTTTCTGGGAGCTTTATCCAACCATTATGGCCGACGGTCTGTCATCGTGGCGGCGCTCGCGGTGGAATGTGTTGCCCTTGTCATGTTCCTCGTTGCTGACAGCGGAAGCTGGCTGGTGGCGGCGCGTCTGGTTCAGGGTTTTGCCACAGGTATTGCGACCACGGCGGTTGCGGCAGCGCTTCTGGATGTCGATCACAAGACAGGCGCGGTGATCAACAGTCTGGCGCCTATGGTTGGCATGGCATTGGGCGCGATCGGGGCAGGTGTTCTGGTCCAGTTCGCGCCGTTACCCTTGCGGCTGGTCTATGCACTGACCCTGGGGCTTTCCCTGATCCAAATACTGCGCACCTTGCTTTCAGCGGAGACTTTCCAGAACAGAATCAGCAAAGGCTTATCCCTGCGTCCAAAGGTCGAGATTCCGACCGAGGTGCGAGCCATGTTTCTCCGCATCATCCCGCTGAATGTCGCGGTCTGGGGATTGGGCGCGCTGTTTCTGTCGCTGTTGCCCGGGCTTCTGCACGAAATGGCGGCAGGACCGTCGATGGCGTGGCTGAGTGGTGCTGCGGTCGGAATTCTGACTCTGGCGGGTGCGGGTGCCGTCATGCTGTTCCGCCATCATTCGGCAACAACGGCGCGCAACTGGGCGGGGCTGGCGATTATTGCCGGAACCGGGATCGTCCTGCTCGGTACGCTATTTCACAGCCCTGTCTTGCTTCTGTTCGGTTCACTGCCGACCGGCATCGGCTTTGGCGCTGGCTTCCTTGGCGTCTTGCGCGGTCTTGTGGCGCGGGCAAGGCCCGAAGAACGTGCCGGCCTGATCTCGTCCTTCTACATAGCCAGCTATCTGCCGAACGCGCTTCTGGCGATGATAGCCGGATATGCCGCAGGCCACATCGGCGTTTTCCATACCGTGCTGGGCTTTGGCGTCTTCATCATCCTTATGGCAGGCTTGTCGCTTGCCGTGAGCGTGGATGAGCCAGATTGAGCGGTGCCTCCGCACTATCGGAAAGAACGCTTCAGCCCCTCAATGAAGCTTCGGGTGCGGATGGAAAGGTGACGCCTGCTGGGATAAATCGCATGGATGGCGGCTTCGCTCATAGCGGTTTTCGGCAGGATTTCCACCAGCTTGCCGTCCGTGATATCTTGTTCAACGATGAACGAGGGCAGAAGTGCGATCCCAAGGCCCGCGAGGGCGGCCACACGGATCGCGTCGCCGCTGTCAAAGCGGATATGGACACCTCCTTCAATCGTAATGGGCAGATCATCCTCACGGAGCAGGTTCCATACCGTTGACGTGGTGCCCAGGCCGTAAATTAACCGTTGATGATGCCTAAGCTCATCAGTACTGGCCGGTTTGCCCCGTTTGAGGAGATAGTCCGGTGACGCATAAAGTCCCAGCCGCGTCCGGTCGATCACCTGCGTGATATACTGCCCGCTTGTCGCGACTGACCCGACCCGGATCGCAAGGTCAAAGCCCTCTTCGACCAGATCGACCATCCGGTCGGTGAAGCTCACTTCCACAGCTAGATCGGGCGCGGTTTCGAGATAAGTCGCGAGGTAAGGAATGATTTTCGCCTTTCCGTAACCTTCCGAGACCGTCAGGCGCAATGTGCCGCGAGGCTGAAGCCGGTTGGGACGAATGCTTGCCTCGGCCTCGGCAAGGTCTTCGAGCAGTTGCCTGCTTCGGTGGTAGAATTCATGGCCCTCGTTTGTCAGGGAAAGGCGGCGGGTGGTGCGGTGGAACAGCCGCGTTCCAAGGTAAGCCTCCAGCCGCGCCAGCGCCTTACCCGCCGCAGAACGGGTCAATCCCACCGCCTTTCCACCCCCGACAAAGCTGCCGGCTTCTGCCACGGCGACAAAGATGCGCAACGCCCCGAGATCAAGCTCGGAAGCAGCGGGCAGATGTTTCGCGATGTCACGGCGCTGCATTGGGGAAACCTGTTCGTCAATCGAAGGTCCATATAACTCATTGTCGAACAGATTATGAAAGGTATTTAAATGTCCTCCCAGAATACGCTTCCCGAAAATGCACAGGCGGCCCTCAACGGCTGGATCGAGGCCGCGGGTCCCGTTGTAGAAAAGATTTACGGCACGTCAGAAGCCAGTTGGGCGCAAGTCCGTACTGATTATATGAGCGGTCTTGGCCACCTGTTTCCCGCGATGAAAGACGTTTCCTATGGAACCGCGACGCTGGATTCCGTGCCGACGATGACGGCTGTTCCCGAAGGCCCGGAACCTCAACGGGTCTTGCTCTATATCCACGGCGGCGGATATGTTCATGGCGGCGTTGAAGGCTATCGCGGTTTGACCGGGCGGCTGGCAAAGGCCTTGAATGCAAAAATCTACGCACCCGATTATCGTCAGGCACCGGAATTTCCGTTTCCAACCCCGATTGATGATGTGTTTGCCGCCTATCGTGCGCTGCTTTCATCAGGCGTTGATCCGAAAAACCTCGTTCTTGCGGGCGATTCCGCTGGCGGTGCGATGGTTGTCACAATGATGCGCAAGGCCCGCGATGCGGGGATCGCATTGCCTGTGGCGGGTGCTGCTTTTTCACCTTGGGCCAATCTAACTCATAGTGGCCTGTCCGCCACTGTCCGCGACGGTATTGATCCGCTTTGCAGCGTCGAATTTTTGAATAAGCTGGCGCGGATGTTCCTTGCCGGGGAATTGCCGACACATCCTGATGCCTCTCCAGTTTTCGCAGATTTACACGATCTGGCACCGGTGCTGATCCAGATCGGTGAAAACGAGGTAATGCTCAGCGATGCAATCCGCCTTGCATCCAATCTGGGTGAGGCTCGTGTGCGCGTGTCGCTTGAAGTGTGGCCGGGTATGTTTCATGTCTGGCATCTGCTGGCCGGTGTCCTGCCTGAAGCGGATCAAGCGATTCTCAATGCCGTCCGGTTTCTTGATGATGCGCTGACTTCAAAGGCCCGTACAGGGCTTTAATCCGCGATTGGTGAAACATTTGGTAGCGCTGGCCATTCGACGGATTAGCTGCGGATTTTGCCGTGCATTCTTCGATACGTGAGCGCCTCGCCCTTGCCGATCAGACAGGTCCAGCGTCTTCAGCGCTTCGATGATTTCGTCATATGAGACGGCCTTATCGGTTCCAGGATAAAGGCGAAGGGCCGGACTGGAATCGATGGCAAAGATGTCGGATGCCCACGACGCAAGAATGGCGCGTTTCTCGTCTATGTCGATATCGTCGGCTGCAAGAACGTCTCGGGGATGACCGAAATGTTGGGCCGGATGATGCAGATGCTCGGCGCTAATTGCTGCTGGTTTCTCCGGAATCGAATTTTCCAATCTTTCCTTTCTCATAGCTTGACCCCCTTTGATGCCAGGTGGATGGTTTCGGTTGCATGTGGCGCAAGTCGTTAGTGCGCCCGGTGATCGAACACGCCTCGCGCGGCCTCGACCATTGTTTTTAGATGGCTCGGTTCGCGAACACCTTGCCTGTATAATTCCACAGTGATGGCCGCCATTCGCTCCGCTTCCTCAGTCTCCTTGGCAACGCCAGCTCTCGATCGAATGTCATCGAAAACCCTCTGACAGACAACAAGGTCTCTGGAATAGAGTGGTTGGGGTGGGCGCTTGATTGTATTCTGAACCGTTTTTATCTCCTCATTGGAGGCTCGCCCCCAGCGGGGGCGAGCCTAAGACAATCGCTTAGAAATCCATGCCGGCGCTAGCCGGTAGGGCTGGAGCGGCCTCCTTTTTGGGCTTCTCCGCTATCATCGCTTCCGTTGTCACCAGAAGACCGGCAACCGAGGCTGCGTCCTGCAGCGCAGTGCGCACAACCTTGACCGGATCGATGACACCCTGAGCATAAAGATCACCATATTCGCCGGTCTGGGCGTTCCAGCCATAGGAGAAGTCGGTTTTTTCACGCAGTTTGCCGACAATGATCGAACCTTCGGCACCGGCATTTTCGGCGATCTGGCGAACAGGTGCTTCAATCGCCCGTCGCACGATCTCGACGCCGACACGCTGATCGTCGTTCGCGATCGGAAGGTCCTCGAGCGCCTTAACGGCGCGCAGGAGAGCGACACCGCCACCCGGGAGAATGCCTTCCTCTACCGCGGCGCGGGTCGCATGCAGCGCATCGTCGACGCGGTCCTTTTTCTCCTTCACTTCGACTTCCGTCGAGCCACCGACGCGGATGACGGCAACGCCCCCGGCAAGCTTGGCAAGACGTTCCTGTAGCTTTTCGCGGTCGTAGTCGGAGGTTGTCTCCTCGATCTGAGCCCGAATCTGCGCAACGCGGCCATCGATTTCCGCCTTGGAACCGACGCCATCGATAATGGTGGTGTTCTCCTTCTCGATCGCCACTCTCTTCGCCCGGCCGAGCATGTTGAGGGTGACGTTTTCCAACTTGATGCCGAGGTCTTCCGAGATCACGGTTCCTCCCGTCAGGATGGCGATGTCTTCCAGCATGGCCTTGCGACGGTCGCCGAAGCCAGGAGCCTTGACGGCAGCTATCTTGAGACCGCCACGCAGCTTGTTGACGACAAGCGTTGCAAGAGCTTCCCCTTCGACGTCTTCAGCGATGATGACGAGCGGTTTGCCGGACTGGACGACGGCTTCGAGAACCGGCAGCATCGCCTGCAGGTTCGACAACTTCTTCTCATGGATCAGGATATAGGGATCTTCCAGTTCCACCCGCATCTTGTCTTGGTTGGTGACGAAGTAGGGGCTGAGATAGCCGCGATCGAACTGCATGCCTTCGACGACTTCGAGTTCGGTTTCAGCGGTCTTGGCTTCTTCGACAGTTATAACACCTTCGTTGCCGACTTTCTCCATCGCCTCGGCAAGATAACGACCGATCTCCGTATCTCCGTTGGCGGAGATGGTACCAACTTGAGCAATTTCGGAATTGCTGGTGATCTTGCGGGCGTTGGTCTTCAACTCCTTGACAACCGCATCGACGGCGAGATCGATGCCACGCTTCAGGTCCATCGGATTCATGCCGGAGGCGACGGCCTTGGCGCCTTCCTTAACGATGGCCTGGGCAAGCACGGTCGCGGTTGTCGTGCCGTCGCCGGCGAGATCGTTCGTCTTCGATGCCACTTCGCGCAGCATCTGGGCGCCCATGTTCTCGAACTTGTCTTCCAGTTCAATTTCCTTGGCGACGGAAACGCCGTCCTTGGTTATACGAGGGGCACCGAAGGACTTGTCGATCACGACATTGCGGCCCTTTGGACCGAGCGTGACCTTCACGGCATTGGCCAGCACGTCAACTCCCCGCAGCATGCGTTCACGGGCATCGGTGTGGAACTTGACTTCTTTCGCAGCCATTTTTTCTAACTCCTCAATAGGCAGCTATGTGACTGATGGGTTGGATTGACGGGTTATCGCCTCAGGCAGCTTTTTTCTGCTCTGCCTGGGTTTCGATGATGCCCATGACATCGCTTTCCTTCATGATCAGCAGGTCTTCGCCGTTGATCTTGATCTCGGTGCCGGACCATTTGCCGAACAGGATGCGGTCGCCGGCCTTGACGTCGAGCGCCTGGATCTGGCCGGCATCGTTGCGCGCGCCGGGACCTACGGCGATGACTTCGCCTTCCTGCGGCTTTTCCTTGGCGGTGTCGGGAATGATGATGCCGCCCTTGGTCTTTTCTTCGGATTCGACCCGGCGGACGAGAATGCGATCATGAAGCGGTCGGAACGACATGTTTTCCTCCGTTGAGCAAAAATGATGACGTTGTTCCCTCTGGCCGGACCGAATGATCGGTCCGGGCGGGTGCAAAACCTCAAGTCGAGCATTTTGCGCAAAATGATCTGGTTTTGAGATTTTTCGATTTCAAGAGGGAGAAACGAAAAATTAGCACTCGTCTTCTGATGCTACTAACATACTGGAAAGGAACAATAAACGGCGCGATTGCGTTTAAAAATCCGTTGATGGTCGTGAAATTTTGCGACACACTTCACAGTGTCATGAAACGGAGATGAAGCATGCAATTCTCATCGGATCTGGAACGTCAGCTCAATGGCTACGGCCTCACCACCGCGCACATCCTCTATCGCATTCCTGATTTCGAATCCGTGCTGCAGACCTATGTCTGGCAGGACTACGATCTGGCACCCGATTTTCCTGAGATGCACAGGTTCCTGGATTTCTGGCAGTCCAGGCTTGAAGGCCCGCTCCATTCTGTCCGCTATACGCATCAGTGCTTGATCGGACCGAATGAATGGCGCCGCGTCGAAGGCGAGTTCAAGCTTCACTGAGGTCTTGAACAGAAATTTCCTCTATCCTAGCTCTGTCGTGACCGAGGCTTGATGAGATCGGTCAATATCCCACGTCTGTTCAGAGTGAGACCGGATAGGGAAGAGAAGAGAAGAGAAGATAAAACTCATCAAAGACCTCAGCATCAAGGAACGCGAAGAGGTCTTTGCCGACGTCGCGCGTGTCCTGCAGGGGACCGCTTGCGAGGCTTATGTCGAAGGCAACCGCCATTACACGCAGGCAGAGAACACGCATAGTCATTCGACCGTTCTGCATGTTGGTAGTGCTGTAGCCGTACAAGGGAACGAACAATCTCACTAAAATTCAATGCAGGCCGAGGCATTGGTATTTCAGCTAAAAATCGACGTTTCAGCAGGCAATGCTCCTGTAGAGGCACGCTTCCATCCCACTTCGATCGGGTGTCTATTGGCATTTGGGAAATCGCGAAGATCGGTGCGTCGGTGGCTTCGGGAACAGATTTGCAGGCGACAGGTCACGTCGTGGTGAGCGATCCGCAAAAAATCTCTTTTATTGACGAACAAAACATGAACATGTATCTTCGCTCATATGGTGAAAAAGAGCCTTCAGGATAAACTTGCCATTCTATCGGATGCGGCAAAATACGATGCATCTTGTGCGTCAAGCGGTGGCGAGAAGCGCGATGCAAGCAAGGGCGGTGTCGGATCGTCGGGAGGGGCAGGGATTTGCCATGCTTACACTCCGGATGGGCGCTGTATCAGCCTGCTGAAAATTCTTATGACCAACTTCTGCATCTTCGACTGTGCCTATTGCATAAACCGGGTCAGCTCGAACGTGGAACGGGCGCGGTTCTCAGTCGAGGAAGTTGTCTCGCTCACGCTGGAATTTTATCGACGCAATTACATCGAGGGCCTGTTCTTGTCCTCGGGCATCATCAAGTCCCCCGACCAGACCATGTCCGATATGGTACGCATAGCGCGGACATTGCGGGAGGGTCACGGCTTCCGCGGCTATATCCATCTCAAGACGATTCCCGATGCAAGTCCGGACTTGATCCGGGAGGCCGGGCTTTGGGCTGATCGGCTATCGATTAATGTCGAATTGCCGGAGGACGCAAGTGTGCGCAAATTCGCTCCGGAAAAACGCCCTGAAACGATCCGTGGTGCGATGGCACAAGTGCGGCTGGAAGGCGAGGCGGCAAAAGATAAGACCCATACCGGGCGTAAGCCGCGCCGGTTTGCACCGGCCGGGCAAAGCACGCAGATGATCATCGGCGCGGATGGGGCAGACGATGTGACCATCCTCAAAATGTCGACACGGCTTTACAGTGGTTACAAGCTGCGACGGGTTTATTATTCAGCATTCTCCCCGATCCCGGACGCCTCCGCAGCTCTGCCCTTGATCCAGCCTCCGCTTCTGCGTGAACACCGCCTATATCAGGCAGATTGGCTTTTGCGTTTTTATGGTTTCACCGCCGAGGAAATCGCTACCGGCACGAAGGCTGGTCATCTTGATTTGGAACTGGATCCAAAACTTGCCTGGGCCATACAGCACCGTGGCCTATTCCCTCTGGATGTAAACCGTGCAAGCCGTGAATTGCTGCTGCGTGTTCCTGGATTCGGTACCCGCACGGTGGATCGCATAATCGTTGCGCGCCAGAACGGCGGTTTAAGATACGAAGATCTGGTGCGGATAGGTGCCAACATGAACAAGGCACGCCCCTTTATCATGACACCTGGCTGGTCGCCGGGGCGGCTCATCGACAACGTCGATTTACGCGCTCGATTTGCACCTCCCGCTGAGCAACTGCGGCTATTATGATCTATTCCGTTAAACTACCCGACGGCGGCACCTTCGATGCGTGGCGTGAGATGGCGCGCATCGCGATATCACATGGTATCGAGCCAAATGATATCGATTGGATCGGAGCAGACGGATTGTTTGATGGGGCGTCGCTGCCCAATGCGCCTGGTGAGCATAAGGCAAGCGTTACGCAGGGGTTTTTGAAGCTTGCGCATTCGGTCATCTGGCATTCGAATCCGGAACGGTTCGGACTGCTCTATCAGGCGTTATGGCGGCTTGACCGAAACGCGGGAGAACCTTTAAGCCATGCCGACCCGCTTGGGCGGCGGCTGCATCTCATGGCAAAATCGGTTGGTCGTGATATCCACAAGATGCATGCTTTCGTACGGTTTCGCGAATTACCTGAGACTGGATTGCGTCGTCGCTTTGCAGCCTGGTTTGAGCCGGAGCATAATATAGTCGAACCGGGTAGTTCCTTTTTTGTAAAGCGTTTCGCGGATATGGACTGGGTGATCGCCACGCCCAGGCTTACAGCTCGATTTGAGGCCGGCAGACTTAGTTACCACCCAGGCGGCACACGCCCTGACTTATCGGAAGATGTCACCGAAACGCTTTGGGGCACCTATTTCGCGAACATCTTCAATCCGGCACGGGTAAAGTTGAATGCGATGCGCGCGGAAATGCCTAAGAAGTATTGGAAGAACCTACCCGAAACGCGCCTGTTTCCAGATATGTTACGAGATGCCGAGTCGCGAGTGGAGCGAATGCGCGCGGCTGCAGAAACGTCACCAGCGGCTGGCGCAGTCGCGATTTCGACCCGTTATCGCGCTGCAATGCCGCAAGCGGCCGAACTCCCCCAGACAATGATCGAAGCGCGAGCGGCTGCCGGACATTGCCGTCGATGTGGATTATGCGAGGCCGCAACCCAGACTGTTTGGGGTAAAGGGCCGGAAGACGCTGAGCTCATGATTGTAGGAGAACAGCCGGGTGATCGTGAGGACCTGGAAGGGCGTCCCTTTGTCGGTCCAGCCGGTCGTCTCCTGCGCGAGGTGATGGTTGCGGCGCAAGTGGGAACCGAACGTGTCTGGCTGACAAATGCAGTCAAGCATTTTAAGTTCACGCCGCGTGGCAAGCGCCGCCTGCATCAAAATCCTGACCGGCAGGAAATTCTGCATTGTCGCTGGTGGCTTGGGCTTGAGCTGGCTTTCATCCGTCCACGCATGGTGGTTGCGTTGGGGGCCTCTGCGGCGTTCGCTCTGACGGATAACAACGCTCCTCTTACTTCGCGACGCGGTCAGGCTGAAATCGGGTTACACGGTGGACCGGTGCTGATCTCCTGGCATCCATCCTATATCTTGCGGTTAAACGACAGTGTCGCGAGAGAACGTGCAAGGCGTGAATTGATCGAAGATATAATCCAGGCCGCTCGCATGGGCGTATCTGTCTGACCCGTCAATGTTTCAGCTTCGATCAGGAGAGATCAATAAAAGGAAGCCGCCGGCGCGTTTGGTGTTTTAGTTCACTGACAGCAGTAGCCATTGCTGCTCCAATGTCGGCACTTGCCGTAATTCCCTGCACGAAAGGCTGGTCGTGCATCAGATACGGCAGCGCGCCGAACGCAATCTTGCCACATGCAATGTCCGGTGCCAGCAGAGTGTAGTCGTCTGAGACGTCCGGAATATCCTCTCCGACCGAAACGAGTTGCCGGCGCAGTGACGGAAACGGCAAATCCTTCGTCTTGAGTGGCTTCTGGCCACGGGCGTCGATGAACACGTCAAATGTCCGTATTTCCGAGCCAATGGCGATGATGGTGTGATCCTTCCTTACCTCCATGTCGTAATCGTGCCCAAGTTCGAGCACGTCTATCAGGCCGGCCTTGCGCAGCGCCAGCAGCCTGCGGATCGATTCCGACGGGATGGCGGCATAGTTGTCGACGAAGACCTTGCAGAGACCGGTATCAAACCGCTCGCGGTCCTCTTCATTGAGATGCGGGATGATCTCCTGCACGACCTCGTGCAGCCGAAGGATTGCATAGCGCCAGAGGACGGTATGCTTCTCCCGCTTGTTGCGCTCGACTTCTTTGAGATTGTATTCTGCCCAGCGGAACGCATCGTGGTTTTGGCGGTCGGCAAAGTAGGCATCAGCGAAGCTATCAGCGTCGAGCTTCGAAAGCGTAACACGCTCACTCCAGGCCGGATCGGCGTACTCGATTTCGCGCGCGACCAAGGCAAATATCCTGTCAAGCAAGCCACTGGCACCGCTCTCGATCTCCCTGTTGATCGCCTGCTCCGTGGCAATCTGCAAGGGCTCGTAAGGGATCGGGCAATAAAAATCCGCTTCTGGCAGGATGCCTGAACGGGACATAAGCGTTATCGTCAGACCTTTACTGTCCGGGTCAAGGTCGAAGCGCAGGCTTTCGTCTTCTTCCTCGATGAAGCTTCCATGTTGGGCAACGACCGCCATCGCTGCGTCGATGGCGCTGAGCGATGTGCCCATAATGCCCACTTTACACGCTGGTATTCTGGCTTCGATCAGTCCAGACCAGGGGCTGGGAAAATAACTGCGCGTTGCTTCGTCGTCGTCGGGCCAGACGTGGCCGGTGGCGATGACGACGAGATCGAAGAGTTTCGAAACGAGGCTGCCATCAGACCAGAGCTTTACGCCATTGGCGGCGGCTTCGATATCCGTGACCTCGCAGGATTCATGCACTTCGACTTCAAAGCCTTTTCGACTCGCTGCCTCGACAAGAGCCAGAAACTGATCCCGGACATATTCGCCCAGCAGAATGCGGGGCAGGAATTGTCGATCGTGAAGACCTTCCTTGTCGACCCGGTATCGAGCGAGACGCGTCTCGTCCTGCTCGTGCAGCCAGTCGAGATAGGTCGAGGTAATCGGCGGTATCTCGATGCTGGCGATGTTGGCAAGCATCATGCGGCTGTTCTCATCGTCATTATAAGGCATGCCTACGCCGGCTTCATCTTCCTTCTCGTAGATCGAGATGGAAATTGGCTCTGCGAATTTAAGCAGCGAGGAGAAAGTATAGATCCCGGTCGGACCGGTGCCGACGATAGCAATGTTCTTCATGGGCGATTACCAATTTCTCCACATTCCAATATGCGCGGTAAACGGCCCGGCTGGGCCGGGCCGCTTGTGTTTGCACTTCGAACATCTCTTCACATCAGTTGTATGCCGTGAGCTCAGAGCTTTACGGTATCTTCACGCGCCCATATCCGGAGCTTGCGGCAGGACGCGACGAAATCGGTAGCCGCCCTTGCATTGTCGAGGGGGATCAGCCCTTCGTCCATTTCGGGCTCGATACCGGCCTTGGCAAGCAGCGCCATTGCGCCTGCGGTAAAGCCAATGAACTTGCAGTGGGCAAAAGCATCTGCAACAAAGTCTCTTGCCGTGGACTCGCCGATAAGCCGGTTGGCCGCTTCTTCAGATAACACAAGGGCTACAGCATCAAACAATACGGATGGACCGCCGTCAATCATATGGTCGGCCTCTATCCAGTCGCCGCTGGATGCTTCGAAACCTCCGACCGTCGGCGCAACCAGTTCCACCATTGCGCCTTCCTTCTCCGCGGCGTGCCGGATACCCTTGAGCACCTGCGCATCAGTGCCATTGGCAACAAGCACGCCGATCTTTCTGCCCTTGAAGGTGCCGGGTCCGTTCTCAATAATGCTGAGTGCAGGAGACGGAGCAAGATCGTCGCGCACGGGCACCATCGCATCCGCAGCCTTCGGCATCTTGCGGATGCCGAGCTTTCCGGCGACCGTTTCCGCAAGGTTGGCATCGATGTTGAGCAGATGAGACACAATACGCTCGCGGATCACAGGCGTTTCCACCTTCGACAGTTCGAAGGTCAGCGCCATAGCGATATGGTTCTGCTCCACAGCGGTCTGGCTCAGATAGAACTGCCTCGCCTGGCTGTAATGGTCGGCGAAGCTCTCCGGTCGGAGGCGAACTTTCTGTCCGTCTTCCTGCGCTGCAAACGACCGGAACCCGCGCGTGGGATCAGGCCTCGGCCCTTCGCCCCAGGAATTAGGCTGGTAATTTGCTCGTCCGACAGGGTTGCGCATCGCCATATGGCCGTCCTGCTGGAGATGGTGGAACGGACACTTCGGCGCATTGATCGGGATATGTGTGAAATTGGGGCTGCCCAATCTTTTCAACTGCGTGTCGAGATAGGAGAAATTGCGCCCCTGGAGCAGCGGGTCATTGGAGAAATCGATGCCGGGGGGAACGTTCTGCGTCATGAACGCGACCTGTTCAGTCTCGGCAAAGAAATTATCCGGCATCCGATCCAGCACCAGCCGTCCGACCGGTATTGGCTTGATGACTTCTTCCGGAATCAGCTTCGTCGGGTCGAGCACATCGAAATCGAAACTATCCGCGAAGTCCTGATCGAAGAGCTGCACGCACAGTTCCCATTCAGGGAAGTCGCCGGCCTGGATCGCGGTCCACAGATCGCGGCGATGGAAATCCGGATCCGCACCATTGATTTTGACAGCCTCGTTCCAGACGACCGATTGGAGGCCAAGTTTCGGCTTCCAGATGAATTTGACGAAAGTCGACTTGTCCTTGTCGTTCAGGAAACGGAACGTATGAACACCAAACCCCTCCATGAAGCGGAAGGAGCGCGGGATGGCGCGATCCGACATGACCCACATGATCATGTGCATGGATTCCGGCGTCAGGCTGATGAAGTCCCAGAAATTGTCATGGGCTGACTGGGCCTGCGGAAAAGCCCGGTCAGGCTCCTCCTTGACGGCATGGACCATATCGGGAAACCGGATGGCGTCCTGGATGAAGAACACGGGAATGTTGTTGCCGACAATATCCCAGTTACCTTCATTGGTATACATCTTGACGGCGAAGCCGCGCACATCTCGGGCAAGGTCGAACGAACCCTTCGAACCGGCGACCGTGGAGAAACGGACGAAGACTGGCGTCTTCTCGCCAGCCCGTTGGAAAATGTCTGCGCGCGTATATTCGCTGAGTGACTTTGTCGTCTCGAAATAGCCATGCGCGCCGTAGCCCCGCGCATGAACCACGCGTTCGGGAATACGCTCATGGTCGAAGTGAAAGATTTTTTCCCGGAAATGAAAATCCTCAATCAGCGTAGGACCACGCTGGCCGATCTTCAACGTGTTGAGGTCGTCTGACACCGGCCCACCCTGCGCGGTGGTCATGGCAGGTGACTTGTCGCCGGCAATCTGATAAAGATCTCCGCCTGGGCTGGCTTCGAGCTTTTGGTCATGAATCTTGAGTGATTTCTGCACATTTGCGGCTTTGTCGGTGGCTGACATAGCTGGCTCCCGTCCGTTATGTGATCTCTATACAAATTGGCAAGGGTGCCGAGTGGCACCCTTGCTTCATGATCACGCAGCCTTGGCGCGTTGGTTGGCCGAAGCATCCGCAAGTTTCGTCAGATCGCTGTCCGTTTTCGACTCTTCCTGAAGCGTCTGATCGAGAAGCTTCGCCGCATCGCTCAGGCCAAGTTCTTTTGCCCACCGCTTCAAAGTTCCATATCGGGTGATTTCGTAGTGCTCGACCGCCTGCGCGGACGAAATCAGGCCGGCGTCGAGCGCCGCTGTATCCTTGAACTCCTCCATGATCTCCTCGCCTTCGGCGATGATCCCTTCGATCGCGTCGCAGGTTTTGCCTCTCGCTGCCTTGCCCATGATCTCGAATACCTGGACAAGTCGTTCGACATGGCCCTCCGTCTCTTCGCGATGCTTCTCGAAAGCAGCCTTCAGGTCTTCCGACTGCGCCGCACGTTTCATCTTCGGCAAAGCCTTCAGGATCTTGCGCTCAGCGTAATAGATGTCCTTGAGAGTGTCGTGGAACAGGTCTTCAAGGGTCTTTTCCTTTGCCATGGTACTTCTCCTCTCATGAATTGTCGGATCGATATTTGAAGCGCCGAAGGCCGCTAAGTTCGCGGAAAAATGTGAGAATTAGCCAGTGTTCCGGTTCAAAGCGGGCATCTTCACCCGTCTTTTAACGCAATGTGATAGCTTAAGTTCCGTGGCTGGGGCACACAGGGGGCTTGTTCGAAGGAAGATTACAGAGCAGATATTTATGATGCTGCTGTAAATGCTACAACTCGATGATCTTAAATAGACAATTCAGTATATAAGGACATCTGCCACCTTTGCTCCAAGGTCTAGGCTGACAGATAAGTTAAAACACAGCTATGTCGAATGGACGAGCGCCGAAACGCATTGTAGGTTTGAACTGAGCGTTTGATGGAGGGACAATGCCGGAGCACCTGTTCGCCCGGTTCAGTGAGGGGCATGACGAATTCGCGAACCCGAGCGTCATGGTGAGGAACATCCGTGCCTTCGACTGGTCTCGATCGTCGGCGGGGCCGATCTATATCTGGCCAGAAGAACTCAAATCAGCCGTCCGACTGATTTTGCTTTCTGCTGCACCCATGGCAGTTCTGATTGGTCGCGAGGGCCTTGTGGTTCAGAATGATGCCCTGCAGGAGATGCTCGGTGAGCGCTATGCAACTGCACTCGGGCAACCGATTACGAAAGCGTTGCCCGTAGCGGCCAGCTTTTTCCGTGATGCGATCAGTTCCTGTTAAGACGGCAAAGGCGTGCGTTTCCGCGACCAGCCAGTCAAGTTGTTGCGCGACCGGCAGTTGGAAACGGCCTGGTTCAGCCTCGCGTTGACACCCATAGCCGACACCCATGCCCACATCTATGGCGTTCTGGTGGTTGCCAGCGAAACGACCGAACGAATGCGGGCGCTCAAGGCGCTGGAGTGGTCGCAACAGCGGATGGAACTGGCACTTGATGCCGGTGGTATCGTAGGAACCTGGGATCTGGACGTTCGCAGTAACAGGGTAACCACGAGCGGCTCCTTTGCCGGCCTGTTTGGTATTTCCCAGGAGGAATCACGGCGTGGCGTCAGGATTGATATGCTGTCGCCATCTGTTCACCCCCAGGATCGCGACCGAGTCTTTGAGGGTTTGCGCGCCGCAATCACGTCGGGTTCGGATTATCGCTGTCACTATCGCGCAGTAACCAGCAAAGGGGACACCCGCTGGTTTATTGTTTCCGGGCGCCCTGTCTGTGACGACAGGGGACGGATCGTCCAGTTCGCAGGTGTTGTCATTGACACAACTGAGCAGAGCGAGATGGCGGCCGCTCTCGAACAGAGCAATCTTCGGTTCGACCTTCTGGCGGAATCCATACCCCAGATAATCTGGAGCGCGGATGCGGACGGACGGCACGATTATTTCAACGGACGGTGGACGGAATTCACCGGCATCGCCCCGGAAAATATCCAGCCGACAACCTGGCAGAAACTCATCCATCCTGACGACCGGGATCGGGTTGCCGAAACCTGGCAAGAGTGTCTGAAGACTGGCAAGACCTACGACATCGACTACCGCTTTCGTTATCATGACGGCAGCTATCGTTGGCTCTGGGTCGTTGCCCTTCCGCTCCGAAATGCAGACGGCGAGATCATCCGCTGGTACGGGACGTCATCGGATATCGATGCGCCTAAGCTGCTGGAAGAACAACGCGAGATGGTATCTCAGGAACTCGACCACCGGATCAAGAATCTGTTTGCGTTGGTTAATGGGTTGATCGCCGTGTCTGTCCGAGAGCAGCCGGAACACCGGCCGCTTGCAGAAACCTTACGAGCCCGTCTGGATGCCTTGCACCGGGCCCATGGGCTTATTCGCGCCGGGATGAAGCAGAACTCCGCTTCACTGCGAGGTTTGCTGGAACAATTGCTCGCTCCCTACATGGGCGGAAGCAACAATCGAATCACTATTGATGGTCTGGACGTTACAATTGACCCGGGAGTGGCGACATCGGTTGCCTTGGTATTCCACGAACTGATCACCAATGCCGCGAAATACGGGGCGTTGTCTCGGGCTGCGGGAGCCCTTCATGTCACGGTGAGCACGGACGGCGATCACCAGATTATCGAATGGAACGAGAAGTTCAGCGGCTGCGTGAATGGCGAAGCCGGAGAGGGGTTTGGTTCGCGACTCATCAAAACCATGGTTGAGGATCAACTCCGCGGACGAATAACCCGTGACCTGTCGGCGAAGGGGCTGACGACACGCATCGCAATTCCGCGTTCGATCTTTGCTTCACCTGCTGGACGATAGCTGAGCGCATCCCGACCGATTTTTGCTTCGCATTCAATTCCCTGTGTAGCCACTGGACGGTGCGCGCGGCCCCCTTGGAAAGCAACCGCCTCGGAGTGTAATAACCATTGGTTATTTCACTGAATGGCTTTGTAGGTTATGAGGCGTCGGCGGTATTCTTCGGCTTGAGAATGACGAAACGGAGGACTGCGTCTACTCCGTAACCCTATAAATTGATGCCGCCCGCAAGTTGGGTGTCGTTGGAGGAGGCCTGCCGATTACTTCATGGACGGGGGTGTAGGGCCCAAAGTTCTTTTGAACGCCTGGGCGAACGCGCTATGTGAATGGTATCCGACAGCTTCGGCCACCGCCGCCCCTCTCTTGCCCGCCCCGAGCATGCGCTGTGCGAGGATCATGCGCCATGTGGTCATGTGGCCGAGCGGAGGTTGGCCCGCGCGGTTCAAAGGTCGAGTGCCACGTTGGCCCATTTCTCGACCTGATGGAATGTATAGAGCGCAGCGACCGCGATCAGCGTCACGGCAGCAACGACGATCCAAGCATTCCATGCGGCATAGGTTTCAGCCGCATAGCCGAGATGCCAAGGCGACAGCAGAAGACCGAGACCGGCAATGATGTTGAGGACATCGAAAGCCATCCGGTTATCGGAAGACAAAGACTTCAGCATCGTTCATTCCTCCGTGTTGGTTTGCTTGCCTCTTCAACGAACCGTCTTTCGCGAACGGGAGGCGGGTGCGGCGGCGCTTCCGCCTCCGCCATCGCGAAGCTTGGAAGCCGGATCGCGCGGAGGCAAAAGACGCCTTTCATCCGCTCCAGGCAAAAACGGTGCGAGTTCATCCAGCGTGAACGCGCCCGCCGCGATCTCGTGCAGGGCAAATCGCCCACGGTGCGATCGACTGCGTCGAGCCTCGGTTCCGCGCCCCGGGCGAGCGCCCGGATGCGGGAGGCAGCGGCAAGCGTCAGCGCGAACCGGTTCGGCAGAACCTTCTGGCAATCGAAAACGACATGCGTATCCATCGCCGGACCTCACGCTGCCTTTCGTGTGCCTGAATCATCCCGATCATCCGCAACCTCGCGTTCAAGCGCGAGCAGCGCCTGCTCGACCTCGTCGAGGCGCGACGGCCGGTCGTTCTCGGGCATGCCTTCGTTGGTGGCCTGGTCGATCAGGTACTCGGTCCAGGCCCAGTTCATCAGAATCGCGCGCTTCGCCTCCAGCGTCAGCGTCGGATCGCTGACCACCTTCATGGGCGTCGTCCAGCTTTCAGGACCGGACGGGTCGTTGCGGTTCGCCGCGCCGTCGAGCGCACGCCCGTAGGTCTCTCGAAGGGCGGCGAGCCCGAGCCGGTCGAGCGTCGCATCCGAGAAGGCGTGCGTTGATTTTCCTACACACGCCTGCTTCTCATCGGCGCGCTGGCTGCGGCCACTGCCTGTCGTCTGCCGGGGCGGTGTTTGGACCATATAGGTCAGACCCTGTCGCTCGGCGTAGCGGATGGC
Organism: Brucella pseudintermedia; assembly: GCF_008932435.1. Lineage (GTDB taxonomy): Bacteria > Pseudomonadota > Alphaproteobacteria > Rhizobiales > Rhizobiaceae > Brucella > Brucella pseudintermedia. Next base: position 170,550 of record NZ_WBWE01000011.1, on the reverse strand, counting down.
CGATTGCAATGTCGGGAAGCTCAGCTCGACCTGGGTCAGCGTATCGTCGCCGCCCGTGTAGCCCATCAGCGGCTCGATGAAGGGCGCGGTGCGCCGCTCGAACACAAGTCGCCAGCCCTTCGTGCCGGCCTTGCCGGAGGTCGTCACCGCGCGGGACGGCTTGTAGATGCGCGCAACCGCGCCAGCCGGGAAGACCGAGCGCCCCATCGAAAGGGGCTTGTGCCGGTTGTCGTTCGACGGCCGCTCTTGCGGAATTGAATTTCCAGTTGATCTGTTGATCTGTCTCGTCATCTCCATTGTTCATCCCTCCCTCTCTGGCGAAGGATGCAGCCGACGGCGGCCAGGTGGCCCGCCGCCGGCGCCTGCCATGCATCAGCTCTTGATGGCGATGCGCTTCACCTGCGACTGCGCCTTTTCGCTCTTGGGCAAGGTCACGGTCAGCACGCCGTTTTTGAACCGCGCGTCGACCTGGTCGTCCTTGACCTCGTAGCCGAGCGGGATGCGACGCTCGAAGCGGCCATAGAAGCGCTCGGAGAACTGTCGGTCCTTGTCCTCCGTCTCGGAGCGCTTCTCGCCCTTCAACGTCAGCACGCCGTCGTCGAGCAGGACCTGAATGTCCTTCTCTTCGAGGCCCGGCACCTCAGCTGTCACCTTGATTTCCTTCTCGCCGTCGGAGATCTCCACGCTCGGCCAGCCGCCGCTGAAGGCGGAAGCTCCCACGATAGAGGGCAGGTTCGAGCCGAAGCCGCGGAAGACGTCGTCAAACAGCCGATTCACCTCGCGATGCAGCGAGAGGAACGGATCACGATCGCCATCGCGCAAAACACTGGGAACCTGATTGCCGTTGCTGCGGCCCCAGGGGATCAAATCACGGACACTCATTATTCTTCTCCTTTCTGTTCGTTCGATTGACAATGCTTTCCCGTCGGCGCCGGGAAGTGCCCGGCGCCTTGCGCGAATTACGCTGAGAGAGCTACCTCAGGCGGCCTGCTTGTCGGCCTCGATCTGCCTGGTCTCGACCTTGGGCAGTGCCTCTCCGGCCGCGATCTGGATCTTGCGCGGCTTCATCTCTTCGGGAATCTCACGCTTGAGATCAATCGTCAGCAGACCATTGACGAGGCTAGCGCCCACGACCTTCACGTGGTCGGCCAGTTCAAAGCGACGCTGGAATGTGCGCGCGGCAATTCCGCGATGCAGATACTGGCTGTTATCCTCGCCAGCCTTCTGACCGGATACCAGGAGCATGTTCTGCTCCTGGGTGATGGTCAGTTCGTCTTGCGAGAAGCCGGCCACCGCCATGGTGATGCGGTAGTCGTCCTCGCCGGTCTTGGCTATGTCATAAGGCGGCCAGTTGTCGATGGTCTCGACACGGCTCGCAGCTTCGAGCGCGTTCAGCATTCGGTCGAAGCCGATGCTCGACCGGAACAGGGGAGTAAAATCGAAAGTGGTTCTCATAGCCACATCCTCCTTGTGAAGCAATATGGGTACAAGTTGTTATCCCGCAGGACGCTTTTGCATCCGCTCGGTTTTCCGACCCCCAATGGGGGCGTCAGACAACTACAATTTAGTTTCGCCGCAGAACTGTTCAAGGGGCAATCTTCGTGTCGATACGACTTTGATCCGGAGATGAAAATTTCCAATTAATCAACGTGCGGACCATGAGGAGGTGACGATATGCGGCCGAGAACATCAGCGCCATTTCTGGTCTGCTCCATGGCGCGCTGATCATGCAAATCAGCCAAACAGGTGTAGCCGCCGAGGTGCTTGCTTAAGCTGTGTCTTTCTCAACGAAGAGAGTTCTACAGACGATGGCTTCCCGTCAGTGCTGCGCTGTCGACTGCACTCCGCGAAAAACGGCAGGTTTCCGACCGCGACCGAGTTAAGTCGAATGGCTGAAATGGGATTGGAAGTTGACGCCTAACATTCACGATTTATCGGGTTGTAGCGTAAAAACGGCGGATTTTTATCTCTTCTGTTAGAATACGGCGATTGGCGGTGTTTTGGCGGATTCGCGTTAGGAATTCGAACTTGGTCCCCGTTAACAAATTAAGCCGCGAATTTCGATATAGTCCGTTCAACTAAACGCAGGAATCGTTTGTTGCGAGCCCCCGCAACCAACGATTCAAACACTCCCGCGCGAATCCCGCCGGGAGTTTTTTGTTTTTTGCAGCCTTCAGGTAAGAATTGAACGGTTTTCTTTGGAATTCCCAACCGGCGTAAATTAAGCGGTTCAAGCGGTGAAAGTTGCCGTTTGGTGGCGTAGCGCTTTGCGACATGAAGCGCTTGCAAGGCTTCTCGTTATGCAAACAGCGATGGGCGCGAGTGCGCCGGTTGATGCTGGTATGATTGCCCGTCCCCGCTACGTGGGTAGATGAATGAATCCGAACGGCACCATGGCGGCTGCGGACGATGAACTTCTGACACGGGATATCCCAACCAGCTCGCTGTCGAAACCGCTCCCATTCGCAATAGGATATTGTGCAAGGGTCACGGTGTTAGTTGCGCAATGCGCACAGTGCTCGTGCTCTTTGTCACTATGTCGCCCATTATGTCTGCCACCCAAACATTAGCGATTTCGGAAATGTGAGAGGGCGGTTATGTTCCTCCGAATCTTTGGGACTACATGGGCGGTCGATAGAAAATGTATATTCGAAATGGGGGGCTGAGATTCCGGCCAGCTACCCATGCAGGACGGCGGGCGGAGCCAGCCAAGGAAGCGGTCTTTGGCGGCGATCAGACCCATGGCATTTCGCTGGCAGATTTCAGTGAGCTCATTTCAACGAGTGAAGCGCTTGGTTGGCGAAGCGTCTTCGTATCCCGCCAGATAGAAAACCCGTACCGGAGGTCGTTTCCCGCCTGCGGAAATCCGTTGGTGAGCTTTGTTCTCAATGGCCCGGTCGTTTTCAGCCGAACGATTGATGGCATTACGCAGGAAAAGAAATTTCTTTCCGGCAGCTTCGGGATCGTTCCCGCCGGGACAAGGTTTGAGGTGCGGAATGAGCGACGTTTCGCCTCCCTGCATATCTATGTGAAGCAAGCGCTCATCGAGGAGATTGCGGCGGAGAGTGCGCATGGTGATCCTTCCCGCGTTAGAATCCTGCCCAGGTTCGCCATGCTCGACCAGCTTCTTGAACAGTTGGCAGTCGCATTATGCGAGGCTGCGGAGAATCCGCTTGCTTCTTCGGCTCTTTACGCCGACCAGTTGGCGAGGGCTTTCGCGGCAAGACTTATCTACAAGCACTCGACCTTGGCTGTCAGCGAAATACCGGCGACGCAGGGACTCGATCCAAAACACCTTCGATTGGTCAAGGATTATATAGAGGCTAATCTGGCCTCCACTCTGTCGCTGGCGGATATGGCCCGCCAGTGCAATCTCAGCCCCAATCATTTCAGCCGCCTGTTTAAAAGGGCGACCGACCTGACACCCTATCAATATGTATTGCGCCGCCGGATGGAACGCGCGCAGCGCCTGCTTTCCGAGACAGACCTGCCCATCGCACAGATCGCGCTCGATTGCGGCTTCGGCAATCAGGTGCACCTGACCCAGACCTTCAAACGCTTTATCGGTTTGAGCCCTGCCTCGTTCCGGTCCAGACATGCTTAATCAAATATTGAAGCGTTCTTTGCGAGCGTTGCAAACCAGCAACATAAGTATCCATGTCCTCTAATATGGTGATATTCTCTAAAAGATAGGTGATTTTCGATAAGACCTCTCCGCAAGCGTATGTCTCTATGCGCTTGATGCAGATCAAGAGGGGATAGTGTGTCGAATGTCATGTTCGAGCGGACACCGCGGGTAGAGCTGCCGGCGATGTCGAGGGGCTTTTCTGCACTTGCGGTCAAGAGAACTGAGGACAAGCGCGCGCATGCGCCTGTCCTGCCGGGCATTGATGTCTTCGCTACCAAGACCGAAGCGGTCTGGAGCGTGCTTACGGGCCGCTTTGCTGAACGGCTCAGTCCAGCGGAATTCGATCATCTCTATGCGCTATTCATTTTCGGTTTGACTTCTCCAGCCTACGAAGCGGAGCAGCCTGCCGTTCATCTTGGAATTTGCCGGGAACTGCTGGAACGCAAACTTTCACCCGGCCGCGCCGACGCCGCGTTGCGCCTCGTGCCGGAGACGACGGACTCTTGGGTCCTTTCCGCCTTCGAAACGATGGAGCGCCGCGGCGTTGAAACAGGGCGCGCATTGACTGAAACATATGAGGAGGACTTGTAGATGAGTGGTTCAACTGAAATCCTTTCGTCGGCAAAGTTCCGCGGCGGCTTTTCAGGCAACTGGATGGCTGGAGCATCCGAGTCCCGTTCCCTGCGTCGCCGCCTGATGGCGGTGTTGCGTCTGGCGCATCGTGTGCTGGGGGTACGGCGCAAAAATATGGGGCTCGGCCTGTTGGGGGCTGGCGGCTCCATCCGTTCGAATCTTTTCTCATCGGCAGGCCCGGTATTTGCGCTCGGCGGCATGAGCGCGCTTCTCGCACTCGGTCTGCTTGCCGATCCAGCCTTTGCAAATAACGTCTCCGGCGGTGCAACCGTTGCGCCGGGAGTGACACGGGCCATCGCGATAGGTGCGAATGATCCGGCATGCCCCTCCGGGACCTATGCAGGGGCAAACGGCGTTACGGTAATTGGCTGCAATGCGACAGCCACCGTCACTGACCCCACCGCATACATCGAGGGCCTGGGTTTCAACGGCGGCGTCGTTATCGGTCAGGCAGCCGCGTCCACTGGCGCGAATACCGTTTCGCTCGGCAATATCGCGATCAGCCATGGGGATAACAGCATCGCGATTGGAACCGGCTCCGAGGCTGGCGTTGCGGGAGCCGCCATCTCCAACGCCATTGCCATTGGCCGCATGGCAACCGCAAGGAATGAGGCTACGACCGCCATCGGCCTTTCAGCGGATGCCAGCGGTCTGGAAGCGACAGCGATCGGTTATGATGCGTCAGCATTGGGATTTCAGTCCGTCGCAATCGGTCGCCTCAGCGCGGCTGACGGAAACAACACGCTCGCTTTCGGAACGAGCGCCAAGGCCAGCAACTTTGCTACCATAGCCTTTGGCGCCAATACCGTTTCCGATGGCAATAGCACCGTGGCGCTGGGTAACGCGGCGCAGGCACATGGTTTCCAGAGCGTTGCGATGGGTGGAACAAGCTCGGCTGACAACGGGGGCACTGCCATTGGTGGCGTGAGTGTGGCGACGGGATTGAACTCCACCGCATTGGGTCGTGCAACAACTGCTACGGGCGAATCCGCGGTGGCCCTCGGTATTCAGTCGCAAGCAACGGCAAAAGGCGCTCTTGCAGCGGGATCATCCGCAACGGCAAATGCCGAGGACGCCATGGCAATGGGAACCAAAGCCGCTGCCTCCGGCGTGCAGTCTGCTGCGCTTGGTTCCAACGCGACAGCCAGCCAGCTAGGTTCATTGGCGCTGGGAAGCGGCGCGGCTGCAGGGGCAAATGCGGGCGATGTCGCACTCGGTTCCGGCTCGGTGACGGCGACAGCGGTAGCGACGAAGAACACCGTAATCCGGGGCGCTACATATACCTTCGCCGGCGCTAATCCAACCTCGACGGTCAGTGTTGGCGCGGTGGGAGCCGAGCGCACCATCACCAATTTGGCGGCGGGCCGGATCAGCGATACGTCCACGGATGCCGTCAACGGCTCGCAGCTCTTTGCGACCAATCAGGCCATCAACACCCTGGCGACCAGCATCGCGGGTGCGACGCCGCATTATTTCAGCGTCAATGACGGCGGCTTCCCCGGCGGAAACTACAATAATGATGGTGCTACCGGCGGTCGCGCGATTGCCATCGGCGTCAATGCCAAGTCGGCCGGGATAGATGGCATCGCTCAGGGCACGAACGCTGTCGCAAGCCAGCAGAATGCCATTGGCATCGGTTTTGCTGCACAAGCGACGGGGTTGAATGCTGTCGCTCTTGGTGCCCGCACCGTTGCGACGGCTGGTGCTACAGCCGAAAGCGCTATCGCCATCGGCACCGATGTGACCGCTTCTTCAACCGATGCAATCGCCTTGGGCCGCGTGAGCAAGGCGACGGGTCAAGATGCAATCGCGATGGGCCACAACGCAAATGCCAGCTTGGATCAAGCCGTTGCAATCGGCACGAATTCCGCGGCAGTCAACAATTCCATTGCCATGGGCTATAACGCCAAAATCACGGGCGCGGGCGCTTCTGTTGCCATCGGTTACAATACCACTGTGACTGGCGCCAGCGCAGTCGCGCTTGGAAACACAGCTTCGGTCACGGGCGATTTCGGCGGTGTGGCCATTGGCATTCTTGCAAGATCCACGGCCAGCCATGCCGTGGCGATGGGACGGGAAGCGAGCGCCGAGGGCATCAATGCCATAGCGCTCGGTACGGGAGCCACGGCGACTGGCCAGAACAGCATCAGCATCGGCAAAGGTAACGTGGTGAGCGGCGCCAATTCCGCCGCCATCGGCGATCCCAGCACGGTCACCGGCTCGGGCTCCTATTCGCTCGGCAACAACAATACCATCAACGCCAACAATGCGTTTGTCGTCGGTAGCGGCGTAACCGTAGGGGCCGGCCTCGACGGAGCCGTGGTGCTTGGCAACGGCTCGACGGTCTCGGCTGCTGTGGCCACGCCAAACACTGTCATCGGCGGTAAAACCTATAGTTTTGCCGGCGGCGCGCCAGCGGCTGGTGATGTAGTAAGCGTGGGGTCGGCAAGCGCTCCGCGTCAAATCCAGAACGTTGCCGCAGGACAGATCAGCGATACGTCTACGGATGCCATCAACGGCTCGCAGCTTTATGCGACAAACACGCAGGTCACTCAGAACACCACCGACATCAGCAATCTGGACGGCCGAGTGACGACCGTCGAAGGCGATGTCGCCAATCTCGACACCCGCGTAACCAACATTGGTGACACCATCACCAACATCAACAATGGCGCGGGCATCAAATATTTCCACGCCAATTCGAGCCAGCCAGACTCGCAGGCCATCGGCACGGATTCCGTCGCCATTGGCCCGAATGCGGTCGCCAATAATGCGGGCGATGTCGCCATCGGCCTGAATGCCACAACGGAAACGACCGTTGCCGTCAGCGGCACGACCATCGGCGGAAATAGCTACAGCTTTGCTGGGGCCAACCCGGCTGGTGCCTTCTCGGTCGGTTCGGCAGGTGCCGAGCGCCAGATCCAGCATGTCGCTGCCGGACAGTTGAGCGACAGCTCGACCGACGCCGTCAATGGTTCGCAGCTTTATGCGACCAACCAGCAGGTGACGAAGAACACCACCGACATTAGCAATCTGGATGGCCGGGTGACGACCGTCGAAGGCGATGTCGCCAATCTCGACACCCGCGTAACCAACATTGGTGACACCATCACCAACATCAACAATGGCGCTGGCATCAAATATTTCCATGCCAATTCGAGCCAGCCGGATTCGCAGGCCATCGGCACGGATTCCGTCGCCATCGGTCCCAATGCCGTTGCCAATAATGCGGGTGATGTCGCCATCGGCCTGAATGCCACAACGGAAACGACCGTTGCCGTCAGCGGGACGACCATCGGCGGAAACAGCTATAGCTTTGCTGGAGCCAATCCGGCTGGTGCCTTCTCGGTTGGTTCGGCAGGTGCCGAGCGCCAGATCCAGCATGTCGCTGCCGGACAGTTGAGCGAAAGCTCGACCGATGCCGTCAATGGTTCGCAGCTTTATGCGACCAACCAGCAGGTCACGAAGAACAGCATCGACATCAATAATCTGGATGGCCGGGTGACCACGGTCCAGGGCGACCTCACCAATCTCGGCAATCAGTTCGTAACCGTCGGGGGCATGGTCAACAATATCAGCACCACGCTCACCAACATTGCCGGTGACACGTCCACGACTTATACCGACGCGAATGGCGATGGCATCCGCTATGTGCGCACCAATGACCGGACGCTTCCCGTGACCGACTCCTTCGCGCAAGGGATCGGCTCCAGCGCCCTTGGCTATGATGCGACGGCGGTGGCCGACAATTCGCTTGCGCTCGGTCGCGGCAGCCGCAGCCTGGTCGAGGACGGCGTCGCGCTCGGCTCGGGTTCGGTTTCAGACCGGGCAACGGCACCAAGCAGCGGGAAGATACCCATCGGCGCCTCGGGCATCATCGAATACAACACGACCGATAAACAGCTGCTCGGCGCGGTTTCGGTTGGAACATCGACCTCATATCGCCAGATCACCAACGTAGCGGACGGCACGGAAGCACAGGACGCGGTGACGATGCGCCAGCTGCAAGGCGCTATCGCCTCCGTCTCGGCGACGAGCACCAAATATTTCCATGCCAATTCCACGGCGGATGATTCGCTTGCGGTGGGTGAGGAGTCCATCGCCGTCGGCCCGACCACGGTGGTCAATGGCAATAATGGCATCGGCATCGGCAATCACGCGGTCGTGGATCAGACCGCGCCGGGTGGGACTGCCATCGGTCAGGGTGCGCATGTGATGCTCGCCGACGGCGTGGCGATTGGCACACAGTCGACGGCGGCCGGGGTCAACTCGATTGCTCTGGGTGCGGGAGCGACCAGCAATCACGCCAACAGCCTTGCCATCGGCGCATCTTCAGTCACGAGCGTGGGAGCACAGTCCGGCTATACGGCCTTCGCGCTGGCGGCCGCTCAATCCTCGGCAGGCGAGGTTTCTTTCGGTTCGGCAGGAGCCGAACGCAAGCTCACCAATGTAGCGGCAGGTTCGGCGGATACGGACGCGGTGAATGTTTCGCAATTGCGCGGCGTTTCCCAGAACGTCACCAACCTTTTCGGAGGCTCGACCGTCGTCAATCCGGACGGCTCCATCACCGGGCCGACTTACAATATTCAGGGCAACCAGTACACCACCGTCTATGATGGTTTCACGGCGGTGGACAACAGCCTGACCAATCTGCAGAACCAGATCAATGGCGGCGGCGGCATAAAATATTTCCATGCCAACTCCACCCTGGCGGATTCGTCCGCGACCGGCGCGAACAGCGTCGCGATCGGTCCGGAGAGCATCGCCAGCGGCTCGGGCAGCCTCGCCGCCGGCAACGGCTCAAGCGCAACCGGAAATGGTTCGGTCGCGCTCGGTGAAGGCGCCAAGGCCACCAATGGTAATGACGTGGCGCTCGGTTCGGGTTCTGTCACGGAAACGGCTGTCGGCACGGCGGGCACCACTATCCGCGGCAAGGACTATGAATTTGCTGGCACCGCGCCGGTCGGCACGGTCAGCGTCGGTGACAAGGGCTCGGAGCGGACGATCACCAATGTCGCCGCGGGGCGCATTTCTGCCGATAGCACCGATGCCATCAACGGCTCGCAGCTTCACGCGACCAACCAGGCGATCGAGGATTTGCAGGGCGGTGTCGGTGAGGTCAAGGATAACGCCGTGTTCTATGATCTCAATCCCGACGGCAGCAAGAAGAACAGCGTGACGCTCATCGGCGGGGATGTGAACGCGCCGGTTGTGATCTCCAATGTCGGCAAGGGTGTGAAGGACAATGACGCGGTGAACGTGGCGCAGCTTCATGAAAGCTTCAATGAAGCGAAGTCCTACACGGATAGCCGCGTCAATTACGCAATCGACAATTCGAAAGCCTACACCGATCAGAAATTTGACCATCTGAACCAGAAGTTTGATCAGCTGAATCAGAATCTCGATGGCATCCGCTCCGAGGCCCGTTCGGCTGCGGCGATCGGATTGGCTGCGGCATCGCTGCGCTATGATGATCGCCCCGGCAAGCTGAGCGTCGCCATGGGCGGCGGTTACTGGAAGAGCAAGGGCGCGCTCGCCTTCGGCGCGGGTTACACCAGCGAGGATGGCCGCATGCGGACCAACCTTTCGGGCACCGTTGCCGATGGCGACGTCGGCGTCGGCGCGGGTATCAGCTTCACGCTGAACTGATGGCAAGGCTCGTTCCATTTGCCATCATGGCCTCGATCCTCCTGTCCAGCGCCGCGGCGTCTGGACAGGAGACCGGCTCGCCCGGCTTCCGGATCAAACCTTCAGATGTCGCGGTTCCGGAAGGCGTCAAACCTGGCCAATACCAGCGGATCATCCGGCCCTTTGAAAACTGGACGCTGATCTGCGACGAGAATCTGCAAAAGAAGCAGCGCGTCTGCAATGTGACGCAGATCATCGAGAACCAGACGGGGCAGATGGCGTTCAGCTGGTCGCTGGCGGCGACGCAGGACGGCAAGCCATATATGATCCTGCGCACGGCTCCGGTGGCAAAGGCCGATGGCGCGGTCTCTCTGAAGTTTGACGGGCGCAAGGAGCCCGTGCAGGTGACGCTTGACGGCTGCAATCAGGCGGTGTGCGTGGGGATGCTCCCCGTTGGTCCCGTCATGCGCGAGCAGATAGCGAAAAACACGGCGCCCGTGGTTTCCTATCCCACAAGGGATGGCAGGACGATCACCGTGACCGCAACCCTCAAAGGCTTGGCGAAAGCCGTCGAATCCATCAACTGAAGGCATTTCCATGACCCGGCAATCGATTCACGATCGCATCATGTCCCGCAATCCGGCTACTTCCGCCGACGCTGGAGAAGAGCGAAAGGCCGCAGGGCGCAACTGGCCGAAGACGGCGCTTCTCTCCGCTTTCGGCGTCGTCATTCTCGGCATTGGCGGCTATGCGGCCATGCATTACGACAAGGCGGGGGCGCTGTTCTCCCAGCAGGCGGCGGCAGAAACCACGCAGCCGGATTCAGGTCAACCGGATACGCCATTCCTCCAACATGCGAAGGAGGCCGGGCTCCAAACCTGCTCGACCCTTTTCCCGGCGCTTGGTGCGCTTTTGACGAACGGTTCGCAATATAACGTCCAGTCGGCATGGAACACCAAGGCTCCCAACGAACATGCAATTCAGGCGTTCGTAGGCATGGATTATGCATCGGAGAGCTATAAGGGAAGCGCTGCGGGTATCGTTTTTGCCGCTCCGTCAGGTTCGGCCTGCGAAGGCGCGATGATCCGCGTGGCACCGTTTGCCACGTCCTGCAGCAACATTCCTTCCTTGCTGCCGCAAGGAAGCGTACTGGCCAATACGCTCGGGCAGGTGGCCGTTTATTCTCTGGCCAACAACAATGGCAGCGCGATGCTTCTGCCTTCTGGAAACAGCTGCGTGGTCATTTCAGTCGCATCGGCCAGCAAATAAGGAAATCGCACCATGAGGATCGGCTTCGCAATTTTCGCCTTGGGGTTATTCTTCACCCAGACGGGGCAGATCGCTGCGGCCGATCTGCCCGCGGCCATGGACGTTCCCGTGCCGCCACAAGAAGAGCGCGGGATCTGGGCAGCGATAGCCTATTCCGAAGCGGACCAGAAACACGGTTTCTTCTGGGGAGCCGACAAGCGGCAGGAGGCAATGGATACGGCACTGAATCATTGCAGGAATGCTGGCGGCAACGAATGCAAGGTGGCCGAGGTTTTCCGAAACCATCGCCACTGGGACGACGACGACAATACCGGTTTTCCCTATAACCATTGCGGCGCGCTTGCCGTTGCAAAAGAGCGCGCCGGGCAGATTTTCCCCTGGGCGGCTAAATCGGCCCGCACACGCAAAGATGCAGAGGACCGCGCCTTGAACGCCTGCCAAGGCGCCGGCGGTACAAAGTGCCGGGTCCGCGAGTGGGTGTGCACCTGATAGAAGAGCTTGTTACGCATTTGGCGGCGGTGACAGGGCGGAGAAATTGCATATTACCGGTTGGAGCCGAAACAGTCGGTTCGGACAAAAACAACTAGCAAATTCAATATGAAACGTTGCGTTGACCGGTAATAGCGCTCATCGCTATTTCCCCTTCCAGACAGGATCGCGCTTTTCAGCGAATGCTCGGGCGCCTTCGAGATTATCCTCCGATCCATAAAGAATGTCGACCGTCGCCAACTTGCGTCGCATGATGAGGTTCATCATGGTTTGGAAATCTGCGCTTTCCGCGCGTCGGACAGTTTCTTTGATCGCAGCGTAAACGAGCGGTGGACCGGAGGCGAGCAGACGGGCGATCTCCCAAACGCGTTCTTCGAGCTTCTCCTGAGGCAGGACTTCGTTAACGAAACCCCAGCGATGAGCTTCTTGAGCGTCGACCCAGCGGCCGGTCAGCAAAAGTTCCATGGCTATGTGGTATGGAATGCGTTTCGGAAGCCGGATACTTGCTGCATCTGCAATGGTTCCCGAGCGAATTTCCGGAAGCGAAAAGGTCGAATGGTCCGAGGCATAGATCAGGTCACAGGACAGCGCCAGTTCGAAGCCCCCGCCTGCGGCCATGCCACTGACACATGCGATGACAGGTTTGTTCAGGTCTCGCAGTTCCTGGATACCGCCGAAACCGCCACTTCCGTAGTCGCCATCGATAGGCGCGCCTTCTGCCGCGGCTTTCAAATCCCAACCGGCAGAAAAGAAACGGTCGCCAGCGGTCTTGAGGATGGCGACACGCAATTCCGGGTCATCGCGGAAGGCTGCGAAAATTTGACCCATCGCGCGCGATGTCGGCAGATCGATGGCGTTGGCCTTGGGCCGATCCAGAGTCACTTCCAGAATAGCACCGTCCCGGCGGGTTGTTATGGCGCCTTCGGCATATGTACTCATTTCATCTGCCTTTCCATACGGGATCGCGCTTTTCGACCGCTGCGCGCGGTCCTTCCAGCGCGTCTTCGCTTTCGATCAGCGATTTGAACAGTGGGAAATTACCAGCCCGCATGGCGGCGTAGCTTTCGGTCAGGCTCATATGTTCGGCCATACGCGCTGTCTGTTTGGCTGCGGCAACAGAAAGCGGTGCGGAGCGCAGGATACGGGCAGCGAGCCTACGGGCAGCACTCATCAGCTCTGCCTGCGGCACCACGTCATTGACCAGGCCCCAGCGGAGGCAGTCTTGCGCACTGAAACGCCGCCCTCCATAAAGAACTTCATTCGCTATAACCTTGGGCAAGAGCTTGGGCAGAACAAATGAGCCGATATCCGGCAGAACGCCGAGCGAAGTTTCCGGCAGCCAGAATTGCGCGTGGTCGGCGGCAATGATGAAATCGGCAGTCAGGAGAATTTCGAAACCTGCGCCGATGGCATAACCGTTGACCGCGCAGATGACAGGCTTCTCCAATCCGGGTAATTCGGAAAAGCCATAGATTCCGCCCTGACCATAGTCGGCGATATACCCATCTCCGCCGGTTGAAGCCGCTTCGTTCAGATCCCAGCCGGCGGAAAAAAACTTCTCGCCCCCGCCTGTGAAAATAGCAACGCGCAGATCCGTGTCGTCTCGAAACATGGCGAAGACATCGCCCAGCTTTCGGCTGGTTGGCTGGTCGATGGCATTGGCCTTTGGCCGGTCGAGCGTGATCTCCAATATCTGACCGTTGCGAACGGCCTTCACCTCGTCAGTCATCAAGCTCTCCTGTTGCGTATCAGGGCATCGACGGCGATTGCATCATCCGCTGTGACGATGAGCGGGTTGATGTCGAGCTCTTCAAGTTTCCCTGCCTGCGCGAGCGCATAGTTGCCAACCTGCCACGCGGCCTCGACGGCGGCTTCGATGTTGGCTTTAGGCTTGCCGCGAAAGCCGGTCAGAAGGGGAGCGGAGCGCAGGGAAAGAAGCGCCTCGCGGATTTCATCGCGGCTCGCAGGTAAGAGTAGCGAACGTGTATCATTCCAAAGCTCAACCATCACGCCGCCCGCGCCAATGGTCAGATAAAGCCCGAATTGCGGGTCGCGTGCGATGCCGATAATCAGTTCAGCTACACCGTCCTGAACCATTTTCTCGACCAGAAAATCGCATTTCAAAGCAGTAAGCGAAAGGGCGGCAGCGCGTACTGCTTCGGCATTCGCCAAATTGAGGCGCACTGCCGCCATTTCCGTTTTGTGGAGCAAGTTTTCACCAACGCCTTTGAGAGCGACGGGATAACCTAGCTTTTCGGCAAGGGCGACAGCATCATTGATAGTCGATACTACTCCGCCTGTTGGGGTTATCAGGCCGATTTCGCGCACAGCGGATTTCGATGACCACTCGTCCATTGCGGTGGCTGCAGATGGCAACGCTGGCGCTTGGTCAGCCAGCATTGGAGATTGCGGTTTCGACCAGATTTCGCCAATCCAGGCAGCATTGGCTGCTGCCGCAAGCGCAGTTGCAAGCCCCATCATCGGGGCTATTCCTGCGGCTGTCAGACGTTCGGCATGGGCTTCCGTCATGTTCTCCGGCAAACTGGCAACCAGCGCAAAGCGACCGCCTCCAGCCTTGTGCGCCGCTATCGCCGCTTCGAGCGATGTTTCGCAACCATTGTCAGCACAACGGTCCCCACGTGGAAAGTCGAACACCAGTATGGTCAGACCGAAATTGCCATCGAGCATAGCGCGATAGGTCGCAGTCAGCGACGGTCCGTTTCCCCATGTAAAGGTGTGGTAGTCGAGGGGATTCGAGATGGTGACCATCTCGGGCAGGGTGGCGCGAAGCCTGTTTGCCTCGTCCGGCGCCAGCGGTCTGAGATCGAGACCAGCGGCGCTTGCAAGATCGCCGACAAGTGAGGCTTCGCCGCCGGAACAGCTCATTGAGCCGAGGCTGTTGTCCGGTGAGGGACCAAGCACATGCAGAAGCTTCAGCGTTTCGACAAATTCGTCGAGCGTTCCAACACGCACGACGCCACATCGCGCAAAGAAAGTGTCGGCAAGCGTGTCGGCTCCGGCAAGCGATGCTGTGTGTGACAGGGTCATCGCCTGTGCCGCGGCGGAAGTTCCGACCTTGATGGCGACAACGGGCTTTCTCATCTCACGCGCTCTGGCGAAGACACGTTCCAACCGTGAAATATTGTCGAAGCCTTCTATATGCAAACCGAGAACGGTAACCCGGGGGTCTTCGAGCGCGGCTTCCGCCAATTCGGAAAGACCGGTCTGTGCCTGATTTCCGGCTGTCAGCACATAGGCAATGGGAAGACCTCGGCGCTGCATCGTAAGATTGATCGCTATGTTGGACGATTGCACGACGATGGCGGCACCGCTTTCCACCCTCTTGCCGCCGTGCTGGTCGGGCCAGAGCAGGGCTCCATCAAGGTAGTTGATGAAGCCGTAGCAGTTGGGGCCGAGGATCGGCATTTCGCCTGCCGCTGCCAGCAGGGCCTGATTGCGTTCGGCGCCGTCGGATACTTCGTTGAAGCCAGAGGCAAAGCACACTGCGCCGCCACTTCCCCGCGCTGAGAGCTGGCGAACAATATCAATTGTTCCGTCGCGGTTGACGCCGATGAAACTTACATCCGGTGCGCCGGGAAGGTCGGCGACAGATCGATAGCAGGGAATATCGTCGATAGTATCGCGGGTGGGGTGGACAGGCCAGAGTTCTCCCTCAAAGCCCATTTTACGGCATTGCCTGAGGACAGCCATAGACCATCCTCCGCCAAAGATGGCGATGGAACGGGGACGCAAGACACGAGACAGGTTCTTTTTGCTCACGATCAGGCTCCGAGCGGACGAAGGAGGTCGCGGGCGATAATGTGGCGCTGAATCTCGCTTGTGCCGTCCCATATCCGCTCGACACGGGCATCGCGCCAGAAGCGTTCCAGCGGTAGGTCGTCCATCAGGCCCATGCCGCCATGCACCTGTATGGCACGATCGGTGATGCGGGCCAGCATTTCGGACGCGTAGACTTTTGCCGAGGCAATCTCGCGATTTGCGGGCAATCGCTGATCGAGGCGCCAGGCCGCTGCCAGCGTCAGCCAGTCGGCGGCATCTATTTCGGTAATGGAGTCCGCAAGCTGGAAGCCGACGCCCTGAAAGCGACCGATAGGCTGGCCAAATTGCTTGCGCTGGGCGGCGTAGTCGACCATCAGGTCGAACACGCGGCGCGCACGCCCGACCGCCATTGTCGCAACTGTTATGCGGGTCGCGTAAAGCCACTCATTCATGACCGCAAAGCCGCCATCGACCTCTCCGAGAACCTGCGCATCGGGAAGACGGCAGTCGTCGAATTCAAGGATCATGTTCTTGTAGCCGCGATGGCTGACGGACTTGTAACCCTCTCGGATGGTGAAGCCCGGTGTTCCACGGTCCACCAGAAAGGTCGTGATCTTCTTCTTCGTTCCGGCGGAGGACTGTTCCTCGCCTGTCGCCATGAAGACAATGACGAAATCGGCGTGTTCGGCGCCTGAAATGAAATGCTTGGTGCCGTTCAGAACCCAGTCGCCACCGACGCGGCGCGCATTGGCTTTCATGCCGCGAATGTCAGAGCCAGCGTCGGGCTCGGTCATGGCAAGTGCATCCATCCTTTCGCCGCGCACCGCTGGCAGGAGATAGCGCTCGATCTGCTCTCCCCTGCA
Organism: Brucella pseudintermedia; assembly: GCF_008932435.1. GTDB lineage: Bacteria > Pseudomonadota > Alphaproteobacteria > Rhizobiales > Rhizobiaceae > Brucella > Brucella pseudintermedia. Next base: position 154,260 of record NZ_WBWE01000011.1, on the reverse strand, counting down.
AGCCATGAGAATATTCTGCGGGCGTCCGAAAAAATGGGTGAGCGCCATTGATCCACGTCCGAGTTCGCGTTCCACCAGTGCAAACTCAAGATGGGAAAGTCCGGGACCGCCCGCCGATTCCGGGAAATTGCTGGCATAGAAACCAAGTTCGATGGTCTTCCGCTTGATGTCTTCGCCGATCTCTTTTGGCACATAACCGAGCTTTTCGACGGTCGTTTCATGCGGATAAATCTCGTTCTCGACAAAGCTTCGAACTGTCGAGACGATCATTTCCTGCTGTTCAGTCAGTCCGAAATGCATAGCGTTCCTCCCAGTCGCTTTGCCAGACCGTCCCGGCCTATGGCGTCGTTATTTCTATAAGTGCGGGCCCCTCGACAGCCTGGGCGCGGTTAAGCGCCCCGGCGAGTTGCGCAAGGTTGAGTGCGCCTGGATGAAGCGCATCCTGATTGTCTTGATTAGTGAGGCGGATATGTTCCCCCGGTATGCCATAGGCCTGCGCGAGCTTGAGAAAATCGGGAGGTGTGGGGCGCACGCCAACCGGTTCAATGCCCCGAGAAAGCATATAATCTTCGATTTCCTGATAACCATGATTGTTCCAGACGACGAAAATTACACGCGCTTTTTCGTCGGCGGCAGTGCCGAGAGTGCCGAGACAGAACTGGAATCCCCCGTCCCCCACCAGGCAAACGACTGGCGTATCAGCCTGCGCGAGACTGGCGCCCACCGCAGCTGGTGGGCCAAATCCGAGCGCGCCGTAGCCCGTTGAAGCGTTGAACCAGCGTCGCGCGCCATCGGCTTCGAAGAACAGATTGCCGGCATAGGCGAGCTGTGTGGAATCGCCGACTATGATACTGCCGGGCAGTGCATCCCGAATGGTGTCCAGAACTTCGGTCAAAGCCTGCATCTTGGGTGAGAGGAAGTCGTATGCCGCAGCCTTGGCCGCCGTTGCGCGCTCCTTTCCGTCCTCACGTGGTGCCTGAGGAAGAAGCTGCAGAGCAGAAATGAGATCTGCCGTTATTGGGGCAGCATCGCCCACGATCATCAGGCCAGCCGGGGCGCTGGTTGCCTCCGCATCCGGGTCGATGTCGATGCGGATCATGCCGGCAGGAGGTTCGAAACCTCCGTCTACATACATGTCGTAATCGGTCGGACCGAACTGGGTTCCAATCGCAATGACAAGATCGGCATCGGCGATCAGCTGGCGGATAGGCGGCAGGCTGGGGCTTGCCTCTACCGCGAGCGGATGATGGCCAAGCAAACCACGGGCGTTCGTTGTGGTCACGACCGGGGCGTCAAGCATCTGCGAAAGGACGGAAACGGCATCACCCGCCCGGTTGGCGCCTCCACCTGCGAGGATCAAAGGACGGCGGGCTTCGGCGCAAAGTGTTGCAGCGGCTTTGATTTTCCCGACATTGGAATCCACAGCCGTAGCGCTCGCAACTGCCGGGGACTTGCGCAAGTTTCCTTCAAACGGGGCTTCCATAAGGTCCGTCGGGATTTCAATATGGACAGGGCCCGGACGTCCGGATTTCATCCGGGCGAAGGCACGGCCAACCAGTTCTGCAAGATCGCCGGGCTGTTCCAGTCGCTCTGACGACAGGGCGATTGTTCGCATGGTCGCGGCCTGATCGGGAAGCTCGTGCAGGTGTCCCTTATACTGTCCGAGCGTGTGGCGCGCGTTGACGCCTGAGATGACGAGCATCGGTATGGAATCGGCCCGCGCCTGCGCCATCGGGGTTATCGCATTGGTAAGTCCCGGACCGGTAATCAGCAGGCAGATACCCGGCTTGCCAGAAACCCGCGCATAACCATCTGCCATGAAGCCCGCATCCTGTTCGTCGCGCGGGATAACATGCCGGATGCTCGATCCGGCAAGGCCACGATAAAGTTCGGCTGTGTGCACGCCCGGAATGCCAAATACAGTATCGACATCGTAGGCTTCCAGAAGGCGGATCAGCGCTTGCCCGACCGTTAATTCGCTGCTCATGAAACCAGACTTTCGGCCCTGCAGTTTAGGCTGCGGGCAAAACGGGCAATGCGGTCGCACGCCTCGATAATCCTGTCTTCGGGAACGGTAACGCTCATGCGGACCAGATTCTTCGCGACCTGACCGAAAGATGTGCCGGGCATCATCGAGACATAGTGTTCTTCAAGCAGGCGGCTGGCGAATTCCTCGCCATTCAGGCCGGTCCCGCCGATATCCAGTAACACGAACATGCCGGCTTCCGGCATCAGGGGCTTGATCCCCTGAACGCCGCGCAACCGTTCCACGATCAGCGCGGACCGCGCCTTGTATTGCGCGCGCATGATTGCTGCGGTCGGCAGATCGTGTGTCAGCGCATAGGCCGTCATGTCGGCAATGAAAGGTTGTCCACCGAAAAGCATGGATTCGGAGAAAGGCAACAGCCTTTGGCAAAATTCTTCCGAACCGACCGCCCAGCCTGCACGAAAGCCGGGGGCTGCGTGTGACTTCGATATGGAGGAGACCACTATGGTGCGGTCCGCCATTTCCGGAAGATCGAGCGGCGACGCAAATGCGGCCCCGAAAGTAAGCTCTTCATAAACCTCATCGCACACGATCCAGAGATCGTGCTTGCGGCAGACTTCGCTGATCGCAGCAATTTCGGGTTTTGTGAGAACCGCTCCGGTCGGATTGTGCGGGTTGTTGAGAAGCAATACCCGGCAGCCGGGTGTGATTGCCGCTTCCAGTATTTCCGCTCGAAGATGAAAACCATCTTCGGCCCGCAGTGGCACCGGGACGATATCGGCTCCCGGCGCTCGCACCACGCCTTCATAGGTTGCGTAATAGGGATCGGGAACGAGAACCTTGTCGCCACTCTCGACCAATCCTGTCAAAACGGCATAAAGCGCGGTTTGGGTTCCGGGAAAATAGAGGACATTATTGGTTGTGACGACACGGCCGGTGCGCTTTGAATATTTTGCGGCCAGCGCCGCCAGCACCGCCGGTTCGCCGCGACCGCTGGAATAGCGGGTGCGTCCGGCGCGCATGGCGTTATTGCACACTTCGAGCAGCGAGGCATCGGGGGCAACGTCGGGTTCGCCGATCGTAAATTCTATAACGGGATGGCCAAGCGCGCGCAGTTCCCTGCCTCGTGCGTGGACTCGCCATTTGTCCGAACCCAGCCCTGAGAGTCTATCGGTGATGGAGGCGTAATGCATGTCATTCTCTCGGAAGTGGTGGCACGTCGGGAAGCTTGATGCCGAGAAGAGCGCCGATTGAGCTTAGTCCGATGCCAATTTGCGTGGTTTCGTCGATTTCATCCGCGCTGAGACAGCCTTCGATCCAAAGGCCGTCAATCAGGGCGTTGACTGCGATGGCGAGGTTTCGGCACGATTGCGGGATCGGTTCCCGGCCTTCTGCCGATAACACCTCTGCAATCAAGGTCTCCATGGCTCGCCGGAAAGCGAGATAACCTTCGCGATGTTCGTGTTCCAGATCTGGATCAAGATGAACCTGGCTGACGAAAGTCGCCCAGAGCGAAAGCATCCGCGGATCGGCCACGGTTCCGCCGAGGCTGGCTGCGATGAACCGCGTCAGCCGGTCGTGGGGCGTTCCGCCGTCCGATTCCAGAACGCTCAACGCGGGCAGGGTCATCATTTCGATCACGCGCTGGTAAGCGGCGGCGATGAGATTGGCCTTCGATGCAAAATGATGGCGAATGAGTCCATTGCTGACGCCTGCACGCGCCGCAACCGCACGAACCGTTGTCGCCTGTATGCCGAGATCGGCAATGCAGTCGAGCGTAGCCTCTATCATGTCCGTGCGACGATCGAAGTCCGGCGCACGTCGAAACGATGCGGTCATCCTCTCCTCCCTCGATGTCTGACTATGCACTTGCGCAATACTTATTCAAGTGTATAGTCAACGTCAAGGGAACGGTTGGCCGCTTGTCGAGAAGTCGGAAGAACTCCGAAGTGGTTGACAATAAAGCAATATCCAGGTGGCTTGCGACAAACCGTAAGGGTGTCGGGCCAAGGGAGGTTTGTGCCGCATGAGTCAAGGCGAAGAGGCGATCTCCGTCGTCGACCTTCACAAGCGTTTCGGTGATCTCGAGGTGCTTAAAGGCGTTTCACTCAGGGCGCGCGAGGGCGATGTCATCGCCATTATTGGCGGATCGGGCTCCGGCAAATCGACATTTCTTCGCTGCATCAACATGCTGGAACTGCCAACATCGGGAGCGGTCACCATCCACGGTGAAACCATCGCCATGCGAAACACTGGCAATGGCGGCCAGATACCTGCGGACCGAAGGCAGATCGAGCGTATTCGCACGCGGCTTGGAATGGTCTTCCAGAGCTTCAATCTCTGGCAGCACATGACCGTCCTGGAGAATGTGATCGAAGCGCCTGTGCATGTGCTGGGTGTGCCCAAGGCCGAAGCGACAGAGCGGGCCGAAGCGCTTCTAAGGCGCGTCGGGCTTTACGAGAAGCGAGACGTCTATCCCGCCTTCATGTCCGGTGGCCAGCAGCAGCGTGCCGCGATTGCGCGGGCGCTGGCGATAGAGCCATTGGTGATGCTTTTCGACGAGCCGACATCCGCGCTGGACCCTGAACTGGTCGGCGAGGTTCTCACTGTTATAGGTGATCTGGCAAAGGAAAAACGCACTATGATCCTGGTTACGCACGAGATGAAGTTCGCGCGTAAGGTCGCCAATCATATCGTTTTTCTGCACGATGGCAGGATTGAGGAAGAGGGGCCTCCAGAAGAAGTCTTCGGGTCGCCCAAATCCGAGCGATTGAAGAAGTTTATCAGTTCAACACACTGAAATGGGAATGGGAGTAGTACCAATGAAGTGTCTATTAGCTACTTTGTGCGTCGGTGTAACAGTTGCTGTCTCGAGTGTCGGGGCGGCAAGTGCCGAACAAGTGAAGCTCGGTATCGCAGCAGAACCTTATCCCCCCTTCACGGAACCCGACGCCACGGGAAAATGGCACGGCTGGGAAATTGATTTTGCAGATGCGGTCTGCAAGGAGGCCAAGCTTGATTGTGTGATAACGCCGGTCGCCTGGGACGGCATCATCCCTGCACTCACCACTGGCAAGATCGACATGATCGTCGGCTCCATGTCGATGACGCCTGAACGTCGCAAGACGATCGATTTCTCCGACAAATATTATAACACACCGACAATCGTCATCGGCACGAAGGATATCAAGTTCGACGCCACGCCGGAGGGGCTGAAGGACAAGACGATTGGCGTGCAAGTGTCTACTATCCATCAGGCCTATGCGGTGAAGCATTTCGCGCCCGCCGGTGCCACGATCAAGGAATATCAGACACAGGACGAAGCCAACAACGACCTCACCGCCGGGCGCATCGATGCCGTGCAGGCGGATTCCCTGGCTCTGCGGACGTTTCTTGCGACGGATAACGGCAAGGCATGCTGCGAGGAAAAAGGAAGCGTCGCTCAGGATGTCGAGGTTCTGGGGCCGGGCGTGGGTATCGGATTGCGCAAGGGCGATACGGAACTCAAGGACAAGCTGAACGCCGCGATCAAGGCCATCCGCGCGAACGGAACTTACGATACGATCACCAAAAAATACTTCGATTTCGACATTTACGGCCAGTGAGTTTCATGGTCAGCCGGTGTCTCTTCGGCTGGCTTCCCCGATTTCAGCATGAACGGAACTGGCCATGGATGCGCCATTGATCAACTGGAGCCTACTTGCTCTCGACCCGCCCGGATGGGGAGGGGTACTTCTACAGGGCTTCTGGCACACGTTGCAAATTGCAGTGGGCGGTTATTCGCTCGGTCTGTTGATTGGCATGTTGGGTGCGCTGGGTAAGCTCTATGGCGGCCCGATCATTCGCGATCTTCTGGAAGTCTATACGACCGTAGTGCGTGCCGTGCCGGAACTGGTGCTGATCCTTATCCTCTATTACGCGGGCACCGACCTGTTGAACCAGCTGCTGGCTCTGTTTGGTCGTGGCAAAGTCGATATCAGCGGGCTTGCGGCCGGTATTTTCGTCATCGGGGTCGTGCAGGGTGCATATTCGACGGAAGTCCTGCGCGGTGCGATCAAGGCGATCGCACCCGGCCAGATCGAGGCGGCGCGCGCTTTCGGCATGCCACCGTCCAAGATGCTCAGACGCATCACGATACCGGCCATGCTGCCCTTCGCCATACCGGGCCTCGCCAATCTTTGGCTTATCTCAACCAAGGATACAGCCTTACTGGCCGTTGTCGGTTTCAGCGAACTGACCCTGGTGACAAGACAGGCGGCAGGCACGACCAAGCATTATCTGCTGTTCTTCATGGCGGCTGGCGTGCTGTATTTCGGACTCACCTTGATTTCGAATGTCTTCATCGGCTTTATCGAGCGGCGCGCGCGCCGGGGTTTTGCGCGGATCGACTGAGATGAGCACATCTTCAGCAGCATTTGAAAACCAGACATCCGCCAGAAACCGGCTCGAACCACACCGCCTTGTGCTGATTGTCATTGCAATCGCGCTGTTTGCTTCGGCGATTTTATTTGGCCGCTGGGACTGGCTGCCGCAATACCTGCCCCGTCTAGGCTCCGGTATTGCGGTAACTCTGTCCATGCTTTTCGGGTCTGCAATTCTGGGGTTTATGCTGGCTCTTCCCCTCGGATTGCTTCAGGTGACTGGCCCATGGTGGTTGAGCTGGCCAGCGAAAGCGTTCTGCACCGTCATCCGGGGGACGCCGTTGCTGTTGCAGCTGTGGCTGCTCTATTACGGCCTTGGGTCGCTGTTTCCCTCAATTCCCGGCATTCGCGGCTCCTTTATCTGGCCTTATCTGCGCGAGGCATGGCCGTATGGACTTGCCGCGCTGACGATCTCTTTCGCGGCCTATGAGGGGGAGGTCATGCGCGGTGCGTTTGCTGGCGTGCCATCCGGCGAGCTGCAGGCCGGTCGTGCATTCGGCATGTCACCTTGGAAAGTATTTCGCCGTATCTGGCTGCCGCGCGCGATCCATCGCGCGCTGCCGACACTGAACGGCGAATCGGTCCTTCAATTGAAATCGACGCCGCTGGTGGCAACCATAACCGTCGTCGATGTCTACGGCGTCGTTTCGCGGGTGCGCCAGGAAACCTATCTCACTTATGAGCCGCTTCTGCTGCTTGCCTTGATCTACATGATACTGACCGCAGGCTTGGTCTGGGTCTTCCGGCGTTTTGAGAACAGAATTCCGACGAGAGGTGCTTGAATGCGCGATTTTTCACCCGCTGTTCTGAACAGCCTGCCCGAGCTAATGGCGTTGCGGCATGACCTTCATGCGCATCCCGAACTGGGACTTGAAGAGAAACGAACCTCCGAGATCGTTGCGCGGCAGCTTGAGGCTCTAGGTTACAAGGTAACGCGAGGACTTGCAAAAACCGGGGTCATTGGGACTTTGACGAATGGATCGGGCCGGAAGTCGGTCGGCGTTCGTGCCGATATCGACGCGCTTCCCATTCATGAGCAGACAAATCTGCCCTATTCCAGCAAGTCCCCGGGTCTGATGCATGCCTGTGGACATGATGGCCATACGACGATGTTGCTCGGTGCTGCCAAGGCTCTGGCTGAACGGCGCAATTTCGACGGAACCATTCATCTGATTTTCCAGCCGGCGGAAGAGAATTTCGGCGGTGCCAAGATCATGATAGACGAAGGATTGTTCGACCGCTTTCCTTGTGATGCTGTTTTTGCTCTTCACAATGACCCCGGCATTCCCCTTGGCAAGTTTGCTTTTCGCGATGGGCCGATCATGGCTGCAGTCGATGAAGCGTTTATCAGGGTGAACGGTTACGGGGGACATGGTTCGGAACCGGAAAAAACTGCCGATCCCATAACAGCGGGCGCTTCGATCGTGATGGCCCTGCAGACCATCAAGTCCCGTAACGTGCCAGCGCTCGATCCGGCGGTTGTGACGGTTGCCGCATTCCATGGTGGTTCGGCCAGCAATATCATTCCATCGACGGCAGAAATCGTGGTCGGCATTCGCACTTTTTCGCCCGCCATTCGCGATCAGATCGAGCAAGGCATCAAACGTGTTGCAGCGCATCAGGCAGAGAGCTTCGGACTAACTGCTGAAGTGGAGTATCTGCGCAGTTACGATGCGACGATCAACCATTCCGCGGAAACTGATTTCGCACGCTCTCTGGCGGTGAAGTCCTTCGGTGCGTCGAACGTGATTGATCTGGAGCGTCCTTTCATGGGCAGCGAGGATTTTGCATATATGCTCCGTGAGCGACCCGGAACCTACTTCTTTGTCGGGGGCGGCAAGGGAGAGAACGATTTCCAGCTCCACCATCCGTCTTACGATTTCAATGACGACCTGATCCCTATCGGCGCGGCCTTCTGGACCGAGCTTGCTGAAACCTATCTCAAACCCGAGTGATCTCATGACCGCCGTTTATGAATTCAATGCAGCTATTGTGCGTATGCCGGGACGCTCCGTCATCAATGGTTTGCGCGCCGATAACAGGGGCAATCCGACCTACGAAGGTGTCAGGGAAGAACACGAAGCCTATGTGCAGGCGTTGCGAAACGCTGGTGTCGAGGTGACGGTACTGCCACCGATGGAGGATTTTCCCGATTCGATATTTGTAGAAGATCCGGCGCTGGTGTTCCACGAAGGCGCAGTTCTGCTGCGTCCCGGTGCACCATCGCGCATGGGTGAGACGGCCGAAATAGAACCGGTTCTGCGTTCGCTCTTTGAGAATGTCGTGTCGCTCCCTTCACCCGGTTTCGCCGATGGTGGCGATGTGCTGGTCACGCCTAGTGTGGTGATGATCGGCCTGTCGGCGCGTACCGATAAAAGTGGCGCCAAAGGGCTTCGTACAACGCTGGCTACCCTTGGTCGCACGGCAGAGATTGTCGAGACGCCGAAGGGTGTACTGCACTTCAAGACCGACTGCTCGCTGCTGGACGAGGAGACGGTGCTTGCAACGCACAGGTTGGCGGGCTCGGGCTTCTTTCGAGGCATGCGTGAAATTGTGACGCCGGAGGGTGAAGAGGCAGCCGCCAATGCGCTTCGGGTCAATGATGTCGTTTTCGTCGGCGCGGATTACCCCCGTACCATCGACTTGCTTGATAGGGAAGGCTACAGGGTTGTTGCGCTGAAGACAGGCGAAATCGGGCGGATTGATGCAGGCCTGTCATGCATGTCGCTCAGGTGGCGGCGGTAATCTCTTAAGTGCTTTCAAATGGATCGGCGCGGTAATACCGCGCCGATTTTCGTTCGATGTTGCTCAGGCCCGACGCCTCTATGATGGCGCGTTCAACGCACGAGAGACCGTTTGAAGCGAGCTTCGAGCTTTGCCTGTCCATATTCCAGAACGACGGAGAGGGCCCAGTAGATCATTGATGCCGTTATGAGCATTTCAATGTGCCGGAACTCCGTCTGACCTTGTGTGCGGGCAAGATACATGAGTTCCCATACACCGATGACAGAGACGAGCGACGAGTCCTTGAGCATCGCGATGAACTGGTTGCCCGTTGGCGGAATGATGATGCGCATCGCCTGCGGAAGAATGACCAGCCACATGGTTTGCGATGGTCCCAGACCCAGAGCGGCGGCACCTTCCTGTTGCCCGCGCGGGATGCTTTCGATGCCCGCACGAAAGATTTCCGTCATATAAGCGCCGTAACACAGCGAAAGCGCCAGAATACCGGCGGGGATCGGCCCAATGACATAACCCACCTGCGGCAAGCCCAGATAGATAATGTAAATCTGCATCAGCAATGGCAGGCCGCGGAAGAGCGAAGTGTAGAACGTCGCCAGACCGTAGACCAGACCGTTCTTGGAGAGTTTGGCCACAGCGCCGATGAGCGCCAGAATGGTTGCGAAGAAGATGGAAGCGGTGGAAATATAAAGCGTCGTGACGACACCCTGGCTGATGAGAAATCCGATCTTTCTGGCTATGAATTCAAACGAGAGATTGAATGAATAAAAGAAGATCATCAGCAGCAGGAACAGTTCCAGCCATATGGCCGTGATCTGTGCCCAACGCGGGAAAAGTCTCAAAAAGCTCCAATTGGCAAAGATGACGAGACTGAGCAGGACAGAGGAAAGCAATGTGGCCTTGGTGAAGCCGGCCTTGGCGACTTTCGGGTCAATGCCCAACAGGTTTGTTATGCCGGAGAACCGGACGTTCATGAAACAGAAGAGCGCTGTCAGAATAACAAAAAACGCTATCTGAACAGTACGTTTGGCGGCCTCAGGCCGTGTGAGAAAAAACCTCCCGAGCATATTCTTTCTCCTGTCAGCCTGCTTTTCGCTCGGCAAGCCAATCCTGCATCTGCAATTTCCAATAGGTTAGCTGAGCAGCGGCGAGCCCCGCTGCTCCTCCTGCCCAGACCAGCCCGAATTTTTCGAAAAGTTTGTAACGGTCACTTTGTCCGCAGATGGCTTCGGCAACAACCTTGCCGCCGATGGCGGTCGTGTTGAGCCCGTGGCCGCCAAATGCGGTGCAATACCAGGTGGCGCGATCCAATTGGCCGATCTGTGGCATGAGATGTCTCGCATAGGACATCAGGCCGGACCATGCCAGTTCCGTCTTCAGCGAAGCGAGCTGAGGATAGGTCCCCACCATTTCGTTGCGCAGTTCCCGCACGACGCCGGGCGTATCGGCTGCTCTTGTCGTGATGCGTCCGCCCCACAACAGTCTGCGGCCGCCATCGATCACGCGGTAATAGTCACCAGCCCGCCGGTTGTCACCAATCGCGGATGTGGTGCGGATTGCCGATGCGATCAGTTCAGGCGCTTCCTCGCTCACCATCACATAGGTTGCGATAGGCAGATAGGCCCGCTTGATCTGCCCGACCAGCCCGTCTGTGTAGCCGCCGGTGGTGATCAGCACGGCACCGGCTTTGACCTGTCCCTCAGCCGTCTTTACAAGCTTGCCATCGCCGTGATCGAGCAATTGGACGACACGGCTATGCTCGAATATCCGCCCGCCGAGCCGCTCTATCTCGCGCCCAAGTGCCCGCAGATAATTCAACGGATGGATATGAAACGCATTGGGGTCGGTGACAGACTGGAAATAGCGCCTGGAATTCAAAATGTTGCGCGTTTCGGCTGTGGTATGAAAGTCAAGCTTGTAGTCATAGTCGCGATAGAGTTCGTCGGCGTAGTGCTTCAGGCTGTCGCCATCGTCGTATCGTCGAACGCTCATAATGCCTGGTGATAGCCGGGCTTCCTCAATCTTCAGGGCGGTAATGTTCTGACGAACGAACTCGACGCCTTCGATGGACATTTTGTGGAGCGTTTTGGCAACATCGCGCCCGGCGCGGGCAGCAATCGCGTCGCCGCCCGTCGCGAAACCGGGACTGACAAACCCGCCATTGCGTCCGGACGCGCCGAAACCAATGCTTTCGGCTTCCAGAACAACGACTTTCTTGCCTGCGCGCGACATCTGCAAGGCAGCCGACAACCCGGCTAGCCCGCCGCCGATCACCGCGATGTCTGCTGTTATTTCACGCTCCAGCATCGGGCGCGCGACGTCGTCTGCCTTGGTACGGCTATAGTAAGTGACAGGATATGTCATGGTAACACCAAATAAGCGTATCGTATGAGCCATCGCATCGATGGCTCATTTCAATATCGAAGCAAGGGGCAGATCAGTCGGCGCTGTAGTCCTTGCCGTACCACTTTGCTGTGAGTGTCCCAAGCGTGCCGTCAGACTTCATCTGCTTGATGATTTCGCCAATCTTGGCGGTCCACTCGGGATCGTTCTTCTCGGCGATAACGACGAGCGGCTCGCGGAAGGCATATTCGCCTTCAAGGATTTTTACGGGATAGCCGTTCTTGATGGCGTTCTGTGCTGTCTGCTCCGGTGCGACGATGGCATCGATACGAACGCCATCTCCCAGTCTCAGATCGTCGAACGGCAGCATGGAATCCGCGAAGGTACGAATTTCGCCCGGATTGAGCTTGTACTCGATCGGCGGGAGGCCGGGTGCGTCGATCTCCAGCTGGTGACGAGCGTAATCTTCCGAAGTGGTGGCTGTTTCGACGCCGATAACCTTGCCGTTAAGGTCCGCGACCGATTTCGCCTCGCTGTCCTTATGCACGACATAGACATATGGGCTGTAGTAATAAATGCCGGCAAAATCGATGACATTCGCGCGTGCCTTGGTCGGAGTGACCGATCCGACGCCTACGTCATAGCGTCCCTGCCAGCGTCCGCCGGTCAGTGTCGCCCAGTCCGGTGTCTCGAAGGATACGGCGACGCCCAGGCGCTTGCCGATCTCGTTGGCCACGTCAACATCGAATCCGACGAGTTGGTTGGAATCGTCCAGAAAGCTTTGCGGAGGCCAGCCTGCATTGGTTGCAACAACCATGGCCTTCTTTTCCATGACGCGATCCAGCGTCTCTCCCGCATGAGCTGCGAATCCTGATGCCAAGATGGCACCTGCGATACCCATTATTGTTATGATTTTTCTCATCTTATCGACCCCTCCACTGGTCTGACGCATGAGCATTGCATAAACGCGCAAGCGTCGGCTAGGCGGCTCGAAGAAACGAATTATGAAATTAGCGTATGATTATATGCCAACTGCGCAGGATGCCGCTCGGAAGAGGGCGAGTTCGGGGCCGTTTGCTCAAGGCCCCGCTATCGTGAACTTCACTGTCCGGGCTACTGATTGCGTACCGCCATTGCTGTGACTTCGACCCGCATCTCCGGCGTGGCCAGCCCGGCTACGCCGACAGCGCAACGAACCGGAAAGGGCTTTTTGAAAAAGCGCAGATAGACTTCATTGAAGGCGGGGCGTTCGTTGATATCGGTCAGATAGATCGTCAAATGAATGACGTTTTCCAGACTGCTGCCCACCTTTTCCAGTGAAGTCTTGAGGCTGTTGAGCGTGCATTCGCTTTGGGCGATTATATCGCCGGTTTCCATTGTGCCATCGGCCCGGATCGGAATATGGGTGGTTACCAGAAAATTGCCCACGCCTGCGACATCGGAGGAAATCTCGCTTTCGTCCGTGTCTTCAAGGAAAAAGGGCGCTGTGCTGTTTGTCATGGTTCTTCTCCAAGAGTTCCAAAGGTGCGAAGCGCTTGTCGAACAGGTTGCTGCTTAACACAAGCAAAACCGCTTCGCATTTTTGCTGGAAATGCTTCGGCTAAAGACCAGAGAGCTGTTTCATCGTGCACAAGGCTGCCCAAGACGAATATGGTGGTAGCAAGAATGTGTACCGATCGGGGCGGGCAACCTATTGCGATGGCGGTCAGGCAGGTCTAAGAAACTGAGGCGGAAGCGAGGAGGCTTCCACTCAACGACGACCGTTCCGGTCTGAAGGCAATCCATGACAGAAAAACACTCTCATCGCGGGCTTGTTGTTGCCGCGATCATGGCAAGCATGGCCATGATTGCAGTCGAGGCGACAATCGTATCGACCGCAATGCCGCAGATCGCTGCGCAATTGGGCCAGCTCAATCTCTATTCCTGGGTTTTCTCATCGTTCCTTCTGACCCAGACGGCGACGACCGTGGTGTTTGGAAAATTGGCCGATATCTACGGCCGCAAGCCCGTGCTTATTTTCGGCATCAGCCTGTTCCTGATCGCGTCGATACTGGCAGGCTTTGCATGGTCGATGCCTTCGATGATTGTCTTCCGGCTGTTGCAGGGCATTGGGGCAGGGGCGATCCAGCCCGCATCCATGACTGTTGTGGCGGACCTTTTCCCGGGCGCCCAGCGCAGCAAGGTTCAGGGTTATCTGGCCAGCGTCTGGGCGCTGTCAGCCGTTGTCGGACCGTTGCTTGGCAGCTTGATCATTCACAATCTCAACTGGGCTTGGGTGTTCTGGATTAACGTGCCTGTCGGCGTTCTGGCGGCTTCGGGCTTTCTTCTCTTCCTGCATGAAGAGAAGCGCTCCAAACCCGTATCGGTCGATGTGCTTGGCGCAGCGCTTTTTGCCGTCTCGATTTCATCCCTGATGATCGCGCTTACACTCATGGAAAGCGCGGTCTCGCCGGAAGCGGTTCTGGCATTGGTTCTCTTCGGCTTGTCACTGGTTGCTTTCATCTGGCAGGAGCGGCGCGCAAAGGAACCCATGGTTGCACCGGGCTTGTGGCTGAAGCGCCCGATCGCATTCTCCAATCTGGCGGTTTTCCTGGCCAGCATGTCGATCATGGGGCTGACGACGTTTCTGCCGATGTATGTGCAGACGGTCCTCGACCGTTCGCCTGTGATCGCGGGTTTTGCCTTGACCATGCTGCTGCTTGGCTGGCCGTGCGGCGCGACGATTGCCTCGCGGCAGTTCACGCGGTTCGGATTGCGCCCAATCATGATCGTCGGAAGCATTTGCATTCCGATCGGGACTTCTCTGCTCGTCATGCTGAACCCGTCCAGTCCAGCAACACTGGCGGGCGCCGGTTCCCTCATCATGGGGTTTGGAATGGGCCTGCTCAACATCGGCGCGCTGATCCTGACGCAGGATAGCGTGAACTGGTCGGAGCGCGGCAGCGCCACGGCGTCGAACGTGTTTTCGCGCAATCTGGGCAGTACGCTTGGAGCGGCCATTCTAGGGGCCGTGCTGACCTACGGGCTCGCCAACGCCAATCACGGTCAGGCGATTACGTCAGATCAACTTCGGGACCTTCTGAATGGCGTCGATATGTTGATAGATCGGCAGGAGCTTCGGCTGGCCCTTCAACAGGCGCTGCACACCACGTTTATAGCGATGATGCTCATCGCCGTGCTCATCGTGCCCGCCTGCCTCTGTGTGCCGGGGGTTAAAAAGACCTACGAAGAAAACGTGGTGACCTGAGTGCTCTCGGATTTCTGCAAGGGAAGGGCTTAGCCGACGATTGATTTCAGGTCGGCTGGACTTGTGCGGCTACTGCAACCGCACGGGCCCACTTTGACGATGAAAAACCGCCTGAAAAGCAAAAATCCCGGACAAAGCCGGGATTTTGTTGCCGTACTTAACGGAAAACTGGAGCGGGCGAAGGGATTCGAACCCTCGACCCCAACCTTGGCAAGATTAGACTGCTCCTTCGCCACAGCACGCTACAATACGAAAACACGCGAATTTACAAAGAGTTATTGACTGCCATCGTACGCCGCCATATCCTCTCTTAACCGTCGAAACGCGTTTTTCTGGAGACATTTTGGAGACAATGACACCTCCGGAAATCTTTGTCTCCAGCGAGAGGAATGAGATGCCGACTATCAAACTGACACGGAGGGCCATCGAGGCGTTCGCACCGCCGGCCGAGAAGCAGATCGTTCACTGGGACAGTGATATTCGTGGCCTTGGCGTGCGCGTGCTACCATCGGGCCTCAAGACCTTCATCCTGCAATACCGCAATGCCGAGGGTGTGAAGCGCCGGATCAACGTTGGTCGTTATGGTGTCCTCACCGTTGAACAGGCGAGAGATCTTGCAAAAATCAAGCTCGGCCAGATCGCGGGAGGCGAGGACCCGGCTGACGAAATCCAGCAGGCCCGCAAGGCCATGACGGTCGAGGAAATGTGCGACTGGTATCTCAAGGAAGCACGAGCGGGAAACATCCTCGGCCGCAAGAACCGTCCCATCAAGACGTCTTCGCTCGATATGGACGAGAGCCGCATCAAGACCCACATCAAGCCGCTCCTGGGAAAGCGCCTTGTTCGTCATCTGACGATTGCCGACGTCGAGCAGATGCAGACTGACGTCAAGAACGGCAAAACCGCGAAGCCGCGGTCAGGCGGCCGTGGTGGGCAGGCTACCGGTGGCGCCGGCGTAGCCGGACGGTGCGTGGGAACCCTTCAGGCCATCATCGGCCATGCCAAGCATAAGGGCCTCCTCACGGAGCATCCGACAAAGGGCGCAAAGAAGCTGTCGAGCAAAAAGAAGGATCGCCGTCTGAGCGTTGCGGAGATCGGCGCCCTCGGCAAGGCGATCGCCTATGCCGAGCGCAACGGGGAGAATCCGACGGGTCTCGCGGTCATTCGGCTGCTCCTGCTGTCCGGCTATCGGCGCGAGGAGGCCCAGGCCATGCACCGCTCGTGGGTTCATCCGGAAGGCGGTTACGTGGCCTTTCCGGATACCAAGGGCGACGCGCAATTGCGCGCCATTGGTCCAGCGGCAATCCGCGTCATCGAGACGCAACCGCTCACTCTGGGCAACCCGCATGTATTTCCCTCCGCGACGGCGGATGGGCCGTTTACGGCGGTTCGTTCTTGCCTCGAGCGCGTCTGCAAGCTCGCGGGACTGAGCGGCGTGACACCCCATACCCTGCGACACACATTCGGCAGCGTGGCCGGGGATCTCGGCTTCTCGGAATTGACCATTCGCGCCATGCTCGGCCACGCATCGCAGAACGTCACACAGGATTACGTCCACATTGATGAAGCCCTGAAGCTCGCGGTTCGAATGACATCGGACGAGATTGAAAAATTGCTCGAGCAAGGCGCGAAGCAACTCGCCGCCATGCCACGGGCGGCATAATGCCCCGGATCTCCTAGAGCCGGGAGGCGACGCCAGCGCATCCCTACAGATCGGTGCCATCGCAGCGCAGACGGTACTCACGGCTTTGCCACTTGAAAAGTGTAGTCCTGAGGACTATAGATATGGGGGGGCTTCGTTCAGTATGGCCGTATTCGCAACGAGGAGTTTGCCCGGTTTGCACGCAAGTCTCGTCTCGCGGCCGACAAGCTGCTCCAGGCGGCAGCGGAGGTCATGTTCGGCCGCTTCGACGCCAATCTCGGCGGAGGCGTCTACAAGCAACGCGTTGCACGGGACGGGGGCGGTAAGTCTGGCGGCTTTCGCACGATTGTCGTGTTCAGGGCCGGAGAGCATAGCTTCTTTGTTCACGGCTTCGCCAAAAGCGAGAAGGCGAACGTGTCGGCAAAGGAATTGAAGGCGCTCAGGCAGTTGGCGAATGTGTTGCTCGGGTTTTCGGACGAGGAACTTCGCATTGCGCAAAACGCCGGTGAATTGGTCGAGGTGGTGACAGATGGCGACGAATAGGAAGGCTGACAGCCGCATCCTCGCTTCCGTTCACAAGACGGCTGCGGGTTTGCACAGGGCCGGCTTGGTCGAGAAGGCGACGATGCGCGAGTTTGATGCCATATGCCTTACGCCAGTCGAACCTCTCAGTCCGGAGGAGATCCGGGCTCTACGCGAGCGCGAGCAGGTCTCGCAGCCCGTATTCGCGCACTATCTGAATGTGCGAAAAGATGCTGTCAGCAAATGGGAGCGCGGCGAGAAACGCCCGGACGGGCCTTCGCTCAAACTGCTTAATCTGGTCAAGGCCAAGGGCCTTCGAGCTATCGCATAAAGGCGCATAGGCAGTCCCGCTCATCGAAGTGGATCCTTCTACCGGGAAGAATCCATCTCGATTCTTGGCTGCGAAAGGAGCAGGCGCATTGTGGCGGGGGCGCAAGCCGCATAGGTCACGGGCTGGGCCCCGGCATGTCTGCCGCCAAGGCGCAGGTGCTCATGCCCGGCCTGATCATGCAGGAGGCCGATCCGGTCGCCGACATGAAAGCGCTGGAGCGGCTGGCGCTGTGAAGGCTTCAGTGCGTTGCTCCGATCGCCGCGGCAGTTCCTCCGGGCGGCATCGTGATCGACTCGACCGGCGCGGATCATAGCGCGGACGGCAATCCTCCTGCTAAGAGCAGGATCGTGGTCTCCGTTTGACCAGACGGGTACTTTCTCTTCTCTTTTTCGGGTCAGACGGACAGCGTGAAATTGGCCCGGCTGGGCGCCGGGCCAGTTGCGACGTTATGCGGTCGAGAGAGGACGGTTTGTCGTGAACCAGAGGCTGATCGCTGCGAGGACCGCGACGACTAGTCCGGCGATCACATGGACCCACATCGCGGACACCACGGCCGAGAAACCGACGACCCAGGGTGCGATTACAGCCCACAGACCGAGCACGACGTTGATCCATTCCTCAGCCTGGTGAAAAGCATAGAGCGCGGCAACCGCGATCAGCGTGACTGCAGCGCCAACGATCCAGGCATTCCATGCGGCATAGGCTTCGGCTGTGTAGCCGAGATACCAGGGCGACAGCAGCAGACCGAGACCGGCAATGATGTTGACAACATCGAAGGCCGTCCGGCTATCGGCAGACAGAGATTTCAGCATTGTTGATTCCTCCTTGTCGATTGGGTTGCGTCATCAATGAACCGTCTTCCGCGAGCGGGAGGCGGGTGCGGCGACGACAGTTTCGCTGCCATCGTCGCGAAGCCGGGGAACGGGATCGAGGCGCGGAAGACGCTTTCCGTCCTGCCTGGGAAGCGACGTGTCAACTCTTCCCGCGTGAACACGCCCGCCGCGATCTCGTGTAGCGCCAGGTCGCTGACGCTGGCGTCATCTATGTCGAGCCTTGGCTCGGCACCTCGGTTGAGCGCCCGACTGCGCGCGGCAGCGGCAAGTGTGAGGGCGAATCTGTTGGGCAGAACCTTCTCGCAATCGAAGACAATATGCGGGTCCATCATCGCACCTCATGCAGCTTTTTGTGCGCCTGCATTATTCGGGTCGGCAGCAGCCTCGCGCTCGAGCGCGAGCAGCGCCAGCTCGACCTCGTGAAGGCGTGGCGGCCGGTTGTTCTCAGGCATGCCTTCGTTGGTCGCCTGATCGATCAGGTACTCCGTCCAGGCCCAGTTCATGAGAATCGACCGTTTGGCATCCAGCGTCAGCCCCGGATCACGGACCACGCCCATGGGCGTTGCCCAGCTTTCGGGGCCAGAGGGATCGTTGCGGTTCACGGCGCCATCGAGGGCGCGACCGTAGCTTGCCTGAAGACCCGAAAGTCCGAGCCGGTCGAGCGTTGCGTCTGAAAAGGCATGCGCGGAGCTGCCGTTCGGCGCAGATATCTCGCTGGCGCGTCGGCCAAGGCTGTTTCCACGCCGCCCGTTGGGCCTCTGAACAACATAGGTCAGACCCTGCCGCTCGGCGTAACGGATCGCCGATTTCAGCGTTGGGAAGCTGAGCTCGACCTGGGTCAGCGTGTCGTCGCCGCCCGTATAGCCCATCAGCGGTTCGATGAAGGGCGCGGTGCGCCGCTCGAAAACGAGGTGCCAACCCTTCGTGCGCGCCTTGCCCGAGGTCGTCACGGAACGAGACGGCTTGTAGATGCGTGCAATCGCGTCGTCCGGGAAGACCGAGCGACCCATTGAAAGGGGCTTGCGCCGATTGTCGTTCAAAGGCGCGGTTCGCGGGATATGTGGTTTCGTCGTTTCGTGTACGTGTGTGAGAATCTCCATCATTCATCCTCCCTTATGTGGCGAAGGATGCCGCCGGCGGCGGCCGAACGGCCCGCCGCTGGCGGCTGCCATGCGTCAGCTCTTGATGGCGATGCGCTTGACCTGTGACTGCGCCGTCTCGCTCTTGGGTAGGGTCACGGTCAGCACGCCGTTCTTGAACCGCGCGTCGACCTTGTCTTCCTGCACTTCATAACCGAGCGGGATGCGGCGTTCGAAGCGGCCATAGAAGCGCTCGGAGAATTGCCTGTCCTTGTCCTCCGTTTCGGAACGCTTCTCGCCCTTCAGCGTCAGCACGCCGTCGTTGAGCAGAACTTCGATGTCCTTCTCTTCAAGACCGGGCACCTCTGCCGTCACTCTGATTTCCTTCTCGCCGTCGGAAATCTCGACGCTTGGCCAGTCTCCGCCAAAAGCGGAAACGCCACCAAGGGACGGCAGGCCCGAGCCGAAGCCGCGGAAGACATCGTCGAACAGGCGGTTAACCTCGCGATGCAGCGACAGGAACGGGTCGCGCTCGCCATCGCGATAAAGGCTTGGGGTCTGATTGCCATTATTGCGACCCCAGGGAATCAGATCACGGACACTCATTTGTTTTCTCCTTTCCGTTTGTTGGACAAAGCTTTCCCTTCGGCGCCGGGCAGTGCCCGGCGCCCTGCGCGGACTACGCTGAGGGAAACGGCCTTAAGCGGCCTGCTTCTCGGCCTCGATCTGCTGCGTCTCGACCTTTGGCAGCGCCTCACCAGCGACGATCTCGATCCGGCGCGGCTTCATCTCTTCGGGAATCTGGCGCTTGAGATCGATCGTCAACAGCCCATCGGTGAGGCTGGCGCCAACAACCTTGACGTGATCGGCCAGTTCGAAGCGGCGCTGGAAGGCACGTCCGGCGATGCCGCGATGCAAATACTGGACGTTGTCTTCGTCCGCCTTCTGACCGGCGACCATGAGCATGTTCTGCTCCTGGGAGATGGTCAGATCCTTCTGGCTGAATCCGGCCACCGCCATGGTGATGCGGTAGTCGTCCTCGCCAAGTTTGGCGATGTCATAGGGAGGCCAGTTGTCGATGCTCTCGACGCGGCTCGCAGCTTCGAGCGCGTTCAGCATCCGGTCGAAGCCGACGCTCGACCTGAACAGGGGAGAAAAGTCGAAAGTGGGTCTCATAGCCACATCCTCCATTGAGCAACATGGGTACAAGTTCTCGTGCCGCCGGACGCTGTTGCATCCGCTCGGCATGCCGGTCCCCGGAATGGGCGACCAGCAAAACATTATTTAGTTCAGGCGTTTGGCTGTTCAAGAGACCTGCGTCTTCGCTGCGCAGCTTCTCACGCCTCATATCGAGCGCGGCCAGCACATTAATGCCGCGCTCGATATGAGGCGGCGGCGTCGGCCTTAGCGACGGCATTACGTTGCGCTTCGAGACGTGGCTGATGTCCAATTGGGAAAGCGCGCTCGGCCTAAGGTTGCACCTTGAACTCTGCAACGAACTCGGCACCGTCGAAATGCAGGGTCAATTCGGACCGTCCGTCCAGGGACAGGCTGATTACATCCTCCACAACGCGCGAGCCGGAAAACGCGCGAGCCGGAACCCTTGCGGGTAGGATCGGCATTGATGGTCTTGGCGCAATACTCTCGCCAGCGAAACCGGACATGCGTCCCACCGTCTTCACCCCGGCACGCGGTCCACGCTACCTTCACTTGGCCTTCGGGCGTTGCCCAGGCACCTGCCGCCGATCGACGGCAGCCTCGCCGGAGGCCCCTCGCGTCCTTTTCGTTGACCAAACATAGCCTTAAAGCTATACAGGCGGAGATTCATTGTCGGTGGAATCACGACATTGGCTAACCTGTCTTTTGGCAGCGACGTAATCACGCCAACACTCATCAAGGAAGGGCAGCAAGATGGGTAGAAGCACCGACCATATCGTTGCTCTCCTTCCTCATGACCACCAGGCCGTCATAGATGCGCCTCAGCAGGATATGACGCGAGAGATAGAGGGTTTGCGCGAACTTCGTCAGATCGCAGGCAAAGCGCAGGCGGATATTGCTTCCGCTTTGAATATCACTCAGCCATCCGTCTCCAAGATCGAGAAGCAGACCGACATGCATCTTTCGACCTTGCGAAACTACGTGGAAGCTGTCGGTGGCGAATTGGAACTGACTGTTAAGATGCCCGAGCGACCTGCACTGAAGATTCATCATCTGGGCGAACTTACGCCAGTCCGTGCCGAGTCGGTGCGAAAGAAGAGCGACGCGCCGTCGCCGAGGCGGCGTCATGGATGAGCTGCAACGGTCCATTTACGTCGACCGATTTCAACTGGCGTTCCACAAACTGAAGGGTGCAGCCTTTCAGGATTGGTTCGTGCGGCTTGCAGGGTATGCCTTCGGTCCCGACTTCGAGGAAGTGCGTCCCTATGGACGCCATGGAGATCTGAAATGCGATGGTCGCCGGATCAGTTCAGGTTCCGTGTTCCAGTGCTATGCGCCCGACGCCATGAAGGAGGTCGACCTTATCGCCAAGGTCGATGCTGACTTCCACGGCGCGCGTGCGCATTGGGGCGGTAACATGCAGGAATGGGTGTTCGTCCATAACGATGGACGCGGACTTCCGCCAAACGCGGTTCAGCATCTCGACGGGCTTCGTCGGGCCCATGCGCCGCTTCAAATCGCAACATGGTCCGAACCGGAACTGCTAGATCTCACCATGAAACTCAATCTGACCGGGCTTCAGGCCCTCTTTGGCCCAGCGGCCTCGATCGCAATCGTTGATCGGTTGGTCATGTCCGATCTAGTGCCGATCATCGAGGCGCTCCAGCGCCAAGAGCCAAATCCGAGCGATCCGCCCCTAACACCGCCGTCGCCGGAAAAGTTGGAAAAAAACGCTCTTTCTGACGAATCGGGCCTGTTTCTGCGCATTGGTCGACGGAAGTCGGCGCTCGTTGATACGTTCTTCCAGAAGATTCCCCGTCCTGATCTCGGCGAGCGCATCGCCGAGGCTTTCCGACTGCGATATGCCGAGCTGAAAGCTCTCGATCTTCCGGCCGATACGATCTTCAAGCACCTTCAAGATTATGCAGGTTTCAACGGCGAGCCGAAACGCCAGGGAGCAGCACTGGCAGTCCTCGCCTATTTCTTCGATAGCTGCGACATCTTCGAAGATCCGGCCATCATTTCCGTGGAGGCGTCATGATCCTCCCGACAAAGCATGTCCGTCCTGATCGCGCGCTCATCGGCGTCGGCGCAGAGGTTCTCGATATTTTAAAGCGGCCGATGACCATGTCGCGGCTGTGGGACGAGATGCGCGGACGCCGTTCGCTTCATGCTCCCAACGCTCCAATTGACTATCAATGGTTCATTCTCTCGCTCGATCTGCTCTTCACGATTGGTGCGGTTGACTTCGATCGCGGCCTGGTGCGGAGGGTTCAACCATGATCCGCCGTTTCGGCAGCGACCTCGCGTCCTTCAAGACACTGACCTTCAAGCCGGGTTTGAACATCCTGCTGGCCGACAAGAGCGAGGGCGCAAACGATCGCCAGTCGAGGAATGGTGCGGGCAAGACCAGTTTCATCGAGCTGATCCATTTCCTGTTTGGCGCCGACGCGCGCAAGGATAGCATATTCCGCTCTGATGCGCTGACGGCGTGGACCTTTGACGTCTCCGTCGACATAGCGAAAGAAACCATCTCGGCGGCCCGTAGCGGCGCCAAGCCGAGTCGGGTCTTTGTCAATGGCGCCGTCGAGAACTGGCCGATCCCGCCGCAGTTCGACACGCGCGCCGGCCTGTTCGAGTTGTCGAACGAGAACTGGAAAGCCAACCTCGGCCAGCTCTGGTTCGGCCTGCCCATTTCGGCGGGGGACGAAGCCGAGCGTTTCCAGCCGTCATTCCGCTCGCTCTTCTCCTATTTCGTCCGTCGTCAGAACAGCGGCGGCTTTCAGCAGCCAATGCAACATTCGGGGATGCAACAGGCATGGGATCAGCAAGTCTCGATCTGCTATCTGCTTGGCCTCGACTGGAGCATTCCCGGCCGCTTTCAGGAACTGCGCGCGCAGGAGAAGGTCGCTCAGGAACTGCGTAAGGCCGCCCGCAGCGGCGATCTTGGCCGGTTCTTCGGCAAGGCGGCCGAGCTCAGAACGAAGCTGACTGTCGCGGAGGCTCGTGCCGTGCGGCTTCGCCGGCAGCTTGAAACGTTCGAGGTTGTGCCAGAATACAAAGCTCTGGAGCGTGAGGCGAACGAAATTACCCGCGAAATTGACGGGATGAACGTCGAGAATGTGGTCGATGGCGATCTCCTGCAACAGCTTCGCGCGTCGCTGGTCGATGAGGATGCACCCGACTTGGGTGACGTTACGAAACTCTATGCGGAGGCCGGCGTCGTCCTGCCCGACATGGTGCGGCGGCGTTTTGACGAGGTGGAGCGCTTCCACCGAACTATCATCGAGAACCGGCGCGCGCACTTGACCGCCGAGATCGCCTCGGCAGAGGCTCGCATCGCTGAACGCGATCAGCGCACAGTCGAGCGCGACCGGCGGCGTCGTCAGATAATGGGTGTGCTGCGCTCCGGTGGAGCACTCGAACATTATACATCGCTGCGCGAAGAAGCTGGCCGGGCCGAGGCCGAGGTCGAGGGGCTTCGCCAGCGGCTCGAGACCGCTGAGCGGATCGAAAGCACCAAGGCTGAACTCGACATCGAACGGGCCAACCTAACCAAGGCGCTACGTGACGACATCCACGAGCGGACCGACATCATCCGCGAGGCTATCCTTATTTTCGAGTCGCTCTCGGAGTCCCTTTACGAAAAGGCGGGCAGCCTAACGATTGCCGAGACCGGAAGCGGCCCCCAATTCGAGGTCCATATCGACGGACAGCGAAGCAAGGGCATCACCAACATGCAGATATTCTGCTTCGATCTCATGTTGACCGAAATTAGCCTGAAGAATGGTCGTGGTCCCGGCTTTCTGGTCCATGACAGCCATCTATTCGATGGGGTGGACGAAAGGCAGGTTGCTAAGGCGTTGCAACTCGGCGCCGAACGGGCTGAGGCAGCCGGGTTTCAGTACATTGTCACAATGAACTCGGACGCGCTGCCGCGTGAAGGGTTCAAGGCCGGCTTCGATATCCGCTCCTATGTCATGGACACAAAGCTGACCGACGCGACGGACACCGGGGGGCTATTCGGCCTGCGGTTTGAGTAGGCCCGCCCATGCGATCAACTCCCTTCACCCGTCCGACCCTGATTGCTGCGGTGGAATTGCTCGAACAGCACAGCCAGGCGCGCTTTAATCAGGTCGTACTTCGTCTCGGGCTTGAGGATGAGATTTCGTCGAATACCGGCATCAGCGTCGCGAAAAAATGCGATCTGCTTGGACGCATTGTCGTCCAGCGCGCCGATGCAGTCCTCGACACGCTCGATGGCCGCATGACACTCGGCGAAGCCGTCGTGCGCCAAGCGGCACTGCTGGCACAACCTGACGCGCTTCATCCATTGCAGACAGCGTTTGCCCGTGGGCTTGCCCGCGATGCCTTTGTATTGGTCTGGGACGACAATGGTCGGAACCCATCCCTCCGAGCCGCGCTGCCGGGGGAAATCCAGCTTCCCGAAACCGACGATGAAGTACATCGGCTTCTAAAGTCTTTCGCTTTCATGACCCCACTCGGTCATCTCGATCAAGCGATCGAGGCGCACACCCGCGGCGATTGGGCTGCGTGCAACGGACAGCTTCGCACGTTCCTTGAAAGCCTGTTCGACGACATTGCCCGCAACGTCCGCCCGGAAGATGCAGCGAAAAGGCCCCACGCCGAAAATCGCCGGGCGTTGCTGGCGGAAATCGGCTTCCTATCGACAAGCCGCAATGAATGGACCGGAGACGGCAAGAACTACGTCAATGGCCTTTTCAAGATGCTGCACACCGAGGGATCGCACCCCGGTCTTTCGGACGAGGATCACAGCACTTTCCGTCTCCACGTCGTGCTCGTTACCGCGCGAACCTTCCTCCGGCGCTTAGCCAACGGGCAATAGGAGATGCGAATGAGTAGATGGACAGCGGACGATCTGCGCCGATTGGACCTGAAATATGCCGAGGAAGGCGTTCCCATCCACCAGAGGCCGTTCCGGGCCGCGATGGAGTTGCTCGGCTCCAGTTTCGTGATGGGTGTGGGCGGCAATCCCGAGGTCAAACGCATCATGGATGCTTATGCGGCCATGATGCCGGAAGTTGAGACGAGTTGGCCCGGCACCGGCATCGGATTGGTGGCTTCGGTTGATCAGGTGCGAAAGGCCGTTTTTCCCGTCCTGTTCGGTCAAAATTCCCTCCAATCTTGGCAGATGACGGGTTTCGAGAATGCCGAAGAATGGTGGAATTGGTGCCGCCGGGATCGGTCAATCGCCGCTGACGTCGCCCTTGCCGGCGCTGACATTCACGATTTCACAATGGGTCTCAACGAGGTTGAGCAACGCAATGCTGATGCGGTGACGCTTTGGCGGATGGCGGGATCGAATCTCGAAGACGTGGCGAACACATTACCTACCGCGTTCAGCCACGACTCGGTGGTCCAGCCAATCTGCATGGCGGCAGAGTTATCCATGAAGGCAGCACTGGTTTGGGATGGTGTTGATCCCGACTCTTTCCGAAAAGGCAAGGACGGTCATAACTTGGCTGTGCTCGCCCAGCGTATGGCTACAGCACGGCCGCACCGCGACGACGCGCGGGTCCAAGCGGTGGTGTCGAGCCTGCCGCCTTATGTTGCCAGCCGATATGAGCCCGCTGGCTTGAAACGGCTTTCGGTAGTCAGGTTGGCACTCGGTGTCCAATTCATTGCAGCGTCCAGTCTGAGGCGGATTGCGGCAGCCGATCTCGCAAGCCAGATGGAAACTGATCCCGATTGGCCGGGACCGAGACCCGCATTTACGACCTGAAAGTCTGTCCGAGAATGTGTCAACTGATCGGGTGGCACTTAGCGTTGGATGATCGCTACGCTTGGGTCGCATGTCCTTTTCGTTGATCCGACATAGCTTTGAGGCTATTTATGATAAAATGGGATTATGTATCTTTCACCTTTGACATTGAACGGCGAGCCATTGTGCTCGTAGCGGGCGATAAGCCCCGCGGGAGCCAGAAGCGCTTCTACCGGCAGCTCATCGCGAAAGCGGATCTCCGGTTTTCTGAACATCTGGAAAGCCTAAAACCCGCTAAGAAGGGACATTGAGATGGCACGGAGCCTTAACGGCATGATTGCCACGCTTCCCCTAGACGAACAGGAAACCATCGAAGCGCGGTATCAGGAGCTGAAGCACGAGGTCGAGGGCCTGCGCGAGCTTCGCCAGATTACGGGCAAGGCGCAGGAAGACATCGCAATGGCCCTCAACGTTAAGCAGCCGTCCGTCTCGAAGATCGAGAAGCAGGCGGATATGTATCTGTCCACCTTGCGTGGTTATGTCGAGGCCATCGGCGGCAAGCTAGAGCTGACGGTGAAACTTCCAGCACGTCCCGCACTTCGACTGCAAAGCCTCGGAGATGTTAGCAGCCTGAACGTCCCGGCACCTGGCGTTGCGCGGCGGCAAAAGTCGCCAACAGTGCGGTGAATCTTGATGCTCCCATTTGACAGCAGCAATTCTACGCCGACACCCAAGTGCCGCTTGTGCGGTTCAGACCTAACCGCCGCCAACGACTCAGAAGCCCACATCATCCCGAACGCCTTGGGCGGTCGGCTGAAACCGAAAGGGATTCTCTGCCGGACCTGCAACACGACGTTGGACGATCTGGCCGACAACGCGCTGGTCAAGGCTTTCGGCGATTGGCCAACGCTTCTCGATATTCCAAGGGACCGTGGCCAGAACCCACCGAAGAGGCTCGAAACCCGCGATGGCAAGGTGATACGAGTCGATCGGGACGGCTCGCTGACACGAGTAGATGTCCTCTACGATGTCGCTGCGATCGAGGACGGCCATAAGGTCCAGATCGGCGCAGGCGATATGAAGACCTTTCGGCAATTGCTTCAACGCGCGGCGAAGCAATTCCCGCAACTCGATCCAAAGGTTGCCGAACAACACGCCCGAACAGTTGGCATCGAGGACGGCGACTTGCTCAAGGTCGGTCTGGATTTCAGCCCCAAAGCTGTTTTTGGCGGAATTATCACGGTGATCTGGCTTTTCCTGATCGCGAAAACCGGCCGGGCCTTCATGGATCAGCAACAGCTTTCACAGGTGATCAAAAGGATGCAGTCCCGAGGCGGCACTTTCCGCTACCTGATCGAAGGACTACCGGGCCTGCAAGGCCCCGATGTGCCTATCGGTCACAAGATCATCGTAAGGTCCATTCCCTCCACGGGCGAGCTTATCGCCTATGTTGAGATCCTCGGCATATTGAAGGTCGGCGGGGTTTTCGCCGCAGCACCGCCACCTGGGATTCCTCTTGAGTTCATTTATGCCCACGACGTCTTGGGACGACGTGACGTTAGCGCCGACTTTTCCATCGACGCGAGCGCCTTCGAGCGGAAAGACTGGAAAACCGTTGGGCTCGGAGCTGCCGATACGGAAGCGTTGCGAGAGCATTTTCGCGAGGCTTTGGAGTCTGTCTTCGAACCGCACTATCGGAAGCGGTTCACCCAGGCGGCGGGCGATCAACTGTAATGCCGGCGTGGTCTCGCCGGCTGGCTCGCACCATGCCTTCGTCACCGCGCGACCAAACGGACTGCATTGGCATCAGGAAATCCTGAATCCCGTCTTTATGTATTTGCGATTCTGCGACCGTCGGTTTGAGGGGGAAAGCCTTCCCCCTGGCTGGCACTGCGTTGCTGGCACGCCCCTTTCTGCGGGGAGACCCGCAACGCCCCCTATAGAGTGAGAGTGCGGACGGGTTTTGCCGTGACGGGTTGAGGGCCGGAGGAGAGTCTTCCGGCGCCCGTCGCGGAGAACCGCGATGTCCAGACATGATCGCAGCGTTCGCACCGGCTCGGGCCGGACGAACCTCTATGACGAAATCACCACCAAAATCATCGCCGAGCTGGAGGCCGGTCGTGTGCCGTGGGTGCAGCCCTGGGGCACGTCGACAGCCAAGGCGCCGCTCGGCCTGCCGAAGAACGCCGCCACGTCCCGCAGCTACAGCGGCATCAACGTGCTCATCCTCTGGGGCGCTGTCATCGAGCACGGCTTTCCCTGCCAGGGCTGGCTCACATTCCGGCAGGCGCTTTCGCTCGGCGGCCATGTCCGCAAGGGCGAGCGTGGCACCACGGTCATCTATGCCGACCGATTCACGCCGGAAGACGAAAAGCGCCGCGCCCGCGAGACCGGCGAGGAAGCACATACCATCCCTTTCCTGAAGCGCTTCACAGTCTTCAATGTGGCGCAATGCGACGGGCTGCCCGACGACATCGCCACCGTCGCGCCGCCGCCACCGCCCGGCCTGACAAAGCCGAGGGTCGAGGCGCTCATCAAGGAGACCGGCGTCGATTTCCGCATCGGCGGCAACCGGGCCTTCTACGTCCCATCCCAGGACTATGTGATGGTCCCGCCGCCCCAGGCGTATTTCGAGCCGATCAACTGGCACCGGACGGCGCTGCATGAACTCGGTCACGCCAGCGGCCATCACAGCCGGCTGAACCGTGACCTGACCGGCTCGTTCGGCTCAAAGAAATACGCCTTCGAAGAGCTGATCGCCGAGCAGATTTCGGCCTTTAGCTGCGCCGCTCTCGGCATCGTGCCGACGGTGCGCCACGCCGATTACATCGGCAGTTGGCTGGAGGTCATGCGCGAGGATTCCCGCGCCATTGTGCGGGCGGCTTCGCAGGCGAGCAAAGCGGCCGACTGGCTGCTGTCCTTCCTGCCGGAAGACGAGCAGCGGCCTGCCACGCCCGAGACCGCTATCGACAGGAGGGCCGCATGATCCTCCTGACGGACGAGCTGCGTGCGCAGCTACTCGCCAATGGCCGCCAGCGCGATACCGATCATGTGCCGGTCGTCAAATTCTTCAACCCGCTCGGCGCCGGCGTCTGGCTGGCGACCGAACTCGATGCCGACGGCGACATCCTCTTTGGCCTGGCCGATCTCGGCGAGCCGGAACTTGGCTATTTCTCGCTCGAGGAGATCGCCTCGGTGCGCCTGCCTTTCGGACTCGGCATCGAGCGCGACATTCTCTTTTCCGGCGACCTTCCGATTTCGGTCTGGGCCGAGGCTGCCCGGGAAACCGGCAGCATTCGCCGCGCCGAACGGATCATCTATGCCGCGGCGCGTGCGCGGCGGGAGGGCATCTGATGCGCTTCCGCCGTTGGCATAGACCCGAACCCTATGGTGACACGTCGCGCAAGCGTGCGGCGTTTCTCCGCAAGCAGCGCCTCGAACGCGAGGCGTTGCCGCTCTTCGCCGACGAGATCGCCGCCGGCCAGCACGACGTCGACGAGGAAATGGCCCGCCGCGCCGTCTGGTGGAACGAGGCCGAACGCGAACGTCGCGGCCAGCGGGCCGCGTGGTGGCGGAAGGGTCGGGCCCGGCTCTTCGCGCTGCCCGACAGGCTGCGCGCCCGTGTCCGCGAGATCTGGCGGACCTGCCCTTATCCGGCCGACCCGGCGAGCTTCGCCGATTTCCTCCACCAGATCGCGGTTGGAAAGCTCGATCCCTGGCGCCCGCGTTGGCAGTTCCATCCCGAGCGGACTGCGCGGATCACCCGCGATCCGTCGACCTTCGGCGAAGCCTTCCGCCGGATCGGCGGCCGCAAGGCCGGCATCGGCCCGAGCGCGCCGGACGTGGACGAGTTGCTTTACTGCGGCAATCTCGGCTCCGGCATCCTGTTTCTCCGGTCGCGGCTGCGCCCGGTCGAAACGGGCGGCAATGTCCACATCGCCGCGAGCCATCACGCCGACGCCGCCGAGCGGCTCGAAATCGAGGTGCGCGGCGCGTGCTCGGATGCCGAACTGGCGCTGATCGAGCGCTTGGCGCAGGCGACCGAGACGCGGCCCGTCACGGTCCAGCGTATCGTCATGGGAGGCCGAATGTTTGAGGACCGCGTGCGGCAGCCTCAAACTGCTCAGATGTTGTTCAGCCGTTGGTATCAGGCCGATCGAGGACCATCAGTGCGTGGTGAAGCCACCGTCCACTGGCAGGGCGACCCCGACTACGAAGCTTGCTGCCGGACTGCATAGCCATAGGACCGCCGCGGCAACTTCTTCCGCCCGCCCCAGACGGCCGATTGGCTGCTCCTTCATGATCTCGGCCATTGCATCCGATTGGCCTTGGAGCATGTCCTGCACCATGGGCGTGTCGATCACCCCAGGGCAGACTGCATTGATGCGGATGCCGCGGGGGGCATATTCAACCCCGGCGCTCTTAGTCATTCCGATGACGGCGTGCTTGGTGCCGTGATAGGCGGCGCGTCCTGGCAGCCCGACTAGCCCACCCAAGGACGAGCAGTTTACGATCGCGCCAGAACCTTGCTCTCGCATGATCCGCAGTTCGTGCTTCATGCACGCCCAAACGCCGCGCTGATTGACGGCCGTGACGCGCTCGAAGCTGCTGAGGGGCTCGTCCGCGGCGTCGGACGGCGGGACTTGGATGCCCGCATTGTTGAACGCCATATCGAGACGCCCGAATTGGCTCACCGCCAGATCGACCGCCGCCGCCACCTGCGCCTCATCGGCAACGTCGCAAGCGACGGCGATCGCGCTCCCGCCCTCGCTGACGATGCGGTGGGCTTCCTGCTCGGCAAGATCGCCGTCCAGATCGGCCAGCACGACGGACGCTCCATTGTGGGCGAAAGCCCTGGCTGTTGCGAGACCCATGCCCTTTGCCGCCCCGGTAACGAGCGCGACCTGGCCTTTGAAATCGTAAGTCGGGTTCATGAATCAGTTCTCCTTTCCAGCATTGTCGGTGCGCCGCTTCTTCCCGAGGACCGGGAAAGCGCTTGCGGCCCCGTAATCCGTTTCATCCACTTGCTTGAGGGTCTCGATGTCAGCGTCAGAGATCGAGAAGTCCAAGGCAACGTTGCTCTTCATATGCGCGGCATTGGCGGTCTTCGGCAGCGGGAGCAGGCCGAGTTCAAGGCAATACCGGATGCAGAGCCGCGCGATGCTGACGCCATACTTCTCGGCGATTGCGCCGACGGTCTCGTTGGTCAGCAGCGCGCCATGGGCCACGGGCGAATAAGCCTCGACCAGGATACCTTTCGACCGGCTGTAATCGATCAGGTCGAACGGCGTGTTCCCCACATGGACGAGAACCTGATTGACCATCGGCTTGACGCTGCCGTTGTCGATGAGGTTGTCTAGGTCCACGCGCTCGAAATTGGACACACCGATCGCTCGAAGCTTGCATGCGACGTAAGCCTGTTCGAGTGCAAGCCAAGCTTCGAGATTGCCCTCGAAGAAGTGCTCGCCCTCTCTGAATTCCGCCCATGGCTGCGGGCTGTGGATCAGCATCAGATCGATGTGATCCAGGCCGAGAGTCTGGAGCGATCGGTCGATCAGTTGCCTGGCCTCTCCATAGGTCTTGCATTCGGCCGCGAGCTTTGTGGTCACGAAAATCTCACTGCGGGGAACGGCGCTTGCGCGGAGACCATTGCCCACGCCGCGCTCGTTCTCATAAGCCTGCGCGGTGTCGATGTGGCGGTAGCCGATCGCGATCGCTTCTTGCACGGCCCGTTCAGCGTCGGCATCCGGTATTCTCCAGGTGCCAAGACCAAGTTTCGGAATCTTCACGCCGTTGGCGAGAGTGAATGTTTCCTCCAGGATCATTTTTCCAGCCTTTCGTTCTGTTTGTGAGTGCTTCGTCTTCGAAGACGGCGGCCAATGACCCTACTTTCGACCGGGCGGCTCCACATCAGCGAACAGCATGAAGCAAACTTAGTTGATCAGTCCGGCTTGGATTAGCGTCCTTGCGCGCAATGAACTGATGAGCAATGCTCAGTAATAACCAGGAGGCTTCATGAAGCTGAGTCGGGTCGATCTGGCCGATTTCGCCTATTTCCTCGCCATTGCGAGGCATGGGAATTTTCGTCTTGCTGCACTGGAAATGGGCGTAACGGCCTCGGCCTTGAGCCATGCCATAAGGGGGTTGGAGGAGCGCCGTGGCGTGCGATTGTTGAACAGGACCACACGGAGCGTAACTCTCACGGCGGCTGGTGAAGAACTCCGAGCGTCGATCGAGGAGCCGCTGGAGGCCGTGAGCCAAGCCGCCGAAAACCTCAACAGGTTCCGCGATGCGCCGGCCGGCCGGGTGCGGATCAATGTCCTTGGAGATGCGGTGCCCCTCCTGCTCGAACCGGTCATGCCGATCTTCGTGCAGCACTATCCCGAGGTCGAGGTTGACGTCAGCGTGAACAACAAGATGGTCGATGTGATCGCTGGCGGCTTTGATGCTGGCATCCGCTACGGCGGAACCGTGCCGGAGGATATGATCGCGCAGCGGCTTTCGTCGGACATTCGCTGGATCGCTGCGGCCTCGCCAGCCTATCTGGAGCGGTTTGGGTTACCCCAGACGCCACAGGAACTGCAAGAACATCGCTGTATTCGCATCCGCTTGGGCAATGACCGGATCTACCACTGGGAATTCGAGCGGGGCGAAGAAAAGGCTGAGATCGCGGCTCCCGGTCCGGTTACGGTCGACGAAACTCATGCCGCGGTCGGCTTCGGCCTTAATGACGTCGGTATCATCTATGGAGCGGAGCCGGTTCTTCGCCCACATCTCGAAAGCGGCGCTCTACGAATCGTACTTGAAGATTGGGCATCCATGGGCAGCGGCTTTCACGCCTATTATTCCGGACGCCGACAGGTGCCGACCGCATTGCGTTTGCTCATTGATCTCATCCGCGAGATCGATCCGATCGGCAGAAAATAACGCCATCATTGCGCCTGGCAAAACCAAAACGAAAACAAACCAAATCTTCCAAGCACCCGACGAGCTGATACCTAACGCTGCGCCGGAAATAGCGGGGGAATGCGGAGCGACCGCAGCGCGTCGACGGGTAGCGTCGCGCCTGCGGCCCGGTCGAGAGGGAGAGGAGGGAAGGGGATTTCGTGACGGGTTGGAAGGTCGAGAGAGGGTCTCGGCCGCCCGTCGCGGAGAAACCACCATGGCCAAAGTTGCCAGGAAGTCGAAGAAGTCTGCTGTCGCGATGATCGAATTTTCGCGTTCTCGCGATATTCCATTCAACCGCATCCACCTGTCGAAGGATAATGTCCGCGAAACCGACGTCGAAGCCGGCCTCGATGATCTGACCCACGATATCGACCGGCGTGAGGACATCGTGCAGGGCCTCAATGTCCGCGCCATCCTCGATGCCGACGGCAACGAGACCGGCGATTTCGAGACCCCGGCCGGTGGCCGCCGCCACCGGGCGATCGCGCGCCTTGTCGCGGCCGGGCGCTTCCCCGAGGACGGCCTCGTCCCTTGCCTCGTCAAGAAGGCGAACGCCAAAACCTCCGCGGTCGACGACTCGCTCGCAGAAAATATGTGGCGTCTTGCCCTTCATCCGCTCGACCAGTTTCGGGCATTCAAGCGCATGTTCGACGAGGGCATGACGAAGGAGGAGATTGCCGACGCTTATCGCACGACGCCGCGCTACATCACGCAGCGCATGCGCTTGGCTTCGGTTTCGCCGGCTCTTCTGGAAATCTACGCCCGCAACGGCATGTCGCTGGCGATGCTGGAGGCGTTCACCGTCAATCCCGATCACGCGCGCCAGGAGCAGGTTTGGGAGACTGTCCAGAACGCATACAATGTCCAACCCTGGCAGGTCCGCCAGTATCTCACCCAGACGACGGTGCCCTCCACCGACAAGCGCGCGTGCTTCGTCGGCATTGATGCCTATGAGGAGGCCGGCGGCGTCATGCTGCGCGACCTCTTCTCCGACAATGACGGCGGCTGGCTGGAGGACGTCGCGCTCCTCGATCGCCTGGTCTCCGAGAAGCTGAAGGCGATTGCCGACGAGGTGGCGGCCGAAGGCTGGAAGTGGGTCTCCGTCGAGGTCAATCTGCCCTATGGCTACGACAACGGGCTTCGCGCCATCACCGGCAGCTTCGTCGACCTTACCGACGAGGAGCGTGCGGTCCGGGATGCATTGCGCGAGGAGCAGGAACGCCTCGAAAACGAGTATGCCGACCACGACGAGCTGCCCGATGAGATCGATCAGCGCTTGGCCGAGATCGAGTTGGGCCTAGCCGACTTCGAAAAGCGGCCGGTCGTCTATGATCCCGCCGAGATGGCACATGCCGGCGCCTTCATCAGCATCGACCGTAGCGGCGCACTTGTGGTCGATCGCGGCTATGTCCGTCCCGAAGACGAGCCCGTTGTCGAGATCGACGGTGAGGAAAGTGATACCGTGACGGCCGCGGCCGGGGCAGGCGACGGCGGTAATGTCCAGCGCGCTGTCATTACCATCGGCGGTCAGCCGGTCGAGACCGATGAGGAGGAGGAGGGCGTCAAACCGCTCCCCGAGCGCCTCGTCGTCGAGCTTACGGCTTATCGCACGCTCGCCTTGCAGGACGCGCTCGCCAATAATCCGCATGTCGCGATGACGGCGCTCCTGCATCGGATGGTGATGCAGCGCTATCACTATTCCGCTCCGGACGGATGCCTTGAGGTCTTCGTCCGTCAGAAGCTCTCCTGGACCCAGGGCACCGATCTCGGTGACAGCCCGTCCGCAAAAGCGATCCGCGAGCGCAATAACGCCTGGAAGTCGGACCTCCCGTCCGACGAGGCAGCGATCTGGGACTGGATCGCGGCACTCGACGATGCGAGCCGCATGGCGCTTCTCGCCCATTGCGTCAGCTATGGTATCAACGCGCTCTACGAGCGTCCGAATATCCATAGCGCCTCCGGCATCTCGCAGCATGGGCTCGACCGTCGTCTCGCCGGAGCCGACCGGATTGCCCGTGCCACCGGCCTGGACATGGTGCTCGATGCGGGATGGCGGCCGACCGTCGAGAACTATTTCGGTCGAGTGACCAAGACCCAGATCCTCGCTGCGGTGCGTGAGGGCGCGGGTGAACGGGCGGCGCAGCTTATCGACCATCTGAAAAAGGGCGACATGGCTAAGGAGGCCGAGCGCCTGCTGGCCGATACCGGCTGGCTGCCCGAACCGCTGCGCCTGGTCGATCTCGATGGTGATGCGGCCGCCGACACCGATGGCGAGGTCGAGGCTTTGCCCGACTTCCTCGCCGGCGACGGTGACGACGAGGAAGCAGCGGCTGAAGAAGAGGAAGACCGGCAGCACCTCGTCGCTGCGGAATGACCGCATACGGGGCGGCGCAGGCCGCTCCGTATCGTTTTTCAACTCGCCCGGCCATAGCGCCGGGCATTTTTTATGGAGGTCGTCATGGCTGACCACATCGACACCGACTTCATCTTTCGGGCCGACCGCGAAAATCCCCCGGCCGAGCGGTCGCTGCCCTGGGAGGAGACGCGCGACGGCATCACCGTCGTCGTCGAGCCCAAGCCGCATTGGGCCGAGGATTTGTGGGCCTTCCGCCTCGATGCCCGCGAATATTGCTACTATGCCGACTGGAGGCGGTGCGGTGCGCGCGCTCGGTTCAATGGCCATATCGATACCTGTGGCCATGACCTGCTGCTGAAGGCCCGCGCCCTGATCGTCTGCGAGATCGCCGAGGGGCATTGGAGCTGACCGTCATTCCGGTCGAGTTTCAGTTCACCAGCATCCGCCATCCTTGCGCAACCATGTGGAGATGAATTCCGTCTCCGGCCTGGAACACGTCGATCCGGTTGAGACCGGCATGAAGGGGGGCTGGCGCGGCGCGGCACCTGCGATGGGATTTCGGCATCCTGTCAAAGGCAGAACACCACCCCCGCTTCCATTCGCTGACCTTGGTCTGAGCCGTCTCCTAGTCAATCAACCCACGAGGGGTCGGCTTACGCGAGCGTGCCGCCCTCGCGGATTCGGGACATGCCCGAACGCGCGAGGGTGATTGCAGATCCGTTCAGACACTTCGGGCGCCTGTCGCGCGGGGGATGGTCCCCCGCCTCCAGAGACAGGAGCCGGAACCCATGTCCTACGCAGATGCCACCGCCTTCGCCGCCAGCCTCGCCACCACGCTGATGGTCTCGATCGTCGTGTTCCAGGCCGGAGACGGAACCCACGGCGCCATGCCCGCCGACGAATTCGACGGCGACGAGGAGATGGTGAAACTGGAACTCGATCCATGGAGCTGAGGTGCGCAAGCGCCTCATTCCCGACGGCCCGGAACGCTCAAGAGGCGTCCGGGCCCTCCGCCTTGCGATGGTCGGCCCATCGTCGGAAACGGCACCGAGGCGGACGCCTTCGGCAAGAGAGGAAGAGGTCGGGGCTTTGGCCGTGACGGGTTGGATGCGGAGAGAAAGGCTCTCGGCGCCCGTCGCGGAGTGATCCCGATGACCTATGCCAGCCAATCCACCTTCGCCCCGATCGGGCAGGTTCTCGCCGACCGGGTGCTGCCCGGATTTCGGCGGGCGCAGAAGCTGCCGCTGCGCATCTCCTGCCTCGGCACCGTCAGCTATGCCGGAGCCGCCGATGCCGATTATCGGGACCGCAGCGTCTCGCTTGGCGAGGCTGCTTCGCCGGAAGACGCCTTCGCTCTTGCTGCGCTCCGCGTTTCGCGCGGCGATCTCGGACCGGGCGACGACACCGCATTGCACTTC
Organism: Brucella pseudintermedia; assembly: GCF_008932435.1. Lineage (GTDB taxonomy): Bacteria > Pseudomonadota > Alphaproteobacteria > Rhizobiales > Rhizobiaceae > Brucella > Brucella pseudintermedia. Next base: position 117,490 of record NZ_WBWE01000011.1, on the reverse strand, counting down.
GAGCCGCGCCTGATCGTCATTCAGGACAGCGCGCTCGGCCTGGTTCTCGCCGGCGAAATCCGCGGCGGTATCATCCTCTGGCGGCAGCCGGTCGCCAGCGACGGCGAGGCCCGCCGCATCGTTATCGAAGCCAGCCGACAGCGCGGCGTGGCCTTCGCAGCCTCCGTCCGGGGCGATCATGCGTCGGCCCGCGCCCTGCGATTCGGAGCGGCCTTGCTGGAAGCGCGCCTGGTCGATCCGCTTTGGCGCGAGACCGCCGCCGAGCTGCTCCGGCTGCCGCAGGCGGCCTGATCCCATTTCCTTCCTTCAATCAGCCCGGCCTCGCGCCGGGCTTTGTCGTTTAGGAGCCTGACATGGCCGACTACTTCACCCATTTTTCCTGCCTGCTCGATGTGGGACGCCCGACAACGCTTCCCGCGCCCTCGATCTCTACAATCAACTTTCCGAGGAAGGCGCTTCGGAAGAGCCGCGGTCCGACGGATTCCTCCTGTCGATCCAGCCCGAGCATGGCGGCACCAAACTCTGGATGCGCGATGACGTCACGGGCGACCCGGAGCGCCTGATTCAGTTTGTGAAGCGTTGCGCCGCCGAATTCGGACTGACCGGCCGCTGGGGGTTTCAGTATGCCACCACCTGCTCGAAGCCGCGCGTCAACGGCTTCGGCGGCGGCGCTCATGTGCTCGATCTCGCCACCGGGGAAACCTTCGCCTGGACCTATACCGACGGCTGGCTTGCCGAGGTGCTGGATGGAGGTGATCCGGATGCCTGAGATCATCGAAACCACGGTCTATCGGCTCGACGAGCTTTCCGATGCCGCAAAGGACAAGGCCCGCGCCTGGTATCGTGAAGGCGGCTTCGACTATGACTGGTACGATTCCGTCTATGAGGATTTCCAGCAGATCGCGGAAATCCTCGGAATCCGCTTCAAGACCCGCACCGTCCGCCTCATGGCCGGCGACACACGTCAGGAGCCTCGTGTCGCCTTTACAGGCTTCTGGTCGCAGGGCGATGGCGCATCGTTCGAATGCTATTATTCGTATCGGAGGAATGCCGCGGCCGAGATCCGATCCTATGCGCCGCAGGACAAGAAGCTGCATGAGATTGCCGATGCGTTGCTGGCGATCCAGCGCCGGAACTTCTACCAGCTTCGCGCCGAGACCAGGCATCGTGGGCACTACTATCACGAGTATTGCATGTCCATTTCGGTCGAACGTGACAGCCCCACCTATCAGGACATGACCGCCGACGCCGAGGAGATCGTCATCGAGGCGCTGCGCGATCTGGCCCGCTGGCTCTATCGCCAATTGGAGCGCGAATACGAATACCTGTCCTCGGACGAGGCAGTCGATGAGACGATCATCGCCAACGAGTACACCTTTACCGAGACAGGACGCCGGTTCGGTTGATGCTTCCAGGCGCCCCACCTAACGGCGTCGGCGGACCATCAGGTTCGTGAAGGATTGCGATGCCGCGCTCCCCCGGCGGTGGAACGCGGCAATCCATCTCATTGGCTTCAAGAATACAAACCGTCCGCCTCATAGGCGGCGGTTCGTGTTGATCGCAAATCAGAGTTCCTGCGCCGTCGGCCGGAACAAAATCTCGTTGACGCCGACGTCCTCGGGCTCGCTGATCGCGAAGGCGACCATACGGCCGAAGGTTTCGGCGGGCACGCCGACCTGACCAACATAATCCTGGTTGGTCTTCTGAACGTCCTTTTCACTGATATGCTCAAGGAGTTCAGTCTTGACAGCGCCCGGCGATATGATCGTGACGCGAATGTTATCCGCTGCGACATCCTCTCGCAGTCCTTCGGACAGGGCTCGTACACCAAACTTCGTCGCCGAATAGACAGCGGAGCCGCCGAAAATCTTGTGGCCCGCAACGGACGAGAGATTGATGATATGGCCCGACTTCTGCGCCTTCATCAAGGGAAGAGCTGCGGCTATGCCGTAGAGCACACCCTTGAGATTGACGTCGATCATCTGATCCCATTCATCGACCTTCAGCTGGTCCAGCGGCGAAAGCGGCATCACACCGGCATTGTTGATGAGCACGTCGATACGACCGTAGGTCTTCACCGCCGCGTCCACGAGATTTTTCAGATCGTCCCGCCTGGTGACGTCCGTGACGACGGCCGTGGCCTTGCCGCCAGCTTCTCTGATTTCCGCTGCAAGCGCCTCGATCCGGTCGGCGCGACGCGCGCCCAGCACGACGCTCGCGCCTTTGGCTGCGAGATGCCGGGCGGCTGCAGCGCCCATTCCGCTGGACGCGCCGGTTATGACGATCGTTTTTCCATTGATGCCTTGTGTCATCACAGTTTCCTTTGAGTTTCGAGGTCAGGATATTGATAAGATTGGTCACGCCGCTTTCAGCAGACGCCGGCCATTGCCGATGAGCACAGCGGCGATTACGGCCAGAACCACGCTGCCGCTGAAGGTTGCGGAGATCGTCATGCCATCCAGCAGCAGTCCGCCGATCACAGCGCCCAGCAGGATCGACGACTGGATTGCCACGACCATCAGGCTTCCGGCAGCTTCGGGCGCATCGTCGGCATTCTGCGACATCCATGTCATCCAGATCACCGACATGGCTGTGTTCATCGCGCCCCAGATCGCGAGGAACAGGGCAACCGCGATCACCGAACCGCCGAGGAACAGCAGGCCGAGCGTGCAGCCGCCCATCAGCAGCGCCGGCAATTTTAGGAGGGGTGCGACGTTGCCGCTCAGAAAACGACCCGAAGCCCAGGTTCCGATGAACCCGGCGCAGCCGAGCACGAGCAGCAGCACCGAGAGCGTCGTTACGCCCACGGCTGTCACCTGTTCCAGAAACGGGCGCAGATAGGTGAACATGGTGAAGGCCGAGCCCCAGGACAGCATCGCCGCGATAAGCCCGCGCAGGAAGTAAGGACGCTTCAGCAGGCCAAGCATGGTCCGAAAGTCCTGACGTTGGCGGGCGGGCAGCGACGGCAAGGCGATCAGATGCCAGACCAGATTGATGGCGACGATGGGCACCAGTGCCCAGAACACCGCACGCCATCCGAACATACCGCCCAGATAGCTGCCGACCGGCGCTGCAAACGCTGCTGCGATGGCCTGTCCGCCATACATCAGGGCAAGCGCGCGCGGCACGTCGCCTTCGGGGACGAGGCGCATGATGATGGCGGTGGCCAAAGACCAGAATCCGCCGATGCAGATTCCGAGCAGCGCGCGACCGATCATCAGCACCGCGAAATTCGGCGCCGCCGCCACCAGAACCAGCGAGAGCAGCATGAAAGCCGTCAGCATGACCAGAACCCACTTGCGGTTCAGCGTCCCGGCCGCCGTGGTAATGACCATGCTGGCCGCGACCGCGAAGAGGCCGCTGATCGAAATCGCCTGTCCGGTCTGGCCCTCGGTTGCCCGCAGTCCTTCCGCCATCGGCGTGAGCAGGCTGACCGGCATGAACTCGGACGCAATCAGCATGGCGACACACAGCGCCATCGAGAAAACCGCACCCCAAGCTGCGGCAGGTTTCGTTCCTGCTTCTATTGTGGATTCAACCACCATTCGTTCGACTCCTGCGCGATTGTTGCAGTGCAAACATAGCCGTTGCCGCACAAAGCAATTACCGGGCAGAATTTGCATGAACTTATCGACGTGATCGAATAATGTGATCGTGCAAATAGCGAAGGAGCCGCATGTCCAGGACCGACCTCAATCAACTGACATGGTTCCAGGTCGTCGCCGAGGAACGAAGCTTCACCAAGGCGGCGGCCAAGCTCGGTGTGGCGCAGTCGACGCTCAGCCACGCCATTAAACAGCTCGAAGCGCGTATGGGCATCCGCCTTTTGACGCGCACGACCCGCAGCGTGGCGACGACCGCCGCAGGCGAACGTCTTTTCCAGACGATCACCCCGCGCTTCGCCGAAATCGAAGACGAGATCGCGGCTTTGATGGATTTCCGCGACAAGCCGTCCGGCTCGATCCGACTGACCCTTTCTGACCACGCTCTGAAAAGCGTGGTCTGGCCCAAGCTGAAGCCATTTCTCCAGAGCCATCCCGATATCAGCGTCGAACTCGTTCTGGACAGTACCTTTCGCAACATCGTTGAAGAGGGTTTCGACGCAGGCGTTCGGCTCGGTGAGAGTGTCGAGAAGGACATGATCGCGGTTCGGATCGGGCCGGACTGGCGGCTTGTTGCCGTGGCGTCGCCGGCTTATTTCGCGGCTCACGGCGTCCCCGACCATCCACAGCAACTCGTTGGGCATATTTGCATCAATATGCGCCACGAGCGCGCGGGCAGCCTTTATGCCTGGGAATTCGAGAAGGACGGAAAGGCGTTGCGCGTCCGTGTCGGCGGCCAACTGACCTTCAACAACTCCTACGCCATGATCGACGCGGCGTTAAACGGCTTCGGTATCGCTTACCTTCCGGAGGACACCGTAAAGCGGGACATAGAGAGCGGTTCGTTGGTGCAGGTTCTCGACGATTGGTCGCCGTCCTTCGACGGCTATTTCCTCTATTATCCGAACCGCCGGCAGAATATCCCTGCGTTCAAAGTGATCGTTGAAGCGCTGCGGCATCGTTAGCCCCCGGTAGAAGCGGGAATCCGGTCAAGATTTGGAATGCCTTAGAGCGAGAGTGAGGCCGGGACGGGTTTGAGCCCGTGCGGATCGAGAGAGAGCGCTGCGCGGGGTCTATCCTGTTCGCTCTCCCAAGGCTTCTCCCATGAACATGATTTCCGCATCCGCGGCGGCATCCGCCACCGCGCCGCTTTCGCTTGTCCCTGACACCGACATTCCTGCCGCCGTCTTCGCCGCGGCGCAGCTTCTCCTGCCTCACCTCGAACGCGGCCAGCGCGTCGACGCCGCTACGCTGCGCGGCGCGATGGAGGCTACCTTCGGCGCGTCCGACGCGACCGGCGCCTGGAACTGGAAAACGGCCTATGACGCCTGCGAGGCGGCGACCGTTCTTTTCCTGCGCAAATACGGCAAGGCGCTTTTCCGTAAATCCACTTCGCCGGCAGCAGTCCTGCCGCAGCTCGCCAAGATCGCCGGCCTCCTGCCGACGCATACGCGCCGCTCGGAGGAATCCCAGTCCTACCAGCAATTCTCGACGCCGATCTCGCTCGGCCTCGCGGCCGTGACGGCGGCGGCGATCACTCCGGCCGACCGCGTGCTGGAGCCGTCAGCCGGCACCGGGCTTCTCGCCATCCTGGCCGAGATCGCCGGCGGCACGCTTGTCCTGAACGAACTCGCCGAGACCCGCGCCGGGCTCCTGTCTCTTCTTTTTCCGGCCCTGTCCGTTTCCCGCTTCGACGCGGCGCAGATCGACGATCATCTCGATGCCGGCATTCTGCCATCCGTCGTGCTGATGAACCCGCCGTTCTCCGCCATTGCCAATGTCGAGGGTCGGATGGCCGACGCCGCTTTCCGCCATGTCGCCTCGGCGCTTGCGCGCCTTGCTCCCGGCGGCCGTCTCGTCGCCATCACCGGCGCCAACTTCGCGCCCGATGCTCCGGCCTGGGCCTCAGCCTATGGTCGGCTGCAGGAACGTGGTCGCGTCGTCTTCTCCGCAGCGATCGACGGCTCGGTCTATGCGAAGCACGGCACGACCTTTCCGACCCGCCTGACCGTCATCGACAAGCTGCCGGCCGACGATCCGTCCGTGTTCCCCACTGCGCCCGGCGCCGCGCCGGATGTGGCCACTCTGCTCGGATGGCTGGCCGAGCACCTCCCGGCACGCCTGCCGGTCGATCCGTCCGTCTCCGTTCCTGTGGTCGCGCCTCGTACCGTCCGCGCCTACGTAAACCGGGTGGCCAGGGCTGCGCCCGTCGTGGCGCATGCCGAGCCGAAGGGCGCTCCGCTCGATTATGAAGTCGTCGACTGGAGGCCAGCGGATGCCGGTCGCCTTTCCGATGCGATCTATGAGGAATACGGACTTCAGACCATCCGGATTTCGGGGGCACAGGCGCATCCGACCCAGCTCGTGCAGTCGGCGGCCATGGCGAGCGTCGCCCCGCCGAAGCCGAGCTATCGCCCCACATTGCCGGCGAACGTCCTCGATCTCCTGTCCGACGCGCAGCTCGAAACGGTGATCTATGCCGGCGAGGCACATTCGGATTTCCTCGCCGGTGCGTGGACGGTGGACGAGACGCTCGACAAGCTGACCGCTGCATCTGAGGACGCCAAGGACGCCGTCCGGCTGCGCCAAGGCTTCATGATCGGTGACGGCACTGGCGTCGGCAAGGGACGGGAATCGGCTGCGATCATCCTCGACAACTGGCTCCAGGGACGACGCAAAGCCGTCTGGATTTCCAAGTCGGACAAGCTGATCGAGGACGCGCAGCGCGACTGGGGCGCGCTCGGCATGGAGCGCCTGCTGGTCACGCCGCTGTCGCGGTTTCCGCAGGGCAAGCCGATCACGCTGAGCGAGGGCATCCTATTTTTAACCTATGCCACGCTGCGCTCCGACGACCGTGGTGAGAAGGTTTCGCGGGTCAAGCAAATCGTCGAATGGTTGGGCTCCGACTTCGATGGAGTGGTGATCTTCGACGAGGCGCACCAGATGCAGAACGCCGCTGGCGGCAAGGGAGAACGCGGTGACGTCGCCGCCTCGCAGCAGGGCCGCGCCGGCCTGCGTCTCCAGCACGCGCTTCCGAATGCCCGCGTCGTCTATGTCTCGGCCACCGGCGCGACCACCGTCCACAATCTCGCCTATGCCCAGCGGCTCGGCCTGTGGGGCGGGGAGGATTTCCCCTTCGCAACACGCGCCGAGTTCGTTGAGGCGATCGAGGCCGGCGGCGTGGCGGCGATGGAAGTGCTCGCCCGTGATCTTCGCGCGCTCGGCCTATACACGGCCCGCTCGCTCTCCTTCGCCGGCGTCGAATATGAGCTGGTCGAGCACGAGCTGACGCCTGAGCAGGTCCGCATCTACGACGCCTATGCCGGCGCCTTCGCCATCATCCATAACAATCTGGATGCGGCGATGCAGGCCGCCAACATCACCGGCGGCGGCGAGGGTGATTCGGGCACGCTCAACAGGCAGGCGAAATCCGCCGCCCGCTCGGCCTTTGAGAGCGCCAAGCAGCGCTTCTTCGGCCATCTGTTGACCAGCATGAAGACGCCGACCCTGCTTCGCTCGATCGCCGCCGATCTGGAGGCAGGCCATTCGGCCGTCATCCAGATCGTCTCGACTGGCGAGGCGCTTATGGAACGGCGGCTGGCGGAGCTTCCGACCGAGGAGTGGAATGACGTCCGCGTGGACATCACCCCGCGCGAATACGTCCTCGACTACCTCGCCCATTCCTTCCCGGTCCAGCTTTACGAGCCATACACCGACAGCGAGGGCAATCTGTCGTCGCGGCCGGTCTATCGTGACGGCCAGCCCGTCGAAAGCCGTGAGGCGGTCGCGCGGCGTGATGCGCTCATCGCGAAGCTCGCCAGCTTGCCGCCGGTTCCGGGCGCGTTGGACCAACTCATCCAGCATTTCGGAACGGACATGGTGGCCGAGGTGACGGGCCGGTCGCGCCGCATCGTCCGCAAGCGCAGCGGCAGCGTCACCATCGACCGGCTTGTGGTTGAGACGCGCGCAGGCGCGGCCAATCTGTCCGAGACGCAAGCCTTCATGGACGACCACAAGCGCGTCCTCGTCTTCTCGGACGCCGGCGGCACCGGCCGCAGCTACCATGCGGAGAAGTCGGCGAAGAACACGCGCCTGCGCGTCCACTACCTCCTCGAGGCGGGCTGGAAAGCGGATACCGCCATTCAGGGCCTCGGCCGGACGCACCGCACCAACCAGGCACAGCCGCCGCTCTTCCGGCCGATCTCGACCAACGTGAAGGCGGAGAAGCGCTTTCTCAGCACGATCGCCCGCCGCCTTGACACGCTGGGCGCGATCACCCGCGGCCAGCGCCAGACCGGCGGTCAAGGGCTGTTCCGGCCCGAGGACAATCTGGAGAGCCACTACGCCCGCGACGCGCTCCGCCAGCTTTATCTCCTGCTGGTTCGGGGCAAGGTCGAGGGCTGCTCGCTCGACCGCTTCGAGTCCGCCACCGGCCTGAAGTTGATGGACTCGACCGGCATCAAGGACGAGTTGCCGCTGATCACGACATTCCTCAACCGGCTGCTCGCGCTCACCATCGAGCTTCAGGGCATCCTGTTCGCGGCTTTCGAGCAACTCCTGACCGCCCGGATCGAGGGCGCGATTGCTTCGGGCACCTATGACGCTGGGTTGGAGACGCTGCGCGCCGAAAGCTTCGTCATCATCGATCGCCAGACGATCTATACGCATCCGCGTACCGGCGCGGAAACCAGCCTGCTCACGATCAACGAGCGCAGGCGCAACCGTCCGGTGACGCTCAACGCCGCTCTCGCCGAACTCGGCGATCCGCGCGCCAGGCTGCTAGTCAACGAGCGCTCGGGGCGTGCTGCTGTTCAGATCCCGGCCAGCAGCATCATGCTCGACGATGGCGAGGTCGAACGCCGCGTCCGGCTGATCCGGCCGACCGAGGCACACAACATCCCGATACGCTTCATGGGCGAGACCCATTGGGTCGAAGCTGATAGGGACACCTTCGCGTCGGCCTGGAACGCAGAGATCGCCGAGGTGCCGGAGTTCACTGACGCGACCCTCCATATGGTCACGGGCTTGCTTCTGCCTATCTGGAAGCGACTGCCGAACGACTCGACCCGCGTTTATCGGCTTCAGACCGACGACGGCGAGCGCATCATCGGCCGCAAGGTCTCGCCGGCCTGGGCCGCCAATGCGACCGCGACCGGCGCAGCCGCGATCATGCCCGACGACGCCTTCACCGCACTGATGGACGACCGCACCATCCTCGACCTCACTGAGGGACTCCAGCTTCGCCGCGTCCGCGTCATGGGCGGGAACCGCATCGAGCTGTCAGGCTTCGATGACACGATGCGCGAGCGCCTCACGGCCTATGGCCTGTTCCACGAGATCATCTCGTGGAAGCTGCGCATGTTCGTACCGACCAATGCCAATGGTCCCGCGGTTCTCGCCAGGGTGCTCGGCCGCTGGCCGATCGAGCGCATCGGCGAGAAGGAGGCAGTGTGATGGCCCGTCGCGACGCTTCCGAACTCGCATCCCTTCTCGGCCGCAACGCCGAGGCGGTTTGCCGCCACTACCTGTCGTCCGGCCAGCGCGCTGGACGATACTGGGTGGTCGGGGACGTTCAGAACAGCCCTGGCCGCTCGATGTTCGTGCGGCTGACCGGCCCTGAATCCGGCAAGGGCGCTGCGGGGAAATGGACCGATTCCGCAACCGGGGAACATGGCGATCTGCTTGACGTCATTCGCGAAACACTCGGCCTTATCGACTTCAAGGACGTGGCAGAGGAAGCGCGCCGCTTCCTTGCTCTCCCGCATCCCCAATCGGAGAACACGAGGACACCGACCGGCAGGACGTCGAACATCGCTGTCGGTTCGACCGAAGCGTCGCGGCGGCTCTTCGCCATGTCGCAGGCGATCGGCGGCACACTCGCGGAGATCTACCTGGGCGCGCGAGCGATCAACTCCCTCGTGGGAACCACCGCGCTACGCTACCATCCGCGGTGCTACTACAAGCCCGATGAGCATTCGCCCACCGAGATCTGGCCGGCGATCGTCGCTTCTGTCACCGATCTTCACGGCAACCAGACCGGCGCACACCGCACCTGGCTCGCCCCGGACGGTTCGGGCAAGGCGCCGGTCGAGTCACCGCGGCGGGCGATGGGCGACCTTCTCGGGCATGGCGTCCGCTTCGGCGTTGCCGGTGAGGTGCTCGCGGTCGGCGAAGGCATCGAGACCGTGCTGTCGCCCCGTCAGGTTCTGCCCCACATGCCGATGATGGCGGCGCTCTCCGCGGCTCACCTTGCTGCCATCCTGTTCCCGGCGACGCTGCGCAGGCTCTATATCCTCAGAGATCGCGACCCGGCGGGGGACGGTGCACGAGACAGCCTGGTCGCCAGAGCAAGGAGCGTCGGGATCGAGGCGATTTCGGTGTCGCCGATCGCCAAGGACTTCAACGAAGATCTGCGCTGGCGCGGCATCGACGCCCTCCGGGCGGCCTTGATGGAGCAGCTCCATCCTGATGACGTCCACCGTTTCGTGGAAGGGTGAGGAGCTCGGCGGGGGACAAGGCGCGGTGGAGGCGTCTCCACCTGCCGTCTCCATTCATCATCGGAAGCATCCTTCGAAGTCGGAGAGAGCGGCGCCCACGGCCTTCTGAGAGGGCGACCGGCCCACAAACGGCCCGGAGAGGCAATGGCCGCGTTCGGGCTATTTTCCGCCGGCGGGCAAGCCCGCCTTTGCATCGCGAAACAAAATAGCCCGTACCCGGCCATCGGAGCCCTCGCGAGGGCACGAGGGTGCCAGTCCAGTCCGTTTGTGGGCTTTCGACGCCTGCGAAGGCCGCGATGGGCGCGGTCTCCAGACAAAGGACGCTTCCGATGACGAACGAAGACGATAACGCAGGTTTCGAGCCGAACTACACCTCGTCCCCCACCGATCATCTCCTCACCGAACTCCAGCTCTACGGCTGGCGGCCGTATCAGGACGAACCCGATCCCAGGCCGCTCCCGGAGGGCAACGCCGTCGCCGCAGCCGTCGCAGATATCTTCGACGCCCTTGTCGCGACGCTCGGCGACACCCGCCTCGAACCCGACCTCGAGGAGTTGCTCTGGGGAACGGTCAATCTCTTCCATCGCGCAGCGAACCGGGTCGAACGCGATCTCGACGACAACGAGCAGGCGCAGCGCCGCCTCCAGCGTGAACAGGACGGCAGCGAGATCAAGTCGGTCGAGCTTGAGCGCCTAACGGCAGAAGGGCAAACCCTGATCGAGCGGCGCAACAGCATGGAACTCTTCCGCGACGTCGCCTCCGAAGCCTTCGAGCACCACACCGGCAGCGCCTGGCGGCCCCGTACCGGCTCGATGGTCAACCATCGCAACCTCACCGCCGCGATGATCGACAGCCGGGATTTCCTCGCCGCGAAACACCGGGCCGAGAGCGAGGTGATGATGCCTGCCGGTCCCAAGGTTGCCTTGACCGGAGGCGCCGACTTCAACGATCACCGCCTGATCTGGGCAAAGCTCGATCAAGTCCATGCAAAGCACCCCGACATGGTGCTGATGCACGGCGGCACGCCGAAGGGCACTGAACTGATCGCCTCCCGCTGGGCAGATAGCCGCAAGGTGTCTCAGGTCGCCTTCCGGCCCGACTGGACGAAGCACGGCAAGGCCGCGCCCTTCAAGCGCAACGACGCGATGCTCGACGTCCTGCCGGTCGGTGTCCTCGTTTTCCCTGGCACCGGCATTCAGGAGAACCTTGCGGACAAGGCCCGCAAGCTCGGTATCCCGGTCATGAAGTTCGACGGCGGCGCGTAAGCGCCGCCTCCTTGCCACTGCGCAGGCTATAGTTGTTAAAGTTGGTCCGCATTGTAAAAGATTTACGGGTAGGGGTTTAATAGGCGCATGACATCAATAGCTACCGGCAATGCCGAGCAGTATGGCAGCAGTGAGAAGCTTGCCGCTCGCGCCCGGCTCAATAGCGAATACACGATCGCCGAAATCGGCTGGTTTCCCTGGGTGGCGAAGCAGCTTCCGCTCAAGCCTGGCGACAGCATTCTAGATGTCGGATGCGGTCCCGGCTGGTTTTGGGCGGCTACCGCAAACAACCTGCCGCCAAACCTGCACCTCACGCTTTCCGACCTTTCGCCGGGCATGGTGCAGGAAGCCGTTGAACGATGCCGGCCCTTGCCATTTGCATCTGTCATAGGCCGACAGGCCGAAGCGGTAGCCTTGCCCTTTGAAGACGGCGTCTTCGATGCCGTCATCGCCATGCATATGCTCTATCACCTGTGCGACCCTGCGAAGGGAATTGCCGAAATGCACCGAGTTCTGAAGCCGGGCGGTTTCCTGGCGGTAACGACGAACGGCGCCGGGAACATGCGCGGGCTGTATGCGCTGACAACCGTGTTCGGCAGCGCGCCTGTGGATCCGGCCGGCGCTGCTTTCGGATACGACGCCGCCGAACAGCTCATGCAGACCCACTTTGGCAATGTGAACATGACGCAGCATCCGGCTCGCCTCCGCGTGACGGAGCCGGAGGACGTATTCCTGGCCCTTACGTCCTATCCGCCCGGAGACGCGGCCGACGAGGCGCAGCTTGCTGCGTTTTCGGATGCGATCACCGGAGCGTTTCAGGCCGGAAATGGTGTTCTTGAGGTCGGCAAGGAAAGCGGACTGTTCATCAGCATTAAGGCGGCTTGAACTGTCGCAGGTTTTTGAATTTCGCCACTGACGGATCCAAATTCCGAAACAATTTAGTGTCTTCTGGCTCGGAGCTCCCGCTCATTTGATTCCGATTGAGAGATTGCATGAGACGTGTTTTCAAGTTCACTGGTTTTTGCTTGGTCCTTTTGATCGTCGCAGTCGCTCTATATGGTGGAAAAGGATACTGGGACGCTCTTTCGGACGCTCCGCAACTGCGCCAGCGCGCGGATGATTTGATAGCGCAGGGACGAGGGGGAGCCTCGCTTGGTGCGGAACATCTGGCGATATTGCTGAAGGTTGAAGACCCGAATTTCGCCAACCATACCGGAGTAGATTTTTCGACCCCCGGCGCTGGGGCGACAACGATCACGCAATCGGCTGCCAAACGCCTTGCGTTCGAAGAATTCCATCCCGGTATCGGCAAGATTCGGCAAACGGGCTACGCGATTGGTTTGGAACGTCGGCTTTCCAAGGAGCAAACCCTTGCGCTCTGGCTCGACACATTGGAGATGGGCGAAGGCCCTGAAGGATGGATGAGGGGTTTTCACAAGGCGAGCTCCGCGATCTATGGCCGGCCACCCGCAGAGTTAAGCAACACGGAGTTCATTCGACTGGTGGCAGTTCTTATCTCGCCGGGGGCATATAAGCTCAGAGAGAACGATACCGCGCTTAATGAGCGTGTCGGACGGATTGAGCGTCTGGTGGCAGGAACGTGCGCCCCCGAAGGGCTTGGCGACGTTTGGCTTGAAGGATGCCGGCAAGCTTCCGATAGCTGACCGTCTGTCGCGCAATTCCCGAAACCTGCGACAGTCGCACAATGGGATTTTCGCAAAGGGTTGCACTCGGGGGATTTGAGAGCTGAACGTAGCTTCGAAAGTTCAGCGAAGGCTTGACTATTGAAGGTGTCGATGGCTCTTATGAAAAATCCTTGCAGAACCGGTACAGTAGCATAGTCGCAGGCGGAGCGTATCTACAGGCAGCCTGTCGTGATTCTCAACCGATCATGTGGAGGCTTCCATGTCGCTCATCCTGCTCGCCATCTCCTTGACGATAGCGTTCTGCATCTTTGCCTACAATCTCGCGATCTACGCTTTGCCTTTCATGGTTGGTCTGTCGGCCGCCCAATATGCATGGGGCGCTGGAGCCGGCATTTTCCTGTCCGGGTTAGCCGCCGTCGGCGCGGCATTGCTTTCGATCGGCCTCGTCATCGCGGTTCTCGGCTTCGCCAGGAATCCGGCTCTGCGGCTGATCGCTCTCGCCGTCTTTGCCGTACCCGCCGTCATCGCCGGATATGCACTCATCCACGGCGTCGCGAAGAACGCCATCGATCCCGGCCTGATGCTCAATTTGCTTTCCGGCAGCGCAGGTCTGTTCATCGGCATCGCGGCCATGGTCAATCTGAACGCCCTTGGCGTGTCGTTGTTCTCACGCTGATCGATCGGCCGCGATCCGGCATGACAATGAAAAAATCCGGCGGCTTGCTCCGCAGGGTTTCGCGGTTCCCACGCAGTAGAGGCTGTCGCGTCAACGCTGCCTTTGTCGTCCTTGCTTTCGGTTTGCTTCGCCCGGCTTGGGAAGTCGGTCATGGCTTGAGATCGGCATGCCGTGGGCAATCGATGCCCGCCAGTCCGTCCATTTCGTAATGGGGAAGCGAGGGCGAACCAGAACCTTCATGCCTTTCGCGCAATTCCGCTGAATCGGGCCATCCGTCGTCGAAGACGGTGATGCAGTGCTGTTCCGTGCCCGTAGAGCCCGACAGCCTCCTCGTTCTTCTCCCGCCATGTGTTCGTCCGAACGGCGAAGACGCAGGATGGCCGGAAGGTAAGAAGGTCGGGTATCGCTCCGAAGCGTGCAGGTCCGTGAGCCTGCCTGGTCGCTGTTACCGGCAAGGACAATGGTTCTGCTGCGCGTCTGCGTTTTCCTGCTTTCAAAGGCACCAATCCCTCCGACTGACTGATCCCCTAAGTCCGTTCGGTTTCCACCAACAACCCCCGCGGCTCCCAGCCGTGTTGCCGCGCAAGCGCGGCTGCCCGCCCCACCTGGGGCCTTAGGGGCGAGCTGCCGAAAGGTTCGGCAGTTGCGGGAGTCTCCCGACGGCCTTGGCCGGGTCTCGTCGGAGGGATGGTCCCTCCGAGAAGCAACGGAGACTTACAATGCAGAACATCGTCATTCTCGCCGGCAACATCGGTCAGGCCCCCGAAACCCGCACGCTCCAGGGCGGCACCCGGATCACCCACTTCACGCTGGCCACCTCGCGCCCCCGCTATTCCGACGGCAAGGTCGTCCGGGACGAGAAGGGCTACCGGGTCCAGGACACGGAATGGCACCGCATCACCGCCTTCAACGGCCTCGGCAAGACGATCCAGGAATATTGCGAGAAAGGCATGAAGGTTCTGGTTCGCGGCCGCATCCACTACTCGAAGTGGACCGACCAGCAGGGCAACGATCGCTACGGATGCGAGATCATCGCCGAGACGGTCGACTTCCTGAGCCGGGCGAAGCAAACCGAAAGCAACGACGGCAAGTTCATCGACGACGATGACATCCCGTTCTGAGCGGGATCCTTGAAGCCCGGCGGCGCAAGCCGCCGGGTTTTCATGTTCGCACCGGATCGCGGCCGACGCGTGTGGCACCGGCCGTCCAATAGGCTGGCCGTGCGCCGAGACGACCGAATCAGCCGCCAAACGAAGGCTGATTGCACCACCGGTCAGGCATTTCATGCTGGCCAAGAGAGCGAAGAACGACTAAATTAGTCGTAGTTCTGGAGTGCGCACAGGTCCGAATGGGAGGTGATCATGCATGATCACCGCCCGACAATCACGGGCCGCACGCGCGTTGCTGGGTTGGACGCAGGAGACGCTCGCTGACAAGGCCCGAGTAGCATTGACCGCACTGAAACGCCTTGAATCCGAAAACGGCCTCGAGGTGTACGAATCGACGCGCGATCAGGTGCGCCGGGCTCTTGAATCGGCCGGGATTGTTCTCCTTTCGACAGACAAGGGCGAAGGAGTTTTGCTCCTGCATGACAGGATCGATTCGTCCCGGTAGTCGCGCCGGGCACCGAATTAGCAAACCCTTGTCAAAAAAGGGGCTATCTCCTGTGCGAGATGGTTAACGGCCCAGCGCGTTAATATGGTGGCTCGATGGGACAGAGGACTCAAACATTTCTGGACGAACCACCGTTCAGCGAAACGATCACATCTTATGATCGTGGGCATATGAAGCTCTACATGCGGTTGCTCGACGCCCATCGAGACGGCGCAGACTGGCGCGAGGCCGTGCATGTCCTGTTCGGCCTCGATCCCGATCACGAACCCGAGCGTTGCCGCTCTATCCACGATGCGCATCTGGCGCGCGCCCGGTGGATGACGGAGCACGGATATCGCGAACTGGTGCGTGAAAGCCAGCGCGGGTCGCGATCGTGATGCGCGGGACGCATCACCTGTTGAGGCGCGACTGACTTCCCCAGATCAACCAAAACGGGAATCGTGACTCTCCCAAAGAACTAGACAGATACTTGGGAGGATCGGCCTTGACACCTGATGCTTCGACCTGGCGTTCTTCGGAATATGACCATCTGGATAAGCTGACCGCATCCGATCTGGCTTGGGAATGGCTTCGCCGTAACAACGCCTATGACGCGGATTTCGAGGCTTCCGTCTCCGCTCGCGGAACGCCTGAACCACTAACCGAGCGAATTCGACAGCGGTGGGGGTTGCGATTTCCCGGTCGACCCCCTTACACCTCCGCCGGAAGCGCCGGTTTTCTGGCTCCCGCAGGAGGATACAAGCGTTGTCGTGCTCACAGAGGCGCCACTTGACCTCGGCTCCAGTATCCCAAGCGATGCTCCCGCGCTGTGGCGGCGCGAGCCGTCGACGGGCGATGATGACGCTGCATTTCGCTTCGCTCTCGCGAATGGGCAATCGCTCCAGATCATTGACCGCGCCCTTGACGTAAAAGAAAATGCCGTTGCGGTCATTCCTCTCGGCATAGATGGCTTCGACCGGATCGAAGCCGTCTACCGATTCCTCTCGGCCTTGCATGGCCGCGCCATTCCCCCGGACACGCGTCTGACGCGTCAGCAGCGCGCCCGCCAGCGCCGGATGCTGCGGGCCTTCGACGGCTATCGCGCCGGCGCAACGCAGCAGGAAATCGCCGAGGTCATTTTTCACATCGATCATCTCGATCGCGACGACTGGCAGGCGTCGTCCATACGCCACGCCATCAAGGCGCTCCTGCGCGATGCCCGCGCGATGATCGCGGGCGGCTATCGAAAACTCCTTCGTCATCGCCGCCAACCCTAGCGCGGTATCGCCCTCTACACGGTGGGCGAATTCGATACCCTCCAACTTCGCCCTGCAACTCGCCGGCTTTCCTCCGCCACCGTGGTCGTTGTCCGCCGCTGATCCGCGACGGCTATCCCCAACAGCACGGAGGCCCGATCCATGCCACATGAACCCGTCGTTTTCCCGCCGCGTTTCCTGCGCACCAAGGAAGCGGCCGAGTTCCTCAGCCTCTCCGCCCGCACGCTCGAAAAGCACCGGACCTACGGAACCGGTCCGGCCTACCGCAAGCTTGGCGGCCGCGTCGTCTATGCCATCGACGATCTCGAAACCTGGGCCGCTCGCGGCGCGGTGACGTCGACATCCGATCCGCGCGGCTCCGTGCTGCCGGCGAAGCGCCACACGCCAGCCCAGCCGGTCCACGCCGGTCGCTACGCACGCTGACCGCGGCCGGTTCCGTTCATGGCGGTGCGGCGTCGATCCCTTTCGGAGCGCGGACAACTCGATCTGTTCCGGGCGCTTCCCGGCGACTTCGCGCCACGAGACGCGCAGGATCTCATGGCTTATCCCTTCTTCTCCCTTTCCAAGACCCATCGCGTCGCCCCGATCGATTTCGTCGCCGGCAACGTGACGATCCGGGTCGAGGCGGTCCCCGATCATGGTATGGCCACGATCTGGGACGCCGACATCCTGATCTGGGCGGCGAGCCAGATCGTCGAAGCCCGCGATAGCGGGCTTCGCACCTCGCGGCTGATGGCTGCCACGCCGTACGAAATCCTCACCTATGTCGGCCGGGGCACGAGCTCACGCGACTATCAGCGCCTGAAAGCCGCGCTCGACCGGCTTCAATCGACCACCGTTTCCACCTCGATCCGCCAGCCGACTGAAGGCCGCCGTCATCGCTTCTCGTGGATCAACGAGTGGCAGGAGCGCACCGACCGCAACGGCCGGCCCGAGGGCATCGAACTGATCGTGCCGGACTGGTTCTATCAGGCCGTCCTCGACGATGCGCTCGTGCTGACCATCGACCGGACCTATTTCGATCTGACGGGGGGCCTTGATCGGTGGCTCTACCGCCTGGTGCGCAAGCACGGCGGTCGCCAGCGCGACGGATGGCGTTTCGACTTCCGTCACCTTCACCAGAAATCCGGCAGCCTGTCGCCGTTCAAACGCTTTGCCTTCGAGCTGCGCGACATCATCCGGCGCCAGCCGCTGCCGGGTTACAGGCTCTTTCTCGAAGCCGAGATCGGCGGGCGCCTGCTGCTCGCCTTCGAGCCGCTGCCCGCCTGTGGACAGGCTGTGGACGGCCTCGTGCTATCGGGAACCCGGACTATCGTGCTATCGGGAACCCGAGGCTCGTGCTATCAGGAACCCAAACAGGGTGTAAGGCAGGGAAACTATACACGAAATCGCGCCCTTAACTTAGAGTCTAACATAGACTCTAACCTTGAAGAGCGCGCGCGCGATGTGGAAAACCTCATCCGCGACGCCGCCAGAAGCCTCAGCGTAACCGCCAGGAAGAGCGCGCCAATCGAGCAAGGCACGCCGGTTCGCACGGAAACGCGCGACCGCGATGGCTCCTCCGTTTCTGCCGACTCCGCGATGCTTGGGCTTCCTCTCAATCCACCGGGAGGACGCCGATGATCATCGCGCTCCTCAACCAGAAGGGCGGCGTCGGCAAGACGACGCTCGCCCTGCATCTCGCCGGCGAGCTGGCGATGCGCGGCAAGCGCGTGACGCTGATCGACGCCGACCCGCAGGGCTCGGCACTAGACTGGTCGCAGCAACGTTCGCGCGAGGGCCTCCCGCGCGCGTTCGGTGTCATCGGCCTGGCACGCGATACGCTGCACCGCGAAGCGCCAGAACTCGCGCGCGACGTCGATCATATTGTCATCGATGGCCCGCCGCGTGTCGCCGGTCTCATGCGCTCCGCGCTGCTCGCCGCCGACCTCGTGCTGATCCCGGTACAGCCGTCGCCCCTCGACGGCTGGGCCTCCGCCGAGATGCTGGCGCTCCTGGCGGAGGCGCGCATCTACCGGCCTCAGCTCGCCACCCGTTTCGTTCTGAACCGCTGCGGCGCCCGCACAGTCATCGCTCGCGAGACGGCCGAGACCCTGGCCGACCACGATCCGCCGGTGCTCCCAAGCACCATCGGCCAGCGCGTCGTCTTCGCCGACGCCGCGCAGACCGGGCGGCTCGCCTCGGACATCGACCGCCGTTCGCCCGCCGCGCGCGAGATCGCGGCGCTGGCGGCCGAGATCGAACGCCTCCACATCGGGAGGGCTGCGACATGACGCTCCTCACCGGCGACTGCCGCGAGCTGATGCCGCGCCGCAGCCCGTTCGACATGATCCTCGCCGATCCGCCCTATGGTGACACATCGCTCGCCTGGGACCGTCGCGTCGAGGGCTGGCTTCCGCTCGCGCGGGCTGCGCTTGCGCCAACCGGCTCCCTGTGGGTCTTCGGCTCTTTGCGCAGCTTCATGGTAACGGCAATCCGGTTCGCAGATGCGGGCTTCCGGATCGCCCAGGCGATCGTCTGGGAAAAGCAAAACGGCACGGGCTTCCATGCCGACCGCTTCAAGCGCGTGCATGAACTCGCCGTCCAATTTTACCCCGCCGAGACGCCGTGGCGCGACATCTACGTTGACGTCCAAACCACGCCCGATGCGATGGCCCGCACCGTGCGGCGCAAGCAGCGTCCTCCCCATACCGGCCAGATCGACGCCGGCCACTATGTCAGCCACGACGGCGGGCCGCGCCTCATGCGCTCGGTCATCTACGTGCGCAACTGCCACGGCCGCGCGATCCACCCGACCGAAAAGCCGTCGTCGCTCCTCGAAATCCTGATCCGCACAACCTGCCCGGAGGGCGGTCTGGTCGGTGACTGGTTTGCCGGATCGGGCGCGGCCGGGGAAGCCTGCCGGCTCTCCGGCCGTCGCTACCTCGGCTGCGAGATCGACGCGGACATGGCCGAGCGCGCCCGCGCGCGTATCGCCACCGTGCTGCCGTTCCATGACGGAGGTCCGTCATGACGGCGCGCACCGACAGGCGCGGCTTCGCGAAGCGCCCCGCCGATCCCGATGGATGGATCAAGGCCGGCAACACGCCACCGCCACGCAATGGCGCAGCCGTGACCTTCACGGCCCGCCTCACCATCGACGTAACGCCAGAGCTGCGCGGCCGGATCAAGATCGCCGCCTTCTGCCGCGGCGTCACCGTCGCCGACATGCTGCGCGAGTTGTTCGAGCGCGAATTCCCCGACACCCAAGGAGACACACCATGACCGGCAATGCGGCGCTCCGCATCGGCGGCCGCCGGTTGCCGGACGGTCCCGCCGCGTTCACCACGCTCGTCGAACTCACCTGGATCGAGAAGCGCATCGAGAACTGGATCAGGTTCGGTCGCGAAAGCTACGGGCAGAAACTCGAACGCCGTCACAGGGTCGTCGGCTTCGCGCCCGGCACGATCTTCTGCCTCGTCCGCTGGGCCGCAAACGACTACGGAACGATCATCTCGCGCCTGGACATCGTGCGCGCGGTCGACCGTGGTGAGCCGTTCCAGACGCTGCCCTTCGTGCGCCCCGGCGGCGAAATCCTTCTGAAGGTCGAGAGCTGGCCGAAGGTGGAAGACGTGCTTCGTCACGTCGACGGCATGGAGGCCCTCGGCATCGATGCCGCGGACGCCGATCCCGACCACTGGCGGCACGTCGCGCACTGGATGAATGCCGGCGAGGCGCCACGCCCGTACACGGCCGCGCGCCATCAGGCGTGGCTCCGGCGGCAGGAGATCGGGCGATGACGCGGCTCGGCTATCTCGCGGCGACATCCGTCGCCGTGCTCGGCATTGCCGTCGCCAGCGCCGCGCCGATGCCGCTGAAACTCATCTGGAACGCGACGGCGAGCGCTCCGATCGGCTTCTACACGGTATCGCCGGCCGGGCGGATCGAAGTGCCCGATCTCGTCGCCGTCATGCCGCCGGAGCCGTTCGCCTCCTTCATGGTCGAACGCGGCTATGTCGGCCGCGACGTGCCGATCCTCAAGCACGTCGTCGGTCTGCCGGGGCAGCGCGTGTGCCGCGACGGCCGCGCCATCACGGTGGACGACATTCCGCTCGGCGAGGTCCACGACCGCGACAGCCGTGGCCGCGACCTGCCGGCCTGGCTGGGCTGCCGCGTGATCGGCGGCGGCGAACTTTTCCTCATGAACCTCGAAGCCGCCGACAGCCTCGACGGCCGCTACTTCGGCCCGTTCCCCGCGGCGGCGGTGATCGGGCGGGCCACTCCGCTTTTCACCGACGAGGACGGCGACGGCCGCTTCGTCTGGCGCGCGCCGACGCGGTGAGCGCGCATCCTTCGCAATTCCACCGCAGCACAGGAGACCATCACCATAGCCCAGATTGGACATTTCACCCGCACGGAATTCGGCTTCGAAGGGCGGCTCAGGACGCTCGGCATCGACGAGGAAATGACCCTCGTCACCGCCGAACCCTCTGACACCGAGAACGCGCCGAAGTACCGCGTCCTGCTCGGTGACGAAGACGGCCTCGACATCGGCGCGGGCTGGGTGCATGTCGGCGAGCGCGCCGGCGAGTTCGTCTCGATCATCCTCTACAGCCCGCTTCTCGGCGGCACGTTTCGCGCAAATCTCTTCCGCGCCGGCGACGACGGTTCCGCCTGGGTGCTGAACACCGTCCAGCCCTCCAAGAAACGGCAGGAGGACTGAATGGCGGCGGCCCGAATCCGCGCCCGCGCCGGACGCTCTTCCGCCGTCCGGCGCTCAGCGCTCCTTCTCCTTTCCGGCCTGATCTTCGCCACAGCCACAACGCCGACGGTTCTGGCGCAAATCGCGTCCCCGGCGAGCGCCGTCGCCGCGCATCCACATGCAGCTCATATCGCTGAAGCATCGCGACGCTTCGGCATCCCGCCTGCATGGATCGTCGCCGTCATGCGCGCCGAAAGTGCGGGCGACGTGCGCGCCGTCTCCTCAGCGGGCGCGATGGGTTTGATGCAGGTCATGCCGGACACCTGGGCCGAGCTTCGCGTCCGCTACAGCCTCGGCCGCAATCCTTATGACCCGCGCAACAACATCCTCGCCGGTACTGCGTATCTACGCGAGATGTGGGATCGCTATGGCGACATCGCCGCTATGCTCACGGCCTACAATGCCGGTCCCGCGCGCTATGACGAGCACCGTTCGAAGGGCCGCCCGCTGCCCGCCGAGACGCGGGCTTACGTCGCTTCGCTCGCGCCCACGCTGCGCGGCGAGCGCCCTTTGAAGAACGGTTCGGCGGTCGCCCGGCCGCTCGACTGGCGCGAGGCGGCGATCTTCGTCGGGCGCGGTGGCGGCGCTGCCAGCGCCGATCCCGCATCTCCAGATCGCTTGCCGGACGACGCCCGTTCTCCCGTCACGGCGACACCGCAGATGCTTGTGACCACGCAGCCGGACGGGCTGTTCGTCGCTCGGAATGCCGCTGGGAACCGGCGATGAGCGGCCCGGCGACATTTCGCATCCTATCGTGCGCTGGCGTGTCGTGGAGAGCGCCGGGGGTGGCGGCAGGCGCAACAACCGGACGATGGCAGGATAAAAGGGCGCACGGTGCGCTTCGGTCGGGCGGTTGTTTTTGTTCATGTTTTCGGCGCGTTCCGCACCGTGCAGCGCTGGCGCGCACCGTGCGCTCCGCGCCCATCTTCCTGATTTCCTTTCTTGTTTTGCACCGTGCGGGGCCGCGTCATGTCCGATGACCACGAGTTTCGCATCCGTCCGGGCCGCATCAGATCGACCCGCGCGCAGCAGGCCCGGCCTTTCGTCGCGCAGGCGCTTGCCGCAGCGAAGAAGGCAGGCGGCGGCGTCTCGCGATCCGGCCGCGTCACCTCCGGCAACCGTTCGCGCTTCGGGCGCGGCCAGCGCGCCAGCATCCAGGCCAATCGCCTCATCACGTCGCGCACGCGTGGCGCCGTCGTCAAGGCGCGCGTGGTTCGCCACTCCCCACGATCCGCACCGCTCGGAACGCATCTCGACTATCTGCGCCGTGACGGCGTGACCCGTGACGGCGAGAAGGCACGGCTGTTTGGGCCGGAAACGGACAATGCGGATGCGCGCGCCTTCGCCGAGCGCTGTGGCGATGACCGGCATCACTTCCGCTTCATCGTTTCGCCCGACGACGCGCCCGACATGGCGGACCTCAGATCCTTCACCCGCGATCTCGTCGGCCAGATGGAAAAGGATCTCGGCACGAAGCTCGACTGGGTGGCCGTCGACCACTGGAACACCGAGCATCCCCATGTCCACCTGATCGTGCGTGGCATGCGCGATGACGGTCAGGATCTCGTGATCTCGCGCGACTACATCAAGGAAGGCATGCGCGACCGGGCGCGCGATTTCATCACGCAGGAGTTGGGGCCGCGCACCGATCTCGATATCCGCCGTTCCCTCGAAAGCCAGATCGAGACGGAGCGCTGGACGCAGCTCGATCGCCAGCTCGTCCGTGACGCCGGCAAGTCCGGCATCATCGATCTCGCTCCACACGCCGACCGCCAGCCGGACGAATTCCATGCTTTCAAGGTCGGCCGTCTGCGGACCTTGGAGATTCTCGGCGTCGCCGGGCAGGTCGGTCATTCGCAGTGGTTCATCAAGCCCGAGGCGGAGAGCGTCCTGCGCGAGCTTGGCGAGCGGGGCGACATCATCAAGCGCATGCACCGCGCGCTCACCGAACGCGGCATCGAGCGCGGCTCGGCGAGTTATGTCCTGGCCGGCGAAAGCCTCGACGTGCCCGTTGTCGGCCGCCTGCTCGAACGTGGTCTCGATGACGAGCTGAAGGGGACGGCCTATGCCGTGGTCGACGGCGTGGACGGCCGCACCCATCACATAAAGCTGCCGCATCTCGACGCTGCCGGCGACAGCCCGTCCGGATCGATCGTCGAGCTGCGCGCCTATGAAGATGCGCAAGGCCAGCGCCGCGTCGCACTCGCAGTCCGTTCCGATCTCGACATCCATGCGCAGGTCAACGCAACGGGCGCGACCTGGCTCGATCGGCAGGCGGTCGCTCGCGAGCCTATCGCTCTGTCGGAGGGCGGCTTCGGCGCCGAGGTGCAGCAGGCGCTGGAGCAACGGACCGAGCACCTGATCGGAGAAGGTCTCGCGGAGCGGCAGGGCGGGCGCGTCGTCTTCGCACGGCGGTTGATCAACACGCTGCGCCAGCGCGAGGTCGATACACTCGGCCAAAAGCTCGCCGTTGAGACCGGCCTTCCATTCAACCATGCTGGCGGCGGAGAATATGTCGCCGGCTCCTATCGCCAGCGCTTCACGCTCGCCTCCGGCCGCTTCGCCATGATCGACGACGGCCTCGGCTTCCAGCTCGTCCCTTGGTCGCCCTCTCTCGAAAAGCAGATCGGCCGTCACGTCTCCGGCGTCGCGCGCGACGACGGCGGTGTCGATTGGGACTTCGGGCGCAAGCGCGGGCTCGGCCTCTAAACTTGACTAGAAAAGGAACATCGCCATGTCCGCGACGAAAATCCTTTGGGGGCAGATCATCGTGGTCTTCCTCATTGTCCTCTCCACCACCTGGGGCGCGACCCAGTATGTCGCGTGGAGCCTCGGGTTTCAGGCGCAGCTCGGTCCGCCCTGGTTCGTGCTGGCCGGATGGCCCGTCTATCATCCCCCCGCGATCCTTTGGTGGTGGTTCTCCTACGACGCCTATGCGCCAGCGATTTTCCAGACGGGTGGGATGATCGCCGCGTCGGGCGGCTTCATCGCTATTGCGGTCGCCATCGGCATGTCCGTCTGGCGAGCGCGCGAGGCCAAGCACGTCGCGACCTATGGCTCGGCCCGCTGGGCCGAGAAGGCCGAGGTCAAGGCCGCCGGACTGCTTGACCCCGACGGCGTGGTGCTCGGTCGATATGAACATGAGTATCTCCGCCATGACGGACCGGAGCATGTGCTGTGCTTTGCACCGACACGCTCGGGCAAGGGTGTCGGGTTGGTCGTGCCTTCGCTTCTGACCTGGCCGGGCTCGGCCATCGTGCATGATATCAAGGGCGAGAACTGGCAGCTCACCTCCGGCTTCCGATCACACCATGGCCGCGTGCTGCTGTTCGATCCGACCAATCCGAAATCCTCGGCCTACAATCCGCTGATCGAGGTCCGCCGCGGAGAATGGGAAGTTCGCGATGTCCAGAACATCGCCGATATACTCGTCGATCCCGAGGGGAGCCTGGACAAAAGGAATCATTGGGAAAAGACCAGCCACTCACTTCTCGTCGGCGCGATCCTGCACGTCCTCTATGCCGAGCCGGAAAAGACCCTTGCCGGCGTCGCCAACTTCCTTTCCGACCCGAAGCGCCCGGTGGAGTCGACGTTACGCGCCATGATGAAGACCGCGCATCTGGGTGAGGCCGGACCGCATCCTGTCGTCGCCAGTGCTGCGCGCGAACTGCTCAACAAATCTGACAACGAGCGCTCGGGCGTGCTCTCCACCGCCATGTCGTTCCTCGGCCTCTACCGTGATCCTGTGATCGCCGAGGTGACGCGGCGCTGCGACTGGCGGATCAGTGATATTGTAGGCGGTGAGCGCCCGACCACACTCTATCTCGTGGTGCCGCCCAGTGACATCAATCGCACGAAGCCGCTGATCCGTCTCCTGCTGAACCAGATCGGTCGGCGCCTGACCGAGGATCTGCAATCGGGCGGCGGCCGGCATCGCCTGCTGTTGATGCTGGACGAGTTTCCGGCGCTCGGCCGCCTCGACTTCTTCGAGAGCGCGCTGGCCTTCATGGCCGGATACGGGCTCAAGAGCTTCCTGATCGCGCAATCGCTGAACCAGATCGAGAAAGCCTATGGGCCGAATAATTCGATCCTCGACAATTGCCACGTTCGCGTGAGTTTCGCGACGAACGACGAGCGGACTGCGAAGAGGGTGAGCGATGCGCTTGGCACCGCGACCGAAATGAAAGCCATGAAGAACTATGCCGGGCACCGGTTGTCGCCCTGGCTCGGCCACCTGATGGTGTCGCGCTCGGAAACCGCACGCCAGTTGCTCACGCCGGGCGAGATCATGCAGCTCCCGCCGACCGACGAGATCGTCATGGTCGCCGGCATTCCGCCGATCCGGGCAAAGAAGGCACGCTACTATGAGGATGCCCGCTTCCGTGAACGCCTGCTGTCGCCGCCCGACCTGAAACGCCCGGATCAGGTTCGCCCGGACGACTGGAGCAGCCTGCCGATCCCGGCGCGTCCGGAAGCGCTCGATGCGCCGCCGGCAGGCCGCTCCGACGACGAAGACCCGACCGAGTCCGAACGGCGGCTGCAACCCGAACTCAGCCGGGCGAAGCCGGTGGAGAAGAAGGCGCCGATCGAGAATGAATTCGAGATCGAGCCGCCGGACGATATCGATGAGGGCGCCATTCGCAATCGGCGCATGATCCGCCAGATGCAGGGTGTCGCACGGCAGGTCGCACTCGATCCGAATGACGGCATGGAGCTGTAGGCGCCATGACCACTCGCCGAAAGAAGATAAAGACCACGATCTATCTGGACCCTGACGTCGAGAAGACGCTGGCGGATTTCGCTGCCCGACGCGACCAGTCGCAGTCCATGATCGCGGAGGCCGCCATCGCGTCGTTCCTCTCGCCGGACGATGCCGAGCGGCGCGAGGCGATCGTGGCCAAACGCCTCGACCAGATCGACCGCCGCATGACGCGCCTGGAACGAGACATTGGCATCGCCGTCGAGACTCTTGCGGTGTTCATCCGCTTCTGGATCACCACGACGCCGGCATTGCCGGAGCCTGCCGCGCAGGCTGCTCGAGCCAAGGCCAGCGGGCGATACGAAGCGTTCATCACCGCCCTCGGGCGGCGTCTTGCGCAAGGGCCGAAGCTCCGTCAGGAGATTTCCGAAGATGTGACAGGTTCAGACCCGTAAGCGGCTGATCGAGCATCACTTTAACCAGCGGGCATGTGAACACCGCCCACTATTGAGTACGTTGAGCCAGAAGCTAATCGGTTTGGATGCTATCCGCTTCCGACCGCATCCCCGCCGTTCGTTTATTGGTTGATGCCTCCCGTTGAAAGCTGCCCGTCGTGATTGCGAGATCGCCCCGTCGATTAAGTGATTGCAATCAAAATCAAACCAGTCGCCCGATCTCGCTTCGATCATGCCGGAAAATGGCCCTGGATCCACTTGACTTCGGCTCTGCGCTCAAAGCCCCATCGGACGCAACTCTCGTATCAAATCGATCAAAAGACGCAGCCCTGTCAGAACTTGTCGACGGCTCGAACAGTAGATGTGGAAGCCGTCGCCCTTAGACACCCAGTCCGGTAATACCAGGCGCAGCCGCCCATCCGCGACGTATGGCGCAACGAGCGGTTCGGAGAAATACATGAGACGACGCCGCCAAGAACGGCGATCAAACCTGTCTCCGTCAGATAGGCGGTGATCGATGTCGGCACCGCAATCTGCAGGGCGGACAGGTGCCGCCCCTTTTTGCATCTTGTAGCGATACGCGATACAGAAAACTATAATCGTCAGCTTTCGGCACAAGGGCCTCGAAACCTTTTACCGCGCCGGTTCAACGAAAGGCACCCAACCGGCTCATGCCCGAAAACTCGGGATGATCCTGGCCATGCTCGACGTGGCCAAGGAACCGCAGGACCTGAACCAACCGGGCTTGCGGCTGGATCCCCTGAAAGGGCATTGGTCGGTGCGGGTGAACGGCAATTGGCGCATCACCTTCCGTTCTGACGGGGCCGGCGTCGAACTGGTCGATTATCAGGACTAACGCTGAGGACACGAACCATGATCCATACCCATCTTCTCCGGGCGAAATCCTCAAGGAAACGGTATTTGAGCCGTTGGAATTCTCCGTGACCGAGGCCGCCGAGCGGCTGGCCCTGTCGCGGGTGCTCAATGGCAAGGCCGGTATCAGCCCGGACCTGGCGCTGCGCTTGGAGAAGGCCGGCGTCAGCACGGCGCGCTTCTGGATCAACCTGCAGGCCAACTATGACCTGTGGGTGGCCATGCAGCATGAGCAACCGCCGGTGCGGCCGCTCCAAAACGCGGCGGCCTGAAATGGAAGCCGGCGACACTCTGGACCGGGTAAGGTCCGCAATAGCCGGTCAGCGCGACCCGCCCACGCTGACGGGCGAGGAACGGCGGTCCTACTACAGCCTGCTTGATGACGTGATGGCCAACCCAAGCCCGGATGAAGTCAGCGCGATGGCTCGTCTGGGAAGCGAGCCGGGCGCAGTGGGATATGACGATTCCGGTCGCTTGGTGCGCTCCCGCCCAGGCGGGGGAGTGGACGTTATCGAGGAATGACGGGCGACGGGATGGATCAGGATTTAAGGGCGGGCGGCGAAAGGGCGATTGCCACCTACCTGAGTGAGAATTACGGCCTCGTCGGCATCGTCTCCACCGCCATCAAGGGCGTGAACTGGACCCTTGCAGTTGAGGACGGCGGGCAAGCCGTGGCCTTCGTCCGCCTATATCGAGCTTCCGGGCGCTCGCCGGCCGACGTGGCGGCGGAATTGGCGGTGCTGCGTGCGGTTGAAGGCACCGCCGCCCTTGAAGTCTCGCGGCCGCTCTCGGATCGACGGGGCCGAACCGTCTCTGAAATAGAACTGCCCGATGGCTCTCGCCGCATGATCGCGGTGTTCTCCCGAGCGGCTGGACGTGAACTGACTCCCACCGTCTCGGATTACCGCTGCGCCGGGGCTGCGCTGGCGGATCTGCACCGGCAAAGCGGGCTGGCCAGCCTCGCGCCGAACCGGGAAATCGGGAGCGAGCTTGCCGCCAAGGAAACGCTGGCGATGATCGCGGGCCGCTCCCCACAAGTGGCTCACGCGATCGCGGAGGCAATCGGCACGCTCGAAACCCCGGGCGCGAATAAGGTCATTGGCCCGGTCGGATTCTGTCACGGCGACATGGGGCCGCTGAACATGCGCATCGAGGGCGAGCGCGTGACGTTCTTCGACTTCGATGATTGCGGCCGTGGCCCTCAATTACTCGATGTGGCAGCGATAGCGCTGTGGTTGGAAAACAGCCAGGACGACGATGCCGGCGCGCTGTGGCGGGCCTTCCTCGCGGGGTATGGCGTGGCGGAAAGCAAGCAACTGGCCCTGTTCGTGCGCTGGCTCGTGATCGACCATCAGCTGCGCATCCTGCGCTTTCTGCTCGACTACTGCGAGATAGAGGCCGGGCTATGGGACGACGTTCTGCATGACGCGCAATCTCTTATAACTACGGCGGCACGCGGCGAGCTGCGCGCCTTCCAGCATTAACAGCGCCAGTCCGCAATATACGGTGCAGAGAAAAGCCGCTGATGGGCGGCGGATTCGGATGACCATGAGAACCGCCCCCCAGATCCTTGCCCCGCTGCTCGTATGTCTCGGCGCTTTCCTTTGGGGGACGGTCGGCATCGCCTCCAAAGTCCTCTACGGTATCGAGGACGTGCCGCCGCTCGTCCTCGGTTTCTTCCGGCTGGCAATCGCGGTGCCCGCGCTGCTTGTCTGGTGCAGCTTGCGGCTCGGTGCCCAGACCTTCCGCTTTCCCGGCGCCGACGCGGTGCGCATTGGTGGCTTGGGCCTGGCGATGGCGCTCTATCAGGTTTGCTACTTCCGGGCTGTTGCCGAAATCGGCGTGGCGCTGGCCACGCTTATCACGATTTGCTCCGCCCCGATTCTGGTCGGGCTGCTGGCTCCCCTGCTCCTGCGTGAGCGCATCACGCGGCACGTCGCGTTCGCACTGTTCCTCGGCCTTGTCGGGGCGGCCCTGCTGGTTGGTGCGCCGCCGGAAACCGGAAGCGCAACCGGCATTGCCTGGGCCGGCGGCTCGGCAATCGCCTATGCCTGCTTTGTGCTGTGCAGCCGGACCTTGGCCCACCACGACCCGGGAAAGATCATTGTCGTCGGCTTCGGCACCGGAGCGTTGCTGCTCCTGCCGTTTGCGCTGATGACTCAGACCGATTTCGGCAGCTGGCCCGCCTCGGCCTGGCTCACGCTGCTCTACATCGGTCTGGTGCCGACTGCGCTCGCCTATGTGGCGTATTTCCGAGGAATGCGAGGGACGGCCGCAACACCCGCCACAATCCTCACGCTGGCCGAGCCGCTGACTGCGACCATCATCGCGGTGGGATTGTTTGGCGAGCGTTTGCCGCCCCCGGCACTAGGCGGCGGTGCCCTTCTGCTCGCCGCCCTGGTGCTCCTCGTGCGGCGACCGGCGGCGGCTTGAATGACAAGAGCACGGCCCCACGAATGGGGCCGGGTTTTTAGCTTCTGCGGCTCGCGCGGCCGTTGCGTTAGTCGCCTGCCAGCGACTACTTCTGCCGTTCGAGCATCGCCCGATCTTCTTCCGGTGTGATGAACCCGTCCCCATCCGCATCGATCACGTCGAAGTGGTCGCCAAGATTCGGATTGGCTTCAAGGGCTTCGTCCTTGCTCAACTTGCCGTCGCCATCCTTGTCAGCCGACTTGAATTCCGCCGCCCAGGCCGCTTCGTCAAACGTCTCCTGCTTAGCCCCGGTGCTCAACGTACCCTGAGCTAGGGCAGGTGCCGCCAATACCGCGATCATTACGCCACAAATGACAGTCCTCATCATTACCCCCATCTGGCCGCCCGATAAAAGAACTCCTGTTTTACCGCTCAATCACGCGGAAGACTTAGATGCCGTCGCGCTCCCACTTCTCTTCCAGGAGCTACCGATGCGGATGCTCCGGCCCCAGCAGCTTCTCGCTCACGACCGGCGTGGACTCGATCGCCAAGCGGGTCATTTCCTGCGCCAGATCATAGAGCAGCGCCTGGTGATGCAGGGTGTAGAGCGGGTTGTCCAGACGGACGCTTTCATGCAGCTCG
The DNA here is from genome assembly GCF_008932435.1 of Brucella pseudintermedia. Lineage (GTDB taxonomy): Bacteria > Pseudomonadota > Alphaproteobacteria > Rhizobiales > Rhizobiaceae > Brucella > Brucella pseudintermedia. Next base: position 87,112 of record NZ_WBWE01000011.1, on the reverse strand, counting down.
TGCGCTGCCCGCTATGCCGCCTGATCGAAGTGCTCGTTGCGCTTGTCCAGACCGCGCGCCATGCAGCGGCGGGTCGGCAGATGGTGTATGACGAACCCAAATCCTTTCTTCTTGGTCAAGAGCCGTCGGCATGACGACAAGCGGACCATCCGGGGCCGTGGAGAAAGCTCGCGTGAAGGTTCGGTTAGGGTTGCGTTATATCTCCGGTCCGCAATGTACGGCGCGGAGAAAAGCCGTTGACTGGCAGCGGCTTCGGATGGTGCTGCGATTGGGTTTAGGCGGCCAGGCGCGAGGTGTCGGCCAGGCGCTCGCTCAGACCCCAAATGTGGCCGAACGGATCGAACACAGCGGCAGAGCGGCCGCCCCTGTCGTCCAGTTGAATGGCGTCACGGATGGTTGCGCCAGCAGCCACGGCCTTGCTGACAAAGGCGTCCAGGTCGGCGACGGTCATCCGTAGCGCAGCGCTCACTGCACCTAGCGCCTTCGGGAAGAAGGGTCCGCCAAGGGCGGGGTTGGCTTCCCGCTTGGGATTGGCCCCAGCAACGGCAATCGGCGTTGTCCCGAGTAGCATATCGAAGTCCGTCAGCTCGCCATCGTGGCTGTGGGTTTCCACCACCCGCGCGCCGAATGCGGCTGTGTAGAAGTCTGCGGCTTCCTGCTCGCGCCCATGCTCAATAACAAGGGCGAATGTGATGCTGATTTCATCGCTCATCGGTGTGCTATCCCTTTCCTGCGTTGAATCACGGGCGCACCGTAGCAGAACAAAACAGGTCCAAGAATGGCGAAAGGACTATGTTCCCCCAAATGCACAGGTCCCGGCATCTCGGGGACGCCGGGGCCTACTTGCTGCTGACTGCGATTACATGCTGTAGCCGTTGTCGTGGCTCACGGCGTAGGCGCCATCCTGGTCGCGGCTGGCCCAAACCTCGTTGCCCACCTCCAGCTCGGGGCAGTTCTCGTTAGCGGTCAAGGACGCCATCCCGCCTTAATCGTTCCGAACCACGTAGAAGGTCTGGCCGCAGTGCCTGACCACGCCGACAACGGCCTCCTGAATGTCCTCGCCGGCGGCCAGCACCGGCGGCAGATGATCGCGCTGCTGCGCGAGGCTATCGATCTCGGCAAGGATTTCTTCGACACCGCCGACGTTTATGGACCCTGGACGAATGAAGAATTGGTCGGCGAACCCCTCGCCGGCCTGCGCGACAAGGTGAAGATCGTGACCAAGTTCGGCCGGGACGTCGACCAGGTCACAGGCGAGCATCGCGGCGGTGTCGACAGCAAACCGGCGCAGATCCGCAGCGCGGTCGAAGGCAGCCTGAAACGGCTTGGAACCGACTACATCGATCTCCTCTATCAGCACCGGGTCGACCCTCCGTTTTTCATCCAATTCGGAATGGCGGCTGACTGGACGAATCAAACCGGGCTCCTCGTAGGATCGTTCACAGTCCTTGGCGGAATACCCACGCCGCCGTTTTCCTGTATTTGCACGCCACGCTACTACTACGACCGAAACTTGTTGAATCGGCCTGATCCCAGGCTTTTTTAATCATCCCCGATCCGGGGATTATCTCTTGCGTCCCCACGAAAAATGGGGACGACATGGCAGCCACTCACCTCAGACAGGAAGCGATCCAGCGCGGCGCGCGAATGCTACGCACCGCGCTCGGCAGCGCCATCGCGCGGTTTCTCGAAGACCCGGCCGTGGTAGAGGTGATGCTGAACCCCGATGGCCGCATCTGGGTGGATCGACTTTCCGAAGGGCTGGCCGACACCGGCGAGACGATGACGGCCGCTGACGGCGAGCGCATTGTGCGTCTGGTCGCTCACCATGTCGGTGCGGAGGTCCATGCCCGCTCGCCGCGCGTCTCGGCCGAGTTGCCGGAAACGGGTGAGCGTTTTGAGGGCCTACTTCCTCCCGTCGTAGCGTCACCTGCCTTCGCCATCCGCAAGCCTGCTGTCGCAGTCTTCACACTCGACGACTATGTGGCGGCCGGCATCATGACGGCCGACCAGGCGGTGAAGCTGCGTGCGGCAGTTCAGTCCCGCGCCAACATACTCGTCGCCGGCGGCACTTCCACCGGCAAGACGACCCTGACCAATGCGCTGCTCGCCGAGGTGGCGAAGACAGCGGATCGCGTCGTCATCATCGAGGATACCCGCGAGCTGCAATGTGCAGCGCCCAACCTTGTCGCGATGCGGACCAAGGATGGCGTCGCTACGCTCTCCGACCTCGTCCGGTCCTCGCTTCGTCTGCGGCCTGATCGCATTCCCATCGGCGAGGTCCGCGGTTCAGAAGCTCTCGACCTCCTCAAAGCCTGGGGCACCGGCCATCCCGGTGGCATCGGCACGATCCACGCTGGTTCCGGCATCGGCGCGCTGCGTCGCCTCGAGCAACTCATCCAGGAAGCCGTCGTCACCGTCCCACGCGCGCTGATCGCCGAGACCATCGACCTTGTGGCCGTCCTCGCGGGGCGTGGCTCATCGCGACGGCTTGCCGAGCTCGCGCGCGTCGACGGCATCGACCCTGCCACTGGCGACTACCGCATCACCCCCGCAACGATCTCGAACGGAGAAGCTGAATGAACTCGCCCGTCATTCCGAATCTGACCAATCCTCCCATCCTGTCGACGGTGCCCGTCGAACCGGAGCTGCCCGCCGGCTCCATCATGCGTAGCAGCTACAAGCTTCTCGCCAGTTCCACCGCGCTTTTCACCATCATGATGCTGGCGGCCACGCCGCCGGCCCATGCCTCCGGCTCCTCCATGCCGTGGGAGCAGCCGCTTCAGCAGATCCTCCAGTCGATCGAAGGGCCGGTGGCCAAGATCGTGGCGGTGATCATCATCATCGCCACCGGCCTGGCGCTCGCATTCGGCGACACCAGCGGCGGTTTCCGCCGTCTCATCCAGATCGTATTCGGTCTGTCGATCGCCTTCGCGGCCAGCTCGTTCTTCCTCAGCTTCTTCAGCTTCGGCGGCGGGGCGCTTGTCTGATGGCGGCCGTCCTCGAACAGCTCGACGCGGTGCCGGGGTTTACGGTGCCCCTCCATCGCGCCTTGACCGAGCACATCCTGCTCGGCGGTGCGCCGCGTTCCATCGCCATCATGAACGGCACGCTGGCCGGGGCCGTGGGCCTCGGCCTGCGCCTGTGGCTCGTCGGCCTCGCCATCTGGGCGATCGGTCATTTCGTGGCCGTCTGGGCGGCCCGCCGCGATCCGCTCTTCGTCGAGGTCGGGCGCAGGCATCTGCGCATTCCGGCTTTCCTCGCGGTGTGAGGAGGCGGCTATGATGAATCTCGCCGAATATCGACGCTCCGCCGCTCGCCTTGCCGACTATCTGCCCTGGGTCGCTCTGGTCGCGCCCGGTATCGTACTGAACAAGGATGGCTCGTTCCAGCGCACAGCCCGCTTTCGGGGTCCGGATCTGGATTCCTCCGTCGCGGCCGAGCTTGTTGCCGTTGCAAGCCGCATCAACAACGCTTTCCGCCGCCTCGGATCCGGCTGGAGTATCTTTGTCGAAGCACAGCGGCATGAGGCCGCCACTTATCCCGACAGCAACTTTCCCGATCCGGCTTCAGGTCTGATCGATGCCGAGCGCAAGGCCGATTTCGAAGAAGCGGGCGCACATTTCGTATCGAGCTATTTCCTCACCTTCTTGTTTCTTCCGCCGGCCGAGGAAGCCGCGCGCACCGAGTCCTGGCTTTATGAAGGCCGCGAGCGCTCGGGCGTCGACCCGCACGAGATTCTGCGCGCCTTTACCGACCGCACCGATCGCGTGCTGGCGCTGCTCGACGGCTTCATGCCGTCCTGCGACTGGCTCGATGACAGCGAGACGCTGACCTATCTGCATTCCTGCGTATCGACGAAAAGGCATCGCGTCCGCGTGCCCGAAACGCCGATCTATCTCGACGCTCTGCTCGCCGACCAGCCGCTCACTGGCGGCCTGGAGCCGCGTCTTGGCGACCAGAATCTGCGTGTGCTGACCATTGTCGGCTTCCCGACCGCGACGACGCCGGGCCTGCTCGACGATCTGAACCGACTGGCCTTCCCGTATCGCTGGAGCACTCGCGCGATCCTGCTCGACAAGACCGACGCGACCAAGCTTCTGACCAAAATTAGGCGGCAGTGGTTCGCCAAGCGAAAGTCGATTGCCGCGATCCTCAAGGAGGTCATGACCAACGAGCAGTCGGTGCTTGTGGACACCGACGCTGCGAACAAGGCGCTCGACGCCGATATGGCCTTGCAGGAACTCGGCGCCGACGTCGCGGGTATGGCCTATGTCACTGCCACGATCACGGTCTGGGACGCCGATCCCCGCCTTGCCGACGAAAAGCTGCGGCTGGTCGAGAAGGTCATCCAGGGCCGCGACTTCACTGCCATGATCGAGACAGTGAACGCCGTTGATGCCTGGCTCGGCAGTCTGCCCGGGCACGTTTATGCAAACGTACGCCAGCCGCCGATCTCAACACTCAATCTCGCCCACATGATTCCGCTGTCGGCGGTGTGGGCGGGGCCGGAACGGGATGAACACTTCGATGCGCCCCCGCTGCTTTACGGCAGAACCGAAGGTTCGACCCCGTTCCGGTTGTCTTTGCATGTCGGCGATGTCGGCCACACGCTCGTCGTTGGCCCGACTGGCGCGGGCAAATCCGTGCTGCTCGCCCTCATGGCTTTGCAGTTCCGCCGTTACCTCCGCAGCCAGGTCTTCGCCTTCGACTTCGGCGGCTCGATCCGCGCTGCCGCGCTCGCCATGGGCGGCGACTGGCACGATCTCGGTGGCGGCCTGACCGAAGGATCGGACGCCTCGGTATCGCTCCAGCCGCTTGCCCGCATCCATGACACCTATGAGCGCGCCTGGGCGGCTGACTGGATCGTCGCAATCCTCCTGCGGGAAGGTATCAAAATCACCCCGGAGACAAAGGAACACATCTGGACGGCGCTGACCTCGCTCGCCTCGGCGCCGGTCGGCGAACGCACGATCACCGGCCTCAGCGTCCTTCTCCAGTCCAATGATCTCAAGCAGGCGCTCCGCCCTTACTGCGTCGGCGGTCCCTATGGTCGGCTGCTCGATGCCGAAGCCGAGCATCTTGGTTCGGCGGACGTGCAGGTGTTCGAGATCGAGGGCTTGGTCGGCACGGGCGCCGCGCCGGCTGTACTCGCCTATCTCTTTCATCGGATCGGCGACAGGCTCGACGGGCGGCCGACCATGCTCATCATCGACGAGGGCTGGTTGGCGCTCGACGACGAAGGATTCGCCGGCCAGCTCCGCGAATGGCTGAAGACGCTCCGCAAGAAAAACGCCAGTGTCATCTTCGCCACGCAGTCCCTTTCCGACGTCGACAATTCGAGCATCGCGCCGGCCATCATCGAAAGCTGCCCGACGCGACTGCTCCTGCCGAACGAGCGCGCGATCGAGCCGCAGATCACGGCCGTCTATCGCCGCTTTGGTCTCAATGACCGTCAGATCGAAATCCTCGCCCGGGCGACGCCCAAGCGCGACTACTACTGCCAGTCGCGGCGCGGCAACCGCCTGTTCGAGCTGGGCCTCAGCGAAGTCGGCCTCGCGCTTTGTGCTGCATCCTCCAAATCCGACCAGACGCTGATTGCCCAGATCGTCGCTGAGCATGGCCGCGACGGTTTCCTCGCTGCTTGGCTCAAGGCCCGCGACGTCGGCTGGGCTGCCGATCTCATCCCAACTTTTCCGTCCCTTGTCCCCGAAGCCGAAAAGGAAACTGAAACATGAAGACCCGTTCTGCCCGCACGCCTGCGGTGCTTCTCGCAGCAACCATCCTTGCCACTCCGATCGCGCTTTCTCCGGTCGCGACCACGCCGGCCTATGCCTGGAGAATCGTCTTCGATCCTAGCAACTACGCGCAGAACGTGCTCACGGCGGCGCGCACGCTCGAACAGATCAACCACCAGATCACCTCGCTTCAAAACGAGGCGACGATGCTGATCAATCAGGCCCGCAATCTTGCAAGCCTGCCGTTCTCCTCGCTCCAGCAGCTTCAGCAAAACGTTCAGCGCACGCAGCAGCTCCTGACCCAGGCCCAGAACATCGCCTTCGATGTGCAGCGGATCGATCAGGCGTTCCAGCAGCAGTACGGCAACGTCTCCATGTCGACCACAGATCAGCAGCTCGTCTCCGATGCGCGTTCGCGCTGGCAGAACACCGTCGGCGGCTTGCAGGACGCCATGCGCGTCCAGGCGGGTGTCGTCGGCAACATCGACACCAACCGCACGCAGATGAGCGAACTGGTGAACCAGAGCCAGGGCGCGACCGGCGCACTACAGGCGACGCAGGCCGGCAACCAGCTCCTGGCGCTTCAGTCGCAGCAGCTCTCCGATCTGGTGGCGTTGCTTGCTGCCAACGGGCGCGCAGGCGCGTTGACTGAAGCCGAGCGCACAGCGGCTGCCGAACAGGGCCGCGAGCAACGCCGTCGCTTCCTGACGCCCGGTTCAGGCTACCAGCCGGGCAATGCGCAGATGTTCAACGGAAACTGAGGGCGGGCTTATGGACGGCAAGGTGCTGGCCCGGCTGGGCGCTGTCGTGTTCGTCGCCATCGCCATTACGGCGGCTGTCATCGAGATGACCCGTAAGGAGGAGCCGGTAGACGATTTCTCCACGCGCATCATCGAACCCCCGTACGATCCGCTGCGCGCGGGGCAGCGCCGGTGCCAGCAGCTTGGGGCAACGGCCGCGACCGACGCTGAGTGCCTACGCGTCTGGGCGGAAACCCGCGACCGTTTTTTGCGTCCGTCGCCTGCGCCCGTGTCACCGGCCTCCAGCGAAGGGCGGTGAGACATGGGCGGCTCCGGCGTCATCGACACATTTCTTGGCACCTTTACACGCTATATCGACAGCGGGTTCGGTCTGCTCGGCGGCGAGGTGGCGTTTGTTGCTACCACGCTGATCGTCATTGACGTGACGCTGGCCGCTCTGTTCTGGAGCTGGGGCGCGGACGACGACATCATCGCGCGTCTGGTGAAGAAGACCCTGTTTGTCGGGGTGTTTGCCTACCTGATTTCCAATTGGAATAACCTCGCCAAGATTGTCTTCGACAGCTTCTCCGGTCTTGGCCTGAAAGCCGCCGGCACAGGTTTCACGGCGCAGGATCTCCTTCGGCCCGGCAAAGTGGCTCAAACCGGCCTCGATGCGGCGCGTCCCTTGCTCGACGCGATATCTCCCCTGATGGGCTGGATCGCGGTCTTCGAGAATCTGATCCAGATCGTCTGCCTGCTCTTTGCCTGGGCGCTCGTTATCCTCGCCTTCTTCATCCTCGCGATCCAGCTCTTCGTGACGCTGATCGAGTTCAAGTTGAGCACGCTCGCCGGCTTCGTCCTGATCCCGTTTGGCCTGTTCGGTAAAACCGCCTTCATGGCCGAGCGCGTGCTTGGCAACGTGATTTCCAGCGGCATCAAGGTGCTGGTACTCGCCGTTATCGTCGGCATCGGCTCGACATTGTTCAGCCAGTTTACCCAGGGCTTCGGCGGCCAGACTCCGAGCATCGACGACGCCATGGCCATCGTGCTCGCCGCGCTTTCGCTCGTCGGCCTCGGCATCTTCGGTCCCGGCATCGCGTCTGGCCTTGTCAGCGGCGGCCCTCAGCTTGGCGCAGGCGCCGCGGTCGGCACCGGCCTTGCTGTCGGCGGTGCGGCACTTGCGGCTGGCGGCGGCGCAATGCTGGCCGCAAAGGGTGGAGCCGCTCTTCTTTCCGGCGGCGCCGCTGCCGTGCGTGGTGGAGCTGTGGCAGCCGGGGCGGCATCGTCGGCCTACACACTCGGTTCCATGGGCCAGTCGGAAGCGTCCGGCGTCGCGTCCGGCCTCGGAGGCGTAGCACGCGCCGCCGGATCGGCTTCTGTCTCCCCATTGCGCCGTGCCGCCTCCCGTGCGTCCGAAAGCATGAAGTCCAGCTTCTCCCACGGCGCGCGAGCAGGCGTCAGCGCCACAGGCGGCTCCTTCTCGTCCAGCGCAGACGCCGGCGAATCCGATCGCGCTTCCGTTGCTCCCGCAGCCACCCCCGACCAGCCTCCGGCATGGGCGCAGCGCATGAAGCGCGGCCGCCATGTCTCCCACGGTGTCAGCGCAGCCGCCCACGCAGTTCGCTCGGGCGACGGCCATGGCTCCGGCGCATCCGTTAACCTTTCTGAAAGTGACCGTTCATGAATCTGTTCAAACGGCCCGCCGTGCATTACGGCAAGACGCCTCAACCGGAAACGCCATACCAGAAAGCCGCACAGGTCTGGGACGAACGCCTCGGCTCCGCTCGCGTGCAGGCAAAGAACTGGCGCTACATGGCTTTCGGCTCGCTGATATTATCGGCGGGCTTCGCCTCCGCACTGGTCTATCAGTCCGCTCGTGGGACGGTCGTGCCGTGGGTTGTCCAGGTGGACAATCTCGGTCAGGCACAGGCCGTTGCCCCGGCCGCGGCGGACTATCGTCCGACCGATCCGCAGGTGGCCTGGCATCTCGCGCGCTTCATCGAGCAGACGAGAAGCATTTCTGCCGATCCGATCATCATCCGACAGAACTGGCTCAGGGCCTATGAATGGACCACGGACCGGGGCGCTGCTGCGCTCAACGACTATGCCCGCGCCAACGATCCATTCACGAAGGTCGGCAAGCAGCAGATCGCAGTAGAAGTTTCCAGCGTCATTCGCGCTTCTCCTGACAGCTTCCGTGTCGCGTGGACGGAACGGCATTTCGAGAACGGTCAGCTCGGCAAGACCGAGCGATGGACCGCGATCTTGACCATCGTCCTCCAGTCGCCGCGCGATGCGGAGCGGCTCAAGGTCAACCCGCTGGGAATTTATATCAATGCGATCAACTGGTCGCGGGAGATGAGCCAATGAGCCATCCGACGATCTGCAAACCCGCCTTTGCGGTTTTCCGTAAATCCGTATTTCCGATTCTGCTGCTTTCAACAACCGTGTTCGCCGGCTGCGCCACGCCGCAAAAGCCGCCGGAAATAAGCTATGACCGGAACGTGCCTCCTTTGCCGGCAGTGCCAGCCGTGGTCACGGACGACCGTCCGCGCCCGCTGCACGTTCCTCCCGCCTGGACCCCGGCAAAGGGCGGCGCGGCGGCCAGCACGCCGGTTGCCCGCGTCGAGAACGCGAACGCTGCCGCTCGCGTGCAGCCCCGTCGCGAAGGCTATTACAACTCGATCCAGATATACCCGTGGAGCGACGGTGCGCTCTATCAGGTCTATGCCGCGCCGGGGCAGATCACGAATATTGCGCTTGAACCCGGTGAGTCGTTGACCGGCGCCGGGCCGATCGCAGCCGGCGACACCGCTCGGTGGATCATCGGCGACACCGAGAGCGGCAGCGGTACGACCCGCCGTGTCCATATCCTTGTAAAGCCCACGCGACCGGACATCACGACCAATCTCATCGTGACCACCGACCGGCGCGTTTACATGATCGAGTTGCGTTCCGGTGAGAAGCCTTATATGCCGGCCGTTGCCTGGGCCTATCCGCAATCAAGAGCGCGCCAGGGCCAGAGCATCCCCGCCACGCCGGTTATCCCGGCAGTCGCCGCCCGCAACTATCGTTACGGTTTGACCGGCGGCAATCCGCCTTGGAAGCCCGTTTCCGTCTACGACGACGGCCGGAGGGTCTATGTCGAATTCCCGCGCGGGATCGTCCAGGGCGAAATGCCGCCGATCTTCGTCATCGGGCCGCACGGCGAAGCGCAGATCGTCAACAGCCGCATCCACCAACACATCCTGATCGTTGACCGCCTGTTCGGCGCGGCCGAATTGCGCCTTGGCAGCGGTAAGCAACAGCAGACCGTTAGGATTGTCCGTACCGACGGGAGGCCATCGACATGACCGACACGGATAACAACGCTGCGCCGATGCGGCTTCGCGCCGAGCCGCCGCGCGTCACGCGACTATCGCGCAAGGTGCTCGTCAGCGTCGGCGTCGTCGCCCTGGTCGGGATTGGCGGTGCGCTGATCTACGCCCTCCAGACCCGCGATGGAGGTCAGCACGGAGAGGAACTCTACTCGACCAACAACCGCCAGACGGCGGATGGCCTCGCCGGCCTCCCGCGCGACTATACCGGACCTGTGCTCGGCCCGCCGCTCCCCGGTGATCTCGGCCGGCCGATCCTAGATGCCCAGAACAGGGGGCAACCCGTTGTCCCGCCGACGATCGCGACGCCGGCCGTCGATGAAGCTGAACAACGCCGTCGAGCCGAAGAAGAGGCTGCGCGCACGAGCCGCGTCTTCTTCCAGACCCAGCCAAGTGCGACACCCGCGACGCCCAGTGGCTCGACCACACCAAATGTTCCCGGCTTCGATCTCGCCGGTCTCTCGGACCAACCCGGCCAGCAGACCGCTCAGGATCGCCAGCTTGCGTTTTTGAATGCGCCGGTTGATCGCCGGACCACATCGACGGATCGAGTCATGGCTCCGGCTTCGCCTTTCATCCTTCAAGCCGGGGCGGTGATCCCGGCCGCGCTCATCACCGGCATTCGGCCGGATCTGCCCGGCCAGATTACGGCGCAGGTGACGGAAAACATCTACGACAGTCCCACCGGCCGCATTCTGCTCGTGCCGCAAGGTACTCGCATTATCGGCCAGTACGATAACAACGTGCAGTTCGGCCAGAGGCGAGCACTGCTGGTCTGGAACCGGCTGATCTTCCCGAACGGCCGCTCCATCGTGCTCGAACGCCAGCCGGGCGCCGACACGCAGGGTTATGCCGGTCTTGAGGATAGCGTCGATTACCACTGGTGGGATCTCGCCAAGGCCGCTGGATTGTCCACGCTTCTCGCGGTCGGCACGGAATTAGCCGTCAGCGACGAGGACCGCTTGGTCCGAGCCATTCGCGACGGCGCGCAGGACACGATCAACGACGCCGGCCAGCAGATCGTCCGGCGTCAATTGCAGGTCGCACCAACCTTGACCATCCGGCCGGGCTTCCCGGTCCGCGTCATTGTCACGCGCGATCTTGTGCTTGAACCCTACAGGAGCTGACCATGACAAAGCTGAAACTTGGCCCCATCGCCGATGATAGGCCCGTGAAGGTGACGGTGGAACTGCCAGCGGCGCTCCACCGCGACCTGACCGAATACGGTCGCCTGCTCGCAGAGCCTGGTACTCGCCCCATAGAACCGGTCCGCCTGATCGTCCCGATGCTTGAGCGCTTCATCGCGACGGATCGAGGCTTTGCTAAGGCACGGCGTCCAGCCCTCTCGTCGGGGGCAAGCCAATAGTGCCTCCGAATTGACTCAACGTGGCCATTGAACGCGCTATGCTGAGCAGTCGCCGCAACGCTGGATTGTCGTTTCGAGGAGACCACACGGCATTGAATGGCAGTATCTCGCCAGCGATGGGACGGTAGGTGATGCCAGGGAACTGCGCTACCGTCATCGCCTCGCTGACTAGGGTCAACCCGCGGCCGATTGCGACCAGCGGTAACAGATTGTCTCGCCCAACATATTGTACTTGGATCTCCAGGTGCCGACCGAGCCCAGCAAGCCTACGAACAAGATGGTCCCGGATTTCGTGACCCGGAGGGCTTTCGCTCACGATGAAAGCCTCCTCCGCGATGTCCTGCCATTCTATCTCGTCGTGCCGCGTTAGGGAGTGCTCTAACGGCAGCACCGCGAATACGCGCTCCGACCATAAGTGTACGCTGTCACATTCCGGCCATTGCCCCGTACCCGTCAAGAATGCCACATCGAGCTTCAGCTTGCGGATAGCGGCAACATGCTCGGAAGCATCCCCATCCATCAGCTTTATCTGCACATCGCAGTGCTCGCAGCTATAGGTACGCAGTAGTTCCGCGAGGAATCCTGATGCGATTGAGGAATAAATCCCGATACGAACGCTGCCGCGCTCGGAGCGGCCAATAGCACCGGCTTCTTCCGCACCGGCATCGATCGCTCGGATAATTTGGCGAGCGCGGCGCAGAAAGCGCTGTCCGGCATAGGTCAGCTCGACACCCCATGTGTGCCGGTGGAAAACCGACGCGCCGATCTGGTCTTCAAGGTGCGCAACGGAGCGACTAATCGCTGACTGCGAAAGGCCCAGAACAGCGCCTGCTTTTCTGAAACTGCCGTGATCTGCGGCGGCAATGAAGTATCGCAGATGGCGAAACTCGATCGGGCCGTGTTGCCTCGGTGTCTTTCCAGTCATGCAGTCGTGGCCCGCTTGCTTATCAGGAAAAGCGCCGCGGCTGAATTCTCGGGCACGCTGGCTTTACCGAACCAGAGTGAGAGCAAAAGAAGCACGGCCGCCGCGGGACGACGCATTTCACTCTCCATTTCGCCGGTCCTTTGGCGAACACTCCCAGACTGAATGATGGAGATCTCACCAGCTAGTTCGCTGCCACCTTCGCGGCTCACTGATGATGGTTCAAACCCAAGCCCGAATGGCCCTCGAGAACTGCCAATTTCATTGGCAGCCGGAAGATTTCGGAAATGGCGAAGACAAATTCTCTCAAATGCTTTCATCCTTTTCCCTCCAGTATTCCGATGCCCGTCGCGCTCTCGTCGCGATGATGCCATCGCCTCGAAAACAGCCAGTAAGGCGCCAGCGCAGCATGGATTAAGGTGGACGAAGGGCTGCGTACGATTCGCACCACGCAGAGCGCAGCTATCGAGCCATTGCCAGCGCGGCCAGAACCCGCACCAGTACCAGGCAGCCTTACAGCCCCCGCCAGCCGTCCAACGTATATGAAAGACAACCTCACAAACCGCCAGAAGAAGACGGTAAGAACCGCTAGTACGACACGGACGTGACATTAAAAAGCTGCGCCGCTTTGAGCCTCCACTAGCAACCGCGTCTGCAGCCACCCCGCTGCTCTGAACGCCTCTGGCTTCAAGCACATGATCGCAAATGCCTCTGTTGGCGATCTGGCCTGGCGCAGCATTTCGCGCCGGGTTTCTCCGCGAAAGAGACGGCATGCATTTGCGAGAGTGGGCAGGAAATTGCCAATATCGGAGCGTGGCCAAAGCAGCGTCAGGAGCAGATCAACCAGGCTGCCATCCGGCGCGTCGAAGTCGATCGGACGGGCGAGTCGCGTTAGCGATGCAACGGGATGCGAAATATGTCCGAGCAGCGCATGCGGAATGGCGACACCCGCTCCCAGCGCCGTGGATCCGGTCTGCTCGCGGGCGATAAGTGCTCGTCGGATAACTCGCGCATCGACATCGGTTCGTCCCGCAAGCCGAGCCGCTATCTTGGATAGCGCCGAGCGCTTGCCTTTGACCGCGACTCCAAGCGCAATGTCCTCTTCTGTCAAAAGGTCAGCGACCTCCATAACTCACCTCCGATGCGGATCAAAGGGTGTCCCGATCGGTCGGAACATGCCCTCGCGCCCGTTCGTGACGGCGCAATTCTGATGCTGGACTTGGTGGAAAGACTATCGGTCCCGGACGCGAAGCCAGTTCTTCGAACGCGCCCGGGCTAGAATCCTGCTTTGAGCCGTTGCGGCTCGCGAATGCGGATCAGCGTCTGTCTCATCCAACTCAGGTGGTGCCAGAAACCAGAAAGTTCAAGGAATAGAGGGCTTAACAGCAATCTGGGGCGGACTGTCAGCGCCGTGCCCCTTCCGATTGAGCGCGATCGGTCAGATCGATCGTTGGCTGTATTGGAGTCGAACTCGATGTGACCGTCATCGAGGAAACCATCGACGCTCTCGGCGAGGAGCGCGGCGCTTTAGGTTTCGCCGTGGTCCTTGGAGGAAGAGCGTGCGGGAGGAGAAGACAGGGACGTGCCAAACGGCGAAGGCACCGGACCCAATCGATACGGGTATATTACTGGACGCGCGTTACTGCGACGCTGTCTGGTGAAGCTCCGCGAACCTGTCGAGCGCTGCCGAAAGACCATTGAGCGAGATGCTGAACGTAACGTCCTGCTCAGCATTGCTCGATTTTGCCGTTAGCTTGAGCGCCGACCCGGCGCGCAGTCTGTCGATGACTGGCTGGTCGAATGCGGCCGGTACGATGCAACCGACGGGCAGACAAGTCCGAAAGAATAGAGCCGCCATCGGCGACTGCTCATCGATTTGGGGCGTGACGCCGGCGTCAAGCAGAAGGCCGAAAGGCAGGATGAGATTGCCGGTGATGGTGTTGTTGGGGCCGGTTTGCAGTTCGATGGTGAGCACACGCTGTCCGTTCTTGCGGATCTGCTGCTGGGACAGCGCGCATCGTTTGGTAGCCGCCGCGATTCGGCAGGCGACCCGCCAGTCCTGATAGGTTTCCTGTAAAGAGGATGCCCCGCCTGGGAGGGAGGGAGCATCCAGCGCCAATACCGGTGTTGCAGGCAGTAATGCAGAGGCGATCAGAAGGTCAATGCTGCACGGGGAAAGAGGGATTGTCATATTGAGAGGTCTTTCCACGCTTAGAACCTGACAGCCAGATTGGCCTTGAAGCCATGATCCTGTGCGCCTGAGGCGATCTGACCGGTGTAGGAGAGGCCGAGCGTGGCCTCAGGACTGATGTTGAAATCGAGCCCGGCCTCAATGACGGCGCTGTCCCTGGCGACGGGCACCCCGGCAATCGTGAAGGCGCCGCCGGCCGTGAAGAGATGCGTGCTTTCGGGCGTGGTGTCGCCGAAGGCGTGCCGCCAGCCGATCATGCCCTTGAGCGTGGCCTCCATCATGCCGAAGGTCAGGGTGTGCTCGCCGCGCAAGCCGAGTGTGGTGAAGGTCACATCGGTGCTACCGCTATGGCCGGTCAGGGCTGCATCCCCGCCGCGCTCGGTGAAGCCGTTGGTGTGCAGGCTGACATGAGCGAGACCGGCGAAGGGCTCCAGCCGGATGCCGTTGCCTGGCTCCAGGCGATAGCCCAGCTCTCCAAACGCTTGGAAGGTGCCGGCAGAGTAGTCGGCGGCGAGACGATCGCTGAGGCCCGGAATGGCAACGGCGCGGCTGGTGCCGATGTCGTGCCAGCTATAGGCCGCCCCGGTGCGTAAGGCTATGTTGCCCCATTGGGTGCCGCCATAGAAACCGAGATGATAGTTGTCGCTGGAGCCCGAAGAGGCCCGGTCGCCGGCCTTGAAGCTCGAATGGCTATAGCCGGCCAAGAGACCGAGACGCCAGTCACCGACCAGACCATCCGCGCCGATCAGCAGGCCGCCGGTGTTGCGGTCGAGGGAGGCGGCATTGCCGTCGCTGTCGCTCGATCCCCAGGAGCCGAAGCCGCGGCTCCAGAAGACGGGGCCAATATGGTCGGCCGAGACGGCCATGGGCGTGTCGCCCCGCCCATAGGCGAGAACGGGAGCCACCGGAGCACCCGCATCGCCGAAGGCGGCGCGGATGCGGTCGTTGGCGGCGTTGCGGATGAAGCGGCTGTCCTCGACGAGCGCGGTCTTTGCCGAGCCGTGTATCTCGCCCGACAGTGCATCGAAACTGGCGCGGATCAGGCCGCCGTCATCGGCAAGCTGGGCGATCGCGTCATAGACCGCGTGCCCGGCGTCAAAGCCGATGCTTTCGACCCCGCCCGCCGTAGCGATCTGATTGCGCGTCACCGCGGCAGAGGCGAAATCGCGATCGTTACGGGAGAGCCGCAGATCGACCGAGCCCGCCCCGTAGTCGTAGATCAGCTCCGGCGTGAGGAAGGCGAAGTTCGAGGTCACATCATTGAACGAACCAGACAGCCCTCCGCCCGCGGATAAGATCGTATAGGACGAGCGAATATCGTAATTGCCGTTGGCACCGATGTGGGCGACCGAGCCGCCGTCGAGCGTCGCGGTGCCGGTAACCGTCACAAGATCGCTTTCATTTCCTTCAGGGTTCACCTCGACGGCAAATCGAGAGCCCGCCTCGAAGACAAGATTGCCGTCGACCGTCAGCGAGCCGATGGAGTTGCCCGGCGACAGCGTGCCGCCAGAGGCGATCACGACAAGGGATCCGGTTCCCGAGCCGACCGTGCCTGAGCCGCCGAGAGTCGCGCCATCAAGGACATTGAACGACCCGCCAAGCGCGCCATTGCCGTCGGCATCGCCAACCAGCAACGTGCCGGCGCCGATGTTGGTCCGGCCGGCAAAGTCGGAACTGTCGCCTGTCAGCAGCACTGTTCCTGTTCCCTCAAACGAGAACTGGCCATTGCCCGAGATCGCGCCGCCATAGACCGCGCTTCCGGCATCGCCGAAGCTGAGCGCTGTGCCCGCGCCGTCCAGATGGGCGCCGCCGGCGAACCGCGCGGCCTCCGTCGCAAGCCTGCCCTCGGAGATGGTCCAGTCGAGGGTGGAAGCGCCGCCGAGCGTGAGCGTGCCCGCGCCTGCCTTGACCATCTTGCCGTTCGTGCCGCCCAGCCCGACAATATCGCCGGCGAAGCGGGCATCGCCGCCCTGATCGAAGCGGACCACACCGGCATTCGCGAGGCTGCCCGAAATCGACCCGACATCGCCGGTTAGCGTTCCAGCTTCGACAATGGTGTTGCCATAGGCATTGTCACCCGACAGCAGCAAGGTGCCATCGCCGCGCTTCACCAGATCGCCTTTACCGCCGATCGTGCCGGTCAGACCAAGCGTGTTGCCATTTGTTACCTCGAACGTGCCCGCGCCCGACAAGGTGACAGAACGGCCCGTATCGAAACTGCCGGTTGCGGACAGCACCCCGCCATCGATGGTAAGCCCACCCGACGCCGCGCCCAGATTGGCATCCTCGGAGACTTGCACCTTGCCACCCAGGATGCGCGTCCCGCCTGCATAGGTGTTATGCCCCGACAGGATCAGCGTGCCTGCCTGCGTTTTGACGATGCCACCTGCGCCGGTGATCTCCGTCGCGATCTCGGCGCTGTCGGCCAGCACACGGATTTCCGAGCCTTCCGCAACCGTCGCAAGCGTCCCCGAGCCACGGAGCCGATAGCCTTCGTCCACAAATTGCAGGCCCTTGAAGCTCTGTGTGCCTTCGACGCTGATCGTGCCGCCGTTGAAGCCGCCCGGCTGGTTCTTGAACACGGCATGGTTGCCAGCCCAGATGACCGGAATATTGCCGTCGAGATTGAGCCATGCCGCATTTGCGGCGCTCCAGACGCCATCGCCGCCCTGCCAATGTTGGAGTGTATAGTCACCAGGATCGCTTGACGGTGCGAGATACAGATCGACCCGTCCATCGCCGCTGAGAATGCCGACATGTTCAACACCGGGAAGCGTCGGCATATCGCCAAAGCTGAGGCCAGAACCCGTCAATTCGCCGCCATAGGTCATCAGACGATAATACCCAATGCCGGCCGGGCCATCATTCGGATCGCCGCTCTGCGCAAGGTTGAGCGTACCGTTCAGCGCCAGGTCGCCAGTGACATCGATGCGGTCGCTGGTGCCGGGGGTGATGGCCGACGCTCCTGGGCTACCCAGCTCGAAATCGAGGATCGAGCCGGATGACAGCGTGAGATGTCCATTCACCGTCAACGCCCCGATGCCATCGCTGCCGGGGGCCAGGGTGCCGCCATTCTGGACGGTGGTGCTTCCGACCGTGCCTATACCACCGAGCGTGGCGCCAGCATTGACGATATGAGCAGAGTGGCCGCTGTTGCCATTGACCAGCAGAGTGCCGCCTTCCACCGTGGTGACGCCAGTGTAGGAATTCATTCCGGACAAGGTCAGCGTGCCTGAGCCGATCTTGGTGAGCCCACCCAAACCCCAAAGCTCCGCACCTATGCCAATATTGAAGCCGTTGCTGTCAATGAAGGCGCCACCGGCTCCAACAATCACGTCACCCGCCCTGAAATTGCGCAGGTAATCGATCTCGTCGCCGTTTGCGCGCAAGACGCCCCCGTCGATGGTGAAGACGGCTGCCCCGCGGCCTCTTGCCACATAGCCGGTTTCGAGTACGCCGCGCCCACCCGCCTCGCTGCCAAACAGGTTCAGCGTTCCATTACCGGAGCCGTCGATGCCAATATGGACTGTTGAGGCGTCCACCCTTCCTCCATCCGCGACGGTCAGTTGGCCGAAGCCCTCGACGCCGATAAAGAGACTGTCTGAGGCCTCCCATGTGGAGACATTGCCGTTGCCGTCCGAGCCCGAAACCACCACCGCACCGGTCGAGCCGCTGGAGTAGCCAATCCAGCCGTTCCTGCTTGTGACTTTTCCGCCGCCCTTGACGGTCAGTTCGCCGGAGCCCTGGTCCCCGATAGAGAGGCTGCCTGAAGCCTCCCATGTGGAGGCGTTGCCGTTGCCGTCCGAGCCCGACACCTCCACCGCGCCGGTCGAGCCGCTGGAGTTGCCGACAATGGCGGATCGGTTTGTGACCCTTCCACCGCCCATGACAGTCAAAGCGCCAGAGCCTTGGTCGCCGACATAGAGGTGGCCCGAATTCTCCCATGTGGAGACGTTGCCATTGCCGTCCGTACCCGACACCGTCACGGTGCCGGTGGAGGCACCAAGATTGCCGATAATGCTGCTGAAAGCGGTTGTAACCTTGCCACCATTCGTGACGGTCAGTTCGCCGACATCGTATCTACCGACGACGAGGCCGCTGTTAATGATCCACGGGCTCGGCTGCGTGCCGGTTGTTGCTCTGTCTGGATCGCTGCCATCGACGATTTCATGTGCATCATTATCGATCGAGACAGTCTGCGCCAGTGCCGGCCCTGCGGCGATCGTCAACGCCAACGCTGAAACGCCCCCCAGCAAGAGCCGGGGCCATGCGCTCCCCAGCGCGCCGTTGACGACGGTCGTCTCAGCCTTTTCGGACACATGTCTGGTACGCATCTCCGGATTGAATCGAACTCGGTCCAAACGGATCGCGGTCATCAGTATGCAAGCCCCCATCACGCGCGGGCTGTCAACCCGCCTGCAATGATCAGGCGGGCGCACATGCCCGGACAAAATCTCGGTGCTTGCACTATAAAGTCATTGAAAAATCAGCGGTAATCAGCGCGTGCCAAAAATGAAATCTTTGCGTCCCATCGGTGGGATTACCTGCCGATCGGCGCAATTTCTTTCGGGAAAGGCCCAGTTACCGGTCGTTGTTTGGGTGCTGGCGCGCCGCTGCGCGGGCTTCGCTCGGGCCCATGCCGAATCGCCTGCGGAACAGCCGATTGATGTTGGGCAGGTCGTAGAGGCCGCAGCGTTGCGCCAGGAGATGGATCGGGGCTTTGCCGTTCTCCTTTTGCAGCAGGCGCAACAACTGCTGAAGGCGCAGTTCGCGGATATATCCCTGAACCGTCAGGTCACGATCGGCGAACAAGCGGTAGAGCGTCGACCTTGAACAGCCCACCGCGGTGGCAACGCCTGCCGGGTTGAGCTCATGACTGGCCAGATGACGCCTGATATAGCGTTGAGCGGCCGCAAACAGCCCGGCATTCGAATGCTCCGATACACCGACAGCCGACGAGAACGCGCCTTCTATCGCTGTAATAGCGAAGGACTCCGAAGCGTCCAGCAATGCCAATTGCTCGCGCGGCGCCATCCCCGTGACGACACGCGGGAACTGCCGCAGATGATCGCGCAGCAAGCCGGCGATAGCGGAATTGGCGAGCGCCGCGTTTATAACCTCCGGATCGGGCATCGATCGGGGGAAGACCGATTCCAGCAACGGTCGCGAGAGATCCAATTGGATGCAGCAGTGCCGCGTGAAGCTCAGCGACAAGGGGCGTGAACCGTCGAGCAGGAAGAAGTCACCTTCGCCTGCCTCCATCGCCTGACCGCCTTCGTAGGCGTAGCGCATCCGGCCCTTAAGCATCAGGAAAAGCGCCAGTTCGTCGCAAGACGCCGACGCGATCGCTTTCTTGCCCAAGCTGACCTGATACGCATCGGACACGGCATAATGCATCTCGCCGGCCATAGTGGCGAGGGAGGTCACGCTCGCCCTGAAGTCTCGTCGCTGCCGTTCGTCCGGCGCGGCGGATTCGAAGGTGCGTATGACCTCGCTGGTCCAGTAATCATAGCGATCCGCTGGTGCCGTTTCGCTGGTCGATACCGTCTGGAAGACATGTCCTTTCGGCCGGCCCTGCGAGAAGGCGTGATGGACGGTTGATCTGTCTGTACCCACGATCACTCCTTCCGCTTTTGGGGCAGATCCGAGAGAAAGCCACGGGTGGCGCCAGTCTGCCGAGATAGCGAATGAACGGCATCAGCCGGTTGTGGGTCGCTGGCAGTTTCACGCGAGAGACGAGATGGCTATCCTGAAGACAAGGACGGGCCATCGCTTTCGACGGACGATAAAACACCTGTGGGCGCGAAACCTGATTCATGCCGGGATTATGAAGGCACAGGTTGCAATGGACAACCATAAGGAACATTCTCAAAGCTCGGGGTGCGCAAGAGATTGTTCCAGTGAAGCCAAATTAGCGGCCGGTACTTTATTGAGACACGCTAGTCGACGGACAATGGTCCCTTGCGGCCTGTGGTGCTTCCGTCAGGATTTAATCCATATTTCCGGTAGAATACTGCCTGATCCTTTGCAATCTGGGCATCCATTCTGGCGTCGGCTTGCCTGCGTTGGGCTTCACGCATGGCCAAGCCCGCAGGTGTGGTCACCAGACTGGCGGCTCCCGTGGGGTCCCACGCCGCCGGCATGCTCATGACCGCCTGCGCTGTCCCGACCGCAGCAGCTTCCGCATCGAGCTGCTTTTCCAGCGCGCGGGTCTCGTTGGAAAACATCGGATTGTCGAAACTCGATTTCGGTGCGCTTTGGCAGGCCCCAAGCGCGGTTGACGTCATGAGCGCCACAGCCACTTTCGCAGCCCTGGATAACTGCAGGGATATGGCCTCGTCTGATTCAAAACGGGACATTCTTGATCGCATGGTCGCACCTACCTCGGTTGTCTCGGTGCTAACATTGCGAAGCGAAACGCGCCCCCTACGAACACAGAGGGCGGTTCGGCCTTCAGTTGCTCAGGGACAGAGGAATCGTCGCCCGGATCAGCAAAGCGATCAGATCGGCTTGGCGATGCGTATGCGTCTTCTGGAAGAGGTTCTGTAGGTGAAAGGTGAGTGTTGTCTGCTTGACCCCGAACTCTTCCCCGATGTCTTCGAGCCGCTTTCCCGCGACCAGAGCCGCTGCCAGCCTTGCCTCCGCTGAGGTGCAACCGAACAAGGACACCAATACCTCGGCGGAAATGTCGGCCTGCTTGTCGGGGTCGACCACCAGCGCGATGGCATGGCGGGAATTGCTGCCCGGCAGGCTGACCGATGAAAGCTGTAAGACCAGCGGGTTGCCTTCCCCTCTCTCGACGGCGAGCGTCTGGCTCGCGCCGGTGTCCCGCAAGACCGTGGCAAGGGCCGCTTTCAAGGACTGCGCGGACTTTGCGAAGCGGGTAGTCAAGCCAGTGGATGCAAGGGAAAGGCCGTCTGCCTTCCCGATCAACTGTCGGCCTGCCTCATTGGTCATGCGGACTTCGCCGGTCTCCTCGAGCAGGAAGATGCCGATCGATAGCCGGTCAAGCGCGGCGGCCAAAGCCGCCAGCGTGACCTCGCCATCTAGCACCGCTTGCTCGATCATGCGTTGCTGCTGGGCCTGAAGGTCGGCAAGGAGCGATTGGCGAACCCGGTCAACAAGCCGAAGTCTCGATTTGATCGTCGCCAGGAGATCGTCGTAATCGACGGGCTTGACCAGATAGTCGTCGGCGCCGGCATTCTTGCCGTGCAGCACTTCTGCCCTGTCGGCCAGCGCAGTGAGAAAGATGAAGGGCACTTCGGCCAGATCGGGCCTGTCGGCCCTCAGTTGCGCCATGAGTTCATACCCGCCAAGCTCGGGCATGTTGATGTCGCACAAAATCGCGTCGGGGCGCAGGTCTTTGAGTTTCAGCAGGGCTTCCCGTCCATTGCCCGCTTCCACGACATTATAGCCGGCCGAAACCAGTTCTTCGACGATGTCAGAGCGGAGCGCAGCTTCATCCTCGACACAGAGAATGGTTCTCTGTCGATCGGAAGCCACAATCGCTTCAGTTGAATGATCCATAGTCATGCCGCCAACGCTTCCTCTTTTGGAATCTTGAGAACAAAGGTCGAGCCGCCTCCCTCGCGTGGAAGGGCGCTCACATCGCCGCCATGCATCTGGGCAATGGCGCGCACCATATGCAGCCCGATGCCGGTTCCCTCGATGCCGACAGCGTTTCTCGCACGAAAGAACCGCTCGAACAGCTTGTCGCTCTCATCGTGCGGAATGCCGATGCCGCGATCGCTGACCTTGATGTGAATCCAGTGCTCATCCAAGTCGGCCGTGATCTCGATCGGATTGGGCGGTGATGAATATTTGACGGCATTGGACAGGAGGTTGACGACCACCTGGTCCATCAGCAACGGATCGCACCATACCCAGCCGGGAAGCAGATCCAGCTCGATCCTGAAGTGGCGATCGGGGGTCGTTTCCCGCTGGCGCTCACACGCTTCGACAATCAGCTTGCCGAGATCGCAGCGGCGGGGAGCGAAATCGATTTCGCCCGCGTCCAGCTTGGTGGCGTTGAGGGTGCTGGAAACAAGTCGGGTCAGGCGCAGGATCGCCGTCCTGATCTTTCCCGCCCGCTCATGGATTTCCGCCTCGCTCATCTCACTTCCACGGCGGATCATGCGCTGGGCGCTAGAGTCGACGATGGAGAGCGGCGTCCTGAACTGGTGCGAAACCATCGAGACGAAACCCTTGTAGAGTTCACGCAGCTTCGTCTCTCGTTCCAGCGATTCCTCTAAGTCTTTCGTTCGCTCCTTGATGGTCGCCTCCAGTTGATCGCGATGCTCGACCAACTGCATCTGCGCAAGATGGGCGGCGGTCACGTCGCGGATGAAGAGAATGCCGCCGACGATAGCTTTTCCCGACCAGACCGGATGGGTGAACTTCTCCACATAACGGTCACCGCCGGGAATGGGATGCGCCGGCATGTGAAGGCTTTGCCCGTTCAGCGTGTCGCGCATCATGTTCAGGATGATATGGCCCTCGGGCAACCGGTAGGCGTCCTTGATCAACCGGCCGACGACATCGGAACCACAGGGAGCGGGAAACATGGCGCCCATCGCCGAGTTCCAATGCGTACACCGGCCCTCAAGGTCGAAGGCAATCACTCCGTCGCCACTCGATTCCAGAAGCAGGTTCGAGAAGTCCCTATCTCGCCGCAGGGCGTCTTCGGCGTGGGCAGCGCTTCGCAGACTGGCCAGCAGACGGGCGACGATAAAAACGCCGCAGCCGAGGATGAGAAGAACCGCGACTATAGCCTCCCACAGCACAGATGAGTAGCGGTCCCGCTGCTTGCCGATATTGTCTTGCTCCCCGAGAAATACGCGCGTCGCCGCAGCCTTGAGCCTACCTGCATCAGCCCGCAATTCTTCCAGCAGCGGCTGCGCAATCGGGCTCCGGTTCAGGATGGCGGCCTGCAAGGATTGATCGAATGCCAGCAAATTGGTGCGGGTGGACGCAATGACGCCATCCTCCCCAGCCTCCGACAAAGCCCGGCCAAGTGTCCCATGGGAGACAACATCCAGGCGGCTGATCGCAAGGTCCATCTGAAGCTGAAGCTTTTCTGCCTGCGCGGTCTGCCTTCCGCCGTTGTTCCAGTCATAGGAATCCAGTATCAGGCGCTGCTCCTCGTCGTGAGCCTGGAACAGTGCGTAAAGCAGACTCTCACCGGATCCGGTAGCCAGCTCGGCTTCGGTTTGAATCAGGCGGTGCAATGCGAAGACCAGCAGCAGGGCGCAGGCGGTCACGATCACACCCGTTATGCCCGACACCGTCCGCTTCTTTGCCGCGATGCTCATTGGACCTCAATTCTGGTGAGCTGCCAGACCCAGCGGGCATCGTGGCGTTCATCCTGGATCCGCGGGTTGCCGTCGCGCGGATAGACGATCCAGATTGGCCCCTTGTCGCGCCGCGTCAACGCCTTGCCGTCCATGCGCATGGCCAGCAACGCGCCATGTTCGATGGCTTCGGAGAACGGGGAGGTGATCGCGTACTCGTTCAGGGCTACGGTACGAAGCGTTTGCGCGTCCTTTACGCCGAGGAATTCGAACAGGTCTGACAACAGCACGCCTTCGAAGACGTTCTTGCCGTCCGTCCACGGGGTCGATGTTTCAATCCGGTGCTGCGGCAGGGCGGCGAGCATGGCCGCGTCGAAGCGCGCGCTGTTCTCGTGGTTGGTTCTTGCGAATTCGCCTGTGACGGTGAGGAGCACCGGCCCGGTCGGGGCGGCCAGGTTGCTCGCAAAAACCGCCGGAGCCATGATGAGAATGGCAAGCAAGATGCCCACGCCTCGGAGTATGATTCCAAGGCAGCGAAAGTGTCGGGATTGTTGCATCAGTAGTCTATTCCCCCCGAGTAGGTTGCAGCCCCGAGAAGTTACCATCGATGATGTTTTATCCTTAGAAAAAACTTCCGCCCCCTATGAACAGATGGGGCGGCTCCTGATTTTTCGTCCTAAGAGCAATCCGGAAACTCAACCGACGGCCAAAGTGACGCGCTCCGAAAGAGGGTGTTCAGCCAAGTGCCGTTCACGAAGTTATGGAAACCATGAGACAAATTGCGATAGTGAGCGCGGTGGCGCTTGTCCTGTCTGGTTGCAGCCAGACAACAGGTGGTGCAACGAGTGAAACAACCGCTGGTAGTAAAACGTCCGCGCGGGCGGTTGGACAGCAGAAAGTCGCGTCGCAGAAGCGCGATGCCTGCGAAGAAGCCGTGCGAGGGCAAACCAATGCGGCGATGCTGGGCAACGCGCTCGGAATGGTGGGCGGCCTCGGCGGCTTCGCCGGACGTGGCGGCGCGATCGCCGGCCAGGTAGCATCGACCGGCGGCAGCATGATCGCCCAGAGCCAGGCCAGCAACACCCGTGTCAGCATGCAGGATTGCTACTGATGACCGGCAACCTGTTTCATAAGTCGGCCGTTGCCGCCGCGATCGCCCTCGGCCTTTCCGCCACCAGCGCCGCCGCGCTCGAAAAGCGCGAGGCTGAGGCCGTCGTTGCCATTCTTGAGCGCCTTTCGTCCGAAACCGGAAAAACCGTGTTCTATGATGAGGACGCTGCGCAGGAATGGTTCGAGATCGATGACGAATCTTCCCAATTGATCCCGGCAGCCGGTTTCAGTGAGACAAGGTGGAAAGCGGCCTTTGATCAGACCATGACCGGCTTCATCGCTTCGATCCCGCAGGCCGAGCTTGAGCAGTTGATGGAGGAATTCGCGGACAAGCTCGGCGAACTCGGCAAGATGACGCCGGAGCAAAAGAAGGCGGCAACCGAAATGCTCCGCGCCCAGATGGGAAATTTCGACGTCATTCGCGAGAAAGGAGCGCCGTATCGCAATGTGGCCGCGCCATACGCCGACCGGTTGAAGCGGCTTTCAAAAACGCAATAGCAGCAAACGACAATCACGAGGAGAAATCTCCGTGGCTTTTGAAATTCCAATCTACCGCTTCAGGCCGGAAGCCCCGTTTGAAGAGGCGAAAATGGTGCTGCGGTTGAACGGGTTTCTGGCGGATGCGCCCGGCTTTCTGTCGCGCAAGACCTGTTGCGAGTTGAAGGCCAATACCTGGATCGGTCTCGTGGAACGGGAAACGAGGGAGCACGCTCTGGGCTGGTTTCAACGTTTTTTCGAGAACCGGTCTGCGCCATGGCAATCGCAGGTCCTGCGTTCAACCTGATGCATCATGCGGAAGTCGTTCAGGAGCTTCACGCGCCACGATAACCGGGTTCCCGAAGAAAATAAGCTCTCCAACAATAGTGTCCGGTTCAACGGGCCCACCTTGAAACACTCATAACGGCGGAAGCAAGTTCTTCCGCCGTCTTTGTTTCCGAAAATACCATTCCCCCTGCGAAACAATAATTTTTTCTGCCCCCTGCGAACATATGGGGCGGCCGGAAGATCGGCTTGCTAAGCCGTTCAACATTTGAACGGAGGTTTAGGGGCAATGTCGGTCACGAGAACGCGGTTGAGGGTGAAGTCGCCGTCCAAAAGGGCGGTCGAATCGATGGTCATTGCTGAATTCGGGCAAGTAATTCCCTGCATGCCGTGCCGCATCGCTCCTCAACCGATCCGAGCCGCATGAAATTTCCAAAAGCTTGAGAGTAGCACCATGGTAACCACCATCCGCGCAGCGCGTTCCGTTGCATTCACCCGTAAAAGCCGCCTTCTCTGCGCAACCGCGCTGATGAGTGTTCTGTTGCCGCTGACGGCTGCGCAGGCCCAGCAGGCGCTGCGCTATACGAGCACCGGCACCTATAATGACGACGTCACCATGCCGGATAGCTCTCACACAACAATCTCTACGGTGGAGGGGAGTGTTGCCACCTGGACCGGTAATCTCGGCTACGGACGCAATACGTTCCTCACGATTGGCGATTCCCAGGCCGACAACGGTACGGTGATATTCGCGCCCACCTCGATTTCCGGGCAACCGCCGGAGTCCGATATCCGCGGCTCTATCGAGGTGCGCGGCGGCACCCTTCAGTTCGGCAACGACGTTGGCAGAGACTTTTTCAGTCAGGAGGGAAGCTATGTTTCACTTCGGGGCGGATGGCTGGATATGGCTGGTCAGGATCAGCATATCTATTCTCTGGTCAGTGATGCCCATGTCGGCGTAGTGAACAGTGTCGCTAATACCACAGCGACCATTTCGGTCTCCGAAGGAACTGCTTACGGCACCTTCAGTGATAGCGGCGGTGGTGTGCTTGCGCTGCGCAAGACCGGCGACGGCCTTTTCAGGCTTTTCCACGAAAACGATTATTCCGGCGGCACCGAGATTGCCGGCGGGACAGTTGAAGTCGGAAACGCCAATGCTTTCGGCAGCGGCGCCATTGAATTCACGGCGAGCGGCGCGGCCAGGCCAATTGTGGATCTGGTCTTCATGAACCAGTTCACGCCGCTTCAGAACGACATCATCCTGTCCGGATCGGCGGGCGTAGGGCTCAACGTTTATGACGGTGATTTCGCCACGCTGTCCGGGTCGATCTCCGGTTCCGGCTCTCTCACGAAAGATGGTGAGGGGACGCTGATTCTGACCGGGCAGAATGACTATACCGGCGACACCATGGTCCAGGCGGGTACGCTGGTGGTCAATAGCGGCGATGCGATTGCCGATACCGGGAATGTCACAGTCAATCTCGGCGCCATGTTGCGGGTGGCCCAGAGCGAGACCTTCGACAGCCTGGTCATCAACGGCGGCGGAACTCTGTCCATCAATACAGGCTCGACGCTGACCGTTGGCGCCTTCAACGGTGACGTGTCCATCGCCGGAGAATCCAGCGGTGGCGGCGTGCTGCGCAAGGTGGGTTCGGGCTATCTAAGTTTGTCAGAGAACAGCACCCGTTCCGGCGATACCATCATCGAAGGTGGAACGGTAGCCGTAAGTAAAGACTGGGCTTTCGGTATCGGCTCGAACGTGATCTTCAAACGTCCTGCCGAGAGTCACAGCATTCTGGATCTTGGGAGCGCCCTGACGATCGCCCAGAATATGCGCTTGGAAGACCGCATCATTCTCGAGTACGACGGGTTCGGCACTTCCACAATGAGCACCCTGGCCGGTGTCATCAGCGGCCACAATCACACCATCACCAAGATGGGCCGTGGCACGGTCAGCCTGACTGGAGAAAGCCTCGACGCGCCCGGCGCCATCGTGAACGAAGGCGGTCTCTCCTTCGACGGCAACTATAGCGGCAATGTAGCGGTGGAATTTGGCGGCACCGTCACCGGTTCGGGCCGCATCGGCGGCGACGTCGAGATCGCCGATGGCGGGCGACTCTATGGCCAGCACGACCGCACGCTGACAATGGGTAGCCTGACGCTCAACGAAAATTCCGACGTCGAAATTCTGGTCGGTGCACCGAGCACGACGGCATTTTTCGAGGTGGAGGGCGATCTCACGCTCGACGGGCGGCTCACCATCGCAGATGGTACGGGAGATTTCGGTCAAGGCGTCTACCGTCTCTTCAACTATGGCGGCAATCTGACCGATAACGGGATGGAGGTCATCGGCGTGCCCGATGGCAGTCAGTATGGCATTGGCGATATCGAGATTCAGACCGCCATTGAAAAGCAGGTGAACGTCGTTGTCGGCGGCACTCCCGGCCCCGGTCCCGACCCGCGTCCCAGCACCCTGTTCTGGGATGGCCACAACACCACTGCGGATGGCGTGATTAACGGCGGATACGGGGAGTGGCGGAACGGCTCGACCAACTGGACGACAACGAACGGCGATGCCAATCACGACTGGGGCGGACGCTTCGCCGTCTTCCAGGGCGAGCCGGGAACCGTCACGGTGTACGGCTCCAGTGGCGATATTTCCGTCACCGGCATGCAGTTTGCCATCGACGGTTACCGTGTCGAGGGCGACGCCATTACGCTGACCGAAGCGCAGACCACGATCCGTGTCGGTGATGGCTCGCAGATGGGCGCTGACTATGTGGCAACGATCGCCTCCGAATTGCGTGGCGATGGCGCCCTCGTCAAGGACGATCTGGGCACCCTCGTTCTCACCGGCAACAACAGCTATCGCGGCGACACCATCGTGCGGAACGGCACGCTGGTCGGCAACACGCAGAGCATCAGGAATGACATCGCCAACAATGGCCATGTCGTGTTCGATCAAAACGACGACGGCCTGTTCGCGGGCGATATCTACGGCCGGGGCACCATGCAAAAGCTGGGCTCGGGTATGCTGACCCTGTCCGGACGCAGCGCTCTCGACTGGACGATTGATGATGGCAGGCTGGTTTCCCGAAGCGATCTTTTTGGTGGCAATGTCCACATCGAACATATTGCCTCCATGCGCTTCGAGCAAAACGGCAGCGGCACCTATAGGGGCGAGGTTTCCGGACGCGGTAAATTTGAGGTCGCAGTTGGCGATGGGAACTTCCTTCGCCTGACGGGAGACAGTTCCGACTTCACCGGCGGAACGTACGTCAGCAGCGGCGGGCTCATGGTCGATGGGAAGCTCGGCGGTGACGCCGCTATTCTCCAGATGGAGAGCGGAACCGTACTGGCCGGCAGCGGCACGATAGGGGGTTTTGTTTCTATCGAGTCTGGTGCGATCCTGGCACCTGGAAACGGTATCGGCACACTGACGATCAATGGTGACTTGGCTATGTGGGAGGGCTCGATCTACCAGGTCGAGGTCAATCGAGACGGTTTGGCGGATCTTGTCGATGTCTCCGGCGGAGTAAATCTTCGAGGTGGTTCCGTCAGCGTTATTGCCGGCACGGGAAACTATGCGGCCTCGACGCAATACACGATCCTGACGGCGGATGGCGGTGTCACCGGCACCTTCGATGAAGGCGTGACCTCCAATCTGGCTTTCCTCGATCCCTCGCTCAGCTATGACGACAACAACGTCTATCTGACGATGACGCGCAACGGCACCACGTTCGAGAATGTGGGCCAAACGCGCAACCAGATCGCAGCTGGCGGTGGCGTGGAGAGCCTTGAAGCCGGCAATGCCGTCTATGATGCCGTGCTCAATCTTTCGGCCGAACAGGCGCGCTATGCCTTCGACCAGCTTTCGGGCGAGATCCACGCTTCGGCTAAGACAGCATTGATCGAAGACAGCCGTTTCGTTCGTAACGCAGTCAATGATCGCCTTCGCGCGGCCTTTGATGGTGTTGGCGCATCGGGCGCCGCCGTCACCTACGAAAAGGGCGTACCACAGCCGGTTGCCGCCAACACCGATGGCTTCGCAGTCTGGGGACAGGGCTTCGGTTCGTGGGGGCACACATCAGGTGACGGCAACGCCGCGCGCCTCAACCGCTCGACCGGCGGTTTCTTCGTCGGTGCGGACGCCCCGGTGTTCGACACCTGGCGCTTCGGCGCGGTCGCCGGTTACAGCCATACGAGCTTCAACGCCAAGGATCGCCATTCTTCCGGATCGAGCGACAACTACCATGTCGGCCTTTATGGCGGCTCGGCCTGGGGCGATCTCGCCTTCCGGTCCGGTGCGGCCTACACCTGGCACGATATCTCGACCAGCCGCAGCGTTGCCTTCCCCGGCTTCAGCGAAAGCCTGAAGGGCGACTATAACGCCGGCACGGCGCAGGTCTTCGGTGAGCTTGCCTATGGCTTCTCGGTGGGTGCTGCCCGTTTCGAGCCCTTCGCGAACCTCGCCTATGTCAACCTGCATACGGACGGTTTCCGCGAGACAGGCGGTGCGGCGGCGCTTACCAGCGGCTCGTCCAGCACGGACACCACCTTCACGACGCTCGGCCTGCGCGGCTCGACCACTCTTGACCTCAACGGTGGCTCGGTCACGGCCAAGGGCATGCTCGGCTGGCGTCATGCCTTCGACGATGTAACGCCAAATTCCGTCCTGCGCTTCGCTGGCGGCGGCAATGCCTTCACCATCGCAGGGGTGCCAGTCGCGCGGAATGCTGCTGTCGTCGAAGCCGGTCTCGACTTCGCGCTGACGCCGAACACCGTGCTCGGCGTCGCTTATGGCGGCCAGTTCGGCTCCGGTATCGTCGATCAGTCCTTCAAGGCCAGCTTCAGCGCGAAGTTCTGAATTCCTAACCCTGTTGGTGACGCCTGAATCGGCGTCACCCAACTATTCGGATTGCCTGGAGGGGAGTGTGTTCCATGGCAAAATTATCTGATGCGCGACGCAACGATGATGAGCAAGACGATCTTGCTATGGTGTCCTTTTTCTTGGTCGTCGCTTTCGCTGCGGTGTGGTTCATCGCAGGCGTCTATATCGGTCGGCCAGTCCATATTCTCGTTCTCGACGCCCTCTGTGGCGTGGGGCTCCTTACTGTGCTGCTTGGAGCCTACGCCTCGCTCAGCACGCGATTGAACCGTCTCGAGCAGCAGATCTCGAATGGACGCGGTGTGCAGGAAGCCAATCGATGCCCACCTTTCGCGTTTGACGACGAGCTGTCCGACCCGAGCCTCGCCAGCTCTTCATCTTCCAAAGTCGGCCGGTTCTGAGGTGAGCTCATGGAGGAGCGCACCATTTCCCTCATCCAGTCGAGCCTTGATGGCCTCGGTCCGATCAGCCAGAAGGCTGAGGACTTGTTTCACAGGCGCCTGCTCGACTCCTATCCCGAGGTCTACCGTCTCTTCTTCATGGACACCGAGCCAGAGGACCGCCGCCTCGTGCATCTGCTTGGCTATGTCTCTGGCCATATACGGCATACCGGGGCGATTGCGGCAACGGTGAGAATTCTCGCGCAGTCCAACAAAGTATTCCGGTTGATCGAGGCGCATTACGAAGCGCTTGCAGAAACGTTGATCTGGACGTTGCGGCGCAGTCTCACCGACAGTTTCACGAACGAAGTGGAACGGGCCTGGATGCGCGCGCTCTGGGGAACTACCCGGTTAAGGCCAATGGTGGTGGCGTAATGCCGACAGCCGAGGCTCCGAGCGCGAGCTGCAGACGAAAGTTTAACATAAAAGGCGCGATGCGCCGGGTAGGCAATATTTTGACTGCAGACAAGAATGTGTCTTCCGGGAAGGGCCGCCTTCCGCTCTTCTACAAGGACCCCGTGGTTCTTCGCTTCGAGGAACATGGCGATGTTGGCATTACGGCCGCGGCGAATTTCGGCTTTACGCGCAATGCAGTCGCCATTCCACTCTGCGTAGGCGAGTTCGCCGTCGCCATGCGGCACTACCCGATCGTCTTCGCCATGGAAGAGAATGCTCCGCCAATTGCATTGGTCGGGGTTCGCCGTGACGACAATCTCTTCGTCGCGCATGATGGGAACTGGCATCCCGGCGCCTACGTCCCGGCCTATGTCCGTCGTTACCCCTTCATCGCTACCGAGTCCCAGGACGGGACCCGGCAATTTCTAGGCATCGATCGGAGTAGCGATCGCTTCGTCGCATGTGCTGCCGCGCACCACGATGCGGAGCGGCTGTTTCACGCCGATGGTGAGGCAAGCGCGACAGCCCGGTCGGCCATGGCCTTTTGCAATGCCTATCACGCCGATCACACCGCCACGGTCGCGTTCGGCCGCGCGCTGGTGGAAGCAAAGCTGCTCGCGCTCCATCACGCGCAATTCCAGCTTCCCGATGGCTCGCAGCATCAGATCAACGGCTTCCAGTCCGTCGATGAGCAGGCGTTTCGGGCGCTGCCCGCCAAAACCGTCGCCGACTGGCACGCAAAGGGCTGGCTCGATCTGGTGACGCTGCATCTGGCTTCGCAGCGAAGCTTCCAGAACCTCCTCGACCTCAATGCGCAGCGCGCGAACGAACGAAAGGCGCTCGTATGATGAGCAAGAAACGTGTTTTTGGTCTCTCCACGGTCGCAACCGTCCTGCTTGGTGCGGGTGCGGCGCTTTATGTCGCGCCGGGCATTGCGGTCTCGAATCCGACGCAGACCGTATCTGCAAAAAGTGGTTTCAACGATCCCGCGCCACAGCGTTTCGAGGTCGCACAGGCGCAGACCGGCGGCGCGGCGTCCAGCCTTCCCGGCGGAGCTTCCTCGCTAAACGAGACCTATAAGGACTGGCGTGTCACCTGCGTCGCGCAAGGCGCGGCGAAGCGTTGCGCGCTGTCACAGGTTCAGGCCCAGCAGAACGGCCAGCGTGTGCTGGCGATTGAATTGAACGCGCCCAGCGGCAACACCGTCTCCGGCACACTCATCCTGCCGTTCGGCCTGGCGCTCGATTCCGGCGTCACGTTCCAGATCGACGAGAAGCCGGCCATGCAGCCTGTGCGCTTCCGCACCTGTCTGCCCGCAGGCTGCGTCGTCAACGTCACATTTGATGCTCCAACACTGGTGGCGTTACGTGCTGGTGCAGCCCTCAAGGTCAAGGCGACTGCCGATGGCGGCGCGGCCGCACCATTCTCGATCTCGCTGCAAGGATTCGGGACTGCACTTGATCGTGTGGGAGCATTGTCGCGGTAACGATGGCTGAGGAAAGTACGCTGAGGGAGAATCTCAGGATAAAAGTTGTCGCTATTTGTGAAGAGAAGATCACGCAAATAAGCAAAGGTATTGGCCTATCGTTCTACGCCTTCTTTTTAACAAGAACGATGATCCCGCGGAAGTCGGTCGCGTCAGGATCGGCATTCTTTCAGCGACCATGTAAACAGCAGGATGCCGACGAACGACAGCAGAAGGCTCGGCAGGTCGATCCGGCCGTAGGTCGAGGAGCGGACCTCGCGCAACAGGATTGGCGCTGCGATCAGGAAGGCGAGTACCACGGGGACGTTGATGGGGAGGGCGATGCTCGGTGCGGCAGATGCCTTGTCCCATGCCGCCGCGACAGGCGAGATCACGTCCGAGCAGGCGCAAGCCGAACTCTACGAGATCATCGTTGCAATGGTCAGCCGGAGCCATGGATAGCCGCTAGCCCGCCATCGGCGGGTTGAGGCGAGCGAAACCCTCTTGCCGCCGATAAGGCGAGTGGGGATAGGGCGCGGTCACAGTGCTGGCCTCGTCCAGCTTTGCAACCTGTTCGGGCGTCAGATTCCAGCCAACCGCCCCAAGGTTTTGGCGAAGCTGGTCCTCGTTGCGCGCGCCGACGATGACCGTGGAGACGGTCGGGCGGTGCAGGAGCCAGTTCAATGCGACCTGCGGGACCGTCTTGGCGGTTTCCTCCGCCACGGCGTCGAGCGCATCGACCACGCGATATAGATATTCGTCGTCCACCGGCGGGCCGAAGCTGGCGGTCTCGTGCAGGCGGCTGCCTTCGGGGAGCGGTGCGCCGCGGCGGATTTTTCCGGTGAGACGGCCCCAGCCGAGTGGGCTCCAGACCATCGCGCCAAGACCCTGATCCTGCCCCAGCGGCATCAGGTCCCATTCGTAGTCGCGCCCGACGAGCGAGTAATAGACCTGATTGACGACGTAGCGCGGCCAGCCATAGCGGTCGGCGACGGCCAGCGATTTCATGATCTGCCAGCCGGAGAAATTGGAGACGCCGACATAGCGGACCTTGCCAGACCGCACGAGCGTATCGAGCGTCGAAAGCACTTCCTCGACTGGCGTGAACGCATCGAAGGCGTGAAGCTGGAAGATGTCGATATGATCCGTCTGGAGACGGCGTAGCGCATTGTCCACCGCACGGACCAACTGGAAGCGGGACGAACCGGCATCGTTCGGCCCGTCGCCCATCGGCAGGCTCGCCTTGGTGGAGATCAGAACGCTGTCACGACGGCCCTTAATGGCCTCGCCGAGCACTTCCTCCGACGCGCCGTCCGAGTA
The DNA here is from genome assembly GCF_008932435.1 of Brucella pseudintermedia. Lineage (GTDB taxonomy): Bacteria > Pseudomonadota > Alphaproteobacteria > Rhizobiales > Rhizobiaceae > Brucella > Brucella pseudintermedia. The sequence continues at coordinate 53,107 of NZ_WBWE01000011.1, read as the reverse complement.
GACATCCGCGGTGTCGAACAGGTTGACGCCGGCTTCCAGGCAGACGTCGATTAGTCGGCGGGCTTCCGTGGCGTCCGAGTTGCCCCAGTTGCTGAAGAGCGGGCCGGAGCCGCCGAAGGTGCCGGCGCCGAAGCTCAGGACCGGCACCTTGAGACCGGATTTGCCGAGAGTGCGATATTCCATGGGATGTTCCTTTCGTTATGGGGAGGATGGGTCAGCGCCCGAGCAGCGCATCGAGATCGATGGCGTCGGCCATCGCCCGATTGCCCTCGTCACCGGGATGAAGGTGGTCGCCGGAGTCGAACGCTGGGTTGATCCGCGCCGGTTGGTCGGGATCGCGCAGCACCGCGTCGAAATCGACGATGGCGTCGAAGGCGCCGCTCTCTCGGATCCAGCGATTGATTCCCTGGCGCAGCGCGTCCTTCTCGGGGTTGTAGTAATTCCCGAGCGGCGTTCCGCTGAGCGCGCCTTCAAACGGCGGCAAGGTTGCCCCGATGAGCCGGACGTTGTTCGTCTCCGCCAGCGCGATGAGCTGCTGATAGCCAGCAATCATGTCTTCCGCGGTCGGGCGCTTCTGATCCGGCGCGAAATCGGTTCCCGGCCAGGAGATGTCGTTGATGCCGATGAGGACGATCGCCGCCTTCACATTCGGCTGCGAGAGCACGTCCCGTTCCAGACGTGCGGCGACGTTCACGCCCATCTTGTCCTGAAGCAGACGACCGCCTGAGATGCCGGCGTTCAGCACTGCGATCCGCTGTGGCGCGAGGCGCTTTGCGAGGAAATCCGGCCAGCGGGTATCGGCATCGACCGTCGCCCCGTTTCCGTCGGTGATCGAGTCGCCGATGACGACGACCGCACCCTCATTCGGGGTATCGACCAGAACGTCGCTGAGGATCACGCGGGCATCTGTTGCGGACGTGGCGGTGAAGTTTTTGGCCTGGGTCTGGTCTCCCTTGCCGAACCATGCCGTCTGGCGGCCATCCCAATGGAACGTGGTCAGCGGCGTTTCCTCGGGCAGGTAGAGGGAGACCACGAGTTTGCCATGCGGATCGACGGACATGTCCAGCGGATCGCTGACGGCCGGAGCGCCAGGCGGCACGACGATGGCATCCTTTCCGCCGAAAGTGATCTTGCGGAGCGTGCCGGGCTCAACGGCAATGTCATTCCCGGCAATCCCGACGCTGGCTCCCCCGATCTGCATCGGCTGGCTGCCATAGGCATTGGAGAACACCAGTCGCACACGCGAGCCGCCGAGGCTGACGCGGACGATCTGCCGGAAGGTCTGGTCCTTCACGGATGCGGGGATCTTGGTTGGAAATGGGAAATCCACCCCCCAGATTGGCTGTGGGCTCGCCATCCAGGTGCCGACCCAGTTCTGGTCCTCGGCAAGTGCCATGGAAGGAGCGGAGAGGGTCGCGGCGAGCGCAAAGGCGGCGGCGAGGAAGGCTGACCGGATCGGCCTTTTGCGGTCAGCTCCTGTTGGTAAACTCATGGGCATTGTCATTCGGTCCTGATGTTCGGGCTGCGTGAGATCGCGGCATTGCCGCGGTGAGAGGGTTACGGGGCGGTCGACAGGGGAGGTTGCCGCGCGCCACCGGCAGAGCCGGTTGGGACGGGTTCGGCAAAGACGGCTTCGATCAGCGGGCCGCCGGGCGCGCGGAAAAACAGACGGCGCTCCTGAATGTCGTCGAGGTCCATCGTGCTGTAGGGAATGCCGAGACGCTCGAGCTTCGCCCGGAACGCGGCATATCCGGTGAGCCGAAAGCCGATGTGGTCTATGGCCTCGGCGGCATGGTCGGCGCCGTTCCCCAAAGAGCCGATGATGTGAACGAGCGGCTGTCCGTCGCTGTATAGCCAGCAGCCGGGAATTCGGCGGATCAGCTCAGGGCGCTCGCCCGGCGACATGCCAAAGACATTCACGAAGAAGTCGCGTGTGGCTTCGATGTTGCGAGTGCGAATCGTGACGTGATCGAGATTCATGATCGCCTCCCTCATGAGACAGAACCATGCGCCGCCGCCGATGCCATGTGCCGGCTTGACCGGACGGCGACAAGCGCAGTGGCGATGGCGAGAAGCGGAAACAGCGCAGCCGTCATTGGGACGAGGGCGAGACCGGGCCCATGGTCGATGACCATACCGCCCGCCCATGCGCCGATGGCGTTGCCGAGATTGAAGGCGCCGATGTTGAAGCTGGAGGCAAGGCTCTGGCCCGCGCCCTCGGCCTTGGACAGCACCCACATCTGCAAGGGCGCGACGGTGGCGAAGCCGGTGGCGCCGAGCAGGCCGGTGAAGACGATGGCCGCAATCTGGTTGTCGAACGCGAAGGTCATCAGAGCGAGCGCGACGGTAAGCGCGGCCAGCGTGCCGAGAATGGCGCGAGTCAAGTTGCGATCGGCCAGCCTTCCACCCAGCAGATTGCCCGCGACGAGGCCGCCCCCGAAAACCAGCAGGATCGGTGAAACCGCGCCGTCTTCGAACCCACTGATCTGTGTCAGGAGCGGCGCAATATAGGTAAAGACGGCGAAGACGCCGGCATAGCCGAGCACCGTGGTCACCAGGCCGAGCAGGACGGGACGGCGCGCGATGGCGCGCAGGTCGGCCCGCCAGTCAGAGGCTTCAGGCTTGCTCCAGTCCTGCGGCACCAGCAAGGCCAGAACGAACAAGGCGACCAGTCCGACCAGCGTCACCGCCCAGAAGGTCGCGCGCCAGCCGTAGTGTTGGCCGAGCCATGTGCCGAAAGGCACACCGAGCACGGTTGCGACCGTCAGGCCGGTAAACATGATGGAAATGGCCGATGCGCGCTTGTCGTCAGCGACGAGCCCCGTCGCCACGACGGCCCCGACGCCGAAGAAGGTGCCGTGGGTCAGCGCGGTCAGCACGCGCGCCGCCATCAGCCAGCCATAGGTCGGCGCAAGCGCGCAGGCAGCGTTGCCGATCACGAAGATCACCATCAGTCCGACCAGCACATGCTTGCGCGGCCAGCGGGCGGTGAGCGCAGTCAGAACCGGCGCGCCGATGGTGACGCCGAGCGCATAGCCGGAGATCAGCAGTCCTGCGGCAGCGATGGTGACGTTCAATTCACGGCTTACCTCCAAGAGAAGGCCCATAATGACGAATTCGGTGACGCCGATGCCGAAGGCTCCGGCCGTCAGGGCGTAGAGCGCGACGGGCATAAATCGATCCGGTGATGTTTCCTTGCCCGAGAGATAGACGTTCTGCCGTGGATGAAGTAGGATGCCGTCAGGAACATCACTTGTGAATTCGGTTCAACGGATGCTTGATGGACATCACGCTAGAGAAATTCGGCAGCCACGACTTCGCTGACTATTTCCGTCTGGTCAGCAACCCCGAGGTCATGGCGATGATTACGGAGCGGGCCATCCCGGCCGACGAGGCGCGCCGCGACTACGACAAGATGCTGGCCGAGAACGCCCTTCACCCGGACTTGGGCCACTTCCGCGTCCTCGATGCGCAAGACGGGCGCTTCATCGGCCTGGGCAAGCTGGCGGTGGAGACCGCGGAGGCGAACCAGGCTGAACTCGGCTACATCCTCGCGCCGGAATACTGGGGCAAGGGAATCGCCAGCCGGATCGCCACCCTTCTGGTGGCGCGGGCGGAACGGCAACCCGCGCTGCGCAGCCTGTTCGCGATCATCGACCCGGCCAACATCCCGTCGAGGAAAATCCTGACCAACAACGGCTTTGTGTCGAAGGAATTCAAGGATTTCGATGGCCTGCCGGGCGAAGTGCTCGAAAGGCACTGGTAGGGCATGGGCAGCCCGCACCAGAACCGCTCCGGCGAGATGGAAGTCTTCGTGCGTGTCGTGGAACTCGGCGGCTTCTCGCCCGCCGCGCGGGCCGCGAACATGACGCCCTCGGCTGTCAGCAAGCTGATTGCGCGGCTCGAAGCGCGGCTGGGCGCGCGGCTTGTCAATCGCTCCACCCGCCAGCTCCAGCTCACGCCGGAGGGCTGCGCTTTCTACGAGCGGGCAACGCGCATCCTGGCCGATATCGAGGATGCGGAGCGCGCAGCGGGAAGCGGTGAACAGGCGGTGGGCCGTGTTCGCCTCAACACCAGCGCCTCCTACTTCAATCACATCCTGGCACCCATATTGCCGGACTTCCTGATGCTGCACCCGGGCGTGTCGCTGGATATCGTCGAGACCGATGTGGTGGTCGATCTGCTGGCCGAGCGCACCGATGTTGCGGTTCGGGCCGGGCCGCTGAAAAGCTCCAGCCTCGTCGCCCGCAAGCTGGGCGAGACGGCGCTGACCATCGTTGCCGCGCCGTCCTATCTGGAACGCTGCGGCGAGCCACGCACCATCGCCGATCTTGAACAGCACAATCGTCTGGGTTTCGGCTATGCGCGGGAGGTGAACGGTTGGCCGCTTCGCGACCACGGCGAAACCATCGTCGTCCCCGTCACGAGCCGCGTGCAGATCAGCGATGGTGAAGGCTTGCGGCACCTCGCACTCGCCGGCGTGGGCCTCGCCCGCATTGCGGCGTTCACAGTGCGCGCGGACATTGCCGCCGGCCGGCTTGTCCCGGTCCTCGGCGATCTCGATACGGGGGAGAAGGAAGCCTTTCACGCCGTCTATGTCGGCCAGGGCGGCCCGTTGCCTTCCCGTGTCCGCGCGCTGCTCGATTTCCTCGCAGCGCGCGGAAGGGTGTCGTGAGCCGGTGTGCGGCCTCTACTGCACGGAAACGCCGCTCAAGTGCCGGAGCTTGTCCGGGTTTCTGGTGACGTAAATGGCGACGATTTTTCCCTGTTCGATCTGCAAGGCCGTTGTCTGAACAATCCCGCGGCCCTCGATGCTGATGAAGCCGGGAAGCCCATCGACAACCGCATAGCGGATAAGAAGCGACGGCGATTGACTGAACTCCTGCGCAAGCTGGACGTGCCGCGCCATGACCTCGGCGATGCCGATCAGCGGACGGGGCGAGGCCGGAACCTTGCCTCCGCCATCCGTGGAGGCCGTAACGTCTTCGGCCAAAAGCGACCGCAGCGCGCCCATGTCGCCATTGCGCGAAGCGGCGAAGAACGCAGCGGCGATTTCCAGACCATGTTCCTTCGTCACCGTGAAACGCGGGCGGGCAGCCCGAATATGCTCTCGCGCCCGGCTGGCGAGCTTGCGGCACGCCGCCGGTTCGCGGCCGATCGCACCGGCTACGTCATCGAAGCCCATGCCGAAAATGTCGTGGAGCAGAAATGCCGCGCGTTCCAGCGGGGACAGCCGTTCCAGCGCGATCATTAGCGGAAGGGTAATGTCGTCGCCGGTGTCCGGCTCCCCGTCGTCGAATATGGGTTCGGGGAGCCATGGTCCGATATAGGTCTCGCGCCTGCGCCGGGCGGATTTCAACGCATTGAGACAAAGGCGCGTGACGATGGTGCGCAGCAGGGCAGCCGGTTCGCGCACCGCATCGCGGTCGGTCGCCAGCCACCGCGCCCAGGCATCCTGAACGACATCCTCGGCATCCGCCACCGATCCCAGCATCCGATAGGCCAGCCGGACGAGGCGTGGACGTAAATCGGCGAAAGAGGGTTCCGGTCGCATGTCGTTCATTTCCCCACCGTCCTGATGTTACTCCGTGATAACCGCGTTGACCCTGTAGAGGCTGGGCGCGACGGACTTCGCAAGTCCGGCGAACCGCTTGAGCTGATCCTGCGTCTCGGGTCTCCTCATGAAACCCTCGAAGTGCTCCTTCGACGCCCATTGTGCATAGTTGACGACTTTCTGGCCGTCGAAGCTGCTGTGAATGCTGACCGAGATGAAGCCGGGCTGATGTCGGATGGTGCTTTCCGTCACTTCCGTAAGCGCCTTCGTCAACTCGGCCTGTTTTTCAGGATCAACCTCATAGACATTGATAAGCGTCAGGCGCTCGGCTTGCGGGTCAATCATCGCTGTCGTCTTCTCGGCCATCGTCATCTCCTTCGCGAACTGCGGTTACGAAAGACGTGACAACGATGGTCCCGGAAATGTGACATGTGATAGCTCTTTCAGGGCGATGCCGCTCCTTGCTCAAAACTCCTCCCGTGTACCCTTGGCCTTGCTGCTTTCGATCTGGGCACGGCCGCGCTTCAGGTTCGCTGCATTGATCGGGCCGAGGTTTTCGGCCAACATATGAATCTCAAGGTCTCACCGTTGCAGCCACCGAACCATCCTTTCTGGAAGAAATTTTGGAAGCGAGGCCAGTGCGTTGGCCGAGCCAGATGCTCCCAATTACGAGCACGACGCCGACGATTTGGAGCGGGGCCAGCGATTGATTCAGGAATAGCCATCCGAGCAGAACGGCCGTCGCTGGACTGAGAAACCCAAACAGGGAAACCACCGCCGGCTCGATCCGCGAAATGCCCCGGAACCAGAGAACATAGGTCAGGGCCGCACCGATCAACCCGAGCCATAGCAAGCCGAACAGATTGGCTCCCGTCGGCATCGGCATCGTCGGCTCAAACAACAGGGCTGTCGGGACCAGAAGGATGCCGCCGGCAGTCAGTTGCCATGCGGTGAATGTGAGCAACGAAACCGGAGGCTGCCATTTGCGGGTCAATACGGTTCCGAAGGCCATGGACACGGCCCCGGCAAGCCCCGCCGCGACGCCAATCGAATCCAGCGCCGCGTTAGGTGCCAGGACAAGCAGCGCGACACCCGCGAGTCCGACGACAGCGGCGAGAACCGATATAAATCGGATCGTGCTGCCCAAAAGTGCAGCAGCAATGAAAACGACGATTAGCGGTTGGACCGCCCCGACTGTGGCCGCCACCCCGCCCGGCAGACGATAGGCGGCAATGAACAACATGCTCCAGAAGATCGAGAAGTTGAGGGCGCCGAGAATGAAGATGCGCAGCCACCAGATTCCCGATGGTAGCTGTCGCACGATCAGTAGCAGCAACAGACCGGCGGGCAAGGCCCGCAGCAACGCCACAGTCATCGGCGAGAAGTTGGGCAGGAACTCAGTCGTGACGATGTAGGTGCTGCCCCAGGTGACGGGCGCAATCGCCGTTAGCAGCAGATCGGACGTGCGGTTTTTCATGAGATTTCCAGGACCTCCGCGAGCGGGCGGCGGGGTTTCTGCGGCCAGTTGCCGGGCGCGGCGCGGCCGACCGCGACGAGCATCACAGGCACCTCCTCCCGCGCCAGGCCGAACGCTCGCGCCACGCCCTGCGGCTCGAATCCGGTCATCGGGCCGGAGGCGAGGCCCAGTGCTTCAGCCGCATGTATCAGCGTTGCGGCGCCCAGGGTCGCTGAACGCACGGCCTCGTCGCGCGCCGCCTGCGGGTCGGCGTATTGTCCGCCGGCCGCGGCCCGCCACGTGGCGGGCATATCGGCCGGCATGTATCCGGCCGCGACAGCCGGGCTCAGCCTCTCGGGTAGGGACGCCGGATCGGGCAGCACGCCGCAGACGATGAAGGTTACGGCTGCATCCTCGACCTTTGCCTGGTTCCATGCCAGCGCGCGCAAACGTGCCTTCGCTTCCGCCGTGCGAACCGCGATGAATCGCCAGTTTTGCAGGTTGTAGGCGGTCGGCGCGCGTGTGGCGAGGCGCGCCAGTCGTTCGATCGCGGCGTCCTCCAGCTTGTGCGAAGGATCGAAGAGATTGGCAGATACGCGCCGTTCTATGAGCGAGATGGTGGAATTGGTCATGAGATCGTTCCGGCTGTGGGGTTCCCCGGAACAGATATTTCGCCAACCTGCTGGTGATAATATACGATAGTTTCAAGATACTCTTTACTGTCAGAGAATGATGAGATGGATCGCTTCACAGCCTTGCGCGTTTTTCGCTATGTCGCGGAGTTGAACAGCTTCGCCGAAGCCGGGCGCAGGCTCGGCCTTTCGCCCGCCGCAATCAGCAAGAATATCGCCGAGCTTGAGGCCCATGTCGGCGCGCGGCTGATCAACCGGACCACACGGCGCATGGCTCTGACCGAGGAAGGCCGAATTTATCTCGATCATGTCACCCGCGGACTGGATGCCCTGGCCGAGGCCGATCAGGCACTTTCGCCGATCCGGTCCGCGCCTGCCGGCACCTTGCGGGTCAGCGCGCCGATGACCGTCACTCTGACGCGACTTTCGCGGGCCATTCCTGGCTTTCTGTCACAATATCCCGATCTGCGGCTCGATTTGGACCTCGATGACAGGCGGATCGATATCATCCGCGAGGGCTTCGATCTTGCCATACGCGGCAGGGACAACCTCGAAGACTCCAGCCTGATCGCGCGAAAGCTGACGGTCATGCCGCATGTGTTGTGCGCCGCTCCGTCCTATTTCGAGAAACACGGCCTTCCCGAAACTCCCTCGGATCTGAACGCTCTGGATCACCTGCGTTTCAGCCTTTCCGGCCATGCGGACATCTGGGAGTTCTCCAAGGACGACCGCACCGAGCGGATCGCCGTCGATGCGCGATACTCGGTCTCGTCTAGCCTTGCTGTGCGCGATGCGCTGCGCGAGGGCTTCGGGGTCAGCCTGATGCCGCGCCCCTATGTCGAGGAGGACCTAGCGCGCGGATCTCTCCAAGCCGCACTCACGGATTGGAACACCGTCGAAACGACGCTCTACGCCGTCTATCCCTCGCGAGAGCACCTCGCTCCGAAAATCCGCGCCTTTCTGGATTTCATGATCGCGCAGTTCAGGTCCCCGTCCGTGATTGAAACCGCGATCAGCACAGGGTGAATGCCAGTTGCACGGCAAGTCCGGCGAAAGAGGCCTCAATGCCGCGCCGCATCCATGTCTGGACTGAGGCGCCGGAGGTGACCTGCCGTCGCACAACAGCGGCAAACGCTCCATAGGCGAAGAAGATCACGAGCCGGTGCGCACCATGTCCGGCTTCAACATCGATGTGGAACACGATCTCAACCTTCTCAATGAGCCGACACAGTGATCCTGCCTGCTTGGCCCGATCCACGCGAAACACCTTCAAAGGCGCTTACGGAGCCGCTGAAAGCAGCCCATGCGCGCGGCGCATGGATCGTAGGGTCTTTGTCTGGGAACCTTCGTGCTGGCCGAGGCCGGATTGCTCAATGGACGGCATCGACCCATTAGGCGTGGGCGAGCGAGTTCGAGCAGCGCTATCCGCAGGTGCGTTGAACCACAACGCGCTCTATATCGACGGAGGCGATATCCTGACCTCGGCTGGGACCGCCGCCGCCATCGATTGGTGCCTGCACACCGTGCGCAACGACTATGGCGCGGAGATCGCCAGCCGGATCGCGCGGCGTCTCGTCGTCGCACCGCATCGCCACGTCGATCAGGCGCAGTATATCGGGAGCCGTTACCGGCAACGGCGGACGCGGATCAACTCGACGCGACGATCAACTGGGCCATCACGCATCTGAACGAGCCGCTCTCGCTGGAGCGGCGGGCCGGCCACGCGGGCATGAGCCCGCGCAGCTTCACCCGGCACTTCAAGAAGAAGAAGACCGGCAACACCTTTACCCAATGGCTGCTCAACCATCGCCTTGCCGCCGCGTAGCGGCTCCTTGAGACAAGCGCATTTTCGATCGATCAGGTAGCGGAGATGGCGGCGACGGTTCCCTGCGCCAGCATTTCACGCGGGCTTTCTCGATCTCCCCTGCAAGTTATCGGCGGCGGTTCAGAAACAAGCCGGCGAGACGCGCCGCGTGAGGTCGTGATTCGACACTAAGACAAGAATGCTTCAACGGCTGCACGATCGGCGCCGCCGCCGCGCCTACCCAGCTCTATCCAAATACCCGCTTTTTTCTGGAGACAATGTGGAGACAACGACTCGAATGGAAAGCCTTGTCTCCATTCCCGCCGCCCGAGGGCGGTGGCTATGCCATTGTTTTCCTTAGGAAAGTCTGGAGCGGGCGAAGGGATTCGAACCCTCGACCCCAACCTTGGCAAGGTTGTGCTCTACCCCTGAGCTACACCCGCTCGCGCCAGTCGTTTCCGTCAGGCAGGCGGTATATGAACCAACGCTTCCGAGATTGCAACAGGGAAATTGCAGGAAAATACAGTTTCCACGAAATTAGCTGCCAGATTTGAGCTAACCGACTGTAATATAATCTTATTTTAAGGCGAAGCGTATGGTTTCAGCTGTAGTTTCTTGTCGAGGCGAGGGCGCGCGTACCTGCGCGCTCGGCTGAATCGAGCCTCATATGCGCGAGTCAGGCTGCCGTGCTTTGGGACAAGCAATCCAATTTGTTTTGCGTGGTTTCTAAGCCTCTATCCATGGTCTATAAGCGCTGTTGCGTGTCGCCGAAACGTGAGGAGCGTTGCGACATGCCCAACGTATCAGTGCCGAACAGAATGGGGTGGAATGATGCCTTTGTCGCCGAGCGAGCTTCACGATTATCTTCAGAAACTTGGTATCGAAGTGAATACGGTCGAACATCCCCCCTTGTTCACGGTCGCCGACTCCCAAAACCTGCGCGGTGAAATTTCCGGCGGTCACACCAAGAACCTGTTCCTGAAAGACAAGAAAGACAATTTCTTCCTCGTGACGGTTGAGGAAGATGCGGTGGTCGATCTGAAATCGATCCACCAATTGATCGGTGCGGCAAGCCGTGTTTCGTTCGGCAAGCCGGAAAAGCTGATGGAGTATCTGGGTGTGATTCCCGGTTCCGTCACGGTGTTTGGCGCGGTCAACGATACCGGGCATAATGTGCAGGTCATTCTTGACGCCGATCTCATGAAACATGATGTCATCAACGGGCATCCGCTGACCAACGAAGCCACGACTTCCATCAGGCGCGACGATCTTGTCGCATTTCTAAAGTCCACAGGACACGAACCGCGCATTCTAGCCGTTTCCGAGCGTGCCAAGGCGGATGCTTCGGTATAGACTGGTCGTCAGAGCGGCGGTTTTTCCACGGGCGATTGGCGATTGAAGTGGAAAGCAGAAGCGCTAAGTTACGGCGCAACTGCTGTTTGACCGTCTTGAAATTGGCTTTCGAAGTTACGAACTGAATGGACGACGCCGGCTTGCATGCGGGCCTTTGCATCAGCCGGAAAATACGAAGGAATTTCTTATGAGCAGCCAAAACAATCCTTACGCGGGTGCAGGCGGCCAGATGACGGCGAATGTCTCTTTCGGCGCGTCGCCAGCCACGGCCGGGGACGCGAATCTTGTCAAGGACACCACGACGGCAGGCTTTCAGGCGGATGTCATTGCAGAATCTCGCAAGCAGCCGGTTCTGGTGGATTTCTGGGCGCCCTGGTGCGGACCCTGCAAGCAGCTGACCCCGATTATTGAAAAGGCGGTTCGCGAGGCTGGCGGCGCCGTCAAGCTGGTCAAGATGAATATCGATGATCATCCGGCCATTGCCGGGCAGCTTGGCATTCAGTCTATTCCTGCGGTCATCGCCTTCGTCAACGGGCAGCCGGTGGACGGTTTCATGGGGGCTCTCCCAGAATCGAAGGTGAAGGAGTTCATCGCCAAGGTCGGTGGACCGAGCGACGCCGAAACTGCGATTGCCGAGGCGATCACGGCGGCGAACGAACTGGTTGAAGGGGGCGATTTTGTTCAGGCGTCGGAAATCTTCTCATCTATCCTTCAAGCTGTCCCGGATAATGTCGATGCAGTGGTCGGCCTTGCGACCTGCCTTCTGGAATCCGGCGACGCGGAAAAGGCGCGGGAGATTCTGGCCCAGATTCCGGCAGACAAGCAGAATGCGCCTGCCGTCCGCGCGCTGGAAGCGCGTCTTGCGCTGGCTGACCAGGTCAAGCTCATCGGTGATCCGATCGAGCTCGAAAAGCGAATCCAGGCCGATCCCAAGGATTATCAGGCCCGGTTCGACCTTGCGCAGGTGCGTAACGCGCAGGGGCGGCGCGAAGACGCGGCCAATGAGCTGCTTTTCATCATGAAGGCCAGCCGCGAGTGGAACGATGACGGTGCGCGCAAGCAGTTGCTCCAGTTCTTCGAGGCATGGGGCAATGCCGATCCGGCGACGCTCAGTGCGCGGCGCAAGCTGTCGTCGCTTCTGTTTTCCTGATCGCGAGCGATCGGGAGCATGGCGAACAAATTGCGCTTTGCTCGCCATGCGGATTCCAACTGTTAGGTCTCACGTCGCGTGAGCCCTAAAAGGAGGTTGCAATGCAAGTGGGCAATGCCCGTTACAGGACGGGCGCTGATATTCCTGAGACCGTGCCGGTCTTCCCGTTGAAGGGGGCGCTGCTTCTGCCCGGTGGCCAGCTTCCGCTCAACATTTTCGAACCGCGTTATCTGACGATGGTTGAAAATGCTCTGGCCGGCAAGCGCATCATCGGCATGATCCAGCCGAAAATCGACGGCGTGGAAGACGAACCGATCGACGAACTGGATGAAAGCCTTCGCCCCCAGTTGAGCAGTGTCGGTTGCCTTGGCCGCATCACCACTTATGCCGAAACCGGCGATGGCAGGTTGCTGATCACCTTGCAGGGTATCTGCCGTTTTCGTGTGCGCGAGGAGATCAATTGCCGCCAGCCTTATCGGCAATGCCGGATCATGCCGTTCCTTGCCGATCTGGAGCAGTCGCGGGATTCATCGGAGATTGACCGTGAGTCCTTGCTGGGTGCGTTCCGTGATTATCTCGAAGCGCACAATCTGGAAGCCGATTGGGACAGTATCGCGCGGGCAAACAACGAAACCCTCGTCAATGCGCTTTCCATCATGTCTCCTTTCGGTCCGGCTGAAAAACAGGCGCTTTTGGAAGCTCCCGATTTGAAGACGCGCGCCGCGACTTTGATCGCCATTACCGAGATGGTGCTGGCCAAGGTGAAGGACGACGATTTCGGATCGCGGCTACAGTAGATTTCAGGAGTACGAACATGGACGACAAGACGGAAAGCGGCAATATCGACGTGCGCCTGCTGGAACTTCTCGTGTGCCCGATAACCAAGGGCCCGCTTGAATACGACGCGGAACATAGTGAGCTGATCTCGCACAGGGCAAAGCTCGCCTATCCGGTTCGGGGCGGCATTCCGATCATGCTGCCATCCGAAGCGCGCAGTTTGACCGAGTGACTGCCAAGCCTTTCCGCAGATTGCTGTCAGCTTCGGGGTGGGCGGTGCCTGCCTGGGTGGCTGTTATATAATTTCCACACAAGCCACTATCTTTTTCATAAGTTTCAGCCATGCGCATTATTGCTTGTCGGACAACGGAGCTCTATAACCCTCGCGGAACTTGATAAAGATGGTGGCGAACGGTTCCGTGCTGTTCGCCATTGTCGTGAATCCCAACGCAGTATTCTGGAAACAGCGGGTTTCCGTTTTGCTGAATACGCGAAATAAAACAGAGGCTTGGCAATATGGCATCCAGAAAACTCCTTCTCCTGCCCGGCGACGGCATCGGTCCAGAGGCGATGGCGGAAGTCCGCAAGATTATCGCTTTCCTCAACTCGGGCCTCAATCTCGGTTTCGAGACCGAAGAGGGTCTGGTTGGCGGTTCTGCCTATGACGCGCATGGCCAGGCGATTTCCGACGCGGATATGGAGAAGGCACTGGCTGCCGATGCCGTGCTTTTCGGTGCCGTTGGCGGCCCGAAGTGGGATAGCGTGCCTTATGAAGTGCGCCCGGAAGCCGGTCTTCTGCGTTTGCGCAAGGACATGCAGCTTTATGCAAATCTGCGTCCGGCGATCTGCTACCCGGCGCTGGCTCATTCTTCCTCGCTTAAGCCGGAAGTGATTGAAGGCCTCGACATCCTCATCCTGCGTGAGCTGACCGGCGGCGTCTATTTCGGTGAGCCGAAGGAAATCATCGATCTGGGCAATGGCCAGAAGCGCGGTATCGATACGCAGGTTTATGACACCTACGAAATCGAACGCATTGCGGATGTTGCCTTCGAGCTGGCACGCACGCGCCGCAATAAGGTCACGTCGATGGAAAAGCGCAATGTGATGAAGTCGGGCGTCCTGTGGAACCAGGTCGTCACCGCCCGTCACAAGGAAAAGCACGCTGACGTGGAACTGGAGCATATGCTGGCCGATGCTGGCGGCATGCAGCTCGTGCGCTGGCCGAAGCAGTTCGACGTTATCGTGACCGACAATCTGTTCGGCGACATGCTGTCGGACGTTGCCGCCATGCTGACCGGCTCGCTCGGCATGCTGCCGTCGGCTTCGCTCGGTGCGGTCGATTCCAAGACCGGCAAGCGCAAGGCGCTTTATGAACCGGTCCATGGTTCGGCTCCGGATATCGCCGGCAAGGGTGTTGCCAACCCGATTGCTATGATTGCTTCGCTTGCCATGTGCCTGCGTTATTCGTTCAATCTCGTTGACGAAGCGGATCGTCTGGAAGCAGCAATTGCTCAGGTGCTGGATGACGGTCTGCGCACTGCCGACATCTGGTCGGAAGGTAAGTCCAAGGTCGGCACCGTCGAAATGGGCGACGCCATCCTCGACAAGTTCTCCAAGCTCTCCGCCGCATAAGCGCGACAAAATCATAGGAACGAAAGCCCGTCATGTTATCCGCATGGCGGGCTTTTCTTTTTTGAATAAGTGCCCGATTTGAGGCTGTAAATTCATGGCATGCTGCATAAGAATAGCGGCATGTTGTTCACGCTCCCTGACCAAGACAAACTTTACGATGCGCTTGTCGCCCGCGATGCCGCTTATGAGGGCAGGGCCTATGTCGGCGTTATCTCGACCGGGATTTTCTGCCGCCTGACCTGTCCGGCGCGCAAGCCCAAACAGGAAAACTGCCGCTTCTTTGCGTCCGTTGCCGAATGCATGGCCGACGGGTTCAGGCCCTGCAAAAGATGCCATCCGTTGCAACCCGCCGCCGAAGCTGAACCTTCGATAAAAAGGCTTCTCGAAGCGCTTGAAGCGCAGCCGGAGCGCCGCTGGAGCGAAGAGGATGTCATTCGTATGGGGTTCGATCCATCAACCGTCCGCCGCAATTTCCGCCGTCATTTCGGAATGACCTTTCTGGAAATGGCGCGGCAGGAGCGTCTGCGGCATGGATTTCAGGCGCTCGCCGATGGCGGGCGGGTGATTGATGCGCAGATTGATGCGGGATTTGAATCTCCCGAAGCTTTCCGCAGCGCCTTTGCGCGCATTCTTGGGCTTCCGCCTGGCAAATTACGGGGCGACGGCTTGCTGCGCGCCGATTGGATCAGGACGCCGCTGGGGACGATGATCGCCATCTGTGATGCTCGAAACCTGCATCTTCTCGAATTTGTGGATCGCAAGGCGCTGCCTGCTGAACTTAAGAAGCTCTATACCACCTGTCGCGGTGATCTGGGGATCGGCCGTTTCGACATGCATGATCTCGTCGAGCATCAGCTCAATGCCTTTTTTGAGGGCAATTCGCCGACATTCGATCTCCCGCTGGTGCTGCACGGCAGTGCTTTTACGCAAGATGTCTGGCGTGCACTTCAGGACATCCGGGCAGGGGACACACGCAGCTATAGCGAGCTTGCGCAAGCTATCGACAAGCCGCTTGCCGTGCGTGCGGTTGCGCGGGCCAATGGCGCGAACCAGATCGCGATCATCATTCCCTGCCATCGCGTGATTGGCGCGGATGGGTCGCTGACCGGTTATGGCGGCGGTCTCTGGCGCAAGCAGAAGCTGATCGAGATCGAGGCGCAATATCGCTGAAAAGTTGGAGCGTTTCCAAACGCAAAACGCCGCCCTTTCGGAGCGGCGTTTCGCATCGTTGTGTGCAGGATCAGTCAACCTTGTGCAGGTCGACGCCCTTGGTTTCCTTGACGAAGATCATGCCGATCACAAAGGTGATGGAGGCGATGATGATCGGATACCAGAGGCCGTAATAGATGTCGCCCTTTGCGGCGCTGAGCGCGAAGACGCCAGCCGGAAGCAGGCCGCCGAACCAGCCATTGCCGATATGATAGGGCAACGACATGCCGGTGTAGCGGATGCGGGTCGGGAACATCTCGACGAGGATAGCGGCAATCGGGCCGTACACCATCGTCACATAGATGACGAGGATGGTCAGGATGGCGATTGTCAGGACCCAGTTCACTTCTGCAGGATCAGCGACCATCTTGAATGCACCGGCATTCGGAATGGTGTAGACGGCCTGCTCGGTGCTGACGCCGAGGCCGTCGGCTTCGGTCTGGGTGAGAAGCTTCTGCTTCACCAGATCTGCGGCCGGAACCATGGCCTTGTCACCCGCGCGGATGGCTTCGGCATTCAATTGAAGCTCCGGATTGGCGGCGACAAATGCGTCAAGCTTGCTGTCCGGTACTTTCGCCGGATCGCGGACGAGCGGGAAGCCGGCCTTCTGCAAGGCAAGGTTCACGTCGTGAGCCAGCGCCGACTGCTTGGCCGCAGCGTCGGCTCCAGCCTGAACAGCGTCGTAAGACGTGATCGTGCTGTCACCGAGCGTGATGGTTGCAGGCGTTCCGGCTGCTGCCGTCTGCACGATTTCATAAGGCACCGAGCTTTTGGCGAGGAAGCTTGTCGCGACATCGCAGGAAGTGGTGAACTTCGACGTGCCGGTGGCGTTGAACTGGAAGTTACAATCGCCGGGTGCTGCCGTGACGGTTGCCTTGATGGTCTGTTCGGCCTGCGCCAGAGCCGGGTTGGCGGCATTGGTCAGCGCCTTGAACAGCGGGAAGTAGGTCAAAGCCGCCAGAATCAGGCCTGCCATGATGATCGGCTTGCGCCCGATCTTGTCCGACAACCAGCCCCAGAAAACGAAGAAGCCGGTGCCGATCAGAAGGGCAATAGCCACCATGATATTGGCCGACTGGTTTTCCACCTTCAGAACGTTCTGCAGGAAGAACAATGCGTAGAACTGACCACAATACCACACCACAGCCTGACCAGCGGTAAGGCCGAAAAGGGCGATGAGTGCGATCTTGGCGTTCTTCCATTGGCCAAATGCTTCGGAAAGCGGCGCCTTGGAAGTCTTGCCTTCTTCCTTCATGCGCTTGAATGCCGGCGACTCACTCATCTGCATGCGAATCCAGACGGAAATACCAAGCAGGATGATGGAGACGAGGAATGGAATGCGCCAGCCCCAGGCAGCGAAAGCTTCCTTGCTCATCACAGCCTGAATGCCGAGGATCACCAGCAGCGACAGGAACAGGCCGAGCGTTGCCGTCGTCTGGATCCAGGACGTGAAGAAGCCCCGACGATTGTTCGGAGCATGTTCCGCAACATAAGTTGCCGCGCCGCCATATTCACCGCCGAGTGCAAGACCCTGCAGCATGCGCAGGACAATCAGGATGATCGGCGCGAAAATGCCGAGCGTGGCCGAGCCGGGCAGGATACCCACCAGGAACGTGGACGCGCCCATGATGACGATAGTCACGAGGAAGGTGTATTTGCGCCCGACGAGATCGCCGATGCGCCCGAAAACCAGAGCGCCGAACGGACGGACGAGGAAGCCCGCCGCGAAGGCGAGCAGAACGAAGATGTTTCGGGTTGCTTCAGGATATTCGTTGAAGAATGCCGCGCCGATAAAGGCGGCAAGCGTTCCGTAGAGATAAAAGTCGTACCATTCGAAGACGGTACCAAGCGATGACGCAAAGATCACCTTGCGTTCTTCGCTCGTCATTTTCTGCGTGCCGACCTCGGCACTTGACGAGACTGCCATTAATCTGTCCTCCCAAACAGAGCCCATACGGGCAAATGTAAGACGATACTTCTTCACCGGGTAAAATGAAGTTCGCCTGGTGCGCCGGGAACAGTTCCTCTCAACTGTCCGGACGCTCTCCTCACACTTGCATGATGAACCGAAAAAGGGGATTCGTGCAGTAGTCTTTAGTATGAGACAGAGTTTGCGGCTTGAAATACTGAAAGAAAGCAACAAAGCGCCAAAAAAAGTGCCCGTCGTGAGGGTGGAGAATTGACTCCATCCATAAACCGCGTAAAAGCAGTGGCGAACGAAGGAGAACCCGCGTGGATCGCGTCAACGTAGCGTCAGTTTCTCTTGGAACTGCCGGCATTCTTGCCGGGGCAGCGCGCATGCCTTCGATTTCCAAAACACTCACGGCCATTACCAAAACGACCACGAAAACGGTCTGATTCCCTTGGCCTGCTCGCCCTCTCCCCGGGTCTGGCCCGGGGGCGGAAGTCCCGCGTGGCCTGCGGGGTTCCGAATCTGGAAGCGGAGAGGGACAGGAGACGAAAAATGGGTTTCAAGGTTGCAGTTGTCGGCGCCACCGGAAATGTCGGGCGCGAAATGCTCAATATCCTCGAGGAACGCGGCTTTCCGGCGGACGAAGTGGTCGCGCTTGCATCGCGTCGCAGCCAGGGCACTGAAGTGTCCTATGGCGACCGGACGCTGAAGGTCAAGGCGCTCGATACGTATGATTTTTCCGATACGGATATCTGCCTGATGTCTGCCGGCGGCGAAATTTCCAAGGAATGGTCGCCGAAGATCGGCAAGCAGGGCTGCGTCGTCATCGATAATTCCTCGGCCTGGCGTTATGACGCGGAAGTGCCGCTGATCGTGCCCGAGGTGAACCCCGACGCGGTCGAGGGTTTCCGCAAGAAGAACATCATCGCCAATCCGAACTGCTCGACCGCTCAGCTCGTGGTGGCTTTGAAGCCGCTGCACGACGTTGCCAAGATCAAGCGCGTCGTTGTCGCGACCTATCAGTCGGTCTCGGGCGCGGGCAAGGAAGGCATGGACGAACTGTTTGAGCAGTCGCGCGCTGTTTTCGTAGCCGATCCGGTTACGGCGAAAAAGTTTACCAAGCGCATCGCGTTCAACGTCATCCCGCATATCGATGTCTTCATGGAAGACGGCTACACCAAGGAAGAATGGAAGATGGTGGCCGAAACCAAGAAGATGCTCGATCCGAAGATCAAGCTAACGGCTACCGCGGTTCGCGTTCCGGTTTTCATCGGCCATTCCGAAGCGGTGAATATCGAGTTCGAAAACCCGATCACGCCGGAAGAAGCACGCGAAATCCTGCGCGAGGCCCCGGGCTGCCAGGTTGTCGACAAGCACGAAAACGGCGGCTACATCACGCCTTATGAATCCGCTGGTGAAGACGCGACTTATATCAGCCGCATCCGCGAGGATATCACGGTCGAAAACGGTCTTGCCATGTGGGTTGTTTCCGACAATCTGCGCAAGGGCGCTGCTCTCAACACGATCCAGATCGCTGAATTGCTGGTTGCGCGCGGCCTCATCAAGCCGAAGGCGCTTGCCGCCTGATCAGCCTTCCCAGCACTGATATTGAAAAGCGTCGGGAAACCGGCGCTTTTTGTTTGATGCGGATGGCGGTCCATTAGGCTCCGGGATAAGAAGTGATCGGGAGGGCGATATGAGCTTGATACATAACACTACAGTTGCATTCTTCGTGATGCCGGGCTGCAAAGAGCAATTTGTCTGCGTTCCGGTGCTCACGTACCTTTAAGTACGCTGCGCTCCGGTACTCGAAAATCACTCTTTTCGCCACGGCCTGACGAATTTGCAACTGTAGTGATAACGAACGAACCAAGCTGCTGGCGAACAATCTTGATCGCCTTTCCACGGCGTTTCTCGCTGTCGGAGTTCTGGGCAAGACCTTCAATTTCACACCGGGAAGCGGACTGCTTGTGTCTTTTCTCGGCGTCACAGCTTGGATTTTGCCGGCGATTGGCTTACATTTAGCGGCAAGGCGCGTTCTAGGGAGATTGGAGCCATGACCTCTGAAGTGTTCTTCTGGTATGTTTTCCCGTTGATCGTTGCGGCCGCTGCTTTCGGCTGGCTTTGGTACGACAAGCATTATAACGACCATTATCGCTGATCTGCATAGTCTTTTCAGCAGTCCGAGCGCCGGTTTTCCGGCGCTTTTTTGTTAGCGGTTGAGACTGTTGGCGAGATTGCCGCGTATATCGAGCAAGCGCGCGCGCAAATCCTGTAATTCATCGATAGGTTGACCAAGTGCGCAGAACACCTGCTCGGGGATGTTCTCAGCCTCCTTGCGCAACTCTCGGCCCTCGTCGGTCAAAGTAATGCGCACCTGCCGCTCGTCGCGGGCATCGCGCCGCCGTGCAATGCGCCCGGCAGCTTCAAGTCGCTTCAGCAACGGGGTCAGGGTTCCTGAATCCAGATTGAGTTTTGCGCCGATCTCCGAGACGGTCCGGTCGTCTTGTTCCCACAGCACGATCATCACCAGAAACTGTGGATAGGTGAGGTCGAGTTTGTTGAGGATCGGCTGATAGGCGCGCGTCAGCGCATTTGCGGTCGAATAGATCGCAAAGCAGACCATGTTGGAAAGACCGAGACTGGATTCCTGTTCGTCGCGCTTCATCTGATAACTCCTTTGGAAACATATACATCAAGCGCAATCCTATTGTGCATCATATAATTGTGATATTTTATTTTGCAAAATTAGATTGCGCACAATTTAATAATCTGCAAGCTTGGTTGCGAAGACAATCCAAAGGAGAAACCCAGATGCCAATTCTGTACACCACCCAGTCCACAGCAACCGGCGGCCGTACCGGTAGCGCCAAAACCGCCGACGGACGGCTCAGCGTCGTTCTCGACACGCCGAAGGAACTGGGCGGCTCGGGCGGCGAGGGCACCAATCCCGAACAGCTTTTCGCTTCCGGCTATGCGGCCTGCTTCCTCGGCGCGCTGAAGTTTGTTGCCGCAAAGGAAAAAGTTTCCATTTCAGCCGACAGCACGGTCACCGCGACGGTCGGTATCGGTCCGCGGGAAGATGGAACGGGCTTCGGCCTCGATGTCGCGCTGCAAGTGGCATTGCCGGGCGTCGAGAAGGCCAAGGCAGAAGAGCTGGTTCAGGCAGCTCACATTGTCTGCCCTTACTCGCACGCAACGCGCGGCAATATCGATGTTCGCTTGAGCGTGGCCTGACAAAACATTCAAAAGGCGTCCGATGAGGGCGCCTTTTTATGATATTTTCCCATTTTCAGCAGGAAGCCATTTCGATGAACCCGAATATTCGCGACCTTCGCTCCACGTGTGAAAGAATGGAGGCGCGCTATCTTATAAACCCGACATTAGAGCATAATCCGACCGGAGTGAAACGAGGATCGATAAGATTATGCTCAAAATAGAAAGCTTTAGAGCGCCGATCTGATCCAATCAGATCGAAACGCGCTCTAGATGCCTCATATCACAGGCTTGCAGATCGCTTTGCCACAGACCTCTCAGAAGAGCGAGACATCTTGCTCAGTCGTTGCGCCGCGCTTATGGCGATCAAATTCTGAGGACGGAGCGCTTTAAATCGCCCCACAAAGGCAAATGATTATTCCGCCTGCGCCTCGATATTTTCCATATCGTCGTCCGACAGGCCGAAATGGTGGCCGATCTCATGAATCAGCACATGGGTGATGATATCGCCCAGCACTTCTTCATGTTCGGACCAGTAGTCGAGGATCGCGCGACGATAGAGCGTGATACGGTTTGGGCCTTCGCCGGTCTGCAGGCTGAAACGTTCGCCGATGCCGCGTCCTTCAAAAAGGCCAAGCAGGTCGAATGGGGTTTCTAGCCCCATGTCCTCAATGATCTGATCGTCAGGAAAGTCGGCAATCTGGATAATGATGTCGCCGCACAGCGCGCGAAACTCCTGCGGCAGATGCGCGAGAGCTTCAATCGCGATGGATTCAATTTCGTCCAGCGAGGGCGAAAGACGTCCCGCCCAGTCGCCGCTTTGATCTTCTCGGGCCATTTCAGCCAATCGTGTCCTATTCACTTGTGCAGGCCGCCAGACCTGCGACCGGGCATTCTGGCGGGCATTCTGGCCGAGTATATATAGTACATGCCGTCATTATGCCCAGGGACGCAGTTCGGCGCGCTTGGCCTCGAATGCGTCGATGCTGCCAGCCTTTTCCATGGTCAGGCCGATATCGTCGAGACCGTTGAGCAGGCAATGGCGCTTGAAATCGTCGAGATCGAAGGAAATCGTGCCGCCATCGGGACCGTGAATTTCCTTGGCTTCGAGATCGATGGTGAGGGTTGCATTGGCGCCGCGCGAAGCGTCGTCCATCAGCTTGTCCAGCTCTTCCTGAGTGACCTTGATCGGCAGGATGCCGTTCTTGAAGCAGTTATTGTAGAAGATGTCGGCGAACGAGGTCGAGATGACGCAGCGGATACCGAAATCAAGCAAGGCCCACGGCGCATGTTCGCGCGAGGAACCGCAGCCGAAATTGTCGCCTGCAACCAGAATCTGAGCGTTGCGGTAGCCGGGCTTGTTCAGGACAAAATCCGGGTTCTCCGTACCGTCTTCATTGAAGCGCATTTCGGCGAAAAGTCCCTTGCTCAGACCCGTGCGCTTGATCGTCTTCAGGTAATCCTTCGGAATGATCATATCCGTGTCGATATTGACGATCGGCAGGGGGGCAGCGACGCCTGTGAGCTTGGTGAACTTATCCATGTCCTGAACCTGTCGGTTGGGAATTTGCAATTTGCAAACTGGTTTACATCAGCTTGACCGAGAGTCAACGTTTGAGGCCGGAACTGCCCAATAGGTCGCAACTCCCGACCCGTTTTGCAAACTGTCCGGCGCGCCTGCAAGCACGCCTGACAGTTCAACTTTCGGGTTATGCGCATAATCCTGTCCGGAAACCAGGTCAAGCTTTCCTGATCATGCGTATGCGATGCATATTGAGCAATTATGCAACATTGAGAGCAATGCCGCCGGTCTCGCTGCCGGTGAGCCGGCGGGATTTGCCGTCGGTGCCGACAACAGCCGTGACGCGCCTGCGCAGCATCGAAAGGTTCGGTGAAACCGCCACGTCAATAGCCGGATCGAACTGGAGCGTGATGCGCCACAACTCCGGCTTGATCGTTTCCTCAACCGCGATGATGCGGGCATCGAACGGCGTGGTGTGAAACAGGCCGGTGATGCGCTGGCCGACGCGGTAAGGCGCGGTATCCTCCTGCATGGGGGCGGCTTCCGCCTTGCTGCCATTGGCGGCAAGCGTGTTCCAGTCGCGTGTGCCGGACTGGCGCGCCACAAGGTCAAGCGCCTTGCCATGGCTGATGGTGATGCCTTCCTCGCTCAGCGCCTGCCGCAGACGGCGGGCCTGATGCTTGAAGTCAGCGTTATTGGTCCCAGCGACGATAGCTGTGGTCATTGTTTTCGCTCCTGATTGTGAGCGGCGTTTTCATGAACGGGTGCCCGCATTGCCGTTTCTGCCGTCACCGGAACAAAAACGAAATTTGAAAATGCTTTACCGTGCCTTGGAAGCTGCGGGCGGCAGGTGCATTCAACCGAAGGCCGGAAAATAGGCGTGCCGACGCAGGATTTCAAGGCCCGCTCCGCAAGCGCTCTCTGTGCTTGCGCTGCCCGGCGGTTCGGTGCACAAATCGGGACATGAAAACCATTGTTCGTCCTCGCCGTTCCGTCCTGTTCGTCCCTGCCGCCAATGCCCGCGCTCTGGAGAAGTCGCTGACGCTGCCAGCGGATTGCGTGATTTATGATCTGGAAGATTCCGTCGCGCCCGAGGCAAAGGTTTTGGCGCGCGATGCGCTGTCGGCGCATTTCGCAAGCCATCCGAAGGTCGGCTTCGAACGCATCGTTCGGGTCAACATGGCGGAAACGCCATGGGGCAAGGACGATGTCGCGGCGGCGGCAAAGATGGGCGCGGATGCGATCCTCCTGCCCAAGGTCGAACGTCCGCAGGATATAATTGACGCAGCCAACCGGCTTGATCGTCACGATGCCGATCCCGCAGTTGGCGTCTGGGCGATGATCGAGACGGCAAGAGGCATTCTCAATGCCGACGAAATCGCGGTTCTCGGGCACCGTTCGGCGGTGCGGCTTGCCTGTTTTGTCGTCGGGCCGAATGATATTGCGCGGGAAACGGGCGTGCGTCCGCAACCGGGACGCCCCTATCTCATCCCCTGGCTGATGCAGATCATTCTTGCGGCGCGCGCTGGCGGGATCACTGTTCTCGATGGCGTTTATAATGATTTTCGCGACAGCGTGGGCTTCGAGGCAGAATGCGCGCAGGGCGCTTCCATGGGTTTCGATGGCAAGACGCTCATTCATCCCGGCCAGATCGAAGCGGCCAATCGTGCATTCTCGCCCACCGAGGATGAAATAGCCCATGCCCGCAGCGTCGTTGAAATCTTCGCTCGTCCTGAAAATGCCGACAAGGGCGTCGTTTCGCTGGACGGGCAAATGGTCGAAAGACTGCATCTCGAAATGGCCGAGCGTTTGCTCGCCAAGGCGGGCGCAAAGTTATAACAGGGGAAGTACCAGCATGAAGTTATATCGTTTCATTACAGGCCCGGACGATTCCGCATTCTGCCATCGCGTCACGGCGGCGCTCAACAAGGGCTGGCAGCTCTATGGCTCGCCGACCTATGCCTTCAACGCCGCCACCGGCGTCATGCATTGCGGCCAGCCGGTGGTGAAGGAAGTCGACGGCGTTGACTACACGCCCGACATCAAGCTCGGCGAATACTGATGGCCGTGCGCCGCATCGTCGCCAATATCGCCGCCGGTGATCCGGCGGCGGCAAAGCGCTTCTATGGCGATTTGCTGGGCCTCGATGTGGCGATGGATTTCGGCTGGATCGTCACCTACGTCACCGATGCTGAGGCACGGGTACAGGTGAGCATCATGAGCGAGGGTGGATCGGGTACGCCGGTGCCCGATCTTTCCATAGAGGTCGATGACGTCGACGCCGTGCTGGAACGCGCGATCACGCTGGGATTTACCGTCGAATACGGTCCGGCGGATGAGGAATGGGGCGTACGCCGTTTTTTCACGCGCGATCCATACGGTCGGCTCGTGAATATTCTGACCCACAAGTGAAAAGGCCGGTTTCCCGGCCTTTTCAGTCGATCAGTTCAGTCCACGCTTTTCAATCATGGCGTCCGGTGTCGGCATCTTGCCGCGGAATGCCTTGTAAAGCTCTTCCGGGTCGCGGCTGCCGCCGGCGGCATAGATATGCTGCTTCAGTTTCGCTGCCAATTCCGGATTGAAAGCGTCGCCGGTTTCCTCGAATGCTGAAAAGGCGTCCGCATCCAGTACTTCCGACCACATATAGGAATAGTAGCCGGCGGAATAACCGTCGCCGGAAAAGACGTGGGTGAAGTGCGGCGTGCGATGACGCATGATGATCGCATCCGGCATAGAGAGCTTTTCCAGCGTCTTTATCTCGAAGGCGAGCGGATCGGCGATCTTTTCCGTACCGGTGTGGAATGCCATGTCCACGAGCGCCGATGAGGTGAACTCGACTGTGTTGAACCCCGCATTGAAGGTGCGGGCAGCCAGCACCTTGTCGAGAAGCGCCTTGGGCATGGCTTCTCCGGTGCGATAGTGCACGGCGTATTTTTCAAGAACCGCAGGGACCGTGAGCCAATGTTCGTAAAGCTGCGAGGGCAGTTCCACAAAATCGCGGGAAACAGCAGTGCCGGAGACAGCAGGCCAGGTCACATCCGACAACAGGCCATGGAGCGCATGGCCGAATTCATGGAACAAGGTGCGTGCGTCATCAAGCGAGAGCAGGGCAGGTTCGCCCTCCTTCGGCTTTGCAAAATTCATCACATTATAGATGATCGGCTTCTGCCCGCCATCAAGCTTGTGACTTGATTGCAGGGAACTCATCCATGCGCCCGAGCGCTTCGTTGTCCGGGCGAAATAGTCGCCAAGGAACAGGCCGCGTTCGCTGCCATCGGCGTTGAACACCTGAAACACCCGCACATCCGGGTGCCACGCGGCAATGCCCGTCTTCTCCTCGAAGCGGATGCCGAACAGGCGGTTAGCCACATCGAAAGCTGCGTCGATGATCTTTTCCAGCTGAAGATAAAGTTTCAGTTCCGCTTCATCGAAGGCAAAGCGTTCTGCGCGCAGCTTTTCCGCATAGAAGCGCCAGTCCCACGGCGCGACCTTGTGATTGCCGCCATCGGCTGCAATGAGCCGTTCCAGTTCGCTCTCTTCCTCCCGAGCCTTGGCGCGGGCCTTGTCCCAGACGGGTTCCAGCAGATCCATGACAGCCTTGGGCGTCTTTGCCATGGTATCGTCAAGCTTGTAGGCGGCAAAGTTGGCGTAGCCGAGCAGATGCGCCTTGCGCTCGCGCAGCTCCACCATTTCGCGCACGATCTCACGATTGTCGCTTTCACCGCCATTTTCACCGCGCTTCGCCCAGGCGTTGAACGCCTGTTCGCGGAGCGCGCGGTTCTGCGAGAATGACAGGAACGGCTCGATGATCGAGCGCGACAGCGTGACGGCCCACGCATCCGGCTTGCCGCGCTCGGCGGCAGCACTTTGCATGGCGTTCTTCAGGAAATCCGGCAGTCCGACGAGGTCAGCCTCATCGGCGATGAACAGCGCCCAGCTCGATTCATCCTTCAGCACGTTCTGGCCGAAGCGGGCGCCAAGTCCGGCGAGCTTTTCATTGATGCCTGCAAGTTCCGTCTTGCCTGCTTCATCGAGCTTCGCGCCCGACCGGACGAAACCTTTCCACGTCTTTTCAAGAACCCGCTTGGTCTCGGTGTCGAGGTCCAGCATGTCGCGGTTTTCATAAAGCGCGTCGATGCGGGCGAAAAGTGCGGGGTCCATCATAATGCGCGAATAGTGGCGCGACATTTTCGGCGCGATCTCGCGCTCCAGCGCCTGGATCGTGGTGTTGGTATGTGCGCCCGCGCGCAGCCAGAACACGGCTGACACGCGGTCTAGCGCCTTGCCGGTCAGTTGCAAGGCCTTGAGCGTGTTTTCGATGGTCGCCTCTTCGGTAGCCCCGGCGATGGCCTCGACCTCGGCGAGGTCCTCAGCCAGCGCCACATCGAAGGCGGGAGCGAAATCGTCGTCCCCGAACGCGGTGAAATCCGGCAGGCCCAGCGGTCCGCTCCAGTCGGTCAGCGCGTGATTGTGGGCGGTCTTGTCGGACATGATGAAACTCCGGTTCAGATGGCATCGATACGCATCAGATTTAGGCGTCGCCTTGCAACCAAGCAAGAGGGAAACCGTGGGAGCCAACTTGCGGGAAAAACCGTTCCACATCGTCCGACAGGGCTTGACTTTATGGGCGACCAAGCGCACATCACGCCCGCAGCCGAATTTCTGCGGCAGCATTTTCAACCGGAGTTTTATTCTCTTATGCCAAGCGACAGTCACAGTCGATTGTTTCAGCCGTCAAGGCAGTTCGTGATCTGATCGCTCGCGGTCGGCTTGCACGGTCTGCCTTTGACGGCGGATCGATAGAAAGGCAAGCCCCATGACCGGCCTTAAGCCCGACAACAACTTCTTCCCGGAAGTGCTCAATGTTGCCGACCTCCCTGCTGCTGCCATCGCAAGCCGCATTGCGGACATGCGTACCGGCGACGCAGTGGAACTCGTTAACGAACTGGATGCCGATGATGCAGTCGCCGTCATCGCGCAGCTTTCGCACGAAGATGCCATCCGCCTGCTCGATCAGCCGGAACTGCACCGTGCCAGCGAGATCATCGCCACGCTTCCGCCCGGCCTTGCAAGTCTTTTGCTCGACGGCATGTCGGCGGACCGCGCCACCGACGTTTTCCAGGAGCTGGAAGACGACGACCGCGCAGGCCTGTTTCCCATTCTTGCGCCTGAAACCAAGGTCGCGCTGAAGAAACTGATGGGGTATCCGCCGAACACGGCGGGCTCGCTCATGACCATCGAATTCATCACCGTGCCGTCCAACTGGAATGTCGGCCAGACGCTGGATTATATCCGCAAGGTCGAGCGCACGCGTGAAACGGTTTATGCCATCTATGTCATCGATCCGGCCAGCCGCGTCCTGCTGGGCGTGGTCAGCCTGCGCCGTCTCATCATCCGCCAGCCGGATGAGCCGATCTTGTCCATAGCCCGCGATGACGAGCCCATCACGATTTCGCCGCTGGCAAGCCGCGAGGAAGTCGCCCGGCTTTTCCGCAAGCATGACCTTCTGGCTGTGCCGGTAGTGGATGAGAGTCGCCACATCATTGGCATCGTGACCGTTGATGACGTGCTGGACGCCATGACCGAAGAGGCCAGCGAGGATGCTTACCGTTTCGGTGGTATGGAGGCGCTGGACAAGCCCTATATGCGCATCGGGTTTGGCGAGATGCTGAAGAAGCGCGCCGGCTGGCTCGGTATCCTGTTCCTCGGCGAAATGCTGACGGCAAGCGCCATGCAGCATTTCGAGGCGGAACTGGAAAAGGCGCTGGTGCTGACGCTCTTCATACCGCTCATCATGTCTTCGGGCGGCAATTCCGGTTCGCAGGCAACGTCGCTGATTATCCGCGCGCTTGCCTTGCAGGAGATCAGGCTGAAGGACTGGTGGCGTGTCGCGCTGCGTGAAATTCCGTCGGGCCTCGCGCTTGGCAGTTTTCTTGGCTGCATCGGCATTCTGCGTATCATCGCATGGCAGACGCTTGGCATCTACGATTATGGCGAGCACTGGATTCTGGTGGCGCTCACTGTCGGCATGGCGCTGGTGGCCATCGTCACTTTCGGCTCGCTGACGGGCTCCATGTTGCCCTTCATCCTGCAAAGGCTGGGCTTCGATCCGGCCAGCGCATCGGCGCCCTTCGTCGCCACGCTGGTCGATGTGACGGGTCTTGTCATCTATTTCAGTGTTGCGATCATCATTCTGTCCGGCACGCTGTTGTGACCCGAAGAGTACAAAAAACTGTCAAATTGACAGTGTAAAAACGCAGTGAAATCCGGGTTTTTCGGGTTAATTGAGGGGCAGTTTCGTGCTGCCCCTTTCTAAAATGCAAAAAAACCTGTAAGAGCGCCGCATTGTTTTTCCGCGCGGGTCTGTTGGCGCGGCTCCCAACTCATATAGAAGTGATCTCCATATGGAATTGCGTAATATCGCTATTATCGCACACGTCGATCATGGCAAAACAACTCTGGTCGATGAACTCCTGAAGCAGTCGGGCTCGTTCCGCGACAACCAGCGCGTCGCAGAACGCATGATGGATTCCAACGACATCGAAAAGGAACGCGGGATCACAATTCTCGCCAAGGCCACTTCGGTTGTCTGGAAAAATACGCGCATCAACATCGTCGACACGCCGGGCCACGCCGACTTCGGCGGTGAGGTGGAGCGTATCCTCTCGATGGTGGACGGCGCTATCGTTCTCGTCGACGCTGCCGAAGGCCCGATGCCGCAGACGAAGTTCGTCGTCGGCAAGGCGTTGAAGGTCGGCCTCAAGCCCATCGTTGCGATCAACAAGATCGACCGTCCCGATGGCCGTCATGAGGAAGTCGTCAACGAAGTGTTCGACCTCTTCGCCAATCTCGACGCGACCGATGAACAGCTCGATTTTCCGATCCTCTACGGTTCGGGCCGCAACGGCTGGATGGCGCTGAGCCCGGAAGGTCCGAAGGACGAAGGTCTGGCGCCCTTGTTCGACCTCGTGCTGAAGCATGTTCCGGCCCCAAAGGTTGCTGAAGGTCCGTTCCGCATGATCGGCACGATCCTCGAAGCCGATCCGTTCCTGGGCCGCATCATCACCGGCCGCATCCATTCGGGCTCCATCAAGCCGAACCAGGCCGTCAAGGTTCTGGCGCAGGACGGTTCCCTGCTCGAAAACGGCCGTATCTCGAAGATCCTCGCTTTCCGCGGCATCGAGCGTCAGCCGATTGAAGAAGCACAGGCGGGCGACATCGTTGCTATTGCCGGCCTTTCCAAGGGCACGGTTGCCGACACGTTCTGTGATCCTTCGGTAAGCGAGCCGCTCGCCGCGCAGCCGATCGATCCGCCGACCGTCACAATGTCCTTCATCGTCAATGACAGCCCCTATGCGGGCACCGAAGGCGACAAGGTGACGAGCCGCGTCATCCGCGACCGCCTGCTGAAAGAAGCCGAAGGCAATGTCGCCCTGAAGATCGAGGAATCGACCGAAAAGGATTCGTTCTTCGTTTCCGGCCGCGGCGAATTGCAGCTTGCGGTTCTGATCGAAAACATGCGCCGCGAGGGCTTCGAGCTTGGCGTTTCACGTCCGCGCGTCGTCATGAAGGACGGCGAGAACGGCGAAAAGCTGGAGCCGGTGGAAGAAGTCGTCATCGACGTTGATGAAGAGTATTCCGGCACGGTCGTGCAGAAGATGTCCGAACGCAAGGCCGAAATGGTCGAACTGCGTCCTTCGGGCGGCAATCGCGTGCGTCTGGTCTTCTACGCTCCGACCCGCGGCCTCATTGGCTATCAGTCGGAACTCCTGACCGATACGCGCGGCACGGCGATCATGAACCGCCTGTTCCACGACTATCAGCCGTACAAGGGCGAAATCGCAGGCCGCAACAACGGCGTTCTGATCTCCAATGATCAGGGCGAAGCGGTTGCCTATGCGCTGTTCAACCTGGAAGATCGCGGCCCGATGATCATCGACGCTGGCGTCAAGGTCTATCAGGGTATGCTGATCGGCATTCACAGCCGCGACAACGATCTTGAAGTCAACGTCTTGAAGGGCAAGAAGCTCACCAACATCCGCGCCGCAGGCAAGGACGAAGCCGTGAAGCTCACCCCGCCGATCAAGATGACGCTGGAACGCGCCCTGTCGTGGATTCAGGACGACGAGCTGGTGGAAGTAACGCCGAAGTCGATCCGCCTTCGCAAGCTCTATCTCGACCCGAATGAGCGCAAGCGCTTTGAAAAGAGCAAGTCGAGCGCTGCATAAGCCCGACAGTATAAAAGAAAACGGCGGTCCGAAAGGCCGCCGTTTTTGCTTGGAGATTCTGCTGTGTCAATCGCGCTGCGGTTCGCGTGTCTCCCTCATCTTGAGGAGGCGGCCTTCGCGGAGCGAAGGATGCCGTCTCGAAAGATCGGGAGACGCTGCCGCACGGCATCGCCGCCCCTTGCCCTTCGAGACGCCGCCTGCGGCGGCTCCTCAGGATGAGGGGCTGGCGTTGCGTGAAGCGCTTACCGCTCGCCGCGGCGATAGGGCTGCATCAGCGCCTGTGGGACACGGGCGCGGCGCGCCATGATGATCAGCGCCACAATCGACATGATATAAGGGATCATGAGGAAAAGCTGGTAGGGCACGGCCTTGCCGTAAACCGTCTGCAAGCGAAGCTGGAATGCATCGAACAGTGCGAAGAGCAGGGCGCCCACAAGCGCGCGTGCCGGTTTCCACGAGGCGAAGACGACAAGCGCGATACAGACCCAGCCGCGTCCCTGCATCATGGTGGGGAAGAACGAATTGAACGCCGAAAGCGTCAGGAACGCGCCGCCGACAGCCATCAGCGCGCTGCCGAACATGATCGTGAAAATGCGCACCCGGATCGGGTTGATGCCTTGCGCTTCCGCCGCATGCGGGTTTTCGCCGGTCATGCGGATTGCAAGGCCGAGCGGCGTGCGGAAAAGCACGTAACCGAGCAGAAGCGCCAGCGGAATGGCGATCCATGTCAGCGCCGTCTGCGTGCCAAGCACCTGCCCGATGAAAGGTATGCCTGTGAGCCAGCCCGGATTGAGCGGCTGGAAAGGCGTGATGGACGGCGGTGTCGAGGACAGCGGCACCAGAAGCCGGAACAGGAAATAGGAAAGGCTTGACGCAAACAGTGTGATGCCAAGGCCCACCACGTGCTGCGACAGGCCGAGCGGCACGGTGAGGGCCGCATGAAGCAGGCCGAACAGCGCGCCGGAAGCCGCCGCCACCGCTACGCCGGTCCATAGGTCCGCGCCGTTGAACACGGTCAGCCAGCCGATCATTGCGCCGAAGGTCATGATGCCTTCGATGCCGAGATTGAGCACACCGGCGCGTTCGCAATAAAGCGCGCCGAGCGTGCCGAAAATCAGCGGCGTTGCAATGCGCAGGACCGAAACCCACAGACCGGCGGAGAGTAGAATATCCATCAACTCGTTCATCGGGCGATCCTGTATTGTGTGAAGAACAGCGCAACCAGCATGGTCAGGAGCGACAGAGCCACGGTAACATCGGCGATGAAGCTCGGGATGCCGATGGCGCGGCTCATGCCGTCTGCGCCGACAAACATCGCGGCTGCAAAAAGCGCGGAGAAGATCGCGCCGATGGGGTTCAGATTGGCGAGCATCGCGACAATGATGCCGGAATAGCCGAAGCCCGGTGAAAGATCGGTCGTGACATAGCCCTTCACGCCCATCACCTGTATCGCGCCCGCAAGCCCGGCCAGACCGCCGGAAATGCAGGCCACCTTTATCAGCGTTCTGGCCAAGGGCACACCGGCGAAGCGGGCAGCGGCAGGGTTGAGCCCCGCAGCCTTGGTTTCAAGCCCGAATACGGTCCGTTTCTGCACATAGGCGATGATGATCGCCAGCGCGATGGCAATCACGATGCCGATATGGAGCCGCATGCCGGACATGATCTTGGGCAGCACGGCGGCATCGGGAACGGGTTCGGATTGCGGCCAGCCGAAGGCAAGCGGATCTTTCATCGGCCCCTCGATCATCATCGAAACGATGAGCACGGCGACGAAATTCAAAAGCAGCGTCGTCACCACTTCATCGACGCCAAAGCGCAGGCGAAGCCCGAGCGGGATCAGCAGAAAAACCATGCCCGCAATCGCGCCGACGATCAGCAGAAGCGGAATGAGGATGGCGGCTGGAAGCTGCAACTGCGTGCCGCAGGCGACCACCGCCAGCGCGCCCATATAGAACTGGCCTTCGGCTCCGATATTCCAGAGTTTTGAGCGGAAGGCGACGGCGGCGGCAAGGCCGGTCAGCATCAGGGGCGTTGCGCGGGTGAGCGTTTCGGTGATCGAAAGCTTGTTGCCGAAAGCGCCAATGGCGATCTGCCGGAAGGCTTCCAGAACCGGCGCACCGGCGGCAGCGATCAGCAATCCGGCAAGCACGAAGGCAGTCAGGACGGCGATGATCGGTGCCGTTGCCACCAGAGCCATGGGCCGTGTTTCGCGTCGTTCGATACGCATCAGTTCAGCCCCTTGTTGGTATTATTCTGCCATTCGCCCGCCATCATCAGGCCCAATCGCTGCGCATTGGCTTCTTCCGCGTCAATGGGCGGGGAAAGACGGCCTTTAACAATGGCTTGAACCCGATCCGCCAAGCCAATGATTTCATCCAGATCTTCCGAGATCAGCAATACGGCGGCGCCCTTGGCGCGCGCTTCCAGAATGCGGGCATGGATGGCCGCGACCGCGCCTTCATCGAGGCCGCGCGTCGGCTGCGCGGCGATCAGGATGCGCGGAGCGGTTTCCAGATTGCGGCCCAGAATTAGCTTTTGCATGTTGCCGCCGGAAAGCAGGCGAATGCGGCTGTCGGGTGTGCCGCCGCGCACATCGAAATCCTTGATGATGCGGTTGGTGAATTCCCGCGCTGCCGTGCGGTTGACCAGCAGTCCGTTGGAAAACTGCGGATCGCGCACGCGTTCCAGCACCGCATTTTCCCACAGCGTCAGATCGCCGATTGCGCCTTCGGCATTGCGGTCTTCCGGGATGCGGCCAACACCAGCCGCCACAAACTGGCGAGGGTCGAATTTCGTGACCGTCTGCCCGAACATTGCAAGCTCGCCGCTTGCCGGTTGGCTGAGGCCGGAAACGAGCCGCCCAAGCGCTGCCTGGCCGTTGCCGGACACGCCGATGATGCCAAGCGTTTCACCGGCGCGAACGTGGAAATGGAGGTCGGAAAGGCGGGTGGCCCCATCTTCAACGACCGTTACATTCTTTGCTTCCAGCAAGGTCTCGCCGGGTGTGGCCGCAGCGCGTGCAGGGCGCGAAACGCGACGGCCGACCATCAGTTCGGCGAGTTCTTCTTTCGAGGTTTCGGATGCCTTGCGTTCGGCGACAAGCTTGCCGCCGCGCAGGACGACAACGCGGTCGGCTGCCGACATGACTTCATGCAGCTTGTGCGAAATGAAGATCAGCGACAGGCCCTGACGCGCCATCTCCTTGAGCGTCGCGAACAGGCTTTCGGCTTCCTGCGTGGTCAAAACGGCGGTTGGCTCGTCGAGGATCAGTATGTCGGCGTTGTTATAGAGCGCTTTCAGAATTTCGACGCGCTGCTGCTCGCCCACCGACAGATCGCCCAGCCGCGCATCGGGATCGACCTGCAAGCCGAAGCGCGTTGCAATCTGGGCGATTTTGGTGCGCGCAGGCCCGTGCGCGGATTTGAGCTTCCAGAGGCTCTCCGTGCCGGTGATGATGTTCTCAAGCACGGTGAGATTGGGCGCGAGCGTGAAATGCTGGTGCACCATGCCCACGCCCGCATCGATTGCCGCGCGCGGCTTGCCCTGCGGGATTTCCGCCCCCTTGACGAAGACGCGGCCTTCATCCGGCACATAATGGCCGAACAGGATGTTCATCAGCGTGGTCTTGCCTGCACCGTTTTCGCCAAGAAACGCGAGAATTTCACCGCGTTCGAGCTTGAGCGAAATATCGTCATTGGCGGTCAACGGGCCAAAGCGCTTGGTGATATTTTGCAGTTCAAGGACGGTGGAGGTCATGGGAGAGGCCCGTGCAGGAGGGTGCGCCGGTGCTGGAACGAGCGTTGAAGCACCGGCGCGGAGGCAAGATTATTTCGGCTCTTCGGCGTTCAGCTTCAGCGTAAAGGCACCGGATTTGATCTCGTTGCGGCGCGCTTCCATCTTCGCTTCCGCTTCTGCCGGTGCGATGCCCTTGACATAGATGATGTCGTTGCCGCCTTCCTTCATCATGCTGAAAGGCGTGTAGTCCTTGCCCGCGGGCTGTCCAGCCTTCACGTCCGCGATTGCCGCGTTAAGGATTGGCCCGAAGTTCCAGATTGCATTGGCAAAAACCGTATCGGGATAACGCGGCGTATAGTCGGTTAGCGAACCGATGGCCTTGATGCCGCGCTCCTTGGCGGCATCTGCCGTGCCGATGCGTTCGCCGAACAGAATGTCCGCGCCGGAATCGATCGCTGCAAGCCCGGCCTCGCGCGCCTTCGGCGGATCGAAGAAGGTGCCCATGAAGGAGGCGACGAACTTCGCGTCTGGCCGCGTTTCGCGCACGCCATCCTGAAAGGCGTTGATCAGCATGTTGATTTCCGGGATCGGCACCGCGCCGACCGAGCCGAAGATGCCGGACTTGCTCATCGCGCCCGCCAGCATTCCGGTGAGATAGCCCGCTTCGAAATTCCAGGTGCCGAAGACGCCGAAATTGTCGCCCTGCGGCTTGCCGGAGGAACCCATGACGAAAGCCGTCTGCGGATAGTCGCCCGCGACCTGCCGCGCTTCGCGTTCAACAGCGTAGGATTCGCCCACGATCAGCTTGATGCCCTGTTCGGCATATTCGCGCATGGCGCGGGGATAGTCGCTCGCCGAAACGCCTTCGGAAAAAACATAGTCGATCAGGCCAGCATCATTGGCCTGTTGCAAGGCGGCATGAAGGCGTGAGTTCCAGGCATTTTCCACCGGCGAGGCGTGGATGCCTGCGACTTTCAGCTTTTCATCGGCGGCGAAGGCGCGGCTGGTCATCGCCGTTGCACCAAGCGCTGCCGACATTGCAAGAAAATCGCGGCGCGTGAAGTTCGATGTCTTGATGATTTTGGTCATTTGGTCAGGGACCCCTCATGTGTGTTTTCGGCGCGCGGGTGCGCGCAGCCGGTTGCTTCGTTTTGACGTGCTTACGTCATGAGCAACGATTTCCATCATTGCCCAAACCGCCTTGAATTCAAGAAGATTCTGGAGCATTTCCAGCAAAACTGTGAAACGGTTTTGCGTTGGAAAATGCGACAAAACAAATAGTTAGAGCGGTTCCGGTGATTCAGTAAAAACAGAAACCGGCTCTAAAGCTGGCCGATCGGCGCGTAATCAGCCCCGTCAACCGATGCCGGACGGCCTTCGAGATTGAGCGTGCTGACGCGCTGCGGGGTTTCGGCGATCACCTTGCCGCGCTTCACGACCTTGAGGCGGTTTGCCTTGAGGCGCAGCGCTTCGATGGGGTCGCGTGCCTGCAACACCACGAAGTCCGCATTGCAGCCCTTGGCGAGACCATAGCCTTCGAGGCCGAGCGCCTTGGCCGAGTTGACGGTCAGCGCGTCGAAAACCTGCCGCTTGCCTTCGATGGACGTCATCTGCGCGACATGGATTGCCATGTGTCCCACTTCCAGCATGTCGCCGGAACCCATCGAATACCACGGGTCCATCACGCAGTCGTGGCCGAAAGCAACATTGATGCCCGCCGCCATCAGTTCCGGCACGCGTGTCATGCCGCGGCGTTTCGGATAGGTGTCGGCGCGGCCTTGCAGCGTGATGTTGATGAGCGGGTTGGGGATTGCGTTCATCTTCGCTTCCGCGATCAGCGGAATGAGTTTCGAGACGTAATAATTATCCATGGAGTGCATGGAGGTGAGATGCGAGCCGGAAACGCGGCCTTGTAGCCCGAAGCGCATGGTCTCGGCGGCCAGCGTTTCGACATGGCGCGACATCGGGTCGTCGCTTTCGTCGCAATGAATATCGACCGGCAGGCCGCGCTCGGCGGCGATGCGGCAGAGCGCTTCCAGCGAGGCCGCGCCATCAGCCATGGTGCGTTCAAAATGCGGAATGCCGCCGACGACATCGAGACCCATGTCGAGCGAGCGGTTGACGAGATCGACCGCACCCGGCGAACGGTAATAGCCGTCCTGCGGGAAGGCGACCAGTTGCAGGTCGATATAAGGCTTCACCTTCTCGCGCACTTCGATCATCGCTTCCGCGGTGAGAAGGCGCGGGTCGCTGACATCGACATGGCTGCGGATTGCCAGCAGGCCCTGGCTGACGGCCAGATCGCAATAGCGCAGGGCGCGCTCGACCATGGCTTCGACGGTCAGCATCGGCTTCAGTTCACCCCACAGCGCGATGCCCTCCAGAAGCGTGCCGGAGCGGTTGAGGCGCGGCAGGCCGAGCGACAGGGTCGCGTCCATGTGGAAATGCGGGTCGACGAAAGGCGGGGTTACGAGCCGGTCGGTTGCATCGATTTCCTGTGCCGCCTGATGCTCGCCCGTGGAGGGCACAATATCGGCAATCTTGCCGTCCTTGACCAGAATGTCCTGCTTTTCGCGACCGTCGGGGAGATTGGCGTTTCTCACGATCAAATCGAACATCGGCGGGACCTTTCATCTGGGTATGCAAGAACCGAGCCCAAAAAGAAGGGCTCATTTTTCAATTGCCTTATACCCTATAATCGGTGGGCGCAATGGCGGGAAATACCAAAACTCAATGAGTTTGGCTCATCGAGTTTTGGTCAAGCCCGTGCGGCGATTGAGCATTTCCCGGCGTGATGCGTCAGCATCTTAGCGCCCGGATAGAAAGTCGGAAGGGGTCGTCATCCTCAATGGAAAATGTTAGGGCGCAAACGTTATTGTTTTCGGGATTGCCATGTTCACGATCAGCCGCGTCGAAACCTTCAGCCAGGAGATCAAGAAGAGCCGGTTTCTGGCCATTGCCGCGCCGGTTGCGAACGAACAGGCGGCGAAGGATTTCTTGAGCGAGCATTCGGACCTTGCCGCCAACCATAATTGCTGGGCGTGGCGCATGGGGCAAAACTATCGGTTCAGCGACGATGGCGAGCCGAGCGGCACGGCGGGCAAGCCGATCCTGCAAGCCATCGACGGCCAGCAGCTCGACAACATCGTGGTTGTGGTTACGCGCTGGTTCGGCGGCATCCTGCTTGGCAGCGGCGGCTTGATGCGCGCATATGGCGGTACTGCCGCGACCTGTCTGCGACAGGCCGAAAAGACCGAGGTCATCCCGCTGGTCGGCTTCCATTTCGCCTGCGATTTTTCCGACCATGCGCTTTTAAAGGCGCGTCTCACCGCTGTCGAAAATCTCGCTATTGCGCAGGAAAACTTCACCGGCACCGGCGTCGAGATAACGGGTGCGATGCCCATTGCCGTGCAGGATGATATTGCGCGGCTCGTGACCGATCTGACGCGCGGCAAGACCGTCATCAAGTTCGACGACTAGATCGTGCGGCCCGTATATTGCTGGCGTTTGTTTTCATACATTAGCAGGTCGGCGCGCTTGGCGACGGTTTCCAGCTTTTCGCCGGGTAGGCTCGTGGCGGTGCCGATGGAAAGATTGAGCTTGAGCTGCGAATAATACTGGTTGTTGATATCCACCAGCCGCTGAATATCCTCGACCATCGCTTCGGCGCCGCGCTCGTCCACATAGGGCAGTACGACGGCGAACTCGTCACCGCCGATGCGGGCCGCATGGCCCGGCTGCTTCACAGCCTCATTCAGCACTTCGCCCAGGCGCCGCAGCAATCCGTCACCCGTGGCATGGCCCCATTGATCATTGGCGGCCTTGAGGCCATTGAGATCGATGATGATGATAGAAATCGGCGTATGGCCCTTGCGCTCGAGCCGGTTTAGCTCATCGACATAAAAGGCGCGATTGTGCAGCTTCGTCAGCACATCGTGCTTGCCGAGATATTCCAGATAGGCTTCCGCCTTCTTGCGGGCAGTGATGTCGGTGAGGGCGACCTGCACCAGCGACCAGTCCTGCTCATGCCCCGGCAGGACCGAGAATTGCAGCAACACATGCCGCTCGGTGCCGTCGAGCGCATAATTGACCACTTCGCGGCGCTGGAACAGAACGCCGTTCCACAAGTCGATCAGCTGCTCGCGGAACGATACTTCCATCTCATCCTTAAAGATATGCGGCAGGTTTTGCAGCAGGGTTTTCTTGTCGGGCGCGAGAAAGAGGGCAAGCGTTTCGGAATTGATTTCGAGCACGCGGATTTCGCTCATGCACTGGCGCACGAATTCCGGATGCACGTCGGTGAATACGCGAAAATCGACAATACCGCGCTGGCGCACATCATCCATCAACTGCTTGATGCGGCTGAAATCCTCGACCCAGAGGGAAACCGGCGAATGCTCGAAAAGCCCCTGCGCATGACGCTTGTGGCGGTCCTGCTCGCGACGGGCATTTTCGCGCGCGGTCACGTCCTCGATGGAAAGCAGGACGCGCTCCCAGGTGTGCTCATAGCCAGGCAGCACAACACCCTTCAACTGAATGTCGAGCCGTTTGCCGTTGAGCGTATAGTTGATGGTATCGCTCGAAAAGGCATTGCCGCCATTCCACAGCTGCACCATCTCGTCGATATGCGGGTCCAGCATGTCGTCGCGGAACACGCGTTCCAGATTGGTGACCAGATGGTCGACGCTATCGGCCTCGAAAAGCGAAAGCGTCTTGCGATTGACCTTCAGCACCCGGATATGGCTGGTGCAGATTCGCAGCCGGCTCGTATCTTCGTGCAAAAAGGCCCCCAGATCGGTAACGCCCTGCGCGCGCCATTCCTCGAACTGCCTGCGCAGGCCGCTATAGTCCTCAAGCCACAGGGAGATTGGCGCGAGGTCAAAAATATTGGCGCTGTCGCTTAAGGCAGACTCGATATTCATGGATTTCCGTTCCAACTTTTTGCCGAAACACGTGTCCAGATGGAAAGCCGTTTCACAATGTCCGGGATGCGTTGTCCGTCCCATCGGAAATGACGCGATGGCTTATCGGGAGCGCCTTATATTATGGATATCTTGGATAAACTAGGGGTTTTAGACTTGATATCTCAGCTTTGTGCGCAAAGACGAAAAAGGGCGGTCCAGCGGACCGCCCATTCATAACCCAAATTTCGCCGGTAGAGGCGGGGTTCGCTCAGTTGCTGATTGGCAGGCGATGCCGCACGAGGGTTGTCCAGTAGGAGCAGCCCCAGGCGATCACATCATCGTTAAAGT
This sequence comes from Brucella pseudintermedia, assembly GCF_008932435.1. Taxonomy (GTDB): domain Bacteria; phylum Pseudomonadota; class Alphaproteobacteria; order Rhizobiales; family Rhizobiaceae; genus Brucella; species Brucella pseudintermedia. Next base: position 13,675 of record NZ_WBWE01000011.1, on the reverse strand, counting down.
CATATTTCGGATGGTGCAGATTGGCGCTCGGGCCGTTGCCGATGTTGATCATCGCGCCCGGAACCTCATTGAGCATGAAAGCAAAATCCTCGCCGCCAAGCGTTGCGGGCATGTCCCGCGTGACGCGCTCCGCGCCTGCAACGGCTTCGGCGGCAATCGCCGCAAGCTCGGTTTCCCGCTCATGATTGACGGTCACCGGATAATTGCGCTGGTAGTCGAGCGTCGCCTTGGCTCCGAAAGCATCGGCAATGCCCTGCACGGCGCGGGTGAGCTTCTCCTCGATATGGTCGCGCACTTCCTCGCGCAGCGTGCGCACCGTGCCGGTCAAGCGGATTTTCTGCGGAATAACGTTGAACGCATCGCCGCCCTGAATGGTGGTGATCGAAATCACGGCGGAATCCAGCGGATCGATAGTGCGTGCCGTCAGTGTCTGGATCGCCTGAATGAGCGCCGCCGTTACCGGAATGGGGTCGATGGTATGGTGCGGCGAGGCCGCATGTCCGCCAACGCCTTCAATGGTGATGTCCAGCACATCGACCGATCCCATGATCGGACCGGAATTGATGGTGAAATGCCCGACGGCAAGGTTCGGGCGGTTGTGCATGCCGTAGACTTCGTTGACCGGCCAGCGCTTGAACAAACCGTCGTCAATCATCGCCTTGGCGCCTGCGCCGCCTTCTTCGGCAGGCTGGAAGATCACGATAACCGTGCCGTCGAAAGCGCGGCTTTGCGCCAGTTCGCGGGCAGCGCCCAGAAGCATGGTCGTATGGCCGTCATGTCCGCAGGCATGCATCTTGCCCGGCACTTTCGATGACCATTCCGCGCCGGTTTCCTCGAGGATCGGCAGGGCGTCCATATCGGCGCGCAGGCCGATGGCCCGGCCCGAACGGTTGGACTGGCCGCGAATGACGCCGACGACGCCGGTGCGCCCGATGCCGGTCACCACTTCATCGACGCCAGCAGCACGCAACGCCTCGGCCACCTTTTCGGCGGTGCGGCTGACATCATAGAGCAGTTCCGGGTTCTGGTGCAGGTCGCGGCGGAATGCGACCAGTTCTTCAATCTGGTTTGAAGTCCAGTTTTCAACCGGCATGTCAGGCTTCCTCGTCTTTCTTGTCGTTCGTTTCGAGGCGGTAGCGGAAATCGCAGTGGCTTGCGCCCTTCATGATGGTCTGCGTGCGCTCCAGCTTCATGTCGGGGTTGTAGCCGATGCAGAAGTCGCCGTCTCGATTGCACGACAGCAAGTGGCCGATATGGCCAAGGCCCATCTCGCGGTACATTTCCGAATAGCGGCAGCGCGTCACGTTGAAATCGAAATGATCCTCGCCCTGCGAAATCACGTCGATTTCCAGCGCGTTTTCCTTGGTCCACAGCGGCTGGATATCGGCAAAATCCTGTATGGTCGGGGTGCGGCCAAGCTCGTCGGCAAAGCTCTTGCCCTGTTCGATGGCCGAGCGGCTGACGGCTTCGCCGATTGCGGCTTGCGCTTCCTCCTCGCCGGAGCGCTCGCGAATAACTTCGTAGACATTCTTGAGAACCAGCGCCTCGATGCGGCGGCGTTCGAGAATTGACATTTGATTCATGGACCTGACCTTTCACATGAACATTCAATGAGATGCGTTAGAGATTTGGCTCGGTAAGATCCTTGCGCCGAAGCCATGCGAGATAGAACGGTGCGATTTTTCGGGCGACCTTGTGGAAAGGCAGCGGTGCCGGTTCCGAGACGGGAAGGGCAAGTTCCTGCACCGGCTCGCCGTCGAGCGCGCGGGCAAATTCCCGGCCAAGCGATGTGCCAAGCGCAACGCCGCGACCGTTGCAGCCGATCCAAGCCCAGCCATTGGCGCTGAGTTGATGGACACGCGGGAAACGATCCCATGTCATGCCGATATAACCGCTCCACACATGGGTGATTTCCGGTTCGCCCAGCGCTGGAAAGGCTTCCGCCATGTTGCGCGCTGTCTTGCGCCTGACGCGCTCGGCCACGTTGAAATCGCCCATCACCACGCCGCCGGTAATCAGCCGGTTGCGGGCATCGTAGCGGAAGAAGCGCAGGTCGCCGCGTGTGTCGGAAACCGCTTGCCTGCCGGGCAAGATCGTTGCGCGCAGATTGTCGCTGACGGGGGCGGTTGCCATCTGCCATGAGAGCACCGGCACAATGGTGCGGGCGAGGCGCGGGGCAAGCCCTTCGCGCAGTTCGCCTGTATAGGCGTTGGTGGCAAGCAGAAAGCCCTTGGCGCGCACTGTGGCGCTGGCGGTCTTGACTTCCCAATGGTCGCCCGCTTGAGCATAGGAGATGACCGGGCTTTGCTCGTGGATGATCGCGCCGTGGCGTTCGGCAGCGGCGGCAAGCCCGCGCGCGAAAGCCAGCGGATTGATATGACCGCCGGTCGGGTTGAACATGCCGCCATACCAGAAATCGCTGCCCAATAGCTGCGATGTTGCCGTGCGGTCGAGAAACTCCGCCGGGAAGCCGAAGCGCTTCCACGCTTCCACGCGACTTTGCGACAGCTTCACCCGACCCGGCGAATGGGCAGGCTGGAACCAGCCGTTCTGCTCAGCCTCGGCCTCGATGTTTTCATCGCGCACGATGGAAAACAATATGTCGGCGCTGTTGCCGATCAATCGGGCAAAACGCTCGCCCGAAGCACCATAACGTTTGGCAATGGCGTCCGGTTCGGCGGCGGTCATGGTCGGGATCACCTGGCCATTATTGCGCCCAGATGCGCCCCAACCGACCGCTTTGCCTTCCAGCAGGATGACGCGCTTGCCGCGCTTTGCCAGATGGAGTGCCGCCGAAAGCCCGGTAAAGCCGCCGCCGACAATGACAATATCGGCTTCCGCGTCTTTCGTGAGCGCGGGGGCGGGTATGCGTTCGGGTGCGGTTGCGGCCCAGATGGAGGGTGGAAATTCTATCTTCTGCATGGCTTCACGCATTTTCAAAACGGGGGGGCGTCCAGCTCTTGCCGGGGATGGAGGCGAGCAGGCGCTGTGTATATTCATGTTGCGGGTTGGCGAAGACTTGCGCCGTTGGCCCCGTTTCCGCGATCTCGCCCTTCGACATGACGATGACGCGGTCGCAAAGCTGGGCTGCGACGCGCAGATCGTGCGTTACGAAAAGCAGCGACAGGTTCAGCCTTTCGCGCAAATCGGCCAGAAGCCGCAGCACTTGCGCCTGCACCGAAACGTCGAGCGCGGAGACCGGTTCGTCGGCCACGATGATGCGCGGCTCAAGCGCCAGTGCGCGGGCGATGCCGATACGCTGGCGCTGCCCGCCCGAGAACTCATGCGGGAAACGGTCGGCGGCGGCAGGCGAAAGCTCGACCAGTTCCAGCAATTCACGTGCCTTCGCGTGGGCCTCATCCTTCGGCACGCCATGGACGATTGGCCCCTGTGCGATCAGGTCCACGACGCGACGGCGCGGATTGAGCGAGGCCATAGGGTCTTGAAAGACCATCTGGATATCCTTGCGCATGGCGCGCACTTGGCGCGGGCTGGCGCTCAGAAAATCGCGGCCATTCACATCGACTGTGCCGCTATCGGCTTCCAGCAGTCGCGTCACGATGCGCGAAACGGTCGTCTTGCCCGAGCCGCTTTCGCCAACGACGCCCAGCGTTTCGCCCTGACGCAGCTCGAAGGAAAGGTCCTTCACGGCGGGCACGGCGCTGCGTTTGCCGGTAAGCAAGCCGCCACGCGCCTTGAAGGTTTTGCGCAATGCGCTCGCCTTGAGGATGATCGGCTGCGCGTCACCCGCTGGTTTCGGTTCGGGCGGCGTGAGGGCTGGAACCGAGGCGATCAGCGCCCTTGTGTAAGGGTGCTGCGGATGGTTCAACACCGTGTCTGCCGGACCCTCTTCGACCAGTTCGCCAAGCCGCAACACGGCCACACGGTCGGCGATTTCCGCCACCACGCCAAAATCATGCGTGATGAACAGGATGCCGGTATTGTGTTCGCGTTGCAGGTCGCGGATCAGCTTGAGGATTTGCGCCTGCGTGGTCACGTCGAGCGCGGTGGTCGGTTCGTCGGCGATGATGAGGCGCGGTTTCAGGATCAGCGCCATGGCGATCATGACACGCTGGCGCTGCCCGCCGGAAATCTGGTGCGGATAGGCGTTATAGGCGGATTCCGGGTCGGGGATTTTCACCTCTGCCAGCATGTCGAGCACAGCGGCGCGGCGCTCCTTGCGGCCAAGCTTCGTGTGCAGGCGCAGCACTTCATCGATCTGCCAGCCAACCGTCTTTTGCGGGTTGAGCGCAGTCATCGGCTCCTGAAAGATCATGCCGATGCGGTCGCCGCGCAGCTTCTTCATATCGGCTTCGCTGAGCGAATAAAGATCGGTGCCTTCAAGGCGGATTACGCCATTGGTCACGCGCACTTGCGGTTCCGGCAGAAGGCGCATGATAGCGCCTGCCGAAAGCGACTTGCCGGAGCCGCTTTCACCGACGAGGCAGACGATCTCGCCGGGATTGATGGTGAGTGAAAGGTCTTGCAAGGCATAAGGCCGGTCGGCGCCTTTCGGCAGCGCGATTTGCAGGTTTTTAATTTCAAGAACGGGTGCGGCGGTCATTATTTCTTCTGCCTCGGATTAAGCGCGTCGTTCAGGCCCTCGCCGAGCAGGCTGAAGGACAGGACGGTGAGCAGAATGGCGATGCCGGGAATGACCGAGCAGAACCAGTCGGTGCGCAGCACGGCGCGGCCCTGGCCGATCATGTTGCCCCAGCTCGCATAGTTCGGGTCGCCAAGGCCGAGGAAGGCGAGCGCGCTTTCCATCAGGATAGAGGTTGCCATCACCACGGATGCGAAGACGATCACCGGCGGCAGGGCATTCGGCAGGATCTCGCGGAAGATGATCGAGACATTGCCGACGCCCAGATTGCGCGCGGCGTCGATGAATTCGCGCTTGCGCAGAGCCAGAAACTCGGCACGCACCATGCGGGCAGGCGCAGTCCATGAAACAATGCCGATGCAGATGATGATGTTTTCGATGGAAGAGCCAAAGATCGCCACCAATGTCAGAAGCAGCACGAAGCTTGGCACGGTCTGGAAGGCTTCGGTGATGCGCATAAGCACATCATCCACCCAGCCGCCGTAATATCCGGCAAGCGCGCCGATAATGATGCCGATGACGATCGAGATCAGCGTGGCGACGACCCCGATCAGAAGCGAGATGCGCGCGCCATGGAAGATGCCCGCCATGATATCGCGACCAAGCTGGTCGGTGCCGAGCGGCGTTGCCGCATTGAGGAACGGCCAGACGAGCGGATCGCCAGCGCGGCGCAGCGGGTCGCCGGGGGTGATGACATCGGCCAAAAGCGCGATCAGCACCACGGCAATGAAAAGGATGAGGCCCAGCACTGCGGCGCGGTTGCGGCTGAAGCGCTGCCACAGAATTTTCGTGCGCGAGACCTGCGGGCGGGTGAGGGAGAGGTCCTGGGAAGTCATGACAGTTCGATCCTGGAATCAAGCCGCGCATAGATGAGATCGGTGATGAAATTCACGATCACCACCAGTACCGAGCACAGGAAGATGATCCCCATCAGCGTGTTGAGATCGCGCTTGATCACGGAAGTGTAGGCAAGCTGGCCGAGGCCGGGCAGCGAGAAGATCGTCTCGATCACGACCGAGCCGCCAAGCACGGTGGAAAATTGCAGGCCGAGCAGCGTGACGACCGGCAGGAAGGCGTTGCGCATGATGTGGTGGAACATCAGCCTTGCGCCGCTGGCGCCCTTGGCGCGCGCGGTGCGTACATAATCGAGGTCTGCCACTTCCAGCACGCTGGTGCGCATCAGGCGCATATAGAAGGCGAGATAGATGAGCGAAAGCGCCGTCGTCGGCATGACGAGATGGACGGCAATATCCCAGACATTTTTCCAGCCGGTATAAAACCCGCCAAGCGTCTTGTAGCCGCCGACCGGCAGCCAGCCGAGCTTGACCGAAAAGATGAACATCAAAATGAGGCTGAGGAAGAAGCTCGGCATGGCGTAGAAGACAAGGCCAAGCGTGGAAATCGCATTGTCGGTCAGCGAATAGGCGCGCCGCGCCGCGAAAGCGCCGAGCGCGATGCCGAAAATGAACGCCACCGAAAGCGAGGAAACCATCAGCAGCAGCGTCGGCACGAGGCGCGCCATCAGCACGTCCAGCACCGGCTGCTCGTAGACATAGGACCAGCCGAAATCGAACTGCGCCAGCTTCGTCATGTAAATCCACAACTGCACCCAGACCGGCTGGTCGAGGCCATATTCGGTGCGCAGATTGGCGACGAATTGCGGGTCTGCGCCGCCCATGTCGCCGACAAGCGCGTCCACCGTATCGCCGGGGGCAAGCTTGATCAGCAGGAACGACCCGATCATGATCAGGAGAATGACGGGTATCGCCTGCAGGATGCGCCGCAGCGCAAAAGTCAGGATCGGGGGCAGGGGCATTGCGGATTATCCAGCAAGATATTCATTTCAGCATTCACGCAAGAAGTGAGCCGCCGCCGGATGACCGGCAGCGGCTGTGTCTGGCTTATTGGTCGATCCAGAGGTCGTACCAGCTCGAAGAATCCCATCGCGGCGTATTGTGATGGTTCTTCAACACCTTGTTGGTCACGCCGACGAATGGATGCTCGATGGCGAAGATGACCGGCAGGTCCTTCATCTCAAGCTGCTGGATCTGGTGATAGAGATCGGCGCGCTTGGCCGGATCGAGCTCGGAAGCGGCCTGATCAATGAGCTTGTCCATCTCGTCAGACTTGTAGCCAAACTGGTTCGACCATGCCGTGCCGACAGGAGCGCCGGAGCGCAGCCAGACGGTCGTGGAGACAGCCGGATCGGAGCGGAACTGGTGCCAGCCGCTTGCCGTGTCGAAGTCGTGGTCGCGATAGACGCCGTTGAGGAAACCCGGCGCGTCGTTGGTCAGGATTTCGACGTCGATGCCGACTTCCTTCATCGCCTGCGCATAATATTCAGCCCAGAGCTGCGTATATTCACCCCACGGGGCCGGACGATGGCGCAGCTTGAAGCGGATGCCGTTTTCCTTGACCGGATAGCCGGCTTCATCGAGCAGCTTCTTTGCCTTTTCAATATCATACGGGTAAGTCTGAACCTGATCCGTATAGTTGGCGCCGCCGGCGCTCGGGATCGGGCCGCGACCCGGCTTGGCGTAGCCGCGCATGATCGTCTTGATCGCGAAGTCGATGTCGAGCGCGTGGTAGATCGCCTGACGCACCTTCAGATTGGCAAGGATCGGGTTGCGCAGGTTGAACTCGATTGTCGAGTGAGCGACGTTGTTTTCAAAACCCTTGGTGCCGGTATCGAAGCGGCCATCCTTCTGAAGGCGTTCAGTGTCCGACATGGAAATGCCGTTGAAGGCGGTTTCCATCATTTCGCCGGCTTCAAGCGCTGCGGCGGCAGCGGCCTTGTCCGGCATGAAGCGCCAGATGATGCGGTCGAGATAAGGATATTCCTTGCCGCGCCAGTAATCGTCGTTACGTTCGGCGATGATGTGCTGGCCGCGCTCATATTCGACGAACTTGAACGGCCCGGTGCCAACCGGCGCTGCGTTATACTTGTTCTTGAGGATGTCGGTGCCTTCATAAAGATGCTTCGGCACCGGATGGCCGAGGTCGGGCATGGCGGCGACGAGCAGTTCCAGCGGCATCGGCTTGGAATAGCGGAACACGGCGGTGTGCGGATCGGTGCAGTCGACGGCTTCCAGATTGGCCTGAAGCGTGGTCGAATAGTTGAGCAGCTTCTTCCAGAGGTTCATCGCGCTGTACGAAACGTCATCGCAGGTGAAGGGCTGGCCGTCATGCCAGCGCACATTCTCGCGCAACTTGAAGGTGATGGCCTTGCCGTCTTCCGAAGATGACCAGCTTGTCGCCAGAACCGGCACGTAGCCCTCATAGGTGCGGTCAATCAGCGGCTCCATGATGCGGCCGGTGATCTGGTAGACGCCGGTGGAGGCGCGCAGCGCAGGGTTGAGCACACCCTGCTCGGTGTTCATATGGACAATGACAGTGCCGCCGCGCTTCACTTCTTCGGCGTGGGAAGACGCCGCCGCAAGCGAAAACGCCGCAACAAACAGGCCAAGGCCAGCTTTTCTGATATGCATTCTCTGTTCCCCTGAAGGACGTTGAGGGAGGGCTTTCAAGCCTCTTTTCCCGCACGTCCCAATATTGTTCAAGCCCCTGAAATTGCTCGAAAAGCGGCTTCAGAAGGTCTTTATTCTATACAAGCACTGGTATGCTAGAATGCGCAGCGATATTGTCAAGATAAACTAATATGAGACATAAAATTAGAAAAATATATCAGCGGTTTCGCGCCGATAAATGTGTATTTTTCCGATGAAGGTCGGCGACGGGCCGGTTTCCCGGAAAATGACGGGTAAACGGGCGGCGGCGATGAAATTGAAAAGGAAGTCTTGCATGTCTCATCCGGTCAAGGGCGTCGATCATATTTTTCTGCTGGTCGGGGACCTGGAAAAAAGTGCCGCGCAATATCGCCGTTTCGGGTTCACGCTGAGCCCGCGCGGGCTGCACAGCAAGGAAAAAGGCACCGGCAATTACACGATCATGTTTCCGGAGGATTATTTCGAGCTGCTGGGCATTGTTGCCGAGACGCCGGGCAATCTGCACCAGCGCGAGAAGCTGGCGGCGCAGGGCGAGGGGCTGCACGCCATTGCCTGCCGGATCGACAATGCGCGAGACGCCAAGGCGGAACTGGGCGCGCTCGGCATCGAGACAGGAGAGGTCGGCGCGTTTCAGCGCCCCGTGGAACTGCCGAATGGCGGCGAGGGTGTCGCGGCCTTTGAAACCGTTTCCTTCGCGGATCGCGAAGTGCCGCAAGGCATGGTGTTCATGTGCCAGCACAAGACCCGCGAGACAGTCTGGCTGCCGGAACTGATCGAACATGCAAATGGCGCGAATGGACTTTCCGCGATCATTGCCATTTCATCCAGTCCGGAAACAGCCGCCAAGGGGTTTGCCCGCCTGTTCGCCGATGGAAAGGCCGAGGCACAGGATGGCGGCTGGAAGGTTTCGACCGGCCCGCGTTCGGCTGACATATGGGTCGTGAGCCAGGAAAAAGCCGCCACACTCTATCCCGGAGTGAATTTTGGCCAGACGCCGGGCAAGGCTTTCGCCGCCCTGCGCATCCGTGTTGCATCGCTCGACAAGGTGCGCGGCCTGCTTGATGCCAACGGCGTTTCCTACGCCAAGACACCGGCAGGCATCGCCGTGCTGCCGGAAAATGCCAGCGGCACGGTTCTGGAGTTCTCGGAACAGTAAGGGTTTGAGCAAGCGGGGCCGGGCGGCCCCGCTTTCTCACTCAGCGCGGAAAGCGCTGGTTTTCTTCCAGCACGTTCAGGTCCATATGGTTGCGCATATAGCGCTCGGACGCCTTTTGCAGCGGCTGGTAATCCCATGGATAATAGGCGCCGTTACGCAGCGCCGGATAGACGACGTGGCGGCGCGCCTGGCTGGCGCGGACATCGGCATCGTAGCGGTCCAGATTCCAGCGCTTTTCAGCCTTGTCCAGCAGCGCATCCAGAACCGCATTGAATGCCGGGTCTTCCGCCAGATTGCGCAACTCGTCAGGATCGTCGGCAAGGTTGAACAGTTGCGGCGGGTCTGCGCGGCAGATGTTGAGCTTCCAGTCGCCATCGCGCAGCGAAACCATCGGCGCGACCGTGCCTTCGGCGGCATATTCGACCGGCACCGCGCCGCGTTCGGCGGAACCCGAAGCAACGCCCGTCAGCGAAACCCCGTCGGTCCATGGCATGATGCCCTTGAGATGGATGCCAGCAAGGTCTGCCAGCGTCGGCAGAACGTCGAGCGTCGAAACGGGGGCATCGACGCGGCCAGCCTTCAATTGCGGCGCGGCAATCATCAACGGGACGCGGGCGGAACCCTCGTAGAAGCTCATCTTGAACCAGAGGCCGCGCTCGCCGAGCATGTCGCCATGGTCGGAGGTGAAGACGACAATCGTGTCATCCGCCATGCCGCAGCGTTCGATCACGTCAAGCAGCGCGCCGATCTTCTCGTCCACATAGGAAATATTGGCGAAATAGGCCTGCCGCGCTGCGCGAACCTGTTCGCGGGTGAGATCGTAGTCCTCCGCCTTGCAGGCCCGCAGCAGGCGCTCGGTATGCGGGTCGATCCCGCCTTCTGGCAACGGCCCGATTTTCGGGTCGAGTTCGGGAATGTCCGCATAGAGATCGAAGAAGCGCTTGCGCGCCACATAGGGATCATGCGGATGGGTGAAGCTGACCGTCAGGCACCATGGCCGCTGGTCGTGACCGCGCGCCAGATCATAGAGCTTCGCTTCGGCCTGATAGGCCACCTCATCGTCATATTCGAGCTGGTTGGTGATTTCGGCGGAACCTGCTCCGGTGATGGACCCCAAATTGTGATACCACCAGTCGATGCGCTCGCCGGGCTTGCGATAATCCGGCGTCCAGCCGAAATCCGCCGGGTAGATGTCGGTGGTGAGCCGCTGTTCAAAGCCGTGAAGCTGGTCTGGCCCGACGAAATGCATCTTGCCGGAAAGCGCCGTCTGGTAGCCAGCATTGCGCAGGTGATGCGCATAGGTGGGGATTTCCGACGAAAACTCCGCCGCATTGTCGTAGACGCCGGTCCGGAACGGCAACTGGCCCGACATGAACGATGCGCGCGCGGGAGCGCAAAGCGGGCTCGCCGTGTAGCAATTGGCAAAACGGGTGGAGCGTCCGGTCAGCTTTCTCAAATGTGGAACGTGGAGAAATTCGGCCGGGCCGTCTGGGAAGAACGTGCCGTTCAGCTGGTCGACCATGAGGATGAGGATATTCGGCTTTTTCATGTTGCGGAACCGTTGGCAGGGGTGGAAACGCGAAAGGGCGGGCGCCGAAACGCCCGCCTTGCTCGTCTTGCTTGTCAGGATCAGAGGCCGAGGCTTGCCTTGACGGCTTGCGCGCCCGGTTCGCCCTTGAAGGTGGTGACGCCCGCAAGCCACTTGTCGATCTGGTCGGGATGGGCCTTCAGCCATTCCTTCGCCGCTGCGGGGCCCTCCGCGCCGCCGTCGAGAATCTTGCCCATCAGCTCGTTCTCGATGTCGACGGTGAAGACAAGGTTCTTGAAGAAGGTCGCGGCGTTCGGGCACTGCGCCGCCCATCCGGTGCGGCCAAGCGTGTAGACTTCCGCGCCGCCGAAATTCGGGCCGAAATAATCATCGCCGCCTGCCAGATATTCGATGTTCAGCTTTGTGTTCATCGGATGCGGCGCCCAGGCGAGGAACACGACCCAATCCTTGTCCTTGTTCTTGCGGTCCACCTGCGCGAGCATGGCCTGCTCGCTCGATTCCACCAGCTTCCAGCCGTCGAGCTTGAATTTCTGGTCCTCGATGATCTTCTGGATATTCTGGTTGGCGGGCGCGCCCGGCTCGATGCCGTAGATTTCCTTGCCGAACTTGTCGGCATGGGCGGCAAGATCGGTGAAATCCTTCACGCCTTCGCTCGCCACATAATCCGGCACGGCCAGCGTGAACTTCGCCCCTTCAAGGTTTTTCACGAGGACTTCGGCAGCCTTGGCCTTGTCGAGATCGTCGCGGAATTTCTGCTGCGCGGGCATCCAGTTGCCAAGGAAGACATCGAGATTGCCCGTCTTGATCGCCTCATAGCCGATCGGCACCGACATGGTCTTCACGTCCGGCTTGTAGCCGAGGCCTTCCAGCAAGACGCTGGCGATGGAGTTGGTGGAGGTAATGTCCGTCCAGCCCGGATCGGACAGGCGGATGGTTTCGCAGGCCGCGGGATCGGCAGCGGAAGCCGTTCCCGAAAGGCCCGCCAGCGCCGTGAACGCCAGTGCTGCAAGCTTGAAGTAGCGCATGTGATGACCCCTCTGATTAATTAAAATCGGTTATGTCTCGCATTCCTGCTTTAAGGAAAACATCATTTAGGCTAAGGAGAAACCCATTCATTTTTTATCGGAGCTATAGAACGGTTTTATGGTTTCTCCATCCTGGGACCTTGGCAGCCTTGGCGTTTTCGAAGCGGTGGGACGATTGGAAAATCTGACCCTCGCAGCACGTGAACTCGGCATGACGCAACCGGCGGTGAGCTATCAGATAAAACGCATTGAAGAGCGTCTGGGCGTCGCGCTGTTCGCCCGGCGCGCCCGCGGCGTCGAAATTTTGCCGGAGGGCCGCATTCTTTACGATGCAGTGCGCACCGGTCTGGATGGAATCGATGAGGCGGTGCAGCAGATCAAGCGCCGCCAGCGTGCGCCGGGACTGCGCATCGCGACCGACTACGGCTTTGCTACCTTCTGGCTGATGCCGCGTGTCGCGCAGTTCCGCCCGAAACATCCGGAAGTGGACGTGCGCATCACCGCGTCATCGATGCTCCAGCCGCTCGACCGGCGTGACGCGGACATTTCGATCCTGTTCGGCGGACGCGAGGATTTCCCGAAGGATGCCACAGCCTTCATCGGCGAAAAGGTCGTGCCGGTCTGTTCTCCGGCCTATCTCGCCGCTCATGGTCCCTTTCCGGGCGGAAAGCGGCTTGGCGCGGCCTCGCTCCTGCATCTCGATACGTTGCAGGGCGACCGCTGGTTCACATGGCCGTCATGGCTCGATGCTATCGGCGAGGACATTGAGGACGGCAATTACGGGCTGGTCTTCAATACCTATAATCTGGTGATCGAGGCAGCGATTGCGGATCAGGGCGTGGCGCTCGGCTGGGCGGGGCTGATCGACGGCGCGGTGCAGCGCGGACAGCTTGTTCATGCCTGCGACGTGTCGCAGACGAGCGACAAGGGCTACTGGCTGATCTTCAATCCGGACATTTCCGCCGCGGCGCGGAGGCTTGCGCTGGAATTGCTCCAGGCGACACAGGCAGGCTGATATTGCAGGAAGGCCATCGCGATCCTACTTTTGCACATCATTCCCAATCTCGCGCGCTTGTCAAAAGCGCGATGTTTTTTAAGAGGGTATCCGCATGATTATCTGGTAACGGATCGATGAAACGAATTGAACTCCTGATCGAAAACATCATTCTGGCGTCGCGCTGGCTGCTGGTGGTCTTCTATCTCGGCCTTGCCATCGCGCTGGCGATCTATGCCGTATCCTTCGTGGGCAAGCTGTTCGATTTTGCCACGAAAGTCACCGCGCTCAACGATACGGACACGATCCTGAAAGTCCTCGGGCTTATCGACGCCGCGCTGATTGCGAGCCTCGTCGTGATGGTCATCATTTCGGGCTATGAGAATTTCGTCAGCCGCTTCGATCAGGCAGGCGACGAGGTGCACTGGCTTGGCACCATCGATGCCGGTTCGCTCAAGATCAAGGTCGCCTCGACCATCGTTGCGATCTCGTCGATCCACCTGCTGCAGATATTCCTCAACGCTACCAGCTATACGTCAGCCCAGTTGATGTGGTTCACCATCATCCATCTGGCATTCGTGTTCTCGGCGCTGTTCCTCGCCTATATCGACAGGCTCACCGCCAAGGACAAGGGCGGAGCCAAGGGGAAGGGCAAGATCGAGCCCAATATCTGACCTTTACGGAATAATTCCCTGAAAAGCCCGGTTTTCCCGGGCTTATACATTTGAGGCCGGAACGGTAAACTTCGTTCCGGCCTCGTTTGTCATTGGGGTGAATGCAACACCGCACTGACGGCTGCAAAGAGGTTGGGTCATGCCCGGCAGGAACTTTCGTTCGTAAAA
>NZ_WBWE01000010.1 GCF_008932435.1 Brucella pseudintermedia | reverse complement strand
ACAGATGCTGGTCGACGCGCGTCAATCAGCCGAAAAATGGCAAGAATTCCTCGAATGCTTTGTCGATGACGAAGAAATCGTCGCCCGCGTCAAGACATATTCTCCACGGTAACAATCGGGCGGTTACTTTTAAGCAGCGGCGAGACATGTTGTTCTGTCTCTGAGGCACCGATTGGAGCCATCCATATCCGTCGACAAATTTTACATGATGTTTTCAGAACCTTATGGCGGAGGGGGTGTCTATATTATTTTTTGCCTATCGACTTGAATATACAATCATTTTTTCAGCCTTAATTTCCATTCCCTAATTCCGTCCCTAATTCGGATCGCAGGCGCACCCGTTCCCAATTATCCCCACTTTTTCGGCGTGCGGCGGGGGCAGCGCTACTGATCACGGCGAGGCGGTCGAAATCCCGCAGACGGACGCGAGCACCGACAATAGCGCTCTCGCAGAGATGGCCGAGATCGCTGTAGTCGGTGCCCCTGACCAACATTGTTGCGGATAAGCTACTTTATGCGTCGCCAATCGGCTGGTTTAACGCTTTAAAATGCGTCCCAATATTGTAACCGCGCTCGCGTTATATCGGGGGGATAATGACTATAAATAATCTGCGGCTCGCTTCGATTTTCATGCCGCGAGCGATTAAAGAACTCAATCGGTTTGCGGGGCCGGATGGACCGGACTTTGTCCACTATACATCCGCCGAAAATTTCATGAATATTTTTAACGCTGCGGCTCCCAGTATTTGGATGCGGAATGCGAAGTGTATGAACGATGTATCGGAAATTGAGCACGGCCTTAGTAGAATTAGCCTAGCTTTAAGCAAAAATAATCGTCTTGGTCGGCTAAAAGAAGCATTGAATGGGTGCCATGATCGATTGGGCGAGAATTCGATTGGCTACTTTCAGCACCATGTACATGGGTTCTTAAGGGATACATATATTACCTGCGTATCAGAGCATGATGCAGCCAAAGAGGACGATATTGGCAGACTTTCAATGTGGAGAGCGTATGGACAAGGTTCCATCGGTATAGCGGTCGTTTTGAACAAATTGCCTTTCCTTTCAGAAACAAACTACTTGGAGGCTGTCAGTAGTCCGGTTGCTTATATAGGTGACCGGGAACTAGGTGACGATCTGGAGACTATAATTTCCAACATAGAATTGAACAGAGAATGGCTTTCATCATTACCTGAATTCTTGGTAATGTCACAAGTATTCAACATGCTTAAGTTTGGCATTATATGCTTGAAACATAAAGGCTTCGAGGAAGAAAAGGAATGGCGCGTTATTCATACACCAAGCGTTTCTGTGTCTTCATTAGAGCGCGCTACGGTAACTGTATCTGGTATCCCTCAACGCGTGTATAAAATCGCCTTTAGAGATTATACTTCCGAGCGAGGAGCGTTCGATATATCGCCGAACTCGATTGTCAAACGTGTGATCATTGGTCCATCAAATTACCCGGGCGTGATAAGGGATGCCGTAGTGGATACACTTGAAAAAGTGGGGGTGGCAAACGCCGCCAACCGCGTTGTAATTTCAGATATTCCGCTACGAACTCTCATTTGAACGCAAGTTATGGCGGCCGTTTGCCCGCCGCCCGGATCGTCACTCGACGCCTACGTCGGCATGAACGCCGGATATACCGGACATATCCAGCTTTGGCCGGATTGTCGGCGTCAAGCTGGTTGCCATGAGGGAAACCATACGCTGCATCCAAGCTGTCATCCGTGCCTCTGCGGCGTTTAATCCTGCATCAATACCGGCATTGAAAGCGCCCATCGTTTCGTCTGCGGCGGCTCTGGCTTCCGTCGGCTTCGGCTCCGGGATCGGGACGTTCGCGGGCTTATCGCCCGGAACTGGCGCTGTGGGCGCGGATAGAGCGACTTCCGGCCCTTTCGGGGCCTGCGCCTCCAAGCGCCGCGCATCGGCGTCCAGTATGGCCCGCTGCATCTGCAAATGATCGCGCTGCGGGTCGGGGGCATCCCGCATTGCCGGATGCTTTCGCGCTTCAATCTCGGCAAGCTGGCGGTCGATTTCTGCCTGCCGTGCCCGAATGTCCGCAAGATCGGCGGCGCGTGCCTGATCTGGCGTCGCCTCCGGCCCGGTCCGTTCGCTTGGCCCGACCTTCCGCATGATCGTATCAATCAGCGGCTCTTTCATGCCGAGCCAGTCCATCGGAGTGCCGAGATTTTCCTTGAAGAACTTTTCGAGCCGTTCGCCATTGGCGGCGCTTTCCTCCGGCGTCTGCGGAGCATTCAGCATGGCGTTGGCTCCGAACGCCACGCCGGGCAATACCCGCCAGAGGCCGGGGGCCTTAATGGCCCCGGCCTTCGTCGCCGCCGTATTAACCCGTTCCAATGAGGCCGCCGTCTTTGCAATGCCGTCCGAGGCGCGTCCGAGGCCGGAGAGCCAGTCGGTCAGGCCGCGAGCGATCTTGATACCAGCAAGGGCACGAAGGGCGCTCCCCGCGAGCCTCGCACCGGCTGCGCCCGCTCCTACCGCCTTCAACCCGGAAGCGAGGAGGGAAAGAGCGCCACCGCGCCCGAGCAGGCCGATGAAGCGGAGGCCGATAGCCGCAACCTTGAGGCCGATCAGGGCGGCTGTAACGCCGACTATGGCGGTTGTGAGGCGGGGGTTAGCCGCCGTCCACTGGCCGATCATATCCACAACGGGGACGATCTTGTCGAGGATTGCATTCAGGGCCGGGAGCAGCGCCGTTCCCACGGCGCTTGCGAGGCGTTCCATAGAAGCGGAAAACCTTGCGCTCTGCGCGGCCATGGTCTTTTGGCGACGGGCGAAGTCCTCGTCTACGACCTTATCCGCCTTGGCCGATTTGTCCCGGATGCGTCGATATTCCTCGATGTTCTGGATCAGCGGCAAGAGGAAAGCTTGAACCTGCGCATCCTCGAAGAAATCGCCGATCTTCGCGAGATCGCCTCCCGTCGCCTGCATGACCTTGCCGGCAATGAACTCGAAAACGTCACCGCCTTCCCTCTGAACCTGTTTCAGTTCCTTGCGGATATCAATCCCGGCCTTTTTGAATTTCTTCGTCGTCTCCGGGCTGATGATTTTTTGCATGAGGTTCGCGGTGTTCGTCGCCGCTTCGGCTGACGTACCGGCACCCTTGCGGGCGATCTGCAAGGCTGCGGAAAGCTGCGCGACGCCCTTCGTCCCGGTCATACCGAGAGCCTGCGCCCGCGCCGTGAGCGCGGGAAACTCGGCCGCCATGTCCCTTAGCTCGAATGCGCCCTCCTTGCCTGCTTGAGCCATAATGTCGAGAGCCTTGGGAAGCTCCTTCACCGGCACCTTGAGGTTGTCAACAACCGAAAAGCCTGCGGAGGCCACATCATCAGCCGCCGCGCGGTAAGCGGCGGCGGTCTTTACGATGGGATGGACGGCCGCCTCGGCGATCTTCTCGTCCATGCCCTTACCCATGAGGTCATCCATAACCCCGGCGATTTCGGCCTGCGAGCGGCCGAGGTCTTTTGACAGACCCGAAACCCGCTTTCCGAGAGAGGCCATTGCGCTATCGCTCAAGTCGGCTTTCTGCGCGATATCGAGCAAGATGCTTTCAAACTCCGCCGCATTGGAGAGCGGAGCCGTGAGCGCGGACTTGAGAAGGTAAAAGCCTGCGGCGGCATCAACGAGACGCCCCCGCGTGCGGTCGAGCGCAGCATTGTTCTTGCTGATCGCCGCGTTCAGCCTCGCCCCGAAGCCCACGCGTTTGCCGCCTAACTCGAAAGCGGACGATATGCCGAGCAGCGAGCGGGCGACCTTCTGCGCCGGACCCGTCACCTGATCGAGAAGACGGACGGTTAGTGTGGAAACCATGGCAGACACGGCTTTTCTCCTATAGCTGCCTCATCCGCGCGATCTTCGGTACTTGCTCGACCATCCGAAGGAATAGGCTGATCGGCATCGCCATGACGGCGGGAAGTGGTGTGGAAAGGAAGTGAGCGACAAGCGCGGCCATTTCGTCGCCGTGGCCGCGCTTCCAGTCGATCAGTTCGATCAGGAGACAACGGTCGTCGCTTCCGCCGCCGTCGTCTCCTCGCCGGACAAAAAAGGTAGAAGCGCCTCGGTCAGTGTCGCTACGTCGTCGCGGTGGAGCTTGCCGAGAACTTCGTCCGGCTGGTCGCCGAGCGCGGCGATAATCCCTCTAATCTGCGAGAGCTTCGGCGCGACGCCATCGGCGAGGCCAAGCCCCTCGATGACTTCCAATGCGTTCAAGTCCGGCTCGCGAAGCGTGATTGCGGCGACCGTTTTCTCGCCGACGGCGATAGGATGCTGCAACGGAACGGCTTTGGTTTTCCAAGTCATAGGTATTCGTCCTGTCATCGATGAAGTTAAATGCAAGAAGCATTATTGGAAGTATAGACGACGGCGCGGCGCGGTCGATTGACAAGAACTGACAGAGAAGCCGGGTCGTGAAATTGGCCTTCCAACTTGGATTTCCAAATTTATTCTTTCGCAAAAACGTGCATTTCTTCTTTCTCATTCAATGGGAAGATAATATGCTCATTTCATCCGCTCCACTTTCTGCCGATCGGCGTCACGATATTGCACGGCTCGCCTTTAAGGCGGCCCGTGCATCAGGGATTGCACCGGGCATCTGGCGAGCATGGCGAAGGGGCGACCGGCACCGGGTCATGCTTATGGCTTTCGATCCCTTGGGCGAAACGGAGCGGATCAAAAAACAATTGTCGATGGAGGTCGAGAATGCAGCCGGAACCGAATGAGCCTGTCAGACGAGGACGGCCACCGAAACCGCGATACAACATCGCGGGGGTACCGGACGACGCCATCAGCGCCGCCATCGAGCAGGCGGTCGCAAAGCGAACCGCCGAGATCGAGCGAAAGGCTCAAAAGCGGATAAAGCAAGCCGAGAAGCGAGCCTCCGGGGCAGCGGGACGGCGGGTGTGGTACGGGCCGGATAAGCTGCGCGTCGCATTCCTCGCGGGACAGGGTAAGACGGGCGACGAGATCGCGAAGATCATCGGAGGCACGACGGCCGCCCGCGTTACAGCGATGCTGCATGAGCATGATATTCCGATGCTGCGACGGGGCGGGAATGCCAGCTTTCTCATGATGAAATGGAAGACGGCGGATCGCGAATTGCTCGACAGGCACGCGGCGAAGCGCGAGCGCGACCCGGCGGAACTGGCCGCGCTGATCGTTCGGAAGGTCATGGAAGGCGGCGACAAGGCGATAGACGCCCTTGTCGCTGATCTCGACACAATCGGTTAATCCGCGTCGCGTTCAATGGCTTGAGTGTCACGACACGCCGAAATCATGTCACGCCCGGCCTTCGCGCCGGGCTTTTCGTAGTTGAAGCAATGCAGGCTGAAAAGAGTAAGGCCCGGAAACCGGGCCTCTTGCTCAAACGTGCCAGTACATCCGTGGTCACGCGAGCGCTACTTGCAATATGGTGGCATTTGGCCTCGATTGCAATCCCTTCCGGGGTCAGCAAGAGGGCGAGCGCTTCGAGCGCGCCGCCCGCGCCTCGCAAGGCTTCTGAAAATCGCCCTGCCAAATACCGCGCCGGGCGCTGCGAGCCTCGGCCTGCTCGCTTGCGTATTCGCCCTTCGAGTAGCGAACCCAATCCACTGCCCATCCCTGCCGGACAAGCCAGCCGTTGACCGGCTCATGATCTGCTCGAAAGCAGTCAGCGACCGTTCTTTTGTAACGATCCCGGCTGACAGCGAGGCAGGTAACGGGCTGCGATGCATTGAGGAAATCGGCAAGAGCGAAAGCAGCGTCCTTCCCGCAGCCGTACACTCTGCCGGTGGCGTTTATGCATGTCTGCCAGCTTTCCGGCGCGTCAATCCCGTTGAGCCTGATCCGCTGACCCTTAATTTCAATTGTGTCGCCATCGATGACGGAAGCCCGCCCGGTTAGGTCCGCAAGATCGCCTGCGGAAGCAGTGGTCGAGATCGCCAGCGCGGCGAGGAGAACAATTCTAATTTTCATCGTGATCGTCCAGCGGGTCGCGCCCATTGCGCAGATTGTCGATGGCCTCGGCGACCTTTTCTTCTGCTCGATTGAAGGCCCGATTTGCAGCCGCAAGAGCGAGTGGCGCAATTCGTTTGTCAAGACACTGTATCGAAGCAACAGTCTCCGCCCGAAGCGTTGAGAGCGTGTCAACAAAAAAATGTTCGACGGCGGAAGTCTCAATCAGCGTGGCCGCCGTTCGACTGTTCCGCAGTTCGGTTTCTCTGCGCTTGGCGTCGGCTAGGGCCGCGCCCGCGCCGTCCGTGCGACCGGGACTGTCCCGGAGAAAGCGGATGTAGCCTTGGACCGACGCGACAAGCGGATATGCCCCGCCGTTGGCCGTCGGGATCACGCCCTGACGCGCAAGCTGGCGAAGTCTTTCGAGTGATAGGCCGAGAAGCGCTCCGAGGCTCCGGGCTGGAATGAAGCTGATTTGGGTTTCCTTCGCTTTTTGCATTTTGGAACCTCGTTTCTTTGAATTTTCAGGGAGTTTCGGCAAAGCCAACTGCGAATTTGGAAATCCAAAAAACATCCAAATCCGGGGCGGCCGCGTGCCCGCAGGCCTTGGCCTATGGATACGGTCCCTACACGGTTGCTGGGGATCGCCCCTGTTCGCCCTGCATTTGCCCTGTGGCGCGCGTTCAGCGTCTTCGCCTTGGTCGGGTACGTCTTTCGCTCAAGCGCGTGCATAGCCTGTTTTGAGGGTGAGACGTCGAGCCACCCTTAGCGTTGATTGGGAGGGACGAGGGCGCGGTCTCGCCCCTCCCGGTTTCGTCCGGGGAAGGACAGGGTATGGAAAGAACCCTTGGTCCGGACGATTAGGTCAAGCTTCGATGCCGAGGACCGCTCGCGGATCGGCGTCGGCGCGGCGGGCGATGTGTCGACCGTCCACCGCTGCCGTTGCGATCAGGTGTTCCTCGATCCGCTCAAGCTCAAGGCGCTGCTCTGCGATCTGGCGGAAAGCCGCCTCGCGCTCGTCGTCGGATAGCGCTCCGCTCGCCGGAAACTGATCGATCTGCGAGGCTATAGCGGCCTTCATCTGGTCGCGGAGCAACCAGACAAAAATATCGGTGCCGCCTGTTCCGACTATCGAGCCGCCGCTTCCAGTTCCAAGCGCAAGCTTCCGAGCGAGGCCGAGCGGTTCGGCACTGCGCGATGCTGGGTGGACCTTCAAAGCGCCTGCGTCCGCGATCCGGTCAATCTCCGCAAATGCGCGTGCCTTGAGGTCCACAGCCGGTGTCGGTGCGCCCTCAACCTTCGCAAAGTCGGCTTCGATCCGCTCAATGCGAGCGCGGACCTTGGCGATCTCGGTGGCAATATCGCCACGGACTTTCACTAGAGCGGGATCGATCTTCGCTTCCCGGAATGATGCGCCCGGCGTCGCCGTCCGGCGAAGCCACGTCTCGACGTTTTCGAGAAAGCCGAAAGCATTCTGTCGCTCCGCTGCTCGTTCGCGTGCATCGACAGCGACTTGCAGCGCACGCTTCGCGGCCTCGACCGGAGCGTCAAGCCGCGCCTCTGCGGCCGCTGCGTCTTCCTTCTGCCCGTCGCCTTGAAATGAAAGGCCCTGTCCGGCCTCCGCCTGCCGCTGCGCCAGCCCCGAAACTTGGCCGAACTCGATGCGCGCCGCCTGCTCGAGGTCACTTGCCGCGCGATATGCGGCATAGGCGGCGGCGCGGTCGGATGCGAGCCGTTCCAGTTTGAGGCGGGAGGTGGCGGGCAATGTGTCAAGAATTGCTGGCAGAAGGTCGAGCATGTGGCGGCTCCGGCAAGGTGGTTTGTTTTCTGCTCGGATGATAGCAACGCCGGGTGGCCGTCGCGCCCGACAAAGACAGGCAATCTATGACACAAAACGAAAAGGCGGCCTTTCGGGCCGCCCCTTTATTGGCCGAAAAGTCTCCGCCGGTTGATCCACCGTCGCCCGAAAACGACAATCGAGATGTCGCGTTGCTTGATCCATCGTGCAATGGTCCGTTCATCGACGCGGGCAAGATTGGCGGCTTGTCCGACCGTGACCCACTCGCCCGTGGAAAGGTCCACGGTGGCAGGATCAACAGGCCATTTTTCGTCGGTCGCATCAAAAAGTTGCATGGTCCGCACCTCTTGTCTGTGGCAGTGGCGGCCGTTGCGGGCCGCCGCGCCGTCGTCATACGTGGATCGCCGATTTCCCGGCGTTCAGATCGTCCGTGACTTTCTTCCACCGCTCGCGGCTTTGCGCTGCCGGGTCCGCCTTGACGAACGGATCGGGAGCCGGACAAAAGCCGAGTGTCGCGCCTGCCGGTGCGCCTCCGGCTTCGACCGTCGCGATAGTTCCGGCGCTTGCATCGAAGCGAACGAGGCCGCCTTCCGCGTTACAGGCGCGGGCGACGTTCGCCGGGAGGCTACGGCGCAGCGCCTCGGCGGCGCTGCCGGGCTTAACGGTGAACAGCAGCGCGAGGGCTTCGGATGGCGTCATGCTGGTCTCGAAGGCCAGATGTTTTGCAGCTTGGAAGCGCTCGCGGGCGATCGGATCGGTCAAGATCGATTTGATGCGGTTGCGCTCTGCAGCGGCCCCGGCCTGCGCGGCCTCGGCGCGCACCGCGCCGAGATCGGGTGATGCCTGGGCGACGGGTGCCGGTGCCGGGACAGGCTCGGCGGCGTTCGCCGATGGCCCGGAGCGGAGGCCGGAACGGAAGGCAATCGCGTAGGCGAGCGCAGCTTGTGGGTCGGTGATGTTCTCGATTGCACGCTCGACGCCAGCGAGCAGGTCGTCGTCGTCTGCAAGGTGGATGTCGGTCGGCGCAAGCCGCGCCAGAACATCGGCGGCGGTGAGTTTTGGTCGTTTCATGGTCAAAATCCTCTCGGTTGCGGCCGGGCCGCTTAATTCAGTGTGGGTTTGTTTGAGGTCGCGGGCGTTCCGCCTTCGATCTTCTCGACGTGAGCGTCAATGATCGCCTTCGCATGGGCTTCAATCGCTGCAAGCGCCTGTTCCGTTCGCTCTTCAACAGCGATACGAAGTGTCTCGTATCCGTCGAGCACAGCTCGTTCATAACCTGTCGCGAATGCTGCCAGCGTCTGCCGGTCATTCCAAAGCTCGGTTTCCGTCTGGCCGGGTCGGGATCGCACGGCTGCAATGAAGCCTTGCAAAAATTCCGGCGTCGGATCGCGGCCTCGGCAAATCGTGGCCGTTGACCAAATCCAATCGTCACTCGGAAGTGGCTGGAAGGCGTCAGCCGCAAAATCAAAGATTGTCGCTGTCGCGGCGTTAGGCTGTTTGTCGGTCATGGCTTCTCTCCGGGAATGAAACGAGGGAATTGTGATCGCGCCAGCGCGCGGGCGGCGGGCTCGGTCGGCGGTATTCGGCGCGGATCGCTCGCCATGCCGCTTGCACGTCATCGCGGGCCTCCTCGCGTGAGAGGCCGTCCATCTGGCGGGCGCGGAAAAGTTCGACCATCCGCCGTTTGAAATACGCCTCCCGCAGATCATCGTCGCGAAGCGAGCGCATCACCGCTGCGGTCTGTTGCACGAGGACATGGTGCGTCATCGGAAAGGCGATTATTTGCCCGCGAGGCTCTGGCCCCGCCATCGGCTCCGGCTGATGTGCGACCGGAGCCGGGACCGGCTGGTCGAGGCTGTCAAAGAAATCGAGTTGCGTCATCGTTTTTTCCTTCAAAATCCGATGGAAGCGTGGTGCTGGTCCGCGTCGAGCGCGTCGTCGCGGAGGTGGATGAAGTCGGCATCGTCGTCATCGCAGTTGCCGATTGCCTGTTGGAGCGCTGCCGAAAGCATCGTGCGCGCGGTTTCAGCGTCGAAGCCGATTTCTCTCGCCGCCGTCATCGCCCACGCTCTGGCAACTGCTATCGGAGACTGCTTTCGGGCGTTCGCGATCAGGTGAGCATTTTCACGAAGCCATGCGGCGACCGGATCAGGCGTCGCGATCTCCGGTTCGTCCTCTCGCCGGTCGCCCGTCAGGGCGTCGGGGTCGCGGGGTGTCCCCGCGTCGATTTCCGCTTCCGCCAACAGAGGAATGGAAGCGCCGCATCCGATCCCGACTAGATCGCCTCGTTCTGGTCCATTGTAGAATTCATGGTCCGGGCTATCGAGAGGGGGCATGTCCTCGATATTGATCTCACCGGCTTCCGACGGAAGGATGATTTCTTCATCATTTTCCTCCGGGCCTGCGTAAGCAAAGGCCCGGCGAGGAGAGGATTTATATCGGCCACCGATATCAACGGATGAGATGATATCTCCTTGGGCGGAGCCGCCCAAGCGGCCTCCGCCCGTATTGGTCGGTATTCTGTCGTTACTATGAAACCGGCGGTTTTCCGCCGCTTTTGATACGCTGGATTTCCGGTTTTGCGACGCTGGATCGCCGGTTTTACGCTCACTCAAAACCGGCGGTTTTCCGCCGCTTTTAACTTCCGCCGCCGAGACGTATTCACGGGCCATGCAGCGTGCTTTGGTCTCCTCGTCCGGCCACGCTGGACGGTAGTGAAGCCCGCGCTTTGATCGTGGCCGGGTCCGATCCCTGCCCGACAGAACGATGATCCAACCTGCCGCTGCCAAAGCTTCGAGGTGCTGGCGAACCTGCCTCGCCGATACGGCGGACAGGGCGGCAAGCTCATCCTGCCCGGCGAACGCTTCGCCGGAGGTGTGGTTCATCAAGTCTTCGATTACCGAAGCCAAGCGGAACGCGGAGGAGGAAATATTCGGGTCGGCCGCCATACCTCGACGCCACCGGCTCCGCTCGATGTGGTTGAGGTTTAGCCGGATGCGTTTGCTTTTTTCCTGCGGCTCTGCCATATTCAGGTTCGTCATTTTCTTTCCTTTCAGGCCGGTCTGATTGCCGTCAGCCCGGCCTTTTCGTTTGAGGATCAGCCCGCGAACTGTGCGAGCGCGAGGCCGATGTTGAGACCGACCATCGCTGCGAAGATGATCGGGAACGCGGGAAGTGCCTTGACATTTGCGAATAACTTGGCGTTCATGGCTCGAACCTTTCAGCTTTGCTGGTTGCTTGGTTTTTTGAAGCCCGTCGCATTGCCAGATGCGGCGGGTTTTTCTTTTGCAGCGTGTTCGGCGAGGAGGCGTTCAAGCTCTGCGCGCATGGCCGCCTTCGACTGCTGGACCTTCGGGCGGCTAAGGCCACCCGGAATTGCCATGTCAGCGATATTATCGATGCCGCGCTGGCGCATGAGACTGCGGGCATTGGAGCGGGAGAAGTCACGCTTCGCCATCGAACGCCTCCGTTTCCTCTGGAAGCGGGGTATTACCCTCGGAAAACGAGCGTCGAGCGTGCCAAGGGGACTTACCTACCCGGAACGGCCACAACGCGCATGAGACGGCTTCGCAGCGGCGGATTTCGGCGTCATTGCCTGCCGAGCAGTCCCGGCACTTTTGGCGGATTGCTTGGACCGCGCTCATGGGCGCGTGTCCGGCTTCTGCCGCTGCGGTAGGGGTGACGGGCCAAACGGCGGCGAGTTCGGTGCGGGAGGTCATTGGGCGGCCTCCACGATGTGATGCTCAAGACCGACCATTGCCGCCAGTCGAGCGACCGGGACGAGGATCAGGCCACCGATTTTGACTGTGGGAAGGTCGCCGCGCTTTGCTGCCTGATAGGCGGCTGTCCGATTAAGGCCGAGGAAAAGCCGACCGGCATCCGGGACGTTGATAACCGGAAGGCGCAAGGCTTCCGCAATGGTTTGGACTTCTGGCTTGTCGGCCATTTTTGTACTCCGCGAAGATTGTCAACATGAAATCGCCAGAACGATTTCGATCCATGCTTTCTTCGCGGCTATTTTTCTGGGCCGTGCATGGATAGAAGCAAAAAATGCCGGACACGTCAATACAAATCAAAACAAACGGGAGGATTTTTAGCGTAATGCCCTGTCGATATGTTGATAATCGGCCCAAAGCGGCGTTCGATTATTTGGAAACTATAGAAATTTGGAAATCTGTACTTCAAAAACACCGCCCGCCAAAAGGCGGGCGTGTAGGAAAGTCTCACTTGCAGAGGTCAGCCGATGGCAGGCGGGAGGCGGTCGAGAAACTTGTCGAGGTCTTCTTTCAAGACGACAGCCCGGCCCGCGATCTTTCTGATAGCAAGCTCGCCGCTGTTGGCGAGGCGATAAATCGTGGACCGGTGAACGCTTAGGTATCTCGCGGCATCGGCGACGCCAAAGGCTCGCGGTTGGACGGTGTTTTCGGTACGTGACATTCGATTGCTTCCTGTTCGTTTGCGTTTCTGTGTGGCGCAATCGGACGCTACGGATTTCGGGATGGTGGAAATAGGAAGGATTGTCGGAAAATTTTGAGCGGCAACTTCTACCAATTAGCGGGCATGCTCTCGAAACTTGCGTTTCGCCCATTCCTCGCGACTTTCCGCAATGCCGTCAGGCGCGGTCCCGCCAATGTCCTGCCAGAGTGCGACGGCGATCCTGTTACGAACAGCGGGAGCGCCGCGCCGGATCGGATCAGTTGCGGATCGCTGCCACCATTCGGCAAGCTCGGTGAAAAACGCTCGCTCCTCCTGATTGGTCGCATCCCCACCGACGTGAAGCGGTTCGGCGAGCAAGTGGCCGATGTGCGTCAGGAGCACTCCGCCTGCCGCCGCAATCGCTTGCCGGGTCGCTATGGCCGGGCGGAGCGTTTCGTCCTCGCCCTTATCGGCGAGCCGTTCCATCGCATCGGCTTCATCCTCGGCGTCGTCTACGAACGCCCGGAGCATTGCGGCCAGCCGTTCGGCTTTCTCCCGTCGTTCCCGCGCCGCAGGCGCAGCCAGATGCTCGCTATAAGCGGATGCTGCCTCGGCCCACGCATTCGAGGCAACCACGGTCAGGTCAAGACGCAGGGTCGCGACACTGCCTACGAGGAAGCGCTTCTGGAGCGCTTCGGCGAGCGGCACGTCAACGGCGCACGGTTCGTCGGCGAGGAGCCGAGCCGCAGGCCGGGGCGTCCGATCTTCAAAAATGACGCCGAGAGGCGTTCGGATCGGCGCGCGGCGGGCTTCCTCTTTCGCCCGGAACTCCTCGGCGCGTGTTTGCTTGATCGGCTTCTTTGTCATCAGCCAGCCTCTCTGTGGGAAGCGAGATCGGTCACGTTATCGGCCTGCATTCCCTCACAATAGCGCGCCCATGCTTCCATTAGCTTCTTACGCTTCTCAAGGGCATCGCTCCGCCGATACGCTGCCTCCGTTTTGCTTTCCAGCGTGTGGGCGAGCGCTTGCTCGATCACATCGCGGGGAAAATGGGTTTCATCCCCTGCCCAATCTCGAAAGCTCGACCGGAAGCCGTGCACCGTAAAGTGGCCGAGGTCCATTCGACGGAGGACCGCGCTTAGCGTCATATCCGAAAGCGGCCGTCTTACCTTCGTGCTCGGAAAGACGAGCGCTTGTTCGTCGTCGCCCTCCACGGGACGGCGGACGAGTTCGATCATATTCAGAATTTCGATTGCCCGGTCGCAAAGAGGGACGCGATGCTCACGCCCGGCCTTCATGCGGGCCGCAGGGATCGTCCAGAGCTTTTCGTCGCGGTTGATCTCCGACCACACCGCGCCGCGCACTTCGCCGCTTCTGGCGGCGGTCAGGATCGTAAATTCCAGAGCCGCCGCGCCGACGCCCTTGGCGTCGCGCAGGCGCTCCATGAACGTAGGAAGGTCCGAATAGGGCATCGCCGCATGATTGCCTCGGCTCAATTTGCTCCGCTTCGGCAAGATCAAAGCCAAATGGCCGCGCCAAGCTGCGGGGTTCTCTCCCGTCCGGTGCCCGGCGACCTTCGCGGCATCGAGGACCATCTCGATACGCCCCCGGATGCGGTTCGCCGTCTCTGGCTTCTTCGACCAGATCGGCTTGAGGACTGCAAGCACGTCCTCGGTCGAGATTTCGTCTACCCGCTTTGCCGCCAGACCGAGGCAATAGCCTGTCCGGGTCAACTTGCCCTCGGCATCCCGTGTGCGACCAAGTGTCATTCGCCACTGGTCACGATGCTTCGAGTTCTTCCAGCTTGGCCCCATCGCTTCGATATAACGATCAGCCATGTCACCAAAGGTCGGGATGCGGGCGTCGCGTGCTTCTGCCTTCTTTTCCTCAATGGGGTCGCCACCTGCCGCCACTAAGCGGCGGGCTTCATCTGCCTTTTTCCGAGCTTCGGCGAGGCTTACAGCCGTCACGCTTCCGAGGCCAAGCTCGCGCCTTTTCTTATTTTTGATCCACACAAAGACCCACGACCGACCCGTCCCGGTCACGTTCAGATATAGACCGCCGCCGTCGGCGTGCATTCCGGTCTTTGTGATTGCTGATACCGCTCGCGCAGTGAGGCGGTTCATTTGCCGCGCCATATTCGCCCCTTTCTTCGTTCATCCTTAAGCCGTTCCCTAATTCCTTCCCTAATTGCGGAAGCGCGCTTTGAGGAGACGGTGTGATACAGGATGTGACGATTAAGAGCGAAAAAGCCTTAAAAGGCAAGGGTTTCCGAGGACTTCAAGGAGCATCGTGAAACAGAGAAAAACAGCCAGTTGGCGGAGGGGGTGGGATTCGAACCCACGGTACAGTCTCCTGCACGCCGGTTTTCAAGACCGGTGCCTTAAACCGCTCGGCCACCCCTCCACGCAATTGAATTATTGTGCTTTTCCCGGTTCAGGAAAAGTAGCAAACCGGAACGAGCTACCGATTTGCGACCAATCGCTCAGCGAGTGACTTCTTAGCAGCTTTTCTTTTCACGTCAACGTGCCCTGTTTCATTTGTCAGCATTCTGGATATCAGGGAAAACGGCGCAACGCCGGTGACAAAAGCGCGATCCGGCGCTCCAAATGCAACTTTCGAGGTCATTGCCATGGCCGGCGATCGAATGCGCGCTAGGTTCTTGCAAGCAGTCCCTATCACAGATCGCCATTGTTTTCGGCCGAATTCAACACGGAGAAATCCCATGCAGCACGAAATCCGAGAAAATATGGAAGTCATCGGTGCCGATGGCGTGCATGTCGGCACAGTCGACCGCATAGAAGATAATCGCATCAAGCTCAAAAAGACCGATAATTCCGGCCAGCACAGCGACCATCATCATTACATCGAACTTGGCTTCGTTGCCGACGTGGAAGGCGACAAGGTAAGACTATCCGCCAACGCGAATGTGGCGGTGACACTGGAAGAAGAAGCTTCCGGCCGGCCGGTCGATCTGTGAAACGCACCTAAACGCCAATTCATAACACGGAGCCGCTGGCTGCCGTGTTATGAGGCGCGCCGGTCTCTCCCTTCAATCGTTGCAGATTTGGACGGCGATCTGATAAAGATTCCATGCAAAAATGCCGCAATCAGGTAATCGGCCTTGTCCTTTCCCGTGTTGCGGCCTAAACTTGAGTGGAAAATTCAAAATAAGAAGAAGGGAAGCGATGAGTCTGGATTCCGTAAAAGCCTTTTTTGCGGCCAAAGCGCCTGAAATCGAAGTGATCGAACTGCCGACCAGCACCGCTACCGTTGTTCTCGCCGCCGAAGCGCACGGCGTCGAACCGGGCCAGATTGCCAAGACGCTTTCCTTTTCGGCCAAGGACCAGACCATTCTCATCGTTACCCGCGGCGATGCGCGTATCGATAATCGCAAGTTCAAGGATCAGTTCGGAACCAAGCCGCGCATGCTGGATGCCGAGACTGTCCTTGCAGAAACCAGCCATCCGGTCGGAGGCGTGTGCCCCTTTGGCCTGCCAAGCGCCCTGCCCGTCTTTTGCGATGTGTCGCTGAAAAGCTTCGAGGAAGTTGTGCCCGCCGCCGGGGCTACCAACAGCGCGGTGCGCATCGCACCGGACAGGATGGCTGAGCTGGTCAGCGCCGAATGGATAGATGTCTGTCAGTGAAAGCGATGGGCTTTTGCAGCGGCTCCTGGAGGGAACTCGCAGTTAATTGATACAGGCAACAACTTTTCCACTTTAAAGGTGAGAAAAGACTTCATATATTTTAAGAATGATTCTAAAGTGGGTTAAGAAACGAATACCCTTCTTTAGCGCATGATCCGATTGAGTCTTGAACCTTCCGGATTGCCAATGCGACAAGACCAGAATTTCGAAGCAGTTCCTGAACAGGGATGAACCGTTTTCGGTTGGAACTGCGAACCGAAGGATTGGAGCACCATCAACCTCTGCATGGAGGTGTATTGCTCCGAGACGTATTGAAAGGAACAGTGATGCGTCTTACCCGCCAGACGAATTATGCCGTTCGTATGCTCATGTACTGCGCCGCCAATGATGGCAGGCTTAGCCGCATTCCGGAAATTGCGCGTGCCTACGGCGTTTCTGAACTGTTTTTGTTCAAGATTCTTCAGCCTCTCGTCGAGCATGGGCTGGTGGAGACGGTGCGCGGCCGTAATGGCGGCGTTCGCCTCGGTCGCGCGGCACAGGACATTTCGCTGTTCGACGTCGTGCGGGTGACGGAAGAAAATTTCGCCATGGCGGAGTGCTTCGAAAATGACGCCACGGAATGCCCGCTGGTCGATAGCTGTGCGCTGAATTCGGCGCTGCGCGAAGCGCTCAATGCCTTCTTTGGCGTGCTGATGAAATACAGCATCGCTGACCTCGTCAAGGCGCGCCCGAATGTGCGGCACCTGCTTGGTCTTGATGAGATGGAACAAGAGCAGGTGGCTTAGCGCCGGGGTGCGAACGAACAGGTCCGGCTTGCTGCCGGACTTCAGACTGCTGACAAAACCCTGGCCTTGTTCAGGGGTTTGTGATTCATGGAGTCATGTTGAAGAAACCCGCTCCGTCGCAGACGGCTCTCGAGATGGTGACGCTCGACAGTCTGGTTCCGAAGGATCACCTGCTTCGCAAGATCGATGCTGTGATCGACTTCTCCTTCATCCACGACCGCGTTGCCGGACTTTACTGCGCCGACAACCGCCCCCCGGCGCTCGATCCAACCTTGATGTTCAAGGCTTTGTTCATTGGTTACCTGTTCGGCATCCGCTCGGAACGTCAGCTGGTGCGCGAGATCAAGGTCAATGTCGCCTATCGCTGGTTTCTGAGGATGAAGCTGACCGATGGTGTGTTCGACGATTCGACACTGAGCAGAACCGGTGGTGGGCTTTAACGACACATCGGTCGCCCAGGGCATTTCAACCACATCATCGGACAGGCGATTAGGTGTCACCGGTTACCGCACCCCGATGCCGCTCCGGGACGGCATGATGCCGCCCCCGAGGGTCAATTGGTCACCCATGCCACGACCGCTGTGTGCATCCTGCACCTCCAACGCCAAGGCTCTCCACACCATCACCCGGCATGTCTGGCAGGATACTTGCGAACGCACTGACGCCACTGTCTTGCAGCTTGGGGAAAAGCGCCCGGCCTTCTCACTTTCCATCTTCGAAGCTGAAAGGTGGCAATTGCTCCAGCGCCGATTTCAGCGCCTCTGACCAGCTTTCCGATACGGTCTGATAATAAGGATCGGTAGCCTCGAACCGCTTGCGTGTTCCAGGCTCGAAACTGTCAGACTCATAGATATGCATGTCGAGCGGAAGTCCTACCGAAAGATTGGCTTTTAGCGTGGAGTCGAACGAGACGAGCAGCAGCTTCACCGCTTCCTCGAAACTCATCTCCTTTTGATAGGCGCGCACAAGGATGGGTTTGCCGTACTTGTTCTCGCCGATCTGGAAGAAAGGCGTGTCGGCTGAACTCTCGATAAAATTACCTTCCGGGTAGATATAGAAAAGGCGCGGCTGGCCGCCCTTGATCTGCCCGCCAAGAATGAACGAGGCGCCAAATGCATCGGCGTTCTGCCCTCCGGTAGCGGAATTCTGGATGACTTCCTTGACCGTATCGCCGACAAGACGCGCGACCTGGAACATGGAGGGCGCATCAAAGATGGACGGATGCCGCTCAGCCGGAGCCTTCATGCGTTCTTCCAGAAGACTTGCCACGGCCTGGGTTGTCGCGAGGTTTCCCGCCGAGAGCAGAACAATCACGCGTTCACCGGGCTCCGACCAGCTTCGCATCTTCGGGAAAACAGAGATATTGTCGAGCCCGGCATTCGTCCGCGTATCGGACATGAACACAAGGCCGCGATCGATTTTCATTCCAACGCAATAGGTCATAAGCAATATCCGGCAGGCAACGCACTATCCAGAAAGGATCACTGCCCTACATTGATGTGAACCGCAAGACTTTCCGCAGCGCCACCGAGCCGGACGCCCGAGATCGGCGCCGCGTCGCGATAGTCGAGCCCCGTTGCAATCCGGACATAGCGGTCGTTCGGGCAGATATTATTGGCGGCATCGAACCCGACCCATCCAAGACCGTCAATATGAGCTTCAGCCCATGCATGGCTCGCGGTCTGCTCATCGACACCTTCCATCATCAGGTAGCCCGATACGTACCGGGCTGGAACCCCGATGAGCCGCGCTGCAGACAGGAAAATATGGGTGTGGTCCTGACAGACGCCTTGCCCGTCGTTCAGCGCATGTTCTGCATCCGTGGAAACGCTCGTCGTTCCCGGCATATAGGCAACAGCCTTGTGTATGACATTCATCAGATCGTGCATCAGGGCAAGCCGTTCTTGCCCTGTGGGGAGATCGCCAGCCAGTGTCTTGATCCGCTCGCCAGGCATCGTCAGCGGTGTCTCGCGCTCGAAAAGCCACAGCGGCGCAAAACCATAGACGGGCCCGAGCACACCGACCCTGTCTTCCACATCGATGCTGCCGCTTGCCGTTATGACAATCTCGCTGACATTGCGGGCGTGTTGGACCAGATCGGTCTTGTTGCCAAATCCGTCCACATAGGAAACCTCCGGCTCGCCGCCTTCGATTTTCAGCTCCCAGTGTTTCACAACCTGTCCCGGCACCGTCTGAGGACGCAGCCGCAACCTTTGCACCGCATAGGGGACGGGATGTTCATAGCGATAATGCGAAACGTGCCGGATATTGAGCAGCAAGCGAAGACCTCAATAGAAATTATAGGTTTCAGCGATCTCGTTGCCGAGCCTGTTGTTGCGCGTGATGAATTCGGTCAGGAATTCATGCAGGCCCATATCGAAGATTACAGATATGTCCTGATTTTGCAGGCTTGCATAGATTTTGTCCGCTGTCTCGTGACAGGCAGCGCGATTGTCATAATCTTTCGACAGGTAATCCAGATGCTCCGCGATGCTGCGATAGCAATAATGAAGCGAACGCGGCATGCGGCCGTTCAAGATCAGATAGTCCGCGACCTGTGCCGGACGATAGTCGCCATCATAGACCCAACGGTAGGAACGATGCGCGGACACAGAGCGGAGAATGGACTCCCATTGGTAATTGTCGAGCGTCGTGCCGACATAGGAAATCGCAGGCAGCAGAACATAATATTTCACATCGAGAATGCGGGCCGTGTTGTCGGCGCGTTCGATGAAAGTACCGAGGCTTGCAAAATCGAAGATTTCATTGCGCAGCATCGTGCCGTGAAAAGAGCCGCGAATAAGCGCCGTTTCGCGCTTTATTTGATCCAGAAGTTGCGGAAGATCGCTTTCCTTCAATGGCTTGCACAAGGATTTTTTCAGCGACATCCATGCTTCATTGACACTTTCCCACGCTTCGCGTGTCAGTGCCGTGCGCACCATGCGGGCATTGGAGCGGGCGGTTTCAAAACATGTCATCACGCTTGATGGATTATCCGTATCGCGCAACAGGAAATCGGCGACATTGGCAGCGTTATAAACATCGTATTTTGCGGAAAACCCCTGGCTTGCACCCGCAGAGACCGCCACTGATGACCATTCCTCAGGCGCATCGGAGGTTTTGGTTAGTGCCATGCGAAGCCCCGCATCGACAAGGCGCGCCATGTTTTCGGCCCGCTCTATATAGCGGAACATCCAGTAAAGTCCGTTTGCCGTACGGCCAAGAAGCATAAATCATTCCCCTTTGCGCGCCCTGATCTTGCCGTCAGTTGCAGCACGTCAATCCAATTGTTTCAGTCGTCGAGTACCCACGTATCCTTTGTGCCACCACCCTGACTGGAATTCACGACAAGCGATCCTTCCTTCAATGCCACGCGCGTCAGCCCGCCCGGCGTGATGCGGATGCGGTCGGAGACCAGAACGAAGGGGCGCAGATCGACATGGCGCGGCGCGAGCCCGCTTTTGGTGAAGATGGGCGTCGTCGAAAGCGCCAGAGTTGGCTGCGCGATGTAATTGCGCGGCTTTGCCTTCAGTTTTTCAGCAAATATATCGCGTTCGGCCTTCGTCGAAGCCGGTCCGACCAGCATACCATAGCCGCCGGAGCCGTGAACTTCCTTGACCACAAGCTCGGCAAGATTGTCGAGCACATAAGCGAGGCTGTCCGGCTCGGAACAACGCCATGTCGGAACGTTTTCGAGAATGGCCTTGCGACCGGTATAGAACTCCACGATCTCCGGCATGTAGGAATAAATCGCCTTGTCGTCGGCGATGCCGGTTCCCGGTGCGTTGGCAATCGTGATATTCCCTGCCCGGTAGACATCCATGATACCGGCAACGCCGAGTGTGGAATCCGGTCTGAATGTCAGCGGGTCGAGAAACGCATCATCCACTCGCCGATAAAGCACGTCGATAGCGCGATAACCTTGGGTCGTGCGCATAGCAACGCGCCCATCCACGACACGCAGATCGCTTCCCTCGACCAACTCGACACCCATCTGGTCGGCAAGAAATGCATGTTCAAAATAGGCGGAGTTGTAGATGCCCGGCGTCAGCACCGCGACGGTCGGAACATCCTGCGTGCCGGGAGGGGCAACGCTTGCCAGTGACTGGCGCAGCAATTGCGGATAATTCTCGACCGGGCGAACCTTGACGTTCTGAAACAGCTCCGGAAAGAGCTGCATCATCGTCTCGCGGTTTTCGAGCATATAGGAAACACCGGATGGCGTGCGGGCATTGTCTTCCAGCACATAAAACTGGTTTTCGGCTGTGCGCACGATATCGACGCCGATAATATGGGTGTAGACGTTACCCGGCGGGCGGAAGCCGATCATTTCCGGAAGGAAGGCTTCATTCTTGGAAATCAGCTCTTTAGGAATGCGCCCTGCCCTGACGATCTCCTGACGATGGTAGATGTCATCGAGAAACGCATTGAGCGCCATCACTCGCTGCTCGATGCCCTGCGACAGACGCCGCCATTCCTGCCCTGAAATGATGCGCGGGATGATGTCGAATGGAATAAGGCGCTCACCCGCTTCCTGATCGCCATAGACGGCAAAGGTTATGCCCGTCTTGCGGAAAACGCTTTCGGCATCATCGCTTTTCTGCAGAAGTTTGTGCGGGTCCTGTTGGTCGAGCCATTGCTTGAGAAATTCATAAGGCTGGCGGATATTCCCGCCATGGTTGAGCATCTCGTCGAATGGCTTCACTGAATTCCCCTTCTTTTTCCCTATTATTCAGTCCGGGCTGAGGGAAAAGCAAGTCAGGAAATCATGCAAAAGCGCAAAGCTGGGTTGCGCATTTTCGTCGCGACAGCAGGAATATGATGTATTCTAATAGCGGCGCAAAATGGCTGCGGGTGGTGTCTCAACCCGGCCGATGAGCCTTTACGACCGCCGGATCGGTATCGATACGCCCCGCTCCAATAAGGTCGAGACAATAAGGCACCGCCGGAAAAATCGCTTGCAAGGTCATGGCGATAGATGCCGGTTTGCCGGGTAGATTGAGAATGAAGCTCTTGCCGCGACTGCCTGCCGTCTGGCGGGACAGGATCGCGGTCGGGGTCTGTTCAAGGCTGACGCGGCGCATCAGTTCTCCAAAACCGGGCAGTTCCTTATGCAGGACGGCCTGCATGGCTTCCGGCGTTTCATCGCGCGGGCTTGGGCCCGTGCCGCCTGTGGTCAGGATGAGATCGCAAGCTTCGTTGTCGCAAAGATCGGTAAGCGCGTCGCGCACCGATTCCAAGCCATCGGGAATGACGCGGCGGACTGTTTCATAAGGTGTGACGACGGCGCTCTTTATCCATGCTTCCATGGCTGGGCCGCTCAGATCTTCGTATTCACCGCGACTTGCACGGTCGGAAACAGTCACGAAACCGATCTTTACCATCACATTCTCACAGCTCATTGTGGCTCTTATAAATTTCTGGCGAACTTATAAGCGCTCGCCGGTTTGATGTGAAGGTTTGCACGCATGAAAACGCCGCCCGGGGGCGGCGCTTTGCATATGGTATAGAAATTACGGCGTAACGTCGAAGCCGAACCACTTTTCCGACAGGCGCTTGATGGTGCCGTCAGCCTTTGCTGCTTCGATGGCTTCATCGAACATCTTCTTCAGCTCGGCATCGTCCTTGCGCAAGCCGACGGCAACGCCACGACCCAGAATGCCACCCTTGAAGAAAGGACCGGTCATGACGATGTCTTCATTGCCCGGCTTCTTGGCAGCGTCGGTGAGATAAGCGAGCGAAGCTACAACCAGATCGACACGGCCCGACTTCAGGTCGAGATCGTGCTGTTCGGTGGTCTTGTATTCGCGGATGTCGATATTGTCCTTGAAGTATTTGTCGAGCAGCGTCAGGCCCAGCGAAGCGGTCTGAACGCCGACGGTACGGCCCTTGATTTCAGCCGATACGTCATCGATTGCCTTTTGCGCGGCAGCTTCATCCTTGGCGAGATAAAGGGTTTCGCCGGTATGCGGCAGCTTTGCGTAAGGGCTGTCCTTCAGCGTTGCAAAGGTCTGGGGCGTCAGGCCGTAGGATACCGAGAAGCTGATGGTCTCTTCGCGCTTCTGCGTTGCCGTGAGGCCAGCCATGATTGCATCGAACTTGCCGGCATTGAGCGCGGGAATGATGCTGTCGAAAGGCTGCGCAACCATCGTGCACTCGACCTTCATGCGGGCGCAGAGGTCCTTGTAGAGTTCGACTTCGTAGCCATCCAGCGACCCATCGGGCTTGGTGAAGTTGTAAGGGCGGAAAGCGCCTTCGGTGGCGATGGTGATCTTCGTCCACTTCTTTTCCTCGGCATGAGCCGGAATGCTTGTCAGAGCAAGGGCGGAAATGAACACGGCTTTGAAAAGTCCGATGGTCTTCATGACATTTATCCTATTGCGGGTGTTTCTGTCCGGCTTGTGCCGGAATGCAGAATTTCGGTAATCAGGCAGCGTTCTCGTGGCTGATGAATTTGCGGAAGCGTTCCGACTTCGAGTTGGCGAACACGTCTTCGGGCTTGCCGTCTTCCTCCACCAGACCCTGATGGAAAAACACGACCCGGTTGGAAACATCGCGCGCGAAGCCCATTTCATGGGTCACCACCAGCATGGTGCGGCCTTCTTCGGCCAGACCGCGCATGACGCGCAAAACTTCACCGACCAGTTCCGGGTCGAGCGCAGAAGTCGGCTCATCGAAAAGCATGACATTCGGCTTCATCGCCAGCGCACGGGCAATCGCGGCGCGCTGCTGTTGTCCGCCCGAAAGATGGGCCGGATAGAAATCACGCTTGTCTGCAATGCCAACCTTCGCCAGCAGAGCTTCTGCTTCCGCCACGCATTCCGCGCGCGGACGACCCTGCACATAGATCGGCGCTTCGATGATGTTTTCCAGAATGGTCTTGTGGGACCACAGATTGAAGCTCTGGAACACCATGCCCAGTTCCGAACGAATGCGCGAAACCTGCTTCTTGTCCGTTGGATAGGCTTCGCCCTTCGCATTTTTCGCCATCCGGATGGTTTCGCCCGAAACCGTGACCGTGCCTGACGAAGGTGTCTCCAGCAGATTGATGCAGCGCAGAAAAGTCGACTTGCCGGAACCAGAAGAACCGAGGATCGAAATGACCTCACCTTCGCGTGCTTCAAGCGAAATGCCCTTGAGCACTTCATTCGTACCGAAGCTCTTACGCAGGTTTTCGACTTTCAGCGCTACCGGTGCATTGGGGGAAACGTTTTTGCTCACGATGTTTGTCCTTCGGATGAGACCTTGACGACTGGCTGGCGCAGATAAGGGGTGAGCCTGTATTCCGCGAACATCAGCAAGCGCGTCAGTACGAAGTTGATGGCAAGGTAGATCGCACCGGCGATCACGAAGATTTCTATGGCCCTATAGCTCTCAGCGATCAGCTTTGCCGCGATGCCGGTCACTTCCATGAGCGTGATGATCGACGCAAGCGAGGTCGCCTTGATCATCGAGATCATCTCATTGCCGTAACCGGGCAGCGCCTGGCGGATCGCAAGCGGCATGACGATGCGGCGGAAGCAGGTGATGGACGACATGCCGCAGGCTTTTGCAGCTTCGATCTGGCCGTGCGGCACTGACAGCAGGCCGCCGCGGATGATCTCGCTCGCATAGGCCGCATTGTTCAATGTCAGCGCGATGATCGCGCACCAGTAGGGTTCGCGCAGGATCGGCCACAGGAACGAATAGCGAATGGCCGGAAACTGGCTGAGACCGTAGTAGATGATGAATATTTGCACCAGAAGCGGTGTTCCGCGAAACACGAAGACGTAGATGCGGGCGATCCAGTCCAGCACCGTGATGCCTGACAGGCGCATCAGGGCAAAAAACAGGGCCAGCACGGCGCCCAGCACGATGGACGTTGCCGCAAGCTTCAACGTTAGCGGCACGCCGCCCACCATCTGGAAGAACGCATCGGAATAGAATTCAAGGTTCATTTTGCCCTCCTGACACCGCGCGAGAAGTGGCGCTCGGCCAGTTGCAGAAGCCCGCCGGAAACCGACGAAATCAGCAGGTAGAGCGCCCCGGCAATGAGGAAGAAGTTGAAGGGCAGGCCTGTCGAGCCCGCGCCAATCTGCGCCTGGCGCAGAAGCTCTACCACTCCGGCAACGGACACCAGAGCGGATTCCTTGAGTGAAACCTGCCAGACATTCCCAAGCCCCGGCAATGCGTGGCGCAGCGCAAGCGGCGCGATGATGCGGCGGAATTTCAGCATCCGGCCCATGCCGCAGGCTGTTGCAGCCTCAATCTCGCCCTTGAAGACGGCGCGGAATGCACCGCGAAATACCTCGGTATGATGCGCACCGCAGGAAATGCCGATGGCCAGCACACCCGCCAGAAAACCGGGAAAGCCGACAAAACCTTCCGCGCCGAAATATTTGCCGAGAGCGGTAACGGCAGCGCTGCCGCCGAAATAGAAAAGATAGATGACGAGAAGGTCCGGTATGCCGCGAATGATCGTGGTGTAGCCGTCAGCGACCGCGCGTAGAGCGCGCCCGCCGGAAATCTTCGCCCAGGCGGCAAACACGCCGATGGCGGCACCGAGCAGAAAGCCCAGAACCGCAAGCGCCACGCTCACAAGCGCGCCCATCATCAGCACATAGCCCCAGCCATCCGGACCGAAACTCAGAATATCGAGAAAGCCCATCTGCTTCATGATGCGTCAGGCCCTGTGGGAATAGAGGGATTAAATGTCATTTCGAATGTCAAAAACTGCCTGCCTGTCTGCATTATTTCGCGTTTTCGGGCAGAGCGGGTTGAACGCTGTCTGGAATCGGATTGACAAAAACGGTTCCGCCGAGCCGTTTCTGGTGATCCTGCTTTGCTTTCTCGATCTGCGCCGGATCTCGGAACAGTTCGATGGCCGTGCTGCTCATGATCTTTGCGGCATGCGCCATGCCCTTGTGCGCTGCCGGGAGCTTGCCCTGGGCCACCATCTGCCACGAATGAAGGGGCGTGCCGATCGCGCAGGTCGCACCGCGCATCTGCACTGTCGGAACAACCCAACTGACACTGCCCACATCGGTGGAGCCGACGAGAGTATTGTCGCCCTTATAGGGCGTATAGATATCTTCACAAAGCGAAAGGCCCTCTTTGGGCTCGACACCGAAGCGGCGGAAGGCATCGGAAATGTCTTCCTTTGAAAGCGTTTTCTGGAACCGGCTTGCCGTTTCGCGGTCCTGGTCGTCAAAGTCCGGAGGGCCAAGACGCTCAAGCTGCATCTGCATCAGTTGCTCCAGCGGCGTATTGCCGATCAGATCGGCATCGCCGCTAACGATCTCGCTGCGGACCGTCGTTTCGGTCATCAGCGCGGCGCCCTCGGCGATCTTCTTGACGCGCTCCAGAAGCGTCTGCATTTCCGGCAGGCTGCGGGCGCGCACGAGATAACGCACGGTTGCCTTGGCCTGCACGACGTTCGGTGCAAAGCCGCCCGTATCGGTCACGGCATAATGAATGCGAGCCGTCGATGGCATATGCTCGCGCATATAGTTCACGCCGACATTCATCAGCTCGACCGCATCAAGCGCACTGCGCCCAAGATGCGGCGATGCCGAGGCATGGGCTGCACGGCCGCTGAAATGGAAATTGATCTCGTTGCAGGCGAGCGAAACCGGATCGTTTACGCCGGCGAATGGTGCAGGGTGCCAGCAGAAGGCGATATCGACGTCATCGAACAGCCCCTCGCGAACCATGAAACCCTTTGCCGAACCGCCCTCTTCCGCCGGGCAGCCATAATAACGCACGCGGCCCTTTATGCCCCGTGCAGCGAGATATTCCTTCACGGCTGATGCGGCGAGCAGCGACCCCGCCCCAAGCAGATTGTGGCCGCAGCCATGTCCGTGACCGCCTGCCTCGACAGGTTTCTCCTCAGTCAGCCCTGATACCTGGCTCATTCCCGGCAGGGCATCGAATTCGCCCAGAATGGCGATGACGGGCCCATCCTCACCAGCTTCGCCCATGACAGCCGTTGGCAGTCCTGCAATGCCGCGTTCGACGCGGAATCCTTCAGCTTCCAGCATTGCGGCGTGGGCATCGCTCGATCTATATTCTTCGTAGTTTGTTTCAGGATTATCCCAAACCGTATCGCTCAGTTCAAAATATGCGGCGCTCTTGGCGTCGACGATATCCCAGATATCGTGATGGTTCTTCAATTTGGCTCCATCGCTCATTTACCGCGGCCGCACCAGATGGTGGCCGGCTGCAGGTTTCGGCATCAAGGTTGCCGATCCTTCCCTTGGGCTGCAATTTTTGATGATGCTGATAGAACTCGGGCCTTGCTCCTGCAAGGGCAGATCGGAAAGTTGAAGCAAAATTGCACATTTTCAGGCGGTTTGCCGCCCTCTATTTGCCGTTCCGGTCCAGTTTCCCGATCGAAGTTGGCTTCCGCCTCCCGCACGCCTCAATACTCCTCGCACCTGTACTGAGCAGTACCCGAGACGAATGGCGAGGAGTAGCCCCGATAGTGGTCAAAATTATCGCCAGTTTTTGCAATATGGCATGTTTCATACTGCAAATTGGAAAGTCTGATCCTGGCTGCACGCTTCCCTTGAGTATTGATGAATGAAGCGATAGTGCGTGCGCGAATTGAACTTTCGGGGCAGCGTCCATGGTGCAGACAAAGAAGCTCGCAAATTTTATCATACGTCCGCTTGGAAGAAGCGAAGTGATGGACATTTGGCATATCGATCGCAGCGAGATCATTGAGGAAATGTATCGCCTGCAAGACGGTCAGCTTGTGCTGGAGCCTAGGTTCTACGATGTGCGCGGTTGGCCGGAAGGCGAAGCGGAAATCTACACGCCGATCCTGCTCGACTGCTACGATCACGACGGCATTTTTCTGGGTGCCGAAGTGGATGGTGCTTTGGTTGCTATAGCGATTACCGATGTGCGTCCCGTCGGCCTCTATCCGGAATTCCATCAGCTCGGTTTTATGCATGTCGACAAAGCAGTCCGTGGATTTGGCCTTGCGGGCGAACTCTATCGGAACAGCATGGCCGCAGCGAAGGAAGCAGGTGCCAAAGGTTTCTATATCTCTGCGACGCCGACGCGGCGGACAATCGATTTCTATATGAAGCAGGGCGCGGAAATCGCAGCCAGGCCCGATCCTGTGCTTTTCGAGCGCGAGCCGGAAGATATTCACCTCATCCATCGATTCAACGGCGAAGCTTCTTGACCTGGGACTGAAATCACTATCATCGTCAGCCATGCGCATCCTGCTCGTCGAAGATAATCTCACCCTCGCAAACTGGCTGGCAAAAAGCCTGCAGCAGTCGAACTATAACGTCGATACGGTGCACGATGGGGCCGATGCGGAACAGGCGCTCGCCTTCACCCAGTACGATCTGGTGATCCTCGATCTCGGTCTGCCTGACAAAACCGGGTTCGATGTGCTGGAACAAGTCCGCAGCAAGGGCAACGAAGTACCTGTCATCATCCTCACGGCCAATGCCAGTTTGGACGGTCGTATCCGCGGTTTGGATGCCGGTGCTGACGACTATCTGGCGAAACCCTTTGAGCTAAGCGAACTCGAAGCGCGTATCCGTGCCCATCTTCGCCGCGCGAGCCAGCGAACCGCGCCCGTCGTCACCTGCGGCCTCTTACGTTTCGACACCAATACCCGGCTGTTCTCGCTTGGAGATGATCCGCTATCGCTTGCGCCTAAAGAACATGCAGTTCTGGAACAGCTCTTGCGGCGCATCGGGACCACTGTCAGCAAGACAACGCTTGTTCAAGGTATCTACGATTTCGACAGCGAGACCGACGAAAACGCCATCGAGATTTACATTCATCGGCTCCGCAAGAAGCTGGAGGGTAGCCGAGCCGAAATCGTAACCTTGCGAGGACTCGGCTATCTTTTGCGCGAAGCGAGTTGAGATGAAACAGCTGTTCACGCGCCTCTCCCAAAGCCTGCGCGCGCAACTCGTTTCATGGATCGTGATCCCGCTGCTTGTTGTCGCCGGGATCAATCTGTGGACCGCATGGCGCGCCGCGGAAAACATGGCAGGCATCGTGTCCGACCGGATGCTGACGGCTTCTGCCCGCGCCATCGGCGAAGCAACCGCCGCTTCACACAATGCCATCGATGCCGTCATTCCGCCAGTGGCGCTGGAGATGTTTTCAACGGGATATGGCGACCGGGTCTATTATCGTGTCGAGACGTCCGATGGGCATCTGCTGGCGGGGTTTCCCGATTTGCCGAAGCCGACCGAGATCGCCAATTACGATCCGCTTCATTATAAGGGCACCTATCGCAATCATCCATTGCGTCTGGTCGTTCTGCGCCATCCCGTTGCAGCGCCGCCCGATCTGCCGCAGACGGTCGATGTCGTCGTGGGCGTGACGCTTGCGGGCTATACAGCCATGCAGCGGGAACTGTGGCTGAACTCCGTGCTGGAGCAATCGCTGCTCATCGTCGTCGCCGGAGCCCTGTCGCTGTTGGGCTTGCGCTTTGTGTTGCGTCCGCTGATCCGGCTTCGCAATGAAGTCCGCAATCGCATTTCCGAACTGGAGCCTTTTGATCCGCGGACGGTCCAGACCGAACTTCGACCGCTCGTCACGGCGCTGAACCAATATATGGAACGAGTGCGCAGGCAAATGTCGGCACAGCACCGTTTCATCCAGAATGCGGCCCATCAGTTGCGCACGCCGCTTGCGACGCTCTCTACACAGGCCAGCTTTGCTGAACGGGCAGCGGATGAACATGACCGCAAGGAGGTTCTGGCGGGCATCAAGAAAACGGCCATGCAGCTATCCAGGCTGGCCGGACAATTGCTGACGCTGTCGCGTGCGGAACCCGGCAGCAGGCGCCCGCGCGCCGATCGTGTCGATCTTGCCAAAGCGGGACCGCAAATTCTGGAAAGCCTCGCCGGCAAGGCACTCGACCGCAAGATCGATCTCGGGTTCGAGCTTAAGGGAACCAAGCCGATCATTTCCGGCGATGGCACGATGCTGCGCGAGATGATCGTCAATCTGGTGGACAACGCCCTCACCTATACGCCCGAAGGCGCCAGGGTAACACTTGCGGTCGATCAGGATGGGCAGACAATCCATATCCGGGTCGAAGACAACGGGCCCGGCATCCCGACGAGCGAATATGAACATGTTTTCGAACGTTTCTATCGTGTTCCAGGCACGGTCGCGGATGGAAGCGGGCTCGGCCTTGCCATCGTGC
The DNA here is from genome assembly GCF_008932435.1 of Brucella pseudintermedia. Classification (GTDB taxonomy): domain Bacteria; phylum Pseudomonadota; class Alphaproteobacteria; order Rhizobiales; family Rhizobiaceae; genus Brucella; species Brucella pseudintermedia. The sequence goes on along the minus strand of NZ_WBWE01000010.1, from coordinate 184,111 downwards.
GCGAGGTCGCGGATGCAGCGGGTGGCCATGTCGCGCTTTCGCAAACGAAAGGCGGCGGGCTTACGGTGACTGTCACCTTGCCCGCCGCCTGACGCAATTGGCTTTATCCGGCTATCAGCTTCCCTGTTCGGAAAGCGCCTGCGGACGCCATTTCACCAGATGGTTTTCGACCAGTGTGATGATGTATTCCACCACAAGCGCCAGGACCGCCAGAATGACCATGGCTGCAAAGACACCATTGGCATTGAACGTGCCCTGTGCTGTTGAAATCATCAGGCCGACGCCCTTCTTGGCACCGAGAAACTCACCGACGACCGCGCCGACGAGCGCGAAACCGAAACTCACATGAAGGCTTGCCAGAATCCAGCTCATGGCCGACGGCACGATGACGGTGCGCGTGATCTGCGATCGCGATGCACCCAAAATCTGCGCATTGGCGATCAGCGAACGGTCGGCTTCGCGTACGCCCTGAAACGCATTGGCGAAGACCACAAAGAACACCATGACGACGGCGAGCGCCACCTTGGAGGCCATGCCGAGACCGAGCGCAATGATGAAGATTGAACCCAGCACGACGCGCGGGATGGAATTGGCGATCTTGATATAGATCGAGAACACATCGGCAAGGAACTTGTTGCGGCCAAGCAGAATGCCGCAGATGACGCCGCCCACCGCGCCGATCAGGAAGCCGAGCGCTGTTTCCTCAAGCGTGACGATGATCTGTTCGGAAAGCGGTCCCTGTGAGGTGCCTTCGGTGACCCATATCCATATCTGGTCGGCAATGCCAGAGGGGCTTGCGAAGAAGAATGGATCGATCAGGCCGGTGCGTGCACCCAGTTCCCAGCCGCCCAGAACGGCGACGAGAATGGCCAGGCGCACGAGAATAACCACCGTGCGGCGGCGGCGCACATCGGCGCGAAACTTTGCTTCGGTGCGTGCAAGCTCTTCACCACTTGCATTCGCCTGCAAGTTTACTGACGCGGAGAGAGTTTGTGTTGTCATATCGTATTCTCCGATGAGAGCGCATCCCGAAAAGTGTGAAACGGTTTTCGGACAAGATGCGCGTAAAAACAAACCATTAGAGCGCCGATCTGATTTATCGGATCGAAATGCGCTCTAGTTTCCGTTCGCCAGGACGCGCTTCTGGCCGATCTGCACCTCCTCGCGCAAATCGTCCCAGATGACCTTGGCGATATCGACAAACTGGCTGTCGTAGCGGATGTCTTCCATGACGCGAGGGCGCGGAATATCGATGTCATAGACACTCTTGACCGTGGCGGGACCGGCGGTCAGCACATAGACCTTGTCAGCCAGCGCAATGGCTTCCTCAAGATCGTGCGTGACGAAAATGACAGATGCGCCAGACTGCTGCCAGAGATCGAGCAACTCACCCTGCATCAGCGTGCGCGTCTGCACGTCGAGCGCGCTGAACGGTTCATCCATGAGCAGGATTTTCGGCTCGTTGATAAAGGTCTGCGCCAGCGCCACGCGCTTGCGCATGCCGCCGGACAATTGGTGCGGATAGTGCTTTTCAAAGCGGGCCAGGCCGACGCGGGCGATCCAGCTGCGTGCCTTTTCATAAGCCTCTTCCTTGCCCATGCCGCGATAGCGCGGACCGGCGCTCACATTGTCGATGACATTGAGCCAGGGAAAAAGTGCATCTGCCTGAAACACGAAACCGATATCGCGGCTGATGCCTTCGATCGGCTTCCCCATCAGGCGAACCTCGCCTGCGCTTGGCTTGGCGAGACCAGTTACAAGATTGAGCGTCGTTGACTTGCCGCAGCCGGTCGGGCCGACGACACAGGCAAATTCACCTTGCGCGACATTCATCGTGAAATCGCGCAACGCCGTCATCATCTTGCCATCGGGGGTGACGAAACGGCGGGTCACATTGTTGAGCGCGATTGCAGCAGCTTTCTCACGCGCAATGGTCTTAGGGGCTTCCATCAGCATGGGGTCCTCGCGGAACGTGGCACCGCCCGCGCGCAATAATTTGTTATTGCGCGCCTGCAATGCAGTTGAATTTGTTGAAGGCAGCGGGACTGACGTTGATGCGAACGTCAGTCGAGCGGCTTACTTCGCAGCGTCGAGCGTCGCGTTGGCCTTGTCCACGAACTCGGTCGTGAAGGTCTTCGACAGGTCGATCTGCTTTTCCTGAAGCGGCTTCTTGAAAGTTGCCAGAACCTTGAGCACGGTTTCTGGGCCATCCTTCGGCATCCGGCCATCCGGCGTGTACTGCGCCTTGCCCTCGGCAAGTCCCTTCACATAAAGGTCCTTGTCGCCGACATAATAATCCTTGGGCATCTGGTCGGCGATTTCTTCGGCGCTGTGCGAAGCGATGTAGCGCATGGTCTTGACCAGAGCATTGGCAAGCTTCTGCGCATCTTCCTTGTGCGTTTCAAGCCAGGCGCTCTGCACATAGAACGATGCTGCCGGATAGGGGCCGCCGAGCGCCTCGATGGTCTTGTCCGGCGTGCGCATATCGACCAGCACCTTGGCATCGCCGCTTTTGAGCATATTGGCGACGGTCGGCTCGGTGGTCATCCCGGCCTGCACGGCATCCTGCTTGAAAGCAGCAATGAATGTATTGCCCGCTCCGACCGGCAGCAGCGTGTAATCGCCCTGCTTCAAGCCATTGCGCATGGCAAGATACTGGGTCAGGAAATCAGTGGAAGAGCCGAGACCGGTGACGCCAAGCGTATGCCCTTTGAAATCGGCTGGTGACTTTATCTGGTCGGCATATTTGCTGGATACCAGCTCCACCTCCCCCGGCGCCTGGCTGAACTGGACGATGGACTGGATGAACTTGCCTTTCGATTGGAGGTCGATCGTGTGATCGTAAAAACCGACGACGGCCTGGGCCGCACCGGCCAAAAGCTCGTTTTCCGCATCCACGCCAGCGCGGCTGTTGATCAGCTCGACATCAAGACCCTCATCCTTGAAATAGCCGAGCTTTTCCGTCAGCACTGCGGGAAGGTAAATCTGCTTTTCCATGCCGCCCACGATCACGGTCAGCTTTTCTGCATGGGCCGCGCCTGCGCCAAACACCATCGCGCCACCAATAACGGCCGCGCCAAACAGATGACGGCATGAATTGATAGAGATTTTCATTTATGCTCCTCCGAGAGCTCTTGTCGACCCGGCAAAGCCGGGCTCCTCCTGATCCCGATTCCTCAATCGGTGTTGAATGGTTAGCGCAGGCAAGCTTTCAACCAGCTTTCAACGAACTTACAGCGCTTTTCCAGCCGAGATAGGGGGACCGGTGTTTATCGTTCTTTGTATCGGGAAAAGCGCCTTTGCCAAAAAAAAACTATCGTGATGCGTCTGATAGCTCCGTCACAAAACGATTGGTTGCTTTCCCCTCAAATTAGCGGTTCAATCAGTAAAACGGGGAGGCCCCCAATGCCATTTCGCGGTAATAGATATCAAGGAACATATGCGCCCGGCGATCTTCAGGTGCTTCAGGCCGCCTATAATCGTTGTTGCGCTTTTCTGGATCGGTGTCCCACCACCCACGATGATAAGGAAACACTGGCGCGTGTGATCATAAGTACATATGAAGCCGGTGAATACGATCCGGAAAAAATTGCGGAAATCGTAGCCCAGCTCGAACTCACACGTACTTGAGGTCAGTCTGCGGTCTGAAACGACCGGACGAAGGACAGCTATGTAATTCCCACGCACTTGCCACAGATCAATATTTTACATAAAGTAAACAATTCTTGCATATAAAGTTTTGCAATCGGCTATATTTAATAGAGTTGATTGCGCGGATTATAGGCGGCGGGTGGAGTGATCTGTCAGCCAGCCACATGCGGAATGCATAGCATGCCATTTACGAGAGACTACTACTTGGGGCGCTTCAAACCCGCCGAATTGGAAAAGCTGCAAGCGGCTTATGTGAAATCGTGCGAAGCGTTGGCGCGCTGCCCCATCACCTCTCCCCATAAAGACGAGATGGCACGAGAAATCATACAGATTTACGAGTGCGGTGTCTGCGAAGCGGAGAAAATCGCGGAACTCATGGTGCAGATTGAGGCAGTCAAGCCGCGCCCGGTGAGCGAACTGTTGCTCGCGCAAGTAAGCGCGGCCCAGCCCAAGACTGCCTGACCCACATCAATTCCACGGAAATACCCGGACGCGAGGACTGCATCCGGGTATTTTTGTTCAACGTTGTGCAACCGGGCGGACAAGCGGCGTCACGCGACGGATCGTGACGCGGCGGTTTTCCTGTTCTGCTGCCTGCGTGCGAATTTTGAGGAAGCGTTCGCCGTAGCCCTGTGTCACGAGATTTTCGGCCGGGATATCATAAACTTCCGTCAGAAGGCTGGCGACGGATTCAGCGCGCTTGTCCGACAGGACCAGATTTGAGCGATCCGACCCGACCGCATCGGTATGTCCTTCGATAAAGAAGGTCTCGCCCGGGTCCTTTGCCAGTACCTTTTGCATGGCAGTCGCAACCTTGCGCAAGGTCTTGGCTTGCGACATCGAAACCTCGGCGCTGCCCGTCGCGAAGTGGATCGTATCCAGATCGATGCGGCGCACCTTGTCACGCAAACGGGCAGAGTGACGAACTTCATCTATTGTATAGACCCGCTCCACGCGCTCCACCGGCGGCATGGCGAGAAAGTCGTAGAAATCGCGGTCCGGATCGTCCGCAACGTCAATGATATAATCTCTTACCGGCACGGTCAGGCGCATCGGGGGCAGTTCATAGCCAACATCGATGATCGAAGCGCGCGGATTCTCATCATATTCAGGCGCATAGATCATCAAATATTCGTTGCCGTCGCGATCAATACGGGAGCGCTGAAGAATATCGCCGTAACGATCATAAATCGTGACGATCTGGTTCCCGCCTGGGCGAACTATGGTTTCGCGGGTGCGTCCGCGGGGCAATTCATCATAATAGGTTTGCTCGGCGTCGCGGCGCAGCCTCGGGCGATCATCGCCGCGCACGAAAATGCGGTCTCCCACGTCGAGGATAACGCGATTATCCACTTCCTCGATTACTTTGACATTCGTGACATTATTCGTCACGTTATTCACTGTCGTATTGTTGACGACCGTATTGTTGACCACGGTGTTGTTGACGATATTGGTGGTTTCCGGCACGGCAAAGACGGGCGCGTCCTTGATACGAGTGCCCTCTTCCTTGAGATTTGCCTCGATCTTCTGCGGCAGCGCTGCCTTAACCTCTTCCGGAATAGCGACCTGCGCAGCCGCATCGTTTGCGGGCGGCGGTGTGTTTTCCTCAGCGGAGCGCTGCTGCTCGCGCTGCTTGCGGCGCTCTTCACGCGACTGGCTTCCCCCGGAATTGTCGGCATCCTTGTCGCTGTCGAGAATGGCGGCGCCGTTTTCAACCGGCAAGACAACCGTGTCGTCGGTTTTCGTGGGATCCTTGGCAATCTCTTGCTTTTCTTCGGTCGAGCGCTGGTCGACTATTTCCGGCGCTGGCTTTTGCTGGTCCTTGGCCGGTTGTGGCTGTTCAACCGGCTGTGCGGGCCGAGCATCATTCTGCGGAGACTCTGTTGCTTGCGGTTCCTGCGGGGGAACTTCTTCGGGATGTTCAACGATGGATTCTTCTACCGGTTCTTTCTGCTGAGGCACCGCCGGAGATGCTTCTGCCGGTTGCTTGACTGGCTTTTCCGCTTGCGGAGCCGGAGTATCATTGTTCGGCTTTTCGGGTGCAGGCTGTTCGGGGTTCACTTCCGGCTCAACTGCTGGAGCTTCCTTCACCGGCTTTTCGACGGGCGCGGCCTGTTCCTGAGACTGAGTGGCCTTGCGAGCAGGCTCTTCCTCGGTCTTCTTCTGTTCTTCGGCGCGCCGCCGCGCTTCTTCTTCCGCAGCCTTCTGTTGCCGTTCGCTCTGACGTTGCGCCTCTTCCTCGGCTTTTTTCTGCTCGGAAGCCTGTCTGGCCTGTTCTTCGGCCTGCTTCTGCGCCTCGCGCTCTGCTGCCTTCTGTTGTTCCTCTGCTTGGCGCTGAGCCTCTGCTTCAGCACGCTTCTGCTCTTCCGCCTGACGCTGGGCTTCTTCCTGAGCCGCTTTCTGCTGTTGTTCTTCCTCCTGCCGACGGTTTTCCTGCTCGGCAGCACGCTGTTGCTCCTCAGCCCGGCGCGCTTCTTCCTCCGCCGCCTTTTGCTGTTCGTCGGCCTCGCGCTGTTGCTGCAGCAATTGCTCATCGGACGGCTGGTTTCCGTTCTCCTGTGCCAACAGGATTGGAGCCGTCAGGGTATCCGCGAGCACGGGCTGCGCGAGAATGGAGGCCGAGAGAACCGGCACCGCCACCGTGGCAAGAAGCTTCGAACGAATAGACATATATCCTTCTCCTTCTGGAAGGCAGAATTGATGTGCGTCTGCCCCGGATTCGCAGGCAAAGACACTGCACGCCGCCAGCGGTACCCACTGAATTGGGACAAATTCCGGCGACTTCACAAATCCGTTATCGTAATCCACATGAACTCAGGCTGAACCCAAGCGTTCCGAAAATTACAAGATTTGCCACATTCGCCGGGCCAGCAGCTCTATACCTTCCGCAACGCGGGCGGAACAGGCGGCATGGACGGCCGTCGCTTCAGAAAAACGGCGCGCCGGACTCGATCAGCACGCCGTTTCACGCAGCTCAATACGAGCTTGTCGGAATCCATATCCTTCGGGTAGCCCCACACTGGTTTATCCGCCGGCCTTTAGGAAGCGTGCGGCTATGTCATAAAGAAACTGCGGCAGCACCGTGAAGGCATAGGGAGCGTAGACCCGTTCCAGCCGCTGATGATACTCGCGGCCCCATGGACCGATGTTCACCACAGGATACGAAAGCGCCTTCGGATTGGCGCGGTCTATGAACTGCGCTGCCGGTGTGTTGGCCGCGATGACTTCACTATCCGCCGCATCCGGCATATGACCGAAGAAACTCATATCGGAAATACCGGCAAAGATTTCACGATACCGGATTGTCGTATCGAACTGACGCTCCGCCTCCAAACGTGCGGTTTCCAGAGCTTCAGCAAAACGCTGTTCCTCTGCCGTTTCATCTCCCATGCGAACATGCGGATAGACGAGACTTCCAAAGCCGATAATCACCGTCGGGCCGGTAACACGCGCCTCAGCGACCATACGGTCCACAAGTTCCCGCGTAATGAGAAGCGGGTTGTCGCTGCTTGAAAGTTCAGCCTCAAGCACCGCGATCCGTTCCAGCGCCGCATCGCCGCCGACGCGCCGAACCTCCTCGCGCAACTCCGCTGTGGTCAGAATTCGGCCCTTGTGATTGACGTTCGCCTCGCTGCCGACCAGCTTTGCAAACCGGCTCGCCTCGACATTGAAATGGGTGATTGCACGATCCAGAGCCTCGCCCACAACCGCCTTGAACCGCTGGAACAATGCGTCGGGCGAGACGGAATGGGTCAGCCAGTTGAATGCAACCCACGTCCGTTCCGGCGTGGTCACTTCATAACCACCACGGAAATCCCGCGCTTCAAGGCAGATAGGAGGCGGCGAAACCTCACCGTCACCCGCGTCGCAGAGAGCCGCATTGGCTTCGACCGCTCGCATGATTTCCGACGCGATGAGATGCGCGCTGACACCTTCGAACGGATAGCTCGCATGGGACGGTTGCCCGACCACGAAAGCAAAGGGAAGCTGTTTGCCGATGGTACCACGATAGATGGCGCGGCCTTCTGCGCCGTCACCCTGATCGCTTGTTGCATCCAGATTGATACCGGCAACGATATCGAGGCCCCAGCGTTCGGCAAGTTCCGGCAGGGCGTCGCGCAGACTGCGCATTCCGCGCGACCCGCGCTCTTCGTCAGGGGTGGCGAACAGGATCAGATTGCCTTCCCGATCCGGCTGCTGCGAGAAACGTTCCAATACAGCGATACCGGCGGCAACCCCGCTCTTCATGTCGAGCATGCCGCGTCCGGGGACATAGTTTCCGCTCTGAAAATCGGCGAGAGCCTTTTCCTCGTTCGGTGCGAGAGGTCGACTGGTAAGATCTGCCAGAAGCGCTTCCAGCAAGGCGTCCGGTTCAAAAGCCAAATGCTTCAAATCGCGATAATTGCCGGTCTCCACCACGTCGAAATGGCCAGCCAGCGCCAAAGTCCGCCGTCCCCTGCCGCGAACGACCGCGATGACGTTTTTGGTCATCGGGAAACCATGACTGTCGATGACGGCAATATCGTCGGGATTTTTCTGGAAATAGGGAATCTCGCGCAAGAGCTCGGCAAGCTTCGGGCCGAACGCTGCCTCGTCCGGTGTTCCGGTTTCGCTTGGCCATTTCACCATGCGATAGGAGAGTTCTCGCACCCGTTCCGTCGGATTCCATTCATTGGGGCTTGCCACGGTCTTTCCTCGCTCAATAGTTCTCCGTCTCCGTACCTTGGGCAAGGCACAGACGGATCTTCACAATCTGGTTTAGCGTCGATTTACTGGTTGAGATGCTTTCTCAGGAACGCTCTCGTTCTTTCATTTTCCGGATTGGTGAAGATCACGTCCGGTTTGCCTTCCTCGACCACCACGCCCTTGTCCATGAACAGCACCTTGTCGGAAACTTCAGCGGCAAAGCGCATTTCATGGGTCACGATCAGCATGGTCATATGCTCCTGCGCGAGCTGTTTCATGACCTGATTGACCTCCTCGACCAGCTCCGGATCGAGCGCTGAAGTCGCTTCGTCAAACAGCATGACCTTCGGTTGCATGGCAAGCGCGCGGGCGATTGCCACACGCTGCTTCTGTCCGCCTGACAGACGCGACGGATACATTGAAGCCTTGTCGGCCAGACCGACTTTCTTCAAAAGCGAAACGGCCAGTTCCTGTGCTTCCTGCTTGCTCTTGCCCTTCAGTTTGATAGGCCCAAGCGTGATGTTCTCCATCACATTGAGATGCGGAAACAGGTTGAAGTGCTGGAAAACCATGCCCATTTGCTGGCGCACGGCATTGATATGCCGCTCGAAGGCACGTCCGCTCAATGGCTGGTTTACCTGAACACCATCCAGCAGTATCTGGCCTGAATTGACTGTTTCCAGATGATTGATCGAGCGAAGCAGCGTGCTTTTACCGGAACCGGAAGGACCGATAATGGCGATGATCTGGCCGCGTTCAACCGACAGGTTGATGCCTTTGAGAACCTCGAGTGCGCCATAAGCCTTGTGGACATCGCGCACTTCCACCATGGGTTTGCTGTTGCTCATCGGTAAGCCTCGACTTTCTTTTCCATCCAGTGCAATCCGGCTTCCAGGATGAGATTGAGTACGTAGAAGATCACTGCGGCAGTGATATAGAATTCAAACGGGCTGTAGGTTTCGCTGATCGCCTGCTGCGATGCGTGAACCAGCTCGGTAATGCCGATTACCGACACAAGCGCCGTGTCTTTCAGAAGAGCAATCAGATTATTGCCCACCTGCGGCAGCGCATTGCGAACGGCTTGTGGCACGATGATGTAGCGCAAGGTCTGGGCGCTGCCGAAACCCAACGAACGTGCGCCCTCATTCTGCCCCGGATCGACAGTCAGGATCGCCGTGCGGAACAGATCGGAATTATAGACCGCAAAATGCAGGCCAAGGCCGATAATACCGGTCCACACGGCAGGAATGTTGATGCCGATCTGCGAGAGGCCGTAATAGAGCAGGAAGAGCTGCAAAAGCAGCGGGGTTCCCATGAAAAGCCAGATGAAGAAGCGGACAGGATAACGCACCAGCCAGTGTCCGTAGAGAACAAGCAAGGCAAAGGCGATGCCGCCGAAGAAGCTGACGATCGATGACGACACTGCAATGATAAGCGTCCACCAGACGCCGGTCATCAGGAGTTCGGTATAGGGCGGGACGATGGAAAAATCGAGTTGCATGAAATCACCGCCTATTTGAGCGCATAGCGGGCTTCGAGAAAATCGACGAAGCGTGCAACGATATAGATGAGGACCATGTAAATGGCGGCGGCGATGCCGAAAATCTCAAACGGACGATAGGTCGAGCCGATGAAACGTTGGGCCGTATAGGTCAATTCAACGACGGAAATCGCCGAAACCAGGGCGGAACCCTTGATCAGCATCACCGTGTTGACCCCCAGAGAGCGGATCATGAGGCGGGCTGCCTGCGGCAGCACCACAAAGCGCATGGACTGCCCGCTGCTGAAGCCGATGGAGCGAGCAGCTTCGTTCTGGCCGCCATCCACCGTCAGAATGGCGCCTCGCATGGCTTCGGCGTAATAGGCGCCGATATTGAGTCCGAGACCGATGGCACCGGCAGCGAAGGGCTCAAGGTTGATGCCGATCTGCGGTCCGCCGAAATAAAGAACGAAAAGTTGCAACAGGCACGGTGTGCCGCGAAACACGCTCACGTAAGCCGTTCCGATGAAACGCAATGGCCAGAAGCGTGACAGTTTCGCGGCAGTGGCAAGTGCACCGACACTCAAACCGATAAGAATGGCGAGCACCGAGATTTCGACGGTAATCAGGGCGGCCTCCAGAAAATATGGAAAGACCTCCGCCATCAAAGAGAAATTCATCATCTCCCCTTTCCTGTCTGGACAACCAAGCCGGAAAGATATGTTGCCGGGACGTTCATTCTAACTGTCGCCCCGGCAAGGGTTCCATAGGGTTAGCGGATGTCGCGACCGATCCACTTCATGGAGATTTTCTCGTAGGTGCCGTCGGCCTTCATGTCGTCGAGGGCCTTGTTGATCGCATCCTTCAGTTCGGGATTCCCCTTGCGCAGAGCAATGCCGACATTGTCGGTGCCCTGAAGCTCGGGGGTGTCGAGCTGGCGAACCTTTTCGCCGCTTTCCTTGATGGCGATCAGGATCGGGATATCATCCGAAGCAATGGCGTCTACACGGCCCGAGCGAAGCTCGAGCAGCAATTCCGGAATGCCCTTATAGGTGCGAACCGTCCAGCCGCCCTGCTCGCGCGCCCACTTGTCGCTGGTTTCGCCAAGTGTAACGGCGATGGTTTTGCCCTGCTTCAGTTCGTCCATGGTCTTGACTGGCGAAGCTTCGGCCACGAAGATTCCTCGGCCACCGCGGTAGTATGGGCCAGCAAAATCGACGGCCTTTTCACGCTCCGGGGTGATGCTCATGCTGCCGACGACCACGTCGAACTTGCCCGCGCGCAGACCCGCAATAATACCATCGAACGCAGTGGTTACGACAATTGGCTTCACACCAAGGCGCTTGGCGATTTCCGTGCCAATATCGACGTCAAAGCCGACAACCTGGTTTTGGCCGTCAACAAAGCTGAATGGCGGAAAAACGCCGCTCATCCCGATACGCAATTCGCCGCTTTGCTTGACCTTTTCGAGATCGTCAGCATGAGCAGGTGCAAGCATCATCAACGCACCGATGCCCGCGGCAATAAGTGAAGACAGAAGAGTTTTCATTTCGTTTTCTCCTAGGTGACCCTAACGCGATCACGGGCAATGCCCGTTCCGAACGCCCGGTCGGGCGCATCTTTCCAGATCACCGACGCCTGACAGGCGGCGGCAAAGCTCTCGGGAAAACAGATTCGGAACGGACAAGACCGTCGCGCCCCGGTTATCCGGGCGCGGGAGAAAGAAAGCTCCATCGATCCACCTCCGAATTCCCCTTGCCGGTTGGGTTGCTGCTTATCCGGCTTGTTGTTTTCAAGCACGCTAACGGAGCAAAGGATCAACGAAAACGCTAATTCTGTATAGAAATGTCCAGTAATCTGCGATAAACGCAATCAAATTGGCGAAATCGTCAAAGGGCGATGTGGCGATGGATGATCTGGACCAGCGATTAATCTCGGAATTGCGTATCAACGCACGCGCGTCGATCCCGACGCTTGCGAGCATTCTTGGGGTGGCGCGGGGCACGGTTCAGAGCCGGATGGAACGCCTGATCGCTTCAGGCGTGATTGCAGGGTTTACGGTCCGGCTGAAAGACCACGGTTCGACCGACATGATCCGCGGCATCATGATGATCGAACTCACCGGACGAAACATCAAAAGCGTGATCGCGACATTGCGTAAAAATCCCGGATTTTCAGCAGTGAACACCACCAACGGAACGTGGGATCTGATCGCCGAGATCGAGGTTCCCAACATGAATGAATTTCACCGGCTTGTAACAGGTATCCGGGCGATGGACGGTATCGCAAAGTCCGAGACGCATCTCTTTCTCGGACCTGCTTAAAATCCCGACTGTTTATTCGGCGGCTTCCGCCACATATCCGAACTGCGTAACGCCTTGCGGCGCGGCGACGCCGGGCAAAACGCGTCCATCATCGATCGGCGCACCCATCTGCGTGGTCATCGGAATGACGCCTGCCCAGATCGGTAGCGCATAATCGGCTTCGTCATCCTTTGGCGGGCCCGAACGGACTTTCGCCGAGGCTTCGTTCAGTTCCAGTTCGAGGAGCATGGTGGCCTTCAACTCCTTTGCCATTATCGGGCGCAGTCCTTCCCAGCGGCCGGGAAAGAGGCCGTTTACGAAACTGCGCAAGTGATGTTCCTTCATCGCGACCTCCGAAACCTTGCGTGCTGTCCCGAAAGCCATGACCGAACGATAATTGCAGGAATGATGAAACGCGGATCGGGCAAGCACCAGCCCGTCGAGCAGCGTAAAGCTGACGCAGACTTCAGCTTCATCGCAGCTTTCCAGCATTCGGCTGGCGGACGACCCATGCCAGTAGATGAAATTGCCTTCTCGCCAGACAAGCGTGGGCGTGACATAGGGCGTTCCGTTGAACACATAGGCGACATGCGCCAAAGGCTGGGCATCGATGATTGCATGAACCGTGGCTGCGTCATAGGCGCCGCGTTCGTGCAGGCGCTTTACGCGGCTGCGTTCGGTGGGGGCTTTCGTCATGGCCGATATTTCTCCTTTATGTCCGGCCAAATTGCCTGCATAGTGGCCTTAATAAAATAGCCACTTCAAGCGATTTCGAAGATGCCAATTTTCAATACACTTCCAGAACTCGGTATAGATCGCACCAGCGATATTCCGCTTACCGCCCAATTGGTAGAGCAGATCAGGCAAGCCGTTCTGGCTGGACGGCTAAAGCCCAATGCCCGGCTGCCGTCCACCCGCGCCTTGTCTTTGGAGCTGGGCTTGTCGCGAACAACTGTCCTCGCAGCATTCGATCAGTTGATTGCCGAAGGCTATCTGGAGGGACGGCTGGGGTCGGGCACCCATGTCACTGCGGAGCTTCCCGATAGTAGCCTGACCGTAAATCAACTGCCCGTCCGCGTAATAAGCCAGCCGCAGATTCATCAGGAGCACCCGAAACCCTTTCGCCTCGGCGTGTTCGACAGCGAGCATTTCCCTCACGATGAGTGGGGAAAACTACTGGGGCGCATCTGGCGCAAGCCTTCCCCGGACCTGTTGAGCAGCGACGATATATTTGGATTTTATCCTTTGCGTTCATCGTTGGCCCGGCATTTGCACGAATGGCGCGGCATGATCGTGTCGCCGGAGCAGATCATCATAACCGGCGGCAGCGCAGACGCCTTTTCACTCGTCCGGGAAGCATTGTTCGCCCCTGGCGACAGGCTGTGGATGGAAGAACCGGGATATCCACCGGCGCGCAAAATCCTGGGTGTCAATGGCCTCGACATCATTCCTGTGCCGGTTGATGGCGCAGGCCTCGACGTTTCCGCCGGCCGGGACAAGGCTGACGATGCGCGCGGCGCTTTCGTTACACCTGCGCGACATCACCCGACAGGCGTAACCATGACATTGGGGCGCCGTCTGGAATTGATTGCCTGGGCAAGAGAACGGGACGCGATAATCATCGAGGACGATTACGATAGCGAGCATCGTTATGTAGGCCAGCCTCTCCCGGCACTGTTGTCGCTGGACCCTGACCGTATTCTTTATATCGGGAGCTTCTCCAAGGTCTTCTCGCCTCTCTTGCGGCTCGGTTTTCTGATCGTGCCGTCGCATAAAGTGGCCCAATTTCGAGAATTGCGGCAGACTTTGTTTCCCGCGCCTTCGCCGCTGGCACAGCCAGCTCTAGCCGCATTTATTGAAACAGGAGCTTTTGCGCAGCACATAAGACGTATGCGCCGCATCCATGCCTCGCGCCGCCGTAAACTCATAGCAGCACTTGCACCCGGTGAACCGGACCTGTTTCGAATTGAAGCCCCACCTGCCGGACTATCCTTGCTGCTAGCTTTGCCAGACGGGCAAAGCGACATAGATCTCGCATCCGTTCTGGCAGAGGCTGACATTGAGGTTCATCCGCTATCGACGCTTTTTACGAAACTGACACCGCGTCAGGGGCTTATCCTCGGTTTTTCAGGCTTTGATGAAACCACATTGGAGAAATCTGCAACAGCCTTGATAAAAATTCTCAAACAGTCGATTTAGAGCCTTCGCATTAGCAATTTCGTAAACTTTGGATTCAGCTTTTCCCCGTAAGCTTTGAATAGCAATTAGCTCGGGAGGAGCGTTGCAGCCCATTTGTTTTGCGTTACGGGTGCTCATGCGTTCTTCGGTTGTATCAGTCATTGCCCTTGCCTGCGCCGCTTTGACGGGCTGTACGTCAAGCTCGGGCGTCGACAGCATCATGCTCCAGTCGAAAACCTCGGCCGAGACCACAAGTTCGGTGGTCCGCCCGGTTCCACCCGCCCCCTTGAGCGAAATGGCGAGCACGCCCCAGCCAATGCCTCCGGCAAGTCAGGAAGAAGTGCTGGCATGGGCTGGCCCTATTCCAGATGCCGGTCCGTTCAAGGCGGAGCCGCCAGCTCCCCTTACGCCGCGACCACAGCCACAGGAACGTCCGCAGGCCCGGATTTCGGTGCCCACGCCGGAGGTTGCAGCCTATCCGCCTGTTCGCCTTGCACCGCAGGAGCGCTCCAAAATTTACAGCCATCGCTTTCGCGATGCGAAACCCATCAATTTCGGGCGCTCGTCGCCGCGCAAGCTGGCAGTGCATGGCGTGGACGTATCGCGCTGGCAGGGCGATATTGATTGGGCGAAACTGCGCACGCAGGGCGCAAACTTCGCCTATATCAAGGCAACCGACGGCGGAGATCATCTCGACCCCATGTTCCGCAAGAACTGGCGCGAGGCGAAGGCGGCAGGCATCAAGCGTGGCGCCTATCACTTCTTCTATTGGTGCCGTGTAGCAAGCCAGCAGGCCGATTGGTTCATCCGCAATGTTCCCAAGGAAGCCGATGCGCTTCCTCCAGTCATCGATGTGGAATGGAACGGCGATTCTTCCTGCAAGAGACGGCCATCTCCGGCACAGGTGCGGGAAAAGATGCAGGTCTTCATGGACAAGCTGGAGCAGCATTATGGCAAGCGACCGATCATCTATACTGCCCCGGATTTCTACGACGACAATTTGAAAGGTGCTTTCACCAATTATCCTTTCTGGTTGCGTGCAGTTGCCCAGCATCCGTCCAAGGTCTATCCGGGGCGCCCATGGACCTTCTGGCAGTATTCTGGATCGGGCCTGTCGCAGGGCGTTAACGGCAAGATCGACCTCAACGTCTTCCACGGTTCGGAAGACGACTGGCACAGATGGCTGGCGCGTGCAGCCAGCTAATGGCCCTCGAAGCTGGCAAGACGCCCGTTTGAATGTTATGAGATCATATCAGGGATAACCGAAGCTTTGCCTCGAAACCCGGCATGCAACATCGCCATGCCGGGACATTGGTCGCCCGCATGGTGTTACCATGAAAGGGACGACAAACATGGACATCCGGATATTTGTGCTGGCGCTGGCGACGTTCGTTACCGGCACCGCCGAGAATATCATTGTAGGTATTCTTCCAGGCATCGCCAGCGGCTTGGACGTTTCCGTCAGCGCCGCTGGCCAACTGACGTCTATTTTCTCGATTACCTTTGCGCTTGCCGCTCCGCTGCTGCTCATCCTCACTACGCGGCTTGAGCGGAAAGCTATTCTGGTCTCTGCGTTGGGTGTTTTCATCGCGAGCAATATCGCCGCGAGCTTGAGCCCCAACTACGGGGTCCTGTTTGCCGCGCGTATCGGGATGGCTGCGGCAAGCGCAGCCGTTTGCCTGATTGCCACGATGCTGGCGACGGAATTGGTCGATCCGGCAATGCGCGGGCGCGCCATCGGAATCATATTCATGGGTATCAGCGGATCGATGGTTGCAGGTGTCCCCACAGGAATGATTGTCAATGAGTGGCTGGGCTGGCGCGCAGTTTTCTTGTGCCTCGCATCCGCAGCAGCCTTGGTTCAGCTCCTTTCAATGTGGGCATTGGCCAGCACGGGGCGCAGCCAGCGCGGCTTGCCGCCCTATATGCCGCACCTGAGGTCCTTCCGGCTGGTATCGGCGCAGCTGGTTTCCATCCTCATGATTGGCGGCCACTTCGTGCTGTTCGCTTATCTCGCACCCTACCTTCTGGAAGCAGTGCATATCTCTTCGCAGAGAATTATATGGGCCATGCTGGCTTTTGGACTGGCCGGCATGACAGGTGGCTATCTCGGCGGTCTGCTCGCCGATAAGCTATCGCCGCGACTGGCCGTCGTGCTGACACCGTTCCTCTACCTGACGGCGTTGATGGCGATACCGTTTGCGATCAGCTCCAGCACTGCTTTCGGTGCGGTATTGATGATCTGGGCTTGTTTGAGCTGGATGATATCACCGGTGGTACAAAGTTTTCTCATTGCGACCGATCCCGAAACGGCAGAGGCCGGTGTCGGGATCAACCTCTCCGCCATGCATCTGGGCGTGGCCTTGGGCACGGCGACAGGCGGGCTTGCGTTAGAATACATATCGTTGCAGACCCTGCCCTGGACAGGGTCCGTTCTGGTCGCGCTGTCCTTGCTATGCGCTCTTAACGCTTCCCGATCTTTTCAAGGTCGTATGGCGTCGATTGGTACATCTCGTTGATCCAGTTTCCGAACAGAAGATGCGCGTGGCTGCGCCAGCGATTTTCCGGCTGGCGCGTCGCGTCGTCTCCGGGGAAATAGTTTGCCGGAACCTTCGTGTCAGGCTGGACCTGAATGTCGCGGAAATACTCATCGGCAAGCGATGTGGTGTCATACTCCACATGATTGAACATATGCAGTGAGCGGTGAAGCGGGTCGTCCAACAGGCAGAGGCCCGTCTCCGGACTGTCAACCAGCACCTTCAGCCCGCTATTCGCTGGAATGTCGCTTTTGCGTACCTCGGTCCAGCGTGAAACCGGGATTTTGAAATCGTCTGAAAATCCGCGGAGGTATGGCGAAGACGGCGCAAGGTTGCGCTGGCTATAGACACCTGACGCCTTGTTCGGCAGTTCATACTTGCCCATGCCATGGAAATGATGCACAGCGGCCTGCGCCGCCCAACATATATTCAACGTCCGGTGCACATGGGTCTGGGTCCAGTCGAAAACACGCTGCATTTCGTCCCAATAGGTAACTTCCTCGAATTCGAGACGCTCGACCGGAGCACCCGTGATGACAAAGCCATCAAAGCGTTGATCCTGCACGTCTTCCCATGGCTGATAGAAGGACAGCATGTGATCGGCGGGCGTGTGGCGCGCCACATGATTGGTGATCCGAACAAGGGTCAGCTCCACCTGCAACGGCGTCGCGCCGAGAAGGCGCGCAATCTGCGTCTCGGTGGTGACCTTGTTAGGCATCAGGTTGAGAAGACCGATCTTCAGCGGACGAATATCCTGACGAATGGCATCTGCTTCTCGCATCACCATAACGCCCTCGGCCTCGAGAACACTGGTTGCTGGCAGATCGTCAGGAATTTTAATCGGCATGTCGCGTCGGTCCCTAGTTTATGTTGGAGCTGACGCGAGTGGCTTCATCCGTATATTTGCCGGTTTGGCCACATCCTCCCTTTAAAGAGAGTACCACCTTGCCCGGAGAGGCAGGTTGGCGTTGGGCGTCGCCCCAACTCTTGATGTGATGTCACTTCTACTCAAACTCTTTCGGAGTAGCAATAGGGTTTAGATGTCACCTCGAAGTGTATAGGAATTTCCTTTTCCACGAACTGGCCGGAGCGCACAAGCAGCACCGCCGCAGACGCGGAATTTGGAATCAACGACCTTTATATATGGCCGATTGCGGCTTTTAGCTCCCTTACGCGCCGGGCTGACGTTCGAAAGGATCGTTCTGCAGCGAAACCGAAGGCGATTGCACGAGAATCCTTTTCTTCGACTGAAACGCGACATGAAGCATGAACTTCCGTCGCGCCGGTTACTTCTAGTATCCGACCTATATTTCCCGGACTGACGCCGCTGCCTGGCATGATGCTGATGCGCTTGTCGGCTATTCCCGCCAGCCGCCGCAAGTTGTCCAGTCCGTCTTCCGCGGTTCGCGAAAGACCGGATGTCAGGATGCGTTCGAAGCCGAGCGCAACTGCCTGCTCCAGCGCTCTTTCTGCTTCGGGCACGAGATCAAAGGCGCGGTGGAGCGTGGTTCCGAGACCTTTTGCTTCCGCGATCAGTCTTTCCAGCAAGGCAACATCCAGGGAACCGTCCCCGAGCGAAGCGCCCAGGACGACGCCTGCCAAACCGGCATTTCTGGCATTGTTGATATCTGCCGCCATGATGGCTTCGTCTTCAGCCGAGAAACAAAAGCTGCCCGCACGGGGCCGGATCATAGCGTAGACTGGAATCGGCACTTTTGAAGCAAGCTCCATCAATGCCTGCGAGGGCGTCAAGCCGCCCAGGTCAAGGGCGGAACAGAGTTCGATGCGATCCGCGCCGCCTTCGATCGCCGAATGTAGGCCTTCGGCGCTATCCACGCAGACTTCGAGTAACACGCTCACGCCTGATGCCCCAATATTGCTGCCCCGACCAAACTGCCGTCGCTGCCGAATATTCCGGGAACGACTATAGGCTGCTCCGTCTTGCGCAGGATTCGGGCTCTCACCGCCTCGTCAATCGCTGAAATCAGCTCGGACGCCGTGGCAAGTCCGCCACCTACCGGAATGATCGATGTGCCGGTTATGTTGACAACGGCAGCCAGCGGATCGGCAACCAGCTGGAGATAGGCGGAGACTGTCCTCGTAGCCTTCTCGCAGCCGGCGAGCCAGTCCTGTATAATCCCATGACTCGTTGCATCGGCAGCGTTCAGAAAGCGATGCAGTCTCTCGATCCCGCGCGCGCCGCCAATGGTATCGACACAACCGCTTTGCCCGCAGCCGCAACTGAAGCGCGGGACCGCTACAGCCTGTCCGTTAATCTCTACGGATGTGTTGAGGATCGGACCGTGTCCCCATTCGCCT
This sequence comes from Brucella pseudintermedia, assembly GCF_008932435.1. Lineage (GTDB taxonomy): Bacteria > Pseudomonadota > Alphaproteobacteria > Rhizobiales > Rhizobiaceae > Brucella > Brucella pseudintermedia. Next base: position 164,957 of record NZ_WBWE01000010.1, on the reverse strand, counting down.
GTCAGTCCGCCCTTACCTCGAACCAACCGACCATCGACAACCAGCCCGCCGCCGACGCCTGTGCCAAGTACGGCACAGAAAACAATGTCGTGTCCTTTACCCGCCCCTTCGATCGCTTCGGCAAGCGCCAGACAGTCGGCATCATTGGCCGCGATGACCCGACGTTGCAATCGCTCGCCAAGTTCCACGCTCAGCCTGTGACCTGTAATGCAGGGAATATTTGCCGACAGAGCAGTCATCGTGTCCGGATCGACCAAACCGGCGATGGAGAGAGCAAGTGGCCACTCGTCGTTCGACGCGTGAGTCCGCAGTACGGTTTCCAGCGCGCGACCAAATTCGTCCCAGCTGTCAGCTGGAGTGGGCAATTTTTCGAGAAGCTCGATATTTCCCGGATGGGTGGAGCGCGCAAGCCGAATGAAGGACCCACCGACATCTGCCGAGAGAACAGTCCCAGACCTTTGAGACTGACGCGCCCTTCTTTCCTGCATGGGTCGATCTTCCGCCGATAGGTTTCGATGTAGCATCCAATCATCGTAAATGTATCGGCAGTCAATCGCGGAGTGCAGTATTTCTACGGTTTCGACGCGACGAGCGAGATGCTCACGCCTTGCGGGTCCCTGCATTGAACAACCCATTCGCCGTTCGGCACTTCCATCGGTTCTTGCAGGACGGTTCCGCCAAGAGACTTGACCCTGCTGGCTGCATCCTTGATCCCTTCCACCATGAAGTAGAAACCCCAGCCGACCGGTGTGCCGGGAGGTGCGGTCATGATGCCGCCGTGATCGGCGCCGTCGACGCTGAATATCTTGTAATTGCCCATAGGCCCCATGTCGAAATTGCGCGAGAGTTTCCAGCCAAACACCTTCTCATAGAAAGGAAATACCGTCTCGCAGTCCTTCGCATGGAGTTCGTGCCATCCTGGATGTCCCGGTTTGCGCGAACCGAAGTCAGCTGGAGCCGGCATGTCGCCCATCGGCTCGAAAAGCGCAAAGACACCGCCTTGCGGGTCGGACACGATAGCAAACCGCCCGATATTCGGGATATCCTGCGGTGCTCTGAGAACCTTCCCGCCTTCCGCTTCAACTTTTCGGGCGTAGTCGTCGGCATTCCCAACACCGACATAACCGAGCCATCCCGGTTGGCCTCCGCAATCCTCCTTCGGCATGTCCGCAATCGACATCATGCCCGCGATCATGCATCCGGGTACCTCAAACAACGTATATTTCATGCCGGGAACGCCGGCGTCCTTCGCGGCCCAGCCGACGACTTTTGTATAAAAATCCTGCGCATTGTCCGTATCGGTCGTCATAAGTTCGTACCAGACGAACGGAGATGAGCCCTGTTTCATTGAATGTACTCCCTCGGATTATCTTGCGTTCGGACGATCAGCCGCAGCAGCTATGTTTGGAGGCCTTTGTTTCGTATTCATCATGCCGTTTGACGAAATGCATGGTCCCGTTTTCGTTGCGGCCCTTGGGGGCACGGTCGAGGATCATCAGAGTGCCTATCCACTCCTCGATGCCACGGGCATAGCTGGAATAGGTGTGATAGATCGTGCCGTTTTCGTCTTTGTAGAAAGCGCTCATCCCGGGCAGTTCATCGAAGGCATCTTTCGCAGGAAGCTTGTCGAAATTATAGAACACCTGATTGTTTTCGAGTTCGTCCTTCGTGAAGGAAACATGATAATCGAAATTGAAATCGCTGCCTTCAGACGAAACCCACGGAAAATGCCATCCCATCCGCTTCTTGTAGGCTTCAAGTTTTGCCAGCGGTCCGCGCGAAACTGCAACAAGCGTGACATCGTGATTGTTGAGATGCGTCACCGCGCCGTCAAAATTGTCCGCAAGGAACGAGCATCCCGTGCAGCCTTGATCCCAATCAGGTCCGAACATGAAATGGTAGATCAGCAACTGGCTGCGCCCATCGAACAGATCGGAAAGGTTTTTCCGCCCCGAAGGCGTATCGAACATGTAATCCTTGTCGACCTTCACCCACGGCAGGGCTTGCCGCTCTCGATTAACCTTGTCGCGCAGATGCGTGGCTTCTTTCTCGCTTGCCAGAAGCGCGCGCCGCGCGTCCAGCCAGACTTCTCGGGATACGACCTCATTCATGGTGCAAGCCCTCCTCCGGCTTTTGCTCCCGCCCGTCGATTTCAATCTTCTAGCTTGACGATTTACATTGATATCAATATTAATAAGCCATGTCAAATAGCCACGATGTACCATTTGCAACAACGATTCTGGTTCGAGATACCTGCCTTTGCTTGCATGTTCAGCGCGCCGCCCGCGCCCTCGCCCGCCGCTTTGACGATGCCCTGCGTCCAGTGGGGCTAACAAACGGTCAGTTCTCCTTGATGATGTCGCTCAATCGTCCGGCGCCTCCGCCAATGAAGCCGGTTGCGGAGCTTCTGGCGATGGATCAGACAACGCTGACAGCAGCGCTGAAGCCGTTGCGGCGGCAAGGCTGGGTGGAAATCGTCGTAAACCCCGACGACAGGCGTGAGCGGTTGTTGCAACTTACAGCGGAAGGAAAAGCTGCTCTTGCGGCAGCCGTACCAATATGGGAGGCAACGCATTCGGAAATTGAGAAGCAGCTTAAAAACGGCAATGCCGATAACGTGCGGGGCGAGTTGCTGGCGCTCTCATCATTCTGATGGTATAAAACGCGAACCTTCAAAGAAATGACTGCAAAATTAATTACGCAATGCCTTTAACACATGGGACGCAGGCATAAATATATTTAAATAGATCTTAACCGCGTTGTAACTATCATTTTCCATTTTTAGACGAAAGCAGGCCAAAATAATGAGCGAAAAGCGCGTCCCCCATCTTATTGTCGTCGGTGCCGGTTTTGGCGGATTGCAACTGATCCACGACCTCAAAAACGTCGATATCAGGATAACGCTGATTGATCAGCGCAATCATCATCTTTTCCAGCCGCTTTTGTATCAGGTTGCAACAACTATCCTCGCTACGTCAGAGATCGCCTGGCCGATCCGCCACCTGTTTCGCGACCGCAAGGAAGTGACGACGTTGCTGGGAACGGTTACGGATGTTGATACCGAACGCCATCAGGTGCAGCTGGAAAACGGCACGGAAATTTCATACGACATGCTTGTACTCGCCACAGGAGCGCGCCATGCCTATTTTGGCAATGACCAATGGGAAGCGCTGGCACCGGGACTGAAGGCGCTTGAGGATGCAACCACCATTCGCCGCCGCCTGCTTTTAGCTTTTGAGCGGGCCGAACGCGAATCCGATGAGGCAAAACGGAAGGCGCTGCTGACATTTGCAATCGTTGGTGGCGGGCCGACCGGCGTGGAACTTGCAGGCATTATCGCAGAGCTTGCCAAGCAAACTATATGGCCAGAATTCCGTAATATCGACACGCGGCAAACGCGCGTCATGCTGCTTGAAGCGGGGCCGCGCATTCTGGCAGCCTTTCCTGAGGATCTGTCCAATTATGCATTGAAGGCGCTGGAAAAACTGGGGGTGGAAGTGCGGCTCGGGATTCCGGTTAAGGATATAACAGCCGAGGGCGTTACAGTCGGCGAGGAGTTCGTTCCATGTCGTACGGCAATCTGGGCGGCAGGCGTCGCCGCTTCCCCAGCTGCGACGTGGCTTGGCGCTGAGAGCGATCGCGCAGGCCGCGTGAAGGTTCTGTCCAACCTTAACGTTCCCGGCCATGAAGATATCTTCGTCATCGGCGATACGGCTTGGGTTGAGGGACCGGACGGCAAGCCGGTTCCTGGCATAGCGCCTGCCGCCAAACAGCAAGGCGCCTATGTTGCTACAGTCATAAAAAGCCGTATCGAAGGACAAACGCCGCCCATGCCGTTCCGTTACAAGCATCAGGGCAATCTCGCCACCATTGGCAGAGGCGCTGCTGTGGTCGATATGGGCCGCTTCAAGCTGAAAGGCATCATCGCCTGGTGGTTCTGGGGCATCGCGCACATCTTTTTTCTCATTGGCACGAGAAGTCGTGCCGCCGTCGCGTGGAGCTGGCTGTGGACCTATATTTCCGGCCAGCATAGCGCCCGGCTGATCACACAGGGCAAACCTGTCGAACGATGAATACGAAATGGCCCGCGACAAGCGGGCCGTTTCTTTTCAAGTCATCACTATTATTCGGCGGGTTCCAGCTGCGGAGCAACGTCTGTGACGAGAGGCGCTCCGTTCATCGCTGCGGCCAGCTTGTCCGCATCGAGCTCATTTTCCCAACGCGCCACTACAATGGTTGCCACTGCGTTGCCGACGAGGTTTGTCAGCGCCCGGCATTCCGACATGAAGCGATCGATGCCGAGGATCAGGGCCATGCCTGCAACGGGAACCGCGGGAACGACGGACAAAGTCGCCGCCAGTGTAATGAACCCCGCGCCTGTAATACCGGCCGCCCCCTTGGAGCTCAGCATGGCCACCAGCAGCAGCAAAATCTGATCGCCCAGAGACAGTGGAATATCCGTCGCCTGCGCAATGAAAAGCGCCGCCAATGTCATGTAGATATTGGTGCCATCCAGATTGAACGAATAGCCGGTCGGAATGACCAGCCCCACGACCGAACGCTTGCAGCCGGCCTTTTCCATCTTGTCCATCAGCGCCGGGAGCGCCGCTTCAGATGAAGAAGTGCCCAGAACCAGAAGCAGTTCTTCCTTGATGTAGCGAATGAGCGCGAGGATTGAGAAACCATTGTAGCGGGCGACCGCTCCCAGAACGACAAGCACGAACAAGACGGACGTGAGATAGAATGTACCGATCAACAGCGCGAGATTAGCAATCGAACCGATGCCATATTTGCCTATGGTGAACGCCATTGCGCCAAAAGCACCGATTGGCGCGGCCTTCATCAGTATCGCAACCAGTTTGAAAACCGGCGCGGTCAAGACATGAAGGAAATCGGTAACCGGCTTGCCCTTGTCTCCGACCAGAGCCAATGCGATACCGAACAAAACCGAGAAGAACAGCACTTGCAGAATGTCGCCATCAGCGAATGCGCCGACAATTGTCGTCGGAATTATGTTGCTCAGGAAGCCCGTAATGGTCTGTTCGTGCGCCTTGGCCGCATAATTGGCAACGGCCTTTGGATCGAGCGAAGCCGGGTCGATATGCATGCCCGAACCCGGCTGCACAAGGTTGGCAACGACAAGCCCGACAATCAGGGCGAATGTCGAGAATGTCAGGAAGTAGATCATCGCCTTACCGGCAACACGACCGACCTTCTTCATGTCGGTCATACCGGCGATGCCGGTTGCAACGGTTAGGAAGATAACCGGTGCGATGATCATTTTCACGAGCTTGATGAACGCATCGCCAAGCGGTTTCAGCTGTGTGCCCAGTTCGGGATAAAAATGCCCAAGGAGAATACCGGCAGCAATAGCCGCCAAAACCTGTACATAAAGATGCTTGTAAAAGGGGATGGGACCGCGCGGCGAAGCCGCGGTGCCCGTCGGTACTGCAATCATGACGTCCTCCGTTCGGCCCAGTCTGGACCTAGGTCCAACCTCCCGAGCCATTCAGTCTCAAGTTTCAGCGATCAGAACCGCTGCTGAGCTGATTGCAATGTCCGTGCCAGTTTGCGGGCAGCCCCTAACCCTTTGTTTTAGTGAGACTAAAAATGCCACTCAGTAAATAGCCCGCATGAAAAGTGCGATTATCCGCACATTTCTGTTTATCAGTTGTCTGAAATATTGCACATTGCGATAATGAACTCGCCCCCTTCGTCCGCCGGTATTTTGTCACAACCCGCAAACTCCAACCGTACATGGGCGCTGTTTGGATTGTTTTGGGCTGTGATTTTCTCACTCGCTTTCTGGATCGTGGGCGACCTGGCGCGCGACAAAGCCATGCTGGCATTAAGCGAGCAGGCCCGGATCGACGCCAACCTCAATACGGCATTGCTGCGTGCAGTTCTCGAAAAGCAGCGCGCCTTGCCTCTGGTTCTGTCAAAGGACAAGGCTCTGGAAGTCGCATTGCAAGACAAAACGGCGGCAACGATCAGTCCCCTGAACGAAAAACTGGAGACGCTGGCGCGTGGCACACAAGCAGCGGTGATCTATCTTGTTGGCATGGATGGCGTCGCCGTTGCCGCAAGCAACTGGCGCGAGCCGGATAGCTTCGTTGGCAACGACTATAATTTCCGCCCCTATTTTCACGACGCATTGAAAAACAGGGACACCGAGTATTTCGCGCTGGGCAATACCAGCAATCGCCCTGGCCTCTACATTTCGCGTCGCATTGACGGCCCAAATGGTCCGCTCGGCGTCATCGTCGTGAAACTGGAATTCGACCGTCTCGAAAGCGACTGGAACGATACCGGCCGTCCGACCTTCGTAACGGACGAACGCAACATAGTGCTGATTACGAGCCTGCCGTCGTGGCGGTTCATGACTATTGGGTCGATGGACCAGGAACGGATTCAGTCCATCCGCGACAGCCTGCAGTTTGGAGACGCGCCGTTGAAACCGTTGCCGCTCTCGGCCACATCGTTTGAAAGCGGCGATTTTCTGCTGATCGACGCATTATTGCCGGGGCGTGCCCGCAATACCGATTTTCTCGCAATCCGCTCTACCGTGCCCTCCACTCCCTGGCAAATGTACAGTCTCGCACCAATTCGTCCGCAAATTCCTGCCTCGGTCCGAGAAGCCCGGCTGTTCGCCTTTATCGTTCTGGCAGCGATCGCAAGCTTTGCCGGGCTGCTCCTGCGGCGCCGACAGAAGCTCGCGGCCCGCATTGTCGACGCCCGACGCACACGGATGGAACTTGAAGAGCGTGTGAAGGAACGCACCCGCGACCTCAGTTTGGCGCGGGACAGGCTGCAAGCCGAGATCAGCGACCACCGCCGCACCGAAACGATGCTGCAAGGCGTGCAGCAAGATCTTGTTCATGCCAATCGCCTCGCTATCATGGGCCAGGTCGCGGCAGGCGTGGCGCATGAAATCAATCAACCGGTTGCAACCATTCGCGCTTATGCAGACAACGCGAAAACCTTCATTGAACGTCAGCGGCTTTCGGATGCGATTGAAAACCTCAGCGAAATCGCGGCACTGACAGATCGCATCGGCACAATTACAGGTGATCTAAAAGCGCTTGCGAGAAAGGGACGCTCTCCTTCCGAGCCAACCTCGCTCAGCAAGGTTATTTCAGGAGCTCTTGTACTGTTGCGCAGCCGTTTTTCCGGACGGATGGACCAGCTCGACGTTGCTTTACCGCCGTCCGAACTTCGCGTCATCGGGCATTCCATCAGACTCGAACAGGTCTTCATAAATCTGTTTCAGAATGCACTGGAAGCAGTTGATACAAAAGAAAATGACGGTCGAATAGAAGTCCGAACTTTTGTGGAGAACGACAAAGTCATCGTCACCGTCTCCGATAACGGATCAGGCATGCCGCAGCACATTCGCGACAATCTGTTTTCCCCTTTTAATACCTCGAAGGAAAAAGGACTCGGCCTTGGCCTTGTGATCGTCAAGGAAATCGTCACCGACTATGGCGGGGCGATTTCCGCCGAAAGCAGCCCAGCCGGCACGATTTTCCGCATCGAATTGAGAAAAGCATGATGGATAAATCCCCCTCCGTTATTCTGGTCGATGACGACAGGGCGCTGCGGCGCGCCACCCGGCAGACGCTCGAGCTTGCCGGTTTCGGTGTTGCAGATTTTCCGAACGCACTGGAAACCCTGAATAGGGTTACGTCTGCTTACGACGGCGTCGTCGTCACGGATGTGCGCATGCCGCAAATCGATGGTCTTCAGCTCTTCGCGCGGATAAAGGCGATTGACGCCGAACTGCCCGTCATCCTGATCACTGGTCACGGTGATATTCCGATGGCCGTGCAGGCCATCCAGGAAGGCGCTTATGATTTCATTGCCAAGCCGTTCGCAACTGACAGGCTGGTGCACAGCATCCGCCGCGCTTGGGAAAAGCGTCAGTTGGTCCTTGAAAACCGCGCATTGCGCGAATCTGCGCAAAATGTGGAAGGCGATTTGCCCCTGATCGGCCAGACGCCCGCGATGGAACACTTGCGCCGTACCTTGCGAGATATAGCCGATACCGATGTGGATGTGCTCGTGGCTGGCGAAACGGGTAGCGGCAAGGAGGTTGTCGCACAATTGCTGCACAATTGGAGCCGTCGCCGCAAAGGAAATTTCGTTGCGCTCAACTGCGGCGCCTTGCCCGAAACGGTGATTGAAAGCGAGTTGTTCGGCCATGAGGCGGGCGCCTTCACCGGGGCGCAGAAAAAGCGGCTGGGACGGATTGAACATGCAAGCGGAGGCACGCTGTTTCTGGATGAAATTGAAAGCATGCCTGCTGCAACACAGGTAAAAATGCTGCGTGTCCTTGAGATGCGGGAAATCGCTCCTCTCGGTACAAACGAAGTTCGCCCGGTCGACCTTCGCGTCGTGGCGGCGGCAAAAATCGATCTGGCAGACCCTGCCCAGAGAGGCGACTTCCGTGAAGACCTTTATTACAGGTTGAATGTCGTCACCCTTTCCATTCCGCCGCTGAGGGAAAGGCGACCGGATATTCCGTTGCTGTTCGCGCATTTCCTGTCGCGCGCTGCAAAACGCTTCAACCGCGATGTGCCTGTAATCGACGCATCTGTGCAGCGCTATCTTATGAGCCACGACTGGCCGGGAAACGTCCGCGAACTCGCCCATTTTGCCGACCGCATAGCCCTTGGCGTTGCAAAACCGGACCATTTTCTGGCTCCGGCGATCAGCGATCAGGAGCCGCTTCCCAAACGGCTGGAGCGCTATGAAGAAACGATAATTCGCGAAACGCTTGCCGCGCATAACGGCAATGTACAGGAAACCATTGAGGCACTTGGTATTCCAAGAAAGACTTTTTACGATAAGATGCAGCGCCATGGCATCAATCGAGCGGATTATCGCAGCAACGGCGATTGAGGTTTATCTGCATCGGCACGGAGGACCAAGATGTCGCTAAAACTCTACATGCATCCTTTCTCGTCTTATTGTCAGAAGGCCATAGCGGCCTTCTATGAAAAGGACATAGCCTTCGAAGCTCGAACGCTGGACGGCACCGAACCGATCGCAAGCGAGTTCGCCGCGCTTTGGCCTTTTGGCAAGTTTCCCATCCTGACGCACAATGGAAAACTGGTCTTCGAAGCAACGGGAATAATTGAATACCTCGAAGCGGCCTATCCCCATTCCAGACGCTTGATCCCGTCGGACCCGCTTGTCAGCGCCGATGTGCGCATGTGGGATCGCTTCTTCGATAACTACATAAATTACCCACAGCAGCGGCTTGTCTATATTGCGCTCGGCCGAGAACATGACGACGGCGGGGATCGCTGGCGAGCGATGTTCGATACGGCCTATGCCTTTCTTGATCGGCATATGGCGGGACGTGAGTGGGTTTCCGGTGATGCGTTCAGTCTGGCTGACTGTGCCGCGGCTCCTTCCCTGCTCTACGCAGATTGGACATATGCCATAGACAAGGAATTCACCAATGTATGGGCCTACCGCAGACGTCTGCTTGCGCGTCCGAGCTATGCCCGCGCTCTGGACGAAGCACGGCCATTCCGCCATCTATTCCCGCTTGGAGCTCCAGAATATGGCCGAGATTGACATGCATTTCCGTCAGACAGCTTACAACGACTGCATGAACGCATGCAGAACCACAGCCTGATTGTGCTCCTCGTCTTTCGCTCCATACAACAGCGTCAGACGGCCGCCTTTCTCCCCAGCCCGGACGATCAGCTCTTTCAGTGCGGGCCTGTTGTTTTCAAGCTCTTCACGATACTTTTTCTGAAAATCGTTCCATTTCGCCGGATCGTGGCAGAACCATTTGCGAAGTTCGGCTGACGGAGCAATATCCTTGGCCCATAAATCTATATCTGCCTTTTCCTTCGTCATGCCACGCGGCCAAACCCGATCCACAAGGACACGATAGCCATCGTCCGGCGAAGGAGCATCGTAAATACGCTTTAAAACAATCGTCGTCAAAGCCACAGCTCCCAATGCACAAGCAGAAATATGGTGGTCGGGCCAGTTTCGGCAAGCCCACCCTCTCGGCGCATAAAAGAAAAGGCCGCTGCAAATCGGACATTTCATGTCCGACAAGCAACGGCCTTTGGTGGCAAAAACCGACTGCGAGGGAGCCGTCGATTATCGCACAAAGCGGAAAGCTTAGTACTTCTTGGCCGGAGCGGCCTTCTTGTGCGACTTCTTAGCGGTGTGATGCTTCTTGTGAGCAGTCTTCTTTGCATGATGCTTGGCCGCCGTCGTGTGCGTTGCAGCAGCCGGGGCTGCGTTAGCAGCACTTGCGGTCAGGACGGGAGCGGACAGGCCCAGAACAGCGGCCACACCAAGAGCAGAAATAAGGGACTTCTTCATTTTCCAGTTCCTCAATTGGGTTTTCCGTTCGGGGTCTTCCCCGCCGGAGGTAAGGCCCTTTCCTGTCCGCCTGTATCGGCAATGTCAGGTTTGACCCCTAGAAGCTTGAGGGCTTCGGCGTAAGCTCGCAAGCCTTGCGCCTCTCTTCTGCTTGCGCAGAATTTCATCCCTCTCTTCTGCAAGGTCTCTGCCTGACGGGCCTGCCGGGTTTCGGGGCGGCCGGAAAGCGCGGTTTGCAGTTGATGCTGAAGCCTGTCACACCGTTCGCTGCGTGTTACGAGTTGAGCTGCCATTGCTCCGTTGGGAAGCGGGAAGGACAGCAGACCCGCAAGACAAAGTGTTGAAAGAAACGCTTTCGCTGCTGTTTTCGATATAAGAACCGATCTGAACATACGAATTCAATCTTTCATTGGACTTCAGTTTCTTCAGCGGTACCGTTATGACACGGCTTGTTTGCCCTTGTTTTTCGCATCTGTTGCAATTTGTTTCTCAATTGTAGCGTCATCCAATTGCTGGTTGAAAACCATTGCCGCGGCTTTTTATCGACGCAATTCCAGCGCTACTATCTCGCAACCACAGGCAATTACGGATACTGCAAATTGAAAGAAGACGCCCACGTTCTGATTGTCGATGACGATAAGGACATATGTGACCTTCTGCATGAGTTTCTCAAACGGCGCGGCATGCGCGTTTCAATTGCCCATAGCGGCGAAGAAATGCAGGACGTGATGAGCCGGACGGCGGTTGATCTGCTTATTCTCGATGTTATGCTTCCCGGCAAAAGCGGCATTGAGATCTGCCAGGATATCCGCCGCCATTCGCGCGTGCCGATCATTATGCTGACGGCAATTGCCGATTCTGCCGACAAGATACTCGGCCTGGAAATCGGCGCCGACGATTATCTGGCCAAACCATTCGATCCGCGCGAGCTTCTGGCCCGTATCCGTGCCGTGCTCAGGCGCCTGGAAAACAACCGTGCTCCCAGTCGCCCCGTGACGCATAGCTATCGCTTTGCGGGCTGGACGCTCGACTGCGCACGCAGGCGGCTCACGTCGCCGTCAGACGTGCGTGTCGAGCTTACGACTGCCGAGTTCAATCTCCTCGAAGCCTTCGTCAAAAGCTCGCAGCACATACTCAGCCGCGATCAGTTGATGGAAATGGCCGGCAATCAGGCGGTGTATGGCTATGATCGTAGTGTCGATATCCTCATCAGCCGGTTGAGGCGCAAGCTGAACGACGATTCCCGTTCCCCGAAAATGATCCTTACTATTCGTGGTGGCGGCTATCAGTTTGGCCACGAGGTCGAGATGGAATGAGATTTCCGTTTCCGCGCTCCTTACCGAGCTGGCTGCTCACTATTCTGATCAGCGGCCTCCTGATTACTCAGATCGCAACACTCTGGATTGTCTCGCAGGACCGCAAGGACGCCAACAATGCGTTGGAACTCTTCCGGCTCAGCGAAAGAGCGACATCGCTCGTCAAGCTTCTCAACACCACCCCGGTCAGCGACTGGAACAATCTTGCTTCCCGCCTCGCTAGTTCGGGCCAGGGCATCACCATTACCACCCAGCCGGACGTTCCAACCGTTCTGGCGAGTGAAGAAGACCTTGCCGAGCTCGAAGATGTTCTTGTCGCACGTCTCGCACGCTTTGGCGTTGTCGATGCCCGCATACGCAGGGATAAACTTGCGCTTGGAGCCCACACTGCCGTTGTGCAGACCACTGACAGCAGTGATATCGGCGATGTCGAAAAGCAGATCAACGATCTCGCGGCAACAGCAAATCTGGGTGCCAGCCTGACGACGTCCCTGCAATTCGGCGACGGGCGCTGGATCAATTTTACCACGCGGATCACTCCGGCTGATCCAATCATCACGACCGAAACCATCCCACTTTTCGCGCTTGTGGTGCTCAGCGTTATTCTTGTCGCAATATGGGCAACGCGCCGTCTTACAGCACCTTATCGCGTACTCGAACGCGCCGTACACCGGATCGGAGGCGATTTGAAGAGCTCCCCGTTGCCCGAAGACGGAAGCAGGGAATACAAAGCCGCTGCGCGTGCCGTGAATACGATGCAATCGAAGCTTCTCGATTATGTGGCTGAACGCGAGCAACTTGCCGCTGCCCTTGCGCATGACCTGCGCACCCCGCTCACGCGAATCCGGCTTCGCCTGGCTCTTGTTGAAGATGAAGCCCTCTCAAAGTCGCTGGCTAAGGATATCAACGATATAGAAGCGATTTCTCGTTCGGTCATTGATTTTGCGACATCAGAACTGGCCAATGAACAAAAGGAAAAGGTCGATCTCTGGTCGCTTCTCCTTTCCATCGCAGATAACTATCCGGAGGCAACGCTGGATGAAAGAAATTCTGACATGCTGGATGCCATAGCTTATTGTCAGCCAGTCTCTGTTCAGCGCAGCATCACCAACCTCATTGACAACGCCATTGCCTATGGCGGCAAAGCGAAACTGGCGCTCCGCCAGGACAATAAAGAGCTCGTGATGAGCGTGAAGGACAATGGACCGGGAATTCCCCCAGACCAGATCGAAGAAATGTTCAAACCCTTCAACCGGGCGGAAAAGTCCCGAAATCGGGACTCAGGCGGCTTCGGTCTGGGCTTGACTATCGCCCGCAACGTGGCGCGTGCCAATGCAGGCGATATTCTTCTAAAAAACGATCCATCAGGCGGATTGATCGCTGAACTGCACCTGCCCATCTGGCGGGGATAGCCCGGAAGCATTGCCTCCGGGTACCATCACTCACGCAAAGACAGTGTCGACAGCTTTTTTCGTAGCTGCAACAATCTTGTCCGCTTCCTCAGGCGTGAGGCAAAGCGGCGGCGCAAACCCGAGAATATCGCCTTCCGGCATGGCTCGCCCGATAACGCCATTGGCCAGGAGCGCTGTTGAAACCTGAGCGCCAATTTTGAGTGACGGATCAAAGAACCTGCGGTCGTCACGATCTTCCACAAATTCGATTGCGACCATCAGGCCTTCGCCGCGAATTTCCCCGACATGCTTGTGATCGCCGAGGGCATCCTTCATTGCCTTGCGTAAATGAGCGCCTGTGGAACCGGCATTTTCGACCAGCTTCAATTCGTCAATGAGTTTGAGATTGGCCACGCCTGCCGCCGCGCAGATAGGATGGGCAGAATAAGTCCAGCCATGGCCGATCGGTCCCATCTTGTCTGATCCCTGAACCAATACCTGCCACATGCGCTCTGATACAATCGAACCGGAAAGGGGCGCATAGGCAGAGGTCAAACCCTTTGCGATAGTGATCAGGTCGGGCTTCATGCCATAGTGGTCGGACCCGAACATACTGCCCAGACGACCGAAGCCAGTGACCACTTCGTCAGCAACCAGCAGAATATCATAACGATCAAGAACGGCCTGGATCTTCTGCCAATAGCCAGACGGCGGCGGAACAATGCCACCGGTCCCCAGAACAGGTTCGCCGATGAAGGCGGCGATTGTATCCGGGCCTTCCGCCAGAATCATTTCTTCGAGCTTGTCGGCGCAATGTTGCGAGAACTGCTCCTCGCTCATAGAGCGATCCGCACGGCGGAAATAATACGGCGATTCAGTATGCAATACCGGCGCGCGCGGTAGATCGAATGCGTTGTGGAACGTCGCAAGACCAGTCATGCTGCCCGTCATCACGCCGGAACCGTGATAGCCGCGCCAACGGGAAATGATCTTCTTCTTTTCCGGGCGACCCAGAATATTGTTGTAGTACCAGATGAGCTTGATGTTGGTTTCGTTCGCATCCGAACCCGAAAGACCGAAATAGACACGGCTCATATGGTCCGGTGCGCGGTCGATGATCATCTTGGCGAGCGTGATGGACACTTCGGTCCCATGACCGACATAGGCGTGATAATAGGCAAGCTTGCGCGCCTGTTCTGCAATCGCATCCGCTATTTCCGTGCGACCATAACCAACATTGACGCAATAGAGACCCGCGAAAGCATCCAGACTTTTGCGACCGTTCACATCTGCAATGTAAACGCCCTCCCCGCCTTCCAGCACGCGCGTTGGCGTTTCACCTCGCGCATGCATCCCCATATGGGTGGAGGGATGAAAGAAATGATCCCGATCCCAGGCGGTCAGCTCATTGCTATTGTTCAACATGGGTATGTTCCTTTCCTGTCGCCACGCTTTCACGCGGCGGTATCGATGCAGAGATATTTGAGTTCGGTGAAGGCTTCGATGCCCTGATGGGAGCCTTCGCGGCCAAGCCCGGATTGCTTCCAGCCGCCAAACGGGATCGGTGCGCCGGTAATCTTCGCACGGTTAACCGCGACCATCCCGTATTCGAGCGCACGGCTCATGCGGAGTTGTCGTGCGCCATTTGCCGTCACCACATAGGCAACGAGACCATATTGTGTGGAATTGGCGCGCTCAATGACTTCGGCCTCATCGTCAAATGCCGCGACGGCGGCAACCGGTCCGAATGTCTCTTCCTGCATGATCGCAGCATCGTCCGGCACGTCGACCAGCAAAGTCGGCTCGAAGAAAAGTCCAACTTCTCCGCACCGATTGCCGCCCACAACTATTGCGGCGCCCCGCTGGCTGGCATCCTGAACATGCTCCTCGACCTTAGCGACCGCTCGACTATGCATCAGAGGGCCTATATCCGATGTCGGATCCAGCCCGTTACCGACCTTTAGCGCAGCGATGCGCGTAGCAAACGCCTCGGTGAAATCTTTTAAAATGCCGCGTTGGACAAAGATGCGGTTTGCAGCAAGGCAATCCTGACCGGACGTCGCAAACTTTGCAGCCATCGCCACATCGACGGCCCGCTCGACACAAGCATCATCGAAGATAATCAGCGGTGCATGGCCGCCAAGCTCCATGACCAGCCGCTTCATCGTGTTCGCGCTTTTGGTAGCAATCAACTTGCCGATTTCGGTTGAACCGGTGAAGCTCAGCCCCCGAACACGCTCATCGCGGCACAATACATCAACGATAGGCGCAGCTTTGCCTGTCACGACATTGAATATGCCTGCGGGTATTCCCGCACGTTCGGCCAGCTCGGCCAGGGCAAGTGCGGAGAGCGGCGTTTCCGAAGACGGGTGCACGACAACCGGGCAACCGGCGGCAATGGCCGCTGCCGCCTTGCGGGTAATCATGGCATGTGGGAAATTCCACGGAGTTACAAGCACGACCACCCCCAGCGCTTCGCGCCGCACCAGCATTTCTGCATTGGGCAGATGGCTTGCAATGGTTTCACCATTGAGCCGCTTCGCTTCTTCGGCAAACCATTCAATGAAAGATGCGCCATAATCGATCTCGCCGCGCGATTCCGCCAGTGGCTTGCCCTGCTCCAGCGTCATCAGCAATGCGAGGTCCTCGCGATGTGCCGTGACCAACTCGAACCACCGCCGCAAAACTGCCGATCGTTCCTGCGGCAGTTTATCTCGCCAGGCCGGAAAGGCCTTTACAGCGGCATCAATTGCAAGTGTCGTCTCCACTTCGCCGAGACTTGCCACGCGCGCAAGCCGCTGACCGGTGGCGGGATCGAGAACAGGGAAAGTTTCGGCCTTTTCTCCTGCTACCCATCGCCCATCGACATAGGCGAGTTCACGAAAGAGATGTTTATCGCGAAGCTTGCCAAGCCCGTCATGTTGTATCGGATGATCCAGAACGGCATTCATTGTTCTTCTCCCAATTCAGGAAGAAGTTTGTCACGAGATAGCTCCGGATTCGGACCAAATCATCTCCGCGCACATGCGGAATGGACTAAATTTAAAAGCCGGACAGTCTGTTTGGGCTAATCGGTTGCATCCTTAAACAGCGACAAGGACGCACTCGCCTTCTCGTCCTTGACCAGCTTGGTCACGATATAGGTGAAGTAACGTTCGATGCCGATATTCTGGTCTAAAAGACGGTCAATCAGCCGCTGATAACCATCAATGTCGCGCGCCACGATCATCAGAAAGTAGTCCACCCCACCGCCAACGGACCAGCAGGACACGATTTCGGGCAAGGCCAGGATGGCTCTCTCGAACCGGTCAAAATCGCTTTGTCGATGATTGCCCAGGGTAATCTGGACTATGACATGAGCAATCGGGGCTATTTTTCGATAGGCGATGCGTGCGTGATAGCCGGTCACAACACCGGCCTCTTCCAGCTTGCGCAGTCGCAGCCAGCAAGGTGTCGCCGAAAGCCCAACCTTCTCCGCCAATGCGAGCTTGGTGATCCGCGCATTCTCCTGAACGGCTGCGAGAATACGCAAATCGACGGCGTCCAGCTTCAAGGCGGCTTTCATTCTTTTAATCCAGCATCTGCAAACACTCCTGTTTTCATTGGCACGCCCCTGCTCCGCTGACAAGGCTCCGATAGAGAAAAGTCGTTACAGATCAAAATTGTAATGATCCAATATAATTATTGACATGATAAGAATGGTCTTTCACACATAGAGCCAAGAACAAAAATCAGACATATGGGGAACGAGGATGCGGCCTTACGGCTTCGCACGTGGTGCATTATTGCGCCTTCTGTCCACTCATCCATCGCAGCGCCCAACAAAACTTGGCGCGGCATTTCCCGTCGCCGTGACGCTATGAGAGGCAGCGCCATGCCCGGATTGGCCCGTGAAATGATTGGTCTTGACGATATCGAAGCAGCGCGTGAGAGGCTGCAAGGTCTCGTCGTGAAAACGCCGCTGACGCGCTCAGAGTATCTAAGTGAACTCACCGGTACTTCGGTTTATCTCAAACTGGAAAATCGGCAGACCACCGGCAGCTTCAAACTGCGCGGCGCGACCAACGCCGTCCTTAGCCTGTCGCCTGATGACCGCAAACATGGACTTGTGACGGCGTCCACCGGCAATCATGGACGAGCTCTTGCGCATGCTGCTTCCAGTCAGGGATTGATCGCCACCGTTTGCCTTTCATCGCTGGTGCCGCGCAACAAGGTCGATGCAATCCGCGATCTTGGTGCCGATGTGCGCATCGTCGGAAAATCCCAGGATGACGCCATGAACGAGGTGGTGCGTCTGGCCCACGAAAACGGAATGAATATCGTCCCCCCATTTGACGATCAGCGCATTATTGCCGGACAGGGCACAATCGGCCTCGAAATCATTGACGGCCAACCGGACACCGAGATTGTTCTCATTCCTCTTTCAGGCGGGGGGCTCGCTGCGGGCATCGCCGCGGCTGTGAAAGCCCGGCGTCCCCATTGCCGTATCATCGGCGTTTCCATGGCTCGCGGTGCAGCCATGGATGCCAGCCTCAAAGCCGGTAAGCCGGTCAATGTCGAGGAACTGGAGACACTTGCAGATTCTTTAGGCGGCGGCATTGGGCTCGACAATCATTGGACTTTGGAGATGTGCCGCTCGCTATTGGACCAAGTGATCCTGCTCGATGAGGAGGAGATTGCAGCGGGGATCGGGCATGCCGCAACGCAGGAAGGTGAAATTATCGAAGGCGCGGGAGCGGTTGGTATCGGCGCCTTGTTGAGCGGCAGGATCAAGCCAACGGGACCGACTGTCGTCATTGTTTCAGGTGGCAACATCGACCCTGAACAGCATCGCGCAATCGTCGAAAACCGCTATCGGAGGGCTGGGTGATGGCTGAAATGCGAATTCTCACCGAAGCCGATCTGCGGCGGATCATTGCCTTCGACATGGCAAGCGTGGCGTGTGTGGAAAATGCTTTTCGGGCGCTCGCCAGTGGCGGTGTCAGCATGCCACCCATACTGCGACTGGACATCCCCGCCCAACGGGGCGAAGTGGACGTGAAAACGGCTTACATTTCTGGGCTTGACAGTTTCGCCATCAAGGTGAGCCCCGGTTTCTTCAACAATCCGTCCATTGGTTTGCCTTCTACCAACGGGCTGATGATCCAGTTTTCAGCGAAGACCGGGCTGGTCGAGGCGCTCTTGCTGGATAATGGCTATCTGACCGATGTGCGCACCGCGGCTGCCGGTGCTGTCGCGGCAAAACACCTGGCGCGGGAAGACGCCCGCGTTGCTGCCATTTTCGGTGCGGGCATGCAGGCAGGGATGCAGCTTCAAGCGCTGACGCTCGTGCGTCCAATCTCCGAGGCGCGGATCTGGGCACGCAACTTCGACAGCGCACAACAAGCCGCGCAGAGCTTTACCGAAAAGCTCGGAATACCCGTAACCGCAATCGCGGAGGCGCAACAAGCCTGCGAAGGCGCGGATATTATCGTCACGACAACACCATCGGAAACGCCGCTCATTAATGCTGAATGGCTTGTGCCCGGCCAGCACCTTACCGCGATGGGCTCCGATGCTGAACACAAGAACGAGATTGATCCTGCCCTTTTCCGGCGCCCGATCGTTTACATTGCAGACAGCCTCTCCCAAACGCGCAGGCTCGGTGAATTGCATCATGCGATTGCGGCGGGAATTGTCGCTGCGGATACTGTTTTTCCAGAACTCGGCCAGATCGCTCTCGCTGCTTCTCCCTTCCAGCGGAAGGCAGAAGACATAACCTTCTGCGACCTCACGGGAACAGGCGTTCAGGACACGGCCATCGCTCGCCTTGCGGCAGAGCGCGCCAGTGCGTGCGATGCAGGCACGAAAATCGATTCAACCAAAACTGCAGGAGCCAGCCGATGAGTGTGGAACTCAACTTCACCCGCGCGGAGTATGATCAGCGGATAGCAAAAACCCGTCGCGCCATGGAGAAGGCTGGCTTCGACGTCCTCATCGTCACCGACCCATCCAACATGCACTGGCTGACCGGCTATGACGGTTGGTCCTTCTATGTTCATCAATGCGTTGTGCTTTCGATGGAAGGGGAACCGATCTGGTATGGCCGCAGTCAGGATGGCAATGGCGCGAAACGCACTGCATGGCTCGGCCATGACAACATCGTCGGCTATCCCGACCACTATGTTCAGTCGCTTGAACGGCACCCTATGGATCTTCTGGCGTCGATACTGGATGAAAAAGGTTGGGGCACCAAGACCATTGCCGTCGAGTTGGATAATTACTGGTACACTGCCGCGGCTCATCACGCCTTGCAGAAACATCTGCCGAATGCCCGCTTCAAGGATGCGCAAGGACTGGTCAACTGGCAGCGCGCCGTCAAAAGCCCGACGGAAATCGACTATATGCGAAAAGCTGGTCGGATCGTTGAGGCTATGCATCAACGCATCGTCGACAAAATCGAGCCGGGCATGCGCAAATGCGATCTGGTTGCGGAAATCTATGATGCTGGCACGCGCGGCGTTGACGGTTTTGGTGGCGATTATCCCGCCATCGTTCCGTTACTGCCTTCCGGCCCCGACGCCTCCGCACCGCATCTGACCTGGAACGATCTGCCGATGAAGACCGGCGAAGGCACATTCTTCGAGATCGCTGGCTGCTACAAGCGCTATCATTGCCCCCTGTCGCGCACCGTATTTCTCGGCAAACCGACACAGGCTTTTCTCGATGCCGAAAAAGCCACGCTCGAAGGGATGGAGGCAGGTCTCGCTGCTGCTCGCCCCGGCAACACATGCGAAGATATCGCGAATGGCTTCTTTGCCGTGCTGAAGAAATACGGAATTATCAAGGACAACCGCACCGGCTACTCCATCGGTTTGTCTTACCCACCGGATTGGGGCGAACGCACGATGAGCCTGCGCCCCGGCGACCGCACCGAGTTGCAACCCGGCATGACCTTTCATTTCATGACAGGTCTCTGGCTGGAAACCATGGGGCTGGAAATCACCGAAAGCATCGTGATCACCGAAACAGGCGTTGAATGTCTGTCGAATGTGCCGCGCAAGCTCGTGGTCAAGAATTAGGACGCTGCGATGATGCACACCTCGCCCCCTTCACGTCCCTCCCCGATCACGCCTACCGTCGATCTCAACCGCGACGGCATTCAGCACGGACATCTGCGTCTGCCGTGGTCCAGAGACGATTCCGCATGGGGATCGCTGATGTTGCCGATTTGTGTGATCCGCAACGGCGATGGTCCTACCGCCCTATTGACCGGCGCCAATCATGGCGATGAATATGAAGGGCCGGTCGCTCTTTATGATCTCGCAGCCAATCTGAAACCGGAAGAGATCAGGGGGCGGGTCATCATTGTTCCAGCAATGAACTACCCTGCCTTTCTTGCGGGAACGCGAACATCCCCCATCGACAAGGGCAATCTCAACCGCAGTTTCCCCGGGCGTCCGGATGGCACCGTTACCGAAAAGATTGCCGACTATTTCACCCGCTACCTTCTGCCAGCGGCCGATATCGTCATGGATTTTCATTCCGGTGGGCGGACCCTCGATTTCCTGCCCTATGCAGCCGCACACGCCTTGCCCGATACGGCGCAGGAGCTCCGCTGCTTTGCGGCAGTCAAAGCCTTTTCGGCTCCTTTCTCGATGCGAATGATCGAGATTGATGCTGTCGGCATGTACGACACGATAGCGGAGGAAGCGGGCAAGGTGTTTGTCACGACAGAGCTTTCCGGCGGCGGCACGATTTCTGCCCGCACTGCTTCCATAGCCAAGCGCGGCATTCGCAACCTTTTGCGCCACGCAGGCATTCTGCAAGGAGAGGTGGAGCTGTCACCGACAACGTGGCTCGATATGCCGTCGCAGGAATGCTTCGGTTTTGCCGATACCGAAGGTTTGCTTGAACCTTTGGTCGATCTCGGAGCGGAAGTACGCAAAGGCGACGTCATTGCGCGCGTCCATACTGTAACCCGCACAGGTGTCGCTCCACAGGAATACCGCGCCGCGCTCGATGGAATTCTCGCAGCCCGGCACTTTCCTGGTCTCATCAAAATGGGGGATTGCCTGTCGGTCATCGCCACGATCAGCGAGGAGCCGTCCCCGGGATAAGCCGATCAATAACGCCAACTGACAAGCCGGACAACAAAACAACCGGCATTCATAAAGAGGAGTGAACACGATGCGCATGAAACGTCATATAATTTCCGCTCTGTTTTCTGCAGCTGCGGTCTTTTCCCTTTCGCTTCCGTCACAAGCTGTCACCGTTGATGATCTCAAGGGTGCGGGCTTTGTTCGCGGAGCGACGGCCAATGAAGTGCCTTACGGTTATATGGACGAGAGCGGCGCCGCCAAGGGTATAGGCCCGGACGTCGCCGCCGCAATCTTCAAGAAACTTGGAATTGAGGAAATCGACTGGACAGTTACTCCGTTCGGCTCGCTCATTCCCGGCCTAAAGGCCAAGCGGTTCGAGTTTGTCGCCGCCGAGCAGAATGTCCTGCCGGACCGCTGCA
This sequence comes from Brucella pseudintermedia, assembly GCF_008932435.1. Classification (GTDB taxonomy): domain Bacteria; phylum Pseudomonadota; class Alphaproteobacteria; order Rhizobiales; family Rhizobiaceae; genus Brucella; species Brucella pseudintermedia. The sequence continues at coordinate 143,397 of NZ_WBWE01000010.1, read as the reverse complement.
AACAGGTCCAGTTCACCGTTGCGAATTCGAGTTACGGTGAAGGTCTTCTGGTTCCCAAGGGCAACCCGAAAAACATTCATTCCTATGAGGACATCAAGAAAGACCCATCGCTGAAAGTCGCGATCGTTTCCGGTGCTGACCAGATCGACTTCCTGCATGGAATGGGCATCGATGAATCCCAGATCGTCATGATCCAGGGCAATGCCGATGCACCATCGACGGTCCAGACCGGACGTGCTGACGCCTATGCCGCAACTGAACTGACGGTCGCCAAGCTGGTCGAAAATTCACCGGAACTGGAACAGGCGCATCCGTTCACCGACCCGGTTGTCGACGGCAAGTCTGCCAGAAGTTTCGGCGCGTTCAGCTTCCGTCCGGAAGACAAGGAGTTCTATGAAGCTTTCAACAAGGCGCTCATCGAGTTCAAGAAGACTGACGACTACAAGAAAATCCTGATGACTTATGGGCTTAGTGAGGAAAGCGTAGAAGCGGCACGAACGGTGGATACAGCCAGCCTATGCAACGCAAAGTAAGCTGAATTGCTGCCCGTCGAACCGTTCACGGCTCGGCGGGCATTGTCTCATCTCAACCGGGAGACGATCATATGCATTGGACGGAATATCTTCCCGCCCTTTTCAAGGGAGCGCAAATTACCGCCATTCTTGCCCTCAGTTCGATGGCTATCGGCACAGTACTGGCATTTTCCGCCGGAATTGCCCGTTTCGCAGGTGGGCCGATCCTTTCCACGATTGCGGTGATCTATATCGAGATATTCCGCGGCACGTCGCTGCTCGTGCAGCTTTTCTGGCTCTATTACGCCTTGCCGCTGATCGGTATTTCGTTCGATCCGATTACAACCGGCATCATGGGCCTTGGACTCAATATCGGTGCCTACGGCGCAGAAGTGGTTCGCGGTGCGTTACAGGCGGTGCCGGAAGCGCAACATGAAGCCGCCCGAGCGCTCAATTTCAGCAGGGGCCATACCTTGTTTCATGTCATCCTTCCGCAAGCGGTGGTCGAAATGATGCCGGCCTTCGGCAATCTTGCCATCCACAATCTCAAGGACACCGCCCTTGCTTCGCTCATTGCGATCAGCGACCTGACCTTCCAAGCGCAACGCCTGCGAAACCTGACATTGGACAGCGTGACAATCTACTCACTGACCCTGCTCGGCTATTTCGCAATGGCGCTCTTGCTGGCTGCAGCCATTCGCTGGCTGGAGCGGCGTCTGAGACGCCAGACCATGGCTGGAGGTTTTGCATGATCTACGGTTATGCCTGGGACACCTCGTCCACTCTCTCGTTCGCGATTTCCATTCTGCCAATTCTGGCGATTGGTCTCACCGTGACTTTGAAAGCCGCTGCCACGGGCTTTGCAATTGCACTGGTCCTTGGCCTTGTCTTTGCGCTTTTGCGCCGCAGTCCATACAAGATTATCTCCTGGCCAACCACAATTGTGGTTGAGTTCCTGCGTGATACGCCGCTGCTGGTACAGCTGTTTTTCCTGTATTATGTGCTACCGGTTTACGGCATCGTGCTGCCTGCCTTTCTGACTGGCGCCCTGGCTCTTGGTCTTCAATATTCAGCCTATACGTCAGAGGTTTATCGTGGCGGCATCGAAGCCATCCCGCGCGGACAATGGGAAGCAGCACGCGCGCTGAATCTCACGCCCTGGCGCACTTATCGCGATATCGTCATTCCGCAAGCCATACCCCGGATCATCCCGGCCATGGGCAATTACCTCGTCTCCATGCTGAAGGAGACGCCCGTGCTGTCGGTGGTCAGCATTGTCGACATGCTGAACCTCGCCAATCTGATTGGCGACCGCACCTTTGAATATCTGGTGCCTCTGTCGATGGTGGGCCTGATTTTCCTCGCCCTGACCTTGATCTGCTCGGCACTCATACGCCTGCTCGAACGTACACTTCCAAAAAACGGGATCGCTCTCAAATGACCCAGGAAATTATCCGCTTTCAGGACGTAACCAAGCGCTTCGGAGCGCTGACCGTACTGGATCGCTTCAATTTTTCCGTCAGAACAGGCGAAAAAGTTACCCTTATCGGCCCCTCGGGCTCGGGAAAATCGACGGTTCTTCGTATCCTCATGACGCTGGAACCGTTTCAGGAGGGCACGCTTCAGCTTGCAGACATGTCCTATCACGAGCCGAACGGCAAAGGTCACTTTCAGGCCAGCGAAGCCCATCTGCGCAAGATCAGGTCGCATGTCGGCATGGTGTTCCAGAGCTTTAATCTGTTTCCGCACATGTCGGTGCTGCGAAACATCATCGAAGCCCCAATTCATGTTCTGGGCATGAAGCGCGCCGAAGCGGAAGCCCGCGCACTCGACCTGCTCTCCCTCGTGGGTTTGACCGACAAGAAGGACCATTATCCTTCACAACTATCAGGTGGCCAGCAGCAACGTGTCGCCATCGCCCGCTCGCTTGCCATGCGCCCACGCGTATTGTTGTTTGACGAACCCACGTCCGCTCTTGATCCACAACTCGTGGGCGAAGTGCTGTCAGTCATTCGCGGGCTGGCACAGGAGCATGACCTGACCATGCTCCTTGTCACGCATGAAATGCGATTTGCCCGGGAAGTATCTGATCGCGTTTGCTTTTTCGATAAGGGGCGTATCTGCGAGCAAGGCACGCCGGAACAGATATTCCAGACCCCGAGCGAGGCACGCACCAAAGAGTTCCTGCGTTCGGTGCTTTAGAAACTGGCTTTCAGGCGATCGATCCCACATCGTAGACAGGCGGCAATTGCGCAAAGGTCTCGCGGATGGTCTCAAGTGCCGTCTGCAAAGCCGAGCGAGAAAGCCTTCCTCCAAGGCAGATGCGAATACCGCCACTCCCACGGTCGGCACCGGCCACAAATGGGTCCGATGGCGTGACAGCAACACCTTTGCTGGCAAGTGCGCGCACCAGTCCATCCTCAGACCAGTTGCGAGGAATTTTCAGCCAGGCGCAGAGCGATAACGGATTGCTGCCCGCCACATTCGAACCCAGAATATCGGTTACTTGCGCCTGCCGGGATCGCAGCTCGCTGCGCTGGATTTTAATCAATTCCGCCGCCGTGCCGTCCTCGATCCAGCGGCTCGCCATCTCACCCATGAGATTGACGCCGCTCCAGCTTGTCACGCGCAGAATGGATGTGACCCGGATGGAATATTGCGTCGGAACAACGAGATAGCCCGTACGCAAGCCGGTCATCACTGTCTTGGTGAAACTTGTAACGAAGAAGCCAAGATCAGGCAGCAACTCCGGCATTGAGGGCAATTTATCTTCAAGGATGGGTTTATAAACCTCATCCTCGATAACACAGACGCCGTATCGCCGGGCGATTTCCGCAATGGCAATGCGGCGCCCTGCGCCCATCAGATGGCTGGTCGGATTGCCCAGTGTCGGGATGATCACAAGCGCACGGACGTCACCAGCCTTGCAGGCAGTTTCAAAAGCATCGGGTAGAATGCCCTGTTCATCAATCGGGAGCCCACGCAGAGTAAACCCGAGCACATTGGCAAGACCTATGATGCCATGGTCGGTCAGGCTTTCCGTGAGCACGACTTCCCCGGGCTGAACGACGGCAGCAACCGCGAGAAACAGCCCATGTGCAGCGCCATTGGTGATGATGATCCGGCCCGGATCGACATCCACCGACAGATCGCCCAGCCAATCGCGTGCGATAGCACGATGCCTATCCAATCCCGCTATCGGACGGCAAGGACGCATGAAACTCGCATTGTCCGAATGGCTCATTTCTTCGAGCAGACGGCGCGAAGCATTCTCATGCGCTTCTGTATAAACCGCCCGAATAATCGAAAGGTCCGCCGTTCCGCTAGGATCCCGGTCCAGCATGAACCGGTCCGCTCGCTCCGTCACCCGGTTGCAGACATATGTTCCCCGACCAACCTCGCCACGCAGATAACCACGCCGTTCAGCCTCCTTGTAACTGATGCTGACCGTCTGCACCGAGAGCCCAAGCTTGTGAGCCAAATCCCGATGGGTCGGCATACGCATGGCGGGTTGAAGAATGCCCTTTTCAATATCATCGACTATTTTTTCTGTCAGAAGTCGGTGCTTGGTGACGCCCTTGCGCATTTCCAAAATAGGTTCCCACATGCGTCTACCGACTCCATCATGACATCTCAAAAATTGTCTTGTTATACTGAATTAATACCATGACATTCCAGTTAAAACAGCGCCTCGGAAGAAGTCTTTCCAACAGACAAGGGTTCACTGTTCCGGGCCCCGGGAATATGAAGTTGTGCGCGCACGACGCGCGAAAAATTCGGTCCAGAATAATATCGGAAGTCAGCGATATTGTTTCATAGAAGATGACAAGCCCATCAAAACAAGCTATTGATAGATAAAGCGATTTCTATCGTTCGCCTATATACGTCGTTCCTCGCCGCCGGACGAAATGCGCATGAGTGAAAAACGGAGCCCGACGGTTTCCAAGCCGCAAAATCCAGCCAAATCGTTCCTGGAAAATGAACGTCCCACGCTGAAGACAATCGCATTCATGACTGGTCTGGGCGTAACCACGGTTTCGCGAGCCTTGAAGGATGCGCCTGAAATTGGGCCCGAAACCCGCAAACGTGTGCAATTGATCGCGAGGCAGATCGGGTATCGCCCCAATCGTGCCGGCGTGCGCCTGCGAACCGGCAAAACAAATGTCATTGCGCTGGTTCTTAATACGCAGGATGAAATTATGGGGTTCACCAGTCAGGTCATTCACGGTGTTGCGGATGTACTTGCCGAAACGCAATACCATCTCATTCTGACGCCCTATTTTCATTCGCGGGCGCCGATTGAACCTATCCGCTATATCGTCGAGACAGGCTCAGCCGACGGAATTATATTCTCACGCACAGAACCGGATGACCAACGCGTTCATTATCTGACCGAACATGATTTTCCGTTCGCCACTCACGGCCGCACCGATACGGGCATTGAGCATCCTTATCACGACTTTGATAATTTCACTTTTGCCCTGGAGATGGTCGGTAAACTGTCGAAGCTTGGACGAAAACGGCTTGCCCTGCTGACACCGCCGGCACACCTCACCTATTACCGCCATATGGTGGGTGGATTTTATGAGGGGCTGCGTACCTTTCAATGCAGCGGATCACCCCTTGAAGGGGTAGATCTCGATACGCCGCTTGACGATTTGCGGCTGCACGTCGCTCAATTAATGAAAAGGACTGACCGGCCAGACGGCATCATCTGCTCGGGCAGTGCGGCTGCGTTAGCACTCGTCGCTGGTATTGAAGATGCTGGAATGAACATTGGCAATGAAGTCGATGTCGCAGCAAAACAGTCAACCGAGATTTTGCACTGGTTTCGCCCGGGGCTAATTGTAGTCGAGGAAAGCTTCAAGCTCGCCGGACAGCAACTTGGCAAAGCAATCCTTGGTCGGATCAACGGCAAAGACATCAAGTCCTTGCAAACGATCGGATAAAATGGGTGGAGGCCATCCCAATCCCGCAAGATCGAGACAGCCTCCAATCGCTCGGGAGGAGCGATGCAAAGTCAGTTTGCCGCCCGTTTCTTCCTGCTGTCTGCCGACCGTAGCAAGGCTTCTGCGGCGGCTATATCGAGTGCCTCCGGCCGCGTGCAACGGGTTTCGATATCGACGAAACGCTTTTCTTCGCCCGATTTCAAAATAGCCAACATCACGTTGACCCCGTGCAGTGCGCGTTCCAGCGAACAACGCAGTTCGCGACCATCCAAAATGGCGGCAGCCATATCTGCCAGTCCCGCTGCCCGATAGTTCGCCATCATCCCTTGCGAGTGCTGTTCATTCGCGATTCCAAAGGGATGCTCCCAGTTCTCAACGGTTTCGACTGGTTCGCCCGGCTTTGCCAGTTGAACTTCTCCGCCGAAAAAATTGGGGTCCGGCAGATAGAGCGATCCTTCAGTGCCGTACAGTTCCATGTTGGCGTGGCGGTGCGCCCACACATCCCAACTCGCAGAAAGCGTTATTGTTGCACCTTGTTCGAATTCCAGCAGCGCGTGAATAGTCGTTGGCGTCTCCACGGGAATGGTTTCGCCCCTGCGCGGCTCGGAACTGATCGTCCGCGTCGGTGTCGCCATGGAAGTCAAAGCTGCGACCCGCTTCACAGGCCCGATAAGATTGACGAGATTGGCTATGTAATAAGGTCCGAGATCGAGTATCGGGCCACCGCCATGCTTGAAGAAAAAGTCCGGGTTCGGGTGCCAATGCTCCATCCCGTGGCTCATGACATGGCATGTGCCTGAAGTGATGCGACCGACATTACCGCTATCGATTTCGCGCCGCGCCAGTTGGTGCGCGCCGCCGAGAAAGGTATCTGGGGCGCACCCGACTTTGAGGCCGCGGCCATCGGCAAGTGCTTTCAGTTCCAGCCCCTGTTCCATTGAAAGAACCAGCGGCTTTTCCGAATAGGCATGTTTGCCAGCGGCCAGTATCTTCTTGGTTACGGCATAGTGGGCATCCGGAATGGTGAGGTTGACGACGATTTCGATATCGTCGTTCTGGAGCAGTTCCTCGATAGTCTGGGCCTTCACGCCGAACTCTTCTGCACGCGCATTGGCCGCCGCCAAATTGATATCGGCGCATGCCCTTATTTCGATGTTTCGAAACATGGGAGACAACCGCAAATATGCAGCCGATATATTGCCGCAACCGATAATCCCGACACCAAGTGTCCTGGTCATTTCGCTCTCCAACTCAGAAATTTCTTACGGATTCGATGGAACGGCTCGCAAACCGGCTATCGTCCGATGGGTTATCGTGTTCCATGATGAAATAACGGGCAGGTGTCTTGCGCAAAGCGGCAAACAAGGCAGCCCAGTTGACGGTTCCGTGACCAACATCTTCCCAACCGTCTTCGTCAGCTTTTTCGCCATTCACGGCTATGTCCTTCACATGAACTGCCAGTATCCGATCTCCATAACGCTCGATCCATTCAAGCGGGTCGGCACCACCTTTAATGATCCAGGCAATATCAGCCTCCCAGGCCAGATCAGGCGAAGCGTTTAGAATGTGTTCCTGAGGTACGGAGCCGTCCGCCAAGGGCCGAAACTCGAAATCGTGGTTATGCCAGCCAAACGCATAACCTTCCTTGCGATAAGGCTCGCCAGCCGCAGCCAGGCGGTGCCCGAACTCCTGCCAGCCAGTCACGCTATCAGGGCGGCGATCTGCATCGAGATAAGGACAAAAGATCGCCCTCATATCGGCAATCTTGGCAATCTCCAACACGCGGCCCACTTCGCTTTCCAGCATATCCAGACCAAAATGGCCGGTAGGCATGGAAAGTCCAAATGTGTCGAGTTCCTTCTTTAATCGAACGGGATCGCCATAAATCCCTCCATATCCCTCCACGCGGCGGTAGCCGAGATCACGCAACATTGTAAGTGTTCGCTCCAACGGCTGGAAATTGCGGGAGCTGTAAAGCTGATAGGAATATCCGTTCATGTTCGTATCCTTCGAACTCGTTCCAAAATTGTGTTGGTTTTTTCGGCAAAAGCCATCCATGCGGATCAAAGCCGTCTTCAATCCGTCAACTCACATCCGATGCGACCTTATGCCGGCGGCTCTAAGGGGAGCGTTGTTCTCTGTTCATCTAAAGCCTCTCCTCCGTCTGGGCATCGAAGAGCGACAGGGCGTCGGGCTTGAAGCCGATCCTGACCCTTTCGCCTGCCCGATAGCGCTTTCCGGCTTCCACCCGCGCGGACAAGGCATGCCCGTTCAGGCGAAGCCAAACCAAACTGTCGGCCCCCATCGGCTCATCCAGATCAACGGTCGCTTCAAAGCCGTCCTCCGTGTTAAGCCTGACATGTTCCGGGCGAACACCGAGCGTTGCCTTATGTCCGGGCTTTGGCGTCCCGTCATACCCGTCCAGCCCTACAGCCGTCTGCCCGATGCGGAATACCGGCTTCCCCTCAGTGACACCAATCTCCCCGGAGAAGAAATTCATTGATGGCGAACCAAGAAAGCCCGCGACAAACCGGTTCTTCGGGCGGTTGTAGATTGTCAGCGGGTCAGCCAGTTGCTGCACCGCGCCACCTTTCATCACGGCAATGCGGTCCGCCAATGTCAGGGCTTCGATCTGGTCGTGGGTAACGTAGATCATTGTGTTACCGAGCTTTTGATGAAGACGTTTGATCTCGACCCGCAATTCAGAGCGCAATTTTGCATCGAGATTGGAAAGCGGCTCATCGAACAGGAACACATCCACATCACGCACCAGTGCGCGACCGATCGCAACACGCTGACGCTGACCGCCAGACAATGCCGAGGGCTTGCGTTGCAGCAAAGATTCAATCTGGAGAATTTCGGCAGCACGCTTGATACGTTTGTCGATCTCGCCTTTGGGCAGGCCAGCCACGCGCAATCCGAATGAAAGGTTCTTTTCGACGGTCATTTGCGGATAAAGTGCGTAGGACTGAAACACCATGCCGATGCCGCGATCCTTCGGCTCATCCCAGGTAACATTGCGCCCCTTGATGAAAATGCTTCCCTCGGAAATATCGAGAAGACCCGCCACGCAATTAAGCAGCGTGGATTTTCCGCAGCCTGAGGGCCCGAGAAGCACGAGGAACTCGCCCTCCCCGATTTCCAGATTGAGATTTTGCAGCACATTTACCGAGCCGAAGGCGAGCGACAGGTCCTGAATGGAAACGCTTGAACTCATGACCTCATCCTTTCACTGCGCCAGCGGCGATGCCGCGAACAAAATAACGGCCCGAGAGGAAGTAAACGAGTAGCGGCACGCCACCGGTCAGAATGGTTGCGGCCATATTGACGTTGTATTCCTTCACGCCCTGCATGGAGTTGACGATATTGTTCAACTGCACGGTCATCGGAAAATTCTGCGTTCCGGCAAACACCACGCCGAACAGAAAGTCGTTCCAGATACCGGTCACCTGCAGAATGATCGCAACAACGAAAATCGGCAGCGACATAGGCAGCATGATTTGAAAGAAAATTCGCCAGAAACCGGCGCCGTCCACGCGGGCGGCCTTGAATAATTCCGGCGGCAAGCCAGCAAAATAATTGCGGAACAGCAGTGTCAGGATCGGCATGCCGAAAATGGTATGAATAAAGACAACCCCGGTCAGCGTGCCAAAAATTCCCAGCTCACGTGTGATGATAACGAGCGGATAGAGCATGACCTGATACGGAATGAATGCCCCGAACAGCAGGACCGCGAAGAAGATTTCCGATCCCTTGAACTTCCAGTTTGCCAGCGCATAGCCATTGACCGATGCAATCGCAATGGAAACGATCACACTCGGAACGGTGATCTTGACCGAGTTCCAGAAGCCTGCACTTATCCCTTCGCAATAAAGGCCGGTGCATGCCTGGCTCCAGGCCTTGATCCACGGTTCGAATGTGATTTCGACAGGCGGCGCAAAGATATTACCAAGCCGTATCTCGGGCATGCCTTTAAGGGATGTCACGACCATCACGTAGAGCGGCAGCAGATAATAGACCGCAGCAACGAACAGGATGCTGTAAAGCATGAGGGTGGCAGGCGCGAAGCGCCGTTTCGGCTTGCGCCCCCATGGCTGTGCCTGGCTTTGTACCGAACGGGGTTCGGCGGCTACCGATTGAGTTTCAGTCGACATCTTCCTGTTCAGGACAGCTTCCGTCATCGCGCTTTCCTCCGGCTAAATTCGAGCATCGTCCACGGAACGAGGATGATCAAAACGGTGGTCAGCATGACTGTAGAAGCAGCCAGCCCCTGCCCCAGATTGGCCCAGCCGAACATGAAGTCGTAGACATATTTTGCCGGTACTTCCGATGCGATGCCGGGACCACCATTGGTCATCGCGACCACCAGATCGTAAAGTTTGACGATGCCTGTCGCGATTAGGACTATGGTTGTCACCAGGACAGGACGCATCATCGGCAGAATGATGAACAGATAGGTTTTCCATTTCGGAATGCCGTCAACCCGCGCAGCCTTCCAGATTTCGTCGTCAACATTGCGCAGTCCGGCCAACATCAAAACCATGACCAGGCCTGTCATCTGCCAAAGTCCGGCAATGACAATCGCATAAATGACGTAAGTTCGGCTCGATAGGATCGCCATCTGGAAACTGTCGAAACCGATATCGCGAATGACTTTCTCCAGCCCTAGCTGAGGATTGAATATCCACTGCCAGACAAGACCCGTCACGATAAACGACAGGGCGTAAGGATATAGAAAGATCGTGCGGAACGTGTTTTCGAAGCGGATTTTTTGATCCATCAGCGCCGCAAGAACAAACCCCGTCACAAGAGAAAAGCCCATGCAAAGGACGCCGTAGATCGCCAGATTACGCACCGACACATGCCAGCGGGTTGCTGAAAACAGACGCGTATACTGATCGAAGCCGATGAAGTTCAACATCGGCAACGATTTGGAAGATGTGAAGGAATAGACGACTGTCCAAAGCGTGCAGCCAATAAAGACCACGAGAACCGTCGCGATCATGGGGAGTGCTGCCACCTTTGCATTCAGATTGCGCAATACTCCCGGCGGCTTTCGGCGGTTGACCTCTTCCATAACGGCCATGATGATATCCTCCCTGTCCGGTTTTCGGACGCCCCGCGACGTCATCCCTCATCGACAGCGCGAGACCAGACCCGAAACTATTGGGCCTGCTCGATAATCTCAGCAAAACGTTCCTGGATGTCATCAACCGTCATGTCAGGATTAGAGAAAAACTCAGCCGCGAGACTTTCGATCTGCCCTTGTGTATCCGGTGCGCGCAATTGCTCCACCGACGGAACGATGTTCTCCGGGTTCTTCAGAATTTCGATGCCTGCGCGCATACAACTCGAAGCCGCATCCAGATCTACATCGCCACGGATCGGCAAAGAACCTTTGGCAAGATTGAAGGCAACCTGCGTGTCCTTGGAGACAAGCATGCTGGCCAGCTTCACCTGCGCTTTTGTAACTTCCGGGTCCTTGTTCTTCGGAAAGTAGATCGCATCGCCGCCAGTATCCAGATATTGATGGACGCCGAGGCCAGGCAAACAGTCATAGTCCTTACCGGCAACCTTGCCTGCGGTGCCAAATTCGCCCTGCGCCCAATCTCCCATGATCTGCGTTCCTGCGCGTCCGGTCAGCACCATATTGGTGGCCTCATTCCATGAGCGCCCGACATAACCCGCGTCAGCCATTGAGCGGGCTTGCGCCAGCGCTTCGAAAACCTTTTTCATTTCCGGACTGCGCGCAGCCTCCGCATCCTTGTCCTTGTTGACCTTCAGATAGAGGTCTTTGCCGCCGATTGCGGTTGTCAGGACTGTCAGCATGCCATTCACCTGCCAGCCGTCACCGGTTGCCAGCGGCACGATGTTCTTTTCCTTCAGCTTGGGAGCCGCGGCGACGAGATCATTCCAGGTCTTTGGAGGTTCGGTTCCGGCATCGCGGAAGGCTTGCGGATTGATCCACATCCATTCCCACGAGTGAATATTCAGCGGCACGCAATAAAGACGTCCTTCATAGGTGCAGGATTCCAGAAGACTCTTGGGGCGGATGAAATCAGCCCAGCCTTCCTTTTGGGCAAGCTCGGTCAGGTCCGTCATCAGGCCACCTTGCACCAGCTCTTCAGCCTGCCGCCCATGATTGAGCTGCGTCGCCCCCATTGGATTACCGCCCAGAATTCGGCTGATAATGATCGGGCGCGCAGTGGAGCCGCTACCGGCAATCGCTCCATCGACCCATTTATCGCCGCCGAGCGCATCGAATTTTTCGGCAAGAACCTTGACCGCGGCAGCTTCACCGCCGGATGTCCACCAGTGTGTGACTTCAAGATTGGCCGCCGAGGCCGAACCTGTCATTGTCAACGTTGTCATAGCCAGACAAACCGATGCGGCGAGCATCTTTGCTCTTTCAGGTAACATTCCATATCCTCCCAAATCTGAAACGTTACAGATATGGTATCCAAATCGGCCTTGCTTGCAAGTCCCCTAATCAGCAGCTTCATAAATTTGACATCCAGAAGCGAATTATCTGGCTGTTTTCACGCGCTTTTTCGCATTGCATTTTTTTCTAAGGGAAGCATATTCCCATGCGCCAACTTCAAGCGGGCTGTTCTTGAAACGACGGAAATTTGGGAATCTGTAACGTTACAGACGAGCAATCAGTTCCTGCAAAAAAGGCGCCGCAAATGGGCGCCTTTCCTCGTGCTTTCGAAATTAAGGTTGGATCAGGCGGCCTTGCTCACCAAGCCATGAGGATCGAGAACAAATTTCTTCGCAGCACCCTGATCAAAGCTTTCATAGCCCTTTGCCGCATCTTCGAGCGATATGACCTGGGCGTTGACAATATCGGCTATGTTCAGGCGACCGTGCAGGATAGCCTGCATCAGCTGGCGATTATACTTCAGCACAGGCGTTTGCCCAGTATGGAACGACTGCGCCTTGGCCCAACCGAGGCCGAAGCGCAAGGAGAGGCTGCCCTGCTTTGCAGCATTATCCACCGCACCAGGATCTTCGGTGACATAGAGCCCCGGAATACCGATAGCTCCCGCCGGGCGGGTGATCTCCATCATCTGGTTAAGCACAATAGCGGGTTGTTCGCCGCCGCTGTGACCACGTGCTTCGAAACCGACGGCATCAATAGCGCTATCGACTTCATTGCTCCCGGTAACCTCTGCGATCATGTCACCTAGACGGTCACTGGCCGAAAGATCAATCGGCTCAAATCCAACTTTGCGCGCGTGGTCTAGACGCTCCTTGTTGAAGTCCCCGATCATGACCACCGCAGCTCCCAGGAGACGTGCGGATGCCGCAGCGGCAAGTCCGACCGGTCCTGCGCCCGCGACATAAACAATCGAACCGACCCCGACACCAGCCTTGACCGCACCGTGAAAACCGGTTGGCAATATGTCGGAGAGCATCGTGAGGTCGCGGATTTTTTCCATCGCCTGTTCACGATCGGGGAACTTGAGCAGATTAAAATCCGCATAGGGAACCATGACATAGCGGGCCTGCCCGCCAATCCACCCGCCCATGTCGACATATCCATACGCGCCACCTGCACGCGACGGGTTGACCGTCAGGCAAACGCCGGTGTCCTGGGATTTGCAGCAACGGCAACGTCCGCAAGCGACATTGAACGGCACCGAAACGACGTCGCCCACGTCGAGCATTTCAACATCGCTGCCTTTTTCGATAATCTCGCCGGTAATTTCATGACCGAGCACAAGGCCGGGCATGGCAGTAGTGCGTCCGCGGACCATATGCTGGTCTGAACCGCAAATATTGGTGGAAATTACCTTCAATATAACGGCGTGTTCCAGCTTCTTCCCATCCGGTGCGGCCAACACGGGGTCTTCAATATCGCGTACTTCGACTGTCCCGGGCCGCAAATAAACGACGCCACGGTTCTTGCTCATGTCTACCTCCTCCAGGTCGAACAACACTGACTGATTTCAAACAATGCAATGATCGATAGTTTCCGGGCATAATCGAAAGCCCGTTTCTGGAAGGCTACAGACAGAACGCGTGCGGTTCAGTCTCAATCGCGACACGTCTCATTCAAATTGACCTGCTGAAGACGGTTTCCCTGCCGTCAATAGGTAGCAGATTTTGTCTCAGCCGTATGTTCGTCGAAAATAAACGCCGGACCGACCACACGCACATTGCGCTCGCTCATGGGGGAAAAAGACGTTACGGAAACACTGGTCTCGTTATTGCGAGCCGGACGCGTGTCTGGCATGGGTACCACCACATTTCTGAATGCCCGGCTGCCTTTGCTATTCGCTCGCAACTCGCTGATCTTGTTGACATAACCGGCCCAATCGCACTTCTTAAAGTCGCGACCTCCCTGATAGTCGTAGGCGGTCGGAAGCTCGATATACGGCTTGCCGTTGGAAACGGAAACCATATCCGCTGTTTCGTCATTCGGATCGTTCAAAACATAGAGATCGACATTCTCCCCCTGGCAGATGAAACGGCATTGCGCCAATGTCTCCGCCACGTTGTCGGACTTCTGGAACTGCGAATGCGGAGCAGGAAACAGATAACCGTCGGACAAGCGCACGCAATATGTCAGGGCGCCTTTCACACCTTTCGGAACCGTGGGATTGACGGGCGCGGCAACCGAAGGCGCTCTTGGCCGGTCGAGTTTTACCTTTGTAGTTCGTTGTGCCGCCGGTTGTTCGTGGCACGTCCGCGAAGAAAGCGAACTGGACCCGAGCTGCCGCTGGATTTCAGCAATACGCTGGGCAAGATCACGACACGGATTGAAGAAGCCTCCGCGTTCATCGCCCCCCTTGCAACCGCGGCTCCGCTCCATCGCGCGCAGGGCCGAAAGCTGGCGTTGTGTCATCAAATCCGCTGCACCGGCTGCTCGCGTGCAGGACGCGGCAGCCAGTTGCGGATAACAAATTAGTCCAATCAAAAGCAGCAAGGCGAAAGATTTTATCACAACAACACCGTTGAAACCTGAGACTTTGACAACTATCCCGCCGACAAGAGGTGAAGCGGCCTTTCCATTTCAGAACTCGTGCGTTTGGGATTCAGCACCTCATCAGGGTCCATGTCTGATACCAAAGCAGCCAGCGCCAATCGCAGATAGAGAGGCGCATCAGTGCGATCTATCGCCTTGAGGGCAACTCGCGAAATACCGAGAGAATGAGCGAGCTCCTGCTCGGATGTGTTCAGGGATGCACAGATTCTCGCGAGCTTTTCGTATGCACGTCTACCCATTACCGTCGTTCCCTCCTCCAATTTCTGACGATCCGTTTCGGCCGCCATTGTTTTCTTCTAGATCACCCGAGATTGCCCTCCTATCCGGCGATCATGTCCGGACTAGTTGAGGTGGCTGCAATTGGATCGATAGCGACCGTTGTCTCGGACAAAATGAAGCGTGCAAGAGCCCACATAGGGATGATGCACCACCCGCAACTAATGATCAGATCTTACCCGCAACAATAGAAGGACATTTTCTTAATTTACGCAATGTGAAATATCAGAATGAGAATGAAACTACTTTCGGGAAACAAGGATATACAAACAACCAGACTCCATGCTTCAATATGGTACATATCGTTTTCGAGTATAGCTCTCTTTCGTATACTTCTTTTCTAACCCATTGATTATATAGGACAATATCACCAAATCCCCCTGATTAGGGGGGTTGCCTGCGCCTGCCGGACCAAACCTTTTAATTGAGACTACCGATTACAATAAAGTATAAGTTGCAATATCCAAAAGGAACCAAAACGAAATAAATGTTAACCCTATCTGGAAAAACGGAGCATTGCGCGCTTTCAGACCAGAAGCAGCGAACGGATTGAAGCAAACTGGCGAAGAATCGGCATCACGCGGCCCCGAAGTGCTGCTGCACGCGGCCGTCATCACATCCGGCGTAGATAGGATTTGCGTCCTTAAAAATCGTCCCTGTGACGGATGGATTGCAAATAGGCATAGGCCGTACCCAAAAGCACCGGCACGATTACCAAAGCCGTCCAGAATAGAATATTGCTCATCTCTGCCCTCTCCCATAGTGCATGGCGATGTGCGCATCTCTGCGGGTTCTATTCTAACACGGAATTGACCGCCTTGTTCCAAATTCTTAACGAGAGGTTAATGGCACCCGTATCGTGACTGGCGAATATCGCCACTATCCTAATAGTTGTAGATAAGCCCTATTCGCCTTGACAGTTTGTCGCGGTGAGGCTTCACATGAGCCGGATTCTTTTCGCCTTTTCTAATAGATTGGAATGGGCAGCGTTCGTTGTGAGGGGATGCAAATGCGTATTGGTTTCAACCGGCTTTTATTAGCCTTTGCAGTCGCAGCCTCCGTTTCGTCTGTTCCATACAACACACAAGCTGCCGAAACCCGGCGCATAGAGATTACCAAAGATAGCGATTATTTTGGCTTCGACCTGCGCACGGAGAAAAATGTCTCCCTGGACCAGTGCAAAAGCATTTGTCTGGGCGACAATGCCTGCCTCGCCTTCACTTATAATCCGAAGGTCAAGTGGTGCTTTTTAAAATCCGATTTCAACAAGCTCAATCAGTCTGTCGGCTCCATTGCAGGCAAGGTCGTAACCCAGTCGACAGCGGCCCGCGAAGTCGAGGATATCGGCGCGCCGCCAGCTATTTCCTTCTTCGCCGCCAATCTGATTGATGAAGCTCGGCGCCTGAAAAATGAGCTCACTTCGAATGATAGCGCCGAAGGGCTAAGCACCTTGAAGAGCGAAGCGGCCTCGGCAGCGCTCAATGGCGATCCGCGCACTGCCATGGAAAAATTTCGACTGGCGGCCGGCATGTCGCCGGATGAAAGCGAAATCTGGGCCGGATATGCGCTTTGGGCGCTTGCGACCGAGCCGTCCAATGGTCAGGAACGTTCCAAGCTCCAGCGCGAAGCGACGTCGGCCTCGTGGTTTGCCTACCAGACCTCACGCACCAAGGATGAGCGCGCGCAAGCGCTTGCCGTCATGGCGCAGGCGCTCGAAAAGCGCGATGCATCGCGCCCGGCCTTGCAAGCCTATGAAGCGAGCCTTGATCTCGTCAATTCCGCATCCGTTCGTGACGCCTATGAAGATCTGAAAGCCCGCAAAGGCTTCCGCATCGTCAATAATACGGTCGATAATGACAATGCCGCGCCGCGCATCTGCGCCCAGTTCTCGGAAGAACTGGTGAAAAGCGGTGTCGATTATTCGAGCTTTGTCACGCTCGATAGTGGCGCGCCAAAGGCCGTTGATGCCAAAGATCGCCAGATTTGCGTCGAGGGTCTGGAACATGGCCGCAATTATACGGTGACGTTCCGTCAGGGCCTGCCTTCGGCTGTTGGCGAAGTGCTGCCTGCTCCGGTCAATCTTTCGATCTATGTGCAGGACCGCGCGCCATCGGTGCGCTTTACCGGCGACAGCTTTGTGCTGCCTGCGAAAGCCCGTCGCGGCATTCCGCTGGTCAGCGTCAATCTGAGTACCGCCAAGGTCAAGCTCTACCGCGTCGGCGACCGTTCGCTGGCACAGCTTCTCTCCGGCTATCAGTTCCTGCGCCAGTTGGACAGCTACGACATCAGCACGGTTTCCGATCAGATGGGGGCGCCTGTCTGGGAAGGTGAGATCGAGGTTGCAGGCAATGAGCTGAACAAGGAAGCAACGACCAGTTTCCCGGTTGATGAAGCACTGCCGGAACGCAAGCCCGGCGTCTACGTGCTGACCGCTGAACCGCTGGTCCAGAAGTCCGATGATGAATATGGCACCAAGGCAACGCAGTGGTTTGTCGTCTCCGACATCGGCCTTTCGACCTATACCGGACAGGACGGCATCAATGTGTTTGCCCGCTCGCTGGAAAGCGCAGAACCGCTTAAAGGCGTGAAACTGACCCTGCTGGCACGCAACAATGAAGTGCTGGGCGAAGCGACCACCGATGGCGATGGCCGGGCGACGTTTACGCCGGGACTGACACGCGGCACAGACGGCATGGTGCCAGCGGTGCTGATGGCGAGTGGGGATGATGATGATTTCACATTCCTCGATATGGCGCGCGCTGGTTTCGATCTTTCCGATCGTGGTGTGACGGGCCGTGTCGTGCCGAAAGCGCTCGATCTTTATGCATGGACAGAGCGCGGTATCTATCGCGCTGGCGAAGTCGTCCATGTGGGCGCGCTTGCGCGTGACGACACCGCAACCGCAATCGAGGATCTGCCGCTCACCTTCATCTTCACGCGTCCCGATGGCGTGGAAGACCGCCGTCTTGTTTCGGACAGCAAACTGGCCGGTGGTCATGCCATCGACCTGACCTTGCCGTCGAACGCCATGCGCGGCACCTGGAATGTTTCGGTCTATACCGATCCCAAGCAGCCAGCAATTGCCACACAGATGTTTCTGGTTGAAGATTTCGTGCCGGACCGGATCGAGTTCGATCTGACGTCTGACAAGCCGGAAATCGCCGTGGGTGAAACCGCCAATATCACCGTGGACGGTCGCTTCCTCTATGGTGCGCCTGCCGCCGGTCTTGCGCTTGAAGGCGAAGTCACGCTTTCGACTAAGCGTCAGTGGGACCGCTTCAAGGGCTATTATTTCGGCCTCGCCGATGAAGAACAAGGCGAAGCCACGCGCCTTCCGCTCGATGGCCTGTCAAAAGTCGATAACAACGGCAAGGCGACTTTCCCGGTTGCAGTCGATGAAATGCCGTCAACAACGCGTCTCGTAAACGCAGCCGTGACCGTTCGTATGCGCGAAACCGGCGGTCGTGCGGTTGAGCGTAAGATCGATGTTGCCATTCAGCCGGAAACCGATCTCATCGGCATTCGCCCGGATTTCGCTGGCGATGAAGTTCCGCAGGGCGGTACCGCCAAGTTCAGCCTGATCGCCTCTGACAGCAAGGGTGATCGCAAGGCGCTTGATGGCGCACAATGGTCGCTGGTCAAGATCGAGCGTAATTATCAGTGGTATCGCAGTGGCAATAGCTGGAACTACGAGCCGGTCACCTTCACCAAGGCGATTGCCAACGGCAAGATCGATCTGAAAACCGATAGCGAGGCTGAAATCAGCCTGCCGGTCGATTGGGGCCGTTACCGTCTGGAAATCGAAACAGATGATGCTTCGGGTCCGGCCACAAGCTATGAATTCGATGCGGGCTGGTTTGTCAGCTCAACCTCGACCGAAACACCGGACGGGCTCGAAATCGCGCTCGACAAGGAACATTATGCGGCGGGTGACACGGCAGAACTGAAAATCTCCCCGCGTTTTGCAGGTGAGCTGCTCATTACCATTGGTGCGGAAAAGCTGCTCAAGACAATCACCGCAAGCGTGCCGGAAGGTGGCACGACCATCGATATTCCGGTGGGTGATGATTGGGGTGCAGGCGTCTATGTCACAGCAACGCTGTTCCGTCCGGGTGAGGCTATTGAAAGCCGTATGCCTGCGCGTGCGATTGGTCTTAAATGGCTGAAGATCGATCCTGCCGACAAGCAGCTTGCAGTCAAGCTGACACCGCCTGAGAAGATTGCGCCGCGTTCCACGCTTTCCATTCCTGTTTCAGTTGAAAATGCAGGTGGCGAGCAGGCTTATGTCATGGTTGCGGCTGTCGACGTCGGCATTCTCAATCTGACACGCTATCAGCCGCCGAACCCTGAAAACTGGTTCTTCGGCCAGCGTCAGCTGGGCCTTGAAATGCGCGATATGTATGGTCGCCTGATTGATGGTTCGCTCGGCGTCACCGGCAAGCTGCGCACAGGTGGCGATGGCGGCAATATGGCAGCGGAAGGCAGCCCACCCACTGAAAAGCTGCTGGCGCTTTTCTCCGGTCCGGTCGAACTAGACAGCGACGGCAAGGCGACAATCACCTTCGACATACCGCAGTTCAACGGCACCGCGCGTGTCATGGCCGTTGCATGGACCAAGAAGGCTGTTGGCCATGCGGTGACCGATGTCATCATCCGCGATCCGGTGGTCATCACCGCTGGTCTTCCGCGCTTCATGGCTCCCGGCGATCAGGCCAATATCCGCTTCGATATTGCCAATACGGACGCACCGGATGGCAATTATCGTGTGAGCCTTGAGACCACCGATAATCTCGGCGTCGAAGTTGGCTCCTATCCTGAAAGCATTGCGCTTTCCGGTGGCAGACGGCAGTCGATCACCGTTCCGCTCAATGCTGTGGCAACGGGTGCCGGTGGTGTGACTATCCGGCTTTCCAACGATGTGGGCCTCAGCGTTGAACAGGTTTTGGCATTGCCGGTGCGCCCGGTTGATCTGCCGGTCACGAGCCGCCATGTCGTCAATCTCTCGGGCAATGGCGGAAGCCTGAAGGTCGATGGCGGCCTTCTGTCGGAAAGCCTGCTTGATGGCGCTTTCGTCAGCATTGGTGTGACGCGAAGTGCCGCATTTGATGTGCCAGCCTTGTTGATGGCTCTCGACCGCTATCCTTATGGGTGCACAGAGCAGACCACCAGCCGTGCACTGCCGCTGCTATACTTAAGCGAGATGGCGGCCGGTACGGAAGCGGCGGCGGGTCTGGAAAGTCAGGACGAGCTCAAGAAGCGTGTGCAGGACGCTATCTTCCGCGTGCTGAACAACCAGTCTTCGAGTGGTTCGTTTGGCCTCTGGTCGCCCGGGTCGGGTGATCTCTGGATGGACGCCTATGTGACCGACTTCCTGACGCGTGCCCGCGAAAAGGGCTATGACGTGCCGCAGCAGGCGATGCTCTCCGCTCTTGGCAACCTGCAAAATGCGCTCGGCTACACCACCGACGTCAAGGAACGCGGCAACGACATTGCCTATGCGCTCTATGTTCTGGCACGCAACAAGAAGGCTTCGGTTGGTGATCTGCGTTACTTCGCCGACACCCAGCTCG
The DNA here is from genome assembly GCF_008932435.1 of Brucella pseudintermedia. Classification (GTDB taxonomy): domain Bacteria; phylum Pseudomonadota; class Alphaproteobacteria; order Rhizobiales; family Rhizobiaceae; genus Brucella; species Brucella pseudintermedia. The sequence goes on along the minus strand of NZ_WBWE01000010.1, from coordinate 123,098 downwards.
GAAACTTCGCAAGCCCGATGGCGGTTGCCCAGCTTGGTGCAGCACTGGCCCTTTATGGTGATCAGCCGCGCTCGGAACGCGTGTTCGATGCGTCGCTCCAGCTTGCAACCAGCCAGTCCAGCTACGACTATAATCGCTCCGATTATGGTTCGCCGCTGCGTGATGGTGCGGCGATGCTGGCTCTTGCCTCCGAAACCAAGCCTGCGCCGAAAGTGCTGCCATCGCTGATTACACTGGTCGAGTTCCAGCGTGAAAAGGCTCGTTATCTCAGCACGCAGGATCAGGCCTGGATGCTGCTTGCCGCACGTGGCCTGCAGGACGATAATGGCTCGATCAGCCTCGACATCAATGGCACCGCGCATCAAGGCGCGTTCTCCGAGCGTCTCAATGGTGCAACCCTTGAAGCACAGCCGCTGATCGTCACCAACAAGGGTCAGGGATCGGTTGATGCGGTCGTAACCGCAGTTGCGCCCCCTGCTCAGTCGCTACCCGCGGGCGGCGAAGGCTTCAACATTGAGCGCACCTATTATACGCTCGATGGCGAACCGGCCAATGTCACCGGCGTCAATCAGAATGAGCGCTACGTGGTTGTCCTGAAAATCGATGACCTGCAGGAATGGCAGTCGCGTCTGCTTGTGACCGATCTGCTGCCGGCGGGCTTCGAGATCGATAATCCGGGGCTTGTTTCCAGTGCCGATCTAGGCAATTTCCCTTGGCTGGAAAGCACCCAAGCAGCGCATCTCGAATTCCGCAATGATCGTTTTGTGGCGGCTTTCGACCGCTCGGCGGGCGAGAAGAAGCCAATCACGCTCGCTTATGTGGTGCGCGCGGTGACGCCAGGTCTTTATACCCATCCGGCAGCAACTGTTGAGGATATGTATCGCCCGCAATTTGCAGCGCGCACGGCAACGGGCATGATGGAGGTGGCCGCGCCTTAGTGTGCGGCCAAACAAATGAAAAGGCGTTGGAAAATAGCAATTGGCGGTGCCGCATTTCTCGGCATCGCTGCTATTGGAACCGTGCTCGGGCTTGACTGGCTCGACCGCGCCTATCCTCCGCCTTTGCCGGAACGGCTGACCATTTCTACTGAAGTCATGGATCGGGACGGCGCATTGCTGCGCGCCTATGCAACGCCGGACGGCTATTGGCGCTTGAATACGCGGATTGAGGATGTCGATCCGAAATTCGTGAAAATGCTAATCGCCTATGAGGACAAGCGTTTTTACGATCATGGCGGCATTGATTTCACGGCGCTGCTGAGGGCTGCCTATCAACTTGCAGGCAATGGCCGTATTGTGTCCGGCGGCTCAACGCTTTCAATGCAGCTTGCCCGATTGATCGAACCGCGTGAAAACCGCAGCTTCGGCTCCAAATTCCGGCAGCTTGCGCGTGCGGTCCAGATTGAGCGGCGGCTGAGCAAGTCTGAAATTCTCGAACGCTATCTGACGCTCGCACCCTATGGCGGCAATCTGGAAGGCGTGCGGTCAGCTTCGCTCGCCTATTTTGGCAAGGAGCCGCTACGCCTCACAACATCGGAAGCCGCATTGCTTGTGGCCCTTCCGCAATTGCCGGAGCGCCGCCGTCCGGACCGCGAGATGAAGAATGCAGTTGCAGCACGGGATCGTGTGTTGAAACGCATGGTTTCGTCTAAGGTGTTCACGAACGAGGAAGCCGAGCGTGCATCGCGTGAGCGCATATCCGCTACGCGTCATCCCTTGCCTGCGTTGGCCGCCCATTTTGCCGATCTCGCATTGAAGCAGGCACCGACCGAGGCGCGGCATCACCTGACGCTTAAAAAGTCGGTGCAGGCGGGACTGGAAACTGTGGCACGAGAGGCCGCTGCGAAACTCGGCCCTAAAGTTTCGGTAGCCATGGTGCTGGCCGACAGCCGTAACGGCAACATTCTGGGTGAAGTCGGATCGGCTGACTATTTCGATGGCAAGCGGCAGGGCTGGATCGACATGACCCGCGCCGTGCGCTCGCCCGGTTCCACGCTCAAGCCCTTCATTTATGGCCTGGCTTTCGAGCAAGGGCTGATTGCACAGGAAACCATCATTGAGGACCGCCCGCAGGATTTCGCAGGCTATCGTCCGCGCAATTTCGATATGAACTATCAGGGCGATGTCAGCATCCGTCAGGCGCTGCAAATGTCGCTCAATGTGCCGACCATTAGCCTGCTTGATGCGGTCGGCCCTGCGCGGTTGACGACACGCCTTCGTCAGGCGGCAGTCAATCTGCAACTGCCTAAGGGCGAAGCGCCGGGGCTGGCTATCGGCCTTGGCGGCGCGGGCATCAGCCTGCGTGATCTGGTGCAGCTTTATACCGGTCTTGCCAATGGCGGGCGAGGCGCCGCCCTTCGTGATGGCACGGAAAGTTCGGAGCCTGTGCAGCCTTCCGCCCCTATTCTCACCGAGCAGGCATCCTGGCAGATCGGCGATATTCTGGCCGGTGTCGTGCCGCCGCAAGGCGCGAAACGCCTCGGCCTCGCTTACAAGACCGGCACGTCCTATGGCTATCGCGATGCGTGGTCGGTTGGTTATGACGGCCGTTATGTGCTGGGTGTCTGGGTTGGACGTGCCGATGGCGGCTCAGTGCCGGGCCTTGCGGGCTATGTTTCGGCGGCACCTATCCTGTTTGAAGCCTTTGTGCGTTCCGGTATTGCATCCGTACCGCTGCCGCGTGCGCCCGCAGGGGCGTTTCGAACAGCGCGCGCCGATCTTCCGGTGACGCAGATACGCTTTTCGTCTGCGAGCGATTCTCTGCCGGTTCTCAAGGCCTCGATTGAGCCTGCACCGCGCATCGTGTTTCCACCCGATGGCGCGCATGTTGAATTGAAAGCCCTGACCGATAATGCATCGCCGCTGGTGCTGAAATTACAGGGCGGGCGCGCGCCATTTCGCTGGCTTGCCAATGGCAAGCCCATCGCCGAGATCGAACGGAGAAGGACGACAAATTGGCAACCGGACGGAACCGGATATTCGACGCTGACTGTCGTCGATGCAGCCGGACGGGCCGCAAGCGTCAACGTTTTTGTTGAATAGCGGCCTATTGGGCAGCTTCCGACAGAATGGCGTTTCCGGCTGCTTGTTTCTCCAGCGACATGACTTTCAGATTGCCCGAAAACAGGATGCCGGTTATCGGAAGCACCGGCTCCGCAGGCAGTTCCTCATGTTGCGCGCTGTCCTTGGGAACATGCAGCTTGTGTTCCACGCCCTCTTCGGCACCCGACAGGGTAAGCGCAACATTCCCCCGCGCTTCCAAAAGCTTAGCATCATATAGAAACTCGAAACTCAGCATCGAAACGAGGAATTTGTAAGTTCCATCGCGCACGCCGCCCTTCATCATCGCAGCGCGATGCACCTCTCCCCCCATTGTCACATCGAGCGGCGGGATACGCGGATCGCAGACATAGCCAAGCGCCAGAAGCTGACCGCCCTCAACCTCAAAGCGCATTTTGTCCAAGCCAAGATCGAGCGCCGAAATCGAGAAACGGCGATTGCTGTATTGGACAGGCACGCGCCCGAGCCGCTTACACAATTGCTGGCCGCTCAAAGCTCGCGCATTGGCGAAATGGTCGGGATCGATGGCGAATGGCAGCGCCTTGGGACGGTGCGGAACCGACAAGGCCGGTTCGAGAACATCGGCGATCAGGTTCGCGACGATGGTTGTCGAAACGGGCCGCGCATAATGGCCCTGATCGAGATAAAATGCCGGATTGCCCACGACATCGCGGCCATATTGCTGCATCAGCATTCGCGAGACATCGACCGAGATCGTTCCATACCATTGCGAAATATAGTTGATGCCCGCATCGATCGAAGGCACGGAATTCAGAAAGGAACCATTGCGCGCACCGAACACAAGTGTCGCAATCCGCAAATTCGGATTGCGTTCAAGCGCGTAGCGAATGATCCCTTCGTAAAGCCGCGCCCAATGACGGAATGGACGCCGTTCATCGCCGTAAACAAAGGCATCATTGATCGCATATTCGATCAGCAGCAACTCGCACTCTTCGAGCTGTTCAAACTGCTTGAGCTGATAAAGACCGAGCGCGCTCGTCGTGCCGCCGACCGCAAGATCGGCGACAATATCGAGTTCCACCCCGCGCCGCGCCATCGTCGACAGAAGTGTCGGCAGATAGCCCGGCAGCATGACGGTGTTGGAACCGCCAATGATTACAGTCTTGAATTTCATTGCGTCACCGTTGCAGCTTTACCGGCTGGCGTCAGCGCGCCGCAGCGCCACACACCATACGTGCTTGCATCCCAATCAAAATAATAGGCGGCTGCGATCTGGCCGCTATCCATCATCTGCCGAAAGCGATCACGCGCCTTCTCGACCAGTTGCTGGCGATTATTGTCATTGGCCGGACAGGCCTTCGAGGTGTTGGCAAAGCCCCATTCCGTGATCCAGCATGGCTTGCCTTTGGTACCACCGCAGAATGATAGCGCGTTGCTGATATGCTTTGCGCGCGCAGCCCGCGTGCCGCTGCTGCCGGGATAGATGTGGATGCCGTAGCCATCGGCAGCTTCATCCAATCCGTACTTCTTGAGAAGATCGGTAAAGGCGGCAGGTTCGACGGTATCTATTCCCCGCCGGTCCGCATCGATGAAGGGAATATCGGACAGGCCCGCAGATACGACCTTTGCCTCGGCACTGTGCTTGGTTTTCGCCAATTCCGCCCGTGCGATGCGCAAAAGTTCGATGTATTTTTCCGCACCTTTTTCGACCAGAGGAAGTTGCTCCATCTCGGCCAAAGAGCGTGCGGTCTTCATCTTCTCCTTGGGCAGAATGGCAAGATCGCCATTATAAGCGCCCCAGTTGATCTCATTGCCGGGTTCAACCGCAACCAGAGCCACCCCCAGCTTATCGATCTTTTGCAAGGCGTCCCCGACCACCTGCTGAAACCGCTGCGGCGATATGTCGGACAGACGATACATGTCCCAGATACGTCCGCGCCCGGACCGTGGCTTTGTCCCCTCCGGATAAAAATCCGCATTGTTGAGCGAGATTTCGAGGAGGATAGCCAAGCCCTTCTCATGCGCAAGGCGCACAGCATCAATACTCTGATCAAGAGGACGTGTGAGCGACAGCCGAACCGCCACCACGCCGTTCTTCACCATCTGATCGAAGATCTGCTCGCGCTCGGCGGGCTTGAGCCATGCCATATTGACCCGATTGACGCCAAAGCGCGTGTCGGCAAGAGCGCCACTGGGCGCGACGGCAAGCATGGCAGCGCCAAGCAAAACTGCCATTGCCCCTTTCCTGCCCCCGACGCTCTTGCGGAATTTCATCATCGGATACCGATATCTTTCAGCGCACCGTTAAAATTGGCCTCGCATTCCGAATAGCGGTTGATGGCCGCGGGTACGTCGATCTTGGAAAGGAAGTCGCGCAGGTAAGCTTTTTTCTGCGGCTCGCGGTTCCAGACGCTTGCCTCGATATGCGGAAATCCGACGAAGCCCAGCATTTCCCGCATGCGGTCATCGACGGCGATCATCAGGCCCGGAATACCCGACTGCATGCCGATGATGGTGCCATGGAAGCGGCGGCTCAGGCCGAAATCCTGACTGGAGATCCAGCTACGCCATTTATGCGTGTCGAAAAAGACGAGTAACTCGTTCTTGCGCTGCCATTTTTCCATATGTTTGTAATCAACGGGCGCGGTGATGCGGCTTGCCGCCTGATCATAGGCTTCCGCATGATCTTCGCCCGCCATATTCATATTGTAGACGATCACCTCGTCCTGAATAACGTAGCTTGCAACGCTGTCCTTTTCGAGCAGCGCGTGCGCATCGACGATCGTATCTGCAACACTGCCGAGATAACCGCCGAAGGAGATTTTCTGCGCATCGGCCAGCGTCGGATCGGCAAGACGGGTCAGTGAGCGCTTCATCTGGTCGGGTGCATAATAGAGTGACGGACACCCGGTCGGGCGGACATATTTCATGCCCGCATCTTTCAGGAACTCTTCGGTGAAATGCCCGCGCGTGAGGAAGAAGCTTTCCTTGCGGCGCAGGATTTCAAGAAACCGGCGTGTCCCTTCCGGCAATTCCGCTTTCAGGTTTTCCTTCTTCTGAATGCCGATGCCCATGATCACGATCGGCATGTCCAGCTTTTCAAAGACGAAGGATTCCGTCGTGGCCGCATAGCCGGGACGCAAAAGATTGGCGGAAGCGAACAGGCAGAGATCGAAACTCTCGTTGAGCTCCGCATAGGTATCCGGCGAATTGAGGCTGTTGGCCAGATGCCAGAACGGGACGTAGGTCACATCATGGCCGCGCACCGCGTTAGCCGCGCCCTCACCGATGAGATAATTGCCGGTATTGGCAATCTTCTTGACCTGATCGATCACATCCTTCTTGGTGCGGATGGGCTCGAAATAGGGGCGATGCTTCACTCTTGCCCCGGAAACGCTTTCGACGGTCCGCATCAAATATGACGGAATGCCGGTGATCATTATGCGCATGGTGATCCATCTTCGCTGGAATTAAGGAAACTGGTAAAGAGTGCCTGAGATCAGCCGATGCCGATTTCTGAAAGCACGCTCCGGAAATTGCGTTCTCGCGCCGAGTAAGTTTCAATGACTTCGGGAATGTTCATCGAAGCGATGTGGTCGCTGACGAAAGCCCGCCTGTCGTTGGCGGCGTTGAGATCGCGCGCATCGATCTTCGGCAATCCGGAAAAATTGAGCATCTCGCGCATGCGGTCATCGACAGCGACCATCAGGCTCGGCACGCCAGCCTGCATGGAGATGACATTGCCATGGAAACGGCGACCGAAGGAAAAATCCATGGTCGAGCACCAGGCCCGCCATTGATTGGTATCGAGGAAGGCGTGAACACTCACCTTCTTTTTCAGATCGCCCGACCCCTTGTAGGTCAGCGGCCCGACCAGCTCGCCCGTGGTGGAATCATAGGCGCGGCCATTGGCATCGGATTCGAGTTGCATGTCGAAATGCAAGAGCTCATCCTGAACCACATAGGCTGAACGTCCGTCATCGGAACCGAGCGCATTCATATCGCCGATGGTTTCGAGTTCCGCTCCCATATAGCCGGTGAACACGGTGCGGCCCTCGCCCACCTTCACCTCCGGCAGACGACTGATTGCCTTGCGCATATTGTCCGGGCGGAAATAAAGCGATGGACATCCGACCGGTCGGACATAGGAAAAGCCCTGATCGCGCAAATAGCCGGCGGCGTTTTCACCCCGCGTGAGAAAATAGTGTTCGCGGCTTTTCAGCACTTCCAAAAGCTTTTTGGTACCCGCCGGCAGGCCATCCTCACTTTCAATATCGGGACGGTTCTGGATACCAATGCCCAGCATCACGACGGGCATATCGAGCTTTGACAGAACGAGCGCTTCCGCATCCGCCGACAGGCCCTTGCGCAGAAGGTTTGCGCAGGTGAAGACGCAGATATCGAACTCCTTGTTGATCTCCTCCAGACCTGTTCCATTGTTGACGCAATTATAGAGGTGCCAGAATGGAATATGCTTGGCGGTCGGCAGAAGCGCTGTCATTGCGCCCTCGCCGATCAGATAATTGCCGGTATTGGAGATGTTCTTCAGTTCTTGGATAAAATTATCTCTGGATTCGGAATCCCGCTGCTTTTCCGAATAATAGACCTGCGCCTTATCCGCACGCTGGATGAGGCGCGTCAGATGGCTCGGAATGCCCGTGACGAGGATTCTTGGGTTGGCTGGGCGGCTCATAGGTCGACCTTTCTGGTATAATCAGGCAACTGCACGACCGGGGATAACGGCGTTCGTGCTGGCATCGTCTGCAACGTCCGGCTGGGAAGACCGGGATTTCGGATAGACGGGGCTTATTTCGTTCGCCCAATCGGTAAATTCGGAGAAAGCCGAGCTCCATGTGCGGTGAGCCGCGGAAGCGAGAGCGCCTTCGGCTGTCCGCATCAGGGCTTCGCGATCCTGCGCAAGGATGGTCAGAATGCGCGTCATGTCGGAGACAATCTGCGCATCGTTGCCATTGCGAATGAGAATGCCATCGCGTCCGTGATTGATAAGCTCATCGACAGCACCGACGGCTGTTGCCACCGGCACGCAGCCAAGCTGCTGCGCTTCGGCGATCATCAGCGGCGCGCCTTCCCAGCGCGACGGCATCAGGAGAACATCGGCCCAGGCCAGATGGTTGGCAATGTCCCTGCCGTCAAAGACCGGCGGCGAGACTTTAACGCCGGCATCCTTCAAACGTGTCATCCAGGATGCGCTCGGATCGTCGGAAAGAATTTCGCCGCCGATAGCCTGCGCCTCGAACGGAATGCCCTGCTCTTTCAGCTTGACGATTGCATCGTGCAACCGGTCGATACCCTTTTGGCGGTCGAGGCGTCCCATATAAAGGATACGCATCGGTTCGCCCTTGCGGCCCTGCTTGCGCGCCGCGGAGATCTGCGCCCGCTGTTTTGCATCGATTGAAAAACTGGCCCCGTTTGGCACCGAAAACACTTTTTCATACGGCACACCAAAGCTGTGCAGATAAATTTTCAATTGCTCCGAACAAGTGAGAAAAGCGTCATAGGCGTGTTCGAAAGCAATCGCCGCATAGGGCTGGCCTGCCTGACGGCGGAAGACCGTTTCATCCACTACATGCAGATAGCAGGCGGTGCGCGTGCCTTCCGAATGCAGCTTACCCATCAGGGGATGCGCCGCCATGACGTGGTTGTTCACCACAAGATCGAAACCGGAAAGCTGGCCGCGCAGGACACTCCAGTCCAGCGGATGGTCCTCGGTGATGAAGTCCTGACCGAGAAAGCGATTTGTGTCGCCCCAGGCGGGAATGCCATCCTTCCAGAAATGCAAGTAATCGAAGGACTGGTCGAACTCATCGAGCACGTCCATGCGTTCATTGCCAAGCACGAATAGATGGGTTTCAAACCCTTGGTTCTTCAACTCACGACCGGCTGCATAGGCAACCTTTTCAGCCCCGCCGAAAGAGGCGTTCGGCACCAGAACGGCGGCAGTCTTTTTCCTTGCGGGGTTATGCGCAAGCGGCAGAACGGGTCCGCCGCCAAGTTCATTGCGCAGCACCTGATACATTTCGGAAAGGGCCGGCAGGCGACGCGGACGCCATGTCCAGCGCGTGGCTGCACTCTGCTTGAGCGGGCTTGTCGCAATCGATGTCACCAGATTGAGCATCGACTGCTCAGGCCGCGACAAGGCCCGGCGCTGGCGAACGCGCGGAAACGGGAAGCGCACCTTCATTCGGGCCGATGTGGGCCACAATTGCTGTGTACCCAACGATGCGAACCAGTCCAGCGCATCGTTTTCGATGATTTCCTTGATGAGTCTGGTCGAAACGAAAATCAGATCGGCCTGCGGCTGCCGCGTACCCGACGCCATGATTTCGGTGTCGATACGCCGCTCGTTTTCCACATTGGTCAGTTCCACAAAGACGATATTGGCTTGTTCCGCCAGCTTCTCGAGCCGTGACAGGATATTCGGCAACAACCGCGAACGTGCCAGAAGTTTCATCGTCTCGGTATTGGACGAGGCGAGAAACGGTGGAAAATGGAAATTATCCGGCTCCGAAACACTGCCCCAGAATGCGCGGATCGCATCATCGAATTTGAGATCGGTGGTGCCAAGGCTAAGGTCGGTGAAAAGGCTGACCGTCCCCTCGCCTGCGCGGATGACGCCATAACGCGGGCATTCTTCATGCTCGAAACCCACAAGTGTCGGGCGTCGAAACAGCGCCTTGTGTCGCTTGCGCAGGAAACTGATCGAGCCGGAGCGGTCGCGATTGGCCTCCTTGAAGCGGCTTTCCGCACGCAGGCGATATTCAAAGCCGGTATCATGGCAAGGCGTCCCGACGAACCCCGCTTCAATCGCCGAAAGCCAGAACTCCCAGTCCTCGAAACCATTCTGCCGGTCGTCATCAAAACGGACGCCACTGCGGAAAACATCCGCGGAAATCATCGACCCCGTATCACAGATATTGTCGGTGATGCAGTGGATCAAACGTGAATAGCTATTGCCATAATGCGCACGCCAGTTGACGGAGAAAGTGTCGATATTGGTATAGACCCAGCCAGCATTCGACGCCAATAGCTGACGGTAGAGCGTGTCGATGGTGTGCGGCTGCACCCGGTTGTCGGCATCGACGAAATAGACCGCCTTCACATCCGGCATTTCTTCGAGAATATAGTCCACGGCACGATTGCGGGCACCGCCGGGACCGGCATTTTCGCCGAAGATGACGTGAATGTTGGAATAGGCTGCCGCATAGAGCGTCAGGCTGTCGAACACTTCACGGCGCGGATCTCCGTCCACCGACACCACGATCTGTGTTCGGAAAACCGTCTCTGATGCGAGAATGGTTTCCAGTGCTTCGAGCGCCAGCGCCGCATGGCCGTAAAGCGGCATGGCAACGACGATCAAATCCTTCGACCTATCGTACATTCGCAGCCTCTTTGACCAATTCCTGGCCGGGCTGGGCTTCGATGTGCTTGACCAGCCGGAAGTTGAAGACCTTGAGCCACGAAAAGTCGACGGAATCCGCAGCTGCCTTGCTCAGAACAACGAGGTCCATTGTCCGGTCGACCGGTCCTTCAAGCATGAAGTTGATATCGATCGGGCGATTGGGTGCGACTTCCGACCAACCGCTGAACAAAACCTGTTGGCGTCGGCGGTCGAGATTGGAAATCGCGTCGATTTCTTCCTTCACATCTGATGCCAGATTGACCAGCAAAAGGCCGACCGCGCAGGGCTGGCCTTCCGGATGGTCGATCACTGCCCGCGCAGAAACGCGGACCGTTCCCGGCGCGACCACCCGTCGGATGGCGGCTGCGGTAACGCCTTCCTCGAGCGGATGACAACCGATGGCATCTTCATGTTCCAGAAAACGCACGGTCGGAAAATCCGGAGTAATGGGCGTCACGGACACGTTGGCCACGTTGCGCAGCAGTTCAACCGGCAGACGGTAGTCGTCAACCTTTCGGCCATTGATCAGCGCTGTCGGCACGATGGCATTAGGCAACGATGCCGGGCGCACACCCGGCAAGCCGGTAAAAATCCGCAATGCGAGCGGGCGCATGTCGAGATCGGCATGCGGAATGCGTGCCCGCGCCGCATAGCGCTCATTGGCGACCACATTGCCCAGCGACAGCTCCGGCGGAACTCCGCCCGAGGCGGAAATGCGCAGGCGCAGGGTCCGATGGCCTCCGTCACATGCCTTCGGAAGCGAAAAGAAGTTCCATTCCGAATGCAGCGCACCGTAAGGCACCAGCCACTCGGCAATTCCCTCCCCATTTTCAAGATAGTCCAGCGTCACGATCAACTGGCCATTGCGATTGGCCGGGAGCTCACGAAAATGGAGGGCGAAACCGGAAACGGCATAGCTCGAAACCGGGAAAAGCTGTTCGATCTCCGATTCGCGCAGCAGGCGCGCAAAGCCCTCGTCCTTTGGATCGACCAGAGGGGCGTGGCTGAAAATCTCCGTTGAGGAATCCCAGTTGCGAGCGTGAAATGCGTCTTCAATCGCCCGATAATTCTCAAACATGGTCTCGCGCTCGCGGCGCAGCATCGCGAGTTCGGTGTGAACCTTGCTGACATGACCGACAAGGCGATCCAGGCTATTCTCGAGCAACTGCGTAACCAGCAGCGGAGCAGTTTCGGGAGACGCTTCATCGACCCGCACAACGGGTAATTCCGGGATGGTGCTCAGACGATAGATCTGTTGCAGAACCGTCTTCAGTTCGTTCTCGCCCTCTTGCGAAGCGGCGACCGCAATGAGTGGAAATGTATTCGCCAGACGAAGGCGTTTTCCGTCTCCTTCGACAAAGGTTGTCAGCTCGCCCAGAGACGTCGCTTCCAGCGCTTCACGATCACGCATCGAAGCAATGGCATATCGGCGGGATTTCCGCGCCGAGATCGCAGGAAGTGGTGTGCTCAACATAATCATCCATTGTGTGATGGCCGACTTGGGAGTCTCGGCCTGCACCTGCAATGAGAAAATACAGATTATGTATTGTCAACAGTCTTATAGCGTCAACTATATGATATTATTGCAAATATTTGGAATTTGTTTAATTCAAAATTTGAAATAATATGAATATATATTGCAGTAATAGCGTAAACACGCAGAAATACGTATTTTTATATTTATCTTGAAGGACTTGCACGCCCGATTGTCGCCACATATGGCCTACCGGCCATTTAATACTGCATCGATCAAGGTTTTTTGCTGCCGTAAACAATCCGACAACCTGAAGCGGGTTTCGACGGTTCGGCGTGCCGCTGCCCGCATCGGGAGACATGCATCGGGGTCGCGAAGCACGTTCATAATCACTTCCGCCAGCACGTCCGGCTCAAAAAACGGTACAAGCAATCCGTTTTGGCCCGAGCGGATCAACTCCCGCACCGGCGGCGTGTCCGACCCGATGATGAGCGCGCCGCAGGCCATCGCTTCCACCACCGACCAGGACAAGACAAACGGATAAGTCAGATAGATATGGGCAGTCGATATCTGATAAAGTTTCCGCAATTGGGAGTGCGGGATTGTTCCAGGGAACACGATACGGTCAGGCGGCAGATCAAAATTCCTGACGAGATGCTCGCGCCACGAACCGCCGCCAGGCGGCGGCGTTCCATAGCTGACACCATCGCCGCCGACGAAAACGAAAATCACGTCGTCGTTTTGGCGAATGACCTTGGCTGCGGCTTCCAGCGCTTGCGGAAACCCGCGATAGGGTTCGAGATCGCGCGCGACGAATGTGATCACGCGCGATTCTCCAGCCTTCAGCGTCCTTCCGTCGGGCAACTGGATCGCTGCATGACGATCCGGGTAGAAGAGCTTTGTATCCACCCCTTCATGAACCACGGCAATACGGTTCTGAACCGAACGCGGATAAAGGCTTTTCTGCCAGTGCGTGGGGCTGAAACCGCCGTCGATTGCCTCAAGAGTAATCAGTTGCGCCGTGTTGCGCAGCCGCAAACGCTTGCGAGTTTCAATGTCAGGCTGGTCGCCCGGTGCGAAACCGACATCAGCGCCATTGGCGCGGTAGAAAAACTCGCAATAGCCGAGAGCAGGGACTGAGGGCAGCACGTCCTTGACGAACATCATGCTGCCCCAGCCGATATGACCGACAACAATATCGGGAGCCTGACCGTGATGAGCCATGGATTCCAGGGTTTCGGCCACGCGGTACCCGATCCTCGTGTGATGATCGGGTACTTCCAGATATCTGGCCATCGCACCGCCGGCGCGAGGACCAGATTCCACTCTGTGGCGGATGACGCGGACCGCTGGGAGGCGACGGTCCACCGTCTCGCAGATCAGGCTTACATCATGTCCGCCCGTAGCCAGATTCTCGGCTAACGCAGCGAACTGACCGAAACCGCGCCTGTGCACAAATGCTATACGCATGTTACGAAACGTGTTCGGCTAACGGCCGAAAACCACCGCAACACATCAAATGCCAAACCGTGCGGCGTTACCCCACACGACTTCCAGTCTGTGCAATGTCTGATAGGCAATCTCCAGATTTCGGAGATCGTCATCATCGCGAGTGAGGATATGGTTGTAGGAACGGCTTGCATTCCGCAAGCTCGCGCACAACCGCTCGCCCTTGTCCGTCAGGCGAATCCGGGCCGATCGCTTGTCTCTCTGCGAGGTCACACGATCGACATACCCGCCATCGGTAAGCTGTTTAAGATAATAGGAAATGTTGGAACCGACATAATGCCCGCGATCCAATAGTTCACCCACAGTGAGCTCGACATCGCCGATTGCCATCAGAACCAGGGTCTGGGCCGGACCGATATCTTCCACGCCTAACTTCGTCAGCTCGGTTTTCAGCAAGCTCACAAAGCGGCGGTTCACTCGTTCTATCATCCGGGCCAGTTCGAAATGCGTGATAACGACTGTATGAACCGGATGTCTGCGTTCCTGTTTTTCGGCGGTAACTTCAGGAAAATCAACGGCAGTAAAGCCATCGACTGATGTTTCGACTTCCACTCCCTCGTGTAGAAGTTTTTGCATCTCTTGCTCTCCATTTTCAATTTTACTTCAAATTTTGAAGAAATTTGCAGTTATATTTTCCTTCCTCCTTTCGCATTTCCCCGCCGCAAGAACCTTTTTTCTGTCACATTCTCTGCAGTATTACTTTACTGATCTTGAGAACTAGCACACAGTTTTTAGGGATATCCGCCACCTGTGACCATTCCAAGGCAGATAGCGTATGAATGATACTCGCGAAATCAACTCGATTGGCAAGAGCCCTGCGCACAAAAAGGGCCCAGACGATTCGGTAACTACGCCGAAAGGCCTGATTTTCAAGGCCCGCCGCGTTTTCCTGTCGGGACTACTTTATGCAGTGCTGCTAAGCGCCTGTATCAATTTGCTACAACTCACTGTACCTCTCTATATGTTGCAGGTTCATGATAGGGTGCTGAACAGCCGAAGCATGGACACGCTCACCATGCTGACCGTGCTCGCTGTGGGCGCCATGCTGGTGTTCGGCGTGCTCGAGTTCATCCGGTCGCTTTCCTTCCAGGCGATGGGCAGCGCACTTGTGCGCCGTCTCAATCTGGCGGTACTCACGGCAGCGGTGCAGGCCTCGGTGAATCAGGGCATGCCGAAAGCGACTCAGACGCTTCGTGACCTCAATGAACTGCGCAGCTTTCTCACCTCGCCCGCTATCAATGCTCCGCTCGACGCGGCATGGTCGCCAATCTTCCTCGGCGTCCTGTTCTTGCTTCACCCCATGCTGGGAGTGATCGGCCTCGTCGCGGTCATTATCCTGATTGCGTGTGGCGTACTGACCGACCTCCTCACCCGAAATCTGATTCAGGAGGCGAATCAAGCCAATATCGAAGCGGTTTCAAAGATCGGCAGCAGCCTGCGCCATGCCGAAGTCATCGAAGCGATGGGTATGCTTCCGGCGCTTGCCCGTCGCTGGCGCACGATGCAGGTTCAAGCCTTGGAAGTGCTCGATCTAGGCGGGACCCGCGCCCGCGCCTTGTCCTCCATTGCCCGCACGGCGCGTTTTATAATCCAGATCGGGTCGCTCGGAATTGGCACGCTCCTCGCCATGCAGCAGGAAATAACCCCTGGCGCCATGATCGCGACCAGTATCATCATCGGCCGCTTGCTGATGCCATTCGATCGAATCGTCGAAAACTGGCGTCAGTGGGTTAGTGCAATCGCCAGTTGGAAGCGCGTCCAATCATTGCTTTCCGAAAATTTGGCGGTGCGCCAGACCATGCCCACCCCGCGCCCCAATGGCGACCTTGTGATCGACAAGCTCATCTATGCCGCGCCCGGCGTGGATGTCCCAATCATCAAGGGTATCTCTTTTTCGGTTTCACCGGGTGAAGTCCTTGGGATTGTCGGCCCGTCTGCCGCTGGCAAATCAACACTTGCCCGACTGCTGATCGGTATCGTCAAGCCGACCTCAGGGGGCGTTTTCCTTGACGGCAACAACGTTTACCTCTGGGAACGCGGCTCTTTCGGCGAGATTGCCGGCTATCTGCCGCAGTCTGTCTCGCTGCTGGACGGAACTATCAAGGACAATATCGCCCGCATGGGTGACAGCGATCCGCATCGCGTGCTGGAAGCCGCGCGCCTGGCCGATGTGCATGAAATGATCGGCCGCATGCCACTTGGCTACGATACCCCGGTTGGCGACGGTCGCCTGACATTGTCCGGCGGCCAGCGCCAGAGAATCGGCCTTGCCCGCTGCCTCTACAACCGCCCGCGCCTGATTGTTCTCGACGAACCAAACTCGAATCTCGATGCGGTAGGCGAGCGCGCCCTCATCCGGGCTGTCGAACACGCGCGTGACGACGGCACCATTGTCATCATGATCGCGCATCGGCCGTCTATCATGCAGGTGGCCGACAAACTGCTGGTGCTTGAAAACGGTCGCATCTCGCAGTTCGGCCCGCGCACCGACGTCGTCGCCTCACTGACACCCGCCAATAACGGCCCGCAAATGGGAGCAGCAAACGCATGATGGGTAAATCGGTCATTCCTCGCCGTGTTTCCAGCCTGCTCGCGCCACGCGCAGAATCGTCGGATCACAAGGCACTCACCCGTTTCGGCAGCGTCAAACCTGAATGGGCGCTCGATCTGGAGCGCGAGGATTCGAGATCGCCTTTGCGCGGCCTCATCATCGCCGGTTTGGCCACAATCGGGGTTGCCTTCGGCGGTTTTTTCGCATGGGCCTATTCCGCCAATCTCGGAAGTGCGGCAGTCGCCATGGGTACTGTGATCGTTGATTCCAAGCGCAAGACCATCAGCCATCTCGAAGGCGGCATTCTGGATCGCTTGCTGGTACAGGAAGGCGATGTCGTCAAGGTCGGCCAGCCATTGCTTCGTCTCGACGACACCAAGGCACGTTCCGATCTCCAATCGCTCGAAAGCCGACGCATCGGCCTGATCGCAAAACTGGCCCGCCTGCGCGCCGAACAGTCCGGTGCGCAAGAAATCAGCTTTCCCGACAACTTTGCCGATGGCGGTGAAAATGCGCAGAATGCCATTCGCGCCGAAAACATATTTTTCCAGAAACGACTGGCGCAGAAACTGAGCAAGATCGACATTCAGCAGAAAACCATTGAGCAATATACGGAGCAGGCCAAGGCCTCGACCGCCCAGATAGCGGCCACGGACCGGCAAATCGAGCTCATCAGCGATCAGCGCAAGGCGATTGCCAGCCTCGTTGAAAAGGGCTTTGCCCAGAAATCGAAGCTGACGGAAATCGATACGCGTCTCAGCCAGCTTGCCGGTGACAGGGGTGAATATGCCGGTGACAAGGCAAAAGCCGAACAGGCGAAAGCAGGCGCAGAATTTGCGTTGAGCGGGATTGAAAGCGATCTCCAGTCCGAGATAGCCGGGGAGATCACATCGAGCCAAGTCGAACTTTCGGATGTGCAGGAACGCATTGTCGCGGCCAAGGATGTGATGCGGCGCGTGGAAGTTCGCTCACCGCAAGACGGTATCGTAGCCAACATCCGGCTGCGCACGCCGGGCGGCGTTATCGCACCGGGCGAAGCGATCATGGATATCGTTCCAGAAAACGAACCTCTCGTCGTTGAAATGAAAATCAGCCCGCGTGACATAGATAGCATTTCGGTCGGCGCAGGCGCGCAGATCCGGTTGACCGCTTATAACCAGCGCTCGATGGCGCCGCTCGATGGCAAACTGACCTATATCGCCGCAGATCAGTCACTTGATGAAAAGACCGATACCGCGTTTTTCGTGGCACGCGCCGAAATCACTCCAGCCTCGCTTGCCACCAATCCGACCGCCCGCCTTTATCCTGGTATGCCCGCCGAGGTAATCATCGTGCACAAGGAACGCCGTGCGATTGACTATCTGGTTTCTCCTATCACGGACAGCTTGAATCGGGCATTCCGCGAAGATTAATGATCCGAGAATTCCAAAGTAAAACTCGATCGCAGGTTGAAATTCCAAAATGAACAGGCGCCGCGCATAAAATGGCATGCGCGGCGTCATCTTCTTGGAATATTTTGGATTTCTCTTTCCGTTGATCCAATGTTTCAAATTTAGAACTAATTTTGTCGCAAATATAATACAAATACAAATTATAATAATAGCAAACAGAATTTATATTTATGTTTACAGAACTGCAATATAAATTAATGGTAATAATTTGTTACTTACACATGCCGCAATTATACCAAATGGCGATGTTGCAATTCCACATAATGCAGAGCAGACTACTAAGAGCATAATGGTCGGAGCATTCCGGCTTGTGGAAACCCCATACAGGAACACAAGGAGAAGCAGATGGCCACTTTAGAAGGCGGCGCCTACGACGACGTGTTGTTCGGCTCCCGCTTTGACGATTTCATCCGTGCCCATGGCGGTGATGATCTCGTATTCGGAGGTGATGGTAACGACACCATCTTCGGCGGTAACGGGAGTGACATCCTTTTCGGCGGCACGGGTAACGATACCCTGTTCGGCGAAAACGGAAACGACATTCTCTTCGGCAATGAAGGAAATGACGTCCTGAGCGGCGGCAATGGCAGCGACGTGCTGTATGGCGGCAATGGAGATGACATTCTCCAAGGCGGCAACGGCTCCGACCTGCTCTATGGCGGCGCGCATAATGACATTCTCTACGGTGGGAACGGCAGCGACATCCTTGATGGCGGTGCTGGAAACGACGTTCTCATCGGCGGAAATGGCAGCGATACATTCCTGTTCAATGGTGGCGGCGGAAACGACGTCATTCTCGACTTCAACCCCGGCGAAGACATTCTGCAAATTCAGAAGGGTATCAATGGTCTTGATATCTCTTCAGCAGACGATCTGGCCGATCGCGTCACGCAGGTTGGCGGCAATGTCGTTGTCGATCTCGGCAATGGCGACACCGTTACCCTCGTGAACACCAATGCAGACGATGTACAGGCTCATCCCGACCAGTACTTCACTGTTCACTGATTGATCAATTGAGAGCGTGCCCGGCAATCCTCCCGCCGGGCACGTTTCGTCTTCACCGGGCACCCGTCTTCCCGTTGGGTGCCCGGCCCCTCCTGCAAGCTGAACTTTTCTGCAAGAATGAAAGGGCCAAACATTGAACCTCGACCATTCGGCGGACATTGAAAGCAAAACCGAGAACCTCTCCATTTGCCGTCTTTGCGCCGACGTGGCTGTGGTCATTTGGGATATTCCAGGCACGGCCCGCACGACCACCAAATGCACATTTGAAATGCCGGTTCAGCCGGTTCCGCTGCTGAGCGTCGGTATTCCGCTCGAAAATGGCGGCTTGCGCATGTTCTGGGCCATGCGCACTGGCGATGAACCCGCAGAGCTTTCGCTCTCGGCTGGTTCTCTCGGCCCAACGGCGCAGGCAATCCTCTATCCGGCGAAGGAACTTGCCCCTTTCGATATCGAATATGTTGTGAACGATCTGACGCTTCCCGGACATATCAAGCTTCTCACCACCATTCTGACCACGTGGCGCAGCACTTTCCGGCTTTCGCGAAACCAGACTTTCGCATCCCTCGTGCGTGACCTGACTTTCGCATTGACGCCGGAACCGCGCGAGGCCCAGCATTGCGGCGAACCGGTTCAGGGACATCATCTCCTGGAAACAGCGGTCGACCCGATGCTGGGCGAGATTTCGGCTATCTATGGCATCACCTCCGGCAGCGTGACGGTTATTCCGCCGCGCTTTGTGGTTGGCAAGCAGACGCGCAATGCGTGGCAACCTTGCCATCTTCTGCTGGAAGCACCGCAAGACCTACCCTCCTCGCTGCTGTTGGTACTCACGGGTCAGAAAGGTGTTGCCGTTCGCAAGCTTGTGAAAACTGGCGAACCGACAGATTTTGCCAAATGGTGGACCAAATGGCAGGGCAACGGCGCATTGCGCGAATTTCTGGTTCGCCAGCTTGGCAAACTGAGCCTTGCCGGTGCGGCAGTCGCCATTGATTTGCAAACACGCACCCCGCTGCCCGTCCGCCAGATCACACAGTCCGCCACCCATCCCGCAGCGGAAATCGACCTCGCTCTGGCGCTCGACGGCGGCTTGATCGTGGGCGGATGGATGCATGATCCCGCCGCCATGCTGGCGGATATCGAATATCTCCCGGAAAACGGAAGCGCAGTGTCGCTGAAGCCGAACTTTCACAAATTTCCCGGCAAGATAGCCAAGCGCGAAGATGCGCCCCAACAGGATGTAACAGGCTTTGTTGCCTGGCTTCCTTCGGTGCAAAATCTCGGACCGCTTTTGCAGCCACGGTTCCAGTTGCGCCTCGCATCGGGCGCGACCGCCCCTCTCGTGCCCGCACCGCAGCCCTTCGAGTCATCGGCGCAGCGCAATCGCATTTTGCGATCCGTACCGCCGCAACAGGCAAGGCCACACGTCTTCTCGCATATTCTGGGACCAGCTCTCACAGAAGTAGAGAAGAAGCTCGCCGCAACAGTGCATATATCCGAGGTCAAGGAATACGGAACGACGCCAGCCTCGCCGCTCGCATCGATCGTTATCCCGCTTTATCGCAACCTCGATTTCCTGCGTTTCCAGTTTTCATCCATGGCAACCGACCCATGGCTGCTGGACAATGCAGAGTTTATCTTCGTGCTGGATTCCCCTGAAATTCAGGACGACACCGAGCACATGCTGGGTGGGCTGCACATTCTGCACGATATGCCGTTCAAGCTCGCAATCATGAACCGCAATGGCGGCTATGCGCGTGCCTGCAATGCAGGGGCCAGCATAGCAACCGGAACGACCATCGTGATGTTGAACTCCGACGTCGTGCCCGCGGAACATGGCTGGCTGCAGCAACTGATCCAGCCATTGTTCGACCAGCCGAAGCTTGGGGCAATCGGCCCTCGCCTTCTGTTCGAGGATGGCTCGCTTCAACATGCCGGGCTTTATTTTGCGCGTGACCGCCAAGGCATCTGGCTGAACCATCACTACTACAAGGGGATGCCGGGCAACTATCCGCCAGCACTCCGGTCCCGCGAAGTTCCGGGCGTCACCGGCGCCTGCCTCATTACCCGCAAGGATATCTTCGATCTCGTCGGCGGTTACACGGAGGACTATGTCATTGGCGATTACGAGGACAGCGATCTTTGCCTGAAGATCAGGCAACTCGGCTTCCAGATTTTCTACGAGCCTTCCGTAGCGCTTTATCACTTCGAGCGCCGCTCGATCCGTCGTAGCGCGGATTACATGCGCGGCCTCGCCAGCCAATATAATTCCTGGCTGCACACGCAGCGCTGGGACGACGACATTACCGAGTTGATGGCCCAGCCACGGGAACAGGAGCGCACCGTCGACCTGTCGAATGTGATCATGACCAAATCTGAAAGGAGCGCCGCTTGACAGATGTGGTAGCGCTGAAACAGCCAGAACCTGAAGCCAAACCAGCAATACCCGATGCGCAGATCGACTGGCTGATGCAGTCTGTTTTGAAGAACCGTTTTCTGCCCTCGCCCGACCCGAACAGCGTATTCGTCGGCGATGGCGATTATCGCGCCGTCGGCGCGGAGTTTCTCGGACACTTCATTCGAAAAGGCGGCCTTCGGCCCGACGCGCGCGTGCTTGACATCGGTTCCGGCATCGGTCGCATGGCCGTGCCACTGACGCAATATCTCGACCCGGCTAAAGCCCGCTATTCCGGCATCGATCCCGTGGCGGGCGGCGTAAACTGGTGCCGCCAGAACATCACGTCGCGCTATCCGAATTTCGAGTTTCGTCACATCGATATCGCCCATGATCTCTATAATCCAAAGGGTGCAGTGAACGGACGCAGCCTTGTCCTGCCATTCGCGGACAACAGTTTCGATTTCGTCATCATGACATCGGTGGTCACGCATCTGCCGTCAGACGAGGTCAAAACCTATCTTGATCAAATCTCCCGTGTGCTTATCCCCGGCGGAAAATTGTTCATGACGGCTTTCGTCGTGGACGATGTGGCCGCGCGCGACCGTCACGGCAAGCGTGACAAGCGGCTTGCATTTGAGCGCCATGGCAGCGGACCATGCTGGTTCGTGCCCGAACTGCCGCCGCTTGCGGCAGTCGGGTTTGAAAACGGTTTTCTGGATCGTGCACTTGCCGGGGCCAAGCTGACGCTCGAAACAAAATCCTTCGGTCATTGGCGCGGCATCGAGGCGGACCACTATCAGGATATTTTCATCGCATCGCGAGGTGCTGCCTGATGGCCCAGCGCGTTCTCATAGCAGCCCACAACCATCCGTCGCTCCATCCCGGCGGAACGGAAATTTTCGCGCATGATCTGTTTCGGGCCTATCAGCGCGCTGGTTGCGAAGCCATGTTCATGGGCGCCACCAACAAGGTACATCGTGAGGCCCGCCCGGGTACAAGCTTCCAGAGCATAGGCAGCGGCGGCGATGAAATCCTGCTCTGGTCGGGTCACTTCGACCGTTTCTACATGAGCCAGATCGACCTTTACGGGATCGTTCCGGACATTGTGGAACTGCTGAACGATTTCCGGCCGGATATCGTTCATCTGCACCACCTGCTTTTGCTCGGCGCCGAATTTCCGCATATCGTGCGCCGCACGCTGCCGGATTGCCGTATCGTGCTGACCTTGCACGATTATTATCCCATCTGCCACCATGATGGATTGATGGTTCGCACGACCGGCAAGGAACTTTGCCATGGCGCAAGTCCCGACCGCTGCCATGCCTGTTTCAAGGATATTGCGCTGGACAAATTCGTGCTGCGCGAACGGCATATCAAATCGCTTTTGAGTGCTGTCGATGCCTTCGTTTCGCCGAGCGAATTTCTCAAGCAGCGTTACGTCGAATGGGGGCTCGCGGAAGAACTTATCAGTGTCATTCCCAATGGCCAGCCGGAACGTCCCGCGGTCGCAACCTGGCAGGTGGAGCGCAGCAAACCTGTTTTCGGCTATTTCGGCAATCTCAATCCGTGGAAGGGCACGACGGTCCTGCTTGAAGCAGCGCAGCAACTCATTTCGGAGGGCTTCGATTTCGAATTGCGTGTGCACGGCGCAGCACCATTTCAAAGCGAAAGCTTCGTCAGCGAAATTGATGGGCTCTTTACCGAAACCTCGCCATTCGTCCAGCGTCGGGGTGCTTATCGTCGGGAAGATATTGGCCAACTGCTCCAACATGTCGATTGCGCAATCATGCCGTCGATCTGGTGGGAAAATGCGCCGCTCGTCATTCAGGAAGCACAAGGACAGAACCGTCCCGTCATATGCAGCAATATCGGTGGAATGGCCGAAATGATTGAACATGAGGTCAACGGCCTCACCGTTCCGCCGAATGATCCGCTGGCACTCGCCCAGGCGATGCGCCGAATGGCGGAAAACCCGGATTTGCGCCAGTCGCTCAGTGACAATGCGCGTCATTCGGACACCATCGACACCACGGCGGCACGCTATCTCGATCTGATCGGGACATTGCGTATCGCGCGTGTCGAGGCAGCATGAGAGGTAAATCATGAACATCGCGACCAAAGTTCCATCCGAGGGGGAAGCAAAGCAGGCAGCGACATCCAATGCCGCCGCCGGACCTCAAAGGACCGAAGCCATGAAAGGACGCGTTGACGCCATTGAAGAAGGCCGTCTCTACGGCTGGGCTTTCGATCCATCGGTTCCGACCGAACGCCTTCTGATCCGCGTTCTTCTGGACGACAAGCCTATCGCAGAAGCTCCCGCCGACAAGGATCGACCCGATCTCAAGCGCAACGGTATCGGCGACGGCAAACACGCTTTTGAAGTGATGTTGCCGCAATTCGCCGCCGCGCGGGCGGGCGAACTTGTCGTCGTCGCCGCCAATGCGGCTGGCACCGAGCAAAAACTGCGCGTGCCGAAGCCTGACGAACAGGCTGCCGAAGCGCTCATCGCCGCTCCCATGACACGCATTCTGGACAAGCTCGACATGCTGATGGCAGCCCAACGCCAATTGCAGGTCAATCAGCGCTCGTTGCAGCGCGTCGCGCCAACCCTTGATGCATCCGGCAATGCCGCCCCGGCGGAGCTGCTGGATATTGCCAGTTCCGTCGACGGCCTGCGTACCGATCTTCATCAGCGCATGACCGAGCTAGATGTGCACATCATGCGCATGGACGGTGTTGTCGCCGGATTGGAACAGCGGATGGAAGATGTGCGCAAGCGCAGCAGCGGCGATATCAAGCTCCTGTTCATGCTGATGTTCGTGATGGCAGGTTTCGTCGCCGGCGCCCTGCTGACGCTTGCGGTCATGCCCTGAGGAACCCTTCCCATGGCGCAAGACGAAAGACCTATCGCGCAGCAGCCAGCTGCAAGACCTGCCCGGTCTCCGGATCGTCCCCCCATGATGATGGAGGGCGAAATGGTGGTCGGCAGCGTGATCGAAGACACGCTGATATTGGTGCTCGGCATCGGCAGCGCCACCAACGATCAGGTGACGGCTTTTCTCAATGGCGATCCCGCCATGAGCGTGAAGACAAGCCTGGTCACTTGGCCGCTCAAGGAGCCTTCGCCTGCCGGAACGCATGGTTTTGTTGCCATAGTGCCCACGGCTGCTTTGCGCCGGGGCATCCTGAAGACGATCATGTTCCAGCACAGGGCCAAAGTAGCGCGCTACAATTTTGCTTCACGCTCGGCTTCCATCGCCGATTTTGTCGCCATGATCGGCGATCTTGCGGGACCGAGCCTGCCGGGCGTCATCGACGAGCTGGTGGAGGGGCTGATCTCCGGCCCCATCAGCCGCAAGAAACTTTCTGCCATCACCGTTCTATTGCAGGCGGGAGCCCGTTCAGATGGCTGCATTGAACTCATCGGCGGCAGCGACGAGGGCGAGATTTTCGTTCAGGGTTGGGCGCAGGACCTGACGCCCGCCGTTACCCGTCTGCTGATCAGCGGCAAGGCTCCTTCGCTCGCGGAATGCGCAATCAGTGTCTTTGCACGGCCCGACCTGAATGATGAAGCTTCCGGGTTTGCCGGTCTTCTGCTTGCCAATGAGCCTGTCGAACCGACTGACATTGAGCGGCTTCTGTTTCGCGGGCGGCGCGGCTGGCGTTTTACCGAAGTCTATGACCGCAGGCTCTTGTCCGGCTCCCGCGAGACACCCGGCCATATTCGGGCGATCTTGCCTCGGGTACGCAGTTCGACTGACATTTTGCTGCGCATGCGGTCTGCCGCAAACCGCTTCGACGGTGCCGACACGGTATCCAGCCTTCCCTTTCCCGTGAGAATGGGAATAGACAATGTGTTCCGGGTGGAAGGCAGCGGCATGCTGGTTTCCGGCTGGCTGCTCGATCCCGACAGCCATGTGGAAAGCGTGAAGTTGCGCCGCCATCGCGGTGAAATCCAGATCGACACGACCTGGACCCGCATCGACCGGCCCGATGTTACCCGCGAATTCGACAACCAGCCGCCATTCAATGCCGGGCTCGACCCCAGCCGTCATGCCCATGGTTTCGTCGCCTTCGCGCCGGAACTTGCCGGTGATAGCACCGCACCCTTCTATCTCGAACTTGCGATCAGCGATGGGCGGCGCGCGTTCTTCCCCTTGACGCCTACCCGCGTGACTTCGCGGGATGCCATTGTCCGGCAAATCCGCGCCACTGACCCAAATGCATGGGCTTTGCGCCATATCGTCGACCAGCAACTCGTTCCTTTGCTGCGCGGCGTCAATCGTCCAGCGCCTGAAGTATTTGGCGTTGTCGATCTCGGCCCCTTCGAGGATGCAATAGGACCTGCGATCATCATCGGCATTGATGAGCGCGTCGAGGAGGTCGAGCCTCTGCTGGCACTTCTTGCACTCGACCCGGAAACCCGTATCGCTCCGATCGTGGTTTCGGCTGCGAGCGAGATCATCGACCGCATCGGCGTGCAGATCAGGCGACTTGCGGATTTCTACCGCCTGCGCATCCGCCTCGTTTCCGCCACCGGGTCTGAAGACCTTTACGATGCGCTGGAAGTCGGCGCTCGCACGGTTACAACAGATCAGGTCATCTTTCTGGCCGGGTCGCTGCTGCCGCGCCGCGCCGGATGGCTGAACAAACTCGTCAGCGCCTATGAAGCGCACAAGGACTGCGTTCTGTCTCCCACCCTCGCCTATGAGGATGATTCAATTCGCTGGGCTGGAACCTGGGTTGCGGGGCCGCAATCCGGCATGTCGGCGGACCGCGCCCTGATCAGCCGCTATGCCGGCTATCCCATCGATGCTGTTTCGGGCATGGCGTTAACGGAAGTCGCGACAGCCACGTTCGAATGCTGCATCCTTCCCCGCGAAGCCCTGTTTTCGGTCGGCGGCTTCACGCGCGGTTATCTCGGCACCCATGAAAAGGGACTGGATCTCGGATTGAAACTGAAACAATCGGGCCTGCGCTCCTATTGGTTGCCTTCAGCACAGATGCTGGGAGCGGACGACACATCCGTCACTGACAGGGCATCCACCATCGCCCTCATCGAGCGTATCGACCGGCAGGTCTTCGACGCACGCTGGTCCTCCATTCTGGCGGGCAGACGCATGATAAAGGCGGAGGAACCCGCATGAGCGATAAACTCCGCGTTCTCGTCATCTCGCACGCCCACCCGTCAATCTCGCTCGGTGGCGGAGAGATCGCTTCCTACAATCTGCACAAGGGGTTGAATGCTGTTCCGGGCGTGCAGTCGGTCTATCTGGCGCGGGCTGCCCACCCGATCCCGCGGCACGGCACGACGGCGCTCATGAGCATGCGGCGCGCCAGCGATGAAATCCTGTTCCATGCCGATGAATACGACCACTTCTATCTGTCGAACAAGAACACCGATGAAATCCGCCGCGACCTGCTGCGCTTTGTACGCGATTTCGACCCGGACATCGTGCATTTCCATCATGTTCTGGGCCTTGGGCTTGAAACGCTCTACGCCATCCGCGAGGCGCTGCCGGATCGCATCATTCTCGTGACTTTTCACGAGTTCCTGTCGATCTGCAACAATGACGGACAGATGGTCAAAGCCGGCACATCCAAGCTCTGCAATGAGGCTTCCCCCATCGATTGCCACGCCTGCTTTCCGCAGATACCGCCCGCGCGTTTCCTCAAGCGGGAACGTTTCGTGCGCGGTATGCTGGAACTCGCGGATGCCTTCGTGTCCCCAAGCGAATTCCTGGCCAATCGCTATCTTGAATGGGGCCTCAACCCGGACAAGATGGCAGTCATAGAGAACGGTATCGCCATCCACGATGTTACCCCTCCGCGTGAACTGACCGGCCCTAACCCTCGACGCAGCCGTTTCGCTTTTTTCGGGCAGATCAATCCGTTCAAGGGCATCGATGTACTGGTTGATGCCGTATCGCGTGTGCCGGAACAGGTCTGGGGCGAGGATTCCCGTCTGATGATCTTCGGCGGCAATCTGGAAAAACAGCCGCCTGCTTTTCAGGAACGCATGCACAAGCTGATTGAGGAGGCCGGCCCGCGTGTACGTTTCTACGGCGCTTACCAGAATTCTGAAATGCCGCGCCTCATGCAGTCGGTCGACTGGGTGGTCATGCCCTCGATCTGGTGGGAAAACTCACCCATCGTCATTCAGGAGGCCCTGCATCATCGCCGCCCCGTCATCTGCTCCAACATCGGCGGTATGGCGGAGAAAATCCGCGACGGCGAAGACGGCTTGCATTTCCGTGTTCGCAGCGCTGAAGACCTTGCCGACCGCTTTACCGAAGTTCTGAGCGAGCCGAACATTTGGGACAGGTTGCATCAGTCCATCCGCAATCCGGTCCATTATATCGACTGCGCGAAGGAGCACCTCGACCTTTATAACCGGCTGCGGGAGTCAAAACCGCGCAGACAGAAACCGGCAGTTTCTGAAACTGCTCTTTCTCAGGCAAGCTGAGCCTGGCTTGCCTGTATCTTTAGAAGAAGGAAGACCGTATGGCACGCGCCCTCGTCATGATCCCTGCGGGAGAAGTGTACGACCACGACAATGTCCGCTGGTATCGTCATACTGACGTTCAGGGCAGCATCAATCATTATCACAATATCGGCGATGCCTTTGTCTTCGAGTCATCCTTGAAGCTGATGAATTACGAGAAGGTATCCGAACTCCCGATTACCAATTTCTCACCCGAGAGGATCGACCAGCTGCGCGAGGATTATGACTATGTGATCCTGCGCGGCTCGAACTATATCAACAAGGATATGAACTGGCGTGACACGATCCCCGTGCTGCAGCGGCTGAAACTGCCGGTCATCGCATTCGGCGTCGGAGCGCAAGCGCCGGTCAGAGGGGAAATACAGCTTTCCGAAGAGACGAAGGCGGTCCTGCGCATCATCGCGGATTCCACAACGTCCATCGGTGTGCGCGGCGCTTATACGGCACAGGTGCTCAACGATATCGGCATCCACAATGTACGCATCATCGGCTGTCCGACCGCATTTCGCCGCAACAACCAGCACTTGCGTATCAAGTTGCCGCCGCTGGAAAACGTCGCCCAGGTCGGCGTTACGGTTCGCCGCGAGGTCTCACCGGCCTATGCACAGGATATCGAGCAGTATCTGACCCGGCACCGCGATCTCATCAAATCCATGGCCGGGCGCTTCGATGTCACCTTGATGGCGCAGGGCGAGATCGATGAAAAGAAGATGGTCTTCGGGACAGCGGAGCAGAAGGAGGAGGCCATCACGGCCCTCAAGGCGCATCGCTGGACTGCCGACTGGTATTTCGACGAAACGATAGAGAATCTCTATCGCCATCGCATGTTCTATTCGGATGTCGTCGCCGACTACGAGGAACTGGTGCGCAGGCAGCAGCTCGTCCTTGGTTATCGTCTTCACGGCAATCTGATGGCGCTGGCCAATGGCGTTCCGTCCATCTACTTCACCTATGACAGCCGTACAGCCGAATTTGCCGAGACCTACAAGATACCAAGCTATGATGTCTTCAGCGACAAGCCTTTCCGGCTGGAAGACTATTGGGATCAGTCGCTGTTCGACAAGTATAACCGTGCATGGTTCGAGACTTATGCCGAGATGAAGCAGTTTCTCGACGAAAACGGCGTCGACAACAAGATGACTGACACTGGTCTTCCCATCGCGGAGTTGAAGGTCGCCTGAGATTCAGCTCTTTGGCAGATGGGCGGGATTGTTGTCCTTCTGCTCTTCTGCCAGAAGCGACCATGCGGCGATAAACATCGCAGCAATCAACGGCCCCACCACAAAACCATTGATCCCGATCAGCGAAATTCCCCCGACGGTGGAAATCAACACGACATAATCGGGCATGCGGGTGCCTTTTCCGACGAGCGGCGGACGCAGGAGATTGTCCACCAGTCCGATCACGAATATGCCGACGAAAACCAGAACAGCGCCGCTGATCCACTCCCCGCTTGCAAAGAACCAGGCCGCTGCCGGCACCCACACCAGGGCAGCGCCAACGGCCGGCAGCATGGAGAGGAACGTCATCATGACACCCCACAGCAAGGCTGCTTCCACGCCAAGAAGCCAAAAAGTCACTCCGCCTATCGTGCCCTGAATGACGGCAATGATGATATTGCCCTTCACGGTCGCACGGATGACGGCGGTGAACTTTTCCAGAAACTGCCGTGTGTAATCGTCGTTGAGCGGAATGGCCTGCCTGATCTTGCGTCCAAGCTCCGCGCCGTCGCGAAACAGAAAGAACAGCAGATAAAGCATGATGCCGAAGCCGATGAAGAACTGCAGCGTGTTCTGACCGAAACTGACCAGCCTTCCGGCAAAAAGCTGACTGCCTTGCATGATGGCGGAAGAAATGCGCGAGCGCCATTCTGCGAAATCGCCCAACTCGAACCGGGTCAGCCACTCCTCCAGCGAATCCGGCAAGGCCCCCAGGATGCGGGAGATGTAACTGTTCAGGTCAAACTCACGGCTGCTCAGGCGTTGATAGAGAGAGTTGCCCTCCTGCACCAGAGAGCCGAAAATCGCGAGCATCGGAATGATGACCAGACAGATGCACATCAACACGGACAGTAGGGCCGCAATATTCTTCCTTCCGCCGAGCAGACGTTCAAGGCGCTGCTGCACCGGCGAGAATACCACGGCAAGAATAACCGCCCACAGAACCGCCGAATAATAGGGCAGCAGCAGCCACGCGAAGGCGATGGTGACCAGTGCCAGAAGAATATAAAAGCTTGCGCGCTGGACGGACATGAAGACCTGCTGCAGATTTCCGGGTCGAAAAACCCTGCCCGGAAAACCGTTCCAATTCAATAGGGAAGCACGTGCCCCACGGGTTATGCCGCTTTTAGAGGCGCCAGCTTTTCATTTGGCAAGGAACGCGCCAGCGTGCTCAGAAGATCGCTTTGGGACACCAAACCGATAATGCGGCGCATTTCATCGACAACGACAACAGCATGCGCCAAGCCATCGGTAAGGCTCGGTACGAGGCTCATCACCGCATCGGTCTGTGAAGCGGTTGGAGCCTCCACGATGTAGTTTCTGAAATCATCGCCCGGATGCATTAACTCGCGCAAACCGACCACGCCTTTCAGGCGCCCATCGGATGAGTGCACAGGCAAGGTGAGCAGATTGTGCCGCAAGATCAACTCGCGTGCCTGGCTGGCTGTTGCACCTTCATCGATACTCACCACATCCCGTGACATGATATCGGCGCATGTCAGGTCGCCGCGCGAACGTGTGGACACCTCAAGCTCCACCTGCCGCAGCAAACGTCCAAGATCGTTGCGATCAATATCGAAGCTTTCATCCAGGGCAAGCAAGGCGCGGTCGATGTCTTCCTCGCGAATGCCCATCCGGACTGAAGGCGGCAGATCTTCCGTGCTGTGCTTGTTGACCGGCACGGCAGCCGCCACATGCGGATATTTCCTGCGCGACAGTTTATGAAACAGGATGCCGAGGCCAACCAGAAGGCACGAATTCAGGGCAACCGGCACAAGCGGAAACAGGAAACCCCACTTCGCCACCGCCGAACCGCCCAGAACCGCCGTCAGCGCCGCTGCGCCGCCGGGGGGATGGAGGCTGCGGGTAACGGACATTGCAGCGATGGCCAGAGCCACGCCAAGGCCGATTGCCAGCGCCGGATCATCGACAACTTGAGTGACGGCCAAACCGACAAAGGCTGAAATCGTGTTGCCGCCTATGATCGACCATGGCTGGGCCAGCGGACTGGTCGGAACTGCAAAGAGCAGAACTGCCGAAGCGCCGATCGGTGCTACGATCAAAGGCAGGTGCGGGCCGTTCCCCAGCAACATGCTTGATATGAAGCCGGTCAGCGCAATACCGATCAGGGCACCGAGGCAGGCAATCGACCGTTCCCGCAGCGTTGCACCGGCAAGAAGCGGCTTGAACAGCCGGAACGCGCGCGACTGGTTTGGTTCAGTATCTCTTTGGGTCATTCCATCAATCAGGCCGATGATAGGGAAGCTTCAGCGAAAACCCGTTGAAGCCAAAGATTATTCTCTTGGGGGTGAGACAATATCCTGCCCTTGCCGGATTCGAACAAGAAAGCAAATCCGCATCGGCTTACCGGAACAGAAAAATCGTTCTCCGTTGATCAACTCAGCGAGAACAACGGTCTCAAGGCCATTTCAAGCCCGAGAAGCATGAGGCCGATCAGAAACCAGCGCCGAAAACTTTCCGGACGGATTCTGCTGCGAAAAAACTGTCCGATGAACATCCCGGCCAGTGCGGGAACGATGGCCAGCACAGAGATCAACAGGAGATCGCCCGAATAAGCCTGCCTGCTCGAAAGCCCGATGCCGAGTGCCGCAGTCGACACCGTGAAGGAAAGCCCGAGCGCCTGCACCAGATCGTCTTTCTTGAGCCCCAAAGAACTCAAATAGGGGACCGCCGGGATGACGAATATTCCCGTCGCCCCCGCTATCATGCCGGTCAGGAAGCCAGTGACAGGAGATAGCAGGCGCTCCAACTT
Source organism: Brucella pseudintermedia (assembly GCF_008932435.1). Classification (GTDB taxonomy): domain Bacteria; phylum Pseudomonadota; class Alphaproteobacteria; order Rhizobiales; family Rhizobiaceae; genus Brucella; species Brucella pseudintermedia. Next base: position 91,775 of record NZ_WBWE01000010.1, on the reverse strand, counting down.
TTCCGGCACCTGCAACTGACGGGCAAATAACGTATAGGCTGCATAGACGACGAGCGAGAAACCCAGCATCGATGTGGTGATTGCAATGTTTCCGCCGACCAGAACCGCGGTTCCTGCGATGGTTCCCACCACGATGGCCAGCATCATGCTCCACAGACGAAGCATGAGCCCACGGAAACTCGGTCCCGCCATCAGCTGCCAGAGATTGGTCACGAAGGATGGAATAATCAGCAGGCTCGCGGCTGCGAGCGGCGATATCAGCGCGCCCAATATGCCCATCGCGACCGTTGGCAATCCCATGCCGGTTACGCCTTTGACAAAGCCGGCACCGAGAAAGGTAATCGCGATCGTGAGGATCAAGGAGAATGAATAGGTCATGCATCCCCTATAGCTGCATGAATGTCGGGCGGAATGCGGAAGTTCCGGATGAAGCCTTCGGCTTTTCCATAGGCAGGATTCTCGCTAAGATTGCTCATGCGCTTTGATCTTACCGACCTCCGTCTCTTTCTTGCCGTTGCCGATACCGGCAGCATTACCCATGGCGCGGCTGACGTGGGTCTCTCGCTTCCAGCGGCGAGCGAGCGTCTGCGCGATATGGAAGCCGCGGGACAGGTCATGCTTCTGGAGCGCGGACGGCGTGGCGTATCGTTGACTGAAGCGGGCGAGGCCCTCGTCCATCACGCAAGAACAGTGATGCGACAGATGGCCGATATGCATAGCGAACTGGGATTGCATGCCAAAGCCATGCGAACAGCGATCCGTGTCGCGGCCAATACGGCGGCGATCACGGAGTATCTTCCGGCAAAACTCGCCACCTGGATGACGGAAAATCCCCGCATTGATGTGGAGTTGAAGGAACGGCAGAGCGCCGATATTGCCCGAGCCGTCGTGCGCGGTTTTGTCGAGATCGGAATTTTGTCGGACGCAGCAGGCACGACGGAACTGGAACGGATTCCCTTTGCACAAGATCAGTTGGTGGTGATCGTGGCAAAGCACCATCGTCTCGCCGGCTCCAAGCGTGTGAGTTTCCCGGACATCCTGTAAGAGCAGTTCATCGGTCTTTCCGCCGGTGCGTTGCAGGAACATATTGAAAGCCAGGCCAGCCGCCTCGGCGGCAGGCTTAAAATAAGGACGAGGCTCCGCACGTTTGAAGGAATTGGCAATATGGTGGCTGCCGGGGCAGGCATTGCAATCATTCCTCATACAGCCGCTCAGCGCCTCAGAAAGACACTGCCCATCGCGACTGTCGCGATTTCCGATGCCTGGGCTAAAAGAAACCTTGTCATCGCAGTGCGGTCCCGTGAGGAATTGACCGCAGCCGCCAAGTCCCTCGTCGACCATCTGGCCTCAGTTGATCAATCGACCGAGCGCAAACCGCGGTAGCTCATTTCACCGCCAGAACGAGCCGTGTCGAGCGGAAGAACAAGCTACCCAGACTTTGGTAGCATAAGCGTTTTCGTTGAAGCTCAGGCATTGGCAAGCCGCCGGGTTGCATCTACATTCTGTTTGAAGCGCACCGGAAATCATTGCCGATTCAACCAAATCCGGTGCGAAAGCGATTATTGCGGTTAGCCGATATATCGCATCTGATGCCCGAAGCGCCCAAAGAGGCGTGGGGAACTGAATTCAGAATACGGGCTTGCCCGCCGCAACATAGTCTGGGAGGACACTATGAGGAAGACCATCGCCGCTCTGGCGACATTTGCCATTTTCGCTGCAACTTTCACCGCACAGGCACAAAACTATCCTGAACGAACGATTACAATGATCGTGCCTTTCTCGGCAGGAGGGCCTACCGACACCGTGACGCGTCTTGTTGCGGAATCCATGTCCAAGGACCTCGGCCAACAGGTAATCGTCGAAAATGTCGGCGGCGCGGGCGGAACACTTGGCGCGGGGCGCGTCGCAACCGCCGATCCGGATGGCTATACGCTCCTGCTTCACCATATCGGCATGGCCACAAGCGCCACACTCTATCGCAAGCTTGCCTATGACACATTGAACGGCTTCGAATATGTCGGGCTGGTTACCGAAGTTCCGATGACCATCGTGGCGCGCAAGGATCTTGAGCCGACGGATTTAAAGGGACTGGTCGATTACGCCAAGGCCAACAAGGATACCGTAACGGTCGCCAATGCCGGCATCGGCGCGGCCTCGCATCTTTGCGGGATGCTGTTCATGAGCGCGATTGAAACTCCGCTCGTCACGGTTCCCTATAAGGGAACCGGCCCGGCGATGACGGACCTGCTCGGCGGTCAGGTCGACATCATGTGTGACCAGACAACCAATACAACGAAGCAGATTCAGGCGGGCACGATCAAGGCTTATGCGGTGACCTCGCCTGAACGTCTCGACGTGCTGAAAGACCTTCCCACAACCAAGGAAGCCGGGCTTGACGGCATGGAAGTGGGCATCTGGCACGGCATTTATGCTCCCAAGGGAACCCCTGCCGAAATCACCGAACGGCTGTCGAAATCGCTCCAGTTGGCATTGAAAGACCCAAATGTTGTTGCCCGCTTCGCCGAACTCGGCACAAAGCCGTCATCGGAATCCGATGCGACGCCTGCCGCGCTGAAGGCAAAGCTGGAATCCGAGGTCGCGCGCTGGAAACCCATCATCGAAGCTGCCGGACAATACGCGGACTAACCGTCCAGGCCTTCAATCAGGGTGCGCAATCTTGCGCGCCTTGACTGTCGTTTCCCTCAAGCTGCGCCTTGCAACCGCAGCCCTCGGGGTAGCTGGTCGAGTTCACATGCCGAGCCTCCGGCATAGCCCTTTCAACGGCAAATCCGAAAGATGATTAGCCCATGAACGAGCCCTCAAGGAAATTCTCCATCGATCCGACCAACGGATCATGTGGTGCCCTTCTGACACTGACGGGCGCCTTTTTCGCCTATCAGTCGCTGGATCTGGACATAGGCACATCGCTGCGCATGGGACCGGGATATTTCCCGCTTGTTCTCTCAGGCGTGCTGATCCTGCTTGGACTGGTCATTCTTATCCAGGCGACACGGGTCTCCGGTGAGCCAATGGGCCCGATCGCATGGCGCGGTCTGTTCTTCATTCTGCCCGCGCCGATATTTTTCGGCCTGACGGTGCGGGGCCTCGGCTTCGTGCCGTCATTGTTCCTGACCTGCCTCATTGCCTCTTTCGCCTCAATGCGCATGAAACCGCTCGCAGCACTCGTTCTTGCGGCTGCGATCACGGTCTTCTCCGTCATTGTGTTCAGTTATGCCCTCGCGCTGCCCTACCAGCGTTTCGGGCCCTGGTGGCCATTCTAGGGGAGCGGATATGGAACTTTTCAACAATCTCGCGCTTGGTTTTTCCACCGCGTCAACACTTGCAAATCTCGGTTTTTGTCTTATCGGGGTGTTGCTCGGCACATTGATCGGCGTCCTGCCGGGCATCGGGGCCACGGCGACAATTGCGATGCTTCTTCCGGTCACGTTCCAGATCGGCGATCCTGTGTCAGCGCTGATCATGCTTGCGGGTATCTATTACGGCGCACAATATGGCGGCTCGACCACGGCAATTCTCATCAACATGCCGGGTGAATCGTCATCTGCCGTAACCGCCATCGATGGTTACCAGATGGCGCGGCGCGGGCGGGCGGGCGCAGCACTCGCCATTGCGGCTATCGGTTCGTTCTTTGCGGGCACTGTCTCAACATTTCTGGTAGCCGTGTTCGCTCCGCCACTGACTGAAATCGCGCTTAAATTCGGCTCGGCTGAATATTTCTCGCTCATGGTCGTGGGTCTGGTATCGTCCGTGGCGCTGGCGCACGGCTCCATCATCAAGGCACTGGCAATGGTCGTCCTCGGGCTCCTGCTCGGTCTCGTCGGCACCGACATCTATACTGGCGCGCCGCGCTTCACGCTCGGCATCACGGAATATGCAGACGGCCTTAATTTCGTTGCCGTTGCCGTGGGCGTGTTCGGCATTGCCGAAATCCTGCGCAATCTCGAAAGCGAGCATACCCGCGAAGTGCTGATGGCAAAGGTCACGGGACTGATGCCGACGCGCGACGATTTCAAACGCATGACCGCACCGATCCTGCGTGGAACCGTTATCGGTTCGGCGCTTGGCATTCTGCCGGGCGGCGGGGCCATTCTCGCATCATTTGCTTCCTATACGGTGGAAAAGCGCATTTCCGATACGCCGGAAGAGTTTGGAAAAGGCGCGATCGCAGGTGTCGCTGGACCGGAATCCGCCAACAATGCAGGCGCGCAGACATCTTTCATCCCCATGCTGACGCTTGGCATTCCGGCCAATCCGGTCATGGCATTGATGATCGGCGCCATGATTATCCAGGGCATCGTGCCGGGGCCGAATGTAGCAACGGAACAGCCTGCCCTGTTCTGGGGTGTGATTGCATCCATGTGGATCGGCAATCTCATGCTTATCATTCTAAATCTGCCGCTGATCGGGCTTTGGGTGAAGCTTCTGACAGTACCCTATTATGTGCTGTTTCCGATCATCATGACCTTCTGTTCCATCGGCGTTTATAGCGTCAATTCGAACGTCTACGATCTTTATGCGGTCGCCTTTTTCGGCTTTATCGGCTACCTGCTGGCCAAGCTGCGCTGCGAGCCTGCTCCGCTGCTGCTTGGCTTCGTTCTGGGGCCATTGCTGGAAGAACATCTGCGCCGCGCCATGATCCTGTCACGCGGCGATCCGGCAACCTTCTTCACCCGGCCGATCAGCGCTATTCTGCTTGCCATAGCAGCAGCCGTTCTCGTGGTTGTTTTGCTTCCATCGGTACGCAAGAAGCGCGACGAAGTATTCGTGGAGGAAGGTTAGAGCATTCCTGTTCGGGTGAAACGTTGTTGTTTCAGGCGCATCAATCATGATGCGCCTGGATTTCATCCGCGCCGCGCGCCCGAAGATACGATGTCGAGATAAACGGCCAGAACAAGGATGCTTCCCTTGATGATCTGCTGCCAAAACGTATCGACGCCGAGCATGGACATGCCATTGTCGAGGCTCGACATGATGAGTGCACCAACCAGCGCGCCAAGCACCGAGCCGACGCCGCCGCGCATGGACGTGCCGCCGATGAAGCAAGAGGCAATGGCGTCGAGCTCGCCACCAATGCCCGCCGATGGCGTGCCCGCCGCCAGGCGCGAGGTTGTCGTCAGACCCGCTACCGCCGCCATCAAACCCATCAGCGCGAAGACGGCCATCTTGACGAAATTGACATTCACGCCGGAAAAGCGGGTCGCTTCGGTATTGGAACCGACCGCATAGATATGCCGACCGAACACGGTCTGTTTCGCGATCACGGTGAATGCGCCGAGGATCACCAGCAAAATCAGGACCGGAACCGGCACGCCCTGATAACTGTTGAGGATGAGTATGAAGCCGAGGATCAGGACGCCGATGCCAAGAAGCCTCGTGATTTCCATGCTGGATGAAAGCATCTGAAGATTATGCTTGCGCTTGCTCGCCCGCGTGCGCAGCGTCATCAGGATCAGCACCCCAAACAAGGCAATGGCGCAGAGATTGCCAAGCCAGCCGGGCAGATAACCCTGCCCGATATATTTGAACTCCGGCGAGATCGGCGCGATGGTGACGCCGCCCATGATACCCAGCACGATGCCGCGAAAGACAAGCTGTCCGCCAAGCGTGACAATGAAGGACGGTATGCCGAGATAGGCGGTCAGCCAGCCATTGAAGGCGCCAAGCGCGACACCGAGCACCAGAACCGTGCTGATCGTAGCCCATAACGGCCATCCGAGAAGAACATCGAGGACTGCGGCGATGCCGCCCAACAGCCCCAGAAGCGCCCCCACCGAAAGATCGATTTCACCGGCCACGATGACGAACACCATCGCGGATGCGAGCATTCCGGTAATAGCCATCTGGCGCAGAAGATTGGAGAAATTGCGCGCCGTCAGGAACTGCGATCGCCCCATCTCCGGGTCATAGGTGAGGATAGCAAAGAACGCCCAGATGAGCGCAACCACGATCAGCAGCGCGACGATTTTATATTCCGCCAGAAATTTTCGGAGGCTTTTGCCTGTCAACGTCATATCATGCACCGGTCAGATTTTCTGCGGATCACGCCGCATTGGTTGTCGGCTTGCCGATTGCAGCGGCAAGTACCTTCTCCTGGGTGAGATTTTCATTGGGGAAATCACCCCGCAGCCTGCCCTCGCCGATCACGAGAACACGGTCGCTGATACCGAGAACTTCCGGCATTTCGGAAGAAACCATCAGCACCGCAACGCCTTGCTTCGCAAGCGCAAAGATCAGTTTGTAGATTTCATATTTCGCGCCGACGTCGACGCCCCGCGTCGGCTCGTCGAGAATGAGCACCTTGGGGTCCGGCAGCATCATCTTTGACAACACGGCTTTCTGCTGGTTGCCCCCCGACAGGGATGCGATTTCCAGCATAGGGTCCGCGGTCTTTACCTTCAGGCGCAAAATTTCGCGTTGGATGGTTGCCAGTTCCGCTTCCTTGTCGAGCAGTCCGCGCAGGGAAAACCGATCCAACACCGAGATCGTCATATTATGGCCGACTGGCATGATGGGCAGGATGCCGTCCTTCTTGCGGTCCTCCGGCACCATGCAGATGCCTTGCCGAACCGCATCGCGCGGCGTGCGGATCTTCAGTTCCCTGCCTTCAAGGAACACCTGGCCATCATGAGCGCCCGGCCAGACGCCGAATAGGCTGGACACCAGTTCCGTCCGCCCCGCGCCTACCAGTCCTGCAATGCCGAGGATTTCACCGCGCCGAAGCGCGAACGAGACATTATCGACCACCTTGCGGTCGGGATTGGTCACATCCCAGCAATTGATATTGCGCGCCTCGAAAACGACCTCGCCAATATCATGCGGCTCGCGCGGAAACAGGTTCTTCATCTCGCGCCCCACCATCATGGTGATGATGGCCGGCGTCGTCAGTTCAGCCATTGGTTTTGTGGCGATATGCGTGCCGTCGCGAATGACCGTCACCGTATCGGAAATTTCCGCTACTTCGTCCAGCTTGTGAGAGATGTAGACGCAGGCCATGCCTTGCGCCTTGAAGTCCTTGATGAGATCGAGAAGGACACGTGTTTCGGATGCGGTCAGCGCCGATGTCGGCTCGTCGAGAATGAGCAGCTTCGCATTCTTGTTGATCGCCTTTGCGATCTCGATCAGTTGCTGCTTGCCGCCCGGATAATGGTAGACCGGAAGCGCGACATTGATGTCGTGGATATTGAGGCGCGCCAGAAGTTCCGTCGCACGCGCATTCATCTGGTCGTAATCGATAAAGCCTCCGCTTGTCGGCTCCGATCCCAGAAAGATGTTTTCGGCAACCGACAGATGCGGCACCATCATCAGTTCCTGGTGAATGATCACGATGCCCGCGGCTTCCGTATCGCGTATGCCCGTCGCCTTCAGTTCCTGGCCTTCCCAGAAAATCTCACCGGTCCAGGTGCCGTGAGGATAGACGCCGGAAAGCACCTTCATCAGCGTGGATTTGCCGGCGCCGTTTTCCCCACAAAGGCCGACACACTCGCCGGCGCGCACTTTCAGGTAAATACCGTCAAGCGCTTTCACGCCGTTGAAGTCCTTACCGATATTGCGCATCTCAAGAAGATATTCGGACATCGCTTACGACCTTGCAGTATTGAGCCGGACAACGCTGTCAGCAGCAGTCCCAACAATCCAGCAGGGCCGGAAGCGGGGCAATGACTCCCAAACTTCCGGCCCATTGTGTGCTCAGGGCAAAACTAGCGGAAAGGTTTACTTCCCGTATATCTGCTCCTTCGTATAGAAGCCGTCCTGAACGTAGATATCGATATTGTCCTTGGTCACGGCAGTTGGCGTCAGCAGAAGCGTGTCGACCTGCTTGCCGCCATTGTCGAGCTTGGCGTTGAATTCCGGCGTTTCGCCCTTGACCATCTGGACGGTGAGCTTTGCCGCTTCCGAAGCAATGAGCTTCAGCGGCTTGTAGACCGTTACCGTCTGCGTCCCGTCGATCAGGCGCTTGACTGCAGCAAGGTCGCTATCCTGCCCGGAAACCGCGGTCTTCCCGGCCAGTCCCTGTGCTGCAAGTGCCTGGATGGCGCCACCGGCAGTGCCGTCATTTGAAGCCACAACAGCGTCGATCTTGTTCTGCGCAGCCGTCAGGGCGTTTTCCATGATGGAGAGCGCTTCTGTCGGGCTCCATTCCTTGACCCACTGCGAGCCAATGACCTTCACCTTGCCGGAATCGATGGCTTCCTTGAGGGCCTTTTCCTGACCGGCGCGGAGAAGCTTGGCGTTATTGTCCGTCGGCGAGCCGCCGAGGAGATAATAATTGCCTTCCGGCTTGGCCTTCAGAACCGCTTCCGCCTGCATGAAGCCGACGCGCTCATTGTCGAACGAGATATAGGCGTCAATATCGGCGTTGAGGATCAGACGATCATAGGACAGCACCTTGATGCCCGAGGCCTTGGCGTCGGCCACCACCGCGTCGAAAACCTTGGAGTTCATCGGCACGATCACGATTGCGTCAACACCTTGCGCAATCAGGTTTTCAACCTGCTTGACCTGCTTTTCCTCGTTGCCGTCAGCCGACTGCACATTGACCTTGGCGCCCAGCTTTTCCGCAGCTTCGATGAAATAGTCGCGGTCGCGCGCCCAGCGCTCGACGCGAAGATCGTCGATAGAAAAACCGATAACCGGATTTTCCGGCGAAGCATAGACCGGCGTCGACGCCATGGCGCCGATGCCCAGAGCCGCGGCAACCAGCGCGCCGGTCAGAAAATTACGACGTTTCATGCACTCCTCCTCCAAACACCGCCGGCCTTCGCCGGCTGGTTGCAAACCTCGCCCCGAACGTATTCCGCCCCCGGAGTTCGGCACGACAAAACAGCCCGCCCTGGAGCTGCTTATTCATTGAATGGCTGATCCTCCCAAAGACGCGTCGCGCCAAGATCACTCCATCGGACAGCGCTGCAAAAGCGACACCGCCCCATCCTCATAGCATCATTGATACGTGAAGAAAAATGAATAGCAAGCATTTTTTGATTTACGTACCTCATTTTTGACCTTATGGTCCGCGTCGAGGAGCGAGGATGAAACCTACAGTCCATGATATAGCCAGAACAGCGGGTGTCAGCCTCGCCACGGTGGACCGTGTGCTGAACGAACGCCCCGGCGTAAGAGCAAAGACGCGCGAGCGGGTCATGGCCGCGATGAACACGCTCGGCTATGTGCGCGATGTGGGTGCCGCCAATCTCGCGCGCGGCAGGCTTTATCAGTTCGATTTTATTCTGCCGGATAATGAAAACGCATTCATGCTGAGCTTGCGCTCGGAACTGCAAGCTGCGACCGAACGGGCCTTGGCCGAGCGCGTGCTGATCAATCTCGTGCTTGTTCCCGCCTTCGATGAAGCGGCCCTTGTTGCGGCGCTGGATGATTGCGGCGCACGCGGGCCCGACGGTGTCGCATTCGTGGCGGTCGATACCGATCCGGTGCGCGAAGCCTGCGCCCGGCTCGAAGAACGAGGCATTCACGCGGTCACGCTGGTGTCGGATCTCGGGCAATCCACGCGGACGCATTATGTCGGCGTCGACAACGGTGCGGCGGGACGCACGGCGGCGCGGCTTCTCGGGCTTTTCGCCAACGGAACCGAAGGTGCGCTGGCGGTCGTCGCCGGTTCGTTGAAGGTTCGGGACCATCGGGAGCGTTTCGACGGTTTTGCCACTGCCATGGACACGGACTTTCCGGGCCGCGAGATATTGCCGGTGCTGGAAGGCTTCGATGAGGGTCCGCGCGTGGAAAAACTCGTCGGCAAGCTGCTTGAAGAGCGCAGCGACATTGCCGGAATTTACAGCCTCGGCGCAGGCAATAGCGGTCTGGTGAAGGCGCTGGCAAAGCACAGCGCCAATCGCCCGCTCGTCATTGCGCATGAACGCGACAGCGTGACCTCGAAAGCACTGACGGATGGCATCATCCACGCGGTGCTGGCGCAGGATGCGGGCCATGAAATCCGCAGCGCCATCAGGGTTCTAAAGGCGTCTGCGGATCGTCTGGCGATCGTGCCGGGCCAGGAACACATCCGCATTGAAATTTTTCTCAAAGACAACTTGCCGCATTTCGACTGAGGCGCAGGCGACAGGGCTTTCCAACAGGAGCGAATATGTATCTCGGAATCGATCTAGGAACATCCGGTGTCAAGGCGCTGTTGATCGATGACGGACAGACGGTGATCGGTTCGGCCCATGGCGAACTGGACGTTTCGCGTCCCCATCCTGGCTGGAGCGAACAGGACCCGGCTCATTGGATCGATGCCTGCCGCACAGCGGTCGACGGCCTGCGCGCGGCTCACCCGAAAGAATTTTCGGCGATTGCCGGTATCGGTCTTTCCGGGCAGATGCATGGTGCCACCCTTCTGGACGAACAGGATCAGGTGCTGCGTCCCTGCATCCTGTGGAACGATACGCGCAGTTATCGCGAAGCCGCCGCACTCGATGCCGATCCGGCCTTTCGCGCCATCACCGGCAACATCGTTTTTCCGGGCTTTACAGCGCCGAAACTGGTCTGGGTTGCCAAGAACGAATCCGAGATTTTCGCTCGCATCCGCAAGGTGCTGTTGCCGAAGGACTATCTGCGCCTCTGGCTGACCGGCGAATATGTGTCGGATATGTCGGATTCAGCAGGCACGAGCTGGCTCGATACTGGCGCGCGTCGTTGGTCGCGCGAACTCCTGGACAAGACCGGCCTTGATGAAAGCCAGATGCCGCGTCTTGCCGAAGGCACCGACGCAACCGGACGGCTGCGGGCCGAACTTGCCGCCGAATGGGGTGTCGCCGGTCAGCCGGTCGTAGCGGGCGGCGCTGGCGACAATGCCGCCTCGGCCTGCGGCATGGGTACGGTCAAACCCGGCCACGCCTTCGTTTCGCTCGGCACATCGGGCGTGCTTTTCGCGGCGAACGGGGCCTATCAGCCGAAGCCGGAAAGCGCGGTTCATGCCTTCTGCCACGCCCTGCCCGACACGTGGCACCAGATGGGCGTCATCCTCTCTGCGGCGAGCGCGCTCGACTGGTATGCGCGGCTTGTCGGCAAAACCGCACGTGAACTGGACGAGGCACTTGGCGATCGGCTGAATGTGCCGGGTAGCGCAACCTTCCTGCCCTATCTCTCGGGCGAACGCACCCCCTATAACGATGCGAAGATACGCGGCGTGTTTTCCGGTCTGGAACATGAATCCGATCAGCGCGCCTTGACGCAAGCCGTGCTGGAAGGCGTCGCCTTTGCGATCCGCGATAATCTCGCCGCGCTGCAATCGGCTGGAACCGAAATCAGGTCTCTCACCGCCGTTGGCGGCGGCTCGCGCTCCACTTATTGGCTGAAGGCCATCGCGACCGCCTTGAACGTGCCGATCGCCTTGCCGGAAGAAGGCGATTTCGGCGCGGCTTTTGGCGCCGCACGACTGGGGCTCGTCGCCGCTACGGGCGCCGATCCGTTTGCCGTCTGCGCACCGCCGCGCACGGAACGCACGATAGAGCCGGAAGCTGCCCTGCTCCCGGCTTATGAGGAAGCCTATCAGCGCTATCACGCCCTTTATCCGGCACTTCACGCCCTCGCCGGTTCGTGACGCTGCCGCACGCAATCAGACATGAACGTCATTCGAACGGGAGGACATAATGAGCACGGGATTTTTCGGCGACATTCAAAAGGTTAAGTATGAGGGGCCGGACAGCGACAATCCGCTGGCATTCCGCCACTATAACCCGGATGAAATCGTGCTGGGCAAGCGCATGGAAGATCACCTGCGCTTTGCGGTCGCCTACTGGCACAGTTTTGCCTGGGAAGGCGGGGACCCGTTCGGCGGACGCACCTTCGACCGTCCATGGTATTCCAACGAACTTGATGCGGCAAAACTCAAGGCTGAGGTGGCTTTCGAGTTCTTCTCGCTGCTCGGCGCGCCCTATTATTGCTTCCACGATGCCGATGTGCGGCCAGAGGGACGCAACTTTGCGGAAAATTCGCGCTATCTGAACGAGATCGTCGACATCTTCGAGAAGAAGCAGGCCGAAACCGGCGTAAAGCTGCTCTGGGGCACGGCGAACCTGTTCTCCAACCGCCGCTATATGGCAGGCGCGGCAACCAATCCCGATCCGGACGTTTTCGCTTTTGCCGCGGCGACCGTGAAAAGCTGCATTGATGCCACCAAGCGGCTCGGCGGCGAGAACTATGTGCTGTGGGGCGGCCGCGAAGGATATGAAACGCTGCTCAACACCGATCTTGGCCGCGAGCTTGACCAGATGGGCCGGTTCCTCAATCTGGTGGTCGAATACAAGCACAAGATCGGCTTCAAGGGCACGATCCTGATCGAACCGAAGCCACAGGAACCGACCAAGCATCAATATGACTACGACGTTGCGACAGTCTATGGCTTCCTGAAGCGCTACGGCCTCGAAAACGAGGTGAAGCTCAATATCGAGCAGGGCCACGCCATTCTGGCCGGTCATTCTTTCGAGCATGAACTCGCGCTCGCCCGCACACTCGGCATTTTCGGTTCCATCGACATGAACCGCAATGACTACCAGTCGGGCTGGGACACGGACCAGTTCCCGAACAATGTGCCGGAAATGGCGCTCGCCTATTATCAGGTTCTGCTGGCTGGCGGCTTCACGACCGGCGGCACCAATTTCGACGCCAAGCTGCGCCGTCAGTCGCTCGACCCGCAGGATCTGCTGATCGGCCATATCGGCGGCATGGATTGCTGTGCACGCGGGCTCAAGGCAGCCGCCGGAATGCTCGAAGACGGCGCATTGTCCAAGCCGCTCGACGAGCGTTATGCAGGCTGGAACGGCGATTTCGGCAAGAAGCTTCTGACCGGCCTCTCGCTGGACCAGATCACCGCTGAAGTCGAAGCGAGGGACATCAATCCGCAGCCGAAATCCGGCCGTCAGGAATATCTCGAAAATATCGTCAATCGCTACGTTTAAGCGAACTGAAACAAAAAGGGCGCCCCGGCGGCGCCCTTTCGCTTATTCCATATCAATTTCTAAAGCTTGACCCAGCCACCGTTTTTCTGTGACGAGCGCACGCAGGCATCGATGAAGGCAACGCCTTTCAGCCCGTCATCGACAGTGGGATAGACCACCGCACTGTCCGGCTTTTTGCCGTTGCGATGGGCCTCAATGGCATTGGCGGCTTCCGAATAGATCGTGGCGAAAGCCTCCAGATAGCCCTCGGGGTGTCCCGCCGGTATGCGGGTCACGCGCGCGGCAGCGGACCCCACACCGGCACCGCCCCGCGTGATGAGTCGCTTCTGCTCGCCGAAAGGCGTGAACCAGAGATAGTTCGGGTCTTCCTGCGCCCATTCGATGCCGCCCTTCGTGCCATAAACGCGCAGGCGCAGCGCATTTTCATTGCCGGGCGCAACCTGGCTGCACCAGAGCATCCCCTTCGCGCCGCCCTCAAAACGCAGCATCACATGCGCATTGTCGTCGAGACGCCGTCCCTCGACAAAACTGTCGAGATCGGCAGCAAGGCTATCGAGCGTGAGGCCAGTCACGAAGGAGGCGAGATTGAAGGCGTGGGTGCCGATATCGCCCGTTGCGCCGCCTAGTCCCGATTGTGCCGGATCGGTGCGCCAGACAGCGCCCTTGGCACCGGTCGCCTCCACCGCTTCGGTCAGCCAGTCCTGTGCATATTCTACCTGGACGACGCGAAGATCGCCAAGCTCGCCATTGGCGATCATCTCGCGCGCCTGCCTTACCATCGGATAGCCGGTATAATTATGCGTCAGGATGAACAAGGCACCGCTGTCATCGGCGACTTTTTTCAGCTTCTTCGCATCGGCAAGTGTCGAGGTCAGCGGCTTATCGCAGATGACATGAATGCCGCGCCGCAAAAACTCCTTGGCAGCGTCATAGTGCACATGGTTCGGCGTCACGATGGAAACGGCTTCGATCCCGTTTTTCAGGCGCGCCTCGCGAATGGCCATATCCTTGTAGCTGGAATAGATGCGGTCTTCCGCCAGTCCCAGTTCTCGACCAGAGGCCTGCGCCTTTTCCGCTGACGAGGACAAAGCGCCTGCAACCAGTTCAAACCGGTTGTCGAGCCGCGCCGCCATGCGGTGAACGCCGCCGATAAACGCGCCTGCTCCGCCGCCCACCATGCCAAGGCGGATGCGTGGAATCGCAGTTTCCTTTGTTTTAGCTTCGATGGTCATTGCGTCCTCACAATCCAAGCATGCGTCGGTTGGCGGCGTCATCGGTGCCGCCGGATGCAAAATCGTCAAACGCCTTGTCGGTCACGCGGATGATGTGCGCCTTGACGAACTCCGCGCCTTCGCGCGCGCCATCCTCGGGATGCTTCAGCGCGCATTCCCATTCGACCACGGCCCAGCCGTCAAAATCGTTCGCGGCCATCTTGGAGAATACCGCGCCGAAATCAACCTGACCGTCGCCCAGCGAACGGAAGCGGCCCGCGCGGTTGACCCAGCCCTGATAGCCGCCATAGACGCCCTGCCGCCCGGTCGGATTGAACTCCGCATCCTTGACGTGGAACATCTTGATACGGTCCTTGTAGATGTCGATATTGTCGAGATAATCGAGGCACTGCAGGACGTAGTGTGACGGGTCGTAGAGCATGTTGGCCCGCGGGTGATTTTTGACCTGCTCCAGAAACATCTCGAAGGTCACGCCATCGTGCAGGTCTTCGCCCGGATGGATTTCATAGCAGATATCGACGCCGTGCTCATCGGCATGATCGAGGATCGGCTTCCAGCGCCGGGCGAGTTCTTCAAACGCGGTTTCCACCAGACCGGCAGGACGTTGCGGCCATGGATAGATGAACGGCCAGGCCAGCGCGCCCGAAAAGGTCGCATGCGCGCCGATGCCCAGATTGCGCGATGCGCGGATCGCCATCTTCACCTGCTCAACCGCCCATTGCTGGCGCGCTTTTGGGTTGCCGCGCACTTCGGGCACCGCGAAACCGTCAAATGCTTCGTCATAGGCCGGATGCACCGCAACGAGCTGGCCCTGCAAGTGGGTCGAAAGTTCAGTGACTTCGACACCGTTCCGGCGTGCCACACCGGCAAACTCGTCGCAATAATCCTTCGATTCAGCGGCCTTTTTCAGATCGATCAACTGGCTCGCCCATGTGGGAACCTGCACCCCGACATAGCCTTTTTCGGCAGCCCATTTGGTGATCCCATCCCATGTATTGAACGGCGCTTCATCGCCTGCGAACTGCCCGAGAAAAATGCCCGGCCCCTTGATCGTCTTCATCAAATTTCTCCTGAATATGCCCGGATTCCGCCTACAACCGGCATCGAGCATTTTGAGAGCGCGCTTCGCGCTGCATATCGGGATTGAAAAAGAAAGCCGTGCGCCCGCTATGGCAGGCGCACGGTATCCGGTCACCTTAGAACGGCGAATCCGGGAAATAGAAGTCCTCGGCGTTATCCTTCGTCACAAGCGTGGCATCGAGGATGTAATTGCCGCTTACCGGTATCTGATCGTAGAAATGACCGGCGGCAAGCTGCATCGCCGTTGACACCATCGCCGGCGGATAGAGAACATCGACCGGCACGAGCTTGTCGCCATCCATGACCTTCTTGATCATATCCTTGGAGCCTGCACCGCCAACGACATACTGAATGTCGCTGCGGTTCGCCTGCTTGATGGCTTCAAGAACGCCGACCAGCATGTCGTCATCCTGTGCCCAGACCACATCGATCTTCGGATATTTGGTCAGGAAGTCCTGCATGACGCGGAAGGCATCGTCGCGGTTCCAGTTGCCATATTGGCGGTCCAGAACCTTCACGTTGGAGCCTTCGATGCCCTTGTCGAAACCATCCTGGCGCTGCTGGTCGATCGGGATCGGCAGGCCGCGAATGACGACGACCTGTGCATCGGGCGTGGTCTTCTTGATGTATTCGCCTGCCACCTGTCCGAGCGCCGGGTTGTTGCCGGCCACGTAGAGATCACGGATGGTGTTGTCGTTGCTGCTCGGCGCGCGGTCGACCAGAGCGACAAAGGTTCCCTTGTCCTTGATTTCCTTGATGGCGTTGACGAGCGGATCGGGATCGGTCGGCAGAACGACCAGCCCGTCGAGGCCCTGTACGGCCAGATCCTGCAGCGCATTCGCCTGCGATGCCGCATCGGGCGACGTCTTGACGATGACGTTGAGGCCCGGATGTTCTTCCATCAGGAGCTTCGCCACACGTTCGGCGTGATAGACGACGCCTGCCGTCCAGCCGTGATCGGCCGCCGGGATCGACACGCCAATCGTCACTTTCTTGTCCTGTGCGCTTGCCGCGCCGCCAAAGGCGAGCGCACCCGCCGTCAAAGCGGCGAAAGCAAGCTTCATCAAATTCCCTCGCATAGTCTTCCTCCCAGTAAACGCGGGGCTCTCATTCCTCTCTGGCTGGAATCGCCCCACCAATCCCGCCAATCTCCAAAACCTATCTTCGCGCCAGCGAGCGCTGCACCAGCATCGCGATGATGATAATCGCGCCCTGAATGGCCCCCAGCAGATATTCGCTGACGAAGTTCGACAGCAGCATGATATTTCCGATGATCTCCAGTATGAACGCGCCGCAGATCGTGCCCCATACACGGCCGACGCCGCCGCGCAGCGCCGTGCCGCCGACAACGACTGCCGTGATCGCCTGCAATTCCCACATCAGGCCTGTGGTGGCAGAGGTGGAGCCAAGGCGCGGCACATAGAGAAGCACGGCGACAGCGACGCAAAGCCCCTGGATAACGAAAGCAATGGTGCGCACCTTTTTGACCGAAATGCCGGAATAGCGCGCCACGTCCTCATTCGATCCTACCGCAATGACATGGCGGCCATAGCGTGTCCGATAGAGGACGAACGCTGCGAGCGCTGCCGTCACGAAGATCACGATAACCGGCACCGGTACGCCCAGAACGGAACCGAAATAGGCCGGGCGGTAAAGCGCCTGAATATCAGGATTGCGCAAGGTGATCGCGCCGCCCTGCGACAGCCACGTGGTGAGACCGCGATAGATGCCCATCGTGCCAAGCGTGGCAATAAAAGGCTCGATGCCGCCCACTGTCGTTATCAGGCCGTTCAACAGCCCGCAGGCTGCACCGACGATCAGCGCCAGCATGACGGCTGCGATCAGCATCATTACCGGATCGGCGATCATCCCGCTGTTCATGAAAAGGATCATGATGCTGGCGACGAACGCCACCATTGCACCTACGGACAGATCAAGCCCGCCGGATGAAATCACATAAGTCGCGCCAAGCGCGATAATGGCGATGAATGCGCTGCGCGTTGCGACATTGAGAAGATTGTCGATGCCGATGAAATTCGGGTTGGCAATCGTACCCAGAACAAGCAGCAGGGCAAGCGCCACAAAAGGCGCAATCGCCCGCAGATCCCAATCCTTGGACGTCCTCGGCATTCTGCTTTTATCGGTCGCAACCTGTGTCATCTATTTCCCACTTTATTGTTTTTATGCGGCGTTTTCGGCTTCAACGCCGGTTGCAAGCACGACGATATCATGTTCCGTCATGCGGTCGCCCGTCACCTCACCGGCAATCCGCCCTTCCCGCATCACGACGATGCGGTCGCAGATACCGATCAGTTCCGGCATTTCCGACGAAACGACGATGATCGATTTCCCCTCATCGGCCAGATTGGCGATGAACTGGTAGATTTGCTCCTTCGTGCCGACATCGATGCCGCGTGTCGGTTCATCAATGATGACGATGGACGGATCGAGCATCATCATCTTGGCGAGCAGCAGCTTCTGCTGGTTGCCGCCCGAGAGCTGGCCTGCAAGAATGTCCTTGCGGCCCGTACGAATATCGAACTCGCGGATCGCATCATCGAGCGCGGTGCGTTCCCGGTCGCGATTGATCTGCAAACCGCTCACGAATTTCTTCAATGAAGCGAGCGTCAGATTGACGCCCAGATCCTTGGACAGCAGCAGCCCTTTGCCCTTGCGGTCCTCGCTGAGATAAACGATCCCCGCCTTCTGGCTTTCATGCGCATTGCGGAAGTGAACCGGCTTTCCATTGTGGCGCGCATCGCCCTTGCCGGGCCGCAGACCGACGATGCCTTCCATCAGTTCCGTACGGCCCGCGCCGACCAGACCGGCAAAGCCAAGTATTTCGCCACGGTTCAGGTAAAAGCTCGCATTCTGCACGTAACCCGGCACGCTGAAGTTCTCGATTTCCAAAATGGCAGCGTTGTCATGCTGGCTTGCGCGGTCAGGATAGAGTTTTGCGACATCGCGGCCAACCATCAGCCGCGCCATATCGGACGGCTGCAATTCCGAAGCCAGATGCGCAGACACGAGCTTGCCGTCACGAAGCACGGTCACGCGGTCGGATATTTCCTTCACTTCCGGCAGGCGGTGCGAAATATAAAGAACCGCAACGCCTTTGGCGCGAATATCGCGAATGACTTTCAGCAGCGCTTCCGTCTCGAAAGGCGTCAGCGAAGCGGTCGGCTCATCGAAGATCACCACGCGATGCGGCACCAGCAGCACCCGGGCGATTTGCACCAGCTGGCGCTGCGCAATCGACAGGGAGCCCACAACCGCATCGGGGTCGATATCGGCGCTCAGATCACGGATGGCCTTGCGCGCACCTTCGCGCATCGACTTGTCGTCAACGACCAAGCCCCGGTGAAGCTCACGGCCAAGATAGATGTTCTGTGCGACGGTCAGATCGGGTGCGAGCAGGATTTCCTGATGCACGAGCACGATGCCCTGCGCTTCGGCTTCAACCGGTCCGGAAAAGGACACTGGCTGACCGTCGATGCGGATTTCTCCGCTCGTGGGGCGCTCATTGCCCGCCAGAAGCTTCATCAGCGTCGATTTTCCGGCACCGTTCTCACCGATAATCGCGTGAACTTCGCCGCCGAAAATGCGCAGATCAATATTCTTCAAAACCTGAACAGGACCGAATGATTTGGAAAGCGACACGGCCTCCAGCAGCGCTGGCCTGCCATCTTCTTCCGGCGCACTCATAGGCAACCGCCCACGGCGAACCGCCGCATCCGGCGCTTTTTCCCCCCGGTCTTTTCCAAAGCTTTCGCCGCTGTTTCTGGCTGCACGTGAACTCCTCCCAAAGCACCACGACCAAAAGATTAGCTTTCGTTTTGAGGTACGTAAAGCAAAATATGCGCGCTATCCCGACTTCATCAACCCTTGGACGAAAGTCCGGTTAGTCGTCCTGATGGATAGGCTCATCGACAAACGCGCCGCCTTGGTACACCGCGAGCGCGGAATCCGGCGCGGGCCTCGGGGTCGTCTTTTCAAGTTCCGCCCGGAAGCGTTCGGCATTGTCCTTGGGATGCCAGCCAAGAAAACGGGCCTGACTGTTGTCCCACCACATCGAATCGTTGTTGGACACGCCCCAGATGACAGGGCATCCCAGCATGGGAGCCCGGAAGACGCATTCGATCAGGCTGGCAAAATCGTCATGGGACATCCATGTGGAGAGCATGCGATGGTTGCGCGGCGTCTCAAAACAGGAACCGATGCGAACGATTGCCGTCTCCTGCCCGAATTTGTCGTGATAGAGGCTCGCAATGGACTCGCCAAAGCATTTTGAAACCCCGTAAAGACCATCCGGCCGCGTGGGAGCCTTTGCGTCGATATATTCGTCCTGTCGATAGAACCCGATCGTGTGGTTTGAACTGGCGAAAATGATGCGCGGATGGCCATGCGCCCGCGCCGCCTCGTAGAGATTATACATCCCGACAATATTCGCGTTGAGTATCTTGCTGAAAGACGCTTCGGTGGAAATGCCGCCAAGATGCAGAATGCCGTCACAGCCCTCGACAAGGCGCATGACCGCATCCAGATCGCCAAGGTCGCATTGCACAAGCTCTTCATGGGGCTTGGCCTCGCCCATATCGGCAACATCGGACAGGCGCAACAGTTCGGCCTGCCCGACCAGCTTTTCGCGCATTACGCGTCCAAGTCCACCCGCAGCACCGGTAATCAGAAGTCTTTTCACGAAAATCTCCATTCGGACGGGATAGGGCAAAACTCGACCGTTGGGCTCGTGGCCCCCGGCCCTCGCCCACGGTTATCCTATGGATGGAAAAGCAGCGTCCCCTCCCAGGTACATTGCCGCTCCAGCCATCATACATGTCGAGAGGTAACGGTCAACGCCGGCATCGCTGCGCGGATCACTGGTCCGGCAACAGGCTCACCAGATTGGAGATGAGCGGAGATCGGTTGTTCTTCATTGAAACCAGACCGAGCCGCGCCAGCAGCGGCTCCCCCTTGATCGGCCTGTAGGTAACGCCCGCCAGCTTGATCTGCGCAATGGCGGCGGGAACGATCGAAACGCCGAGATCGGCCGCGACCAGATTGACGACGGATGGCATCTGCGGTGCTTCCTGCGCCACGATCATTTCAAAGCCTGCCTTCCGGCAAGCCTCTACCACATCGTCATAGAGGCTTAGCCCCACAATGCGCGGGAAAAGCACGAAGGGTTCGTCGGCCAAGGCTGAAATCGGAAGCTCGGGGTGAACCGCGAGCGGATGATGGCTTGGCAAGGCGATCATCATCGGCTCGTCCGCCAGCCGCTTGACGCTCACATCCTTCGCGTTTTCCAGACCGGGTCGGATAAAGGCCGCATCGACTTCGCCCCTCACCAGGCTCTGCATCAGAAGGTGACTGTTCATCTCGGTCAGGGTCAGGCGAACTTCGGGCCATCTGGCCCGAAACTTGCGGATCGTGCCGCTCACCACAGGATTGAACGCGGATGATGCCGTGAAGCCCAATGCAAGCCTGCCCGTTTCCCCACGTGCGGCCCCTTGCGCCGCAAGCCTTGCTTTCTCCGCGGCGGCCAGGGACGCCTTGGCTTCATCGAGAAAAGCCGTTCCCGCCGCCGTCAATTCGGCGCCATGCGGCACGCGATGAAACAGCGCCACACCGATTTCATTTTCAAGATCGCGTATCTGCTGGCTGAGCGGCGGCTGGCCGATTCCGAGCTTGGCTGCTGCGCGGGTAAAATTGCCTTCCTCCGCCACGGCCAGAAAATAACGCAGATGACGCAGCTCCATCGCCATATCCAAAAGCTATTGTAATCGCCACTTCCATATATTGGACAAATGAAGCCTATTTGACTAGCTTAAAACGCGGGAGGATTTGAAAAGGCTAAGTCATGTCCCGCCTCTCAGAACGCAGTCTGGAAAGCGCCAGAACACCGGAAAGCCAGCTCAAGCTCGTTCCAGCTCCGGCAGCGCCCGAACAAAAACACTATCTCTCCAGAGGAACCCCGGCGTTTCGCAATGCGAGCATAGCGCTGTTCCTGTCGGGCTTCGCCACCTTCTCGCTGCTCTATTGTGTCCAGCCGCTGATGCCGCTTTTCGCGCATGATTTCAACATCACGCCTGCGGTCAGTTCGCTGTCGCTTTCCGTTTCGACCGGTTTTCTCGCCTTTGCAATTTTCTGTGCCGCAGCGGTATCCGAACGCTTCGGGCGCAAGACCTTGATGTTCGTTTCGCTTCTCGGCTCCGCGCTCTGCACGATAGCCAGCGCGATTGTGCCCGACTGGCATATGCTGCTACTCATTCGCGCCTTGCAGGGCCTGTTGCTCGGCGGCGTCCCGGCGGTAGCCATGACCTATCTGGCCGAAGAAATCGACCCGCGCGGGCTCGGCGCATCGATGGGGCTTTATATTGCCGGGAACGCATTCGGGGGCATGGCAGGCCGCGTCATTGCCGGAACGCTCGCCGAATATTTCTCCTGGCGCGTCGGGCTGGCGGGCATGGGCCTGCTTGGATTGGCTGCATCCGTCGGCTTCCTCATCCTTCTGCCCCAATCGCAGAACTTTGTTCCGCGTCCCGGCTTCAATGCACGGTTTCACCTCAGCGCATGGCTCGGCCACATCCGCAATCCGGCTCTGCCGCTGCTTTTTGCCATCGGCTTTCTGGTGATGGGCTCTTTCGTCACCATCTATAATTATATCGGTTTCCGCCTTGTCGCAGCGCCTTACAGCCTCAGCCAGACGGCGCTTGGCGCAATTTTCACGGTTTATCTCTTCGGCATCACGGCTTCGTGGCTTGCGGGCAGGATGGGTGACAGGCTTGGTTATTTCACAGTTCTTCCCATCGGCCTTGCCATCCAGGCTGCGGGCTGTCTCCTCACTTTGTTTGCGCCACTACCCGTCATCGTCGCCGGTATCATCCTTGTTACTGTCGGCTTCTTCGTCAGCCATTCCGTTGCCAGCGCCCTGATTGGAAGGCTGGCGCTCCAGACCAAAGGACATGCCTCGTCGCTCTATCTGCTCGCCTATTATCTGGGTTCCAGCATCGCCGGTGCAGCAGGCGGCTATTTCTGGATTGCCGACGGATGGTCGGCGGTCGCCGAATTTACCTTCGTCATGCTCGCCCTCGCTTTTGCAGCCGCGCTGGGTGCAGCCCGTCTGTCACGAGCGAAGTAAGGGCAGGCAAAAAGATAAAATTTTATGGAACCATATCCTCCACGGCGCGTTCATGCGGCTCGGAAGGAGAATAATTGCATGCAAATCGTCGATGCTCTGGTCAAAAGGTGCGGCACGGAAAATTCCTATCAGGTCGAATTCATCGGTGAGGATGGCGAAACTGTTTGCGTTTCCTTCCGCCACGATTCCGAGGAAGAATTGAGCCACCACGACGCTATTGCGAGCGCGCTTGCAAAGATGGCGCCGCTCACGGCTTACGGTGCCGCATTTATCAGCATCCTTTCGGCCAACAAGTTGAATACGGCGGCCACCGCTGCCTGATATTGTCTAAACGGAAGCCCTGCGATCCATCCGGACCGCAGGGCATTTTGTGTCCGGCTATCCGGCCTTTCAGAACCGGTTTGGGATTGATATCCTTCCAAAAATTGCCTAGCTGCTTGACAGGAGCGAGGGTATTGACGGAGGTGCGGATATGAGCGAACTGGCCGATTGGCTATCGGACACCCATCCGATCACACGCAAGAACGCGGCGGAAGTCGTGTTCGACGACATTCGCTCCGCCATCACATCCGGCCGCCTTGCCGTTGGCACCCGCCTGCCCTCCGAAACGCGGCTTGCTGGCCGGTTCGGCGTCAGCCGCCCGATCGTGCGCGAGGCGCTGCGGTCGTTGCAGACGCTGGGCCTTACCCAGACCCGCACGGGCAGCGGTACCTATGTTTTGAATGCGTCACCCGCAAGCGAACTGAATTACGGCGGCTACTCGGCGCGCGATCTGATCGAGGCGCGTCCCTTCATCGAAGTGCCCGCGGCAGGCTGGGCAGCAAAGCGCCGCACTGCCGCACAACTCGTCGGACTGCTCGAAATTTGCGACAAGATGGACCGCCAGACTGACCCTCAGAAGTGGGAACTTCTGGATTCCGAATTCCATTGCGCCATTGCGGAAGCCTCCGGAAATGCGGTCTTTACCAAGATCGTCGCGGATGCGCGTGAAGCGCTGATCCAGCAGTCCGAGCTGGTCAATGTGATGTCGGGCCGCCGTGAAGCGTCGAATGTCGAGCACCGCCGTATCGCGGAGGCCATTGAGGCCGGGTCGGAAGCCGAAGCCCGCGCTGCCATGGAAGCGCATCTGAGCAAGGTTAGGACAGCTGTAACGACCATTATCGGCAAGGATCAGGTCGGCTGATATTTCCACAGGGACGCAGCTTGCCAGTCGTGCCGAACCTGACCGGAACATCACTTCCATGTCGTTTTAGCGAATGGCGATAAAGGTTTCTTCCGACTGATTTTTTCGCCGTCAACATAGTTCGAGCAACACGAACGACCTTCGTCAGTTGGTGCGCGATACTTGACGCGCGTTCTGCGATATGCGTTAAACCGCTCGCAACCTGTCATGCAGCTTTACAGAATAATCTATCGAACGGATGATTTTCGTCCCACATTGAATGGCCGACGGCGTGCCCTAATTTGCCTTGCACGCCACTGGCCGTTTCCAGCCAACCGCGCTCTCAGGGAGGAGCAATGCCGACTGAAACCATAAAAGCCGCCCCCGTCCGCGAGGTGTTCATCGAAGAGAACCGCGGCTACCACAAAGCCCTGAGACCGAGACAGATTCAGATGATCGCCATTGGCGGCGCGATCGGAACCGGGCTCTTTCTCGGTGCTGGCGGACGTCTTGCGCTGGCGGGCCCGGCTCTCGTCTTCGTCTATGCGCTGTGCGGCTTCTTTGCGTTTCTGGTTCTGCGGGCCTTGGGCGAGCTTATCATGCATCGCCCCAGCTCCGGTTCCTTCGTCTCCTATGCCCGCGAGTTCTACGGCGAGAAGCTGGCTTTCGTGGCAGGCTGGATGTACTGGCTCAACTGGGCCATGACATCGGTCGCCGACGTGACGGCGGTCGCGCTCTACATGAATTTTTTCAAGCATTATGTGCCTTGGCTGCAAGGCATCGACCAATGGATGTTCGCCCTGACGGCGCTTGTCATCGTTCTGGCGATGAACCTCATGTCGGTCAAAGTGTTCGGCGAGCTGGAATTCTGGTTCAGTCTCGTCAAGGTCATCGCGCTCGTGACCTTCCTGATCGTCGGCATTTACTTTGTCGTTTCCGGCACGCCAATCGACGGTCATCCAGCCGGATTCAGCATCATCACCGATAGCGGCGGCCTGTTCCCGAACGGCATATTGCCTGCATTCATCATCATACAGGGCGTCGTTTTTGCCTATGCATCCATCGAGTTGCTGGGCACCACGGCAGGCGAAACCGAAGACCCGCGCGAAGTCATGCCGCGGGCAATCCGCACCGTGGTCTTCCGCCTGCTCGTCTTTTATGTGGGTTCGGTTCTGCTGCTTTCGCTGCTTCTCCCCTACACCGCCTATTCCGCTGGCGAGAGCCCGTTTGTAACCTTCTTCGGCAAGATCGGCGTCGAAGGGGCAGATATCATCATGAACCTCGTCGTGCTGACTGCGGTTCTGTCATCGTTGAATGCCGGGCTTTATTCCACCGGGCGCATCCTGCATTCCATGGCGGTATCCGGCTCCGCTCCGGCATCCCTGGCCAGGATGAACAGGAATGGCGTTCCCTATATGGGCATTGCAGTTACCGCCGTCGTCACCGTCATTGGCGTCATTCTCAATGCCGTCGTGCCTGCGGAAGCATTTGAAATCGCGCTCAATCTGTCTGCGCTCGGCATTATCACGGCATGGGGCGTCATCATCCTTTGCCAGCTCAAGCTTTGGCACCTTGCACGTCGCGGCGAGATGACGCGTCCGGATTTCCGCATGTTCGGCGCACCCTATACCGGCATCCTCACACTCGCATTTCTGCTCGGTGTGCTCGTCCTGATGGCGCTCGATTATCCGGTCGGCACATGGACGATCGCTTCGCTGGCGATTATCGGCCCTGCCCTCATCCTCGGCTGGTATCTGCTGCGTGAGCGCATCCATCGACTTGCTGCCGAACGTGCTGTAGACGCCAGCATTCGGAGTAAGTGAGAGGATTCGGAAATATGTCGCATGCAAAGCCTTCCATCATATTGATCGCCACTGGCGGCACCATCGCCAGCAAGCGTGGGGAAGACGGAGCAAGCACACCTGTCCTGTCCGGTGAGGACCTGCTGGAATACGTGCCGGGCCTTGATGCGGAGCTTCACCCCGTCAATCTGATGGCGAAGGATTCCGCCTGCCTCACCCTGTCGGACATGCAGCGCATCAGCGACGCCGTCAATTCCGGCCTGAAGGATGGCAAAATCGATGGCGTCGTCGTCCTGCATGGAACGGACGCAATGGAAGAAACCGCCTTGCTGGTGCATCTGCAACACCGCATCGGCAAGCCGGTGATCTTCACCGGCGCGCAGTTTACCGCCGATCATCCTCAGGCAGACGGGCCGGAAAACCTCGCCGCCGCCATTCGGCTTGCCTGTGATCCGGCCAATGCAGACAAAGGCGTGCTTGTCGCCTTTGGCGGGCGGGTCGTCCCAGCCTGGGGCGCATACAAGTTCAGCAGCGACAGCGCCGACGCCTTCCGGTCGGTCCGCCTGATCGAAACCCTAAGCCCGGCGCTTGCTGCGCCTGTCGGTGATCGGCGTATCGATACGATCGCCATCTATCCGGGGTGCGACGCCCTCCATATCGAAGCGAGCATAACCTCTGGTGCCAGCGGCATCGTGCTTGCGGCGCTTGGTTCGGGCAATGCCACGCCTTGCGTTGTCGAAGCGGTCCGTGAGTGTTCGCGCCGCGATATTCCGGTCGTGGTTTCAAGCCGCGTGCCGGAGGGATTGCTGGTCCCCGGCTATGGCGGCGGCGGCGGCGGATACGATCTCGGCGAAGCAGGCGCCATTCATGCGCATACGCTTCGCCCCGGTCAGGCCCGCATCCTGCTCGCCGCGCTGATCGCCAGCGGCAGCTCGGCAGATGCAATGGTCCGCGCTTTCAGCGACTATCGATAAACTGGTTCAGCTAAAGCGGTTCCTGTTTTGACGGAATCGCGGAAACCGCCAGAGCGACAGCCGCGGTTTATTCCCGCAATGCGAAAATTTTTCCTTTTCTGCTTTCCGGCGGGTGTGCCCCATTGATTAGCAGACTGGAATATATATATGTATAGCTACACACATAATAGATAGCTATACAAATGTCCCGGTCAAAAGCTGATCTCGAAGCGGCCTTCACGATGGAGCTCTCCACCGCCGCACGCAAAATGCGCAACCTGTTCGATTCCCGCGTCCGCGAACGCGGACTGACGCTGGCGCGCGCGCGCCTGCTGCTGCTTCTCGCCCAGCCGCGCGACTGGAACCAGCGCGAGCTGGCGGATGCCCTGGAAATCGAGCACCCTTCCGTGGTGCGCCTTCTGGACGGCCTCGAAAAGCAGGGCTTGATCTATCGCGCCGCAGTGGAAAACGACCGCCGCGCGAAACGTATCGAGCTGACCGAAGCAGCGCAGGCGCAGGTGCGCGAATTGCAGGAAATTACCCGCCGCATCCGGTCGGAGCTTTTGCAGCGCATCGACCGGCCCACGCTGGAAGCGGCGCTCTCGGTGCTTCAGGAAATCAGTCAGACGGTAGAGATGACGCTCGCGGACAAAGACCGCTAGAAACATGCCCGAAGAAAACAAAGACAGCCAACCAGACGAGACCTCCCCGGCAGGGCAGCCTGCCGCGACGCCTGCCGCCGCGCATATGCCGGTTTACATGTCTGCCATCTACATCGCCGCGTCGATCCTCATGTGGTCGACGCGCGGTCTCAGCATGTATTTCATCTCGGCCAACACGCAGCAGATTCAGGGCGCGCTCGGCGCAACGCTCACGGAAACCTCGTGGCTTGTCGCGGCCTATATGGCTCCCTATGCCAGCCTGACGATCCTTCTCGTCAAGATCCGCACACAGTTCGGCCTGCGCCGCTTCGCGGAAATCGCCATCGCCGTGTTTCTGATATCCTCGCTGCTGCATCTGCTTGTCTACGACATCTGGTCGGCGATCCCGATCCGATTCATTGCCGGTGCAGCGGCGGCACCGGTTTCGACCATCGGCTTTCTCTACATGCTGGAAGCCTTTCCGCCCGCCAAGAAGATGACCTGGGGTCTCAGCCTCGCGCTGACCTGTTCGGCTGCGGCCGGCCCGCTGGCGCGTGTCATCTCGCCGTTGCTGTTCGATATCGGGCAATGGCAGCAGCTCTATATGGTCGAGATCGGCCTTTCGCTCGCGGCCTTCGCCGTTGTCTATATTCTGCCGATGACACAGGCGCCGCGCGCCAAGGTGCTGCACTGGCTGGATTTTGTCGCCTATGGCCTGATCGCCGTTGGCTTCGGCCTTCTTGCGGTGGTTCTGGTTCAGGGAAAGAACTACTGGTGGTTCGAAGCGCCGTGGATCGGCGTATGTCTCGCGATCTCGATAGCGGCGCTGGCCTGCGCTGCCGCGATCGAACTCAACCGCGAACAGCCGCTGATGAATCTGCACTGGCTGTTCTCGCCGGAAATTCTGCGCTTCACGCTGATCCTGTTCGTCTTTCGCATCGTGCTTGCCGAGCAGACGACGGGGGCGGTCGGCCTTTTTCAAGCGTTTGGCCTGCAAGACGGCCAGAGCCGCGGGCTTTATCTCGTCATTCTCGCCGCATCGCTGGCGGGCGGCATTGCATGCGGCATGTGGATGAAGATCGAACGCGTATCGTTCATTTTCGGACTGGCATTGGTTTTCATCGCAATCGGCGCTTTTCTGGACAGCCATGCGACCAATCTCACACGCCCGCACAACGCCTATTTCAGTCAGGCGCTGATCGCCTTCGGCGGCGCCCTGTTCCTGCCTCCGGCCATGCTTGCGGGCATAACCAAGGCCCTGAAACAGGGACCGACCTATATGACGAGTTTCATCGTCATCTTCCTTTTCACGCAGAATATTGGCGGGCTTATCGGTTCTGCCGTGTTCAGCACATTTATCGCGATCCGCGAGAAGTACCATTCCGCCTATCTGGTGGAGCAACTGGTCGTGTCCAACCCCATCGTCGCTCAGCGCATCCAGGCGCTGTCGGGCACCTATGCAAAAGTTCTGGCCGATCAGGGGCTGACCAAGGCCGAAGGTCTGGCGCTCCTCGGGCAACAAGTCACCAGGGAGGCGACGGTCCTGTCCTATAACGATGCCTTTCTGGCGATCTCCGTCATTGCCGTCCTCTCGCTCGCATGCCTGATCGCCTATCGTCTCTATGAAAACATGCAGGCCCGCCGCCATAGCGCTGCGGCGGCCGGTTAAATCCACGAGTCTTTGAAAATGTCAGTTGGAAAACAGTATATTCGCGGCGGACTTGCCCTCATCATTGGCCTTGCAGGCGTTCTGATGGTGCTTTGGGCGTGGCAGTTGCCGCCTTTCAAACACAGCGTCGAAACTACTGATAACGCTTATGTCCGAGGTCAGGTGACTGTTATCAGTCCGCAGGTCGCCGGCTATGTCACCAAGGTCAATGTGAACGACTATCAGACCGTGAAGCAGGGCGATCTCCTGTTCGAGATCGACAGCCGCAGCTATCAGCAGAAGCTGGATCAGGCGCTGGCCGCGCTCAACAGCAAGAAAGCCGCCCTTGCCAATTCGGAACAGAGCCAGCGTTCGGCAGAAGCGACGATCCAGTCGCGGCAGGCGCAGATCTCCGGCGCGAAAGCCGCGCTTGAGGTGGCCGAAGCCAATGCAAAACGCGTCGAGGCCCTGCTGCCGCGCGGCGTGACCACGCAAAGTTCCGCCGATACCGCGCATGGATCGCTCCTTCAGGCGCGAGCGGCGGTGCAGGAAGCGCAGGCCGCGCTCGCCGTCGCACAGCAGGACCTGCAATCCATCATCGTCAATCGCGACAGCCTCAATGCCGATATCGCCAATGCGGAAGCGACTGTCGAACTGGCGCGGATCGACCTGCAGAACACCCGCATCGTCGCACCGCGTGACGGCACGCTTGGCGAAGTCGGCGTGCGGCTCGGTCAATATGTGACGGCTGGAACGCAGCTCGTCTCCATCGTCCCGAAGACCAAATGGGTGATGGCGAATTTCAAGGAAACGCAGCTCTACGGCATGAAGGTCGGCCAGCCGGTCACCTTCACCGTCGATGCGCTGCGTCACGCCGAGCTGACGGGGCATATCGAAGCCTTCGCGCCTGCTGCCGGTTCAGAGTTCAGCGTCATCAAGTCGGACAACGCGACCGGCAACTTCACCAAGATCACGCAGCGCCTTTCGGTTCGCATCGCCATCGATGAGGATCAGCCGGACGCTGCACGCCTGGCGCCGGGCATGTCGGTCGTCGTCCGCGTGGATACCAATGCGGAACCGATTAAAAATTAGAAAAGCCGCAGTTTTCTGGCATGGAAAGCTTCCGCATAGGTCTCGGGCGCGCGGCATTCCATGCCGCGCAACCGGGCAAGTCCGCGAAAGGTTTCCGCGTCGAACCAGTCCTTGGAGCGCTGCGTGCCGAAGTGCTTCATCAACAGTTCGATCTTGCGCTCCATGATCGCGGCCGGCAGCGCCGAATAGGCGTTGGGCTGGCCCAGATCGCCATCCCATTTCGGGATTTCATATTCCAGGATCACCTGATCGCGGAAAAGATTCCACGTCAGTTCATTAAGGGTGCGGTGGTCCTGGTGGGCGTCGCCATGTCGATGCGTGAACACCATATCCGGCTGGCCTCGCCCGCGCTGTTCGATCAGCCATTGCTTGATGTCGCGGCTCTGTGCCGGGAAATAGCTGTCCTCGAAAGAGGCAAGACGAATGTTGAAACGCTCCGCCCCGCGCAGGAAATCGCGGGCGGAAGCTTCTGCCTCGGCCCGCCTTTCCTCGTTTCCCGACAGCACGCACCACTCCACATGCAGCGGCATACCGCTCTCGATAAGGCTCAAAAGCGTACCGCCGCAACCGATCTCGATATCGTCGGAATGCGCGCCCAGACAAAGCAGCCGCAGCGGACGTCCGGGATTGGTAAGCGACGGCAGATCAATCATAGCGCTATCGCGATATTGGCCGCGCGGCGTTCCGCCTTGTGCCTCTTCCAGGGCATATCGCCCTTTTCAACCATGTCCTCAAGCGTCTGCCAGTCGCGCAGCGTATCCATGGACCGCCAGAAGCCCTCATATTTATAGGCCATCAACTGGTTTTCAGCGATCAGGCGCCCAAACGGCTCCAGCACCAGTTCCTCGCCTTCGCGCATATAATCGAAGATTTCCTTGCGGAAGAGGAAATAACCGCCATTGATCCAGATGTCGGATGTGTTCGACGTTCGGAAAGCCCGCACGTCGCCGCCGTCTGCAATATCGGCAAGGTGATAGGTCAGCGGCGGACGGACGGCGAGGAAGCAGGCGATCTTGCCGCTGGCGCGGAAGCGTTCCGTCATGTCGTCAAGGTCGACATCGCTGAGGCCGTCGCTGTAATTGGCAAGGAACATATCCTCATTCGCCACATGCGACCTGGCGCTCCACAGTCTCTCACCGATATTGCGCCAGATGCCTGTGTCGAGCAGCGTGACGCTCCAGTCGCGATCCACTTCCTCAAGCAGTTGCACATTGCGTCCACCATCCGAGACCACGCAATCCGCAAAAGTTTGCGGGCGGATGGTCAGGAAGAAATCCTTCACGACATTGGCCTTGTAGCCCAGGCACAGGACGAAATCATTGTGGCCGTAATCGCTGTAATATTCCATGACGTGATGCAGGATCGGCTGATGGCCGAGCGGGATCATCGGCTTCGGGATATTCTCCGAATATTCGCGAATCCTTGTCCCAAGACCGCCGCAGAACAGAACGACTTTCATGATTACCGCTCCTCCGAGAGTAGTGCCGGGTCTATCAACGTGACGTGCGGAATGGGAATGATCAACTTCGCGCCCCATTCGACCACGTGCTGCATCTGCCTTATGATCTCGTCCTTGAAGTTCCACGGCAGGATGAGAATGTAATCGGGCCGGTACTTGTCGATTGCCGATACGTCGTAGATCGGGATGTGCATGCCCGGCGTGAAGCGCCCGTGCTTGTAGGGATTGCGGTCCACCGTGAAATCCAGGAAATCCGTGCCAATGCCGCAATAGTTCAAAAGCGTATTGCCCTTGCCCGGCGCGCCGTAACCGCAGATGCGCTTGCCCGCATTCTTGGCCGCGATCAGGAAGGACAGGAGATCGCGCTTGGTGCGCCGGGTCTTTTCAGCGAACTGCTCATAGGTCGAGATCTCGTTGAGGCCAAAGCTCTCTTCCTGCTTGAGAAGCGCGGCGACACGCGGCCCTGCCTTGCGCTTGCTGCCATTATGCGCGAGATACACCCGGAGCGACCCGCCGTGGGTCGGCAGTTCCTCCACGTCGATGATCTTGAGGTGATGACGATGCGCCATGTAGCGGATCGTCAGCAGCGAGAAATACGAGAAATGCTCGTGATAGATCGTGTCGAACTGGTTCTGCTCGATCAGGTTGGCCAGATGCGGAAACTCCAGCGTGATCACGCCTTCCGGCTTCAAAAGCAATTGCAGGCCGCGCACAAAGTCATTGAGATCAGGCACTTGCGCCAGAACGTTGTTACCGATCACGAGGTCGGCCTTGCGTCCTGCGCCGACCAGCTCGGCGGCCAGTGTCGCGCCGAAGAAATCCACGCGCGTCGGCACACCCTTGGCGATGGCCGTCTCGGCCACATTGACCGCCGGTTCAATGCCAAGGATCGGGATGCCCTTTGGCAGAAAATGCTGCAGCAGATAGCCGTCATTGCTGGCGATCTCGACCACGAAGCTGTTTTCATTCAGGTCCAGCCGCTCGGTGATCTCATCGCAATAGGCCTTCGCATGGCTGACCCAACTGGTGGCGAAGGACGAGAAATAGGCATATTCGGTGAATATCTCGGCGGGCGAGAAATATTCCTTCAGCTGCACCAGATAGCAATGGTCGCAGACAAGCGCATAGAGCGGATAATATGGCTCCATACGGTCAAGGCGATCCGCCGTGATGAAGCTTTCGCAGGGCGGCGACATCCCGAGATCGACGAAACTATGCTTGAGTAGTTTACCGCACAGGCGACAGCCGGTCTGCTCTTGCGCCATGCTCGTGCTCCGCGAAATATCCGGCGTCTGGATGGTCATGCGTCATTCCTCGCCTTTTGAACCTATATGGCCGGGTCTTCTGTAGGGTTGAACTCCGATCCGCGTCGGATAACCAAAACTACTAAGCGGTCTAAAAATTGCCGAGACTGTCATCAGGGGCGAGCCGTACATACGATCGGGCGCAACATTCACCGGACGGATTACACTGCGCAGACACCTGATCTTCACCCGATGGCGGCGGGGGGCGTATGCGCCTACCTCATTCGGAGAAGCTGACCCATCCGGAAGCCTGCCGGATGCATCGAAGAAGGTTCTATCGCCCGAAAAACCCGCTGTTCAGAATGTGAAGCGACTGCAATTCGGGGCAAACAATGCGTTTTACTTCACTCAACATCGACGGTGCATGGTCTATCGCGCCGGAAAGGCTTGAAGACGAGCGCGGCTGGTTCGCGCGGGTCTATTGCGAAACCGCCTTTGCCGAGCGTCGGATGGAAACGCATTTTCCGCAGCACAGCCTGTCTTTTTCACGCGAGAAAGGAACGTTGCGCGGCCTTCATTACCAGCGCGAACCGCATTCCGAGACGAAGCTCGTCACTTGCCTGCAAGGGACGATCTGGGATGTTCTGGTCGATCTGCGGCCGCAATCACCGACCTATATGCGCTGGACGGGCGTGGAGCTTTCAGCCGAAAACGGTGTGCAGCTCTATATCCCGGAAGGCTGCGCGCACGGTTTCCAGACCCTGACGCCTGATGTCCTCGTGCGTTACATGATTTCAAAGCCCTATGTGCCTGATTATGCGACAGGTTTGCGCTATGACGATCCGTCGCTTGGCATACCTTGGCCGAGCAGGCCGAGCGTCATTTCCGACAAGGATCTGGCGTGGCCGCTTCTATAAGCAAGCCCGCATCGCGAAGCCGGTCAGAGCCATCGGCAAGGGCTGCGAAAGGCAATTTCGCCCGCTCCGCCATATCGAGGATGGAGTGCTCGCCATCTGCCAGATTGAGCACCCACAACAGCGCCATGGCGTTTTGTGCAGCGCGCCTGTCGCCGCCCGTGCTGCCATAAAGCCCGCGCCTTCCAAGCTGCGGCTCCCCCTTCGGAGAGGTGTTGACTGGACGCCAGTTTCGTTCTGCAATTTCAATGGCCTGCATAATCATATTGAAAGATTGATCGAGATATTCCGGCTTGATGAAATCGAGATTGTCGGCCGATGTGTGATACTCCGGAAATGTGCCGTAAAGGCTGCGCTGGAACATGCCGACCGGCAGGTTGAATCCCGGCGAGCAGAACTGGCGCTCGTCATAGCCATAGGGCCAGAAATCATGCATCGTCGCATTGGCGCACCCGGCCAGCACATTCCCCATGATGCGATTGATCTCCGCATTGCCGCGACGGCTGCGCTTGTAGTTCGGCCCGCCTGCATCACCGACGCAGGACAGGACCAGCCCATGCCGCACCAATCCCAGATGCGCCTCGTTCTGTTGAAGCCATGCAAGCGCGCCGAAAGTCGCCGGACCGAAAAGCAGCCGATAGGTCAGCCGCGTGCGCCGTGATTGCAGCACTTCGCCGAGACGGGTCAGCAGCGCCAGCCCGGAGCAATTGTCGTTGGCGAGCGACGGGTGGCAGAGATGGGCTGACAGGATGAACATCTCGTCCGTTTTGCCGGGATGAACGAACTCGCCGAAGGTCAGGAAGCCGTCGCGACGCTCCGCATCGATCACGACATCATAATCGCCGTCCTGCATGGCCAGAAATTCACTATGCGTCATGCAGAAGCCCCAGCCCTCCGCGTGATAGCAGGTACGGTAGGGAATGAGGTCCGGCTGATCGGGCAGCGTATGAATATGCGCCTTCAGCGCGCTGAGCGGCATTCGTGTCCGCATGGGTATGCTGAAATTCACGACATGCAGGTTATGCCGGGCAAAATCGACGACACGATTGCCGCTTCTATCCGCGATATAGGCTTCGCGAATGATCCATTCCTGCGGCGCTTTCCAGTCGTAAAGCGGCGTGCCGCTCGGCACCTGGTGGACGGTCAGCGGCAGATGTTCGCCGATGATGGCAAGCGTTTCGCGCACCCCGTCACCGGCGAGACTGCGGCACAGAGGATAAAGACGGGCAGCAAGATCATAGATCGCCTTTCCGTTCGATGGCTGCGGAATGGCCCGTTCAGCGCCTCTGACCGCCCCGGTATCCATCATGCCGTCGCCCGCAGCGGTTGCGGCTGTTCCTCAACGCGCCGCAAATCGGAATCCAGCACGCCTTCCGCAATCAGCTTGCGGATATGGGAGATGCGCTGGAAGCGTGGCCCCTCGAACTCTTCAAGCGTCAGGGTCGAGCGGCTATAGGCGGCGAGCAGTTCGCGCGTACCGGCAACGGCATCCCATTCCGGTTTGGCTTGCGGCAGCACCCGCGCCAGCTTTTCAAAACTGACACGGTAGGAGCGCGTATCCGGCCCCGCATCATCCGCATATTCGATGCGGCAATCAGGAACATTTTCGGCAACGATGCCCGCAATATCGCGGATGCGGTAATTGTGTTCCGTCGAACCGACATTGAAAGCCTCGTTCCAGACTTTCTCGCGCGGGGCTTCCATCGCCGCCATGAAGGCGCGGGAAATATCGCGAATATGGACGATCGGACGCCAGGGCGTGCCGTCGGACTTCAGATAGATCAGCCCTTTCGTCACCGCCCAAGCCACGAGGTTGTTGAGCACGATGTCGAAACGCAGGAATGGTGAAACGCCATAGGCCGTGGCAGGCCGCAGATAGACCGGGCAGAAGCTTGCGTCGGCCAGTTCCCGGATTTCCTGTTCTGCCCGCACCTTGGACCGGCCATAGGCTGTCACCGGTTTCAGTTCGCCAGTCTCATCGATCAGGTCGGCATCGCTGATGCCGTAATTGCTGCAGGACGATGCAAACAGAAAACGCCCGACACCGGCCTGTTTCGCGGCCCTTGCCATGGCGACGCTTGCGCGGTGATTGATATCGTAGGTCAACTCCTCATTGAGATTGCCCAGCGGATCGTTGGAAAGCGCTGCAAGATGAATGACTGCATCGAACCCCTCCAGATCGCGCGGCGACACATCGCGCACGTCCTTACGGATGGTCGGCACATTCATCACCGCGCCGCCTTCCTGAAAAAGGCAATGTTCATAAAGGCCGATGTCATAGCCGGACACGTCATGCCCCGCATTGATAAGGACCGGCACCATCACCGACCCGATATAGCCCTGACTGCCCGTAACCAGTACCTTCATGTCCAGCTCCTCAAGCTTTGATAAATATATGTTAGCGACGCAGCGCAGGAGCGGCGACTTGACCGAAGGCATGCCCCGTTAGGACAAGCGTTTATGAAAGGTGTGAAAGGGCGTATCGCCTACTCCCTTTGGATGTTGTGCAGGCGCCCGGCGCTGCCGATCAGCAAAAGCCAGTCGGTTCCGCCGCCCGCATTTTCTGCCTGCCCGGGCCTGTAGGTCGCGACCGTCCCCTTGATCTTTGGCTGGCCCGCCTCTGCGAATGTGCCGGAAACCGGGTCGAACCAGATTGCTTTCCCGCCCTGCCTTACCGCATCCTTCGGCACTGCAAAGCCATCGGCATCGCCATAGATCACCGACAGCGTGCCGTCCGGCAGGGAAGAGGCATGGCTTGCCGGCTTCAATGCGATGCGCTTTTCGAGATCGGGCCGCAATTGCGGCCATGGCAGCCTGTCGAACAGTTTCTTCAATACCGTCATTGATCGCGCGCCGGGACTGCCGAGCGCTTCCTGCCAGCTTCGGTCAACGTTGAAGATACCCGGCCCGGTGAAATGCCAGATCGGATTATTGCCAAAGAACTGCCCTGCGGCACCGGCCAGCAGCGCGCCATAGGCATTGCGGCGGATCATCCGCGCCGTGGTGCCCCGCTCGAACTCGTAAGCGCCTTCCAGCAGGATGACAGGCATCCTGCCCGCTTTGCGTCGGGCAGAAATCGCCGCATGAACATTGTCATAGGTATAAACCGTATCGAAGCTTAGCCATGGCTGATCGGCCCACAGTTCCGCCGTATTGGTGTCGCGGGCGGAATGCACCGTCTGGAGCGTCTTCGAGGTTACCTGCGCCAAGCCTTCGGCCAGATCGGAAACGAGCTGGCGATCCGGCGTATTAAAATCTCCGCCCAACACCCAGATAATATTGTGAAATTTTGCAAACCGCCGGGCAATCGCTTCGCCATAGGCGCGCATTTTCGCCGGTCCGGCAGCCTGCACCTCGGAAAACCAGCCTTGGCTATTGCCGTTGACGCCCAGATAGGCAGGCGCCAGGAATACGGCCATTCCCAATTGCTCCGCTCGCCCGATCACCCAGGCGGCATGGTCGAAATATTTCGGATTGAGCTCGCCGAACGCATCGCTCTCGAAGGGCTTTTCCCCATAGGCATTGGCAGGCGGATGGCTGGAAAACCGGTGTTCGAGAAGATTGACCAGAATGGCGTTGAAGCCTCGCTTCCTGCGATCCTGTAGATAGATCTCGGCGTCCTCCCGTTTCAGTTCGGCAATCAGCGACCATGCGGTATCGCCCTGCAAGAGGAATGGCCTGCCCGTCGCATCCTCGAAAATGCGTCCGTCCTCGGCGACCCTGATCGGAAACTGACCCGCCGCATATGAACCGCCAACCGCTATCGACAGCAGGATCGTGACAGCCAAAGCCGCTGCGAGGCGCTTCATCGCATCGCGGAAGGATAGGTCGGCGCTTCGTTGAAGCGGCGATAGACCACCTGCGAAGGACGCCCGGTCAGATAGGAACCCACGCCGTCATTGAGTGCGCGAACATAAATGCCGAGCGCACCGTCGATTGCATCCACCGTGCGCGCAATGTCGGTGTCGCTGTGGGTGTAGCTCACCACCAGCGACGGCATCAGCACGCCGCGCCGGATCGTCTCCTGAAGAAACAAGGTGCGAAAAGCCTGCGACGGCTGGCCTTCTTCATCAAGCGTACCATAGGCAAGGCAGCAGGGTCGCCCGAACAAGCGGACATGGTTCTGAAGCCCGTGAGCGGCAATCGCTGCATTCACGCCTTCCGCCAGTTTGGAGCCTTGCTCATAGAGCCTTTCGATCACCGGCTCGTCGCGATAGATGGTCATCGTGGCAATTGCCGCGGCCATGGCGTGGGTTTCCGCGCCATGCGTGGTGGAAAGCAGGAACACGCGAGGATGGTCCGTCTGCGTCAGACCGCCAAGCTGCATATATTCCGCCTTGCCCGCGAGTGCGGAAATGGCAAAACCGTTGCCCAGCGCCTTGCCGAAACAGGAAAGATCGGGTTCGACATCGTATAGCTTCTGGGCCCCGCGCAGGTGCCAGCGAAAGCCGGTAATCATCTCGTCCAGAATGAACAAGGCCCCGTTTTCATGGGCGATCCGCCTTGCTTCGCGCAGAAAATTGTCTTGCGGCTCATCAGCCTTCGCGGGCTCGAGAATGATGGCTGCGATGCGCCCCGGATAATCGTCGAACAGGGCTTGCACGCTTGCAATATCGTTGTAGCGGAACGTCGCCGTCAGGGCCGAGACCGATGCGGGAATGCCAGCATTCATTTTCGTGGTTCCGATAAACCAGTCATCGGTCGAGAAAAATGGATGATCGGCGCAGCAGGCAACCATATCGCGCCCGGTATAGGCGCGCGCCAGCCGCACCGCGCCGGAGGTCGCGTCCGATCCGTCCTTGCAGAATTTCACCATGTCCGCACTGTCGATCAGCTCGAGAAAGCATTCCGCGCATTCGACTTCGATGGCGCTTGGCCGCGTGAAATTGCAGCCGTCCTGCAAGGCATCGCGTACGGCGCGCACGACGGGCGGATAAGCATGACCGAGGCCGACGGCGCGATTGCCCATGCCGTATTCGATATATTCGTGCCCGTCGACGTCGAAGACATGCGAGCCGGAACCGCGCTGGATGAAGCCAGGGGCAAGAACCGGATACTGGTCGTCGCCCTTGGCATAGGTGTGACAGCCGCCGGGAATAAGCGC
Source organism: Brucella pseudintermedia (assembly GCF_008932435.1). Classification (GTDB taxonomy): domain Bacteria; phylum Pseudomonadota; class Alphaproteobacteria; order Rhizobiales; family Rhizobiaceae; genus Brucella; species Brucella pseudintermedia. The sequence continues at coordinate 53,377 of NZ_WBWE01000010.1, read as the reverse complement.
GTGCGCCTTGCTGGCGAGCAATTGGGAATTGCGGAACTGCGATGTGAAAAGGTTCATGCCCCTTCTCCTTTCTATTCACAGGTCATGCTGCCGACCATCCCGCATGCAGGCGCTCACGCATCTGGCGCAGCCAGTTCTTGACCGGCTTCGGCAGGCGGCTGCGCAGGCTGGAATGAAGTGCATTCGGCATCGCCCATTGCGACAGCGCCAGCGGCGCGGCAATGGCCGGGCGTTCAACCGCCAGATGTTCAAGAAGGCTCGCATAGGCGCGGCCCACAACATCGTTGTCGAACACGGTTTCCACCTTTTGCCGCGCGGCGGCGGCCATGCCCGCAAGCAGCTTGCGGTCGCGGGCAAGCCGCTCAATATGACGTGCCGCCTGACGATAATCGCCGACCCGGAACAGGAAACCGTCCTCGCCGTCGGTGACGATCGTATCGGTCACGCCCGCGATCCGCGATACAACCGCAGGGCAACCCTGGCTCATCGCCTCGATGAGCGTGAGGCCGAACCCCTCGAAGCGTGACGGCATGACCAGAACGTCATGCTGGCTTACCCGCCACGGAACATCGGAAGGCGCAACCCAGCCCACAAAGCTGACGTGATCGCCAAACGGCGCAAGACGGTGGCGCAGTTCCGCCAGATCGGGACCGTCACCGGCGACTGTCAGATGGTAGGGGCAATCGAGCTCGCGCAATATGTTCGGCAGCCAGAAAATGCCCTTGGAGTTGTCCTCGATGCGCCCGAGATAAAGCAGGCGCAGCGGACCGCTTTCATCCTGTTTGGTCCGATTGCGCGCCAGATGAATGTCCCTGTTCAATCCGTGCGGGATGACCAGCGTGCGGGCCGCATCGAAACCGTGCTGGCGGACGAGATCGTCGCGGCAGCGTTTTGAAACGCCGACCGTCGCATGGACATGATCGCGGATCGCCCTTGCCGCCGCATAGGTGCCGGGCGTGATATTGTGCACGATCATGACACGCAGAATATCGGCAGGCAGATAGCGCACCAGATTGGTTTCAAAACGGTTGGCAAGAACATTGACGATAACGGCGTCGAAGCGGTTGTCGCGCAGAAAGCCGATCATGTGCCGGGCGCGGGTTTCTTCGTCGAGCAGCCCCATGCGGTCGATGGCGTCGCCCTTGCGCAGCGCATCCTCCAGCCCCTGCCCGCTCGGCACGCTGACCGTATCGCCCGCAGCGCCCGCGGCCAGCCAGCGAAGCTCGATCCCCGACTGGCCGAGCGACGAGCGTAGCCGCGTAAAGACCGAATAGGTCCCGCCAATGTGGGGACGGACGAAGTAAGCACATTTCATGGCCGGAACCTTGTTGCCACGTGACATTGCAAGGGAGCCAAGACTTCGAGGGAACAACTCCCTCGAAGCCTTACTCCGGTATATCGGGGGGCAATGGATATACCGCTGGCCAGTGTATCGAAATCGCAACGCTGCGCATTTCGGCTATGAGGGGTACATCCCCTCCTACAATAGAGGATGGTGTTCACCCTTCTGCCAGTTTTCCCGACAGCGCGTCCGGCATTAGCTTCTGGGTGCAGCGGAGACACGCATATGAGAATTGGTCTTTTCGGGCAATTTGGAGCGGGCAATACCGGCAATGACGGTTCGCTGGAGGCCATGTTGCAGCTTCTGAAACGCAATCGCCCCGACGCGCAACTTGTCTGTATCTGTTCAAGACCCGACATTGTTACGCAGAAATTCGATCTTCCAGCCCATCCGGTCTCCCGGCCCTATCCATCCAACTGGCTGCTGCACGCCATCAACAAGGCGATGTTGCACGTTCCCCGACGCGCGGTCGGCTTCTGCTGCGCGCTGCTGCTTGCTTTCCAGCTCGACCTAATTGTCGTGCCGGGGACGGGCATATTGGACGACTTTAACGAAAATCCCTTTGGCTGGCCTTTCGCAGTGCTGCGATGGTCCCTTGCGGCGCGGCTGACCGGCACGCGCATGATTTTCGTGTCGATTGGCGCCGGACCCGTCAATCATCCGTTGAGCCGGCGCTTCCTTCGCTGGGCCTCGACGCTTGCCGCCTTCCGGTCCTACCGGGATCAGGTGTCCCACGACTTCATGAAGCAGCTCGGCGTATCCCCTTCCGGGGATTTCGTCAGCGCGGATATCGCCTTCGCGCTGCCAACGGTTCCGGATGAAATTCAGGATAGTTCCCACCAATGTGTCGGCCTCGGCGTGATGTCCTATCGCGGGTGGAAGAAGAACGGCAGGGATGGCGATGCCGTATACGCGGATTACGTCGCCAAAATGACCACGCTTGCAAAGAGGCTTCTCGGCGGCGGACGGCAGGTACGGCTGCTGATCGGCGACAAGGGCGATATGGAGGCGGCGCACGACATATTGGAACAGCTTCCTGCGGCGGAAGCGGACAAGGTGACATTCGAGCCATCCGCATCGCTGCACGACCTCATGCAGCAGATAGCAAAAACAGATGTCGTTGTTGCCAGCCGCTACCACAACATCGTTTGCGCCCTTGCGATGGGGCGTCCGGCAATCTCGCTGGCTTATGCGAGCAAGAACGATGCGCTTTTGCACGACACCGGTCTTGCGGCCTTCTGCCATCGGATCGACAATTTCGACCCCGAAACCATCCTCTCCCAGATCGATCTTGCCTTCGCGCAGCGCACGGCATTGACCAGACAGGTCAAAGCTGGCGTGGAGCGCTATCGAAGCAGGCTGGCAGGACAGGAAGAGATCCTTCGGGCCCTTTTTCTCGATCCGGCACGGCAGAAGGCCGATTGCGCGGCCCAATCATGCGCCGCGCCCGTTCCGCCAGGCGGATCGTTTCAGCAAGTAGTCGAACGGGGGCAGGACTGCCAGTAATGGCTCCCGCTTCAGCGCGAACGCCATCAGCGAACCCGCCGCTTTCGGCTGTCGCGCCAGACTGGAGATCGCAGACCAGTAGGCGCGCTTGGCCAGGCAATCTCGGGCCATTGCGAACAGCCGGTCCCGTTGCGGCAGGGTGGCGCCTTCGTGCTCGAAAAACGACCGGAAACCGGCCTCGAATTCCCGATTCCAGTTCAAGATGCCATTCACCGCCGCCGACTGGTTCTGGACGTGCGAACGCGCAAAGGCCTGTATCCGGTTTGTCGAGGCAACAGCCCCGTGCATGGCGATGCGAAGCCACATTTCCAGATCGTCCGTATGGGAGAGCGACGTGCGGTAATATCCAGCCTGTTTCTGGATCGCGGTCCGCACGACCGCGGTCGGGCCAATCACCGGGTTAATCGCATGGCGGCAGGCAAATTCGATAAATTCCTCCCCGGACCGTATCCGCCATTCATCCGGGGCGTGGTCTGCAATGGCGGGATGCGGCTCGCCGTCATCGGCCTTTATCCTGCCCGTCGCGCCATGCGCCAGATGAATGTCCGCGTTTTGCGAGAGCATTCCCGTCGCTCTTTCCAACGCGCCGCCTGCCAGCAGGTCGTCCGAACAGAGGATCAGGAAATAGTCCGCTGCCGCCCAGTCTATGCCTTCGTTGAAAGAAGAATGCGGCCCCAGATTCTTGCTGCGAAGCAATAACTCGACGCGGCTGTCCTTGGCGGCAAGACCCTTTGCCACCTCGGCGCTGTTGTCGGTTGAGGCATTGTCGATAATGAGCAGACGGAGATTGACGCCTGCCTGCCCCAGAACGCTGTTCGCACACAGAGACAGATAGCGGCCATAGTTGAAATTGGGGATCACCACATCGATCGTCGGCAATTTGTGTTTGACCATCGCCAGCCGCCCTATTCCGCGAGTCTGGAAGCTGGCGGCTGCACACTCCGCGCCCGGAACTTTCCGACAAGCCAACCCAGTATCGGTTCGACCTCGGCGGCGAAGGGATGCCGCGCCACGAACAGCGCGCCCAGCCAACTGAACGCCGCTATGAACCCCATCACAACGCCCGTGGAACGATTGATTTCCAGCGAAAAGCCATTCGCCGCCACCATCGCCAGCGGTATGGCAAGGGTGATCAGCGTAACGAGCCCGCTTTTCAGCAAGGCGCGGCCGAGCTCCGCATAGGAAAAGACCACATGCCTGCGCACGAACAGGATGGCTATGACCATCTGGATCGGCAGGCTGATGAACTGGCCGAGCGCAACGGCAAGCAGCCCGTAAAACGCCGCAGCGCCGATGACGGTGACCGCCACCAGCCGCGAAATCAGGTTGGACAGAAACGCCTCGCGGTTCTGTCCCAGTGCCATCAGCAGCGGATAGGTAAGGATCGCGGGAAACCAGAAGAGACAGGCAAGGCTCAGGATCGCGACAATGGGTGCCGCCTCGGCCCAGCCGGGGCCAAGCACGATGTGCACCGCCGGATATGCCAGCAGCGCAAGCAGCGCCTGCGCTGGCCAATAGGCGACAGTGATATAGGACAAGGCACGGATATAGGATTGGCTGATATTCGCTCCCTCACGGACCTGTGCCGAAAGCATCGGGAAAGCCACGGTAAACACGGCGGAAAGGATGATGCGGTCCGGAAGGCCGCTCAGCGTGTCGGCGCGACTGTATATCCCGACCGCCGATATGGGCATGAAGCGCCCGAGCAGGAGCTGGGGAAGCGTCATGCAGATCTTGTTAAGCCCCGCATTGCCCCCGAGGAAAATCCCGAACCGCCAGGCCGTATCGAAACTTGCCAGCGATGGGCGCAGCAAGGTCCCCAGAGGATGGACGGCAACCGCCAGTCCCGTTGTCATCAGTGCGCTTGCCAGCAGGCCGAAAGCAAAACACATGTGCCCAAACCCGCAAAAAGCCATGGCAATGGTGACGAGAGCGCCAAGGCCGGAGCCTGCCGTGCGAATGCGCGCCAGCCTTCCAAAGGCCATCTCGCGCCTCAACAAGGCGACAATCGGCAGGGACAGGCTTTCAACGAGCGCGGCAACGATGGTGATGCTGAGAAAAAGGTTCAGTTTCGGGTCATTATAGGCTTCGGCGAAGTAGCCCACCGAGAGATAGAGGGCGGCGGACAGCACGACCGTCACGCTCATCAGGAAAGTCAGCGATGTTTGAATGTCCTGATCGCGCACCTTGTCGATCTTTATCAGGAACTCCGGGCTGGCGAATTCACGCAGGGAAAAGACGATTGCCGTAAGGCTGAGGCCTATCACGCCCATTCCGGTTTCCGCTGGCCCCAGAAAGCGCGACACCGCGGCGACCGTCACGAAGTTGAAGAGCAGCCCTGCATACTGCTCCAGCGCCGCCATGAGAAAGCCTCTGCGATTGCCATTCATGATGCGCTCCAGTGAACAATATTTCCCGGCGCGGCCAGCGGTTTTCGTGACACTTTTTTCGTCCCCCCGTTCATCGCAGTCCGGCAGCGGCGCCCGCAGGCGCAATCTTCCCGGCTCCGCCCAGAATAGCCTTTTGCGACAGGCACGAAATGTCGCCCTTGGTGTTAGCACCCGACCTGAAAGGAGTATGCGGCACGCTCTAAAGCCAAGTCGTGGACCCGGGCGGCAGTGCGTAAAAATTTGCGCAGTTCGATCTTTGCACGCGCCTTGGAGCAGACATGACGAGTCTTTCCTGGATCACGCTTCTGGCCTTTGCCCTTTCTGTCGCCTTTTGCCTTGGCTTTCGCGAGCTGGCGCGCGAATGGTATCTCATCGATGTCCCTGACGCTCGCAAGACGCATGACGGAAATGTTCCGCTTTGCGGCGGCATTGCCATTTTTCTCTCGTTTTCCGCCGCCGCGCTGCTGACGCTCGGTGTTTCAGGCCACGCCAATGCCGTGACCCTGCTGCCGGGGCTGGTGCTGATCCTCGTCACCGGCGTTCTCGACGACCGTTTCAACCTGCCGGTGGCGCCTCGCCTTGCGATTCAGCTTCTGGCGGCCTTCCTGATGCTGGGCATGGCCGGGGTCTGGCAAATCTATCTCGGCCTCGCAGCGGATGCGATTGCAGCGCCCGCTGCGGCGTCGGGGGATACGCTGCTCCAGCTTCTGTCCGGGCCGCTCTTTCTCCTTGTCGCGCTTGCTTTCATTGTCGGCCTCGTCAATGCGGTCAATATGAGCGACGGCGTGGACGGACTGGCGGGATCGGCAAGCGCCGCCGCATTCTTCTGGCTGGCGGTCATCGGTTTCGGCGTGGGCGAGCATCGTCTCGGCTTGCAGGGGCTCGCGCTTGCCGCCGCCTGTCTCGGCTTTCTGGTCTTCAACATGCGGCACCGCTGGCGCGCGAAGGCGAGCCTTTTCCTCGGCGACGGCGGCAGCACCTTTCTGGGCGCGGCGCTTGCCGGGTTCATCCTCATCCTCGCAGGCGGAACGACCGCAATTCCCTTTCCCGTCCTGATCTGGATCGTCATCGTGCCGGTCATCGATACGCTGAGCCTGATCGTGCGCCGCGTGTCGGCGCGTCGAAGCCCATTCTCGCCTGACCGGCAGCATCTGCATCATCTGCTGATGGACGCAGGGCTTTCCTGTGGGCAGACAGCCGTCACGATCATGGTGCTCAATCTCATGGCCGGCGCTGTCGCCTTTGTAGCCGTCAGGCTCGACATGGCTGTCTGGCCGATGCTTCTGGCGCTGGCGATCCCGGCTGCGGCGCATACGCTTTTCGTGCTGCACATGACCAGAGGTCCGCGCCGGACGGTTGCAGTTTCAAAGACCGAAGCCAAACCGAAAATCACCTATCCCGGGGCAACTTCATGAATGTTTCCGTACTTATCATGACGCTGAACGAAGAGGCCAACCTGCCAGCCTGCCTGGCCTCGCTGGACTGGTGCGACGATATCGTCGTTCTCGATTCCTTCAGCAGCGACCGAACGGTCGAAATCGCCAAGGCAGCAGGCGCCCGCGTTTTCCAGCGTGCCTACGACACCGAGGACCGCCAGCGCATGTATGGCCTAACGGAAATCACGTTCAGGCATGACTGGGTTTACACGCCCGACGCGGATGAGATCACCCCGCCCGACCTGCGCGACGAAATGCTGGCAATCGCCGCCGATCCCGACCGGCCTGAGGTGTTTTTCAAGGCGCGTTACAAGAACATGTTCATGGGGCGCTGGATTCGCCATGCCAGCCTCTATCCCACCTGGATCACGCGGCTGGTAAGGCCCGACCGCGTGCGGTTCGAACGCTCGGTGCATTCGCGCGCCAGCGGCGGGCCGGAAGGTGCCTTGCAGTCCCATTTCATCCATTACAGCTTCAACAAGGGCCTCGAAGCCTGGTACGACAAGCATAACCGCTATTCTTCCGCCGAGGCGGATCTGTCCGCCTCGCGGCTGCTTGAACGCAAGATCGACTGGGGCGGCATTTTTTCGGCAGTGCCGGAGCGGCGGCGGCGCGCATTGAAATCGCTTTCCTATCATATGCCGTTCAGGCCCAGCCTGCGCTTTCTCTACATGTATCTGCTGCGCGGCGGCTTTCTGGACGGCAAGCCCGGCTACCTCTATTGCCGCCTGCTTGCGGCTTATGAGTTCATGATTGTCGTCAAGATGGAAGAGCAGCGCCAGCGCCAGTCGGCCATGCGGACGGAAATCCCTTTGGCGGGGCGACCGCTGGAGGCCGGAGCACCGGAACGGCGTGTGGTATGATGCTTCCCGTCGTCCTGCCCTGCGCCATCCTGTTCGGGATTGCCGCGATGTTCTTCTCGGAACCGGTTCTGACCTTGCCGGACGATGGCGGCAGGGCGGATGTCATCGTCGTGCCGGGGGGAGACGGTCCGCCGCGCGCGGCGCAGGCTGCGCGTCTGTGGAAGGAAGGCCGCTCGCCGGTGATCCTCGTTACCGGCGATGGCGACTGCCTCTATAACAAGCGGATCATGGTGCGCAACGGCGTGAACCCTTCGGCGATCTTCGTCGAATGCCGGTCGGGCAGCACCTGGCAGAATGCGCAATTTTCCGCGCCTGTCTTGCGTGAAATACGGGCCAGAAGCGCGCTGATCGTGACCAACTGGTATCATTCCCGCCGCGCCATAGCGAGCTTTCGCGCCGCCTGCCCGCAAATGCACTTTATTTCGTCGCCTATCGGCGGCGATGACGGACGCCCCGGTTTTCCGTCGACGCCTGCCGACATGGAGCTCGTCGCCAAGGAATATGTGAAGCTCGGCTGGTATCTGGTTTCAGGCCGCATTTTCCCGCACGACCTTTCGGCGGGCGAACCCGCACCTGACCTTTCGGACACATGCGCTGCGGCGGGGAGCGCGCAATGAACCTGTCGCTCACATGGATTTTCACCGGCTTTGTGCTTTATCTTCTGGCTGGCGGCCTCTTCTCCCGGCCGGAACGCATGTATCAGTTTCCCTTCCTCGCGGGCGTGATGACCTTCGGTTTTTTGCTGCCGCAGCTCCCGGCCCTCGTGAACGATCAGTTCCTGCCTTCCGGCGCTTACGCCAAGACGATGGCGATGGGCATTCTTTCGCTTGCCATGCTGGTTCTCGGCTGGCGCATGGCCAAGCAGCCGATCAGGTTGCTCAGCATGAGCTTCAGCGAAAGGCGGCTGACGTGGGCCGCAGCCGGCTTGTCTGCATTCGGCGCTGCATTCTATTTCCTCCTGAGCCGCCTCCCCGGCGAGGTCTCCATCGGTGTCCAGATGACCGGCATGCCGGTGGTCTATCTCTTCTTTGCGCAGCTTATGCCCTATGGTCTGGCCATTGCCCTTCTATGCTTCGTGCGGCGACCGTCATGGTTTGCGCTGGCGATAATCCTGTTCGATCTGTTTTTTTATCTGGACCGCATTCTGGTCACCGGAAAACGTGCCGAAGCGATCCAGCTATTCCTGATGATCCTGCTGGCCGTGTGGTTTTATCGCCGCATGGTCGTGCCTCGTACCATAATGTTCGTCGGTATTTTTGCAGGCACATTCCTGATGACCAGCATGGGCGATTATCGTCAGATCACACGTGCAGCTTCCGGCTTCGTCCTCGATGACATCATGGAAATCGACTACGCCGCCAATTTCAACAAAACGCTGGAACGCGGCGGACTGGAAATGCGCAATGCCGTGCAGCTTATCGATGAGGTCGACCGGCGGCTGGAATTCGACTACGGCAAGTTTCACTGGAACCGCATCGTGTTCACTTTCGTGCCCGCACAGCTGGTCGGGGCCGATATCAAGGAGGCGCTGCGCCTGGACACACCCGAGCCGAGCCGCGACTACAATCCTATCACAGGCACAACCGAGACCGGTCTTGTCGATGCATTCTCATCTTTTTGGTATTTCGGCGCGCTGAAGTTCTTTGTGCTCGCCTGGGCCATGCGGCGGCTCTGGGAGACTGCCATGGCAGGCGAGATGCTGGGGCAACTCACCTATATGCTGTCCATCGTGCCCGCCATGCATGCCATTTCGCACCAGACCGACTGGGTCGTGACCGTGTGGCTGCACATGGCATTGTTCCTGATTCCCGTCCTGTCCTTCTGCCATATCCGCAACAGCTCCGTTTACCTGCCCATGCCGCCGCAGCGAAGCGCTGGCCTGCCGCTGCTTTCGTAAAGGATGACCGCAATGTCTCTCGCATCGCAACAGAACTCGTCCAGCGCGATCAGGGGCCGCAAGGCCTCGTCCCGCCCCATGGAAGGCGGGGCGACCTTCACGCTCGGGCACCGCGTCCAGCGCCTGTTCTGGCAGGCAAGCTGGCTGGTGCTTGCCGCATGGACGCCCTCCTTCCTGTGGCGCTGGCGCGGCGCGGTGCTGCGTGCCTTCGGCGCAAAGGTGCACAGAACGGCCATTGTGCGCGGCAGTGCGCGCATCTGGTGGCCGGGCAATCTGACCATGGGAGCGCATGCATCGCTCGGACCCGGCGCGCTTTGCTATAACGTCGCGCCTGTCACGCTTGCGTCCTTCGCCATCGTTTCGCAAAGGGCGCATCTGTGCACAGCCGGACATAATATCGATCAGCCCGATTTTCCGCTCACCGCTGCCCCCATTCACATCGGAGCCCATGGCTGGGTTGCAGCCGAAGCCTTCATCGGGCCGGGGGTGAATATCGGTGACGGCGCGGTTCTGGGCGCACGCGGGGTCAGTTTCCGCGACATTGAGCCTTGGACGGTCTATGCGGGCAATCCGGCCAAGCCGGTACGGCCACGGCGAAAGCCCTGACCGTCAGCTTGCGGGAACGGAACGGAGCGCCTTGCGGCCCGCAACGGCATCGGGCCTTGGGGATTGAAAATCCTGATAGGCCGCAATCGTCTGAACCGCGATGCGCGGCCAGGTATAATTGTCGCGCACCAGTTTGGCCCCGGCGACGCCCATGCGCGCCGCGCGATCCGGATCTTCCAGAATCCGCTCAAGCGCCGCCGCAACCGCCATCGGATCGAGCGCGCAGACCACACCGGCGCCAGCTTCGGCTACTTCCGGAAAATGGCAGGCATCCGTAATCGCAACCGGCACGCCGCAGGCAAGCGCCTCGGTTATGGCGACGCTGAATCCCTCCTGTCGGCTTGGCAGACAGAAGCAGGCTGACCGTTTCAGTGCGGCGATCTTGGCCGGGCCATAAAGCCCGCCGGTCATGTGCACCCGCTTTTCCAAACCGTATTGACGAATACGCTGGCGAAATTCTTCTTCCGCCCCGCCGTCAGGCCCGGCGACCACCAGATCCACGTCAGGAAACAAGGGGGCGACCCGACGAAAGGCATCGGCAAGAATGTCGAGCCCTTTTTTGTAATGAAGCCGCGACAGAAACAGCACATAGGGCCGGTCCGGCAATCCGGGCACAACGGCACCGCAATCTTCGACCTCGTTAAGGAAAATGCCGTTGGGGATCATCATCGAGGGCGGTTTCAGTCCGAGGGGGCGCATCAGTTCGATTTCGTCTGCATTGAGCGCCTGAATGAAAGCCGCGCCGTCAAGCATCCGGCGAAAACCGAGCTTCAACGCGACTTTCTTTTTCCACGCGCTTTGTTGCATGCTCCACCTGTCGAGCATGCCGCAGCACCGCACGCAGTAAGGCACACCAAAACGACGGCAGAGAATTGATGCCCGCAGCAGATTGGTCTCCCATATGCCATGCAGATGGACAAAATCTGCCGTACCCACCAGCGCTTCCATGGCTTTCGCCGCGGCTCCCCCAAACAGGGTTTCCCGCAGATCGGGCATCGGCAGCAGCAGCGTGCGCACCTTGTCGAAACCGGGGATCGCGGCTGCGGCATCGGCTGCGCGGCTGCCAACCTCATCATCGCAATAGCTTACGATCGTCACCTCATGGCCAAGCGAGGCTTGCGCTGCGGCCAGCCGCACCACGACAGCCTGGGGTCCACCTTTCGCGGGGTCGTAGGAACCGATAACGTGAACGATTTTCATCAAACATCCACCCCGGAATGCTGCGCCAGTGTCGCCACCAGTCGCTCGCCATAGCGTGAAACGGTAAAGTCGCGGGCCCGCTCACGTGCGCTGTCGCTCATCCGGGCAAGTGCCGCTGGAGTTCCGGCGAACTGCCGCAAAATCTCTGCGGTCTCGCTCACATCCCGGATCGGGACAATGTAACCGTCGATACCATGTCGCACGACGCTGCCGGTATTGTCCGTGCAGATGACCGGCAAACCTGCGGCAAGCGCCTCATAAACCGCCGTGGCCGATCCTTCACAAAGCGACGGCAACAAAAACACATCCGCCCATTCGAACTGAGCGCGCATCTCGCTGCGCGGTATCGGTCCTGTCAGCTTGAGCGTTGCGGCGAGTTTTGCGCGCGCCTCCGGCAGGACGCCGATTGGCCCAACCATGCGAAATTCCGCCTTGTCGCCAAGCTCCCTCGCCACCGCGCCGACATAGGGCGAGCCTTTGCGAAGCCCGACCGCGCCAACGGTCAGCACCCGCAGCGGGCCGGGCAGACGCGGACGCGCATCAGGCGAGAAACGAGCATCTACACCATAGGGCACCACGACAACCTTTTCCGGCGTGCAGCCTGCCCCAATCACATGGCGCGCCACGAAATCGGAAGGACAGATCACGGCATCGGCGATTTGCCATTCCGCCCGTTCGCGCGCGGCAAAAACATCGGCAAGGGCATCATTTGCGACCGGGAGCTGCCAGCCTGGATTAAGCACCTCTTCCTCGCAGGCCAGCTGATCGACGATGGTGCGCGGCGCGATCATCTGCTCCACCGCCGTCCACAATCCCTGCCGTTTTGCCGCCGTCAGCAATTCCAGCGCCTCGCCGCTGAAAGCATAGACCCCACTTGCGCCGTGAAAGCCCCTCCGGGCGACCAGCCTGCCGAAGGTTTCACCGGCCCATATGGCATTGGCCGTTGATTTCGGCCGCGCCTGATTGGAAAGCCTGCGCATGGCAGAGTGCAGACCGAACGCAGGAAATGTGGTCATTCGGTCTTGCGGAATGCCCTGCGGCGCACGTCCCACCAGACGGCGCACCGGAGCGGGCAGCATCGATGGCGGCAGGTTGTTCAACAGGCGCGGCCACCCCTGCAACGCGCATATATCCGTGTAGAAATGCGCAAGCTTTTCCCGGCTCGCGAAAATGCGTGGCACTGCGTAATGCATGCGCGCGCCAAGCTGGCTGACAACGACCGGGCCTTCCATCACAGTTCCCTCGGCTGGAACTGCCGGTCGAGAACCGGCATCGCCTGCGGCACTACCTTTTCCTCAAGCCGCGAGATGGCGGATTGCCAGACGGCTGCGCCATATTCCCGCGAATAGGCGGTTTCCATCAGATAGCGGGCATTGTTGCCCATCGACAGACGGTTGACCGGCGAATGCCGCAGATGAAGGATCGCGCCGACCAGCGCGTCGACATTGCCTGGCCGGAGCGCCATGCCGCACTGGAAATCGCGGACAATCGTGCCGATCTCGCCTTCCGTATCGCCTATGAAGATCGTCGGGCGTGCGGCAGCGAGCACGCCATAAAACTTGCTGGGAACGATGCAATGTTCCAGTTCCGGCTTGAGCGAAACCAGATGCACATTGGCAGCGCCAAGGCTTTCGGAAAGTTTTTCCACGGGCTGGAAGGGCTTCATCATCACATTGGTCAGGCCGCGCCGCCTGACCTCGCTTTCGACAAAGCCGCGCTGCTGCCCCTCGCCGATCATCAGGAAGACGATGCTTTTCATATGCTTGAGCCGTTCGGCGGCATCGAGCACCGTCTGGAACTCGTGCGCGCGCCCGAAATTGCCTGAATAACCGATGACGAATTTGCGTCCGAGACCCCATGCGCGGCGGAGCGGATTGTGCGCTGGTTCGACCGGCACGATCTCGTTTCGGTCGGCCCAGTGGTGAACCACGCTCAGGCTTTCCGCCGGAATATCCCGTGTCGAGAGATAATGCGCCATCCGCTCTATCGGACAGATGGTCAGCGCCGACTGGCGCATTGACCAGTTGCGCAGGATCATGGCGAGCTTGCCGGAAACCGTATCGGACCGGATGAGGCCAAGCTCCATCGCCGTTTCGGGAAAAAGATCCATTACCCAGTTGACCAGCCTTGCGCCGCGCAGCCGGACTGGCAGCGCAGCCGAAACCGACAGAAGCGGCGGATCGGTGCAGACGACGCACACATCATCCTTCCTGGCATGGGCCGCGAACCATGCGGCGGCGGACAGATGGAAGGTCGCATAATCCACCGCGCGCCCGACAAGCCTGCCGCGACCGAAACCCGAGGTCCATATGCGGTGCACGTCGACACCGTTTATCGTCTCGCGCGCAGGGAGCGCGTCCTTGCGCCTGTCGTGATAGCTGCGGCTTGCCAGCACCGTTGTTTCGATGCCTTCGCGCACCAGCGTATGGGCAAGGCTCGTCACCATCCGGCTCGTCGCCGACTGGTCCGGATAGTAGTAACGATTGGCAAGCACCACACGCATGATTTCGCTTCCTGTTTTACGATCCCGTTATCCGGAGGATCGCAACAGCACGGCGGAACCCGCAAGAAACACAAAGGCATGGCAGGCACCGACAGCGGGCGAACCGCCTACCCCTTTCGGTGAAACCGGCCATGCAGGACGCGCGGCAAGCCTCATCCGAAGAGGGATGTTCCGGCCTGCGATTGCCGTTTTGGAGCCGTTCTGCCCGCGCCGGAAATCGCTAACATGCTTCCATCGGATTTGATCGGAGGCAGGGTCTTGCAGGAGAAAACAGCTCTCATCGTCGGCGTGACCGGACAGGACGGCGCTTATCTAAGCGAGCTTCTGCTCAAGAAAGGCTATCGCGTGCATGGTCTGAAGCGGCGATCTTCCTCGTTCAACACCGCCCGCATCGATCATCTCTATCAGGACCCGCACGAGGAAGACATTCGCTTCCGCCTGCATTTCGGCGACCTGACGGATGCCACCAATCTGTGTCGCGTCATTCAGGAGGTGCGGCCCGACGAGATTTACAATCTGGGCGCCCAAAGCCATGTGCAGGTGAGTTTCGAGACGCCTGAATATACGGCAAATGCCGATGCGCTCGGCACGCTTCGCCTGCTTGAATCCATGCGCATTCTGGGGCTGGGCAAGACATGCCGCTTCTATCAGGCTTCCACATCGGAGCTTTTCGGCAACAGTTCACCCAAAGCGCAGAACGAACAGACCCCTTTTGCCCCGCGCAGTCCCTATGCGACGGCGAAGCTCTATGCCTATTGGACAACGGTCAATTACCGCGACGCCTATGGTTTCCATGCCTCCAACGGCATCCTGTTCAATCATGAAAGCCCGCTTCGCGGCGAGACCTTCGTTACCCGCAAGATTACCCGTGCCGTCGCGGCCATCGAACGCGGCCTTCAGGACAGGCTCCGGCTCGGCAATCTCGATGCTCGCCGCGACTGGGGCCATGCCCGTGACTATGTCGATGGCATGTGGCGTATCCTGCAGGAAGATGTTCCCGACGACTACGTTCTGGCCACCGGCGAAACCCACACCGTGCGCGAATTTGTCGAACGCGCCTTCAAGGCAGTCGACAGGGAAATCGTGTGGCAAGGCGACGGCGTGGAGGAAATCGGCCGCGACCGTAAATCCGGCAATTGCCTGATCGAGATCGATTCGCGTTATTTCCGCCCGAACGAGGTCGATTTCCTGCTTGGCGATGCGTCCAAGGCAAAAGACCGCCTTGGCTGGCAGCACACGACCGGCTTCGACAGCCTTGTGGCAGAGATGGTCGACTGGGATTTGCGCAACATCATGCGGGAGGTCGGACGCAATGACTTCTACGGCTGAGATCGCCCCTCTCTATGCGCTCGAAGGCAAGAAGGTGTTCGTTGCCGGGCATACCGGCATGGTCGGTTCGGCGATCCTTCGCCGCCTGCAAGACATGGATTGCGACATCATCACTGCCGCGCACAGCACGCTCGACCTGACCCGGCAGGGACCGACTGAAAATTTCATCAGTGGCCGCAAGCCGGATGTCATCATCATCGCTGCCGCCCGCGTCGGCGGCATTCTGGCCAATTCGCAATATCCGGCGGACTTTCTCTACGACAATCTATTGATCGGCATGAACCTCATCCGCGCTGCCCAACAGACGGGCGTGGAGCGCCTGTTGTGGCTCGGCTCAAGCTGCATCTATCCCCGCGACGCGGCGCAGCCGCTCACCGAGGACGCGCTTTTGACCGGCCCCCTGGAGCCAACCAACGAAGCCTATGCCATCGCCAAGATCGCCGGGCTGAAATATGCGCAAGCCTGCGCCCGGCAATATGGCAACCGCTTCATGACCGCGATGCCGACCAATCTCTACGGCCCCAACGACAATTTCGATCCCGAAAGCTCGCATGTGCTGCCCGCGCTGATCCGGCGGATTCATGAAGCCAAGCTGCGGGGCCTCGATCATGTCACGCTCTGGGGCACCGGCAAGCCCTTGCGAGAATTTTTGCATGTGGACGACCTTGCCGATGCCTGCCTGCACATGCTGCGCTTCTATGACGGCATTGAGCCGATGAATATCGGGACCGGCGACGAGATTTCCATCAGGGATCTGGCGCTGACGGTTGCCCGCGTCGTCGGCTACGAAGGCCGCTTTGAGCATGATCTCGGCAAGCCAGACGGCACGCCGCGCAAGCTTCTCGACACGTCGAAGATGCGGGCGCTTGGCTGGAAGCCGCGCATCCGTCTGGAGGACGGCCTGCGCGACGTCTATCGCGATTGGTTGCAGGAATCCGCCGATCCCGTCGCGGCTTGAGAAGCTCGCTTTATGAAGGCGAGCCGCCTACCCTGCTCATGTCGAGCTCGACGCGCAGGATGTCGCCCGGCTTGATCTCCGTGCGCTCATTGGCAACGATATCCTGGAAGCTGCCATCGACGATACGGCTGATCGAAAAGATCAGCTTCTGGCGTAGCGTGGATGAGGCGATATTCCCCGACGACTTGGCGATTTCGGCCATGGTCTGAAGCTGCGCATTGCTGCGACGCTCCATCCGGGCAATGTTGAGATCGATATCCTGCAATGCGGTGGCAGCCTCGCTCCTGCGGATTTCGTCCAGATTGGCGATGCGCTGCTGCATGGCGAGCTGGTTCTGCCTCGCCCGCGCCAGAAACGATGCAAGCTCCAGCGCGGCCCGCCGGGTGGCCGACAGATCACGCTCCATGTCGCGCAGGTTGGACTTGGCGGCAAGGCCGCGATCCACCAGCGACTTGCTGGAATCCACGTTCTCCTGCAACAGCCCGATTTCCGTATCGTGCAGCTTGATGCTCTGCTGCAAGGTCTCGATCTCGTCGCCATAGCTTGCCGCCTGCGCTTCCAGCGCCTTTCGTTCGGCGGCGAGATTGTTGCGGCGGACATTGAAGACGGTCTTTTCACCGTCCAGCATCTGCTGTGTCAGCGCCACCGTTTCCTTGTTCGCGGCAGATTGTTCCGGCAGGCCATAGGTAAATTCCGTGCCGTTCAGCTCCGCCTCGAAACGCGCCCGCCGTATCGTCATGGCCGTGATCTGCATCTGCAAATCCGCATATTCCTGCTGCACGGTGATAAGCTGCATCCCGGCGGTCAGGGCTGGCGTTTCGGCTTTTCCGGCCCCGCCGCCCAGCGCCATCAGTTCGAGCGCCACCATGCCGGGCCTGAACTGGTATTTTCCCGGCACCTTCACGTCGCCGACGACAAATACCGGCGCATATTGGTTGATCGTCGCCGTGACGGTCAGGCCGGGAATGTGCTGGGACAGCGATCCGGCGATCTTTTCGCCGACCTCGTTTATGGTCAGCCCGTTTACCGGAATATTGCCCACGATCGGATAACCGATATTCCCGTCCACATCGACCGGGTACAGCCCCGTGAGGGACGGCTGGCCATATACGGTCACCTGCAGCACGTCGTTGGCCCCGACCCGGTAGGCCTGCCCCTCGCCAAGCGCGGCAAAACTTCCGCCTGCAAGAATGAGCCCGGCGAGCATCGTGGCCCGCAGATGGGCGGCGATGCGATTTTTCATGATCCTGTGTGCCATTGGCTTGCCCTCACGCCTGTTCCTGAACACTGCCTGCGGCGGGCTTGCGCCGCCGCGAGAAAATGCCGCCTATGATCTGCCCGGCCCTGCGCAGGCCCAGTCCCGACAGCGCCATGGGAAGCGCAATCCAGCTTCGATAGGAAGCGGCATTCTGGTTCACGACCGCGAGCGCCGGCTTGCGCCCGAGGGACGACATCGTCTGTATCAGCGCATGGGTTGCAAGCTGGTCCTGACGGTCGGACTGGACCACGAGCAGCGCCGTATCGGTTGCCCGCGACAGGAGCACCGAGCGCTTGTCCTCCATCACTGCCGGAAGATCGACCAGAATGATCTTGTGATCGGCGCGCAGTTGGGCGATCAGCTCGGCCAGCCAGTCCCCCTCGCGCATCGCGCCATTCGGCTTGATGATATCGATGCCCGAGCCATGGTCATGCACGAGCGTCCCGCCGGTGAGCTGCCGTCCGGAGGGCACACCGCCAAATTCATTGTGCGGAAGCCCGAAGGCCTCCGCCAGTCCCGGCCGCCTGCTGGTCGCATCGATGACCGCGACCGTCAGTCCGGTCGCGGCTATCTGCTGTGCAAGCGCGGTGATCAGCAATGTCTTTCCCTCGCCATTGGACAGGGAAACGACCGAGAGCGCCAGCGAATCCCGACCGCGGGTCAAGGCCCGCAGCCGATCATGCACGGACTTGATCGCGCGACCGAACGGGCTGGCCGGATCGAGGCCGCGATTGACGAGAAGCGGCACGGTCATCTGCGGCGAAACCGGCAACAGCGTCGCTGCCGGAATGCCCGGCAGCACCAGCGACGCCGTCTGCGCTGGCCTGATCTTGTCGAATGTTTCCTTGAGCACGGTGCCCGCAAATGCAACCAGTCCGCCAAGCCCCAGCCCCAGCAACAGCCAGTTGGGCAAGTTCGGGCTGGCCTTGGCCATTGCCGGTTCCGCCGGAGAAATCATCTGCGCTTCGGGCGCAGCCATGCCGTCCTGCTCAATGAGCTGCTTGTAACGCGTCAGATAGCTTTCATAGACGGTACGGCTGGCATTGGCTTCACGGTCAAGCTGCACCGCTTTCACCTGCGCCTGATTGGCTTCGGCAAGATCGGCCTCAGCTTTTCTCAACGCCTCTTCCAGTCCGCTGCGCCTTTGGCGCGCTATCCGGATTTCGTTGCCGAGGCTCTTGATGATTTCGTCCACCTGGCTGGATATCTGCTGTTTCAACGCTTCCTGTTCGGCCTTCAGCACGGGAATTTCAGCGCTCTTCAGCGCCCCGTTCGCCTGTAATTCGCCAAGCTGGCGCTCGACGCGCGCCTGTTCGCTGCGCAGCGTCTGGATGGCAGGCGAGGCCAGAACCTCGGCCAGTGCAGGCGCTTCATCGTTGTTCTTCAATTCTTCCGCGGTGCGCAATCGCGCCTCGGCAAGCGAAACCGCGCCGGTCGCGGCGACGATCTCGCTGTTCAGCGCCGCCACGCGCTGGGCCTGAAAGCTGATCTGTCCCTGATCGCCTGCAAGCCGTGACTTCTGGCGGAATTCCTCCGCCGCACGTTCCGCATTTTCAAGGTCGCTGCGCAGGTTGCCGAGCTTGTCGCCAAGCCACTCGCTGATGCGGCGCGTCGCCGATTGCTGCACGTCGATCTGATGGTCGAGATAGGCTGTGGCAAAAGCATTGGCGACCTGCGCGGCATACACCCGGTCGGAAGCGCGATAGGATATGAAGATCGTATAGGACCGCCCGTCATTGGTGACGCGCAGCCGCGAAAGAAGCAGGTCTATCTGCTGGCGCTCACGCAGGGCGGGATCCACGTCGCGCGCGCCTTTGGCCTGCGAGCCCGTGCCCGAAGCGGGCGACAGCACCGTGCGCGAACGGAATTCGGTCGGCACGGTGATGTTTTCCGCTTGCAGTATGCCGATGACCTTGCGCGCCATCATGCGGGAATTGATGATATCGAGTTCGGAACGCAGAACGGGACTGTCCTGCGGCAGCGGCGTGATCGCGCTTTCATTGGGAAGCGCCTGCAAACGCCGCATATCCAGCACCAGCACGGACTCCGACACATAACTGACCGGCGCTGTGAGATAGCCTGCAAAACCGACGCCGATGCCCGCGATCACCGGCACGATCAGCATCATTTTTCTGCGTTTTATAATGTCGAGCAGGTCAGCCACCGGCTGCCGCCCGTTTCCTGCCGAAACGTCGGAGATAATCACCCAAATTCTCCTTCACGGAACAATTCAATCCGCTGAATGTCCCCCGGCTTCCTCTGACCGGCCGCCGGGCCCCCGCCCTATTGCAAGTCGGAAAAGGACGTTTCGGACGGAAACAGCTCGTTGATGATGCAAGCCACCTCGGTGCGGTTGGACGCCTTCAGCTTCTTCATGATATTGCGGATATGAACCTTCACGGTGCTTTCCCGCAGCTTCAGCTCATAGGCGATGATCTTGTTCGCCTTGCCCCGGCGCAGCGCATTGACCACTTCGGCCTGACGCTGGGTGAACATTCCGCCGAGCGGTTGCAGCCGCTGCGAGTTGGGATCGGTGGCGTGCCGCAGGGCGAGCACGCTGCTGGCCGGAACAAAGGTTCCCCCCGCCATCGCAAGCCGCAACGCCTCGACGCACACATTCACATTGACCGATGTCGGGATATAGCCTTTCACGCCATGGTCGAGCGCCTTGAGGACCTGCGAAATTTCTTCCTTGTCGGCCAGAAGAATGACAGGCGCCGGGGCGCAGTCCGTGACAATGCGATGGAGGTAGTTGCCGACCGCCGGATCGGAAACCTTCTGTCCGCCGATGTTGAAAAGCACCGCGCCCGCCGTACGGCCACGGCGCTGATGCTGCCACTGCTCGAACGAGCTGAACGTGGCGATCGACATTTCGATGCTGTGGTTCGTCAATCCGTGCGCAAGGCATTCGCGATCCAACGCACGGTTGTCTATGATAACCAGCAGCGGCAGCACGCTGTCGCTTGGCAGCTCAGGCTTGAAGGAAGCATCTTTCGTTACTCCCAAGCCGTTATTCTTTAATTCATTCACCCCATTACTGAATCTTGGAGAAATATTCATCTTATCGCCCTCTACCCTGCTTTATACAATACACTCCGTAATTTGCGCGCCGTCTTGGTTGGCACACATCCAACGTACTATTCCTAGTACTTATGAGATATATTTGAGTCCCCAGGAAATTCTTATTTATTGTTATCGGACCACCGAGATACTGCCTTGCATTTTCTTCAGTGTCATTAACCTAGATTAAGGACTTCAGGAAAATATGGTTTAGAAGAAGCGCGGATATCTAACCAATTAGTGGTAGAAATTACTACCTTGCCAAAACAGGCTCCCTCGATAAAACTCTGGCGATACCCTGCTTGCGGGCGAGAGCGGGGAAATGAATGCGGGGATACCAGACTTAAAATTTATATTTCTTTTGCTGGGCGAAACGGCAGGTAGGCTCTATGGTGATAAATGCCGACGAAGCAAAATCGCTGCGCCATTTTCTGGAAAGCGCCCCCATAGGCGCGGTTTTTCAAGAAAGCGATCTCAGCGTGCTTGGCGCCCTGCCCATGGCTTCAAAAACCTATCCCGCCCACACCGTGGTAAGCAGCCAGGGGGACTGGGCCAATTCGGTCCATATCATAAAAAGCGGCTGGGGCTGCATCTATCGCGATCTGCCCGATGGCGACCGCCAGATACTCGACTTTCCCATGAAAGGCGATTTCCTCGGCTTCCGCACCGGGCTCGGCTTCAACTATTACACGCTTATTTCGGTGACGGAACTTTCGGTCGTTGAAATCTCGCTCGACCATCTCACCGAAAGCCTGCTCAAATCGCCCCGCCTGGCCATGACATTCATGGAACTGATGGCCCGGCAGCGCGCCATTCTGATAGAACATCTGATCAGCATCGGCCGCCGCAGCGCACTTGTGCGCATCGCGCATCTTCTGCTGGAGCTCGGCCACCGGGCCCGCATCAACGGCACGGGCGACGAGAACAGCTTCTTTTGCCCGCTGACACAAAGCGAGCTTGCCGATGCGCTCGGGCTGACGCCGATCCATATAAACCGTATGCTGCGCGAGCTTCGCGAAGACGAACTTCTGGTGTTTCGCAACAATGAGGTGGAGTTTCTCAACCGCTCCGCCCTTGTCCACATTTCGAGTTTCGACGAACACTATCTGACCATGGAAATTTTTCCCCGCATCCGGATCAGCCGGTAAGTGCAGTTTTCCGGTTCTTCAACAGTTCGTCATTTGCGGCGGGCTGGAATAGTTGCTCTCGTCGTCCTAGATTCCGGGCACCTATCAAGGGAGCCACATCATGACCTATAGCAAGAACCCCGAAGCAATTGCCAGGCTCACGCCTGAGCAATATCGCGTCACGCAGGAAAACGGCACCGAGCGCCCAGGGACGGGCGAATACCTCTACAACAAGGAGCCGGGGATTTACGTCGATATCGTTTCCGGCGAACCGCTTTTCGCCTCCGCCGACAAATATGAATCCCATTGCGGCTGGCCCAGCTTCACAAAGCCCATCGAACCCGCCAATGTCACGGAACTGACCGATGTTTCACATGGCATGGTGCGAACGGAAGTGCGCTCGGCCCATGGGGACAGCCATCTGGGTCATGTCTTTCCTGACGGCCCGGTAGATCGCGGTGGCCTTCGCTACTGCATCAACTCCGCTTCGCTTCGGTTCATTCCGAAGGACCGGATGGAAGCGGAGGGCTATGGTCAGTATCTCGATCAGGTCGAAGATATCGGCTGAACGCAAGACCGGTCAAAGGCACGGCGTGAAGTATCTGAAATAAAATGGGTGCGATATAAAATTAATCCGGGTCCAGATTAATTGATCCACAGCCATTCCCCGGGCCTGCAAAGTAAGACTTCTTTCTGTCGCAATGATCATTAATCTGGTCTGGCGCACCGCTTCGGCGGAATCAGGCAAATGCGCAGCCTCGGTATGATTATGCTATCACCACACATACCGAGGCTTCTTGGGGCTTTCCGGCTTTTGACCGGCTCTGCGCCTTCTCCCTTACGAATTGCATTCACCGAAGAATTATTTATCGGCTCGCGGCGATGGTTGCATCGACGGCATCAATTCCATTGCAAATAGCGGACAATTATAATCAATATACTACCCGGCTTTTATTGAGACGAGAGATTTCGATCACGCAACATCTTGGGAGGCGGCTTGGATAGCACGGTTGGGGCGTACCGGATCTATTCCGAAAGGGAGTGCGCGGAAGCACCGGCGCTCGACTGGCCCTATCTCTGTGCTTTGCATCTGCTCCGGAAACCTGTCGGGAACGCCATCTCGGAATTTCTTGCCGTCGTCGGCAATGCATCAAGGGCGGACAGGGCGTGGATGATCGAATATGCGCCCGATCTCCTGCGGTTTCGCAATACGCATGAATGGTGCAAGGGCGGCACAACGCCCTATATTTCCGAGCTTCAGGAAGTTCCCACCACGCTGATTGCATGGCTGCACCGCTATCTGACCAATGGACAGGCCGTTGCGGTGCATGACGTCCGCGGGCTGCCGCGCACGGCCCGCGCCTTGCAGGCGGAGTTTTTGCGGCAGGGAAACCAGAGCATTCTCAGCATTCCCCTCTTTCATCGCGATCGGCTGCGCGGGATCATCGGCTTCGACACGACCGTTGAAGCCAGACGCTGGTCGCGCGCCGAAATCAGGGCCATGTTCCAGTGCGCAAGCCTGATCGCACAGGCCAGATATGCGACAACCGAAGACGAGCCTGCCCCGCAAGAGGAACCCGACCCGACCTCGGTGATCTATGTCAGCAAACGCGGCATCATGCGCGGGGTTTCACCGGAGGAGATAATCGGGGTCCGTTCGGCGGGCAATTACAGCGAGATATGGCTTGGCGACGGTTCCACCGTTCTCGATTCCCGGCCGCTTGGCATATGGGTCGGCATTCTTCCGGTCAGCATCTTCTTGCGCATCCACCGCACGACATTCATAAACGTCGTCCATGTTTCGGACATAGACAGAAGCACGACCGACAAATGGCTGGTCAGGATGCGCGGCATCGATCAATCGTGGCCCGTTTCGCGATCCTATCGAAAAGCCCTGCGCGAGCGTTTGGGCTTCTAGCCTTTATTTTGCCACAAAATAATCCGTCCTTCGCCACAAAATTCGGTGCGAATAACGCGGGCTTTCCTTCCAAAAACGTCGTTTCGATGCTGAATCGGTGCAAATTCCGGTTTTGCCTCAATTTGAAAACGGCGTTTACGACAGGTCCAGATGCGCCTTCAGAGGCATGTCGTCATGGACCGGCACAGTCTGCCTTTCGATCATGCGATGGACCAGCGGCGGCTTGTCTCCCTTGTGCAAGGCGAGCAGCCTTTCCGACACTTCCGCATCGGCGTGGGTGCGGCGCTGGTTATGGCGAACATATTCGACCCAGGTCGGCACGTGATAGCTTTCCGTCCAGGTTTCCGGGTTTTCCAGATCGCGCAGCAGCACCCATTGCCGGGCGCCGTCGCGGATGCGCATCCGCCGCCGCAAGGCCATGGCGGAAAGGAACGCAGGAACATCTTCCTGCGCGATCTTGTAATCGACCATGATCATGATCGGGCCGCTGCGCGAACGAAGATCAAGCCGAAGCTGCGGCTCGCTGAAACGGTTGAGCGGATCGAGGTTGAGGGATTCGAACTCGGGCTGCGGAAGCAGGAGTCCGATCAGCGCGCCGAAAACGAGCACGGCAGCGGCAGCCAGAAGCGCGCCCGGCACGCTATATTCGTCCGCCACGGCACCCCAGAGCCAGCTTCCCGCTGCCATGCCGCCGAAGGTCGCGGTCTGGTAAAGCGCCAGCGCACGGCCCACCACCCAGCGCGGCGTGGAAAGCTGCACAGTGACATTGAACAGCGACAGTGCCAGAACCCATGAAACACCGGCAGGCAGCAGGAAAATGCAGCTCAACCACATGTTCCGGCTGATCGACAGCAGGCCGCAACTCACCGCGAAAGCGATGAATGCGCCGCGCACCAGCCATTCATTGCCGAGAAGCTCGCGCAGCCGGGCGCTGAGCAGCGCGCCGCCAATGGCGCCAAGCCCGAAGAAACCGAGCATGATGCCGTAGGTCAACGCCGTTCCATGAATAAGATCACGCGCGACGAGCGGCAGGAGCGCCAGAATGACGATCGCGGACAAGCCGAACAGGAAGCCCCGAAACATCACTTTCAGGAGGTTCGGAGACATGGCGACATAGCGCAGCCCCGCCATCATCGCGGGTCCCAGCGTTTCACGCGGCAGGGTCGGCTTGACCGTTTCGGGCTTCCACCGCCACAGTGCCAGAATAAGCGCGCAATAGCTGAACGCATTGAAAATGAAGGCAAAAGCCGCACCCGCCGCCGCAACGATGATACCGCCGATGGCAGGACCGATGCTGCGCATGAGATTGAAGCTCATGCTGTTGAGCGCCACCGCAGCAGGCAAATCGGTGCGGGGCACGATATCGCCCATCGACGCCTGCCATGAAGGATTGTGCAAGGCCCCGCCGCACCCGATCAGGAACGTAAAGCCGAGCAGCATCCACGGCGTCAGGATGCCGAGATAGGCAAAAGCCGCCAGCGCGACGGAGATGAACAGGAGCAGGACCTGCGCGGTCAGCATGATGCGGCGGCGGTCGAAATTATCGGCCAGGGCACCGGCTGCGACCGAAAAAAACATCACGGGCAAGGTTGTCGAAGCCTGCACCAAAGCAACCATGTCGTCCGAATGGGCGATGGTTGCCATCATCCAGCCAGCGCCGACCGTCTGCACCAAACCGCCAAGGTTGGAAACCAGCGTAGCTGACCACAGCGCCCGGAATGTTTTGTATTGGAAGGGCGCGAGGGGGGAAATTCTCTGCGGCACCGGACGACCTCCCGTTCCATCTGCCTCACATAGCCGATACGTGAATCTCTCCCACGGGACAAGGGGTCAAAACCAAAACCGGCTGAGAACCTCTTCCCCTGTCAAGGCATCCACTTTCGGCTCATCTCCCGATTGACTCCATCCTCTGATTAGGTAGACTGGTCTACCTAATCATCTGGACAGTGTTTTATGAGCGATTCCGCAACGACAAGTTCACGACCGGCACGCGAGCGGCTTCTGCAAGCGGCGGCGGAACTGTTTTACGACGAAGGCATTTCGGCCACCGGGATCGATGCGATCATCCAGCGCGCAGGCGTGGCGAAGCAGAGCCTCTACAACAACTTTGCCTCCAAGGCGGAGCTGGTGGCCACCTATCTGGAGCACCGCCACGCCGAATGGCTTGGCCTCTATGAAAAGCGGCTCGAACAGGCAGCAAGCCCGATGGACGGAATACTGGCCATCTTCGACGCTTATCGCGATCACGCGGAATTCGCTTATGAACACGGGTTTCGCGGCTGCGGCCTGCTGAATGCGGCAGCAGAACTGCCCGCTGGCGACCCCGGACGGGAAGCGGTCAGAAAACACAAGGAACAGGTGGAGCACCTGCTTGTGGAGCATCTGAACGGCCTGATCCCCGATAATCCGGAACGGGTCAGCCAGTTGGCCGTGCAGCTTTCCTTCATACTGGAAGGAGCAATCATGCGCGCAGGGCTTGAGGGAAACAGCGCCCGCCTCGGGGAAGCCCGGGCGATGGTGGCTACAGTTTTGCAGCTGGGGTAAAATGCAATCATCAAGGGACTATTTTCTGGGCGTGGCCGCTATCCTCGTCGCGTCCACCATCTGGGGCACGACCGGAACGGCAGCGACCTTCGCGCCGGAAGTCAGCGCGGTGGCAATCGGCGCCGCCGCCATGGGGCTTGGCGGGCTGGCGCAGGCGGCAATCGCCTGGCGCGGCATCGCGAGGTCGCGAAAGGCGCTCGCCCATCAATGGCGCGGGCTGTTGCTGGGCGCAATCTGCGTCGCCCTTTATCCGCTCGCCTTTTATGCGTCGATGCGGCTTGCAGGCGTGACCATCGGCACGGTCATTTCGCTCGGGTCGGCCCCGCTTCTTTCGGCGGCAGTCGAATACAGGCAAAGCGGCTTTCGTCCGTCGCTGCGCTGGCTGGCTGGTGCAATCATCGGCATTATCGGCATGATGATGCTCAGCCTGTCGGAGGACGGCGGCACCCATGCCGCCGGAAGCGCCACCCTGACCGGCTCGCTGCTTGGCCTTGTGGCGGGCCTTACCTATGCCGTCTATTCCTCATGCGCGCGCCAGATGATGCAGGGCGGCATGGCCTCGACCACCGCCATGGGTGCCATATTCGGCGTTGGCGGACTGTTGCTCATGCCGGTTCTGATCGCGACCGGCGGACCGTTTCTCGCCTCGTGGAACAATGCTGCGGTGGGGCTCTATATGGCCTTCGTGACAATGTTTCTCGGCTATGTCTGCTTCGGCTATGGTTTGAGCCGGGTCGAAACGAGCGTCGCCACCACGCTGACGCTGTTCGAGCCGGTGGTGGCCGCGTTTTTCGCGGCAGTGATCGTGGGTGAAAGGCTCTCCGCCACCGGCTGGCTCGGCGTGGTTCTGGTTGTGGCTTGCCTTGTCTGCATCACCATACCGACACGCAGCCAGAAAACCCGGCTGGAAGTGCCCGAACCATCAACCTGATGCGCTCGCGCCTTTTCGGGATGCGCTTTGTTTCTGCGCGCATCTCATCCGAAAACCGTTTCACACTTTTCGGGATGCGCTTTTCAGCCAATCCTTCACCGCCTCCACGGATTGCGGATGGCGCGGCTTTCGCAGCGAAACCGCATAGAAATCCGCGCCGACCCGCAATTCGGTGGCCAGCGCCTGAACAAGACTGCCCGCCGCAATATCCTTTTCCACGAAAAAGCGGCTTGCCAGCGCCAGCCCGTGCCCGGCAATTGCCGCATCGATGGCAAGCGAAGTCTGGTTGAAGCGGGTGTTCTTCGGCGAAGCCGACACGCCGCCCGGAAAAGCCTTTTCCAGATATCGCGGCCAGAAATTATGCGCATCGTGCAGCAGCGGATAGCGCTGCAGATTTTCCGGCAGGCCCGGATCGCCCAGCCTTGCGACCAGCACCGGGCTTGCGACGGCGACAATCACATGCTGGAAAAGCAGCTCCGCATTCAGCCCCGGACCGAATGGCGGCTCGCCATAACGCACCGCGAGATCGACGGCATCGGTCTGGAAATTGGCAACCTTGTCGCTGGCGACGATGCGCAATTCTATATCGGGATGCGCTCGCGTAAACTCGGCCAGCCGCGGGATCAGCCATTTCGAGGCGAAGGTCGGCGTCACGCTGACAGTCAGATGCTGCGGCTCGGGGCGCAGCATTTCGGTCGCCTCCGAAAGCAGGTCGAACGCCCGCCGCACACTGGCGATATAGGCGCGGGCCGGTTCGGTCATGACCAGCGTGCGCGGCTGGCGCTCAAAGAGTTTCAGCCCAAGCTCCGCCTCAAGGCCGCGTATCTGCTGGGCCACCGCCGCCTGCGTCACGCCAAGTTCCTCCGCCGCCAGACGGAAGTTCAGATGCCGGGTGACGACTTCAAACACGCGCAGGCCATTGAGCGAGGGAAGTCTTTTCATGATTGAAGCCCGATAGATTTTCTATTGCCTGATGTTACGCATTATCGTTCGTCAGGACAATGGTTCTCGATTATAACTGCAAGGAATGGTTATTGACGGTCGCCGTCTTGTGCGACCTTTCCCGGAAAGGAAAGCATCATGACAATAGAAAAAGTAGCGATTGTGACGGCTGGCGGAAGCGGCATGGGCGCAGCCGCCGCACGCAGGCTGGCGCAAGACGGATTCAAGGTCGCAATCCTTTCATCCTCCGGCAAGGGTGAAGCACTGGCGCAGGAACTGGGCGGCATCGGCGTCACCGGCTCAAACCAGTCGAATGACGACCTGAAGCGCCTCGTGGACGCGGTTCTGGAAAAATGGGGCCGTATCGACGTGCTGGTCAACAGTGCTGGCCATGGTCCGCGCGCGCCGATCCTCGACATCACTGATGAAGACTGGCACAAGGGGATGGATACCTATTTCCTCAATGCGGTGCGCCCGTCCCGCCTTGTCGTGCCGACAATGCAGAAGCAGAAATCCGGCGTCATCATCAATATCTCGACCGCATGGGCCTTCGAGCCGAGCGCCATGTTCCCGACTTCGGCGGTGTTCCGCGCCGGGCTTGCCTCGTTCACCAAGATTTTCGCCGACACCTATGCCGCCGACAATATCCGCATGAACAATGTTCTTCCGGGCTGGATCGACAGCCTGCCCAAGGTGGAAGAGCGCCGCGCAAGCGTTCCGATGCAGCGCTATGGCAAGAGCGAGGAAATCGCCGCGACAATCGCCTTCCTCGCATCGGACGGCGCAGCCTATATCACCGGCCAGAACCTGCGCGTGGATGGCGGACTGACCCGGTCGGTTTGAGTGACATCGGGTACGGTCGACCGTCATACGGGCGGCGGCCGTTTTCGGCGGGCTTTCCGGTATTCTGGAAGATTCAGCCTGACGCCCTCGATTTCTTCCGCGCCTTTTTGGCCTGATTATGCGCGATGGCGGCCTGAACGAGCGCAATGAAGGCGCTTTCATCGATCGTTTCACCCTCGCTTATATCAATCGCCCGGCGCATATTACCTTCAAGGCTTGCATTGAAGATATGAGCCGGGTCGTCGAGCGCCGCGCCATGAGCGAAAGTCAGCTTCACGACCTTCTTGTAAGTCTCGCCGGTGCAGATGATGCCGTCATGCGACCAGACCGGGACACCGAGCCATTTCCACTCCTCCACCACGTCGGGATCAGCCTGCCTTATGAGCGCGCGCATTCTGGCAAGCGTCTGGCCGCGCCAGTCGCCGAGTTCGGCGATGCGCCCGTCAATAAGCTTCGAAGCATCGTCGTCGCCTGCCATGAAATTCCTCCCTCCAGACAAATTCGGCATTTTCTGTCCCTGACCCGCCCTCGCAAGCGAAAACCGGTTGGGAAGAAAGCGAGAAAATTAAAGCTTCACCGTACGGCCTGGTCAAGCCGCGCGTCGGAGCGGGCAAGCGCGTCCAGCGCCATGCCCATCGGCAGGGCGGGGGCGAACAGGAAGCCCTGCCCGCTGTTGCAGCCCAGTTGACACAGCATCTCGCGGTCCTCCTCCGTCTCGATGCCTTCGGCGGTTACCTTGACGCCGAGGGCGTCGCCCAATGCGACCATCGCCCGCACGATGTGCTGGTCGCCTTCCGACTCCGCGATGCCGCGCACGAACACCTGATCGATCTTGATCTTGTCGATGAGACCTTTTTTCAGCGAGGCAAAAGTCGCAAAGCCGGTGCCGAAATCGTCCAGCGCGATGGAAACGCCGGCATTCGACAGCGCGTCCAGACTGTCATTCATGCCGCGCTGGTCGAACGGCGCTTCTTCGGTAATCTCGATTTCCAGCATGGAAATCGGCAGATCGCGCCTTTCCATCTGGGACAGGATTTCATGCGGGATCCGGCCTCCGGCCATTTCGCGCGGCGACAGGTTCATGGCCACCGTCAGGTCGCTGCGCCCCCTTTCGGTCAGCTTGTCGATCATCTCGCAGCAATTGAAGAAGACGTTCTTTGTGAGCTGCCGCACCACGCCCACTTCACAGGCGACATCGATGATTTCCGGCGGTGCGATTGCGCCGTGCTGCGGATGGTCCCAGCGCAGCAACGCCTCGAAGCCCACCATGTTTCCGCTGGAAAGCTCCACCACCGGCTGGAAATAGGCCTGTATCTGCCCGGTCTCGATGGCGATGCGCAGATCACGCTCGATGCTCTGCTTGCGCTCCCATTCATGCTGGAGTCGCTTCTCGAAAAAGTAATATTCGTTGCGGCCGCGCTTCTTGGCCGCATAAAGCGCGAAATCGGCGCGCAGCAGCATTTCAACCGGGTCAAGACGCTCCAGCCGGCAGATGCCGACGCAGGCGCCGATCTCGACCGACAGGATACCCTCATAATGGGCGCTCAGGCTGCCGATGATGCGCGCCGCAACCAGCCCCGCCTCGATCTTCGCCGATGGTTCGGGATAGACAAGCACGAATTCGTCGCCGCCGATGCGCGCCAGCACGGAGCGCTCGGGTGAAATCTGCCGGATACGGCGCGCGATGGCGACCAGGAGATCGTCGCCCACCTTGTGTCCGTATGTGTCGTTGACGGATTTGAACCCGTCGAGGTCGATCAGCATGACGATGAACGGTCCGTCCGCGACAGGAAACAGCCGGATGGAGGTTTCCAGCCCGCGCCGGTTGAAGAGGCCGGTCAGCGGGTCCTCCTGCGACTTGAGCGCCATTTCGTCGGCCAGTTGCTTGGCCTCGTGTTTCAGCCTGCTTGTCTGGATGAAACGGTTCTGCCCCAGAAGCGCGCCCCGGGTCAGCCCGCACCAGAACAGCACCACAGAAACGGCGATCACGCCATGTTGCAGGTCGGCCTGCATGACCAGGCATACCACCGTCACCACAAGCGGCGGGGTGATGAAATTGATCGCA
Source organism: Brucella pseudintermedia (assembly GCF_008932435.1). Taxonomy (GTDB): domain Bacteria; phylum Pseudomonadota; class Alphaproteobacteria; order Rhizobiales; family Rhizobiaceae; genus Brucella; species Brucella pseudintermedia. The sequence continues at coordinate 22,659 of NZ_WBWE01000010.1, read as the reverse complement.
ACCGAAGCATAGGACGAACCGTAGGTGACGGCGCCCGCGCAGATGCCAGCGAGGATGACGAGGTAGACCGGCGATTGCGGGTCCGTCAACCCGCTCGAAAACACGGCGACTCCGGACCAGAAAAAGCCGGACAGGGCGGCAAGAAGCTGGAACCGCCTGATCTGGCGCTGCAAGTCCGCGACGTCCCCGACCGGCGCCGCGCCGCGGTTATGGGCAATTGCCTCGAAGAGGCGCAGCGCATTGACGATATTGACCAGCGCGAACCAGACGATCGATTCCCAGAAATGCCCAGCGGCGCTCTGGACCAGCACAATGAGGCCCGAAAGAACCGTACTGATGGGCATCGAGAAGCGCGCGCCCTCGCGAATCTCCCCGAGCTGGTCCGCAAGTATCTTGTCGGCTATCGGACTGTCGTGGCTGCCATATGCCGACCTGACCAGTTGAAGCCAATATGCAGTTTTCGACCCCATCGATATGCAACCACCGGCCAGAGCACGTTCAGCGTTTTCCGATCAGGACGCCCCCTTGTCCCCGGCCGGAAAGGAATGCAGAAAACTTCCCCCAATTGCCAAGTATAACATGCACTTTATCTAAAATGCCAATGGTCCAGCCGATCAATCAGCTACTTTGGCGGATGGGGCATACCACCGGGGCATTTCCCGTCCCGCCGTTCTAAACGGGAGGGATTGATGGCCCGTTCTACTCGGTCGCGGGTTCTTCCGCCGTCAGCAGCAGCTTGTCGATGCGGCGTCCGTCAAGGTCGACGATCTCGAATACCCAACCGTTCTTGACGAAGGTTTCGCCCACATCCGGCAGATGCTTCAATTCCTCAAGCGCCAGCCCGGCCACGGTGTTGTATTCCGCCTCATCATCGATCTGGAAACGCAGGAACTCCGAGAACTCGTCAATGGGCATCCAGCCGGAGACGAGGTAGGAACCGTCCGCCCGGCGCACGATTGCCTTTTCCTCGACATGGTCCTCCTCCTGCATGGCGCCGATAATGGCCTCGATCACGTCGCCCGCGGTGATTACGCCTTCAAAATGGCCGTATTCGTCATAGACGAGCACCATATGCGTCGGGGTGCCGCGAATGGCTTCCACCACGTCCAGCGCATCGGAAAAATCCGACACGACGGGAACGTCGCGGACGATCTCGCGCAGATTGACGCTGCCCTTGGACGAGAGCTGGTTGAAGAAGTCGCGCACTTGCAGGACGCCGATCACCTCGTCGGAATCTTCGCCGCGCACCGGCAGCCGTGAACGGCTGGTGCCTTGCAGTTGCTCGCGGATTTCATCGAAACTGTCTTCTATATCGACCATTTCGACATCCATGCGCGGCGTCATCAACCCGCGCGCCGTGCGGTCCGCCAGGCGCATAACGCCCGCGATCATGCGGGATTCCTCGGTCTCGATCACGCCGGCGCTATGCGCTTCGGCAAGAACGGACTTGATCTCCTCATCGGTCACGCCGTCGCTCGACTTGCCGGACTGCCCGAGCAGCTTCAGCACCAGACGGCCCGACGTATCGAGAAGCCAGACGAGCGGCGCAGCCATTTTCGACAACAGCGTCATGGTCGGGGCGACGCGGCTTGCCACCGCCTCCGGTGCGCGCAGCGCAATCTGCTTCGGCACGAGTTCGCCGATAATCAGCGACAGATAGGTGATCACCACGACGACCGAGCCGACGCCCAGCGCATCCGCAAGCGCTGGCGATATGCCCTGCCCCAGAAGCCAGCCCGACAGGCGGGCGCCCAATGTCGCGCCGGAAAACGCGCCCGACAGAACGCCGACCAGCGTAATGCCGATCTGGACGGTAGACAGGAAACGGCCTGGATTATCGGCAAGCTCCATAGCCATGCGGGCGCCGCGGCTGCCCTTGTCGGCCATTACCCTCAGCCGTGCCGGTCGGGATGAAACCACTGCGAGTTCCGACATGGCCAGAACGCCATTGAGGATGGTCAACAGCACGACCGTAATTATTTCAAAATACAAAACTGCCCCTCAGGATCAGATAATCGGAATATAATGATAGAAAGGAAAGCCCCCTCTTTCCAGAGGCGGCCGCATAAAATACTACGGCCTTGCCTGAATTACAGTCATGATGCGCTTTCTTCCGGGCCCGTTTCCGGAATGCCGGCAAACGGAGAAAGCGGCGTCTGGTCAGGCCAATCACGGCTGGCGGCGGCAATTCGGGGCCGCACCCTGATATCCAAACGAGTTTTTTGCTAGCCCCGCAAAATTGGCTTGACCAGAAACCGAGTGCCTTCTACTTCTTCTGTCGATAGTTGACGAAAGTTTGCGCGAGGAGGAAGCGCGATGGGAGGATTAGCGTCAGCGCGCGCGGATGCTGCGCCTGTATTGCTGAAGCTGGATTCCGTTTCCAAGGAATTTCCGGGCGTCAAGGCCCTGTCGAACGTCAGCTTTGAATTGCGGGCGGGCGAGGTTCATGCCGTCTGCGGTGAAAATGGCGCGGGCAAATCGACCCTGATGAAGATCGTCAGCGGCGTCTATCAGCCCGATGGCGGGACGATCCAGTATCGCGGCCAGCCGGTCCGCTTCGGCTCCACGCTTGAATCGGAAGCCGCAGGCATCGCCATCATCCATCAGGAACTGAACCTCATTCCGCACTTGAGCGTTGCCGAAAACATCTATCTTGCGCGCGAGCCCAAACGCGGTTTCTTCGTTGACCGCCGCAAGCTGAAGGAAGACGCGCAGCGCTGCCTCGACCGGCTTGGCGTAAAGATCGACCCGTCGACGCAGGTCCTGAACCTTTCGGTCGCCCAGTGCCAGATGGTCGAGATCGCCAAGGCGCTGTCGCTCAATGCCTCCGTCCTCATCATGGACGAGCCGACCTCCTCCTTGACCGAACAGGAAGCGCAGCTTCTGTTCAGGGTCATCCGGGAACTGAAGGCGCAGGGCACCGGCATCGTCTATATCTCGCATCGCCTCGACGAAATGGCGGAGATTGTCGACCGCGTCACCATCTTGCGCGACGGGCGCTACGTCTGGACCAAGGATTTCCACGACGTCACCGTCGATGAAATCGTAGCCGGAATGGTCGGGCGCTCGCTGGACGAGAAATTTCCCGAACCGACGCGCAAGCCGACGGAAGAAGTGATGTTCTCCGTCGCCGGGCTGACGCGGGACGGTGTTTTCGAGAATATCGGCTTTGAACTGCGACGCGGAGAAATCCTCGGCTTTGCCGGGCTGATGGGCGCGGGACGGACCGAAGTGGCGCGCGCCATCTTCGGCGCCGATCCGCACGATGCGGGAACAATCGTGCTTGAGGGCGAAACGCTTTCCATCGCAAGCCCGCGCGACGCCATCGAGGCGGGCATTGCCTATCTGTCGGAAGACCGCAAGGCGCAGGGGCTCGCCGTCAAGATGCCTGTCGACGCCAATCTGACGCTGGCCAATATGGAAGCGGTCAGCAGTTCCTATGGCGTCATCGATTTCGAGCGCCACCGGCAGGCCAGTCAACGCTATGTCGATCTTCTCAACATCAAGACGCCGGGGCTGGCCCAGCCCGTCCGCCTCCTTTCGGGCGGCAACCAGCAGAAGATCATCATCGGCAAATGGCTGTTCCGCGAGCCGCGCATCATGTTCTTCGACGAGCCGACGCGCGGCATCGATGTGGGCGCGAAATTCGCGATCTACCAGATCATGGACGAATTGGCCGCAAGAGGCATCGGCATCGTGCTGATCAGCTCGGAACTGCCGGAAATTCTTGGACTTTCGGACCGCGTGGCGGTCTTTCACGAGGGACGCATCACCGCAGTCCTCGACACGGCTGCGACAACGCAGGAAGAAATCATGACCTATGCCTCCGGTCGGGGCCGGCAGGACAAATGAGGACGCAGTAATGGCCGAAATCACCACGGACAAGCCCCAGCAGACGGCAAAATCCAAAGGGCTCAGCGACCGCCAGAAGGATATCATCCAGAAGTTTGCGGCTGTTGGCAGCCTGATCATTCTGGCGGCGATCTTTTCCGTCACCAGCAGCGCTTTCATGACCGTCAACAATGCGATGACCATCGCCTTGCAGGTGACATCCATCGCGCTGCTCGGCATCGGCGCAACCTATGTCATTATCACCGGCGGCATCGATCTTTCGGTCGGCTCCGTGCTGGCGCTTGCGGGCGTGGTGGCCGCACTTGCGGTCAAGGAGCTGTCGCTGCCGATCCCGCTCGCCATGCTGCTCGGCATATTGACGGGATCGCTTTGCGGCCTCATCAACGGCTTCGTCATCACCAGGCTCAAGCTGCCGCCCTTCATCGCCACGCTTGGCATGATGCTGATCGCGCGCGGCGTCGCGCTCCAGATCACCGGCGCGCGCGCTGTTTCCGGCCTTGGCGAATCCTTCGGCGTGCTCGGCAACGGCTCGCTGTTCCGCATCGAGAGCATCGACGAGCAGGGCTTTCCGGTCGTCACTTTCCCCGGCATCCCCTACCCGGTGGTGCTGATGATCGTGATCGCGATTGCGGCCGCACTCGTCTTGAACCGCACGGTGCTTGGCCGCCACATCTATGCCATCGGCTCGAATGCGGAAGCCGCGCGGCTTTCCGGCGTCAATGTCGCCCGCGTGACGGCCTTCACCTATATCGTTTCCGGCACGCTGGCAGGTCTGACGGGCTGCGTTTTGATGTCCCGCCTCGTCACCGCGCAGCCCAATGAAGGCGTCGCCTATGAGCTTGACGCCATTGCGAGCGCGGTCATCGGCGGCACGTCGCTCATCGGCGGCGTCGGCACGATCTCGGGCACCTTCATCGGCTCGTTCGTCATCGGCATCCTGCGGAACGGCCTCAACATGAACGGCATTTCCGCTTTCACGCAGCAGATCATCATCGGCCTTGTCATTCTGGTCACCGTATGGATCGACCAGATGCGCAACCGCCGCTGACAGGGGAGACGGAATGCGGAGCATTCCGGCAAGGGTAGAGCCAAGAGCTCGATAACAGGAGGAAAACATGCGTAAACTGGTGTCTGCATTGATGGCTTCGGCCTTTGTGCTAGCAGGAGCGGCAGGCGCTTCGGCGGGCGAAATCGCCGTGATCGTGAAGACCGTGAATTCGACTTTCTGGCAGAATGTCCAGAAGGGCGCCGAAGCGGCGATCAAGGATTCCAAGGATCACACCATGACCTTCCAGGGTCCGGCGGCTGAATCGGCCATCGCCGATCAGGTGAACATGGTGGAAAATGCCGTCAACCGCAAAGTGGATGCGATCCTGCTCGCGCCTTCCGACCCGGACGCGCTGACGCCTGCCGTGAAGAAGGCATGGGAAGCCCGCATTCCGGTCGTCATCATCGACTCGCAGCTCGCCGATGGCGCCGACAAATATTACCAGTCCTTCCTCGCCACCGATAACCGCAAGGCTGGCGAAGCCGCGGCCAAGGCCCTGATCGACAAGGCAGGCACCACCGGCAAGATCGCCGTCATGTCCTATGTCGCGGGTGCAGGTTCCGAAATCGGCCGCGTCGGCGGCTTCGTGGATTATATCAAGGCCAATTCCAAGCTGGAAATCGTCGGCCCCTATTACTCGCAGTCGCAGATGGCGACCGCGCTCAACCAGACCACCGACGTTCTGGCGGCCAATGGCGATCTCGTCGGCATCTTTGGCGCCAATGAACCGACCGCCATCGGCATGGGCCGCGCGATCAAGCAGGCAGGCAAGTCCGGCAAGCTGACCGCCATCGGCTTCGACGGCAATCAGGATTTGCAGGAATTCGTCAAGGACGGCACGCTCAACGGCATTGTCGTCCAGGGCTCCTACCAGATGGGCGAAAAGGGCATCGAAACTCTGTTGAAGGTGCTGAACAAGGAAAAGGTCGAGAAATTCGTCGACACGGGTGCCGTTGTCGTCACCAAGGACAATATCGACCAGCCGGAAGCCAAGAACGTGCTTTATTAAGCCAAAAGCAGTCCAAAATGCATGAAAGGGAGGCGCAATGCCTCCCTTTCATCGCTTTGGCACATTATCCAACGCAAAACCGCTTCGCACTTTTGCCGGAAATGCTCTATCAACGGCCCTTCTTTTCGCGCCAGTTCTGGAACTTGCGCTCGGTTTCTTCCTTCGTGCAGGGATAGAGGCCGACAATAGTGGCGCCGTTCAGCACCTCTTCCAGCACGAAATCCTCATAGGTTTCCATGGCCGTGCATTCGGCGGCGATTTCATCGGCAAGATGCGCTGGAATGACCATGACGCCATCGGCATCGCCCACCAGCACATCGCCGGGAAACACCGCCGCATCGCCGCAGGCGACCGGCACGTTGATGTCCACCGCCTCATGCAGCGTCAGATTGGTCGGCGCGGACGGCTTGGCGCAATAGGCGGGCATGTCGAGTTCGCCAATCCCGCTCACATCGCGAAAGCCGCCGTCCGAGACGATGCCCGCAGCACCGCGCAGGGCGAGCCTCGTCACCAGGATCGACCCGGCGGTCGCCGCGCGCGCATCCTTGCGCGCATCCATCACCAGCACAAAACCGGGCGGGCAGGTTTCTATCGCGACGCGCTGCTTGTGGTCCGGATTGCGGAAAACCGTGATGGGATTGCGGTCCTCGCGCGCCGGGATATAGCGCAGCGTGAAGGCCTGACCGACCATGTTCTCCCGCTTGCGCGCCACCGGCAGCACGCCCTGGATGAACTGGTTGCGCAGGCCGCGCTTGTAAAGCGCGGTCGCGACGGAAGCCGTCGAAACCGCCTTCAGCTTCGCCCGCGTTTCATCGGAAAGCACGTATTCTGACATTGGCGCTGCCTCTCAAAAGATGACCGGTTCGTCGACAGGACGGCCGAAATCGGTTTTCAGGAAGTCGAAATCGCAGCCCTTGTCGGCCTGCTCGACATGCTTGGAAAAGACAAAGCCGTAGCCGCGCTCATATTTGGGCGGCGGGGACTGCCAGGCTGCGCGCCGCGCCGCCAGTTCCGCCTCCGAAACCAGCATGTTGAGGCTGCGCGCCGGAATATCGAGTTCCACCATGTCGCCGGTCTTCAAGAGGGCGAGCGGCCCGCCGATGAAGGATTCAGGCGCGGCATGCAGCACGCAAGCGCCGAAACTGGTTCCCGACATGCGCGCATCCGAAATGCGCACCATATCGCGCAGGCCAAGCTTAAGCAGCGCCTTCGGCATGGGGATCATCCCCCATTCCGGCATTCCCGGCCCGCCCTGCGGACCGGCATTGCGCAGCACCAGCACCGTGTCCGGCGTCATCGGATAGTCGGGGTCGTCGATGATTTTCTTGAGGTCCGGGTAGCTGTCGGCCACAAGCGCCGGTCCCTTGTGACGGTGAAAGCGCGGATCGCAGGCCGCAGGCTTTATCACCGCGCCGTCCGGGCAGAGATTGCCTTTCAGCACCGCGAGCGAACCCTCGTGATAGACCGGATTGGAAAGCGGACGGATCACGTCCTCATTCCAGATTTTGACATCCTCCAGACCGTCGGTGAGCGGCTTGCCGGTCACGGTTATCGCGGACGGATCGAGCTTGCCACCAAGCTGCTTCATCAATGCCCGCAGCCCGCCCGCATAATAGAAATCCTCCATCAGATAGGTGGTGCCGGAGGGCCGGATATTGGCGATGACCGGCGTCGTGCGGCCGATGCGGTCGAGATCGTCCAGCTCCAGCGGCACGCCAGCCCGTCGCGCCATGGCGATCAGATGAATGATGGCGTTTGTCGAGCATCCGGTCGCCATCGCGACCGTGACGGCATTGGTTATCGCGGCGGGCGTCATGATCTTTTCCGGCGTCAGGTCTTCCCAGACCATTTCCACGATGCGGCGACCGCATTGCGTGGACATGCGTTGGTGATTGGCGTCGGCAGCCGGGATGGACGACGCGCCGGGAAGCGTCAGGCCCATGGCTTCGGCAATCGCGGTCATGGTCGATGCGGTGCCCATGGTCATGCAATGGCCGTAGGATCGGGCGATGCCGCCCTCGATCCCCTGCCATTCCTCCTTCGAGATCGTGCCTGCGCGGCGTTCGTCCCAATATTTGAAGCCATCCGTGCCGGAGCCCAGATATTTACCGGCATAATTGCCGCGCAGCATCGGCCCCGCAGGCAGGAAGATGAACGGCAATCCCATGCTGACCGCGCCCATGACGAGGCCCGGCGTGGTCTTGTCGCAGCCGCCCATCAGCACCGCGCCGTCGATCGGATGCGAGCGCAAAAGCTCCTCGGTCTCCATCGCCAGCATGTTGCGGTAGAGCATGGTTGTCGGCTTCACGAAATTTTCCGACAGCGACAACGCAGGCAATTCCATCGGGAAGCCGCCCGCCTGCAAAATGCCGCGTTTGACCCATTCCACACGATCCTTGAAATGCATGTGGCAGGGCTGCGCCTCGGACCATGTGTTTATGACGGCGATAATCGGACGGCCTTCCCAGTCGACCGGATCGTATCCCATCTGCATGGTGCGCGAGCGATGGCCGAACGAACGTTGGTCATCGGGCAGCATCCAGCGCGCCGAACGCAGATCACCATAGGTTTTTCTGGTCATTTCATACCTTCCCGATCAAAGCACATCCCGAAGGCGCGGAGCGGCTTTCGGGAGAAATACAAATGTTTGAAAGCATCCGGGCGGTCATGTCACACGCCCCTCATCCGGTGCACCGCGGCACCGGCAACCGAAGCCCCGGCCAGAAGCACGCCGCCCGACAGGGGCGCAGCAATCAAGGCCGCTTCCGGCACCTGCCGGTGCGAGGTGATGGCCAGAAGCGTCAGGTCCGGTCCGCAAAAGCAGGGCATTGTCGGGGCCGGAACCGGCACCGGGAGTTTTTCCAGCAGATTGCCGTCACGGTCGAAGCGGTTCAGAACGCCCGCCGATACGCCCGCGCTCCAATAAGCGCCCTCGGCATCGCAGGCACCGCCATCCGGCCTGCCGGCCTGCTCATCGAGATCGCGGATGCGCTTGCGCCCGTTGATGCCGCCCGTTTCGGGATCGAAGTCGTAGCGGTCGATCCATGGCCCGCGTGAATCCGTGTGGAACATGGTTTTGCCGTCCGCCGTCCAGGCGAGGCCGTTTGAAATCCTGAAACCCTCGGCCTTCACGGATGCATCGCCATTTCCGGTCACCCGATAGAGCCGCGAGATAGTTTCCCGCTCGGGACGGCCATCCATGCTGCCGACCCAGAACGCACCATCGGGACCGACCTTGCCGTCATTGAGGCGAGAGGTGGCGGGCTCCTCAAAGGCAGACCATAGCGTTTCCCGATTGCCGGTTTCGGGATCGAACAGGATGACCTCGCGCGAAAGCGCCACGACAAGCCGCCCGCTTTCGGTCAATCCGAAGCTTGCCACCTTGCTTGCGAAAGACCATTCGCGAAGCGGACCCCGGTCAAGGTCGATTTCATATATGCGGCCCGCCTCGATATCGCAGGCAAAGAGTGTCTGCCTGCGGTCATCCCAGACCGGGCTTTCCATCAGTTGCCCGCGCATATCGGCTATGCAGCGAAACGGCCCCATCATCCAGCCTCCGTCTTTCTGCGGATGACGTCGGGGTGATCGAGCACGAAACCGGAGAGTTCCAGTCCAAGCCCCACGCCTTCAAACGGGTAGATCAGGCCGTTCTCGATGCGCGGCATCACCGTCACCAGATCGCGATACCAGGATGTGTAATAGGCGCGGACCGACTCCTGATAGATCGCATTCGGCGCATTGAGCGACAGGTGGATCGAGGCAGCAAACACCACCGGGCCGGTGCAGTCATGCGGCGCGATAGGGCGCTGGAATGCCTCGGCCATGGTGGCGATCTTCTTGGCTTCCGAAAGCCCGCCGCACCATGAAATGTCGAGCATCACATAGTCGGAAGCATCGGCGCGCAGCACATCGAGGAATTGCGCGCGCGTCGCCATGGTTTCGCTGGCGCAGACCGGAATGCCGGACTGTCGCGCATAGATGGCCAGCGCCTGCGGGTTCATCATCTTGATCGGATCTTCCGACCAGAATGGCCGGAAGGCTTTCAGCTCGCGCGCGATGGCCAGCGCCGATGTGAGATCCCACATGGAGTGGAACTCGACCATGATTTCCATCCGGTCGCCGACCGCATCGCGTATCTGGCGGAACGGTTGCAGCGCCTTGTCGAGATCACCCGCATGGATGAAGTTCCCGCCGGAAGCGACGGCAAACGGATCGAAGGGCCAGATTTTCATGGCCGTTATGCCTTCCGACAGGAGGCTTTCGGCAAGCGCGCCCGCATCCCTGTGAAAGGCAAGCTGGTCCTCGTAGGGGCCCTCCTTCGCCTCATCGGCATCGCCGATATAGCGGCGCGCGCCGCTCTTGTTATAGGTGTAACCGGCGCAGGTATTGTAGGTGCGGATCGACGGGCGCGACAGGCCGCCCAGCAACTGGTGGATCGGCTGGCCGGTCAGCTTGCCGAAAATATCCCAAAGCGCGATGTCGATGGCCGACGCTGCTCGGATTTCCACGCCTGAGGAACGAAAACCGACATAGGGCTCCAGAAGCAGCTTGGAGATACGGTCGATCTCCAGCGGGTTCTGGCCGAGGAGCAGCGGCGCAACATCGCTGTGAATATAGGCCGCAACCGCATTTGCCCCGCGGAAAGTCTCGCCAAGCCCGACGATACCTTCGTCGGTATGCACTTGCACCCACAAGATATTATTGAGGTGCGGAAGCTGCACCGTTTCAATAGCGGTGATTTTCATCCTGTTGCCTCAATGTGCGGACGGTTGACGGTTGCGTGCCACGATCTGCGTCGGATTGACGAAGCGCAGCGCCAGAAGCAGCCAGACCAGCGATGTGACCATGTAGATGACCGCCATGGCATCGATGGACTGCACGGAGCGGACCCCGGCGGCGAACACCGAATAATAGAGCGCGACCACCAGCGTCTGCGATGTCGGCCCGGCGGTGAGGAAGGTCAGTTCGAACATCGCCACCGTGCGCACCAGAACCAGAAGCATGGCCGCGAGGACGCCCGGCATCAGCATGGGCAGAAGCACATGGATGAAGAGCTTGAACGTGCCTGCGCCGAACACGCGCGCCGCAGCCTCCACCTTCGGGTCGATCTGCTCGATGAAGGGGATCATCACCAGAATGACGAAGGGGACCGTGGGTACGAGATTGGCAAGCACCACGCCCCAGAACGTGCCGCCCACGCCGAACTTGTAAAGCACGGTCGCCAGCGGAATGCCGAAGGTTATCGGCGGCACCAGAAGCGGCAGCAGGAAGATCAAAAGCACAAGCTTCTTGCCGGGAAAATCGCGGCGCGCCATGGCATAGGCCGCCGTCACGCCCAGAATGCCCGACAGGATGACCACGGCAAAGACGACCTGAAAGGTGACAAGCAGCACCTGATCAAGCTGGAATTCCGCCCATGCCGCCGCATACCACCGGGTGGTGAATGCGTCCGGCAACCAGGTGCCGAGCCAGCGCGTGCCGAAGCTCGAAACCACCACCGCCATGATGACCGCAAGGACATTGAGCACGAAGAAGCCGGTCACGAGCCAGACAACGGTGATCCAGAGCTTGGAAAGGATGGAAGTATCGCGGATCATGGCCTATCCCTTTCCGCCGGCGGTGGAACCGCGATAGAAGAGCGAACGCACGCCGAGAAGCGCGCCGACGACCAGCAGTTGGACCGCCGCCATGATCATCGCGATGGATGAGGCCATGGAGTCGTCATATTGCTCGAAAGCTGCCTGTGCCGCTGCAATGGAGATCACGCGCGTCGGTCCCGACGGCGCGCCAAGCAGCACGGCGGAGGGAAACACGGCGAAGGCCTGTACGAAGGTGAGGCAGGCCGCGACGACCAGGCCCGGCACCAGCAACGGCAGCATGACATGGCGGAAGCGCTGCCAGCTATTGGCGCCATGGGTGGCGGCGGCGCGCTCCAAAGCGGGGTCGATGCCGGTTATGTAGGAAAGCGTCAGCAGGAAGGTGAACGGAAACACCGTGATGACCAGCGATGCGAAGACGCCCCAGTAATTGTTGGTGAGCTTCAACGGGCTGTCGATGAGGCCGATGGTGATGAGCGTGCGGCTGAACCAGCCTTGCGGCCCCAGATAGTTCAGCAGGCCCTCCGCGATCAGGACGGTGCCGAGCGTCACCGGCAGGACGAGGATCGTGGTCAGCAGGCGCTGGCGGCGCATCAGGCGCACACGCATGGCAATGGGAACCGCGAAAAGAACGCTGATGATGGTGACGGGAACCGCCAGCCACAGCGTCGCGCCGATGGTCTTGTAGAGATAGGGATCGGAGAAGAACTTGCGGTAATTGGCCAGCGCCCCGCCCCCGTCGAGCGGGTTGAAGGACAGTACCAGCCCGTAAAGAAACGGATAGATGAACACGCCCACCACAAAAAGCAGCGCAGGCAGGATCAGAAGGGTGACGCCATCAAAGCCGCGATTGGCGAGGCGTTGCCGCAAGCCGGGTTTAAGCGGTGCGTCTGCATAGGTCTCCACTGCCATGGTTCAGCCCTCCGCCGGAAAGACCAGCGCGCGGCCCGCATCGATGCCCAGCACAATGCGGCTGCCGGGTTCCACCCCTTGCGGCCCGTGAAAGATCAGTTCCATCCCGGTTTCGGTGCGGGCGGTGCCGACATATTCACGCCCGCGATATTCGATGGTCTCGACGGTCGCCTGCAAGTCGTTGCGATGGCCCGAACCGGACATAACATCATCGCCACGGGCCATCAGCACGGCATCATCGCCCGGCCGAAGCTCGTCCATGGCGCGCCCGGCGAGTTCACTTCCCGCAACGGAAATGACCGCCTGCCCGTCCTCGACGCGCAGAACCTTGCCCGGCAAGGCATTGCGGAAGCCCATGAAAGCCGCAACGTCGCGATAGCGCGGCTCTTCGTAAAGCTCGTGCGGCTTGCCGACCTGCCGGATTTCGCCATCGCGCAGAACCACGATACGGTCGGCCAGCGACAGGGCCTCGTCCTGATCATGGGTCACATAAATCGTGGTCGAACCAAGCTGGTTATGGATGCGGCGGATTTCGGCGCGCATCTCAAGGCGCAGCTTGGCGTCGAGATTGGAAAGCGGCTCGTCCATGAGAACCACAGGCGGCTCGATGACGATGGCGCGGGCGATCGCCACGCGCTGCTGCTGTCCGCCGGAAAGCTGTCCGGGCAGTTTTTCTTCCTGGCCCTGCAGGCGCACCAGAGCCAGTGCGGCCCGCGCGCGCTTTTCGATCTCGCTCTTTGCCAGACCACGCATCTTGAGGCCGAAGCCGACATTCTGCAAAACGTTCATATGCGGAAACAGCGCATAGTTCTGGAAAACCATGCCGAAGCCGCGATCCTCGGGCTTCAACTGGTCCACACGCCGCTCGTCGATATAGATGCCGCCGCCCGTCGTGCCGAGAAGCCCGGCGATGCAGTTGAGAGCCGTCGATTTTCCGCAGCCGGAAGGCCCCAGAAGCGCGATGAACTCGCCCTTGCGGATCGTGAGGTTGATATCCCTCAGGGCAGCGAAAGTCCCGAATGAACGGCTCATGCGGTCGAGCCGGAGTTCTTGAAATGACATTGGCGCAAACACCATGATTTGTTTGACGAGCAAGAGCGTTTCCGGACGAGATGCGGCTCGCCCGGAAATTCCGCAGGCGGCCTCAGCCCCCGGCGACCTCTTCGTCCCAGCGGCGGAACGCAGCGACCAGCGCCTCCGGCTCAAGCGGCAGCTCGATCGGATTATTGGCGATCCAGTCGGCATATTCCGGACGGCCAAACTCGGCGATGATGTTCTGGCTTTCCTTCGGCGCCATTTCGATGGTGACGTCCTTCACCGCAGGCCCCGGATAGAAATAACCGGCATCATAGGAATAGGCCTGCTGGTCGGGCTTGAGCGCGAACTTGATGAACTCCATCAGCACCGCGACCTTTTCCTCCGGCACGCCCTTGGGGATCGCGAAATAATGCGCGTCGCAAACCCAGTGGAAGCCGTCGAGCTTGCTGACGCCCATTTCCTTCGGCACCACGCCGAGCGCGCGCGGATTGATGTCCCAGCCGGTTGTCGTCACCGTCATGTCGCGGGTGCCTTCGCCCAGTTCCTTCATGAGCGCGCCCGTGCCTGCCGGGTAATATTCGATATTCTTGTGCAGTTCCTTCAGATAGGCCCAGGTCTTGTCCCAGCCCTTGACCGGGTCTTTCGGGTCGCTGTCCTTCAGAAGATAGGGAAGCCCCATCAGGAAGGTGCGCCCCGGACCGGAATTGGCCGGGCGGGCATAGATGAACTTGTTCGGATTTTCCTTCGTCCAGGCGAGCAGTTCTTCAGCGGTCTTGGGCGGGGTCTTCACCTTGTCCGGATGATATTCAAGCAGGGGGCCGGATGGATAATAGGAAACGACGACGCCCTTGCCCTTCGACATTTCCTGCATACGCCATGCAGGTTCCAGATAGATATCCTGCAACTTGGGCAGGCCGTTGTCCGGCAGCGCGATGATGTCGGTCCAGATATCGTCGGCAAGCCCGGCGGAAAGCGCATCCGGCCCGACGATCACCATGTCGATGTCGATGCGGTTGGCGCGCTGCTGCGCCTTGATCTTGCCCGGCAGTTCCGGCGCAGGCGCCTTGTTGAAGGTGAAGCGCGACACAAGCGCTTTCTGCTCGGCTGCAAAATTATCGAAGATCGGCTGGGTCAGCGCCAGATTCCCCGCGGCATCGATGACATTAAGCGCCACCGGCGAGGACGGCAGTTTCGCCGACTGCGCCCAAACGCCCTTCGGCAGCATGATGCCCATGCCGGTCGCAATCCCGGCCCCCGCCATGAATGTGCGGCGTGAAATTCCCTTGTTCATGTTCTCCTCCACTTTCTGGTTATCCGGTGCGTCCCTCTTCTCCCTGTCAGGACGCCCGGGTTTCATTTGTCAGACAATGCCATCGGTCTCCCAGCCGGAGACGATCTTGCGAAGCGTCTCGCGATCATTCGTTTCAAGCTGCGGCAATCCGGGAAGCCGCACCTTGCCAACCTCAAATCCCTGGATTTGCAGTGCTTCCTTCACAACGGTCACATTGGCGCCGTTGCGGTATTTGGTGCGCATGGTCTCGAAATCGGCAATGCTTTCGACCACAGCCCTCGCTTTTGCGAAATCTCCCGCTTCCAGCGCATTCCACACGGCAAGCGAGCGCTTCGGCGCGACATTGACGAGGCCGGAGGTGAAACCACGCCCGCCGAGGGCGTAGAACGGCAAGGCCCAGCTTTCCGCCAGACCGCAGATCCAGGTCGCTTCCGTGCCCTTCGTCGCGCGGCAGCACTCGAAGAAGAGCATGGTGTTCTGCGACGCGAACTTGACGCCTGCGACCTTCGGATGGGTGGCAAGGCGCACCATTTCATCAAGCGGGATCAGGTCCGAGCGGATATAGGCGACGATGGGCAGGTCGACGGCTTCGGCAATGGCGATGAAGTAGTCCACCTGCGCATGGGGCGCGGCAAAGGGGTCGAGCGGATGGTGGATCATCACGCCATCAGCGCCCGCCTTGCCTGCCGCGCTCGCGACCCGGATCGCCTCGCGCACCGAACGCCCGGCTGCAGCGGTTACGGCAGCCTTTCCGTCAACCGCGGCAATGGCGATGGCCTGAAGCCGGATGACTTCATTCTCGGTGAGGCTGTAGAATTCGCCGGTATTGCCCCCGGTGACGATGTTATGAACACCTGCCTGCGCGATGCGCCCGACGATCCCGCCCGTCAGCCCGGCATCGATCTCGCCCCTTGCGTCATAGGCAGTCGCATGCACGCCCGAAATGCCGCGAAGCACCCGGCGGTAGCCCGCTAAATCCATCATTTCCTCCCAATGTACCGGTCAGAAGACCAGTTCGATATGCGTATCCCCCGCTTTCACGATATGCTCGCGCATCAGCCGCTCGGCCAGATCGCCGTTGCGCGCCGTAATTGCCTGCATGATCGCCTCATGCTCGTTGAACGACTGCCGCCGCACATCCTCGCGTGACAGGACAGTCACCCTTGCGGCGTGGTCATACATGCGCTGCGCATTCTGCAACCGGCGCAGATATTCGCAGCCCGATGCCTCATGAATGCCGTCATGAAACTTCTCGTTCAGTTCGATCAGCAGATCGACGCTGCCCGCCTCCACCGCCGCCCGCATTTCCTCGATCACGGCGCGAAGGAAACCGAACGCCTCCTCGCTGCCGTGCTTGGCCGCCTGCCGCGCAATGATGCTTTCCAGCGCGGCGCGGGCGAGCGTCATTTCCTCGGCCTGCCGCGCATTGAACGATACGAACGTGCCGCGCCGCGCCTCGGTCCTGACCAGCCCTTCCCCTTCCAGCTGGCGCAGCGCCTCTTTCAACGGGCTCGTGCTGATGCCCAGATCGGAAGCGAGTTGCCTCTCGTTCAGCTTCTCGCCAGACTTGATCCGGCCGGAAATGATCGCCTCCCGCAGATTGTCATGCACATGATCCCTGAGGCTCTTCACCTTGATCGGAGAAAGGGGGGAAACGTTATCACCCAAGGCAACACCTGTTTGTCATGAACTTGCACCTGATCCTGAAACAGAGAATCTGATATGTCAATATCTGATACATCAGATATCAAAGAGAGAATTGCTGATAGCCGGCAGACAGCAGAAAGACGGCGCGGCGGCTCGTCTTCCCCGCCAGAATTCAGAAATGCGTGATGGTTCCGGGCCTCTATTCCGCCGCGGAAGAATGCCCCTCATCGAGCCTGGCCTGCGCGACATGCAGGCGCCTGTAGCGCCCATCCTTCACGGCCAGAAGCGCGGCATGACTGCCCTGCTCCGCGATGCGCCCGCCCTCCACCACCAGAATGCGATCGGCGTTGACGATGGTTGCGAGGCGATGCGCGATCACCAGCGTCGTGCGGCCTTGCGAAAGTTCGGCGAGCGACTGCTGAATGGCGCGCTCGGTTTCGGTGTCGAGCGCGGACGTTGCTTCATCAAGGATCAGGATGGGCGGGTTTTTCAGGAAGATGCGCGCAATGGCCAAGCGCTGTTTCTGTCCGCCCGAAAGCTTCACGCCGCGCTCGCCGATCACCGTCTCAAAGCCATCCGGCAGGCTGGCAATGACGCCATCAAGCCGCGCGCGGCGCGCAGCGTCGACGATTTCCGCCTCGGTTGCATCCAGACGGCCATAGGCGATATTTTCCCGGATCGTCCCGGCGAACAGGAACACATCCTGACTGACGATGCCGATGTTGGAGCGCAGGGATTTCAGCGTCATGTCGCGAATGTCGATGCCATCGGCAAGTATCGCGCCCTTCGTCACATCATAGAAGCGCGGCAGCAGCGAGCAGATCGTCGTCTTGCCCGCACCGGACGGACCAACGAAGGCAATCGTTTCGCCCGCGCGAATGGAAATGTCGAGACCATCGACGATGGGGCGGTCCGCGCTATAGCCGAAACTCACATCGCGATATTCGATATCGCCGGTCAGGCGGGCAACTGTCTGCGCACCGGAGCGGTCCGCAATGTCCGGGCGCGTGTCGAGAAACTCCGTGTAACGCTGGAAACCGGCGATCCCCTTCGGATAGGTTTCGATGACCGAATTGATCTTTTCGATCGGACGGAAGAACACATTGACCAGCAGCAGGAAGCCGACAAACCCGCCGGCGGTCAGTTCGCCACGCACCACGAACCATGCGCCCGCCAGCATCACCACGACCTGCACGAAGCGCATCGACAGGTAGGAGAGCGACATGGACGCAGCCATGATCTTGTAGGCGGCGAGCTTGGTGGTCAGGTATTTGTCGTTGCTCTCGGCGAAAAGCCGTCGCTCGTGGTCTTCGTTCGTAAAGGCCTGAACGACGCGGATGCCGCCGACATTTTCCTCGATCCGCGCGTTGAAATCGCCGACGCGCCGGTAAAGCGCGTGCCATGTATTGGTCATGCGCCCGCCGTAACGGGTGGTGACATAGGCCGACAGCGGCACGATGACGGCGGTAATCAGCGCCAGCGGCGGATGCACCCACACCATGAGGATGAAGGCGCCGATCAGCGTCATCACCGCAATGAAGACGTCCTCGGGGCCGTGATGCGCCACCTCGCCTATTTCTTCCAGATCCTTGGTCAGCCGCGCCACCAGATGGCCGGTCTTCTGGTTGTCGAAGAAACCGAAGGAGAGCTTCTGCAAATGATCGAAGGCCTTGCGGCGCATCTCGGTCTCAATCTTGATGCCGAGCATATGCCCCCAATAGGTCACGATGACTTGCAGGAAGGCGTTGAGCACATAAATGGCAAGCAGGCCAACCGCAGCGAGGGCAATCACGCCGAGCTGACCGGTGGGCAGCAGCCTGTCGATGAAAAGCGTGACGGCGACCGGAAAGGCAAGCTCAAGCAGGCCGGATGCCACCGCGCTGGAAAAATCCAGCGCGAACAGCCCACGATGCGGACGGTAATATCCGGCAAAGCGTTTCAGCAATCCAGCCATGGCGCGGCTCCCTCGACAATAATCAAAGGGTGCCTAACTCATTCATCTCGCTATTAAAAGGGTAATTTGACGAGCTGGCTCAGGATTTGGATGCCTGCGCTGCCGCCCGGCCCATGATGCGGTCGTGGAACAGCATACCCAGAGCCATCATCGCGACAAAGAGCCAGACCTGCGGCAACCCCATGGATAGTGCGGACACAACGGGACCGGGGCAGAAGCCAGCGAGCCCCCAGCCCGCGCCGAAGATGGCGGAACCGGCAATCAGCCGCCTGTCGATATCCGTCCTTTCCGGGAGATGAAAAGACCGGTCGAGCACGGGCCGCGCCATGCGCCGCTGCAACATCACGCCGGGGATTGCCACCAGAAGAGCACCGCCCAGCACGAAGGCGAGGCTCGGGTCCCAATGGCCGCTTGCAATATTCAGGAAGCCCGTCACGCGGGAGGGATCGATCATGCCCGACAGCGACAGGCCGAAACCGAATATCGCACCGGCAAGCAAGGTCACGGAAAGGCGCGCAAATGCCGATTGTGTCACAGGAACGCTCCCGAAATGGTGGCAACCACAATGCCGGTTATGAGGAAAGTGAGAGTCGCCGCGATGGAGCGTCTGGAAAACCGCGCCATGCCGAGAATGCCGTGGCCTGACGTGCAGCCCGACCCCATGCGGGTGCCAATGCCGACCAGAAGCCCTGCCACGACAATGACGGGCCAAGACATGGCCAGCGTGACTGCGGGAAAAGAGCCATAGATTGCTGCATAAATGATCGGTCCCAGAACGAGGCCGACGACAAAGACCGCATTGGCCGGAACCTGCTGCCCGCCCAGAAGCCGCCCGACGATGCCGCTGATGCCAGCGATGCGCCCGTTCAGGACAAGAAGCAGGACTGCGGAAAGCCCAAGCAGCATTCCGCCTGCCAGCGATTGCAGATAGGTCGCTATCATGACCGGCCCTCCGGCGCACAGAAAATGCCATAGAGCGCCTCGATAAGCTGCGCGGCTCTCGCTTCCGTCAGCCGATAAAAAATCTGTTTCGCTTCGCGGCGGGTTTCGACCACGCCCGCCTCCCGCAACACGCCCAGTTGCTGCGACAGCGTCGGCTGATGGATGCCAAGCGCTTCCTCCAGCTCGCCGACCGAATATTCACCTTCTGCAAGGGTGCAGGCCAGCATCAGCCGCGCCGGGTGCGACAGCGTTTTCAGAAGTTCGGCGACCTCTGCCGCCCGCCCTTCCATTTCCGCGCGCGTCATCCTTTTTTCATCGGCGGGCGCGCGGCCCGAAATCGCTTCCATCTCGTCACCTCATAATCAATATACAATTGAATATAATATATAATGATTTTTGCAAGAGGAAGCCGGAACAATAATGCCGCCGCTCATTTCCGAACGGCGGCATCTTTGCTCAAACGCATTTCCGGACGCAAAACCGGTGCCCACTTTTGCTGGAAATGCTTTCTTTCCAACGCATTTCCGGACGCAAAACCGGTGCCCACTTTTGCTGGAAATGCTTTAATTTCCGAGAAGCGACTGGACTGCCGCCAGTTCCGTCTGGCGCAATTCGTGCCCGCCCGGATGCCAGACAAGTTCGACATCGGCTTTCTGGCGCTCGAAATAATGCGCCAGCGCTTCCGTCAGGTCCGGCGGACAGATGGGGTCCATCCGCCCGGCGGTCATGAGAATTTTCGCGCCCTCGAGCGCTGGATTGTCCTTCGGGCTGAACGGCACCAGCGGATGCAGAAGCGCTGCCTTATCAAAGACCTTGCCTTTCTCGATCAAAAGGTTCGCCATGATGTTGGCCCCGTTGGAATAGCCAAGCCCGATCACTTCCGACGGCCTGTGCTCGGCCACCAGCCCGGCGATGAAACCGGCCATCTTGTCGGTGGCGCGGGCAAGGTCTTCCATGTCGTAGACGCCCTCGCCCGTGCGGCGGAAGAAGCGTGCCGCGCCAAACTCCGACACGTCACCGCGCGGCGATACGATGGTCGCGTCCGGCAAAAGCTGTTCCGCCAGACCGAAAAACTGGTTCTCATCGCCGCCTGTGCCATGAAACACGATGAAAAGCGGCGCGCCTTCCGCACCGGCCTTCAGCCGGTGCTCATAGGTTTGAATGGTCATGTCCGTTTCCTCCCTGCGCCTCAGATCTTGTCGAGATGTTCTTCAAGATAGCTGCGCAGATGCTGGTGCTGTGCCGGGAGCTTCAATGCTTCGCCAAGATGCGCCGTGTCCTCGTCGCGGTCGAAACCGGGTTCGTTGGTCGCCACCTCGAACAATACGCCGCCCGGCGTGCGGAAATAGATCGCCCAGAAATAATCGCGGTCGATGACCGGCGTGACGTGATAACCCGTATCCATCAGCGCCTTGCGCACTTCCAGTTGCTTCTCGCGGTTTTCGACGGCAAATGCCACGTGATGCACCGAACCCGCACCCTGCTGGTTGCGGCCGACTGCCGGAAGGGTTTCAAGATCGATGACGCCAGCGCCATTGCCGTCCGGCATGATGAAGCGGGTGGTGCCGTCCTTCGCATCGAGCTTCTGATAGCCCATATAGTTCAGCAATTCGGCTGTGGCGCCCTCATCGCGAAGCCGCATCGAGACCGAATGAAAGCCGCGAATGGCGTTTTCAGGATCAATCCCGTCATGCGCCCACGGCGCGCGCGGATCATCCTTCACTTCGACCAGTGCGAAGCTGTCGCCATCCGGCCCGCGGAAGTGGATACGCTTTTCACCGAACGCCTCGTCCTCGGATTCAACCTTGACGGCAGACTGTTCAAAACGATCCTTCCAGAAACCGAGCGAGCCTTGCGGCACGGCAAAGACGGTCGTTCCCACCTCGCCCGTGCCGTCGCGACCGCGCGGTATGCCGGGGAACGGGAAATAGGTCATGACGGTGCCGGGCGTGCCGACTTCGTCGCCATAATAGAGGTGATAAACGCTGGGATCGTCGAAATTGACGGTCTTCTTGACGCGGCGCAGCCCGAGCACATCGGTAAAGAACCGGTTGTTGGAGCGCGCATCGGCGGCAAGCGAGGTGACGTGGTGGAGGCCCTTGATCTGATTAAGCATGGCGATCTCTCCTGTTGTGTTGCCGCCAATATAGCCATTGCTACAGGACTTAAAATATTGACGATGCTGCACAGATTGTATCCATTTCAGATACAGTTGAAGGCAAGAGGATTTCTGTCTGGACGTAGCGCCCCTTAAACGTTTAGCTACCGCTTATCTGACACGGAAAGGTTTCCCATGGCATCCGGCTTGTTCGCACTTCTCGATGATGTCGCGGCCATTGCGAAAATGGCGGCAGCTTCGCTCGACGATGTCGCGGGACAGACGGCAAAAGCCAGCGCCAAGGCGGCGGGCATCGTCATCGACGATACGGCCGTTACGCCGAAATATGTCGTGGGGCTGAAGCCGGAACGCGAATTGCCGGTCATCTGGAAAATCACCAAGGGATCGCTGCGCAACAAGCTTGTTTTCCTGCTGCCGCTGGCGCTCGTTCTGGGCTATTTCGCCCCGTCCTTCATCATGCCGCTCCTGATGATCGGCGGCGCCTATCTCTCGTTCGAAGGAACGGAAAAGCTGGTGGAGTTCTTCATTCCGCACAGGGAGGAGGAGCACGAGGAAACCAAAGGCGCCACAGCCGTCGAGATCGAGGAAACCACCGTCAACGGGGCGATCCGCACGGACTTCATCCTGTCGGCGGAAATCATGGCGCTGACGCTGGCCGGGCTGGCCCCGTCAAACATCTACACGCAGGCGGCTATCCTCGCCGCCGTTGCCATACTGATTACCTTTGCCGTTTATGGCGTTGTCGGCATCATCGTGAAGCTCGACGACATGGGCGTCTCGCTGGTGCGCAACAGCCATGGCGCTTTCGGCAGGCAGCTCGGCAAGGGACTGGTCGCGGGCATGCCCGTAATCCTGAAAGTCCTGAGCACTGTCGGCACCGTCGCCATGCTGTGGGTGGGCGGCAGCATCATCGTTCACGGACTGGATTCCATCGGCATCCACAGCGTGGAAGCCTTCATCCATTCCATCGTTTCGCATCTGCCGACTGAAGGCACCCGTTTTTCAGCGGCCTTCGAATGGATCGCAACCTCTTTCCTGCAAGCAGTGCTCGCCATTCTGATCGGCATTGTCCTCGTGATCGCGGTCAAGAGCTACCAGTCCCTGAAGGCCAGGGCCTGAAACCAAAAAGCAACGGTGTTAGGTGTCAAGCACCGTTGCGTTTGCGTCCCGGATTCTCGCGTTGAGGATAATGATCATTTTTCGCATGACGGCGACGAGTGCGACTTTGCTCGGCTTTCCCTTTTGCTTGA